>CAWAJF010000007.1:0-537760 GCA_963782345.1 uncultured Solirubrobacterales bacterium | reverse complement strand
AGGCCCAGTCGACGAAGCGCTTGCGACCGCAGGCGCGGATCACCGCCCGCTGCATGCGGGGCGAGAGCTTCGGCAGCATCTTCTGGGCCCGCAGCATCCAGCGGAACTTCCACTCGTGCGCGTCGACGAACTCCGCGTAGCTGCCGAGCGCGGCCTCACGGTCCTGCGTGCCCGCGACGACGGCCCGCAGCTCGTCGCCCAGCTTGATCCCGAAGTAGAACGCGGTCCGGATGCCCTCGGCCGTCAGCGGGATGCAGTGCCCGGCGGAGTCGCCGACGAAGAAGATCCCGTCTTCGGTGCCGCGCCGGAGCTTGTGCGGGATCCAGTTGCCCTGGTAGCGGACGGCGGGGCGCTCCAGATCGTCGGCGAGCAGGACCGTGGTGTCCTTGACGTGAAAGCGCGGATCGAACGAGCCGACTCCGATTCGCTGCTCGTCGCGTGCCGGGAAGCTCCAGCCGTAGCCGGCGGGCACGTAGCGCCGGTCGATCCAGACCTCGAGGTCCTCACCGCCGCCGTGGGGGTGAACCTCGAGTCCGCGTGAGAGGGGCGCGTCCGGCGGCTGGTAGCCGCCGTCGGAGGCCAGGATCCGCCGCCAGCCGAGCGCGTCGACGATCAGAGGCGCGGCGACGTCCCCGCGATCGGTGTGGACGGTCTCGCCGGTGCGCCCGTTGACCTTGGCGGTCTCGAACTCGGCGTCGCACTGCACCCAGAGCAGCTCGCAGAGCTCGCGGTAGTCGAACGTGGAGAAGGTCCAGGGCAGCTCGTAGCGCGAGGTGCCGCGGGGTGTGTGAACGACGAGCTCGCCGAACTCCTGGCGGGCCGAGCCCTCGAGGCCCATTGCCTCGAGCCAGGCCGTCGGCACCCCGCAGGCGGATGTCTGGCGCTCGCCGATCTCGTAGCGGTCGAGGACCAGCACTCGTGCGCCCGAGCCGGCCAGTTGCCGCGCCACCGTCAGGCCCGCGAAGCTTGCGCCGCAGACGATCACGTCGTAGCTTCCGCTCAGCGGCGTGCGCTCGTCGCCGCGCTTGGTCTGGCGCTTCGGCATCGCTCGCAAAGGTAGTGGAAGCCGGTCAGGCGAAACCGTGCGGACGGCATGTGTCTGCGTACACTGTGCGGCCGTGCCCGAGACGGACACAACCACCGAAGCCGAGCAGCAGACCGAGGTCGCGACGGAGCAGCCGGAGAGCACCGGCAACGGCGCCGCCAGCCCCGACGACTTCATGATCGAGGTCGACGGCAAGCTCGTTCCGAACTACGACGCCACGATCCATCCCTTCAACGAGGGCGACGTGGTGAGCGGCAAGGTCGTGCGCATCGACCAGGACGAGGTCCTGGTGGACATCGGCTACAAGTCCGAGGGGGTCATACCCTCCAACGAGCTCTCGATCCGCAAATCGGTCGACCCCGCCGAGGAGGTCGAGCTCAACGAGGACGTGGACGCCCTGGTCCTGACCAAGGAGGATCAGGAGGGGCGCCTGATCCTCTCCAAGAAGCGCGCCCGCTTCGAGAAGGCTTGGCGCCGGATCGAGAAGGCGGCCGACTCCGGCGAGCCCGTCGAGGGCACCGTGATCGAGGTCGTCAAGGGCGGCCTGATCCTCGACCTCGGCGTGCGAGGCTTCCTGCCCGCCTCCCTCGTCGACATCCGCCGCGTCCAGAACCTCGACGAGTTCATGGCTCAGAAGCTCGAGTGCAAGGTGATCGAGCTCAACCGCTCACGCAACAACGTCGTGCTCTCCCGCCGTGCGGTCCTCGAGGAGGAGCGCAAGGAGGTCCGCGAGCAGATCCTGGGCAAGCTCGAGTCCGGCCAGGTCGTCGAGGGCAAGATCTCCAACATCGTCGACTTCGGCGCCTTCGTCGACCTCGAGGGCATCGACGGCCTGATCCACATCTCGGAGCTCTCGTGGAGCCACGTCAACCACCCGTCCGAGGTCGTCTCGATCGGCGACACGGTGCAGGTCAAGGTGCTCGACATCGATCAGGATCGCCAGCGCATCTCCCTCGGCCTGAAGCAGACCCAGGAGGATCCGTGGCAGAAGGTCCTCAACGAGTACAAGGAGGGGGACGTCGTCGAGGGCAAGGTGACCAAGATCGTCGCCTTCGGTGCCTTCGTCCAGATCCTTCCTGGGGTCGAGGGCCTCGTCCACATCTCCGAGCTTGCGCAGCACCACGTCGAGAGCCCCGCGGAGGTCGTCCGGCCGGGCGATGAGCTTCAGGTGAAGATCCTCGAGGTGGACGACTCCCGTCGCCGCCTCTCCCTGAGCGTGAAGCGAGTCGAGGGCCAGGAGCTGCCCACGCGCGAGGTGAGCGATGACGTCGTCATCGAGGACGCCGAGCCGCCGGAGGACCTGGCACCGCCCGCCGAGGGAGAGGCTGGGCCGGCTGAAGCTGAGGCCGCTGCGCCTGAGGCCGAGGCGGCACCGGAGCCAGAGCCCGCCGCTCCGGCCGAGGAGCCTGCCGCCGAGGTCGCGCCCGAGGCGCCGCCCGAGGAGATCGTCCCCGACGCGGCTCCGTCGGAGGGCCCGACCGAGGAGCCTCCGGCCGAAGAGCCACCCGCCGAGGAGGCACCTCCCACGCAGGATTGACCCGCTTCGTAGGCCTCACGGGAGGCATCGGAGCCGGGAAGTCGGAGACCCTCGCCGCCTTTGAGCGCGCGGGCGCCGCAACCCTGTCGACGGACCGGGTCTCACATGACCTGCTGGACGACGATCAAATCAAGGCCGCTCTGGTCGAGCGCTGGGGCGAGGACGTCGCGCCCGGCGGCGCCATCGACCGCAACAGGGTGGGAGAGATCGTCTTCGAGGACCGCGGCGAGCTCGCCTGGCTGGAGAGCGTCATGCACCCGCGGGTGGGGGCCCACGTGCTCGACTGGCGTCAGGCGCTTGGACCAGAGGTCGAGGTCGCCGTCGTCGAGATCCCCCTGCTCTTCGAGGCGGCGATGGAGGATGCTTTCGACGCGACCGTGGCCGTCGTCGCCGGCGATGAGATCCGAGACGCCCGCCTGCGCGAGCGCGACCACGCGGGACTGGCCGGACGGGAGCAGCGTCAGCTGGATCAGGGTGAGAAGGAGCGCCGTGCCGACCACGTCATCCGCAACGATGCCTCCATTGAGGAGTTGGATAGACAGGTGAATCAGCTGGTCGGCCAACTGCGCAAGGGGGGCGGTGGGTGAGCCCCAGCGCCTCCGCGCGATCCGCGCGCTCGGGCTCGCGGGCCAGCAGCGCCCGCTCGAAGAAGCGGCGGACGACCCGTACCCGGACGCAGAAGCGCTCCCAGCGTCGCCGGCGCGCGAGGGTGATCGCCGGGACGCTGGTCGTCGGGGCGCTCGGCGGGTTTCTGCTCGCCAACAGCGATCGCTTCCAGCGCACGCTGGAGGAGGTCACCCTGCCGCTCCAGCACGAGGACATCATTCGCCAGCAGGCAGCCGAGAAGGACGTGCCCCCGGACCTGATCGCGGCCGTGATCTACAGCGAGTCGCGCTTCCGAGACCAGACCTCACATGCCGGGGCGCGTGGCCTGATGCAGATCACGCCCAGCACCGCGCGGGTGATCGAGAGCCTCAGTGGAGGCCAGACATTCAAGTTCGATGATCTCTCGGACCCCGACATCAACATTCGCTACGGGACCTTCTACCTCCACTACCTGCTTCAGAAATTCGGGGACAACGAGATCGCCGCGTTGGCCGCGTACAACGCGGGGGAGACCAACGTGGCAGCCTGGGGAGGCTCCAACCTGAGCCTCGACGACATTCCCTTCCCAGAGACCCGCAACTACGTGGAGAATGTGCTCGAGAAGCGCGACGAGTACGCCCGCCACTACCGTCACGAGCTTGGGCTCGACTGAGCAGGGGTCGGAGAGGAGACAGATGAAGCTGAGCCGCCGAAGCCGCAGCCTGATCGCCGCACTCGTCTGCGTGTCCACGCTGGCAGTCGGCGCGCTGCCGTCCGCCGCTCCGGCCGCTCCGCGGGCGCGTGCATCGATCGTCGGCGGCGGCCACGCAAACCCGGCTCAGTGGCCGTTCGCGGTCGCGATCTTCCGCAAGGGCCGCATGCACTGCAGCGGGTCGGTGATCGCTCCCACCGAGGTCCTCACGGCTGGGCACTGCGTCGACGGCTTCAACCTCGCCAGGTTCCAGGTGATCGTCGGCCGGCCGACCCTTCGCAATACGTCCGTCGGGCAGTCGATCGGGGTCGTCTCTGGGCGCGTCCATCCCGACTTCGAGCAGACGGGCCTCCACGACGTGGCAGTGCTCAACCTCGCCCAGCCGGCCGGCGTCACCCCGATCGCACTGGCGACGCCGGAGCAGGACGCCGCGACCACCTTCGCCGGCGGGCAGCTGCGCGTAGCGGGGTTTGGGGCGGTCAACCCCTTCGGGACCCACCTCTCGGGATTCCTGAAGGCGACGATCGAGCAGTCTCGGACCGACAGGCGCTGCCTGAAGGCGTACACGCGGGACCTGTTCGCGCCCGAGAGCATGATCTGCGCGCTGGGGGCGCGCCGCAAGAAGCCAGGCCGGTTCAAGATCCACACTTCCGCCTGCTCAGGCGACAGCGGCGGACCGCTGGTGGCGGACACGGCGACGGGCCCTGTCGAGGTCGGGACCGTCTCCTACGGTGGCGCGCTCTGCGGCCTGCCGGCCGCCCCGACGGTCTACTCGAGGGTCTCGTCCAGCCTGGGCTTCATCGACGCCGGCTAGGCGAGCCGGCCCCTCAGGGCCGGCGGGGCGGGCCGATGGTCGGCGTCTTCAGCGGGCCTCCGACCCCGACGAAGGCGACGATCTCGTAGCCGCCCGGATTCTGGGGCAGCGGCACCGTCTTCCAGTTGTTGGCGAGCCAGACGTTGCCGGATGGGTCGATGGCGACGCCGGTGTCCCGCACCAGCCCGTCGAAGCCATAGCCGCTCGGCGGCGAGATCGGGCTGCCCGCCGCACCGCCGGGGCGGCACTGGCGGCGTCGGAGCCCACAGAGCTCGGAGAGCCGCTGGCCGTCGAAGTTGGCAACCCAGACGTTGTCGTTGCCGTCGACGGCAATTCCCCAGGGGATGGTGAGCCCACCGCCGCGGAAGGAATCAGGCGCCTTGGGGGCCCCATTGGGCCCGAGCAGCGTCACCGACCCGTCGAGACCGTGGCTCAGGTCGGGGCTCGCCACGGGGCAGGGGAGGTCGACCACGCCCGAGTTCGCGACCCAGAGGTTGCCGCGACTGTCTGGGGCGATCCCCATCGGGCGCTTCAGGCCGCCACCCCTGATCGGCGAGATCGGGGTGGGCGTGCCGTCCTTGTTCAGCATCGCCACCGTGCTGCTGCCGATGCCGGTCACGAACGCCTTTCCCTGCCGGTTGAAGGCGATGCCGAACGGCTCTACCAGGCCCAGCCCGCTCAGGTTCTGCGCCGCCGCCGGGTTGCCGTGCGGGTAGCGGGTGACCGAGCCGTTGCCACAGTTCGCGATCCAGATGCTCCCCTTACGGTCGGAGAGCGTTGCCTGCGGGAAGGAGATCCCCCCCTGCGTGAAGCCACCGGCGGGGGACAGCGGCAGACCGCCCGGGGTGAACAGCGAGACGCTGTTGCTGAGCGGCTTGATCGGGCATTGCGGCGCCGCGAAGCCGAAGTTGCCGACCCAGACCCTGCCGCGCGGGTCCAGGGTGATCCCGAAGCCGGCGCCGCTCAGGCCTCCGCCCGTATAGGGGGATCCCTGCACGTAGCGGCCCCTTGGATTGAACTTGAAGAGCAGGTCGCTGCCGCACACCGACTGCAGGCGGTCCGGGCTGTAGACGTAGTTGTCGTTGACCCAGAGGTTGCCGTGAGCGTCGATCGCGAAGTTCCCAGGGCCGCTCATCGTGGAGCCGTTGCCGTTGAAGCGCAGCGCCAGGGTCCATGCATCCGGGGTCTCCGTGGGGGCAAGCGCCGGTCGATAGGGGGAGGGACTAGCGTTCGCCAGGGCGAACAGTCCCGCGACCTTCTTCCACGGGTTGCGGGCGATGTCGGCGACCGCCTCGAGCGTGCCGCGCGGGGCGTGGCCGCGGGGCGGCTTGGCCAGGCGGAAGAGCCGGCCGCAGTGGCGCCGGTTGCGCACGCAGCGCGGCAGCATGTTCGCGAGCGAGTTGAACTCGCGCATGGTCGACGTGCTGCTTCCGTTCGGCTCCTGGGTGAGCACGCCGCTCAACGCTCCGGTCCGGACGTTGACCAGGTTCCGGACCATCCCGGCCGCGTTCTGCAGGCCCGGCGACGGGCCCTTGATCTTGTTCGCGTGGATGAACTGGGCGAGGGCGAAACCGGAGGCGACCGTGGTCCGCTCGTTGATCACAACCTGGCTCGGGGCGGGCGACTTACCCAGCACGGAGGCGAGGCGGACGGCGCCCCCCTTTCCGGCCAGCAGATAGAGGATCGCCTTCGAGGACCGGTAGGGGAGCGCGAAGGTTCCGTCAGAGCGGGTGCGCGAGCGAGCCAGGACGAGGGGGCGCTTGTCCTCTCCGGGCTTGACGCCGTAGAGGGTGACCGGCGTGGAGCGGAGCGGCCCCTTGCCGCTCAGCGCCTGTCCCTGCAGCCTGGGAGCCGCCCGGGCGGGCGCGGCGGCCAGGGTGGCGAGCAGCGCGCACCCGGCCGCCAGAGCGATCAGCGGTGCGCCCTTCCTGGCTGCTATCGACCGGCTATTCCCCATGACCAACATTCCTGTGCTCGAGTCCGCGGCGGCGGCAGCCTATACGTTGAACCTTGCTCAAGGCGATGGCGGCGGTCCGCCGCCTGACACGGGCGGCCCGCCGCCGCCCGTCGTGCCGGTCAGCGGCGTCCCCGGTAGCAGCCGACCGTGTATGGGTACTCGTAGTTGGCGACGTAGTGGTAGAGCCGGCGCTTCTTGCCCAGGTAGGTCACCTTGCTGGTGGTCCCGTGGCACTCGTCCAGATCGGCGTTGCTCAGGTAACGGCCGCCCTTGCCGCGGGGCCCGTAGATCGGGAAGCCGTCGAGCGCCCAGCCGATCAGCTTCGACTGCTTGGTCGGGCTGCCGGTGCCGATGCAGGCCGGGAGGCCGTGGTAGTGGTAGACGCCGGTCCTCTCGGGATGGCCCGAGCAGCTGTCCTGGACCTCATGGGCGACGGCGTCCCGGTTCTCCCCGTCGACGGCGCTGAAGAGGGCGACCCCGGAGGTCATCACCCCGACCTGCCCGCCGACACAGCCGGGCGTCTTGCGGTACTTGGGCCTGGTGGCGAACTTGTCGGAGACCGAGTAGGCGGAGATCCGGTTCGGGTTGCGATCGATCTGATAGGCGTCGTCGGAGGGCTGGACCGGGAAGGTGCCGGTGACGTGCTTCGGCAGTCCGTCGCCCCGCAGCAGCAGCGACTTGCCCTTCACCTTCTCGGCGAACTTCGCGTTCGGCCAGTCGACTGACCCGTCCACCGTCACTTTCCCCATCAGGTCATAGGTCGAGCCGTGGATCCAGGAGCCGTCACTCGCCGCGCCCCCGCCTCCGGACAGTGCCCGGCACTCGTAGAGGTAGCCCCGCTGGGGAGTGGAGGTCGTCGTCTTGCCGTCCCCGAGCGGCAGCGCAGTGAGGTCCGGCCCACTGGAGGCAGCCATCGCCTGGGCGCTGCTGCGCACCATCATCTTGCCGGTCCCGAACAGCGCCACGCAGATGCCGAGAGACCCGGCGCCAAGAGCCGCTATCGCGAAGACCCGATTCATCCAATCGATCCTACGGCGGCATCATGAGAGGCTGCTGAAGAGAGGGGGGCTAGGTGAGGCGACGCTCGAGTGATGTTTCGATCCGCGGGTTGCGCCAGTCCCCCGGGACCGTCTTCTCGATCCGCAGGTCGACGTGGTCGCCATCGAACTCGAGCGTGGCGAACTGGTTGTCGAACGTCGGCGGCTGCACCAGGCGCCAGTCGACCTTCGTAAGCTCGACGCCCGCCGAGCGGGCAAGTCCGCGAGTGACCGCCCGGGCGAGGCGGCTGTCGCCGGCTCGGGCGATTCGCCGCTCTCTGCCACTCAGCGCGTTGCGAAAGGGCGAGCAGACCGCCTGCCAGACGGCGCTGTTGACGTGATCCTCCGCCGGGAACTCAACCTGGGCGAGATAGGCGTGATGGACGTCTCCGCCCAGCGTGACGATCGAGGCGGGCGGCTCGCCGCGCTCTCCTGACCCGGCGGCGCGAATCAGCTCGGTCATCTGGTCGAAGGAACGAGGGAAGGCTCCCCAATGCTCGAGGTCGAGTGCCCGCCGCACCCACTCCCCGAAACCCTTCATCCACCGGGTCCAGGCCCCGGCCGCCACGGCGTCGTCCCAGGACTCGAGGAACTGGATCGCCTGCGGCAGGAAGATCGGCAGGGTGTCGGCGATCAGCAGGTGGCGCACGCCACCCGTGACCACGCCTTCGAGCCAGTCCCATTCCTGGTCGTCGAACATGTGCCGGGGGCGCTCGCCGAGGACCCGGCCCTCCCGGGAGTCGAGCATGACGAGCCGGACCTCTCCGAGGTCACGCGAGAGGCTCCAGCGGCGCCCCTCGCTGCCCCAGTCGACGTCGGCCGCCCACTCGTGCAGCAACCGGCCGGCGTCGGGCTCGGACTTGACCCGAGCGAGCAACCCGCGCCTCTGTATGTCATCGGGCGAGAGGTTGCCGAGCTGCTGGTAGACCCAGTAGCTGCTGAGACCGCCCGTGATCCGCCGGTTCCACCAGGGCTTGGCCCGCATCTCGTCGAGCCAGGAGACCGACGTGTTCCAGTCGTCATGGATGTCGTGGTCGTCGAAGATCATCGCCGTGGAGACGGTCGAGAGCAGCCACCGGATCGCCTCCTCACCCCAGGTCTCCCGGTAGAGCCGCGTGTACTCCTCGAAGTCGGCAACCTCCTCGCCCGGCTCACTGTCGGTGCCCCGCCGCTCCCGGATGAACTGGCGCGTCTGCGGTGCGTCCTCGTCGGCGTAGACCTGGTCGCCGATCATCAGGAGGAGGTCGGGCCACTCGTCGGGCGGCAGCCCCTTCATCCGGATCGCCAGCGCGTAGAGCGCATCGATCTCTCGCCCGTGCTCGGGGTCCTCGTCCTTGGTCAGGGTGTAGGGCGGACGCTGGGGCACGGCGACCCGGCAGGAGCCGAAGACGATGCGGAGCGGGCCGGGGCCGCCCAGGGTCCGCAGGACGCTCGCCGGAAAGCCCCCCTCCGGCGGCGGCCAAGCTCGTTCGCCGTCGAGCTTCACCTCGTACTCGTGGGAGGAGCCCGGCTCGAGGCCCGTGAGGCAGATCAGCGCGTAGTGGTGGCCCTCGACGCGGAACGTCCGGTCGCGTCGGCCCATGATCTCCACCTCGCAAGCGGCGTCCGTCTCCACCCAGACCGTCGCCTCCGTGGTGCCGACGTAGCGAAGCAACGGTCCCAGGATCAACTCGGGCATGGGTACGTGGGTCTTTCACCTCGGATGCCGCGCCAAACCATCCGGGTGATCCCTGGCTCCAGCTAGGCTCATCGTGATGCCGAAGTTCAAGCTCAATCCGGCGTACACGCCGACAGCTGACCAGCCGAAGGCGATCGAGGGGCTCGCCGAGGGGCTCGGCTCCAAGGAGCGCGTCCAGACGCTGCTGGGCGCGACCGGCACGGGCAAGACGTTCACGATGGCGGCGACCATCGAGCGGGTGCAGCGCCCGGCGCTGGTGATCGCGCACAACAAGACCTTGGCGGCGCAGCTCTGCAACGAGTTCCGGGAATTCTTCCCTGAGAACGCCGTCGAGTACTTCGTCAGCTACTACGACTACTACCAGCCCGAGGCCTACGTCCCGGCGCAGGACCTCTACATCGAGAAGGACTCCTCGATCAACGACGAGATCGACCGCCTTCGCCACGCCGCGACCGCGTCGCTCTTCGCGCGCGACGACGTGATCATCGTCGCCTCGGTCTCCTGCATCTACGGGATCGGCTCGCCGGACCTCTACCGCGAGCAGATGCAGCTCTTCAAGGTGGGGGACTGGATCGACCGCCAGGACGTCTTCCGCAAGCTGGTCGGGATGCAGTACCGCCGCAACGACCAGAACCTGACGCGAGGCGCCTTCCGCGCCCGCGGGGAGGTGCTCGAGATCTTCCCGGCGTATGCCGAGTCGGCCTACCGGATCCAGCTCTTCGGCGACGAGATCGAGGCGATCCAGCACTTCGACCCGCTCACGGGCGAGATCCTCGACGTGATCGACCACGTCTCCGTCTGGCCGGCGAGCCACTACGTCGTCAAGGAGGAGACGATGGAGCGCGCGGTCGACGAGATCGAGCGGGAGATGCGCAACCAGGTCGCCCATTTCGAAGAGCACGGCAAGCAGCTCGAGGCGCATCGCCTCCAGCAGCGGACCCGCTACGACATGGAGATGATGCGCGAGCTCGGTTTCTGCCCGGGCATCGAGAACTACTCGCGGATCCTCGACGGTCGCCCGCCGGGCAGCCCGCCCTACACGCTGATCGACTACTTCCCCGACGACTTCGTCCTCTTCGTCGACGAGTCCCACCAGACGATCCCGCAGCTCGGCGGGATGTACGAGGGGGACTTCTCCCGGAAGTCGACCCTGGTCGACTTCGGCTTCCGCCTGCCGAGCGCGGTGGACAACCGGCCGCTCAAGTTCGACGAGTTCCTCGACCGCGTCAAGCAGATGGTGCTGGTCTCCGCGACGCCGGGGCCCTGGGAGCGGGCCGAGTCGACGCGGATCGTCGAGCAGATCGTCCGCCCGACCGGGATCGTCGACCCCGAGGTCGAGGTCCGCGAGACCAAGAACCAGATCGACGACCTGATGAACGAGGTCAGGGTCCGCGCCGAGAAGGACGAGCGCGTCCTGGTCACGACCCTGACGAAGAAGATGGCGGAGGACCTGACGGAGTATCTGCTCGAGCACGGCTTCCGGGTCCGCTACCTGCACTCCGAGATCGACACGCTGGAGCGGATCCAGATCATCCGCGAGCTGCGCCTCGGCGAGTACGACGTCCTCGTCGGCGTCAACCTGCTGCGGGAGGGGCTCGACCTTCCGGAGGTCTCGCTCGTCGCGATCCTCGACGCCGACAAGGAGGGCTTCCTCCGCGGGGAGACCAGCCTGATCCAGACGATCGGCCGCGCCGCGCGGAACGTCGAGGGCCGGGTGCTGATGTACGCGGACAAGGAGACCGACGCGATGCGCAAGGCGCTCGGCGAGACCGACCGCCGCCGCGCGATCCAGCTCGCCTACAACGAGGAGCACGGCATCACCGCCGCGACCGTCGTCAAGGGCATCTCCGACATGGCCGAGTTCCTGGCGATGGAGTCGAACGCTCCGAAGCGCCGCCGGCGCCGCCGCGAGGAGACCGCGACCAAGACTCCCGAGGAGCTCGAGAAGATCGTGATCGAGCTCGAGGAGGAGATGCTCGCCGCCGCCGACGACCTCCGCTTCGAGGAGGCCGCTCGGATCCGCGACGAGCTCAAGGAGCTGCGCGCGGACCTGGACGCGATTCGCGCCTAGGTGGCCAGCTAGGGGTGCCCGCCCGTGAAGGCGGTGAAGGCCCGCAGCGAGGGCTTCGCCCGGTAATCGTCGTGGAGCAGCCCGGTGCTGCCGCAGAAACTGCACGGTCCGGCGATTCCCTCCGGCAGATCCCGCCAGCTGAACCAGAACACGCTCTCGATCTTGTAGCGACGGCGGTTGCGGCGCAGCGTCTTGAACACGGTTCGCAGCGACTTCGCCTGACCCTTCGGATCGCGGAAGAGGACGCCGTCGCTCCGCGGTCCGGAGGCCCAGCCCAGCTCGGTCACCGCCAGCGGTGTGTGGCGGCCGATCGCCTTCCGCGCCTTGCTCAGCTGGTGGAAGATTTCCTCAGGCCCGGGGAGTAGGGGTGGATCGCCGCGACGTCGTAGCCGCCCCTGACGCGCGCTTCAGGCGGTGGAGGCGGGCGAGGAACCGCCAGGCCCTCGATGCGTCGGCACGGGCGGCCGTCGCGCCGGCGACGGGGAGCAGCAGGACGAGGGCGGGAAGGGCGAGACAGCGCTTCATCTGGAATCCGGATGCCTGCCCAGCTCCGTTGTCCACTCCGAAACAAGGGGGCTGGGATGAGGATCGGAATCGTTGGGGCAGGCCGGATCGGCGGCAACTGCGCGACGCAGTTCGCAAAGGGGGGTCACGAGGTGAAGCTGAGCGGGCGAGACGCGTCCAAGCTCGCGCCGCTCGCCGCTGAGATCGGCGAGGCCGCGAGCGTCGGCACGCCGGCCGAGGCGGCTGACTTCGGCGAGGTGGTGGTCTTCGCCGTTCCCTGGGACGGGTTCAACGACGCGGTGTCGTCGGCGGGCTCGCTCGACGGCAAGATCGTGATCGAGACGACCAACCAGTACGGCAGCTCCGAGATGCCCGCCGGGGGCGAGACGGCGGCGAGCTTTCACGCCGCCCGAGTTCACGCCGCCCGCTACACGAAGAGCTTCAACACGCTGACCGCGGCGTTCCAGGCGGACGCCGCCTTTCGACCAGAGGCCGATCGCGTCGTCCAGTGGGTCTGCGGCGACGGCGAGGACGCGAAGCAGGTGGTCATGGGCCTGATCGCGGACGCAGGCTACGTCCCGGTGGACGTCGGCGCGAACGCCGACGCCGAGGTGATGGAGGCGCCCCGGCGGCCGGGGGCCGTGTACGGCGAGGAGTACCGCCTGCCCGATGCCGAGAAGGTGGTCGAGTCGGTCAGGGCCGGGGAGGAGATCCCCCCGCCGCCGAGCTACGGGTGAGGGCTCGGAGCTAGGTGAATCTGTCCTCGGCGCCGTATTCGGCCAGGAGGGCTTGCTCCGGGTCGCGTCTGGGGAACATGAAGAAGACCAGGGCGGCGCCGAGCACGATCGCCACGATCCCCGCCGAGTAGGCCCACGCGTCGCCCTGCAGGAACGAGGTCTTGGCGGCGGCGATGATCTGGGTCTTGTACTGGGGGTACTGCTCCGCGACGCCGGCGGCGCTCGAGAAGGACTTGGTCAGCTCGCCCTGGACGTTGGTCGAGACATGACTCGCCTTCGGCGAGGAGGCGATCGCCGCCCCCGCGGCGGCGGCGTAGCCGGCGGTGAGCAGGGCCCCGAGGATCGACTGCATGATCGCTCCGCCGAGGTCGCGTTGCAGATCGGCGGTGGCGGAGGCCATCCCCGCTCGCTTCACCGGGACCGAGCCCGTCAGCGAGTGGGAGGCGGGTGTCCCGGCGAAGCCCACCCCGATCCCGATCAAGGCGTAGCCGAGGCCGACCTTCCAGTAGGAGATGTTGTCCTTCCAGAGCAGGAGCATCGCCACGAAGCCCAGCAGGCAGAAGAGGTATCCGAGCAGGAGCGTGAAGCGGGCACCTCTCGTCTCGACCAGCTTCGCCGACCGGGGCGCCACGACCACCATGCAGAGTGCCGCGGGAAGGATGGCCAGGCCGGCGTCCAGAGTCGAGTAGTCGAGCACGTTCTGCAGGAACTGCTGGCCGATGAACATCGCGGCCATCAGCGTGCCGAAGACGACGATCCCCGCGCAGGCGGCGACCCAGAAGATCCGGCGGGACGCGACGTCGAGGTCGTAGAGCGGGTTCCGGGCGCGGCGCTGCCGGATGACGAATGCAGCCGCCATCGCGAGGGCGACGGCACCAATCCCGATCGCGAGCTTTCCCTTGCCGGGGACCGGAGCCAGGTTGATGGCGAAGATCAGCGCCGCGACCAGCACGATGGAGTACACGCCGCCGCGGTGGTCGATCGGAGCGGTCGCCTCGTTGACATGGGCCGGCACGTATCGCCACGCCATGTAGAGCGCGACGACGGCGAGCGGGAGGGTGACGAGGAAGACCGATCCCCAGTCGAATCCCGTGAGCAGGGCGCCCGAGAGCAGCGGCCCGAGTGCCGCGATTGCGCCGCCGAGCGCGGACCAGAGGGCGATCGATTTCGTTCGCGCGGGTCCCGACCACAGCGCCGTGATCAGGGCGAGCGTCGTGGGGAAGGCCATCCCGGCGGCGAGTCCGCCGACGAGCCGCGCCACGAAGAGCACTCCCAGCGAAGGAGCAAAGGCGGCGAGCAGCGATGCCGGGATCGCCAGTCCCGTGCCGGCGATGAGCATCATCTTGCGCCCGTAGCGGTCCCCGAGCGCGCCGAAGTAGAGAACCGAGGCGGCGAGCCCGAGCGAGTAGCCCACGGCGACGAGGTCGAGCCCGGTCTGGCCGGCGTCGAACGCCTTCCCGATGTCCGGGAGCGCCACGTTGGCCACCGCCAGGTTCAGGTTGGCCACGGCAGCTACGAGGATCAGTGCGGTGAGGACGACGGGCGCCCGCTCGGGAACCTGAGCCCTCTCGGACGCGTTCACTCGGTGGTCACCGTACCGGGGCGGACGGCGCTAGTGCAGCGTCTGATAGGTGAAGTAGACGATCACGATCAGGTTGACGAGCCAGGCGTTTCCGGTGAGCCACTCTCGGATCCCCGGCATCGCCTCGCGAGCGCGCCGGCCGAGCAGCAGGTATGCGGTGATCGGGATCGCGAGGAGTCCGACGGTCGCGACAAGCAGTGCCCAGCCATGAACCTCGCTGCGGTGGTGGTCGTGGAGATAGTTGACGGTCGCGATCACCGCGATGATGTCGGTCGGCATCAGCAGGATGAGCAGGAAGCCGAGGCTGAACGCGCGCTTTGGCTCGGCCTCCTGGAGCGCGCTCATCCATTTCGGCACCTTCGCCGTGCCTCGCCCGCGAAAGACGTGGATGCCCAGCAGCACGAGGAGGCCCGCGACCACGTAGTCCGCCGTGGTCGGGCTGCCCCCGCCGCGCGGGTCGATGTGCAGCGCACGAACCAGCAGGTACCAGATCACCACCGAGGTGCAGACGCCCAGCGCCGCGCCGACCAGCATGGCCGCCGAGTTGCTCACCGGCTTCCGGCTCGTCACCAGGAAGATCGAGGTGAGGATCTGGGGGCCCATCACCATGATCAGCGCCAGCGGGAGGATGTGGAGTCGAGTGTCCACGAGCGGGTTGTGGCGGCGCAGAGCTCTAGCGTCCACCATTACCCTTGCAGGCGATGACGGAAGGACACGCAGACGAGCTTGCGGCCAAGGCGGCGGAGGCCGTGCGCGGCGTGCTCGCCGAGGCGGAGGCCGAGGCCGGCGAGATCATCCGCCGGGCGGAGGAGGAGGCGGCGAGCATTCGCGAGCGCGCCCAGGCCGAAGCGGCTCAGATCCGCGAGCGCGCCGAAACCGATGCTCGCGGCCAGATCGAAGCCGCCAAGAGGGCGCTCGACGAGCTTGGGGGCACGCTCGTCGCAGCCGCCACCGAGGCCCTACCCGCCGCCGAGACGCAGCCGGAGCCCGAGCCGGAGCCCGCTCCGGAAGCGGAGCCCGAGCCCGAGGCGCCACCCGAGACTCCGGGTGCTCCGGAGGCTCCGATCTCGCCTCCGGCGGCCAACGGCGACGACGCCGCCGAGCGACTGGTCGCGATGAAGCTGGCGGTCGAGGGCAGGGACCGCGCGGAGATCGAGGGGGAGCTCGTCGAGAGGTTCGGGCCCGGGGACCGCTCCGCGCTCCTCAAAGACGTGCTCAGCCGTGTCTAGCCGGATCTCTCTCGCCGGCGACTGAGCAGTCCCGGCCGCCAGAGGCTGACCAGCCCGGCGACCAGGGTGACCAGGAAGATCTGGCCCATCAGCATCTCGAGCCCGGCGAACATCTTTCCCGGCTGCCCCGCGGGCACCAGGTTCCCGTATCCCGTCGTCGTCAGGGTGGTGTAGCTGAAGAAGAGGAAGTCGCCGCTCTTGACGTTCACCCCGGATCCGAAGAACGGCGTGGATTGCACCCTGTCGATGGCGGCGTAAAGGAAGCTGAAGAGCAGGCCGAGGATCGTGTAGACGCTGATCGCGCCGAGGATCGTGCGGAACCCGACCTCGGATTCGGCGAGAACGGTGCGGAGGATGGCTCCGGCCGCGACCAGCAGGATGCTGACCAACACGAACGAGCTCACGCCGAGCAGCTGAAGGTCGTCGAGAACCCTGGCGAGAATTGCGAGCACGACTGCCGCGAGGGCGAGAATCCCGGCACCGCGGACGATGGCGGGGCGCGCGCCGGCCCCGGCCAGGCCGACGACCCCGGCGAGCGCGGCGACGAGCGTGGTCAGCGCGCCGGTCCATCCCTTGAACTCAGTCAGGGACCCGAGGGCGTACGTCGCGATCACCAGGATGAGGACGAGCCCGAACGCGTTGGCAACTCGTTCGGCGAAATGCCCCCACCGCTCGCCCGGCTGGCGAGACATGCCGAGGGCGCTGTCACCGGACCCTGGATTCGCTTTGCGAGCCACTTCCGTCCGTTCGGGCCGGCGCGCGGCTTTCCTGCCGCTGGGCCGGACGGGCCAGACCTGAGTCAGGAGCGTGCCTTGGCCGCCCCCTCGGACTCGGCGACGGGCGCGATGCTGGAGGAAGGCAGGTTCCTCGTGAACCAGAGGGAGAGCAGTGCCAGGGCCGCGACCGCCCCGACCGAGATGCGCAGCGCGTCCAGTTGGGCGTCGCCGTAGTCGGCTGCCACCGCCTCCGCCTGGCTCTGCGAGAGGCTCTTCGAGAGCGCCTGTTGCTGGACCTGTGCGACCGGGACGATGTCGATGCCCTCCTCCGTGTTGGCGGCGATCGTCTCGCGCGCCTGGGCGGGCACCTGCGGGTTGTCCGCGATGTTGTCGTTGAAGCCGTTGATCAGGTTGAGGATCAGGATCGCGCCGATCAGCGCGGTGCCGAGCGAGGCTCCGAGGTTGAGCGCCGTCCCCTGCAGACCCCCCGTCTCGCTGGCCTTGGCAGGGTCGGTCGAGGACATGATCACGTTGCCGAGCTGCGAGGCGAGGAGTCCCCCGCCGGCCCCGACCAGGACCATCGCGATCTTGAACCCGGTGTCGTTCAGCTTCGCGTCGAGCGTGGCGAGCATCACGACAGCTCCGGCGCTGATCAGAACCAGGCCCACCTGCGCGACCGTCCTCGGCGAGCGTCGACCCGCGACCTTGGGGCCCGCCATTGCAGCGACCAGCATCGCCAGGGAGAGCGGGAGCAGCCGCTTGCCGGTCTCGAACGCATCCAATCCGATCACGACCTGCAGGTAGACCGGGACGACGAAGAAGAGCCCCATCAGCACCAGCTGCTGGCCCATCAGAGTGGTGAGACCGGCGCGAAGCTGCGTGATCTTGAGGAGACCGGTATCGAGGAGGCGGTCAAGCCCGAGCCTGTGCCGGCGCTCCTCCCAGTGGACGAACCCAGCCAGCACCCCGAGTCCAGCCAGGACCATGAAGGGCACCACCGAGAATCCGAGCGGAGTGATCTCCGTCCCGTTGATCGTCGGAGCTGCGAGCGGCCTCACGAATCCCCACTTGCTGCCCATCAGGATCCCGAAGACGGCCAGGCCGAGGCCGACGACCGAGAGCACCGATCCCACGTAGTCCAGCTTCGGTGGCCGTTCCAGCTTCGGCGCCTGAGCGATCTGCCCTCGGAGCAGGATGATCACGATCACGACCACCGTCTCGCCCGCGAACACGTAGCGCCAGCTGGCGTTGGTCGTCATCCAGCCGCCGATCAGCGGGCCGACCGCGACGGCGACGGCCGTGATGCCGCCGATCAGCGCGTAGGCGAGCGCTCGGTCCTTGCCCTCGTAGTTGGCGGCCGTGAGCGCCGCGATTCCGGGGATGACCATGATCGCCCCGAGTCCCTCGATCCCGGACCAGCCGACCAGCAGGACCGGAAGGCTCGGGCTCAGGGCCGTGGTCAGGGAGCCGATGCCGTAGATCGCGAGCCCGATCGCGAACAGCCGGTTGCGTCCGTAGATGTCGCCGAGCTTGGCCCCGGTCAGCATCAGGGCGGCCATCACGAGCGCGTACAGGGTGATCGCCGCCTGCACTCCCTGGATCGACGTGTTGAGATCGGCGGTGATCTGGGAGATCGAGACGTTCATCACGCTCGTGTCGAGCGTCATGACGAACTGACCCGAGGCCAGGATGATGATCGGGATCCACTTTCGCATGAGCGAGGCGCTGACGATCCTTTCACGCCTTCGCTGGGGGATACTCAGCGGTGCAGCAACGGCCACGACTCAATCCCGAGGAGGGACCCTTGATGTTTCTTGCTGATTACACGTTTGGCCAGGGGCTGCTCACAGTCCTGGAGATCTTCGTCTTCGCGGCATGGCTGATGGTGCTCTTCACCATCATCGGCGACCTGTTCCGCGATCACGGGATGTCCGGCTGGGGTAAGGCCGCCTGGATCATCTTCCTCATCTTCCTGCCGTTCCTGGGCACGCTGATCTACCTGATCGCGCGCGGCTCCGGCATGCGCGAGCGAGCTCTCGCGCAGCAGCAGGAGGTCCAGAACCAGCTCGACGCCTACGTGAAGCAGACCGCGGGCGGTGGATCCGCCGCGGATGAGCTCACCAAGCTCGCGAAGCTCCACGACGAGCACAAGCTCTCGGACGAGGAGTTCGAACGGGCCAAGTCCAAGATCGTCGCGTAATCCAACGGCCGCGCCGCCGGTTAGCCCCCGGCGGCGCGGGGTAGGACGCAGCCGATCACTCGAAAGGGGACTTCTCGATGGACACCGTGAGCCTTGGGCGGAGCAAGCTGCAGGTGACGCCGATCTGCTTCGGCACCTGGCAGCTCGGAGGCGATTGGGGGGATTTCGACGAGGGAGCCGCGATCGACGCGATCCGGCACGCGCGGACCCTGGGAATCAACTTCTTCGACACGGCGTACGGATATGGGTGGGGACGCTCCGAGCAGCTGCTCGGACGGGCGCTCGAGGACGAGCTGGGTTCGGCCCGTGACGACGTCGTGATCGCCACCAAGGGCGGGCTCCGCATGGACGGCGACGAGCAGCGCCGCGATTCCTCTCCCGCGTGGTTGAGAGAGGGACTCGACCGAAGCCTCGACGCGCTCGGGCTGGAGTACGTCGACCTCTACCAGGTGCACTGGCCCGATCCCGACGCGCCGTTCGCCGAGAGCGCCGAAACGCTGCGGGAGCTCGTCGAGGAGGGCAAGATCCGCCACGTCGGGGTGTCCAACTTCGATCCCGGCCAGATGGATGACTTCTCGCGCACCCTGCCCGTCGAGACCCTGCAGCCGGTGTACCACCTCTTCCGCCGGGAGATCGAGGAGGAGGTGCTGCCGTTCTGTCGCGAGCACGACGTCGGGGTCCTCGCCTACGGCCCGCTCGGCCACGGCCTGCTGACCGGGGCGATGCGCGAGGACCAGGCGTTCCCCGAGGGAGATTGGCGGGCCGGGAGCTCCGTGTTCCAGGGGGAGGGGTTCAGGCGGAACCTGGAGACGGTCGACGAGCTGAGCGAGGTCGCCGCCGAGCGCGGGATCGACGTGAGCCAGCTGGCGATCGCCTGGGTGCTGGCCAACCCCGCCGTCCATGTGGCGATCGTCGGCACCCGAAACCGGGAGCACATCGCCTCGGCCGTCGAGGCGGCCGAGGTGAAGCTCTCCGATCAGGACCTGGCGCGGATCGACTCGATCATGGAGACGGCGGTCCAGGTGGGCGGCCCGTCGTTCGGGGGCGTATAGCGGCTAAGCCGTGGCGGGTGCCGGGTCGCGCCTGAGGATGCCGATGTACGCGATCGCTCCGGGGATGGTCGGCAGCCAGAACGAGAAGGCCCGGTAGGAGAGCACCGCGACGATCGCGAGGCCGCCGGGGACGTTGAAGGCGATCAGCGAGCCGATCATCCCGCCCTCGACGCCGCCGACGCCGCCGGGCAGGGGCAGCAGGTTCGCTGTCATGCCGATGAAGTACGAGGCGACGATCACGCCGGCGGGCGGCGGAGTGCCGAATGCGTGCAGGCACGCCCAGAGCACGGCGATGTCGAATCCCCACCAGCCGGCCGCCCACCCCCCGTTGGCGGGCCGGTCCCTGAGGGTCGCGATCGCGCCCCGCACGCCACCGGCGAGAGTGTCCGGCACCGTCGCCAACGCGGCCCGCCAGCGTTCGCGCCTCCTCGGATGGTTGAGGCGCTTGGTCGTCTCGCGCAGCTCGCCGCCGAAGTAGCCGATCAGCAGGCAGGCGACGATGATCAGGCCCGCCACCGCGGCGGGGATCAGCGTGAAGGCGAGGGGGCTGGGACCGGACAGGATCCCGATCCGCAGGCCGAGGCCGGTGACCACCACGGCTCCCATGTAGACCGCGTACAGCAGCACCAGCAAGGTCGCCATCCGCAGCGCCACGAGCGGGGCCGGGAGCCCGTCGCGGCGCAGCGCCCATGCGGTCAGGGCGATGCCGCCGATCCCGCCGGCGGCGAGCAGCCTGGTGGCGGCGAGGCTCGCCAGCGTGATCCGGTAGCTCTGGGCCCAGCCGATCCGGGCCTCGCGGCCGATCACTCCGCGAAAGAGCGCGACGTAACAGAAGAAGGAGAGGATCTCGAGGACCAGGCCGGCGGTCAGCCAGCCGGGCTCGCCGCGGTCGAGTCTCCTCCAGGTGTCGCCGAGCCCGGCGATGTTCGGCAGCACGATGTAGAGCGCTCCGAGCGAGACCGCCGCGAAGGCGAGCCCGATCAGGAGCTGCTTCCGGGTTATGCGTCTCGGTGCCTCGTTCATCCGCGCCGGAAGGTGCCCGGGCCGCCGCCGGCGCGCGCGCCCTCCGTGTACTCCCCCATGTTCTGGCTCCAGAACTCGACGACGTTCCCGTCGGGGTCGGTGATGTAGATCGCGCGGCCCGGACCGAGCTGGATCGGGCCCTCCACCTCGGCGCCGGCCCGCTCGATTCGCTCCTTGAGCGGGTCGATCTCGCCGTCGGCCACAGAGAATGCATAGTGCACATGGGCCCCGCCGCGGCCACCCGCGAGCCCGACCTGCTCGGTCCAGAGGCCCAGCCGGGCCGTCTCCCCGACCAGGTACCAGTACCGCCCGCCGGCGCCCTCCCCGTAGAGCGTCTCCTCGAAGCCGAGCACGTCCCGGTAGAAGCGCCGGGCGTCCTCGAGATCGGAGACCTCGAGGACGAGCTCCGAGATCCCGCTGACTGGCGGCCTCCCGCTCATGAGGGCGAGCTTAACCTGGCCCCGGATGTTCCCGGAGACCTACAAGCGGGTGCTCGGTGCGCGCGGCGTCGCCACGCCGCTGGCCGGCGTCACCATCGGCCGGCTGGCGATCGCGGCGCAGCCCCTCTCGACGATCCTGCTCGTCAAGGCGTCGACCGGATCGTTCGCGGCCGCCGGCCTGGTCGAGGCCTGCTACTCCCTCGCGGCCGCGGGGTCGCTGCCGGTGCAGGGCCGGGTAATCGACCGGATCGGCCAGACCCGCGTGATCGTGTGGGTCACCCTCGTCAACGCCCTGGCCTTCGCAGCGCTGATCCCGCTGGCCGCGGCCGACGCACCCCTTGCGGCGATGGCCTTCGCCGGCACGATCGCCGGCCTCGCCACGCCCCCTCTCGGCGCCTCGATGCGAAGCCTCTGGACCCGGCTCGTTCCCCACCCGGAGCTGCGCCAGGCCGCCTTCGCGATCGACGCCGTGGCGGTGGACGCCGCCTTCATCCTCGGTCCCTCGCTGGCCGCTGGAGTGATCGCCGTGGCGTCGCCGTCCGCGTCGCTCGGCATGTGCGTCGTGCTGACGCTGATCGGGTCGGCGGTCTTCGCAGCCTCGGCGGCATCCCGCGGCTGGCGAGGATCCCCCGCGCACGAGCGCGGCTCCAGTCCGCTGCGCTCGCCGGGCGTCCTCGTCCTTATGGGCGCCGCGCTCGGCGTGGGGATCGCGGTCGGAGCCACCGAGATCGCGATCACGGCGTTCGCCTCCGAGCACGGAGCGGCCGAGGTGGGAGGGACCCTGGTCGCCCTCCAGGCGGCCGGGAGCGTGATGGGCGGCCTCTGGTTCGGAGCGAGGAGGTGGCGGAGATCGGCCGGCGAGCGGCTGCCGGCGGCGGCGCTCGTCTTCGCCCTCTGCCTCCTCCCGCTCGTCGCGGTGCCCTCGATCGCCGCGGCGTTTCCGCTGATGGCGATCAGCGGCCTGGCGCTGGCGCCGACGATCTCCGTGATCTACCTGCTGCTCGGCCCACTGGCTCCGGAGGGGACGGACGTGGAGGCCACCGGCTGGGTCCTGATGGCGATCGTCAGCGGTGCCGCGCTCGGCAATGGCACCGCCGGCGTCGCGGTGAGCGAGCTCAGCCCGCACGCCGGGCTGGCGGTTGGGCTGGCCGGCGGGCTCGTCACGGTGGGCGTGACCTGGGCAGGACGCCACCATCTCAGCGTGCCTGTGGAGGGAACGCCTGTTCGGCTCCTATCATCGTCGTAGTGCCTCCATCCGACCGCATAGTCATCCGGGGGGCCCGTGAGCACAACCTCAAGGGCATCGACCTCGAGCTGCCGCGGAACGCCCTGATCGTCATGACCGGCCTCTCCGGGTCCGGTAAGTCGAGCCTTGCCTTCGACACGATCTACGCCGAGGGCCAGCGCCGCTACGTCGAGTCGCTGTCGGCCTACGCACGCCAGTTCCTGGGTCTGATGGAGAAGCCGGACGTCGACTCGATCGACGGGCTCTCGCCCGCGATCTCGATCGACCAGAAAACGACCTCGCGCAACCCCCGATCGACGGTCGGAACGGTGACGGAGGTCTACGACTACCTGCGGCTCCTCTGGGCCCGGATCGGCAAGCCCCACTGCCCGGAGTGCGGGGAGCCGATCGAGGGGCAGTCGGTCGAGCAGATCACCGACCGCGTCATGACCCTCGAGGAGGGGACGCGCTTCATGGTGATGGCGCCGGTCGTCCGCGGGCGCAAGGGCGAGTTCGAGAAGCTGCTCGATCAGTTCAGGCACGAGGGCTACAGCCGCGTACGGGTCGACAATGAGATCCGGTTACTCGAGGGTGCTCCGCCAGGAGCAACCCGTTCTGACGGTGGGGAGATCAAGCTCGACAAGAAGTTCAACCACGACATCTCGGTCGTGGTTGACCGCCTGGTGATGAAGAACGACCTGCGACGCCGGCTCTCGGAGTCGGTCGAGGCCGCGGCCGCGCTCGCCGGCGGAGTGGTCGAGGTGGACATCCTGGGTCCGGACGCTGACAAGGTTGCCAAGCCAAAGGCGCCCAAACCCGGCACCCCCGGACGCGAAGCGGAGGAGGTGGCCGGTGGTGTGCTGGGTGCCAAGGGCGCCGGGGTGCTGCCACCGGGGGTCACCGATCGCCTCACCTTCAGCGAGCGATTCGCCTGTCTCAACTGCGGCACCTCGATCCCCGAGCTCGAGCCGCGGATCTTCTCCTTCAACTCGCCGCACGGAGCCTGCGAGCGCTGTCACGGGCTCGGCTTCCAGCGCGTCGTCGATCCGGAGCTGGTCGTGCCGGACCCGACGCTCTCGCTCTCCGAGGGGGCGCTGCAGCCGTGGCGGGTCGGCCACTCCCGCTACTGGAAGCGACTGGTCGAGGCGGTCGCCGAGGACTACGGGATCGATCCGGATGCCCCGTGGCAGGAGCTCTCCGACGAGGACCGCGAGATCTTCCTGTACGGGACCGGCGGCGAGCGGCACAAGGTCAACTACACGAATCGATTCGGCAGGCGGCGCTCCTACAGCGTCCGCTTCGAGGGCATCGTCAACAACCTCGAGCGCCGCTACGACGAGACGGATTCCGACGGCGTGCGCGAGCGGGTGGAGGGCTACATGGCCGAGCAGCCCTGCCCCGAGTGCAAGGGCGCGCGCCTGCGACCGGAGAGCCTCGCCGTCAAGGTCGGCGGGATCTCGATCCACGACTACACGGAGCTCTCCGCCCGGGCCGCGCTCCAGTGGATCAACGAGCTGCAGATGACGGACACGGAGATGGCGATTGCCCGGCTTCTGGTGCGTGAGATCAACGAGCGCCTCGCCTTCCTCGACAACGTCGGCGTCGGCTATCTCAACCTGGCGCGCTCGGCCCGGACCCTGTCCGGCGGCGAGGCGCAGCGGATCCGGCTCGCGACGCAGATCGGCTCGAGCCTGGTCGGCGTCCTCTACATCCTGGACGAGCCCTCGATCGGGCTGCATCAGCGCGACAACGCCAAGCTGATCGAGACCCTGGAGCGGCTGCGCGACCTGGGCAACACGGTGATCGTGGTCGAGCACGACGAGGGCACGATGCGCTCGGCCGACCATCTGGTCGATCTCGGGCCCGGCGCAGGCGAGCACGGCGGTCACGTGATCTCCGAGGGCACCCCGAAGCAGGTCGAGGTCGATCCGGCCTCCCTCACGGGCCAGTACCTCGCGGGCCAGCGCCAGATCGAGATCCCGGAGAAGCGGCGCGAGCCGCGCGCGGAGCTGCTCGTCAAGGGCGCCCGGCAGCACAACCTGAAGAAGATCGACGTGCCGATCCCCCTCGGCGTCTTCTGCTGCGTCACGGGCGTCTCCGGCTCGGGCAAGTCGACCCTGATCAACGAGACGCTCTACCCGGCCGTCGCCAACCGGCTGCACCAGGCGAAGCTTCGGCCCGGCAGCCACGACCGGATCGACGGCATCGAGCAGGTCGACAAGATCATCAACATCGACCAGTCGCCGATCGGGCGGACGCCCCGCTCGAATCCGGCGACGTACACCAACGTCTTCGACCACATCCGCCAGCTCTATGCGCAGACGCGCGAGGCACGAGCCCGGGGATACAAGCCGGGCCGCTTCAGCTTCAACGTGAAGGGCGGGCGGTGCGAGGTCTGCCGCGGCGACGGCCAGATCAAGATCGAGATGCACTTCCTGCCCGATGTCTACGTGCCTTGCGAGCAGTGCCACGGCAAGCGCTACAACCGCGAGACGCTCGAGATCCGGTTCAAGGGGAAGTCGATCGCGGACGTGCTCGACATGTCGGTCGCCGATGCGTGCGCGTTCTTCAAGGACATCCCGAAGATCGCCCGCCGGCTCGACACGCTCCACGACGTCGGGCTCGACTACATCCGACTCGGTCAGCCCGCGACGCAGCTCTCAGGCGGGGAGGCCCAGCGGGTGAAGCTCGCCACCGAGCTCTCCAAGGTCGCCACCGGCGACACCCTCTACATCCTCGATGAGCCGACCACCGGACTCCATTTCGCCGACGTCCAGCGGCTGCTCGACGTGCTCGACCGCCTGGTCGAGCAGGGCAACACCGTGATCGTGATCGAGCACAACCTCGACGTGATCAAGACGGCCGACCGGATCATCGATCTCGGCCCGGAGGGCGGGGAGGAGGGCGGCAACGTGCTCGCCACCGGGACGCCGGAGCAGGTGGCGGCCACGCCGGGCTCCTACACCGGCGAGTTCCTCGCCGACCTGGTCGAGCCCGAGATGAAGGTGCGGCGGACCGGCCGGCGCAAGGCACCGGTCGCCGCCTGAGCCCGCACGGGGCGATACTGGGAGTGTGAGGGAGGGTTTGCTAGCCAGCTTCAGTCTCCAGATCAACAGCAACGCCGCGCTCGATACCGCGGGCCAGCGTGCGGGGCTCGTGCTGCTCGGGGCGATGTTGCTCTCCTTCGGGTTCATCCGGTTCAGCACGCGGATGATCCGCGCCGAGGTGTCGTGGTGGCCGGGGAACGTGACTCCCGGTGGACTGCATATCCACCACCTGGTCTTCGGGATCGTGGCGATGATGGTCGCCGGGTTCCTCGGCTTCGCCCTGCAGCCGGATGACCCGTGGCTCGAGATCCTCGCGGCCCTCTTCGGGATCGGGATGGGCCTGACGCTGGACGAGTTCGCGCTCTGGCTCCACCTGGAGGACGTCTACTGGGCCGAGGAGGGCCGCAGCTCGGTGGACGCGGTGATCCTCGCAGCGATCATCGGGGGCGGTTTCGTCGTCGGGTTCGTGCCACTCGACGCGGGGAACGGCGGATCGACGTTCGCCATCGTCACCAGCGTCGCGATCAGCCTCGCCCTCTGCATTCTGGTCGCGTTGAAGGGGAAGTTCACCACGGCCGTCGTCGGGATGTTCATCCCGCCCGTCGCCTGGGTCGCGGCGATCCGGCTGGCCCGACCGGGCTCGTGGTGGGCAAAGCGCCGCTATCAGGCCGGCAGCGGCAAACACGTCAAGGCCGAGGCGCGAAAGGTGCGCCACGACCGCCGCGTTCGCCGTCTCCAGGATCTGATCGGCGGCGCGCCGTCATTGCCCAGCCCGCGCGCCCCCGAATCTGACCGCTCCGAGGAGTAGCTTCGCGTCACACGGCCGTCCTCGGGGATGGTCGGCAAAAGGAGAGGAGACCCACATGCGAGGTGCGGGTCGAGTTGTTTTCGCGGCGATCCTGCTGTTGATGATCGGGGTGCTCAACATCATCTACGGGATCGGCGCCGTCAGCGACGCTCACTTCTACGTCGACGACACTCGCTACGTCTTGACGAATCTCCACACGATGGGCTGGGTGCTGATCATCCTCGGTGTGATCCAGCTCACCGGCGGATTCTCGCTGATGGCCGGGAACGCCTGGGGTCGCTTCGTCGGCATCGTTGCTGGAAGCCTCGGAGCGATCGGCGCTCTGCTGTCGATGGGCGACCACCATCCGTTCTGGGAGCTGGGCATTTTCTTCCTGTGCGTCTGGGTGGTCTACGGCATCGTCGTCTTCGGGGAGGACGAGCGGGCAGCCGGAATCTGAGCGAGTGTCGTGGGGCCTGGCCGCCAGGCCGGGCCCCGCTTCGCTCTCACCAGGTCTGGCGGCAGACGGGAGCCTTCTGGCGCTTCCAGTGGCTGTACTTGGGCGCCCGCGATGACATCCACCGCTTGCAGGACGTGGCCGAGTAAGACCCGGAGGTGGTGCAGTTCGTGGTGCCCGGAGCCGGGTCCCAGTCCTCGACGTTGAACGCCCCGCTGACCCGCGCGGTGCGCGTGACCCGGTTCCCTCGCCTGTGCTGCTTCAGGACCTTGCCATTCAGAACGCCCTTGAGGACGGATGCCTGTGGCTGCTCAGCCTGATTTTCGAACCTGTGGGTGAAACGGCCGTGGCTGAGCTTCGCCCTGAAGTAGCCGTACTTGTTGAACTCGTTTCCACTGATGAGAAGGTCGCCTGGATCGCCGGTGGTGCAGCTCACCCCGGTCCGCAGGCGGTAGGCGGCGGCATATCGCGGCGTGAACTTGCCATTCCCATGCCGGTCGCGGTAGGCGACGGTGAGGAAGATTTGACCGGGGAACGGGCCGCTCACGCTGAGGTCCTGCCAGTAGTGGTACTTGGTCCTGCCCTGAGCGGCCGCAGGGCCAATCGCCACCACAGCGAGCAGCGAGGCGAATACGATGATGAGGGCGCGCTTCATCAACTGAAGTCTGCTCTTCGCCGGGCATGAAGCATCCGCCGGCGCCACCGGACGCGTCTAGGGGTTCTCCACGTACCTCGAAGCGCGGAACGGGGCCCTAGCGCGCGAGCCGGCGCATATGGAGCCCGGCCATCGCAGGCGCGACCCAGACGTGCGCCATCCGTTCCCCCCTTCGCCGGTGTCAGTTGTCGATCAGCAGGGCGGCGCCGATCGCGCCGCCGAGGTCGCCCAGGGTCGCGACGTGCATGTGCGGCGGTCGGTCCGGGACGAAGAGGTGAGGGTGCATCCGGGTCGCGATCCGGCCGACGTACTTCTCGCCGAAGCGAACCCCGAGGCCGCCGCCGATGATCACCGCCTCGGGATCGAGCAGGTTCACCGCCGAGGCGATGCCCACACCGAGCATCTTCACCGCGCGATCGATCAGCCTGGTGGCCAGGTCGTCGCCGTGGTGAAGTGCCCGCTCCCAGATCCCGCTGGTGAGCCGGTCGCGCCCGTGCTCCTCCATGATCTTGAAGAGGTCCGTCTTCGCGCCGGCCTTGTATTCCTTGCGCGCCTTGATCTCCATCGCGAGCCGGCCGGCGTAGGCCTCCATGCACCCCTTCCGCCCACAGGTGCACCGGGCGCCGCCGCGCTTCACGACCATGTGACCGATCTCGCCGGCGGCCCCGCGGCCGAGCCACTGCTTTCCGTCCAGGATCAGGCCGCCGCCGACGCCGGTTCCCCACCAGACGCCCAGGATCGTGCCGAACGGTTTCCCGGCACCGAGCTCGAACTCACCCTGCACGGCGACCGAGACGTCGTTGCCGATCCTCACCGGCACCCCGAACTCCTTGGTCAGATGCTCCCCGAGCGGGAACGAGCCTGTCCAGCCCGGCAGGTTGCGGGCGTCCGAGACGACGCCCGTCTTCTCATCCGCATCACCGGGCGATCCCATCCCGACGCCCTTCAGGTCACGAGTGCCGAGCGAGGCCTGGGCCGCCGCCTCTCGCATCGCGGCCGCGACCTCCCGCGCCACGTCCTCAGGGCCGCCGGCGTGCGGCGTGGGCCGCCGCGACTGGCCGAGGACCTCGTTCTCGGCATCGACGACGACGGTCTGGATCTTCGTTCCGCCCAGGTCGATCCCGCCGCGGGCGGCCTGCTTCGAGTCGGGGCTCACGCCGCGCACGATATGGGGTCAGGTCTTGCAATGCCACATGTCGGATGCAAGACCTGACCCCGGGTGTTTGCCAAGCTCCCCTCGTGGCCACTTTGAGTGAATGGCGCAGCTGGTGGGTCAAGCGGCGCTGGTACGAGCGCAACCATCGTCGGGGCCGCCGTCGCCGGATCAACCGGCACGCGGCGGAGGGTGGTTTCTTCATTCGATATCCGGTCGAGGGCGAGGTGCTCGAGGCGCTCGACTCGGGCCATCTCGAGATCGGCGAGGGGACGCTGCTGGAGCCCGGCTGCTGGCTGACGCTCTCTGGCGACGCCCGGATTCGCATCGGGGAGGGCTGCTTTCTCAACCGCAACACGATGGTCGCAGCGCTCGAGCTGGTCGAGATCGGCGACCACGTCATGTTCGCCAACAACTGCTTCGTCGGCGACTCCGATCATCGCTACGACGATCCGACCAAGCCGATCACCTGGCAGGGCTTCGAGCCGCAGGGGCCGGTGCGGATCGGGTCCAACTGCTGGTTCGGTGTCGGCTGCGTCGTCACCGGCGGCGTCGAGATCGGCGAGCGCTGCGTAGTCGGGGCGAACTCGGTGATCACGAAGGACCTGCCGGCCGGCGTGATCGCCGCCGGCGCGCCAGCGAAGGTGCTGCGCGAGATCGAGTTCAAGAGCGAAGGAGCCGTCCCGGGCGATTCCTAGACTCGCCCGGTGCTCAGACTCCGCCTCGCCGTCGAGCAGGATCGGGCCGATGCCGTCACTGGGGCGCTGGAGGAGACCGGCGGTGTCCATCGGATCGTCGCCCTCAACCCGGAGCGAGCAGGGACGGGCGTCGTCCTCGCGGCCGACGTCATGCCATCGGTCGCCGACCACGTCATGCAGTTGATCCAGGAATGGGAGATCGACGAGACCGACTATCTGCTCACCCGCCAGGAGGTGATCGCCCCTGCGCCGCATGGCCACGGCCGGTTTGCCGGCGCGGAGGCATTCGCATGGGTCGAGGTGATGGGGGAGGCGAGGACGCACTCACGTCCCCTCGGGCGATACCTGGCGCTTATGTCGGTCGCCGGGGTGCTCGCGGCGCTCGGCGTGATCACCGACAACCCGATCCTGATCGTGGGCGCCATGGCGGTCAGCCCCGATCTACTGCCGATCTGCGCGGCGTGCGTCGGCTTCGTGGCCGGTCGATCGCGGTTGGCCTCCCGCGCCCTGATGACGCTGCTGCTCGGGATCGCCCTCACCTGGGCGGTCGCGGCCGGGGTAGCCTGGGGGCTCCAGGCGACGGGGATTCTGACGGGGAACTTCCAGATCCATGACTACTCCCTCCACGGACTGGCGCACATCGACTACTCGACCGTGCTTGTCGCGCTCGCGGCCGGGGTCGCCGCGATGCTCTCGTTCGAGACCCGTGCGGCGGCCGCCGTCGGGGTGGCGATCTCGGTGACGACGATTCCTGCATCGGCCCTGTTCGGGGTCTCACTTGGCCTCGGCGAGGTCCGCGACTCCTGGGGAGCGGCCGGGGTGCTCGCCGTCAACGTCGGCCTGCTCCTGCTCTCGGGCACCCTCACGCTGCTGATTCAGCGCCTGCTGAACGCTCGGACGGCCAGCCCGGCCGCATTTTGAGCGGGCAGTTCAGGAAACGACTTGCACGACCACAGTGCGCTCGCGCGGGCGATCGTCGAAGTCGATCAGGACCAGCTGCTGCCAGGTCCCGAGCGCGAGACGGCCATCGATCAAGGGGACCTGCTCGGAGGCGCCGATCAGGGAGGCGCGCTGATGCGCGTGTGAGTTGGTGTCGTGATTGAGGCGGTTGTGCTCGTAGTCGCCGTCGATCGGGACCAGGCGGTCGAGCAGGGCGCGCAGGTCTGCCACGCCGCCGGGCTCGAACTCCATCGTGGTGATCGCCGCGGTGGAACCTCGGACGAAGGCGGTGACGAGACCATCGGGCACCGGCCCCTCGGCCACCAGCCGCTCTACCTCCGCGGTGATGTCAATCACGTCGGAGTCCCCGCGGGTCGAAACGGCGAGCTCTCCACTGTGCACGGCCACGGGTGCACGCTAGCGAACGCGATATCACCCGTATCGGGGGATGGCACGGTCCGAGGGCCCTGACAGAATCGCCGCTCGATGGAGGCATCGCCTCAACCCGCGGCGCGACCTGCTGCGCAACCCGCCGGTCGCAGCCATCGCGGGATCGTCATCACGCTGACGATCGTCGCCTCCATCCTTGCCTTCCTTGCCGTGTTCGCCGTCTGGGCCAATCGCCAGCTGCTCGAGACGGACACCTGGACCAACACGAGCAGCAAGCTCCTCGAGGATCCGGAGATCCGCAGCCAGCTGGCCGACTACATGGTCGACACGCTGTACGCGAACGTCGACGTCCAGGGGGAGCTCCAGACCGCCCTGCCACCGCGGCTCCAGCCCCTCGCAGGCCCGGCCGCCGCCGGGATCCGCGAGCTGGCGATCAAGCTCGCCAATCAAGCTCTTGAGCGGCCCAGGGTCCAGCAGCTCTGGGAGGACGCCAATCGGGCCGCACAGGAGAAGCTGCTCTACGTCGTCGAGCACGGCGGCAGCCAGCCGGTGACCCTCGACGTCGGCACCATCGTGGGCCAGCTCGGGCAGCAGCTGGGGGTCAACGCCGCCGGCAAGATCCCGCCGGGCGTCGCCGACATCCAGATCGCGTCCAACGACCAGCTCGTCAAGGTCAACAAGGCGCTCGATCTGCTCAAGACCCTGGCCTGGGTTCTCACGGTCCTCGCGCTGGCGCTGTTCGGGCTGGCGATCTACCTGGCCCGTGGATGGCGCCGCGAGGCGCTGCGCGCGGTGGGCTTCGCCTTCATCGCGGTCGGAATCCTCGTCCTGGCGGCTCGAAGCCTTGCCGGCAACATCGTCGTCAACGCAGTCGCCTCGACCGAGGCGGTCAAGCCTGCGGCTGGCAATGCCTGGAGCATCGGCACCTCGCTCCTCAACGACCAGGGCGGGGCAATGATCTTCTACGGTCTCTTCATCGTGCTGGGCGCCTGGCTCGCCGGTCCGATGGGGTTCGCGCGCAGCGCCCGCCGCGCGATCACCCCGATCCTCGAGAGGCGAACGGTGGCCTACTCCACGCTCGCGATCCTGCTCGTCCTGCTCTTCTGGTGGGGACCGACGCCCGGCTTCCACCGACTCCCGACCGCGCTGCTGCTCGTCGTCCTGCTTGTGGTCGGGACGGAGTTCCTGCGCCGGCAGGCGATCAGGGACTTCCCCGAGCAGAAGTGGGACGGCGCGACGGAGCGCTGGGGCGCGAGCCTTCGGTCCCGCTTCAGCCGGAGCTAGGCCGGGCTACCAGTCCCAGGGCGTGTCGGTGCCCACCAGCGTCTCGTCCTCGAGGTAGCGGGCGAACTCCTCCAGCTCCTCCTGCGGGATCGAGTAGGTGTGCTGCTCCTCGTTCGGGAAGGTCCGGGCGCGGACCTCCTCGGTGTAGGCACGGACGCCCTTCAGCGACTCCTTGCGCACCTCCGCGAACCGCTTGACGAACCTCGGCCGATGCCCGTCGTAGACGCCGAGCAGGTCGTGCAGGACGAGAACCTGACCGTCGGTCGCCGGCCCTGCGCCGATCCCGATCACGGGGATGTCCAGCTTCGGCATGAGCGCCTCTGTGACCGCCGACGGAATCGCCTCGAAGACGATCGCGAAGCAGCCGACCAACTGGAGCGCAAGGGCCTCCTCGCAGAGCTTCGCCGCCGCCTCCGCGGTCCGCCCCTGCGCCTTGAAGCCCCCCAGGGCGGTCGCCGTCTGCGGGGTGAGCCCAACGTGTCCCATCACCGGGATGCCGGAGCGGACGATCGCGCGGGCTCGATCTACCGACGCGCCGCCTCGCTCGAGCTTGACCGCGTCGCAACCCGCCTCCTTGACGAAGCGCTGGGCGTTCTCGATCGCCTGCTCGTTGGAGGTCTCGTAGGACCCGAAGGGCAGGTCGCCGATCAGCAGCGGCCGCTCCAGCCCGCGCCGGACGGCGCTGGTCATCATCAGCATCTCGTTCATGCCGACGGGCGTCGTGGCGTCGTAACCGAGGACGACCATCGCGGCCGTGTCGCCCACCAGGACGATGTCGACGCCCGCCTCCTCGACGATCTGAGCCGACGGGTAGTCGTACGCCGTCACCATCACGATCGGATCGCCGGCCTGCTTCATCTCCGCAACTCGCGGGATGGTGATCTTCTCGGTGCTCATAGCATCGCCTCCTGGTCCGGGCTGACCCCGCCGAGCAGGGCGGTCGGGTCGCTGTCGACGGCGACGACCTCGTTGTCCTCGCTGACGTGGACGACGAGGGGGGAGTACCGCTCGAGATCCCCCTCGTCGAAGGCGCCGAAGCTGGCGACGATCACCTTGTCTCCGGTCCGCACCAGGCGGGCGGCGGCGCCGTTCACCTGGACCTTCCCGGAGCCCGGCTCGCCCTCGATCGCGTAGGTGACGAAGCGGGCGCCGTTGTCGATGTCCCAGACGTGCACCTGCTCGTTGAACAGTAGATCGGCCTGGCGCATCAGCGCCGGGTCGAGGGTGATGCTGCCGACGTAGTCGACGTCACAGTCCGTGATCGTCGCGCGATGGATCTTCGACTTGAGCATCTGACGCTGCATCAGGCCTCCCTGTTCGAAGTGATCAAGACGTTGTCGATGAGGCGTGCCCTGCCGACTCGGGCGGCGATTGCGACGAGCACGGGCCGCCCGTTCAGCTCAGCTACCGGGGAGAGATCCTCCGCGGCGCGCGCCTCCACGTACTCCGGCTCTATCCCGGAGTTACGAAGTTCGTTTCGGGCCACCTCCACCAGCGATTCGATGGAGGTCTCCCCGCCGCGGGCGGCCGACTCGGCGGCACCCAGGGCGCGGGAGATCGCGGTCGCCTGCTCGCGTTGCTCCGCCGTCAGGTAGGCGTTGCGGGAGCTCAGTGCCAGGCCGTCCTCCTCACGGACGGTGGGCAGCACGGCGATCTCGATGGGAAAGTCCAGGTCCCGCGTCATCCGCTCGATCACCAGGGCCTGCTGGGCGTCCTTGCGGCCGAAATAGGCGACGTCGGGCTCGACCGAGTTGAAGAGCTTGGCGACCACCGTGGTGACGCCGCGGAAATGGGAGGGGCCGCGGTGCTCGGGGTCCCCCTCAAGCACGCCCGTCAGCGAGTTCGCGACCTCGACGGAGGTTGCGAACCCATCCGGGTACATCGACTCGGCATCGGGCATCCACAGCAGGTCGACGCCCTCGCGCTCGGCGAGGCCGGCGTCACGGTCCTCGTCTCGGGGGTAGGCCTCGAGATCCTCGCCCGGCCCGAACTGGGACGGGTTGACGAAGAGGCTGACGACGACGACGTCGCAGTTCTCGCGTGCCCGGCGCATCAGCGACAGGTGGCCCTCATGGAAGTAGCCCATGGTCGGCACCAGCCCGATCCGCTCCCCCCGCCGGCGCGGCTGGGTGAGCGCTTCACGCAGCTCGGACCTGGTGCGGATGACCTTCACGCGGACACCTGGTCCGCTGATTCCCGCGCAACCGCCTCCGCACGCGTGCCCAGGGCGTCGTAGACGGGGAGCAGCTCTGGGGCGCTCTCGGCGAGGGCGGCGCGGTGACGCTCGATCGTGGCGCGATCGCCCCGGGCGATCGGTCCGGTCAACGCGGCGGGTCCCAGCTCGGCCCAGTTGGCGGCGGTGCGCATGACGAGCGGGGCGAGCAGCTCTCGCGCATCCTCGATCCCGAGGCGCTCGACGAGCTCGGCGGCCGACTCCTCGAGCGCGACGAGCAGGTTCGACGCGATCGCCGCGGCGGCGTGGTAGGCGGCACGGCTCTCCTCGGGCACCTCGAAGGGCCTCATCCCGAGCGCCTCGCCGAGGGATCGGGCAAACGAGAGTCCAGCTTGGTCAGCTCCGGCGATCGCCGCGGACGTGCCGGCGACGGCGGTCGCGCCGTCGGCGAAGCTCTGCAGAGGGTGCAGCGAGAAGGTCGAGGCGCCGCGCTCACGGGCCGGCGCCAGCACATCCAGGGTGCTCGCGCCGCTGACGTGGCCCACCAGCGGCGGAGCGGAGGCGGCGATCCACGCGCATGCCTCCAGGATCGCGTCGTCGGGGACGCACAGCAGGACGGCGCCAACGCCGTCGACAGTCTCGTCGCGGCCCACGAGCCGCACGTCGATCCCGGCGAGCTCAGCCGCCTTGCTGAGCGAACCGCCCACGCGGCCGGCGCCAACGACGACCAGCGGCGCGGCGCTCAGGGGGGATGGGAGGGAATCCCGTTCCAGTTCCCGCATTGGAGATACCAGACGGCTTTGGTTGGATGGACGAGGGTGTCGGTGCGGTGCTTGAAGTTGATCGGGTCCGCGCTGGTGAGAGTCACGGCCTACGGGGAAGTATAGAGAGGGTCACTGGCCCACCAGCCAGTCTAGAGAGCGAGCGAATCGGCCCATTTTGCGGCCGCGGATCCGGCTCACGGGGTCAGATGGCCGAACTACCATCCACCCGGTGCCGATCTACGAGTTCGCGTGTGAGTCGTGTGGCCACGCCTTCGAGGAGCTGGTGGGGTCACACGTCGGCTTGGACGCTGCGGACGTCGTCTGCCCCGAGTGCGGGTCGGCAAAGGTCGAGCGCCTGCTCTCCACTGCCTATTCGCCTCTGCAGCACCAGATGACGCCGAACCAGCGACGCAGGCTGGAGGAGCGGCGCGGTGTCGACCGCGACGGCGCCAAGGAGCGCTTCAAGCGGCAGCGCGCGGCGGAGAAGCGCGCTGCCGCGCGGCGGAGCGGGGGGAGCTCGTGAGCGACGCCGGGCCCCGCCGCCAGGCGCTGGTCGAGGTCTACAACGAGGCCTCGATCTGCGAGCGCTGCCCGCTTTCGGAGACTCGCAACCGCGTCGTCTTCGGGTCCGGGAACGCGGACGCCGACCTGATGTTCGTCGGAGAGGCGCCGGGTGCGGAGGAGGATCGCCAGGGCCTGCCGTTCGTCGGCCGCGCGGGCGGCTTTCTGACGGAGCTGCTCCAGAGCATCGGTCTCAATCGCGAGGACGCCTTTGTGGCGAACGTTCTGAAGTGCAGGCCTCCTGGAAACCGCGATCCTCAGCCAGAGGAGATCGATTCCTGTCGGCCGTACCTCGAGCAGCAGGTCCAGCTGATCGAGCCGCGCGTGATCTGCACGCTCGGAAATTTCGCGACGAAGCTCCTCACCGCCAATCCGACCGGCATCACCAAGGTCCGCGGCGTTCCGCAGCAGCACCTGATCGGCGGGCGCTTCGTCTTCCTGCTGCCTCTCTTCCACCCGGCCGCCGGGCTGCGTACTCCGCGCGTCGCGGATCAGCTGCGCGAGGACTTCCGCCAGATTCCGGACCTGCTGGCTCAGCCGGTCCCGCAGCCAGAGCCGCTGGTGCAGCCCGATCCCGAGCCGGACCAGATCGGCCTGTTCGGCGACTGACCGAGACGACCGACAGCGCGGCGGAGACCGAGGCGGTCGGAGAGCGGCTCGCCGCGGATCTCGCTCCCGGCGACGTGGTCCTGGTGGGCGGCGATCTGGGCGCGGGCAAGACCACGCTGATCCGGGGCGCCTGCCGGGCGCTCGGGGTGAGCGAGGCGGTTACCTCGCCCACCTTCACGATCGGTCACACCTACAGCGGCCGGCTGCCGGTCTCGCACCTCGACCTCTACCGCCTCGCCGACCTGGGCCAGGAGGACCCGGCCCTGCTCGACGACTACCTGACGCCCGAGGCGGTCGCCTTCATCGAATGGCCGGGCGCCGCGGAGCCCTGGCTCGAGCGGGTGACGCGGCGCGTCGAGATCCGCCACGCCGGCGGGGATGAGCGGGAGATAGACCTCGGTCAGTAGCCGGACTGGCCGCCGCCGCCCTGATCTTGCTGCGCCTGGTTCTGGACGCTCTGCGCCTGCTGCTGGGCCTGAGTGAGTGCGTTGGAGGCCTGGTTCTGCACGGACCTGGCGCTGTCGACCGCGTTCTTCAGGTCCGATCCGCACCCGCTTGCCGCGATCGCGAGCAGCACGAGGGCCGCAGCCACCGCGGCCGCGCCGCGTCTCGACAAGCGAATCCGCGTGGAGTCGTCAGACATGGCCAGGAGCCGTTCTAGCCGCCACCGTTCTGATTCTGATTCTGATTCTGATTCTGGATCTGGGTCTGGACGCTCTGGATCTGGCTCTGGACGCTCTGGGCCTGCTGCTGCACGCTCGTGACGGCGGTCGAGATCTGGCTCTGCACGCTGTTCGCCTGCGACTGGACGCTGTCGATCGCCTTGTTGACGTCGCTGCTGTTGCTGTCGCTGCCGCATCCGGCGACGCCGGCGGCGGTAATGGCGAGCAGGGCGGCGGCCATTCTCCCTTTACGCGAGGGCGTGCGCCGGCGCGGCTCGTCAGATGACGGAAACCTGCTGGACTGCTCTGGCATGGTGCCTCTCCTTCTCCTGAGGTCGATGGACGCCGATCGCCTTCGCCACGCACTGTAGTGATGGTGATCCTCGGAATCGATACGGCGACCGCGGACGCCGTGGTGGGGGTCGTGGCCGGCGGTGAGATGGTTCACGAGGCCCGGGTGGGTCCAGGTGCGGACGGGCGTCCGCGCCACTCCCAGGTCCTCCTGCCCGAGATCGAGCGCGGGGCGGAGGCAGCCGGCGGGTGGGAGAAGATCGAGCGGATCGCGGTCGGCATCGGCCCCGGATCCTTCACCGGCCTTCGCATCGGGATCGCGACCGCACGCGGGCTGGCGCAGGCCAGGGAGATCCCGATCGTCCCCGTCGGGTCGCTCACGGCGCTCGCCCACGGCATCTTGGCGTCTCCCGGAGGAGCGCTGGCACTCCCCGCGATCGACGCCCGTCGCGGTGAGGTATTCGCCGCGCTGGTCGACAACGGCGGCGCAGAGCTGTGGCCGGCGTTCGTCGCTTCCCCGGAGGAGCTGGGCGATCGGGTGCGGGAGCTCGACGGAGCCCCTCTGGCGGCCGGAGACGGGGCGCTACGATTCGCCGCAGAGCTGGAGGCTGCAGGCGCAACGGTTGCCTCACCCGAAGCCCCGATCCACCGAATTGCCGCACGGCACGTCTGCGTGGTGGGGCAAGAGGCGTCCGAGGTGTCACCGGACCAGATCCAACCCCTGTACCTGAGACCGCCCGATGCAAAGAGATGGCTTGAGCGAGATCGCCGAGTCCCCGGGGGATGAGCCGGGCGATCTGAAGCTGCGCCGCCTGGGGTACGGGGACCTGCCCTCGGTGATCTCGATCGAACGGCGGTCGTTCCCGACGCCGTGGTCGCTCGCCATGTTCGTCCTGGAGCTCTCCAAGCCCTCCGGGATCTGCCTGGCGGCCGAGGATGCCGACGGGCTCGCCGGCTACCTCGTCTGCGCGCGATATGACGACGTCTGGCACCTGATGAACGTCGCCGTCCATCCCGAGCGCCGCCGCCGCGGCATCGCAACCGAGTTGATCGAGCGCCTCTTCGAGGAGGCCGGTGCCGGGTCCCGCTTCACCCTCGAGGTCCGAGTCTCGAACTCTCCAGCGATCGAGATGTATCGCCGCTTCGGCTTCCGGTCGGCGGGTCGTCGTCGCCGCTACTACCACGACAACGGCGAGGACGCCCTGATCATGTGGCTCGAGGCCGCCAAGGGCGCCTCCGTCGCTTGATTCTCGCCTTAGAGACCTCCTGCGACGACACCTGCGCGGCCGTCATCGACGGGCCGCAGATCCTCTCCAACGTCGTCTCCTCGCAGGCCGAGTTCCACGAGCGCTACGGCGGCGTCGTCCCGGAGGTCGCCTCTCGCCACCACCTCGAGCTGGTCAACGCGGTCGTGGGGGCCGCGCTGGCCGAAGCCCGAGCCGAGCTTGCCGAGATGGAGGCGGTCGCCGTCACGCAGTGCCCCGGCCTGATCGGAGCGCTGCTGGTCGGGCTGAGCTCCGCGAAGGCGATGGCCGCCGCGCATCGCAAGCCGCTCATCCCCGTCGACCATCTGGAGGGACACGTCGCCGCGAACTTCCTGGAGCCGGAGCCGCTCGAGCCGCCCTTCCTCTGCCTGGTGGCGAGCGGCGGCCACACGCTCCTGGCCGGCGTGCGTGAGCACAGCTCCTACGAGACCCTCGGTTCGACGGTGGACGACGCGGCCGGTGAGGCATTCGACAAGGGAGCCCGGCTGCTCGGCCTCGGCTATCCGGGCGGCCCCGCGATCCAGCGCGCCGCGGAGAGCGGGGACCCGGAGGCCTTTGCATTCCCGGTCGCGATGAGCGAGCGCGGTCTCGACTTCAGCTTCAGCGGGCTGAAGACCTCGCTCGTCTACCGCGTTCGCGACCTCGGCCGGGAGGAGAGCGAGCGCCGGCGCGCGGACCTCGCCGCGTCCTTCCAGCGGGCGATCGTTGACCAGCTGGCGGCGAAACTCGAGCGCGCCGCCCGCTCCGGTGAGTGGCCGGCGATCGCGCTGGGCGGCGGCGTCGCGGCGAACGTGGAGCTCCGCCGGCGGACCGAGGCACTCTGCGACGAGCTCGGGCTACGACTGAAGCTGGTGCCGATCTCGCTCTGCACCGACAACGCGGCGATGATCGCCTCGGCCGCCCGCTTCACCAAGCCGATCGCCTACCCCGACTACCTTGACTTCGATGCCTTCGCCACCCAACGTCGTCCTCTACGGGCGGCCTGACTGCCACCTCTGCGACGAGGCCCGCGCCGGGCTGGAGTCGCTCCGCGCCGCAGGCCTCTCGTTCGATCTCGAGGAGATCGACATCGAATCCGACGATTCGTTGCTGCGCCGGCATCTCGAGCGTATTCCGGTGATCGAGCTAAATGGCGAGATCGTCTCGGAGCTCTGGCTGGACAAGGACGGCCTGCGAGCGCGGCTCGATACCTTGTCCGCATGATCGAGGACGTGGCGGCCGAGACCGCTGAGCAGCAGGCCTCGGAGCTCACGGACGGGGATCGCCTCTCTCTGGGTGTCGCCGCGAGGCTCTCCCGCTATCTCCAGGTGCTGACGCAGGCGCGAAAGATGGGGAAGGCCACGATCTCCTCCCAGGAGCTCTCGGACTACACCCACATCAACTCGACGCAGATCCGCCGGGACCTCTCCGGTTTCGGCAAGTTCGGCAAGCGGGGTGTCGGCTACAACGTCGACTCGCTGGTCGCGGAGATCAGGAAGATCCTCCGCACCGCAGGCCAGCACAACATCGCGCTGTTCGGCGCCGGTCACCTGGGTCAGGCGATCGCGAGCTCGGACATCTTCGCCGACCACGGGTTCCGCATCGTGGCGATGTTCGATGTGGACCCGACCGTGATCGGCAGGCACGTCGGGGACCTGGAGGTGCGCTCCTTCGACGAGATCGACTCGGTGGTGGAGGGCGAGCAGGTGGTGGTCGGAGTCCTCGCCGTGCCCCCCGACGCGGCGCAGGAGGTTGCCGACCGGCTTGTCAAGGCCGGGGTCAAGATCATCTTCAACTACTCGGAGCGGCTGCTGCAGGTGCCGCCGGACGTCACGGTTCACACGTCGAGTCCAGCGGTGGACCTGCTCTACGCCCTCTACTTCTATTTGGCCTAGGTCGGAACCGGCGAGACGGTGACAACCGATCCTGAGCCGAATCACGACGGGCTGGACCTCGGCGCGGTCCGCGAGACCTTCGAGGCCGCCGCCGACTTCACGATCGGCATCGAGGAGGAGTTCGCGATCCTCGATCCTGCCGTGCTCGATCTGGAGCACCGCTTCGAGGAGATGCAGGCGATGTGCCTGCAGGACAAGCTGCTCGCGCCCGCCGTCAAGGGTGAGCTGATCGACACCGAGATCGAGATTCGCTCGGGACGCGGTGAGACGTTCGCGGATGCCGTAGAACGCCAGCGCGCAAGGCGCGAGCGGCTCTTCGGCATCGCGGACGAAATGGGGCTCGCTCTGGCCGCGATGGGGACGCACCCGTGGGCCAACTACCTGGACCAGCACATCATCCAGACCGAGCACTATCGCCGGCTGGAGGGGGGCCTGCGCTGGGTCGCCCAGCGAAACAACACCTGGAGCCTCCACGTCCACGTCGGGGTCAGGGGCCCCGATCGCGCCGTTGCCGTCTCCGACCGGATGCGCGAGTTGCTCCCGCCGCTGCTCGCCCTGTCCGCGAATTCGCCCTTCCTCGATCACCGGGACACCGGCCTGCACTCCGTGCGCACCGAGATCTTCACGAGGACGTTCCCGCGGTGCGGGGTCCACGAGCCCTTCGGCGACTGGGCGACCTACGCGGACTTCGTGCAGCTGCTGGACGAGACCGAGTCGATCGTCGAGGCGACCCAGCTCTGGTGGAGCGTCCGCCCGCACCACTCGTTCGGCACCGTCGAGGTCCGGATCTGCGATGCGCAGACGAGCGGGGACGAATCGCTCAACCTCGCGGCCCTGACCGCTGCATGCGTCGCGCAGGCCGCGATCGATCTGGACGAGGGGAACTCGCCGGAGCCTCTCCGCCAGCGTGAGATCGAGGAGAACCTCTGGCGAGCGATTCGCTTCGGCATGGACGGCGAGATGATCGACTTCCGCGAGCGCCGCGTCGTTCCGACCCGGGCGGTGCTCGAGGGGATGCTCGAGTGGACCGAGCCTGCGCGGCAGACTCTCGGTATCGAGGCGGATCTGCCGGAGCGGAACGGCGCGCAGCGGGCCTACGCACGATTCGCCGAGGGGGCGCCGATCGAGGAGATCTACCGGCGCTCAGTGGAGGAGACCAGGAAAACCTACGCACCGGAGGGAGCTGTCAGTGGAAGGTGAAAGACAAGAGCAGCAGCCGAGCGAGGAGGAGATGCGCGCTCAGCTCGAGGAGGAGATCCGGAACGTGCGGGTCGAGGACGTCGTGCTGCAGAGCGTCGTCAGCATCCTCAACCTGTCCGCCAGACGGATCGCCAAGGACGACGAGCGCGACCTCGACCAGGCCAAGTTGGGGATCGATGCGGGCCGCGCCCTTGTGGAGCTGGTGAAGCCGGAGGCTCAGTCCCAGCTCCGCCAGGCGATCTCCGAGCTCCAGGTCCTCTACGCGAAGCACGCCGGGGAGGGCGGCGGCGAGGGCGGCGAGGAGCCGGGCGGCGGCGAATCGCCTCCGCAGCGCCCGAAGGGCGACTCCGGCCTCTGGACCCCGGGCCAATAGCGCGGACGCGAAGCGGAGCACCCGGCGTAGGTAGACGGGGGCGGACGCGAAGCGGAGCACCCGGCGTAACAAGTAGACTGCCGCGCCGCTTTTTACGAACCCAACGCAGGAGCCTTCCTTGACTAAGTTTTGGACCGATTACGGAGTCGTCGTCGCGCTCGGTTGCGCGGCCGCGGCGGTTGTGTACGGACTGCTGGTCACCCAGCGGCTGCTCGCCAAGTCGCCCGGAAACGACCGCATGCAGGAGATCTCCGGCGCTGTCCAGGAGGGCGCCAGCGCCTACCTGAAGCGCCAGTACACGATCATCGCCGGCGTCGGCGTGATCGTCGCAATCCTGCTGATCCCTCTTCAGAACGTGGAAACGGCGATCGGGTTCGTGCTCGGTGGCGTCCTCTCCGGTTCCGCTGGGTTCATCGGCATGAACCTCTCGGTTCGCGCCAACTCGAGGGTCGCGGAGGCGGCGCGCGGCGGCATCCCGCCGGCGCTCGACATCGCCTTCAAGGGCGGTTCGGTGACCGGTCTGCTCGTCGTCGGTCTGGCCCTCCTCGGCGTCGCCGGCTACTTCGGCGCCCTGCTGATCTTCACCAACCTCTCCGATAAGGACGCGGTAGACGCGCTCGTCGGCCTCGGCTTCGGCGGGTCGCTGATCTCGGTCTTCGCGCGACTTGGAGGAGGCATCTTCACCAAGGCCGCCGACGTCGGAGCGGACCTGGTCGGCAAGATCGAGGCGGGGATCCCGGAGGACGATCCGCGCAACCCGGCCGTGATCGCCGACAACGTCGGCGACAACGTCGGCGACTGCGCCGGGATGGCCGCGGACCTCTTCGAGACCTACGCCGTCACCGCCGTCGCGGTGATGCTGCTCGGCGTGATCACCTTCACCGGCTTCACCCGCGAGGTCGCGATCTACCCGCTGGCGATCGGCGCCGTGGCGATCATTGCCTCGATCATCGGCGCCCTGTCGGTGCGCACGACCACGGGGAACGTCGAGGCCGCGCTCTATCGCGGGCTGGCGGTATCGGCGGTGCTCTCGGCGGCCGCGTTCTATCCGATCACCAAGTGGCTGATGGACGATCCCCTGGGCGGCGGTTCGCTCGGCAACACGACCGCCACCGACCTGTGGCTCTGCGGCCTGATCGGCGTCGGCGTCACCGCGCTGCTCTTCGTCCTGACCGACTACTACACGTCGACGCGCTTCCGGCCCGTCCGCACGATCTCGCGGGCCTCGCAGACGGGGCACGCGACCAACATCATCCAAGGCCTCGCGCAGGGCCTGCAGTCGACCGCGCTTCCGGTCCTGGTGATCGCCCTCGCGATCCTCGGCTCCTGGAAGCTCGCGGGAGGCGGAAGCGGTGGGATCTACGGCATCGGCGTCGCCGTGATGGCGCAGCTGTCCCTCACCGGACTGATCGTGGCGCTGGACGCCTTCGGCCCGATCACGGACAACGCCGGCGGGATCGCCGAGATGGCGGACCTGCCCCAGGACGTTCGCGACATCACCGATCCGCTGGACGCGGTGGGCAACACCACCAAGGCCGTCACCAAGGGGTACGCGATCGGCTCGGCCGCGCTCGCCGCGCTGGTGCTCTTCAACGCGTTCACGCACGAGCTGCAATCCGAGGCGGGCAATCAGGCGCTCAGCTTCCAGATCTCCAATCCGCCCGTGCTGATCGGGCTGCTGATCGGCGGGATCATGGTCTATCTCTTCTCCTCGCTGGCGATCGAGGCCGTCGGCCGCGCCGGCGGCCAGGTGGTGGAGGAGGTCCGGCGCCAGTTCCGCGAGAAGCCGGGGATCATGAGAGGGGAGGACAAGCCCGAGTACGGGCACGCGGTGAGCCTGGTCACGGCCGCCGCGCAGAAGGAGATGATCCTGCCATCGCTGATCCCGATCCTCGTCCCGCTGATCGTCGGGCTGATCTCCTACCAGGCGCTCGGCGGGCTGCTGATGGGCGTGATCGTGGTCGGCATCTTCTCCGCGATCTCCATGACCGCCGGAGGCGGCGCGTGGGACAACGCCAAGAAGCTGATCGAGGACGGGGAGTACGGCGGCAAGGGCTCCGACGCCCACGCGGCCGCGATCACCGGTGACACCGTCGGCGACCCCTACAAGGACACCGCCGGCCCGGCGATCAACCCGATGATCAAGGTCGCGAACATCGTCGCCATCCTGATCATCCCGATCATCGCTTTGTAGCCTGGATCCATCGGCGGTTTCGTCGCCGCCGCTTGGAGGCGAAGTCGTGACCAAGAAACCCCCGCCGCCCGATCAGGGCTACCAGCTCGCGGTCCGGACCTTCTCCGTGACGATCATCGGGTTCGGGCTACTGATGTTGCTGCTCACTCTCGCCCGGGGCGACGGGCCGCTCGCGGTCGGTTCCCTGTTCGGATTGCTGTTCATCGCCCTCGGCTCCGGACGGTTGTACCTCTCCATGCGGGGATGAGGGAGAGGAGGGGCTAGACCGCGGCTTCGGCGGGTTCGTCGGGGGCCTGCTTGCGCCTCGCGGCGGCCTTGCTGCGGCGCTGGACGCGCTTGGTCGAGCTGAGCTCGCGTGCCTTGTGGCTCCACGCAGCGAGCCAGGCGGGGACCTCACGCGCCGGCAGCGGCTTCGAGATCAGGAACCCCTGCGCGCGCTCGGCACCCATGCTGCGGAGCTGACGCCAGGCCTCGTCCGTCTCGACGCCCTCCGCGACGACCTGAAGGCCCATCTGGTGAGCAAGGTGGATGGTCGAGCGGACGATCGTCTTGTCCTCCTCGTTGCCGAGGTCCTGAACGAATGAGCGGTCGATCTTGAGCTCGTCGATCGGCAGGCTCTTCAAGCGCCCGAGGGAAGAATGGCCCGTGCCGAAGTCGTCGATCGAGATGTTTGCGCCAACCTTGCTGAGTCGCTTGAGAATCTCCGCCGCCACGTCGGGCTCGGTCATCAGGGCGTCCTCGGTGACCTCGAACTGGAGGGCCTTGCCGGGCAGGCCGGTGCGGGCCAGAGCTTTGGCAACGAACGTGTCGAGCTTCCAATCGGCTTCCGAGAAGGTGCTCGGCGCGAGGTTGATGGATAGCTGGAGCCCGAGCCCGGAGTGCCACCAGTCGCCGGCCGCGCGGGTCGAGAACTGGATCACGCGTTCGGTCAGCGCGCGCATCTGGCCACTGGCCTCGGCGAGGGGGAGGAACTCCGCAGGCGAGATCAGTCCGCGCCCCGGATGGTTCCAGCGAACCAGTGCCTCGACGCCGATCACGCGGGCGGTGCGCAGGTCGACCTTGGGCTGGAAGTGGGCGACGATCTCGCCCTCCTCGAGGGCCCGTGCCAGGTCGTCCTGGAGCTCGAGCCGCTTGACGAGCTCGGTGTGCATGGCCGGCTCGAAGCTGACGACCCGTGACCGGCCCTCGCTCTTCGCCCGGTGCATGGCCAGATCCACATCTCTCAGCATCTGCTCCGGGTCATCTCCCGTGCGAACCACGCCGACGCTGGCGGTCGTCCGCAGCTTCCTGCCGTCGAACTCGACGGGGGTGGGCACCACGGCGAGGATTCGTTTCGCCAGGGCCGGTGCGTCGTCACTCTCGCAGAGCAGCGCGAAGGCGTCGCCCTCGATCCGGACGACGAGTGCGTCGTCGCCGGCTTCGTCGCGCAGGCGGCGACCGAGCTCGACGAGGAGGTGATCGCCCGCTCGGTGGCCGGCCCGGTCGTTGATGGCGCGAAACCTGTCGAGATCGAGAGAGATCAGCGCGGGCGACGCTCCCGCATCGAGGCGCTCCGCGAGCCGGTCGCTCAGGAACAGGCGGTTGGGCAGCCCGGTCAGCGGGTCGTGCAGGGCGCGGTCCACCTGGTCGGTGAGGCGGGCGTCGGTGAGCGCCAGGCTGGCGTGATCGGCGAAGGCGGTCAGGGCCTCCCGCTCGGCATCCGTGAAGACCCTGCCGGGGCGGGTCGACGCGACCGCGAGCGCGCCCACCACCTCTCCGGCCTCCCGTACCGGTGCTGCGATCACAGCGTGTGCGCTCATCTCGACGAACTGCGGATGGGCACCCTCGGCGTTCTGGTAGTCCTCGATCACGACGAGCGAGCCCTCCTCGATGGCGCGCTCCGCCGCTCCGGCCTCGGCGGCGTGGGCGCGCACGCGTTCGAGGGAGGTTTGATCGAGTCCTACAGCCGATTGTGTCTGGAGCTGACCGGTGCCCTGGCGGTCGATCAGCGCGACGCCCGCCATGGGCTCGCCGAGCAGCTCGCCGGCCCCCTCGCTGATCGCGTTGAGCACCTCCTGCAGCGGCGCATGGTGCGAGATCGAGCGCTGGATCAGGGAGAGTCGCGTGAGCAGTTCGCGACGCTCGCGCTCGGCGTCCAGGGTTCGCAGGACGCCGACGCTGAGGCTGAGGGCACGGCCCATGGCGCGCACGAGGCTCCTTTCGGCGGGGTTGAAGTCGTTGCTCGTCCGCGCGAGTACGAGGTGGCCGCCGAGGGCGCCGACGACCGGCACGACCATCGCCGGGCAGGCTCCCAGGCCGGGAACGTCGATCGAGTCCGCGTCGCCTTCGACGACGGCGGTCACGGGATCCGCGGTGACGGCGCCCGGCGGGAAGCCGATCGAATCGACCACCTCGCGATCGCGGATGTAGATGCAGACCTCGGCCTCGAGGGCCTCAGCCGCGCGTTCGACCGCGTGCTGCGTCGCCTCGGCCTCGCTGTCGCAGCTGGAGATCCCGGCCAGGAACTCGGCGAGCTGCTGGGTCGACCAGTTGCCCGCGGCGGCGCTCATGATCCGGAGAGGGCCATGACCACGAGGGTCTGGTTGTGGAACCCGGTGACACCCTGCGTGCGGGCGATTTCGCCGTAGGTGTAGAAGCCGGCGACCGGTGCCCCCTCGGAGTGCTGCGCGACCCGGTCGACCTCGGCCGCGACGCCCTCGTCTCCGAGCACGCCGCGGCGGGCGATGCAGTCGAAGGCCAGCATGCCGGCCGGGCGGTGGCCGTCGAGCCCGGCGATGGCATCGGAGCAGGCCTCGTCGGTGGCCGCGAGCACCGAATCGTCGCTTCCCTCCATCAACCAGGCGAGCCCGCCCTGCGGGACGCGGGCGATGCACGCGAGGGTGCGCTTCTCGAAGTCGGCGTCGCCGACGAAGCGGACGTGATCCTCGCCGCCCTGCCGGTCGAGGCCGAGCGGGTGGGTCTGGGCGAAGTTGATGAACGCCGCCGATTCGGAACGGACCTCGGCGGGGGCGTTGAGGCGCTCGAGGTAGACGTCGAGGGCGGGCCGGTCGTCGATGGTCCTGACCACGTTCTCGGAGCTGTCGGTGATGAGCATCGGCTCGCCCACCCGGCGCCATCCGTGGCGGACGCCGATGCCGATCGGCTCGTCGGAGCCGATCGCGGCGCTGACCACCGCGTCCTCGAGAACCTGATGGCCGTGAAGCTGGTAGGTGCTCTGCATCTTGAGATCGTCGCCGGCGCATCCGCCGACCAGGGGGACGCCCGCTCCGGCCACCGAATAGGCGCCCCGGACGATCTCCTGCTGGTCGCCCGCCAGGCCGTCGGTGAGCAGCATGAGGACCCGATTCGGGCGATCATCGAGCTCCGTCAGGGCCGCGGCCGCCTCGGAGCCACTCAGTCGCAGGTCCTCCGAGGCGTCGATCGCGGCGGTGGTGCGCACCGAGAAGCCCTCCCCGCCGATGGCGGTGATGACGACGCTCGAGTCGCGAACTCCGCTCGCCGCAATCTCACCCGCCGTCGAGCAGCCGATCAGCGGCACGTCATGGGACCGCGCGTTGATCGCGTCGAGCAGCTTCTGCAAATCGTAGGAGTGAGAGCAGAAGACGATCAGCAGCTTTGGATCTCGACCGGCGATCGCGCTCTGGGCGGCCTCGTCGCCGGCCTCCGCGGCGTCGGGAGAGCTCGACCGGCCCACACCGACCCAGTTGTGGGGAGCGCTCCCGTTGTGGCTGTGATTCGAGTTCATTCGCTGTGTCGGCACCTCCCCCTGTGCGGGCCGCGGGCAAATCACCGCACTTGGGCCCGAATGAAGTGTCGACCCGACTCCCGGGGCCTACAAGGGGCAGAACTACCCGCCCTCCTCAGTAGTTGCCCCGGATGACCCGAGGGTGCTCCGGGCGAGGCGAGGAGCAACCCGGTTCATTTGGCGACCGAGGCGTGGGCGGAGATCCGCACACGACTAAGATCCGAACGGAATGTTCGTTCTGATCGTCGGCTGCGGGAGGGTTGGGTCTACTGTCGCGCGGAGCATGCTCCGCGAAGGGCACGAGGTGTCGTGCCTCGATGAGGACCCCGAGGCGCACGCGCGGCTCGAGGTCAATCTCGACCGCTCCTGGGAGGACAGCGGCGGGTTGTTCACCGTCGGCACCGCCCTCGAGGAGGAGGCACTGACCACCGCCGGCATCGAGAGGGCGGATGCCTTCATCGCCTCGACGGATGGGGACAACACGAACATCGTCATCGCTCAGATCGCGAAACGGCAGTTCAACGTCCCGACCGTGATCGCGCGGATCCTCGATCCGCTCCGGGCGGAGTGGTATGAGAAGCAGGGCGTCAACACGATCTGCCCGACGCGCGTTGCGATCGAGATGCTCGAGAGGGAAGTTCAGGCGGCCGGTTCCGGCATCCGCTGATGGGCGAGGGCAAGTACATCATCATCGCGGGGGCCGGCAAGGTGGGCTGGAACCTGGCGCGGGAGCTGCTCGACAAGGGCAATGAGGTGACGGTGATCGAGGACAACCGGAACCGGTACACGACTGTGGAGCAGGAGCTCGAGCACAACATTCAGTACGGGGACGCCTCCGAGCTCTGGGTGCTCGAGCGGGCCGGGATCTCGCGCGCCGACATGGTGATCGCGGTGACCGGCGACGACGAGGACAACCTGCTGATCTGCCAGGTGGCGAAGGAGAAGTATCTCGTCGAACGGATCATCGCCCGCGTCAACAACCCGCGGAACCGCTCCCATTTCGAGCTGCTCGGCATCAAGCCGTACGTGTCCGCAACCGACCTGATTCTGAGGCTGCTCGAGCACGAGGTCCCTGAGTACGGGTTGGTGCACCTGCTCGACCTCCCGGAGGAACGGCTCGAGATCATCGAGATGCTGCTCGCGGACGACAGCCAGGTCGCCGGCAAGAGAGTGGGAGAGCTCAACATGCCCGAGGGCAGCCTGCTGATCTCGATCCTGCGCGAGGGGCAGGGCGGGTTCGTGCCGACGCCGGACACGGTGCTCGAGGCGGGCGACGAGGTGCTGGCGGTGCTCGATCCGGGGCTGGAGGAGGAGCTGAAGGTGTTCTTCGGCTCGGACGGTGCCGCAGCGGGTTGAGTGCCTGCTGATCGGCGGGTTCGCGTCCGCCTACTGCGCCGCGGAGTTGCGGCGCAAGGGGGCCGATGGCGACATCCTGCTGGTCGGCCGGGAGCCGGAGCCGCCGTATGAGCGGCCACCGCTCTCCAAGGAGTATCTGCGGGGCGAGTCGAAGCGGGAGGACGCCTACGTCAACCCGGTCTCCTGGTACGAGGAGAACGGCGTGGAGCTGCGCAGCGGGACAAACGTGATGTCGCTCGATGTCGAGGCGCGGACGGCCAAGCTGCAGGGCGGGGAGGAGGTCGGCTTCGAGAAGGCGCTGCTCGCCACCGGCGCGAACGTCAACATCCTGCGCGCGGAGGGCGCCGGGCAGGAGGGGATCCACTACCTCCGCGCCTTCGGCAACTCCGACGGGATCCGCGACGCGGCCGAGGGAGCGGAGCGGGTGGTGCTGATCGGCGGCAGCTACATCGGCTGCGAGGTGGCGGCCTCCCTGACGGCCAAGGGGACGCAGTGCGCGATCGTGATGATGGAGGACGTGGCGCTTTCCCGGACCTTCGGGGAGGAGGCGGGGCGGTGGTTCCACGAGCTGCTCGAATCGAAGGGCGTGGAGATCCACGGCGGCGAGACGCTCGAGGCCTTCGAGGGTGACGGCGACGTCAAGGGCGTGGTGACCGAGAGCGGCAAGGTCGTGGAGGGCGACGTGGTCGTGGTGGGCGCCGGGGTGAAGCCGGACGTGATGCTGGCGCAGCGTGCCGGCCTCGAGGTCGAGAACGGGATCGTCTGCGACGAGACGCTGCAGACCTCCGCCGAGGGCATCTATGCCGCGGGCGACGTCTGCTCGTACGAGAGCCGCGTGCACGGTCGGCGGCTGCGGGTCGAGCACTGGGACGTGGCGATGCAGCAGGGACAGCACGCGGCGCGCTCGATGCTCGGAGAGGCCGAGCCCTATGAGGTGGTGCCGTACTTCTTCAGCGACCTCGCCGACTGGGCCGGGCTCGAGTACGTCGGCCCCGCCACCGATTGGGACGAGGTGATCTGGCGCGGCGACCGGGATGCCGGCGAGTTCTCGGTCTTCTACCTCAAGGACGGGAAGGTCGCGGGCGCGCTGACTGTGGAGCGCTCGGAGGAGCTGGCGCATGCGCGGACGCTGCTGGCGGAGGGCGTCGACGTGGCCGGGGAGAAGGCCAAGGCGCTGTTAGGAGACCCGGACAGCGACCTTGCTCAGCTTTCATCGAGCTAGGCTGTAGGCCCAAGCTGGAGGAAGGACGGATCTCCAGTTTGGTCTTTGGGGATTGGTGTAGAGGAAGCACGCCTGGTTCTGGTCCAGGAAGCCCGGGTTCGACCCCTGGATCCCCAGCTACCCCCCGTCCGGAGTGCAGGGTTCAAATCACCGAAGAGGCCTGGTTCCAGGGATTTTCCGTCCGATTCGGTTGCGAACATATGTTCGTATGGTCGAGCGGAAAGGCACTGGACCCAAGCTGCCTCCCGGGGAGATGCGAGCACGCGTGCGTGAACTGCTAGCCAAGGGGTTCACTCAGAGGGAGATCGCAGATCGACTCGGCGTAGGAAAGACGACCGTCAATTACCACGTCCGGCGTCTCGATCTTCCGGTTGATGAGCGATTTGCCAAGCGGTACGACTGGAAGGCCATCCAGAAGGCATACGACGCTGGTCTGTCGCGAAAGCAGTGCATGCAGAGGTATGGCTTCTCAGCGTATGCGTGGTCGGCAGCGGTGAAACGAGGTGCGATAAGACCGCGGCCGGTCGCAGTTCCTATTGAGGATCTGCTCGTAGTGGGGCGGCGGACCAACCGCAGCCATCTCAAGCGTCGCTTGATTCAGGAGGGGCTCAGGGAGGACCGCTGTGAAACATGCGGGATCACGAGGTGGATGGGAAAGCCCGTGAGCGTGCAGCTCCATCACAAGAACGGTGAGGGTGATGACAACCGGCTCGAAAACATTCAGCTGCTTTGTGGCACCTGCCATTCGCAAACACCGACATACGGAGGCAAGAAGGGACTCCGGCGCAAAAATAGGCACCTGAAGCTGGTCAAGCCAGACGACGAGGAAGCGGCCTAGTTCCCTTGCGCATCCTTGCTACCTTGCGCGGCCGTATGTGGCGCTTGCGGCACCTGATTGTCCTCGCGGCGGCAGTGGGCGCGGGGACTTTGCTCTCCGCCTGTGGCGGCGACAGCTCGCCGGAGACCCCGATCGTGGTCCCGACCGAGACGACCCAGCAGGCGAGCAGTAAGTCCGAGTTCATCACTCAGGCGGATTCGGTCTGCGCCGAGGCGAACGCCTCCATCGAGCAGTTCGCGGCGGCGGGACAGGGCGAGAGCGAGGCGGACCAGATCGCCCAGCTCCGTCAGGGCGTGATCGACTCGATCAAGCAGCTCAACCCGCCGAGCGACACCAACCTCGACGCCTTCCTGAAGGCGATGTCGGACGAGGTCTCGGCCGGCCAGAAGATCGGGCTCGCGGTCCAGCGCGGGGAGGATCCGAGCCGGTTCGAGACCGAGCTCGACAGCGCCAAGTCCCAGGCCGAGACGGCCGGTTCCGCCTACGGCTTCAAGCAGTGCGGCGCCGCGATCAGCCCATCCAGCAGCTCCTCCAGCTCATCCAGCAGCTCCAGTTCGAGCAGCGGCTCCGGCACGGTCAGCCCGAGCGCGCCGAGCACCGGTTCCTCCGGCGGCACGGGCGGCGGCACGTCGGGCACCTCGGGAACCAGCGGCTCCAGCGGTTCCAGCGGCTCCAGCGGCTCCAGCGGCGGCATCGCCCCAGGCTAGCTACGCCGCTGCCAGCTCCGCCCAGGTTCCGTACAGCTCGGCGTAGCGGCCGTCGGCTGCGATCAGCTCGTCGTGCGTGCCGCTCTCCGCGATCCGGCCGTGCTCCAGCACCGCGATTCGTCCGGCGCCCCGGATGGTCGAGAGCCTGTGCGCGATCACGATCGCCGTCCGTCCCTGCAGCAGCCGCTGCAGGCCGGTCTCGATCGCGCGCTCGGTTCTCACGTCGACATTGGAGGTCGCCTCGTCGAGGATCAGGATCCGCGGCTCGGCGAGTAGCGCCCTCGCGAACGCGATCAGCTGCCGCTGCCCCGCCGACAGCGACACGCCTCGCTCGCCGACCTCGGTGTCGAAGCCGTCCGACATCCGCCGGATGAAGTCCCCGGCGCCGATCGCGTCGGCGGCTGCCTCGATCTCGTCGTCGGACGCGTCGGGCCGCCCGAAGGCGATGTTCTCCCGGACCGTACCGGAGAAGAGGAACCCCTCCTGCGGCACGATCCCGAGCTGGCTGCGCAGGCAGGTGGAGCTCAGGTCGCGCAGGTCATTGCCGTCGACCAGGACCCGGCCCCGCTGCGGGTCGTAGAAGCGCGAGACCAGCTTCGCGAAGGTCGACTTCCCCGCGCCGGTCTCGCCGACCAGCGCCAGCGTCTGGCCGGCCGGGACATGTACCGAGACGTCCTCGAGCGCCCAGGCCGCGTCGTCCTCCTTCCCCGGCACATCACGGGTCGCGCTGTCGCGCGCCCTCGCATCTCTCTCGATCAGCCCGCTCGAGCGCTTCAGCCCGGCGGTCCGGTCGAGCCCGTACGAGAACCAGACGCCGTCCATCTCGATCTCGCCTCGGAGAGTGCCCGGGTCGAGGGCGTCCGGCTTGTCGACCATGTCGGGCTCGGTGTCGAGCAGGTCGAAGATCTTGTCGAGCGCGGCCATTCCCTGCTGGTAGGTCGTGTAGAGGTTGGAGAGCTGCTGGATCGGGTCGAAGAAGGTGGAGAGGTAGCCGACGAACGCGACCACGATCCCGATCTGCACGTCCCGCGCATGCCCGGTGAGATCAAGCGCCTGATACCCGCCGTAGAGCAGGATCACGGCGGTGCCGATTGCCGAGAGGAGCTCGACCGCCGGGAAGTAGGAGGCGTTCAGGTAGACGGTCTTCAAATTGGCCTGTCGGTTGAGCTCGTTGAGCTCCGCCATCCGGGCGACGTGCCGGCGCTCCTGCGCGAAGCTCCGCACCACCCGCACGCCGCTCAGGGTCTCCTGGAGATACGCGGTGACCTCGGCGATCCGCTCCCGGGTGATCCGGTATGCGCTGGCCGCGACGATCCGGAAGACGAGGCTGGCGACGGCCAGCAGCGGCAGCGTCAGGAACACGACCAGCGCCAGCTGGACGTCGGCGACGAGCATGATCGCCACGACGCCGACGAGAGTCAGCGTGCTCGAGAAGAGCGTGACGACGCCGCTGCTGATCAGCTGGTCGAGCGCGTCCACGTCGTTCGTGATCCGCGAGATCAACACGCCTGGACGGTTCCGGGTGAAGAATCCGATCGACATCTGCTGGAGATGGGTGAAGATCCGGATGCGCAGGTCCTGAAGCGCTCGCTCGCCCACCCACCCGACGAGGTAGGTCTGCAGATACGACGTGCCCCATCCGATCAATGCGACGCCGACGAATGCCGCGATGATCAGCTCGAGCCCCGTGGTGTTCTGGGTGAGGGCCGCCGAGACCGCCTTCCCGACCAGGAACGGCGGGGCGAGCGTCGCCCCGGTGGCGAGGACCAGCGCGCCGAGCATCATCAGCACCTGCCGCCGGTAGGGCCGCAGCAGCGAGAAGAGCCACTTGATCTTCCGCCAACGCTGGTCTTCTCCGCGCACCAGGCGCCACAGCGACCGGAGCAGGGCAAAGAGGTTCTGGCCGCCGCTCGTCTCGTTCACAGCTTCGCCAGCTCCTCGCGCTCCTCGAGGTCCCGCTGCAGATACACGGAGTCCTCCAGGCCCTTCTCCGCGATCTCCTCGTAGAGGGGGCACCGCTCGAGCAGCTCGTCGTGCGTGCCGCGGTCCACGATCCGGCCACGGTCGAGCACCACGATCTCATCGGCGAGTGAGATGGTCGAGAGGCGGTGGGCGACGATGAACGTCGTCCGTCCCTCCATCGCCTCGCGCAGTCCCTTCTTGATCTCGGCCTCGGTCCGGGCGTCCACGGACGAGGTCGCGTCGTCGAGGATCAGGATCCGCGGCTCGGCCAGGAGCGCCCTCGCGATCGCCACCCGCTGACGCTGTCCGCCGGACAGCGTCAGCCCACGCTCCCCGATCACGGTCTCGTAGCCGTCCGGAAGCCGCGTGATGAAGTCGTGTGCCTGGGCCCGCTTCGCCGCCGCCACGACCTGCTCCTGGGTGGCGTCAGGGTGGGCGTAGGCGATGTTGCCGGAGACGGTGTCCGAGAACAGGAAGCTGTCGTCGGCGACGAATGCGATCTCGGAGCGCAGCGAGGCGAGGTCGACGCCCTTGATGTCGCCCCCGTCGATCACCACGCGTCCCTCGCTCGGGTCATAGAGCCGCGCCAGCAGCCCGACCAGGCTCGTCTTGCCGGCCGCGGTGGGACCGACCAGCGCCACGGTCCGGCCCGGCTCGACCTCCAGGTCGATGCCGGCCAGCGCCGGCTCCGCGCCGTCGTAGCGAAGCGTCACCCGCTGCAGCGATACCTGCCCGCGGCCCTCCGGCAGCGGAGGCGCCCCGGGCGGGCTCTCCATCGACGGCTGCCGGTCGAGGATCTCGAACATCCGGTTGCCGGACGCGACGGCACGCTGCGCCATGCTCAGCGACATGCCGAGCCAGCGCACCGGGCCTGAGAGCATCACCACGTAGAGGTAGAAGGCGGTGAGGTGCCCGACGCTGGTGTGGCCGTGGATCACCTGGAGACCGCCGACGAGCAGGACGGCGGCGAGCCCGAGGTTCGGGAGGAACCCCATCAACGGCGTGTAGAAAGCCTGCAGGCGCGTGGAGACCATGCTCTGCTGGAACACCCGGTTCACGGAGCTCGTGAAGCGATCGAGCATGTGGCGCTCGCGGGCGAACGCCTTCACGATCCGGATCCCGGAGATCCCCTCCTCGGCGCCGGCCGTCACCTCCCCGATGCGCTGCTGGACCTCCTGCTCGGCGGGCCGGTTGCGCCTGCTGTAGCGCGTCGCGGTGGCCACCAGGAACGGCACGGGCGCCAGGGCGATCAGAGCGAGCACCGGGTCGAGCACGAACATCGCCACCGCCGCAAAGAGAATCGTCAGCGCGCTCTGGCTGATCCAGATCAGGCCGTAGCCCAGGAAGAAGCGGATCGACTGCAGATCGACGGTCGCCCGCGACATCAGCTGGCCGGTTTGCTGGCTGTCGAAGAAGGCGAGCTCGAGCTTCTGGAGGTGCTCGTAGAAGACCTGGCGCAGATCGAACTCGACCGCCAAAGACACCTTGCCGGCGATCAGCCGCCGTCCCACGGTGAGCGCCAGGCGGAGAATGCCCGCTCCGAGCAGCGCCAGAGCCAGCGGCAGGATCTTGCTTCGGTGCTCGGACTCGATCGCGTTCACCGCCGAGCCGCTGAGGAGCGGAATCACGACCGTCATCCCCATCGCCAGCCAGGCGAGCAGCAACGACCAGATCAGCTGGCGACGATACGGACGCAGGAAGCCGACTAGGCGCCTGAACGTGGGCATCCACCGACTATACAAAGTGAAGTAACGATGGCCGGGGGGCATCCTTCAGCACCTCGGCGAGCGCTCGGTACCCTGCGCCAAGTGCTCCGAGAGCTAGTCACATGGCCTGTCTCGATGGCGCGCGCGGCGGTCGATCTGCCGCGCACGATGGAGCGGAGCATTCGAGAGGCCAACGACCTGATGGAGGTCTCCCGCCAGCAGCTCGAGGTGATGCGCCGGCAGGCCGACCAGGCGCTGGAGCAGGCCGAGCGGATGAACGAGCTGCTCGGCCGTGTCGTCAAGCTCACCGAGCCGCTCGAGCGGGCCCAGCGCAGCGGCGAGTTCGTCGCCGAGGGCCTGAAGCGAGCGATCTTCGGCGCCCAGGAGGCGGCGATCGAGGCGCAGGTTGCCGCTGACGAGGCTGAGGAGGTCGCGGAGGCGGCGGCGGAGGCCGTGAAGGACGCCGAGGGAGTCCCAGAGGAAGCAGGGAACGCCGCGGATGCAGACGTCGACCGGTGAGCCGTCCCGACGCCGGTCTCTGTGATCGCTGCCGGCACCAGCGCCTGATCCGCAACACCCGCGGATCGGAGTTCTCACTCTGCGAGCGTTCCCGGACGGATCCGGACTTCCCGCGATACCCCCGCCTCCCGGTAGCGAGCTGTCGCGGTTTCCAGCAACGACCCGTGGGTAATGGCTGAGAGGCAGGAGATTCAGGACCGATGTTGAGAGGGAAAGTGAGAGCCGCCGGGCCGGCGATAGTCCTCGCAGTGGCGATCCTCGTCCTGGCCTCGTGTGGCTCAGGCGGAGGAGGGGACTCGACCGTCGCGCGAAAGCCGCGCGTCGCCGCCGAGACCGCCGGGCATCTCGCCAAGCTCAGCGACCGGGTGGCATCGGACCTGGACGCCGGAGACACCTGCAACGCCGCGCACGCCGCCGATGAGCTGCGGGCGGCCGTAGACGACGCCGGCCTGCCGGCGTCGATGCGCCCGAGCGTCGACGCGGCCGCCGGGCGCCTTGTCGACCAGGTCAACTGCCCGCCGCCGCCCGCGCCCCCACCGACCGAGGACCAGAAGAAGCAGCAGGAGCGCAAGGGCAAGCACCAAGACAACCACGGCGGCGACCATGGATCGAAGCCCACGGGCAACGGCGACAAGCTTCCTCCCGGTCAGGCGAAGCTGAAGGGCGGGAGCGAATGACCCGCTACCTGGGAGCGAACCGCTACGAGCTCAAGGATCGGCTCGGCCACGGGGGCATGGCCACGGTCTACAGCGCGCGCGACCTGAAGCTCGACCGCGACGTCGCGATCAAGCTCCTGGCGGACAACTTCGCCGGAGACGAGGAGGTGCGCAGCCGCTTCTCGCGCGAGGCGCGTCTCGCCGCCAGGCTCGATCACCCCAACATCGTGCAGGTATTCGACGTCGGCGAGGACGAAGGCCGTCCGTACATCGTCATGGAGCAGGTCGAGGGCGGGACCCTGGGCGATCGACTCGACGGCAGGCGCAGATCCGTCCCGCGGAGCGAGGCGCTGCGCCTGCTGCGCCAGCTCTGCGACGGGCTCGGCCACGCGCACGCGAAGAAGCTCGTGCACCGCGACATCAAGCCCCCGAACCTGCTGCTGCGCCAATCCGACGGGTGTCTCAAGATCACCGACTTCGGCATCGCCCGTGTCGCGGAGGAGACCACCCGGCTGACCCGGCCCGGCAAGGTGATCGGGACCGAGCGCTACATGGCGCCTGAGCAGCTGGCAGACGGAAGGATCACCCTCGCCGTGGACGTCTACGCGTGTGGGGTCGTCGCGGACGAGCTCCTGCCCCAGGCCAGGGCCCCGGAGCTCCGCGAGATAGTCGAGCGCTGCCTTCGCGAGGACCCGACCGACCGGTTCACCGACGCCCGCTCTCTCGGCGAGGCCCTTGCGAGCGTTGACGGTGACGCCGACAACGGGGTCGTTCGGAGGATCCGTTCGCAGGCCCCGCGGACCCGTCGCCTGCCCGCCTCCGGGGCCGCGACGGCGACCTGGCCCGCCCCCAAGGAGGTCGCGCGGCGCCACCGTTCCGCTGCGGCCCGCGTCGCCGCGGTCGTTGCGGCCCTTGCGGCAGTCGCCGCGGGCATACTGATCGCGACTGACTCCGGCGGATCCGGCCCGCCGAGCAAAACGGACGGCGCCAAGCAGCGCCAGGCGCCCACGTCCGTCCCGACCTCGAGCGATCCGGCCGTGCAGGCGCGGGACCTCGCGGATTTCTTCCGCGCCCAGTCGCGCTGAGCTGGATCTAGGGAGTCGTCTTCGGAACCGGAGCGGTGGGTGTGGGGGTCGGTCGGGTCGCCGTGGCGGGCGGTGCCGTGGTGGCCGGCGGGGTGGTCGTCGTGGCCGCGGTGGTCGGCGGGTGAACCGCCGGCTCCGACTTCTCGCCGCAGCCGGCGAGCGCGACGGCGCCGAGCGTCCCCGCCACCAGCACCACCGCCAGCAGCCGCCGCCTTCCCGCCTCGGGCTCCGTGATCACCGCGGGGACGGTAACGAAGCCGTTTTCTGCCCGTCTGCCGGGGTGGTCGCGATCACATGGACGAAGAACTGAGGCTCGGCTTCCACCGGCTCGACATCCGCGTTTCCAAGCCGCCTGAGGCGGCGAATGCGGAAAACCCCTGCGTTCCGGAGGCGAAGTACGGATGACAAGTCCCTCCGCCCCGTCGACCATGCGTAGGTGCGATCCGGATGGATGCATACATGAAGCCGCTTCTCAGAGCGCGAGCAGACTCGAGCAAGAAGGCGATGGCCTACAGCGCCGCCGCGATGTACGGCGGCGCCGCGTTCGTCGGCTCCATCGAGAGCCTGATCCCCGCCGGCTCGAAGTTCTCGATGGTGCCGAGCTTCATCGCGCTGACGATCGTCACCGCTCTGTTGCTGTGGGGGCGGCGGCTCCCGGTTTGGGCGCTGGCCACCCTCGGTCCGATCGGGGCGGCGCTGATCGCCCTCGCAATTGCGACCACCCACGGACATGGGGACGGCGCCGCGCTCTACGCCTGGCCGGTGCTCTGGCAGTCCTACTTCTTCGGGCGCAGGGGGACCGTGATGATCGTTGCCTGGATCGGGATCGTCCACGGTGCTGCCCTCATCTCACTCCCGCCCGGCGTCGGCTACGTCGACCGCTGGTTGGACGTGATGGTCACGATGATCGTGGTCGGCGGCGTGGTGGACCTGCTCGCGGCGCGCAATGAGCGGCTGGTCAAGCGGCTGGCCGGGGAGGCCCGCGTCGATGGCCTCACCGGCGTCCTCAACCGGCGGGGCTTCATCGAGAGGGCCAGGGTGGAGCTCTCGCGAGCTCGCCGCAGCGGAGCCCCACTCGGGTTCGTCTCCTTCGACATCGATCACTTCAAGTCGGTCAACGACGAGTTCGGTCACGACGCCGGCGACAGGGTGCTGGCCCGCCTCGGGCAGCTCTTCCATGAGCAGGGCCGAGGGGGCGATCTGGTGGGCCGGATGGGGGGCGAGGAGTTCGTTGCGCTCCTGATCGACTCCGACCTCGCGCGATCGCTGGACTACGCCGAGCGGATCCGACGCGCCTTCGCCGTCGAGGGCCCCGGCCTGCCGCGAGCCACATTGAGCGCGGGCGTCTCCGTGGCGACCTCTCCCATCGAGCTCCAACCGCATCTCCAGCTTGCCGACGCCGCCCTCTACGCCGCCAAGCGCGCTGGGCGCAACCGGGCGATGGTCGACACCCGTCTCCAGCCCGAGCTCGCCGTCAGTGCTTGAACTCGACCTCGGCAAGCGGACTGCTCGCCACCCATTCCTCGAGGTCTCCCGACCCGCGGCCGAGGTCCTCGAGAATGCCGGCGATCACCTCGCGGCGCTCGGCCTCGCCGGTGATCGGCCGGGCGACGGCGTCCAGGTCTGCCTGCGCGCTGCCCTTCAGGTGGTACGTGAACTGCGGGTGAGCGACCAGGTTCGCGTACCAGTCGCGGATGCCGGGTGAGCCGCTCAAGAACGTGCGGCCGTCGTGGCGGTAGCGCCAGATCTCGATCCGGCGAGGGTCGCCGCTGTGGCGGCCGATGGTGGTGATGTCGATCGTCCGATCGTTCTCGAGACCGCGCTGGACCGCCTCGTCCAAATTACGCGGCCTCCGAGTACGCGGCCTCGTCGGAGGCCGGAAGCTGGCCGGACATCTCGTCGCCGGCGAACTGCTGCGCGGCCTTGTCCTCGGGCTGCACGACCCAGAGGGCCACGCCGATCGCCGCGACGACCAGGCCCGCGGCGACCCAGAAGGCCAGGTGATAGCCGCTGGTCAGCGCAGACGCCGTCGAGTGCCCGGCGTCCTCTAGGGCGTTGCTGCGCGAGGTGGAGAGGGTCGCGAGGACCGCCAGGCCGATTGCGCCGCCCACCTGCGCCGAGGTGTTGACCAGCCCGGAGGCGAGGCCCGCGTCGGCGCGGGTCGCGCCGGACATCGCGATCGTCATCAGGGCGGGGAAGCAGATCCCGACGCCGGTGCCCAGCAGGACGAGGACCGGGAGAACGTCGGTGACGTAGGTGGCGTCGACCGGGGCCCGCGTGAAGAACACCAATCCGGCGGCCACCAGGCCAAGGCCCGGGAAGAGCAGCGTCCGGGCGCCGAAGCGCATGATCAGCGGCTCCGAGTACCGGCCGGTGAGCGTCCCCATGATGATCGTGACCGGCAGGAAGGCCAGTCCGATCTGGAGAGCGTCATAGCCCTGCACCAGCTGCAGGTAGAGCGAGCCCATGAAGAACATCCCGAACATCCCGGCCACGGTCAGGATCTGGACCAAGTTCGCCCCGGAGACGTTGCGCGACTTGAAGATCCGCAGCGGGATCAGGGGCGTCTTGGCGGTGGCTTCCCGGGCGATGAAGAGGGCGCCCAGGACCAGCGAGCCCGCGCCCAGGAGCAACGTCGTCGAGGCGCCCCAACCGTCCTTGGCGGCCGGCTCGACGATCGTGTAGACGCCGAGCATCAGGGAGGATGTGATCAGCACGGCGCCGAGCAGGTCGGCGCCCTCGCCGAAGCCGATGCCCTTGTCGTTCTCGAGCAGGCGCCGCGCGAACAGCGCGGTGGCCAGGCCGATCGGGACGTTGAGGAAGAAGATCCAGTGCCAGCTGATCACCTGCGTGATCACGCCGCCGAGCAGCAGGCCGACGGCGCCGCCGGCTGACGCGACGAACGCGTAGACGCCGACCGCCTTCGCCTGCTCGGCCGGCTCGGGGAACATCGTCACGATCATTCCGAGGATCACGGCGGAGGTCATCGCGCCGCCGATCCCCTGGAGCAGGCGTGCGCCGATCAGCATGGCCTCGCTCTGGGAGGCGCCGCAGAGCACCGATGCAGCGACGAAGACCGCCATGCCGATGAGGAAGATCGTCCGGCGGCCGACCAGGTCGCCGAGCCGGCCGGCGAGCAGCAGGAGGCCGCCGAAGGTGATCAGGTAGGCGTTGACCACCCAGGCCAGGCTCGACTGGTTGAAGCCGAGATCGCTCTTGATCGAGGGCAGCGCCACGTTCACGACGGTGATGTCGAGAACGATCATCAGCATGCCCGCGCAGAGGACATACAGAGCGATCCAGCGGGAGCGGTCGCTCATCGGTGCTGTGCTCTGGTCTGTTCCGCCCTGTGCCTGCGTCATCTGATTGGGCCTCCTGTGCCACCGAGGGGTCGTTTCCAGTTACGACCGGGGACCCCCCCGAAACTCATCGGTTGTTTGTACAAGTTCGACCGCGGTCGAAGTCAAGCGATTGTGAAAAAGCGCTCAGTCGAGCTGTGCGGGCAGCCCAAACCGCGCGTAGGCGGATTGCAGCCGCTCGTAATCCGCGGGCTGCTCCGGCGTCCGGGCCTGGACCTCCGGGTCCGGGTCCTGCGAGCCGCGCACGATGAAGGCGTCCACCTCCTTGATCTTGTCGCCCTCGAAAGTGAGGACGTTGACCGCGAACGGGACGCGCGTGCCCTGCTCCTCGTCCCAGCTGTAGAAGGCGAGTGCCGGCTGGCCGTTGGCGATCGTCGGGATCGACTTCCAGCGCCAGTCGGGGATCATCGACCACTGCTCGAGGAAGCCCCGGATCCCGTCGTGGCCGAAGAACCAGCGCGACATCGGCGGCATCGTGAAGGCGGCCTCCTCGGCGAGCATCGAGACCACCGTGTCGACGTCGTTGCGCTCCCAGGCGTCCGCGTACTGCTCGACGATCTCGCGAAGCCTCTCGTCGCCGAGCGCGCGCAGCGTCTCCTGCTGGCTCTGCTCCGGCAACCGCTTCTCGATCGTCGCCCGCGCGCGCTGCAGCGCGCTGTTCACCGACGCCACGCTCGTTTCGAGCGTGTCCGCGGTCTCCTGCGCGGAGAAGCCGAGCACCTCGCGCAGGATCAGGACCGCTCGCTGGTTGGCGGGCAAGAGCTGCAGGGCGGCGACGAAGGCCAGCTCGACGGACTCGCGCTGCTCGTAGCGCGCGTCGGGGGAGGCGTAGCCGTCCTCGAGGCCGAGAGTCTCGTCCGGGAAGGGCTCGATCCACACCGACTCGACGAGCGGCTCGCCGACTCCGCCGTCGGGATCCGCCGGCGGGCCGTAATCGATCGGCAGGATGCGCTTCGGCCGCCGGCCGATCGCGTCGAGGGAGGTGTTGGTGGCGATCCGGTACAGCCAAGAGCGCAGTGAGCTGCGGCCCTCGAACTTCTCGAGGTTCCGCCAGGCGCGGACGAGCGCCTCCTGGAGCGCGTCCTCCGCGTCCTGCACCGAGCCGAGCATGCGGTAGCAGTGGGCCTGGAGCTCGGAGCGGTGAGGTTCGATCAGGCGCGCGTAGGCGTCCTCGCTGCCCTTCCGGGCCGTGTCGAGCAGTTCGCGCTGCTCAACGGTGCTTTCCGTGGATGCCGAGCTCATCGCTTCTGGAGAGTAGACGGACGCCACCGCGGAAACTAATCGCCGGACCGATGAATTTGCGCACAGCGGCCGGTCACAGTGACAGGGAATGAATTCCAGGGCTGCCAATCCCGTGATCCACCTGGAGCTCCATACCGGCGATCCGCGGGGTGCGGTCGAGTTCTACGCGCGGCTGTTCGCCTGGCGCCCGGAGCGCGTCCACGTCGGCTCGGGCTCGTACCTGGCGCTGGGGATGGGCAACGGGGTGGGAGGCGGGGTCGTCGAGTCCGAGGCCAAGCCATCCTTCTGGCTGCCGTACGTGAACGTCCCGGACGTGACGAGGACGACGGAACAGGCCCGCCAACTCGGCGGAGAGGTGCTCCTCGGTCCGCGCGAGGGGCGCGACGGATGGCGCAGCGTGGTCTCGACGCCGAACGGCGGCGAGGTTGCCTTCTGGCAGTGCAAGCGGGGTCGCCGCTGATCGGCGGCGGTCGCTATCCTGTAGTGGACTAACTACAGAAATTGGACTTAGCGATGACCTTTCTTCTGATTCCGCTCGACGAAGCGATCGTGTTCCCCGGCGTTACGGCCACCCTGCCGATCGCCACAGGGGACGATGACCGTGTCTTCCTGCTGCCGCGCCAGAACGGCGAGTTCGGCCGGGTCGGCGTCGTGGCCGAGGTGGTCGAGCGTGCCCAGCTGCCGAACGGCGGATGGGCCGCGACCGTCGTCGGGCTCCATCGCGGCCTGGCCGGCGCCGCGCAGTCCGGCGACGGCGACGAGTTGCGCGTCGAGGTGCAGGAGATCCACGACGGCCACCCTGAGGACGAGCGCAGCCACGAGCTCGTACGCGAGTACCGCGCTGTGGTCGAGGAGATCCTCGAGCTGCGCGGCGCGGACGACCGCATCGGCGCGTTCTTGCGCTCCATCGAGGAGCCCGGAGCGCTGGCCGACACGGCCGCCTTCAGCCCCGATCTGACGCGCGAGCAGAAGCAGGAGCTGCTGGAGACACTGGACGTCACCTCGCGGCTCGAGCTAGCTGTCGAGATGCAGCGCGAGCGCCTGGCGGAGCTTCAGGTCCGCGTCAAGATCCGCGACGACGTCGACTCCGGCGCCCAGAAGCAGCAGCGCGAGTACTTCCTGCGCAAGCAGATGGAGTCGATCCGCAAGGAGCTGGGCGAGGACGAAACCGACCTGATCGGCGAGTACGAGAAGAAGATCGCCGAGGCGGAGATGCCCGAGGAGGTCGCCGAGCAGGCCGAGCGGGAGCTGCGGCGCCTCGAGCGCCAGGGCGAGCAGTCGCCCGAGTCATCGATGATCCGCAGCTACCTCGACTGGTTGCTGGCCGTGCCGTGGTCGAAGCGCTCCGAGGAGAAGCTCGACCCCAAGCACACCCGCGAGGTGCTCGACAGCGACCACGCCGGCCTCGAGGACGTAAAGAGGCGGATCACGGAGTTCATCTCGGTGCGCAAGCTCCGCCAGGAGCGCGGCGTCGAGGAGGAGAGTCGTGCGAATGGCGCGATCCTCACCCTGGTCGGCCCTCCGGGGACCGGCAAGACCTCGATCGGCGAGTCCGTCGCCCGTTCGCTGGGGCGCGAGTTCGTTCGCCTCTCGCTGGGCGGGATCCACGACGAGGCCGAGATCCGGGGCCACCGGCGCACGTACATCGGTGCGCTTCCCGGCCGCATCGTCCGCGCGCTGCGCGACGCGAAGACGATGAACCCCGTGATCCTGCTCGACGAGGTCGACAAGGTCGGAGCCGACTGGCGAGGTGATCCCTCCGCGGCACTGCTCGAGGTGCTCGACCCGGCGCAGAACCACTCCTTCCGCGACCACTATCTCGACGTCGAGGTGGACCTCTCCGAGGTCGTCTTCCTGGCCACGGCGAACATGCTCGACACGATCCCGGCGCCCCTGCTGGACCGAATGGAGGTGATCAGCTTCGACGGCTACACGACCGAGGAGAAGCTGGCGATCGCCCGCGGTTACCTCTGGCCGCGCCAGGTGGAGCGCAACGGGCTCCGCCCGGAGGAGGTCGAGGCCTCCGACGCGATCCTCCGCAAGGTGATCACCGAGTACACCCGCGAGGCGGGCGTGCGCCAGCTCGAGCGCGAGCTGGGCAAGCTGCTCCGCCGCGAGGCGACCAGGATCGCCTCGGGTGAGGCTGAGGCTCCGATCGCCGTCGAGACGGATGAGGTGGTCGACGCCCTCGGCCGCCAGAAGTTCTTCCAGGAGTCGGTCGAGCGCACGGCGATCCCGGGCGTGGCCACCGGCCTGGCGGTCACCGGCACCGGCGGGGACGTCCTCTTCATCGAGGCGACCGCCATGGACGGCGACAAGGGCCTGGTGCTGACCGGTCAGCTGGGCGACGTGATGAAGGAGTCCGCGCGGATCGCGCTCTCCTACGTCAGCTCGCACGCCGACGAGCTCGGCATCGACAGCGCCGATTTCGCGCGCGAGTTTCACGTCCACGTTCCCGCCGGGGCGATTCCGAAGGACGGCCCGAGCGCGGGAACGGCGATGACAACCGCACTCGCGTCGCTGCTCAGCGGGCGCCCGGTGAAGCACACCGTCGGGATGACCGGCGAGGTGACGCTGCAGGGGCGCGTCCTGCCGATCGGCGGGCTGAAGCAGAAGGTGCTCGCCGCGCACGCGGCCGGGCTGACCGAGGTGATCCTGCCGGAGCGAAACCGCGGCGATCTCGATGAGGTCCCCGAGGAGGTCCGCGAGCAGATGACCTTCCACATGGTGATGAGCATCGACGAGGTCCTCGAGCATGCGCTCGAGCCGGCTGAGCGCGGAGCGGATGTCGCCACGATGTCGTAGCTGCGCGCCGGTTCCCTCGGAGGTCCGCTCCGTCGCGGCCCTCTTGGAGCGCCGCTGGACGCTGGGCACGATCTATGCCTGCTCCAGCGGCGCAGCCCGATTCAACGAGTTCCGCCAGTCGCTGCCCGGGATCTCCCCGACGACTCTGTCAGACCGGCTCGATCAGCTCGAGTCCGCCGGGATCGTCGAGCGGCGGCTGGTGCCCGGCCGGCCGCCGCACGCCGAGTACCGGCTGACGGCGACCGGGAAGCGGCTGGCCGAGGCGGTCTCCGGGCTGCTGCGACAGGCCTAGCGCCGCACCGAGGATCTGGGTGTGGCTTCCTACGGATAGCGCGCCGACCACCCGCCTCCACGCCCTCGCTGTCAGCCCGAGCTCAGCACGCTCCGCTCCTGGGCGGCCGCAGGGCGCAGATCACCGGGGTCGAGAAGAGGAGCCGCATCGACTCCGGCGAGGCCCAGTAGAGAAAGGCGCCGGCGCCGCGCCTGAGGGCGGCCCGGGTGCACCACGCCGCCACCTGCGGCGGGGTCCGCAGCAGCGCCATCGCCGCCCCGGCTTCGGGGATCCCGGTGAACGAGATCTGCATGCCGAGATTGGCGGGCTGGGTGCGCCACTTTCTCCGGGCATACCGGCGCCGCCCCCGGACCTTTCTCTTCTTTCTGTGGAAATTTGCTCGCTTGTACTGGCGGCGCAGGCCCCGGGCGGCGGAGGCCATCGCATGCGGGCCTCCGAAGGCGCAGGCGTCCTGCGACTGGACGCTCTCGATTCCCCGTCGCCGCGGCGCGAGTTGGCGCTGCGGCCCGCTGATCCCCCTGGCCAGAAGGCCGTAGTCCCATTTGCGCAGCCGCTGGGGGACGAGCCCCACCCGCCTCCACCGTGTCCTCGGCGAGGCGGCCAGACGGGCCGTCAACCGGCCCATCCAGCGACGCACCCGCTTCTGCGCGCGGCGAAAGCGAGCCGTCCACGTGCCGAGGAACGGATTCGAGAGCCTGGCGGCCTTCCAGTCATCCTGCTCCCAGTCGGTCAGCACGCCCCAGATCCCCGGGGCGTCGACGAGGGCGAGGGCGTAGCCCGGTGCGCTGGGATCGCCTCCGAGCCCATTGAGCGTGACGATCCGGTTGCATGGAAACGCCGAGCGCAGGGTGGCCACTATCTGCGTCCAGGTCGAGGGAGAGGAGTTCCGGAACCGCGTGTTGACGATGAACACGTCCTGCGGGCGAATCCGTCCGCCGAGCCCGCCGGCCGCCTCGTCGGGGCTCGCATAGGTGAGCGCATTGCTCGGCTTGTTGACCCTGACCAGCATGGTGAACCGGGCCGCGGCCGGCCCCCGCGGGCTGAGGGTCTTCACCGCACCAGGGCAGGCCGAGGATCTGGCGGCGGCGCTGCCCGGGTCCGCCGCACCCAGCAGGACGATCCCCGCCACCGCGGCGAGCGCAAATGCGCGAAGGCGGCCTCTCACGCGTGAAGCCGCCGGCGGGCACGGGCCTGGGCGTGAGCGCGGGCCCGGGCGCGAGTGCGGGCCCGGCGGCACTTGCTCTTTGCCGCCAGCCGGAACCTGCGTGAGCGGCAGCGAAGCCAGAGCTTCGTGGCGGGAACGGGATCCGGCGCGACCGCCGCGGAGCAGGACGCGCCGGAGCAGCGAGCGAGCTTGTCGAGCTCGCCGAGCAGCTGCGAGCGCACCCGCCGGTAACGCCGGTTCTTGGCCACGGACTTGAGCTGGTCCGGGTCCGTCCACATGTCGTAGAGCTCCACTTCACCGGTTGAGTACAGGAAGAGCGCGTATCGGTCCGTTCGAATGCCGCGGTATGCCGGTGCCTTCAGCTTGTACGCCTTGTCGACCGGTTCCTGCTCGATATTCCGGACGCCGCGCCGGTAGCAGAGGAGCGCACGCCTGCGGTTCCGCCGCTTGAGCTTGCGGCAGCGATGCCGGAGCTTCTTCTTCTGCCGGTGCACCCTCTTCGCATAACGCCGGAGGGCAGGATCCTGCGCGCTTGGGCCCTCGATTCCCTCGTCGTCGATGCTCGGTCCCGTGTCTCCTTCGAGGAGAATGGGCCGAGCCGAGCGAAGCCCGGCCTGGCGGGCGAAGGGGAGCATCGAGCGACCGTCCTGGGGAAGCGCGGGCGCGACGCCTGCGGCCTCGGCGACGGTGGAGGCGATGTCGACGTTTGAGACCAGCTCGTCGGAGACGGAGCCCGCGGGGATTCCCGGGCCCCGGATCATCAGCGGCACGTGACTCGAGGGCTCGTGCGGCAGGTACTTCCCCTGCCGGATGCGGTGCTCGCCGTTGAAGTAGCCGTTGTCCGAGGTGAACAAGAGGTAGGTGTTGTCCAGCTGGCCGTCGGCTGCCAGGGTCTGGACGATCGAGGCGATCGCGTCGTCGACGCTGTGCAGCATCTCCAGCCTGATCCGCCGGCGCTGGGTGATCAGGGCGAGCTTGCCGGCGCCCAGCTTCGGCAGCCGCCGCAGAAACCACGGCTTGTCGGTCATGTTGGGCTCGTTCGTCCCCGCCGGCTCGGCGATCGGCGTGGCCGCCTCGCTGCCGGCGTACTTCGGCGCAGCGACGTAGGGCGGATGCGGAGCGTTGAAGTCGATGTTGAGGAAGAAGGGCTGCTGTCCGGCCGACGGGCCGCTGAGCCGGTGGATCGCCTCAACCGCCTTCTCGCGGATCACGTCGGTCTGGTAATCGCTGGGGGCTTCGCCGTAGTGGCACGTGAAGGGTTTGCCGGGTCCAGCGGGGTCGCCGCTCGGACACGGAACCCCACCCTTCGGGGGCGGATCCTCGCGCAGGCGGTAGTCGTAGTAGATCTTTCCGCCGGGGGCGGATTCGTCGTATTCGGAGAGCTTTCCGTACCACTCGTTCCATCCGGGTGGGGTCGGTGGAGGCGCGCCTCCGTATCCATTCAGGTACTTGCCGATCTGGACGTCGTAGTAGCCGGCGGCCTGCAGCCAGGTCGGAAGATCCCTCGCCTCGGTGCCGAGGTCATGAAAGCGCGACCAGCTCCCGGTTGGCGGGCTGTTGCCCCGGACGTTGTGGTTGTGCATGTACTCGCCGCTCAGGATCGATGCGCGCGCCGGGCAGCAGAGCGGATACGAGATGTACGCGCGATTGAAGGTGGCCCCCTGCCCGCCGATCAGCGCCGAGGCCTGAGGCAGTCCGCTCATCTCCTGAAGGGTCTGATCGTCGGTCACCAGGAGGATGACGTTTGGCTTGGACTTCGGGCCCGCGGCGGCGACCCCGCCCGCCCTCGGCTGGGCGAGGATCGCCGCAAGAGAGATGGCGATGGCAGGGAGGATGAGGAGCGCCACCCGGGGCTGCAGCGTTCGTCTTTCCGCGCGTCGCATCTCAGAAGCCAAACCAGCCCCGGCGGCCGCCGCTGCGGAGGGCTGTCAGCACGCTGACCACCGGCGGGCACCGCCCGCAGCGTCGCTCCGCGGCAGGGTTTGTAAAGGGAGTCACGGTGTTCCGGTCACTGGACAGCTCCTCGAGAACCGCCCGATCGGGGGCGCCGGCCGAGGACGTCGGCCCGTCGGGAGCCCTCCCCGTCTGCGCGATCTCGGTCCGGCGCCAGCGGGGTTGGACCGCGGTCATGCTGCGGGGAGAGCTCGATTACTCCGCCGGAAATGAGCTGCTCGAGGCGGTGAGAACGGAGTTGAATGAGGGGCGCCCGGTGATCGTCGAGCTGGTGGGCCTCGACTTCATCGACCTGAACGGTGCGCGTGCGCTCACCGAGCTGGTCCGCGAAGGCGATCGCTGCCGCCTTGGCGTCGAGCTGCATGGCGCTCGAGATCAGGTTGCGGGGCTGATGCGGATGCTCGGCTACGGAGAGCTGCTCACCGATCGATAACCGGCGGGGTAGCTGCGAATCGCGTCGTGCGCCTCACGGGCGGGTTCCCCGCTTGACGAACCTGGCGGAATAGAGAAGGCGAGCGCCGTGGTACGCGCAGCCGAATACGCGCGATGAGCCGAGCTTCTGATCCGGGCCGCCAGCGTGGAGATTGGCGAACCCATCGGCCGTGACGCAGCCGCCCCTCCGCCTGGTCGCCGACCGGCTGGCGAGCCACCGGCTGCGCTTCGAGTCGAGGACCGAGAATGTGGGTGCCCAGGTCGGAATCGTCAACGCGACGACCTGGCCTCGCCCGACCTTGAGCGGGCGCGGCAGGGTGATCGTGGTGAGCTTTCCGAACAGCGCACGCAGCCTCACCACAGGGCTCTCACGGAGAAGCCGGTAGGTGGGCCGGGGTCGTCCAGCGCGCCGCTTCGAGCGCACACGCTTGAGGATGGAGATCCTCGCCTTCGACTCTCCGAACTTCCGGTTGAACCCCTTGATGTCCCGTCGCCGGGGCATGCCGAGCTTGATGGACCAGGCGACGATCCGGCCGCGGGCGGGGGTGACGAACGGATCGCGCCGACGCCCGATGGAGGTCTGAAAACCGGTCACGCGCGCTTCGACCAGGCAATGCTGCGGACAGCCTGCCTCGGCCGCGCCCGTCGCCCCGAGCACGGTCGTGCCGGCCGCCGCCTTGTCGACGTTGAGGCAAGCCGCGAGGGCGATGGCCGACAGCGCAAGAGCGGCGACGGCGGCGATCGGCCTGTGTGAAGCGATGTGCATCGAGTGTGGCTAACAGCCGATCCCGAGCAAAGATTCGGACCCGGCCGCTCTTGTGTCAGCCGCCTGACGTGGGCGGATCGGCGTGCAGGAGCCATCCCTCTTCCACGCGCTGAAGCTTCCCGTCGCGCTCCATGGCGGCGAGGGCGGTGGTGACGGAGGGACGTCTTGCACCGACGAGGCTTGCGATCACCTCGTGGGTGAGCCCGAAGGGGACCAGCGTCCCGGACGGAGTCACCCTGCCCCAGTTGCCGGCGAGGTGCCAGAGCAGGAGGAGGACCCTGCTCTCCACCCCTCTCAGATTCGCGATCGCGAGCAGCACGGCGAGCCAGCGTGATCTGCGCATCACGCGATGGAGGATCTCGTCGCCGAGTTCCGGCCAGCGAGCCGCCATCAGCACCCAGCGGCGATCGAGGAGGGCGAGGCGCGTGGGCTCGAGGACCGTCCACGTCGTGTGCGAGGGGACGGGATCAAGCGCCGAGTCCTCGTCCCAGGGCCGGACGATGTCGCCGGTGCCGAGGATCTCGCGCGAGTGAGTCCCGGCGATTTCGACGTTTCTCGTCAGCAGACCACCCAGCGCCAGCAGGCCCAGCGCGTCAGCCTCGCCGAGGCCCTCGCCGTCCCATGGGCCGACTTCCACGTGGACCGTCGTGGCGACCAGCGCATCCCGTGCCGCCCCTCGCTTGTCCGCGGGCACGGCGGCGAGCAGGGATGCATCGAGGTCGAGGACCTTCACGAGCTGCTTGTCATCGCGCGCGTTCACGAGCTCCCTGTCTTGCGATTTGACGATTTCCGTCGCCGTCACCCCAACTCCCAACACGAGTGCTCGCCCCAAGGAGCGGGCGAGGGGACGATGGCCTGCGCTCAACACGATGTCAGGTCCCTGACAATCGGGCCGGCGCCGCCACGACTTTCACGCCAGGGGCCGTTATCTAACCCTCGAAAGACCTAGCTGAACCGCCGGCACACCGTCGCCGGTGGCCGGGGGACCCGAGTCCCTGGGGCGAAGTGCCGCCAGCACCGGCGGTACGACGCGGCTTTCCACGCGTCAGCCCGGCAGCTAACCCCGGAAGCGCGAACAGGAAAGAGGTCAACGCATGTCAAAGGCAAGTTGGCAGTTGCGCTGCGCGGCGATCGTCGCGGCGGTAGCGAGCTGTTGGAGCGGTGCGCTGCCGCTCGATCGATCGGCCGGCGAGGCACGGGCCGCCGAAGCTCCCTTCTACCGGCTCCCGCTGGGGGCGAGGACGCTCCAGCTGGGCGACCGTGGAGCCGACGTGAAGACGCTCAACTGGGCGCTGCGCTCCGAGGCCCTGGACGCCCCGTATTCCGGAGCCTTCATCGACCAGACCGACGCCGCCGTCCGCTCCCGGCAGCGATCGGCGGGGCTGCAGGAAGACGGGGTGGTGGGCCGGCCGACGATGAAGGCGATCGCGGCCGGGATGCCACGGAACCGAGCAAGCTGGTACGGGCCGGGACTTTGGGGGCGCCGGACGGCCTGCGGGGTGCGGCTCACGAAGAAGACCGTGGGAGTCGCGCACCGCTCGCTGCCGTGTGGGACGCGTGTCACGCTCGCCTACCGGGGCCACTGGACGCGAGCTCGCGTGATCGACCGCGGTCCCTACCGGAAGGGGTACGGCCTGGATCTGACCAGGAAGCTGGCCGCCAAGCTGGGCGTCGTTGCGGTCGGCCGCGCGAAGGTGAAGATCGGAGTGGTCCCGTGAGGCGGGCGATGCCGCGAGGGCTCGTCGGCCTCGCCTCCATCGCCCTGGCCCTGAGCGCGCCGGCCGACGCCATTGCGCTGAAGTTCGGTCACCGTACGCTCGGGCCCCACACTCGCGGAAAGGACGTGCGGGTGCTGCAGCGTGACCTGACGCGGTTGAAGCTCCCGACGCGGGTCGACGGCGCCTACGGCAAGTTGACCTGGAAGAACGTCCGCAGGCTCGAGCGCCGCCGCGACTGGGAAGTCGACGGCGTCGTTCAGCGCAAGCAGGCGAAGCGGATCAAGGGAATCATCAGCAGGCGCCGCGAGCGCAAGCTCGCGCGCCGGCGCGCGGCGGCCGGCAACTATTCCTTTCCGGTCGGCGACCCGCACAACTTCGGCGGTGCCGAGGCGCGCTTCGGGGCGCCACGGTCGGGTCACGTCCACCAGGGCCAGGACATCTTCGCGCCGTGCGGCACCAAGATGTATGCCGCCCAGGCGGGCGTCGTCACGGCCCGGGCCTACCAGGCGAGCGGGGCCGGCTACTACCTGGTGATTCACGGCACTGACGGAACCGACACGGTCTACATGCACATGACCAAGCGCTCCTGGGCCGTGGTCGGGACCCCCACCTATCCGGGCCAGCAGATCGGCCACGTCGGCGAGACCGGCAACGCGGTGGGCTGCCATCTCCACTTCGAGCACTGGACGGCGCCCGGCTGGTACGCCGGGGGGCAACCATACGATCCCCTCCCGGAGCTCCTGGCCTGGGACACCTACTCATGAGGACCGGGTGTTTGCGGGGCTGAGCGCGGGAAAGGCTGGAGGGGGTGCGGCAGCCGACCGACGAAACCGTGATCAGGGCGAAGGACATCCATGAATAGGGACCGGCAGGACCGGACCGATTCGATCCGGTTCGGCGCCGCCCTGGGAAGCCTCGCCTCGGCCAGCGCAGCACCCTACGGCTACACGGTCTCCGTCTGGAGCTCCGGGGCGGTCCTGATCCACTTTCGTGGCTCGCCGAACGTCGGTGACGTGTTTCTCTTCGTGGTCGGCGCGCTCGCCGGGTTCTCGATCTTCGCGATCGCCGCCCGCCGGCATCTCGAGGCACTGGACCTCTCGGAGCTCGGCAGGGAGCGGGTTGTCACGGGGGTGCTCAACTGGTTCGCGGTGGGGATCGCCGTCGGGGCGGTCGCCCTGATCGCCCAGATCCCCAGCCGGCTTTCATGGTCTCTCGCGATATTCACGGCGACGGTCCTCTACCTCCTCGGTGCGAGCATCCAGCTGATGCTCGTCGCCCGTCAGCGCGGTGCCTGAATCAGCTGATCGTGTGGACTCGATGAGCCTGGCCCATCGAGCTGAAAGCGTCGAGGAGCTGCTGGCCGAGGCTCGTCGCGGCATCCTCCGGCTCTCACCGGGCCAGGCGCTGGAGGCGACGCGCCAAGGTGCTCGCCTGATCGACATCCGCTCGGAGTCCCAGCGCTCAGGGGACGGAATCATCCCCGGCGCCGCGCTAGTGCCTCGTAACGCCCTCGAGTGGAGGCTCGATCCGGCCTGCGAGCACCACGATCCGGCGCTCGCCCGGCGCGATCGCCAGGTGATCGTGATCTGCGACGAGGGCTACCAGTCGAGTCTCGCCGCCGCGAACCTGCGACGACTGGGGCTCGATGTCGCCGACGTGATCGGCGGTTTCCAGGCCTGGCGAGGCGCCGGCTTGCCGGTCGACAATCCGCCGGGGGACGGTGGCCGCACTCGCGATTGAAGCGCCGCCACGGCGGCAGCTCGGTCAGCCGTCGCTCCGCCAGTCGCCCAGCCCGTCGATCCTCTCGTCGACCATCCGGGATGGAGACCTTCCCTCCTGCGACCCGCCCTCGCTCACGACGCTTGTTCTAGCGCAGATCTGATCAGGCCCATCTCCACGCCATCACGACGCGACGGCCTCGCGGCCCACCCCCGCCTTGGGCCGGTCGGCCGCGGAGCCGTTCGAGCGGGCCTCGCGCCCCGCTGCTGCCCGGTGGCGCGGCTGCACCCAGATCTCGTCGACGAGGATCGTGATCAGCGACAGGATGGGCACCGCGACGAACAGCCCGATGAAGCCGAAGAGCGATCCAACCGCCACGACGCCTATCGCGATCACCGCGGGGTGAAGCCGAACGCGGTTCGACATGACCAGCGGGATGATCAGATGCCCCTCCACCTGCTGGACGAGGAGGTAGACCGCCAGCACCAGGGCCGCTTCGGTCGGTGACTGGGTGAGCCCGTAGAGGATCGGCGGGATCGCGCCCGCAACCGCCCCGAAGTACGGGACGACGACCAGCAGCGCTGGGATCACTGCGAACAGCGCCGCATAGTGGAGCCCGATCGCCGTCAGCCCGATGAAGGTCAGGGTGCCGGTGACCAGCATGTCCGCGGCGACTCCCTGCATCCAGCCGATCCAGGCGGCCCGGATCCTCGAGAGCAGACCCTCGCCCCACTCGCGGCGCTCGGGCCCGAGGAGCGAGAGCACGCCATCGATCAGGGGGCGCGGCCGAACGGCCATGTAGTAGGCGGTGACGATGATCAGGATGACCGCGGCGACCATGCTCGCGAGGCTGAATCCGAGCGTCGCAAGGCGGCCCGCGACGGCCGCGGGATCACTCGTGTACCGCTGGAGCGCCTGGCGCGCTCGGTCCCCGACCACCCCGGGCTCCGCGCCGGTCAGGTCCCTGACCTTCGCGCGCAGGTCGTCCACTATCGACGGGACCTGATCGATGAACTGCTGCACCTGGTGGATCAGCGGAGGCAAGATGAGCGCCAGGATCCCGGCAATCACCGCGATCCCGAGCAGCAGTCCCGCGAGGGCGCCGATCGGCCTGGGCACGCCGAGGCGCTCGAGCCTGGTCGCCGCCGCCTCCAGGGGAATCGCCACCAGGACCGTGATCAGGATCGCCACGAGCAGGGTGAGCAGCTCGCTGAAGAGGATTCCCGCGACGACGAGCGCGGCCGCCAGCAGTACCGCGCGGTACTCGACAGAGACCCTGTGTGGAAACCCCGACACTGGGTTCGGATTACCGAGATGCCGCTGCGGGAAACGAGGGCGGTATGGCAACGAACCCCACCCGCGCGCTCGAAAGGGGGCGGCAGCGAATCGGCCGAACCCTCGCCGGGGGAGGGAAGCGGCACGGCGACCGGCGCTTCCTGCTCCTCCTTGCGCTTCCCAGCCTGGGCCTTGCTCTGGCGGCGACGACGGTCTCGACCTACTTGCCGGTTCTGCTCAGCGAGATCTCCGGACCGACGGTGATCGGGGTGCTGATCGGGACCGAGGGGCTGCTCGCGCTGTTCATCCCGCCGTTCGTCGGCCGGCGCTCGGACTCTCTGCAGACGCCGATCGGCGGTCGAATGCCCTTCATCCTGGCGGGGGCTCCTCTCGCCGCAGCGGCGCTGATCGCAATGCCGCTCGCGCGGAGCGTCACCGGCGTCGCCCCGATCCTGCTGACCTTCTACGTCGGGTACTTCCTCTTCTATCCGCCCTACCGCGCGGAGTACCCCGACCTCGTCCAGAACGAGATGCGGGGTCGCTCGCAGTCGGCCCAGAAGACCCTCCGCGAGGCGGGGCTGGTGGTCGCGCTGGTCGGCGGCGGCGTCCTGCTCTCGATCGGCAGGGAGATCCCCTTCGCCCTCGCGGCCGTGGTCCTCGTGGCCACCACGGCGCTCTTCTTCCTGAGCGTCCCGTCCGCGAGCAGGCAGAACGGGGAAGCGGACCGGTCCGAGCAGGGGACGATCGCGGCGGCGCGAGAGATCCTTCGCGAGCGGCCCATCCGGCTGCTCGTCAGCGCGAACCTGCTCTGGGAGCTCGCGCTCGGAGCCATCAAGACCTTCGTGATCCTCTTCTTCACGGCCGGATTGGGACACAGCAGCAGCTTCGCTTCCGCCGTGCTCAGCGCTGCCGCCGTCGCGATCATCGCCGGCGCGCTTGTCGGCGGTCCGCTTGGAGACCGCATCGGTGAGCTCCGCGTGCTGCGCGCCGGCGTCGTGGTCTACGGCCTCGGCCTGCTCGTTCCGCTCGTCACCCAGAGCCCGATCGCCCTGGTGGCCGTGCCGTTCGTTTCGTTCGCCGGCGGCGTCGTGATGACCCTGGCCTTTGCGGCGGTGATGAACGTGATGCCGGAAGGAAGGTATGGAGCCGCGGCAGGGGTCTTCGAGCTCACCCGCGGAGTCGGGACGATGCTCGGCCCTATCCTGGCGGGGGTGGCGATCCAGCTCAGCCGCGGGATCCTGAGCTCGACGGACGGCTACGCGGCGATGTGGGGCGTCGCCTCGATCGCGGTGCTGCTCAGCCTCCCCCTGCTGTCCCGAGCACGAGCCGTGATCGGCCGTCAGGATCGCTGAGGCCGGCGGATGCGGTGCGCGATCCACATGCACACGACCTACTCGGACGGCACGGCGACCATTCCGGAGCTCCTGGATGTGGCCCAGCGGATCGGCATCGACGCGCTCCTGATCACCGATCACGACAGCATCGAGGCGCGCCGTGACGGCTGGGAGGGGTGGCACGACGGGGTGCTGTGCGTGATCGGGCTGGAGGTCTCGCCGCGGGACGGTCACCTGCTCGCCTTCGGGGTCGGCGAGGAGATCGCGCACAGGGGGCTGAGCGAGCCCGAGATCTGCGCCGCGGTGGACGCTGCCGGAGGGATCAGCTTCGCCGCGCATCCGTTCTCAGAGGGTTCGCGAATGTCGCGCCGCATCGGGCGACCGCATCCATGGCGGGCGCTCGACGAATGCGAGCGCACGGGGGTGGAGCTGTGGAGCGTGCTCACCGACGAGGCCGAGCGCTGGTCGAACCCGCGGCAGGCCATCTCGTTCCTCCGGCATCCGGAGCGCTTGCTCGCGGGTGCCCCGGCCGAGCACCTCGCCCTCTGGGATGCGATCGCCGCGAGGCGCCGAGTTCCGGCCATCGGAGGGCTGGACGCGCACCAGTCCGGGTTCCGCGTTCGCGGACGGGTGATCTCCCCGATGCGCCACGAGCGCTTCCTCGGGCTGCTCAGCACCCACGTCGACTGCACGCCGACCGGGGACGCCTCGGAGGACCGTGACCGGATCCTCTCGGGGCTCGGTGCCGGCCGGGCTTACCTCGCGATGGACTGGGTCGCTCCCGCGGCCGGCTTCTCCCTCTGGGCGGAATCGGACTCCGCCAGGATCGAGATGGGAGAGGAGGCGCCGGAGGGCGACTGGACGATCCGCGTCAGGTGTCCCCGAGAGGCGCAGATCCGGCTGATCCACGACTCGAGCTGCGTGGTGGAGAGCCGGGCGGAGTCGCTCGACCATCCGGCCGGCGAGCCCGGCGTCTGGCGGGCCGAGGCGTGGCTCGACCACGAGGGGCTGGCGCGGCGCTGGATCGTCTCGAATCCGATCTACGTGCGCCCACACGGCTTCGGGGCTGTATGACCTCCGACTTCCACGGTGGCAGGCGAGGCAACCGGTCACGGGGGAGACCTGGCTGCCGTTTGCCGCGCGCAGGGCGGGTATGCCCGGGAGATGGAGACCGCGACGCAGCGATTCCGGACATCGCCCGGCGAGCGGCTGCCCGGCTGGATGCTGGGGGATTGGGCGCGGTGGGTGCGCGACCCGGTGGACCTGATGCGCCTGGCCCTCCTCATCGGCGCGGCGGTCACGCTCCTCACCGGCCCGCGCGAGCAGAGCTTTCGCCTGCTGCTCACCTTTCTGGTCGTGCTGATCCCGCGGGCGATCGACGCCCCGCGCCTCTTCGACTTCGCCTTCGTCTCGGCGATGTGGCTGCAGGCCTGGGGCAACGTGTTCGGCGCGTTCGACCAGATCTACGCGTACGACAAGGTCGTCCACACGGTGCTCTCGGGAGCGAGCGCGGCGCTGCTCTATCTGGCGCTCGTCCGGCTGGACGTGGTGCCCGATCTCGCCAGTGACAGCCTGCGGCGCCACCGGGTCGGGATGGTCCTGCTGGCGACGGCGCTGGGCTGGTCGTTCATGGGCGGCCTCTACGAGATCTACGAGTGGTTCGCCGATCGCTTCCTCGGCGCCCACCTCTACGTCAGCTACGGGGACTCGATCGGCGACCTGACGGTGGACGGGATCGGGTCGCTGCTCGGGGCCGTGCTGATCCTGGTCTGGGACCGCCGTGGCTGGGGCACCCGCCGGCGCGCGCGGCTGGGGGGGTCCGCGCGCGGGGACGATCCGGTCGAGGGCTTCGGCGAGGAGGTCATGGCGAAGGTCCCGAAGCCCGGGGCGCGTCGGCTGGACGAACCCCCAGCGCTCCCGGGAATCTTGGGACACAAGTGGAACGGAGCCCTGCGCGGGCCCCTCGATCTGCTCAGGCTCTCTTTCGGCGCGGGCATCGTGGTGGCTCTCATGGACGGGAACCCCGATGCCGCCGTGCGCTTCGGGCTTACCTGCGTCGCGGTCGCCCTCGTCCGCGAGCTCCGGCCGCCGCGCCTCTTCGACCTGGCGTTCATGGCCGCGATGGCGATGCAGGCCTGGGGAGCGCTCGCAGGTCAACTGGAGGTGCTCGATCCCTATGAGGCGGCCACCCACGTGGTCGTCTCCCTCGCCACCGCGCCGATCCTCTACGTCGCGCTGATCCGGCTGGAGCTCGTCCCGAGCCTCGCCTCCCGATATGTGCACGAGCGGGTCGCGATCGGACTGATCGCCTTCTCATTCGGGTTCTCGGCCGGCATCGTCTACGAGCTCTATCTGTACGTCGCCACCCACGTGCTCGGCGCCAGCTTCGGGGTGGACTACGGAGTCCTGATCACGCAGCTCGGCCTGGACGCCGCCGGCGCGCTGCTGGGGGCGGCGCTGCTGGTCTTGTGGGACGGATACGGATGGGCCGTGAGGCGGCGCGAGATTCGCGAGGCAAGACTGGCCGGGTCAGGCGGCTGATGTCCCGACGAACCCGTGCTCCGAGGGGTCCTCGCCATTCGAGCTGTGGAGCAGAGGTTGATCCGAGGCGATCAGCCACCCATCCGCCGTCCGGGCGACCAGGCCCCTGGCGGCCAGCGCGCCGAGGCCGCTGGTCACCGTCGGCCGGCGCGTCGCGACCAGGTCCGCGATCAGCGAGTGCGTGAGTGGGAGGTCGAGATGGATGCCGTCGGGGTGGACGCGCCCCCAGCGCTCCGCCAGGTGGGCGAAGATCATTCGGAGCCGCTCCTCGACCGGGCGCTGCCGGGCGATCATGGCCTGGGTCACCAGAAGGCGCGACCGGGTCAGGGCCCGCTCGGTCAGGTTGCCCGCGATCTCGGGATAGGCGGCGGCGCGGTACGCGAAGCGAGCGTCAAGCACCCCAAGCCGCGCGTCCGAGACCACGGCCCAGGAGGACTCGAGACCGAGGTCACCCTGATCCATGAGCGTGAGCGACGGACGGATCAGATCGCCCGGGCCGATCAGCTCCGCGGCCGTACCCGGCTGATTGCCGATTCGCCGCGCGACGAAGCCGCTGAGCATGAGCAGCCCGAAGCCACCGCGATCGTCCGAGCCCGGCGGCGGCGACCAGTCGCCTGTGGTCGCCCGGACCACCCGGGCGACGCAGGATCGCACCGCCTGGCCGCGCGCAGACTCCGCGATTCCATTGCCCAGGTCCGGATCGACCTTGAGGACCTCGATCACCTCTCGACTTGCCAACGACTGAGACACGTGGACCTCCATTCGTCTTGATGTCAACGTGCCGGCCGGCCCCTTCGCCCCTGTGTTCGAAGGGTGCATGCCGCGGTGGGTTCTGAGCGGGTCGCGCTTCGTCGACCCGGCAGCGATCTGTGTTCCCGGTCATCGCGCTGACAAACCTCTTCCCGGATCGCCTCGCGCCTCGCCCAGCGGTAGCCATCGGTCGTGGCCTATACCGCTTCGGACGTTCTCGCCGAGCGCCTCATGAGGAGCGTCGCTCCGCGGGCCCGGCGGCCGGAACCGGCTCATTCGAACTGCGGCGTCCACAGCGGTCCCGGCAGCGCCCGCTCGGCGCGCTCCTCCCAGGCCTCGATGTTCCGCCTGATCAGCAGCAGGATGCCGCCGGCGACGGCAACGGCGATCACGATCAGCGCGATCGCCCCCGGAGCGCCGAGGCCGTCGATCACGTCCGCCAGGAAGTAGTAGCCGAGGGCATAGGTGAACGCCCAGATGACGCCCCCGCTGGCGTTGAAGGCCAGGAAACGCCGGAAGCGCATGTGGTTCGCTCCCGCGAGCGCAGCGGAGTAGGTGCGCAGGATGCCGACGAAGCGCCCGAAGAAGACGACCTTCCCCCCGTGGCGCATGAACATATACCGGCCGAGCTTCAGCTTCCGTTCGTCGAGCCTCACGTAGTGCCCGTAGCGCCTCAGCAGGCGCCAGCCGCCGTGGCGGCCGACCGCATATCCGAGGTTGTCGCCCACGATGGCGCCGGCCGCCGCGACGAGGGCGATCAGGACGATCGAGAGCCCTCCTGTAGCGCCCGCGTAGACGGCGGCCACGATCAGCATCGACTCGCCGGGAACGGGAACGCCGATGCTCTCGACCGCCACCAGGGCGAAGACCGCCAGGTACCCGTAGTCGGTCAGCCAGCGCTCGAGCTGGTCATGGCTGAACAGTCCGATCACGGGGTCCATAGCCCCCGCATACCCACGGGCGGCCGGAAGCCACGTGCCCTCGCGCTGACAATCAGTCGAATAGGCGACGCCCGGCGACAGCGAAGAGGCCGATCCCGGTGAGCAGGAGGCTCGTCGGGTCACTCCAGAGGTTTCTCGGAGACCCCGCCGTTCAACTCAACCGTATTAAGCACTGAAGACATGGGTCCCTGATCTTCCAGGTACGAAAGGCCCCCGGATTGCAAGGGCCTTCCCGTGCTCGGACCAGACCACTCTTGGTGCATCCCATCAGGCACCCTCAAGTTCGTGCCCCCTGGGGTCGAGTGAAGCCTGATGAAGGTCTCTGGCTTTGCTCTCGCCAATATCGCCATCGGCGTCGTCGTAGCCTCAGGCATTGCCATGCAAGCCGGCCTCTTCGACGTCTTCGGATCGAGCTCGGGCGCCTCCTCCACTCTCACGGAGAGCACGCTCCCTATCCATCCCGGACCGACGGGCTGTACCCACTCGCTCGTCTACGTCGCCGACGGATCGCCCAGTCGGAACGAGGTTGCGCTCAGCTTCGATGACGGGCCGACCGCGGGAACCGAGCAGCTGGTCAAGATCCTGCTCCGCTACCACGCGACGGCGACCTTCTTCCTGATCGGCGACCAGGTGAGGGGTCACGAGCATCTGCTGAGAGCCATGAACGGCGACGGAATGGAGTTGGCGAACCACTCCTATACGCATCCCGCGGACCTCGCCACCCAGGGGCCCGGGGCGACCCGTCAGCTGGAGATGGCCAACACCGCGATCAGGGACGCCACAGGTTTCCAGCCGTGTCTGTTCCGTCCCCCATTCGGTGCGCTCACTCCGGATCTCGTCGAGCGCGCCAAGCAGCTCGGGATGACCACCGCCAAGTGGAGGGTCGACTCATCGGATTACCTTCACCCCGGCACCGAGGTGATTACACATCGGGTTCTCGACGGCGTCCGGCCCGGCGACATCGTGGTCATGCACGACAACCCGGAGACCCGAGGCCAGACCGCCGCCGCCCTTCCCGGCATCCTCCAGGGGCTGCAGTCCCGCGGTTACAGCGTGGTCAACATCACGACGCTCCTCGGACAGAGGTTCACCGGCGCGCCGAAGACGCCCGGCTCGCCGTAGCCGGGGTCCAATCATTCGAGCCGTGGCTGGGCGTCGTACTGGCCGCCGAACTCTGCGGGATGACCCGGACGTGGTGTTCGAGACCAGGCCATCCGGCTGATCTACGAGGAGAACCAGAGGACCCTGGCCGGCTAGAACGTCGTCCCCGCGAGCTGATCGCTGGCGGGGACCCTGCAGCAGTTGTTCGCAGGCGATGACGGCCGCGCGGTCGGCCTCCAGCGCAGCACCGGGCAGCGAGACGGCAAGAGCCTGGATCAACGACCTCTACGCGCGTGGGACGAGTTCTGGTTGGGCCGGGCGAAATCAGGGGTCGACTAGGCCCGTTTCCTGAGCGGGGCGGGCCGATTGCTCGAATGATCGCGGCAAGAAAGTTTCGTCTGCGATGGTTGACCGATGGGCCCCGACCTGGATCCCTGGCTGCCCGACCCGCAGGTGCGCACTCGCCACCGTCAATCTGCCGAGGTCGACGCTGATCGCCTGTGGGATGCGGCGCAGACGATCCGGCTGCGTGATGCGCCCAGGCTTGGCCGAGCGGTCCGCTGGCGGATCCCCGGCACCTCGTCCGAGCTCTCCTTCCGGGATCTGTTCAGGCAGTACCCGTTCGCGGTGATCGCCGAGGGGAGTCGCTGGTCGGTCTCGGGGATGTGCGGGCGAATCTGGACGCTCCGCCGAGACTACCCCCGGATTGAGGGGGCCCAGGACTTCACGGCCTGGCAGGAGCCGGGCACGGTGCGGGTGCTCCTGGCTCACTGGATCGAGGGAGACGGCCGCGGGCAGAGCTCGCTCGTCAGCGAGACTCGGATCAAGCCGGTCGATTCTCAGGCTGGTGTTCGCCTGCGAGCGATGTGGGTCCTCGTGGGCCACTTCGAGAGGCTCATCGGCGGAGAGGTCCTCCGCAATGCGGCACGCAGCGCCGAGTGAGCCGGGCCGGTTCTCCGTCGCACTCCTGCTGAGTCTCGCTTCCATGCAAAGCGGATAGCCGCTTTTCGTTGCGACCTCAACCGGTGATTGCACCACCCCTGACGTTTCGCATCCAACCATCTGCTCGGCGCCGGCAAGGACCGTACGATCGCTTGGACCGCCCACAGCGATGAGTTTTCGCGTCGTGATCGGTCACTAGCTGTGGCAGAGCAGCCTGCAGAAGGAAGGAGAGCCGATGTCAAGCCCAATGGTGGACCTCATCGCGATCATCGTCCGTCGCTCCGGTGCGACGAGCTTGAAGCCATGCTGATCTACTCGATGAACGTCTCGGTGGACGGCTATATCGCCGACCGCGAGGGCGCGTTCGAGTGGACGGCCCCCAGCGAGGAGCTGTTTCGCTTCCACCTCGCGCAGGTGAGCGAGCTCGGCGGCTTTCTGTTGGGCCGCAGGCTCTACGAGACGATGCTGGTCTGGGAGACGGACCCGTCGATGCGCGAGACCGAGATCGGGGATCCTCGAGCGCCGGTTCCAGCAGAAGCGGCGGCAGCGTTCGCCGAAGTCTGGGGCGCGATCCCGAAGATCGTCTTCAGCCGCACGCTCGACAGCGTCCAGGGCAACGCCCGGCTCGCCAAGGGGTCGGTGGCCGAGGAGGCCGCTGCGGCGCTCGACGCGACCGACAAGGACGTCTCGATCGGCGGCGCCGGCCTGGCCGCGGCGGCGATCGAGCTCGGCATGGTCGACGAGCTGCGCATGTTCCGCAACCCGGTCGTCGTCGGTGGCGGCACGCCGTTCCTGCCGCCGGTCACCGATGACGTCTCGCTGGACCTGATCGAGACCAGGACGTTCGGCTCGCGCGTGATCTACGAGCGCTACGGGCGCGCCGGCGATGAGTCGGACTGACACCGCCGTCCGAGTCATCAGCGCCTCGCCGGACCGGTGTTCGCTGTGCTGACTGACCCCGACGCGCTTACCGGGGCCGCTTACGGATCCCCAAACGGGACACCGGTCGCCGCCTAGATACACAATGCCGCTCGCTACCGGTCCTCGCGCATTGGAGGAGTGGCTCGGCCGGCGCCGCGCGGCTACTCCTCCTCGTCCAACCCGGAACTCTTGCGCCCTCGGGGCACGTTTCGTTGGGCTGGAAGATCCAGGTGACCGCGCCCGGGCGTCAGGCGTCCTCGAAGGGATCCTGCCCCAACATCTCCTCGGAGCTCGGGAGCCCACCGCCGCAACAGCGATTCGCTGTAGCGGCGAGCCAGGTCATCGTGTAGGCGGCGGGCGCACGGCGAGCGGCCGCCTCGGTCAACTCGCTGATTCCGTCGACGAACCCGTCGCGGGGGAATGCGGCGATTACCTCGTGTACAGCGGCCGGGTCGATCCGGTCGAGGAAGAGTCCAGCCATGTCAACGCCGGTGCCCCAGTGGACGAGCGCGCACTCGGGGGACCGCACATCGGCGATGCCAAGGGAGGTGTGAAGCACGATGGCATCCCAAACCACCTGCGTCTCGTCGAGTGAGAGCCCGTTCGCCTTTGCCCAGTCACGCGCAGCCTCAGCTCCGTCGACTTCGAAGCGCCGCTCACCGCCGTATCGCTCGGTCAGCCCGAGGTCGTGGAGGACGGCGGCGATATAGGCCAGCTCCTCTTGCGCCTCGAGTCCCGCGGCCGAGGCGGCGAGGGCACCGAAGACATAGCTTCGTTCGCAGTGGCGCTGGAGGAAAGCGGGACTGTGCTCCCACGCGAACGCCTGGGCATCGCGAGCGAGCGCGCTGTCGGGGATGCGGATGCCCGCAACCGTCTGCATGCCGGCAGGATTGGCCATCGTGCCCTCCTTCGCTTCCGGTTCACTCGGTGGGTTGTCGAGGCGAGGAGGACGCTACGACCGGACCGCTTGCCCGGCAATCGGGAGTTCTCCCCATGCGGATTCTGATGACGGCGAGGAGGGGTCACCCAAGGGCCATTAGGCACGGCTCGGGTGTGCTGAGGTGCTCTCAGTTCGCCTCGAAGTCGGGGGTGGACGCACAGGTCGACGCACGGTTCGCAGTCCGAATGGGAACTCACGCGGTACGGAGTCTCGAGGGAATGGTGGCGGCCCATTCAAGGGCGGTTTGGCTTCGAGGGGTCCTCTGCGACCCGGGCGAAGCGCTGCGCGAGGTCGAGGAAGAAGTCGTGGCGGGTGACCACCGCGTGGACGCGCCCTTGGGTGGCAATCGGGACGATCAGCACCCGGTGGTGCAGGAAGATCTCGGCGAGCTGGGTGTCCGAGCAGTCGTCCTCCACAAGGACCTGATCGGTCGTGAGGTGGGCGCCGACTGCCTCAGTGCTGCATTCGACGCGTCGCTCGATCGTTTCGTCGATCGAGCGTCGCACCATGCGGGCCGAGGCGAGCTCGTTCATGTACCCGGGAAACAGCGCCGCCATGAACTCGCGCTCGCCGAAGATCCCGGCGAACCGGCCTTCTGCGTCGACCACCGGCAGCGCGGGCAGGCCGGAGTCGATCACTCCCCGAGTCGCTGCGCCGACGGTGGCGGTCTCGCGCAGCGGCACCACCTCCCGGACGGTTTGCCTCACGATCGAGTCGGTCATTTCGGGTCCTCTCCTCAGAGCAGGATGTAGCGGATCGCAACGTATGCGGTGGCCAGCACGATCGAGACGACTGTCACAGGCAGCCCGATCCGAAGGAAGGCGACGAACCCGATCGGCCTACCGGCGCGCTCCCCGAGTCCCGAGGCCGCGACGTTCGCGGCGGCCGCGATGGTCGTTGCGTTGCCGCCGAAGCAAGCGCCGAGCGCGAGCGCCCACCAGTAGGCATCGTCGCCGCCCGCTTCAAGGCCGCCCCGCAGGTCGGCGACGACCGGGACCATCGCCGTGGTGAACGGGATGTTGTCAACCAGCGCCGAGCCCGCTGCAGCGATCCACACGATCCCGATCAGCTCCGCGGCGCGGTCGCCCCCGGTTGCATCCTTGATCCCCTCCGCAACGTGGTCGATTGCACCTGTGACCTGGAGCGCGCCGACCATCACGAAAAGGGCAACGAAGAAGAACAGCGTCGGCCACTCGATCTTGGCGAGCGCCTCCTCCAGCGGCACCCGGGTGACCAGTAGCGCCACGGCGGCACCGGTGAGCGCCACGGTGGCCGGCTCGATGTGCAGAGGCTGGTGGAAGAAGAAGAGGAGAACGGTGGCGATCAGCACCGGCAGGCTGCGGCGAAGCTCGTTGCGATCGCGAATCGAGGCCGCGGCGTCGAGCTCCATGACGTAGCGGCGATTGTGCTCTTCCACCTGCAGCCGGCTCCGGTAATGGAGGTAGAGGCTTCCCACCACCACGGGAAGCGTAAGCAAGACGATCGGCGCCAGGTTGACGATGAACTCGTTGAAGGAGAGCCCGGTGGCGCCGGCGATGATGATGTTCGGGGGGTCGCCGATCAGCGTCGCGGTGCCGCCGATGTTCGAGCTGATCACCTCGATGATCACCAATGGGATCGGGTCGATGTCGAGCGTGTCGGCAAGCAGGAAGGTGACCGGCACAATGAGCAGGATCGTGGTCAGGTTGTCGAGGAACGCCGAGAGCAGGGCGGTGGTGCCGGCCAAGGCGATCACCATCAGCAACGGCTCTCCGCGCGAGAGCTGCCCCGCGCGGATCGCTATGTAGTCGTAGACCCCGGACTGCTGGGTTAGGTGGACGAGGATCATCATCCCCGCGAGCAGGCCGATCGTGTTGAAGTCGACAGCCTCGATCGCCTGCTGTTGGCCGAACTCGCCCACGAACAGGACGACAATGGCGGCGCCAAGCAGCGCCACCTTGGTGCGGTGCAAGCGCTCGGTCGCAATCAGCGCCAGCGCGAGGGTGAATGTCGCTACGGCTATGGCCATCTCTTAAGGTCGGACACCCGAGGTGGAACGAACACCGGCGGGCGGTCGCGGTCAATGGGCTGCTCCGTTCAGACGCCTAAAGGGGGGTCGCCGCCCACCGCGCCGAGAAGGACGAGCACGCCAGCAAGCAGGCTGAGCACCACGACGGTGGTGAAGATGAAGGAGGGCACCATGTACGCCACGTAGACTCGCCACCGCTCGCCCTGCAGCGGCTTGTCGTCGGCGTCCTTCGCGGAAGTCCAGGTTCCGCCGTCTCCTGGTCGCTCGCCGCGCACGCGCTTCGATCGCGCCTTCGCGATGCGCAGGTAGCTGTGCGTGGGTGCAGTGGTTCTCCGCATAAGCGAAGGGTTGACGGCGACCGACGCTCTGACAATGGGTGGCATCCCCCATTCGGCGGATCGGGGTGCGTGCAATCCGAGGGGCCGATGGCGGAGACGGCCCCCCGCGATCGTTATGCCGGGGCGCCTTCCGGTCACAGCGATACTGGTGAACTGCCGCGGCCGTCACGGCGGCCCCAGCACTACCTGAAAGTGACGGTGGCGTCGATGCGGGCGGGAATGGGTGCCAGCACCCATTCGTCGCCGCGACGTCGCCTATTTGATCCTTCGTTTGGAGTAGTCGGGATCAAGGAGATGGGGGTCGATGCGGATGGGATTCGGGGCCCGTCGGCGACATGCTCACTGAGATGACCTCCACCTGGCGCGCACCAAACGTCTTCCACGGTCAACTCGGACCGGATCCCGAGCCGCTGGCGCGAACAAGCGTCTCGGCGAGCGCTCCTAGCATTCGCAGCGATCGATGTGCGACCGTCTGCCCACTGTGCGGGCGAAGGCTAGCCTCGAGACCATGGCTGAACGGGCCCGGAGCACGTGCGCAAATTCCTGCTGGGTGACAGTTCCGGCCCGCGAGGATTGAGCGTGACTTTGAAGGCTCGCGATCAACTGCGCGGTGCCGGCGAGCGGATGGCATACACGCCGTTGTTCTGGCGGGTTTTCGCCCTCAACGCCGTGGTTCTCGTGGTGGCTGTGCTGCTCACCATCGTGGTGCTGCCGCCCCGCGTCTTGAAAGCTCCCGAGACGGAAGAGGAGATAGCGATTCTCGCTGGTTCGCTGGGGCTCAGCCTGGCGATCAACCTGCTGCTCCTGCGCAAGGCGTTTGCTCCCCTGGAACGGCTTACCGAAGTGATGCGCGACGTCGACCTTTTGCGCCCAGGCCACCGCGTTCCGGTTGAGCAGTCTGCCTCGGAGTTCACAGAGCTCGCCGTCGCCTTCAACGGGATGCTGGCTCGTCTTGAGGCCGAACGTCAGGAGAGTGCGAGCCGGGCGCTCGCAGCGCAGGAGGCGGAGCGGCTCCGGGTGGCCCAAGAGCTCCACGACGAGCTGGGGCAGAGCCTGACGGCGGTTCTGCTCGACCTCGCCCGCACCGAACGGCAGGCGCCCGAGCAGCTCAAGGATCAGCTCCGCGGCATCCAGGAGGAGGTGCGAACGGGCCTCGATGACGCCCGCCGAATCGCGCTCGAGCTCCGACCGGAGGCGCTCGACGACCTGGGGCTCGCGGCGGCCCTGTTGGTCCTCGCCGATGACCTCACCGAGCGAGCCGGGATCGAAGTGGACCGGCGGATCGAGCGACGCCTGCCCTCGCTCACCTACGAGCAGGAGCTGGTGCTCTACCGGGTCGCCCAGGAGGCGCTCACCAACGTGGTCCGTCACGCCGGCGCCACCAGGGCAGAGCTCTCCCTGGCCCGAAACCGCGGAACGCTTGAGCTTCGGGTTCGCGACGACGGGCGGGGTCTTCAAGGCGAGACGGCCGGAGGCGGGGGCGTCCGCGGCATGCGCGAGCGCGCCCTGATGGTTCAGGGAGAACTGGAGATCGGTGAGCGGGAGGAGGGGGGCGTGGAGGTGGCGCTCGACCTGTCGATCGGGGAGCGCCCGTGATCCCGTTGAAGACCAGAATCTTGCTCGCGGACGACCACGCGGTCGTCCGCCGCGGACTGCGCCTGGTACTCGATGCGGAACCCGACCTGGAGGTGGTGGCGGAGGCCGGCGACGGCGCCGAGGCGGTCCGAGAGGCCCTTGACGAGAACGTCGATCTCGCGGTGCTGGACGTGACCATGCCGAGGCTCACTGGCCTTCAGGCCGCCGAGGAGCTCTCCAGGCGACGCCCTGAGCTCAGGATCCTGATCCTCTCTATGCACGACAACGAGCAGTACCTCTTTCAGGCGCTTCGCGCTGGCGCCTCCGGCTATGTCCTCAAATCGGCCGCCGATCGCGACCTGGTCCAGGCATGTCGCTCGGCGATGCGCGGCGAGCCCTTCGTCTACCCCAAGGGCTTGGCGGCGCTGATCCGCGAGTACCTGGAGGCGCCCAAGGAGGATGGGTCGCAGAGCGAGGACCCGCTCACACCTAGGGAGGTCGAGGTCGTCAAGCTAGTCGCCGAGAGCTACACGACTCGCGAGATCGCCGAGGCGCTCGTGATCAGCGAGAAGACGGTCGAGCGCCACCGCGCGAACATCCTCGAGAAGCTCGGTTTCCGAGATCGCGTCGAGCTCACCCGCTACGCGATCCGCCGCGGTCTCGTAGAGCCCTGAACACGGACTAAGTCGCACCCGGCCGAGCTGGGGGTTCGAACTGCATGGATCTGGGTGGTATCCCCGATGGGCGGTCGGGAAGGCGCGTGGGAGGCTCGACGTGCAGGCGAACCCGACACGCGAAACGGAGGCCGCAGTTGAGAACACTCACATACGACAACGCTCAGCCGGCCTCCGTCGACCGTGCCGAAGTCACCACGGTCGTGGTCGTCGATGACCACCAGGCGGTGCGGATGGGAATCCAGATGCTGCTCGACGATGAGCCGGGGATCCGCGTCGTCGCCTCAGCCGGGTCCTACGACGAAGGACTTGAGGCGGCCGTGCGCCTCGCACCCGACATCGGGGTGGTCGACTATCATCTGCCCCAGCGAGATGGGCTGGCGCTGACCCGCAAGCTGGCGAGCGTTGCAAACCCGCCGCGCGTCCTGATCTTCTCCGCATACGCGGACCAGCGCCTGGAACTCGCGGCGCTCTTGGCGGGCGCGGATGCCGTGCTCGGTAAGAATAGCCTCGGCCTGGAGCTCTGCTACCGGATCGAGGCCTTGGCACGCGGCGAGGGGCCGAGAATCTCGATCCCGACCGAGACGCTCGCCGCCGTCGGTGAGGAGCTGGAGATCGAGGATCGACCGATCCTGGGCATGCTCGCCGCGGGAACCGACCCGGAGGAGATCGCCACCGTGCTCGGCCTGAGCCCGTCCGAGCTCGAGTCCCGTCGCTCGGCGATGCTCGACCGCCTCAAGGCGCCGCCAAGACTTACCGAGCCCCGAAGCTAGTCCACCGAGAGGAGTCCAAGCATGCCCCAGATCATCGTGCAAGCCGCACCGGGGGAGCGCCCGGGCCCCGTGACCCTTCACGAGCGCCTAAACGGCAACGACCTGAACAGCGACGACTTCGCACGCCAGCTTGTCGAGCGAATCGGCTGGGCGTTGCTCGACGCCGAGGACCTCGAGGAAACAGCCGACCACCTCGGGCGCGGACGACGAGAGGCCGACCCCGCCTTCCACGGAGAGGCTGGCGCCGCTTTTCATGGCCCAGAGCCAGGAAGAACCGCTCGCTGAGCCCGAAAGGAGCGAGAGATGAGCCAGGCACAGGCGAACGACACGCGGCAGGCAATAGCCAGCGACAAGGTCGTGACGATGCCGTCGGAGCACCAGATCGTGACCGAGAGGGTCTTCGACGCTCCACGAGAGTGGGCGTTCGCCGCTTTCAGCGACCCCGATCTGATCCGCAAGTGGTGGGGCCCTCGCAGGCTCAGGACGGTCGTCGAGCGGATGGACGTGAGGTCGGGAGGCGGTTGGCGATTCGCCTGCCACGACTCGAAGGGACCGGTGGAGACCTTCAGAGGTACCTACCGCGAACTCTTGAAGCCCTTCGAGTGCCGCCGGCGTCGGAGTCCGGACACCAACCCCACAGCGAGGACGAGCTCCGTGAGCTGCTGCGCCAGAGCTCGCGTGAGGGCCTGATCGAGCGAGAGGAGCAGGAGCTCTCCGACGCCGCCCTCGTCTTCGGGGACAGGCGCGCCGGGGATGCGATGACCTCGCGCGATCGGATCGACCTGGCTCTCACCACCGACTCCCTGCGGCGAGCGGGCGATCACAACCGGCCGGACCCTACTGCCGCTCTGCGGGCCGGACGGCGGGCTCGAGGCGGCCCTGGTGAACGCGAAGGACCTGTTGACCCTGGCGATCGACGATGTCGAGCTGCCCATGCCATCGATGCTCGCCAGGCCGCTCGGACACGTCTCGGATTCGGCTCGAATCGATGAGGCGCTGCGCGAGATGCGGCGAAGGCGCGTCCACTTCGCGCTGGTCCACGACTCGAACGAAGTGGTGGTCGGCCTGCTGACGATGGAGGACATCCTCGAGGAGCTCGTCGGGGAGATCGAGGACGGGTTCGACCGAGGGGAAGCTGGCTCCCCTTGCTAGGTGTCGGCGGCAAGTGCAGATCGTCGCTTCCGGCGCTCGGCGAGAGCCGAGGCAAGGATCGCGAGCGCCAGGGATCCCGCGATCACACTCAGAGACACGCCGAGCGGCGGGTGCCAGAGGTCCTCGAACAGCATCTTCGCCGCGACGTAGGCCAGGATCGCCGCAAGAGCGAGATTCAAATAGCGGAACCTGGCAAGCAGGCGATCGAGCACGAAGTAGAGGCTGACCATGCCCAGCAGGCTGAAGGCGTTCGCGGCGAAGACCACGAAGGTGTCCCGAGTGACGGCGAAGATCGCCGGAATCGAGTCGATCGCGAACATCAGGTCGAAGGCCGCCACCGTGACGAGCGCAGCGAGCAGCGGCGTCGCCATCCGGCGCCCGTCCGCGATAGTGGTCAGGCGCGATCCGTCGTAGTCATCGGAGATCGGGATCGCGCGGCGAAGCAGGCGCATCGCGAGAGTGGACTCAGGATCGATCTCCTCGCTGCCCTGCCGGGCCATCTTGACCGCGGTGAACAGGAGCAGGGCACCGAGCGCATAGGTGGCCGCCTCGAAGGCATCGAGCGCCGCCGCCCCGGCGACGATGAACACCGCCCGGAGAGCGATTGCGAGGCCGATGCCGCAGAGCAGCACCAGCCGGCGCTGCTCCTGCGGGACGGCGAAGAACGAGAGCAGCACCGCGAAGACGAAGAGGTTGTCGAGCGAGAGCGACTTCTCGATCAGGAAGCCCGCCAGGTACTCACCCGCAGCGCCGCCGTCACCGCCGAGCACCAGCAGGCCGGCGAATCCGAGGCCGACCGCCGTCCAGACGAGCGACCACACCAGCGCCGAGTGAAACGACGGAACGCCACGTCCGCCGCTTCGGAGGTCAACTGCCAACGCGACGATGACGAAAACGGTGAGTGCGAACCAGGCGAGCATCGAAGGCTCCTTCGAGGTCGTTATCTCGAAGGTTTCGCCCACCCGCTCGCCGGGTCGACGCGCCGGGTCCGGAGGGGACCGTGTTGACGAACGCGCCGTCTTGCAGGGCTAGTTCCCTTGCGCACAGCGAGGTTAGCGCGTGCGAAAGGCGCTGCGGTGAATCTTCGGCGTAGGGAGTGGCTGCTAGCGACGCTGCTGTGCGCCTTCGTCATTGCGGTTGTCGCGGACATGGTCCTCAGTGCAACCACGGGCGACGAGATTGCGCTAGGGGCCACCGTCTTGCTGACGGCGGTAACTACCCTCGCGGTTGCGTGGGCCCTTCGCTAGCACGGTGCCGCTGAGCGAGGACCAAGCGGGAGCCCTGTCTGCCACCACGGGGCCGGAACACAGCACATTCGGCTGGGGGCCGAGATGGTCGCTAGTTCAGATCCGGTTCGCCCCGAGACACACACAACTGCTGTTACGGGTGGGCCGGGCTCGACGCTTCGAAACCAAGCTCGTTGCCTGTTGTGGGCTAACGGCTGACCGACCACCGTGCGTCGGTGTGCCAAGAATCCGGGTGTTCGAGCTCACCTCGCTACGCACGAGCCCTGCTCATTTCAACGCGCGGATTCTGCGGCGGATCCAGAATCGGCGTGCTCGCGTCTCCGAGAAAGCAGCGATTTAGGGAGATCATGCCGGAGGAGGGACTCGAACCCCCGACACGCGGATTATGATGACGGCGAGGAGGGGTCATCTGAGGCCGGCGAGGAGTAGCTCAGGCGTGCTGAGGTGCTGTCAGGTCGGCCCGAAGTCGAGAGTTGGACGCACAGTGGGACGCACGGTTTCGATCCGGCCCGGGGCGTTCCCTAACCTTGCAGATCGATGAGTGACGCCCGAGAGATCGAGCTGGTCTTTGAGCCCCTCGAGGAAGGCGGCTACCACGTGTACGCACCCGACCTCCCTGGTCTGCACACGCAGGGCGAGGACATCGACGACGCCAGCCGGAATGCCGAGGAGGCGCTGGCCCTCTATGTGGAGGGCGTCCGCGAGGACGGCGGTTCGCTCGACACCGGTGTAATTCGCCGCAAGTTCGCCCTGCCGGCGTGAGCCCGCGACAGCCGGTCGTCTCAGGCAAGGCGCTGGTCCGGGCGCTCGAGCGAGACGGTTGGTCGGTTGTTCGCCAGCGCGGCAGCCACGTTCGGCTGAAGAAGCCGGGGCGCCGACATGCGCTGGTAGTGCCGCTCCACAAGGAAGTGAGGAAGGGAACGCTCGCCGGAATCCTGCGGGACGCCGGGCTGGGCGCGGACCGGCTGCGTGAGCTCCTTTGAGAAGAGAGCTGGCCCCAGTTTCGCGCTCCCTTCTCGCGCGAAGGGGCACTGAGCAATTTCGGGATCAACCGCCTCTGCGGCCAGAAGGGGATGAATTACGACCCGCTAGCGTCGTCCCGGTGACACGATCGCCCGAAGAAATCGAGGAAGCGAAGCAACGGCGTCCAGCAGACCAGCGAGGATCTGGTCAACTCGGATGCGCGCAAAAAGCTGGTGGTGGCTGGCCCCGGGACCGGCAAGACGCACAACTTCAAGCGCGTGCTCGAGAAGAGCGGGGGCGGCCTCGCCATCACCTTCATCAGGGCGCTGGCCAGGGATCTGGAGCGCGATCTGCGTGACCTGGCCCAGGTCAACACGTTTCATGGCTACTGCAGGCACCTGGCCAACAACTTCGGCGGCGTCGGCGGCCTAACCGCGAAGTTCGACTACTTCCCCGGCCTACCCGAGGTCGTGGCCGAGGACCTGGAGATCTTGGGGTACAAGCGCGCAGCTCTCACAGGCCTTTGGCTTGCGCTCTGCGCCCGTCAGCCCGGTGGGCCCGTCGCCAGCTGGGCGCCGCCGGCGCAGTCGACCACCGTGCCGGTGACGTACTCCGCGTCGGCGAAGAAGAGGATCGCGGTGGCGATATCGGCGGGCTCGCCGATACGGCCGGCCGGGATCGCCCGGGCAAGCGCCTCGAAGGTCGCCTCCTTAAGCTCCCGGGGCTGGCCCGCCCACCAGGGAGTGTCGACGACGCCCGGGGAGACGGCGTTGACGCGCTTGGGCGCCAGCTCGGCGGCCAGGGGCGGCACCATCGCGTCCAACGCGCCGTTGATCGCCGCCAGTCCCGCCGTCCCCGGTAGCGCCGCGCGCGCCGAGGCCGCGGTGACGAAGACGACCGCCGCCGTCTCCGCCAGCGAGGGCAGGGCCTGCTGGAGGGCGCCGATCTGGGGCCAGAACTTGCCGTCGAAGCCAGTCCGGAGCCGCTCGAGGGCCAGCTGTTCGAACGGCCCGGCGCCGATCCCGCTGCCAACCGAGAGGACCAGCACGTCGATCGGCGCCAGGGATGCGGCCAGCCGTGCGGTCGCCTTGGGGTCGCCGGCGTCGAGGGTGGCCCCCTTCACGCCATCGCCCAGGCGCCCGAGTGCGGCTCGCAGACGCTCCTCGTCGCGTCCGGCGACGGTGACCGAGTCACCGCGGGCGACGAAGGCGCTTGCGGCAGCCTCGCCGATGCCCGAAGTGCCGCCGATAATCAGTACGTTTTCCATTCAGGGCCTCCAAGAAGGGGTAGTTGTCAAGTTGCTCCGTCTTTCTGGCGGCTCAGAGACCGGACTGGGGACTATCGCCAATCAGAACCCGACCGCCTCACGGATGAGGACGACGTGGATGCGGCCCGGATCCTCTTCGTGGATCTCGAGAATCTTGCCGACGCGGCTGTTCTTCCCGTAGGCTTCGAGGGCGCGGGCGTCTTCGAGCTTGAAGCTGTGCTCGTAGATCCGTTCGTGGGCCGCATCGAGGTCGGGGACGAGCTTCTGGGCGCCGACGACGAAGATGACGTTGGCCGCGCCCCAGGCGTAGGAGGCCAGCTGGCTGCCCAAGGCGGAGGCGATGACGAGCGTGCCGTCGCGCGTGATCGCGTGGACGCTGCCGAGGGTGAAGTCGGGGAGGACCATCATCGCCTTGATCTCCCGCATCTGCGTTGCACGATCCAGCGCGAGCACCTTGGTGTGCCCTGAGTCGTAGGCGCCTCCGTTGTTGATCGCCCGCGCGATTCCAGTCGATTCCAACGTGACCGATGGGTTGGTCATCACCGACGAACCCTCAGGTATCCGGGTGAGCACCCGTTCGCGTGCCGCGTCGAGGTCATCGACCACCTCGACGCCGAATCCGCGCTCCTCGAGCGCCACGACAGTCTCCGTGAGCGTCGTCTCTTCGGGTAGTGCGGTGAATCGGTCCGATGCCTGAATCGTCGTGGTCATGGCTTAGCTCCTGTTGTTTCGTAGTGGTAGATCGACGCTTAGTCGATGACTAACTGCACCCCAAAGAGACGAGACAGCGGCCGCGGTTGTGACAGGTTTCAGGCCCGCCTGGCCCTCGATCAGCTCAGCGGCGGTAACGCCGATCTCGGCCGTCGAGGTAGACGAAGTCGGGGCGGACCCGTCCCAGGATCTGGACGAGGTGTCTCCAGCACGCGGCGTCGCGAACCTCATCAGTGGGCCCCTTCAGGCCGCGGCCTCAGCCGGCTCTGGCTCTCTAGAGATCCCTGTCTGCTGAGTCGGGTCGACGAAATCGCGGTGTCGGATGAGCAGCGCCGCCGCGACGGCCCCGACTGCGGCGGTGACCGCGGCGACGAGCAGAATCTCGTTGAGGCCGTCGACGACGCCGGCCCGTAGCTCGAGCGGTGAGGAGACATGGAGATGGGTGGAGAAGATGGCTCCGAGGACGGCGACGCCAGTCGCCGTCCCGACCTGCCGGAGCGTGGTCTTGACACCGGAGGCCATGCCAGCCCGAGCCGGCTCAACGACGCCGACAGCGGTGGCCGCGAGCGGCGTATTGACAAACCCGGCACCGACCCCGGCGATGATCATGCCCGGTAGAAAGGTGGGTCCATCCCGCATCGACGGTGAGGCCGCGCATCAACAAGAGACCGGCGGCCACGAGGGCGAAACCGGGAGCGATGAGCAGCCGCATTGGGACACGCTCGCTCAGACGCCCCGCGATCCCGGCGGCGAGGAAGATCGCGCCCGTCAGAGGCAGGAAGCGGACTCCGGTTGCGGCGGCCGAGTAGCCGAGCGTTTGCTGGAAGTAGAGGATCAGGTAAGTCAGTAAGGAGAAGAGCGATCCGTTCATGGCGAAGGCGGCGATGAGTCCGCCGTCGAAGGTGGGCTTCCGCAGAAGCCGGATATCGAACATCGGCTCGACGCCGGTGATCGCGCCGAAGACACCGAAGGCCACGGCTCGGTCGCGGCCCGAGAAGCTCTGGGCGATGAGAGCGAGCGCGGTCGCGAACATGATCGCCCCGCCAACGCCTTAGCCGGCGCGAGCCAGGACGAGAAAGACGATCCCGCCGGCGAGCCCACAGGCCAGTGAGCCGCCGGTGAAGACGGCGAGGCCGATGGCGAACAAGCGCCGGCGCCCGTAGCGATCGGCGAGGGATCCGGCGTCTTCCCTATTTCCTCCTAGGACGAGAGGGATGACTCGGATGTGACACCTGACGGGACCGTCACCTCTAGAGAACACCGTCACATCCTCACCCGGTGCTTCGTCGCTAACGGTGACGAATACCAGCGACTGATGCCACATCGGTCCTTCTGGAGGAGGAACGCCATGACCACTGCCGCACTGTCCCGGTCGAGAGTCCCGGCGAGAGGTGACGTGTGATGCCCGGCGAAAGCCCGTTGCAGCTCGCGCATGATCACGGCCTTCGCCTCGCCGATCCCGAGCGCCCCGAGCTTGGCTGGCGGGCGTCCTGTCACAGCAGGGACTTCCATCCCGTCTATCGGGGTATAGGTCCTCGATCAAAGGAGTTCGATGATGAGAGTGTTCGTCGCAGGTGCGACCGGGGCGATTGGAAAGCAGTTGGTCCCGCGCCTGGTCGCCGCGGGCGATGAGGTTCACGGCATGACGCGAAGCGAGTCGAAGCAGGAGATGCTTCACGAGCTCGGCGCCGTGCCGGTGGTCGCCGACGCGCTCGATGCCGACCAAGTCGCACAGGCGGTGGCCAAGGCCAGGCCGGAGGTGATCGTCCACGAGCTGACCGCGATTCCCGAAGCTCTGGACACCCGGCACCCCGATCGTGCCTTCGAGCTCACCAACCGCCTGCGGACCGAGGGCACCGACCATCTGCTCTCGGCCGGACAGGCGGTGGGGGTGCGGCGCTTCGTGGCGCAGAGCAATATCGCTGCCTATGCCCGCACCGGCGCGCCTGTCAAGAGCGAGGAAGACCCGGTCGACGCCTCCTCAAGTAGCCCGACGAGCGCGAACTCCGCAGCGATGCTTCACCTCGAGACCGCGGTGCTCTCGGCGACCTGGACGGAGGGGATCGCGCTGCGCTACGGCTGGTTCTACGGTCCGGGCACCTCGATGGCACCGGGAAAGACGACCTACGAACTGGTTCGCAAGCGCAAGTTCCCGGTCGTCGGCGACGGTGGCGGCGTGTGGTCGTTCATCCACATCGCCGACGCCGCGGAGGCGACGGTCGCGGCGGTCGAGCACGGCAGCCGTGGGATCTACAACGTCGTCGACGACGACCCGGCCCGGGTCGAGGAGTGGCTGCCGGCGCTGGCTGAGGAGCTGGGCGCCAAGAAGCCGATGCGCGTGCCGCGGTTCGTCGGGCGGCTGTTCGCGGGAGACTTCGGCGTCGCGCTGATGACTGAGGCTCGCGGCGCCTCCAACCTCAAGGCCAAGCGCGAGCTTGACTGGCGCCCGGCGCACTCGAGCTGGCGGGAGGGTTTCGCAGCGGCATGACCGATCGCGAGCGACTGCTCGAGGAGCTGCGACCGGTCGCGTTCGCGATCGCCTACCGGATGCTGGGAACCGTCTCCGAGGCCGAGGACATCGTCCAGGAGGCGCTCGTGCGGGTGCATCGGGCGCTCGAGGACGGCGAGCAGATCGCATCGCCGCGCGCCTTCATAGCCACCATGACCACCCGGCTTGCGATCGACGAGCTGCGCTCGGCGCGCGCCCGTCGCGAGCACTACGTCGGTGAGTGGCTCCCAGAGCCGATCATCACCGGCGGCGAGGATGATCCAGCCTCTCACGCTGAAACGGCGGACTCGCTGTCGGTGTCGATGCTCGTGTTGCTGGAGAGCCTCTCGCCCGAGCAGCGCGCCGTGCTGCTGCTTCACGATGTCTTCGACTACGGCTATCCCGAGATTACGGCGATCGTCGGCAAGAGCGAGGACAACGTGCGCCAGCTCGCCACCCGCGCCAGACGCCACGTCGAGCAGCGCCGGCCCCGCTTCCAAACGACGCGCCAGCAGCGCGACGAGTTGGCACAACGGTTCTTCGCCGCCGCAACGCAAGGCGATCTCGCCGGGCTCGAGGCGCTGCTCGCTTCGGATGTGGAGCTGACCGCCGACGGCGGCGGCAAGGTTCCCGCCCTGGCGCGGTCGGTGCGCGGGCGCAACCGGGTCGCGCGCAGGCTGATCAACTACTGGGCCCGCCTGGCTGCCGTCCCAGGTGTGTCGCTGCGCCCCTCCGAGGTCAACGGCGGCCCGGGAGTGGTCTATGTCGACCCACAAGAGCGGCTGATCGGCGTGGTGGCCCTCGATCTAGCGCGCGGCCAGGTCAGGAGCATCAACTCGATCGTCAACCCCGAGAAGCTGACGCACCTCGGGCCGGTCGGCGACCTCACATCGGTGGTGAGGTCGGCGAGCGAAAACCAACGCAGATAGGAGATGCCAAATGCCAACAGCCCAGGAAACAAGCAACAAAGCGGCGCTCACTCGGTTCGAGGACGCCCTCAGCAGCGGCGATTGGGAGGTGATCTCGAAGACGATCGACGAGCTCGTCGAGCCGGACGCGCTGATCCGCACTCCATTGCCGATCGAAGCGACCGGGGCGGAATTGCTGAAGGAGGTGTTCGCCGGGCTCCATCGGGCCTTCCCCGACCTTCACGTCACGGTCGAGGACGTGATCGCGGAGGACGACAAGGTCGTCGCCCGCGACACGGTCACCGGGACCCACCGGGGCGAGTACATGGGCATCCCACCAACGGGTAAATCCATCACCTACAACGAGATCTTCATCGCCCGCTTCGCGGACGGGCGAATCGCCGAGACCTGGGGGGTGGTGGACGTCCTCTCGCAGATGCGACAGCTCGGCGCGATTCCCGCTTAGCGAACCTGACCGAGTGGTGAATGCGGGCGCCGAACGGGCGGACTCGTCGGCCACAGCTCAGCCCGGGTTGTGATTGACGACCTCGACGTTGTGGCCGTCCGGGTCGAGCACAAACGCGCCGTAGTAGCCCGGGTGGTAGGCCGCGCGCTCGCCCGGCCCGCCGTGGTCCTCGTAGCCCGCCGCGAGCGCGGCGGCGTGGAATGCGCGCACCGCGTCGTCCTCGCGCGCCGTGAACGCGAGGTGGACGTGCTCCGTGAGCGGCCGCTCGTCCCGGACGAGCGAGAAGCTGTAGTCCGTGCCCGACAGCTGCACGCGGCCGGGCTCGTCGTGCCCCAGGCGGAGCCCGGCGTGCGGGGCGATCGTCGTGTAGAAGTGCCGGGAGGCCTGCGGGTCGCGGACGCGGAGCCACAGATGGTCGACGCGGCCGTCGGGCACGGCGTCCTCGCGCTCGCGGTGCACCGCCTCGACGCTGTTGCCGTCGGGGTCGAGCAGGAACCCGCCGTAGTACGTCGGGCCGTACTGCGTGCCCGGCCCCGGCGCTCCGTCGTCGCGGTACCCGGCGTCGACGCCCGCCTGCCAGAACGCGTCCACCTGCGCGCGGTCGCACGCGCGGAAGCCGACGTGAAGCCTGCGGGTCACCGGGTGCTCGCTGACCGTCGGGCCGATGTCCCAGTCGCCCCACTCGACCAGGTCGGCGTCCGCATGGCTGGGCTCGACGCCGAGAACGCTGAGGACTGTGCGGTAGAAGCGCTCGGATGCCGCGAGGTCCGAAACGGCGATGCCGACATGGTCGAACACCCGGCCGAGGCTAGCGTTGCCGGCATGCTCGATATACGAAGCCCGAGGTCCGCGTCAGCCTGCTGCTCGGCGCTGTACTCACGGTCGGTCGGGAGGATCGAGGGGCTGGAGCTAAGCGCGCTGATGCGGCACCACGCCTCCTGCGATCCACCACAGGCGTTCGCGATTTTCGATGCAGTCGCGGACGCATGAGACCGACTGGCCATTGGTGCCCCGGCGGGCGAGCATTGGCTTGCGGGCTTCTGCTCACGCGTGATACGAGGAGCGTGCGGCGATTCCGTCGTTCGCGATCATCGAGCCCGCCCCGGGCCTGCGGTTTGCTGTGACCGTGCGTCGGTACGTCAAGAATCCGCGTGTTGGCGCGGGGTCAGTTACGCACGGATTTCTTCGTGCTCAACACGCGGACTTTGCGGCGGAACCAGTAACCGCGTGTTCGCAGTTTGCAAAACGCACCGATTTGCAGCGACTTCATGCCGGAGGAGGGACTCGAACCCCCGACACGCGGATTATGATTCCGCTGCTCTAACCGACTGAGCTACTCCGGCGGGGTGGAAAATCGTAGCGGCGGTCAGGGGCTCAGGGAGAAGCGCAACTCGATCATGCCGTTGGCGAAGGTGCGCGTCCCGAGGAGCCGCATCGGGTTGCGGATCGGCTTGGAGAACAGCGGCTTGCCGTCCCCGAGGATGATCGGGACGATTGTGACCCAGAGCTCGTCGAGCAGGCCGGCCTCGGCGAGCTCCGAGGCGACTGGTCCGCCTCCGACCACCCAGACGTCGCGCTCCCCGGCCGCCTTCCGCATCTCCGGTTGGATGTCCGCCACCGGCCCGTCGTGGAAGCGGATGTCCGCGCCCTCGGCGACCGGCAGCTCACGAGTCGTCAGGACCCAGGTGGGGCGATCGCCGTATGGCCAGTCGTGCCCGAGGATGAACTCGTAGGTCGAGGAGCCCATGACCAGCGCGCCGGAGCCCTCGACGGCGGAGTCGATCGCGTCCTTGACGCCGTCGCCGGGCCCGTCGAAGTTCGGCTCGAAGCCCGTCAGCCAGTCGATCCGGTCATCCGGATCGGCGATGTAGCCGTCGAGGGTGGCGGCGCAGAAGTAGACGGTCCGGGGCACGGAGCGGATTCTGCCAGCGCCCATAAGCTGCCGGTGGTGAGCACGGATCTGGATCGAGCGGTGGCCGCCGTGGTGCGGGATTGCCTTGCCGTCAAGGACGGGGAGGAGGTGCTCGTGGTCTGCAACCCGGCCACCCAGCTCCTCGGTGAGCGGCTCCGCGCGGAGGCGGCCGCCGCCGGCGCCGACGCCGTCCTCACGGTGATCTCCGAGCGCGCCTCGCACGCGGCCGAGCCGCCGGCAACGGTGGCCGAGGCGATGGCGGCCTCGGACGTCCTGCTCGCCCCGACGGTTCAGTCGCTCTCCCACACGGCGGCCCGCAAGCGCGCCAGCGAGAACGGGGCGCGCTGCGCGACCCTGCCGGGAGTGACCGAGGACATGCTGGCGCGCGTGATGAGCGCTGACATGGAGGGGCTGCGCCGCAAGGGACACGCGGTCGCCGAGGCGCTCGACCGCGCCTCCGAGGCCCGGATCACGGATGCGAACGGCACCGACCTGCGCCTCGACATCTCCGGGCGAGAGGCGATCCCCGACGCGGGCGAGCTCACCGAGCGCGGCGCCTTCGGGAACCTGCCCTGCGGCGAGGGGTTCATCTCGCCGGCGGGAGGCAACGGCACCCTGGTGATCGACGGCTCGATGGCCGGCGTGGGCCTGGTGGATCAGCCGGTCGAGCTGGTGGTCGAGGGCGGCCACCTCACCTCCGCGCGCGGGGGCCAGGGGATGGCATTCATGGAGCTGCTCACCGAGCACGGCGACGATGGGACCAACATCGCCGAGCTCGGGATCGGCACCAACGAGAAGGCGAAGCTGACGGGGGAGATCCTCGAGGACGAGAAGATCCTCGGCACCTGCCACATCGCCTTCGGGGCGTCGGCGGGAATCGGCGGAACGGTTCAGGTGCCGGTCCATCTCGACTGCGTGGTGATGAAGCCGACGCTGGAGCTCGACGGCGAGGCGATCGTCCGCGACGGCGAGCTGCTGATCCCGTGAGCGGGGAGATGCCGCTGATCGGCGTCCCCAACTTCTCGGAGGGGCGCAGCACGCGGGTGATCGGCGCGCTGGAGGCCACGCTCGGCGCCCATACGCGAGTCGTCAACAGCCACTACGACTCCCAGCACAACCGGTGCGTCTTCACGATCGCCGCACAGCCGGCGAAGCTGGTCGAGGCGCTGGTCGCCGGGGCCGCCCACGCCCTCGACCTGATCGACCTCCGCGCCCACCAGGGACTGCACCCTCACATCGGCGCGCTCGACGTCTGCCCGGTGGTCTGGGAGGCCGAGGATCGCCACGAGGATGCCGTCGCGGCCGCCCGCCGGGCGGCGGATGGGATCGCGGCGATCGGAATCCCGGTCTTCTTCTATGGGGAGCTGGCGAGCAGCCCTGAGCGGCGCGAGCGCGCCTACTTCCGTAAGGGCGGCCCGGCGGAGCTTGCCCGCCGGATGGGATCGGGCGAGTTGAAGCCCGACCTCGGTCCGGATGAGCCCCATCCGAGCGCCGGGGCGACCCTGGTCACCGCGCGCGAGCCGCTCGTCGCCTTCAACATCGAGCTCGACACCTCGAATCTGGAGATCGCCCGCGAGATCGCCGCCGACCTGCGCGAGGCGGGCGGTGGGCTGCCGGGCGTCCGCGCGCTCGGGCTGCCGCGCGAGGGCGAGCGGACCCAGGTCTCGATGAACATTCAGGACCCACGCGCGGTCTCCCTGGCGAAGGCCGTCGCGGAGGTCTCGCGGCTCGCCGAGCGCCATGGCGTGCGGGCGATCGAGGCCGAGCTCGTCGGCCTCGTCCCGGAAGCGGCCCTCGAGGGATATCCGGATCAGCCGCCGATCCGCGACTTCGACCCGAAGCGTGACGTGATCGAGAACGTTCTCGGCTAGCTTTACCGGTAGCTCGATGGCCCAGACGAAGAAGAAGCGCCGCCGCAAGCATCGCGGCACCCAGGGAGGGCGGATCGACACGCGTCCGGCCCGGGGGCGGGCGCGCAGCCGCGCCGAGGCCCAGAACCGCGCGCGCAGCCGGACGAAGAAGGGGGGCAAGGGCGGGCCGCGGACCCCTCAACCGGCGAGCTGGTCGAGCGCCCTGAAGAAGGGAGGCGTCGCCGCTGTCCTCTTCCTCGGGCTGCTGGCGCTGATGGGCCAGAACCCGATCACCTCGCTGGCCGTCGCCGTCTTGATGCTCGGCTTCTACGTCCCGATGGCCTTCCTGATGGACCGGTTCTTCTATCAGCGCTACCTCCGCAAGGAGGCGAAGAAGCAGGCAGAGCGAGAGGCGCAGCGCACCGGCGCACGCCAAGCCGAGGGCTGACCGACGATGGACGCCCGCATGTTCACGGTCGGCCAGATCGCCGAGAACTGCTTCCTGTTTCGCCGGGACGGCTCTGATCGGGCGCTGATCGTCGATCCCGGCGACGATGCGGAGCGGATCCTCGGCGCCGTCGACGAGCTCGGCGTGACGATCGACGGGATCCTTCTCACGCATACTCACTTCGACCACATCGGCGCGGTGGCGCCGATCGCCAAGGCGACCGGCGCGCCGGTCTGGTGCCCGGAGATCGAGACGCCGGTGCTGGCCGACATCAACTCCTATGTGCCCTGGCCGGGCTTTGGTCCCTTCGAGGACTATGAGGCCGACCACACCGTGAGCGGCGGCGAGAAGCTCGAGCTGGCGGGGATGGAGATCGACGTGATCTTCACGCCCGGCCACAGCCCGGGGCACGTCACCTACTCGATCCCCGACGAGCAGGCAATCTTCTCGGGCGACGTGCTCTTTCAGGGCTCCGTGGGGAGGACGGATCTCCCGGGCGGCGACTGGGCCACCCTGCTCGAGTCGATCCGGACGCTGGTCGAGTCCCATCCACCGGAGACGACGGTCTACCCGGGACACATGGGCGTCACGACCCTGGGCGCCGAGCGGGCGACGAACCCCTTCCTGGCGGAACTCGCCCGCTAGCCCAGTGCCCGGCCGGCGCCCGCTCGGCCGCGCGCCTGATCGCCTCGGCAACGAGATCAGGCCGCTGCTGCGGAACGAGGTGCCCGGCGCCGTCGACCATCACCAGCTCGGCCCGCGGCAGCGCCGCGGCCAGCCAGCGCGCCTGGGCGGGGGAGGAGAGGCGGTCCCGCCGCCCCTGGAACAGGGTCACCTCCCCCCGCACCCCGCCCAGGTCGGGCGCAAGCGACGGAAGCTCGCCGAGCAGCGCCCGCTGCTCGGCGTGGAAGCTTCGCCAGGCCCCGCCCCGCCATTCGGCGGCCGTCCGCGCCAGGTCGTCGGGCCGGAGTCCGGGCAGGGCGCGGCAGACCAGGGCGCGAACCGGTCGGAGGGCGAGCGCGGCGCCGGCGAGGATCAACCCGGCGCCTGTGGCCGCGCGGCCGACCAGCGGCGCCGCCAGCAGCCGGTCGAACGCCCCGGCGGGCAGGCCCGGCGCGATGGGCGCGGCGAGGACGAGGCCGCTGACCCGGTCCGGCGAACGGATCGCCACGGCCAGGGCGACTCCTGTGGCCCAGCTGTGGGCGGCCACGACCGCGGACTCGACCCCAAGCCGATCGAGCAGCTCGATTGCGGCGGCGGCGTTCTCCTCGAATCCGACCGCGCGCCCGCCCGTCTGTCCGTAACCGGGCCGATCGGGAGCGATCACCCGCAGGCCGACCAGCCGAGCGGCAACCGGATTCCAGTCGCCCGCACTGCCGGGTTGCCCGTGGAGCAGCAGGGCGGCTGGGCCGTCCCCGACGTCAGTCGCCGAGAGCCTCACCGGGCGATCCTGCCAGGGCGGCCTGCGGGGAGCTCCGCCGGGGCATCGCCGGCCGGGGAAGCTGGCCCTCGGCCCACATCGCCGCGAGGCCCGTGCGCGCGAAGCCGAGCGGGCGGCCCTCGTAGAGCAGGTAGCGCGCCTGCCAGCGCGGCGAGAACTTGGCGTTGAACCGGTAGAGGCTCTCGATCTGGAAGTAGGGGTTCGCCAGCGCGACCAGCCTGGCGAGGGCGCGCTCACGGATCCCGCTGGGGTCGCGGATCAGCCGCGCGAAGGCCGCGAAGTTGAGCGAGATCTCCTCGATCCCGTTCTCATGCAGCAGTTCGATCGCGCTGACGACGAGGAACTCGGTGAGGCCGTTCACCGCCTCGCGGTCGCGCCGCATCAGCCCAAGCGACATCGCTGGCCGCCCGTAGCAGGGGGCGAAGTGAAGGAAGCCGCGCGCGGTCCCGTCGGCGTCGCGCGCGACGACCACGATGCTGTCGGCCAGGTGCTCGCCGCGGAGCCCGTCGATCGCCATCGAGAAGCCACGCTCCGGCTCGTCGCCACGCCATTGCGCCGAGACCCGCTCGAGCTCCCCCAGGCCGGCCTCGGGCAGCTCGGCGAGGCGCTCGATCGAGGCGGTGAAGCCCGCCTTGCGCGCCCGGGTCACCGCCTGGCGCACCTTACGGATGCGCCGGCCCTCGAGGGAGAACTCCCCGGTCTCGATGATCGCCTCGTCGCCGATGTAGAAGGAGCTCAGACCGGCTCCGGCGGCCAGGGTGGCGAAATCGTCGCTCGCGCCCACGACACCGACCGCCAGGCCACGCGCCTCGGCGAACTCACACAGCTCGGCCAGGAGGCCGGGCAGCGCCTCGGGTGGACCGACCGGGTCCCCCGAGACCAGCAGCACCCCGGCCTCGATCCGGTAGCCGACGAACGCCGTGTGCGAGGCGTTGAAGAAGTGATGTTTGTCGACCCGCAGCTTGAAGAAGCTGAGCGAATCGCTGCCGTGGCGCTCCACGATCCTGCGCGCGATCGGGCGCAGGGCGGCGGCGGGGAGGCCCCGCGGCGCCGCCAGCGGCCGGAAGAGCAGCCAGGCGATGGTGCCCACGGCGCTGAGGCAGAGAGTTGCCAGGCCGGCCGGGACCCAGTCGAACGGGTCCCGGTAGTGGATCGGCAGCGCCGAGAGCGTCAGGGCCGCCTCCACTTCCGCCAGCCCGCGGGCGGGCGTGAGCGAGGGGCTGCCCCAGTGGGCCGCCGCGACGAGCGTCAGGACGCCGGTGGCGATCGCTCCGCCGAGCACGGCCACGCTCTGGAGGAGCGGCGCCCGCCAGCCGGTGTCCGCGTGGCGGACGCGGAACGCGTCGCGGCCCCAGATCAGCAGCGCGGCCAGGCCCCAGCTGGCGAGCGCCTCCTCGACGTCGAGGCCCTTGAGGAGGTTGAGCACGCCGGCGGCCAGGAGAATCGTCACGGCGAGCGCCCAGGCCCGCTGGCGACGCCGGACCAAGTAGAGGCCGAGGACGACGAGTGCGATTCCCGTTGAGAGGGCGAGGGCATGCGCCGCGACCGGGACCTCGCGCGGCACGATCCGGAGCAGCAGCAGCATCCGGGAGTGGAGCCCCGGGGTGAGGGCGGACCCCACGTTGACCAGCCCGATCGCGATGGTGCAGGCCCCGGCCAGCGGGGCGAGCCCATCGGCCGGGTTCCTGGAGCGGAGGGGCGTCGGCGGCCGATGTGCTCCGGGGCTCCAGGCGCACGTGTCGCGGAGCCGCGGGAACAGGTCGCGCCAGTCCTTCCAGAGCAGCCAGAGGCCGATCGAGAGGAGGATGACGGCCGTCGGGGCGGGCAGGGGCACGCCGGCGATCAGGATGGCCGCCGCGGTGGCGATCAACCCAATCCCCGCATGACATTCGTGGAGCCGGCGTCCGAGGACGTAGAGCCGCGGACCGAGCTCGTGGTTCTCGAGTCGGAGCAACCCAGCCAGCGTCGGCCCGGCGCCTTAACGCCGTCTAACAAGCGGATGAGAGGATCCTCATCGTGGGCGCCAGTTAGGCTCGCCGCATGTCCGCGAAGTTCAAGGCCCCGCGGGGCACGTTCGACGTCCTGCCCGAGCAGCAGGCGGTTCGCCGCCGGATCGGTGACGTCGCTCGCCGTAAGCTCGAGGAGGCCGGATACGGGCGCATGGACACGCCGGTCTTCGAGGAGACGGACCTGTTCGCTCGCGGGGTCGGCGAGTCCACGGACATCGTCCAGAAGCAGATGTTCAGCTTCGAGGACCAGGGAGGCCGGTCCCTGACCCTGCGCCCGGAGGCGACGGCGTCGGTCTGTCGCGCGTATCTCGAGCACGGCATGCGGACGCTGGCGCAGCCGGTGAAGCTCTGGACCGAGGGGCCGTTCTTCCGTCACGAGCGCCCGCAGGCGGGGCGCTACCGCCAGTTCACCCAGATCAACGCCGAGGCGATCGGCTCGGACTCGCCACTTGTGGACGCGGAGATGATCCTGCTCGCCGCCGACATCGTCGCCGAGCTCGGTGTGGAGGGTGTCCGGCTCCGGCTCGGCAGCCTTGGGTCGCCCGCCTCGCGAACCGCGTATCTGGACGAGCTGCGCGAGTACCTGCGCTCCCGTGAGGGTGAGCTCTCGGAAGAGGTCCGCGGCCGGATCGACGCCAACCCGCTGCGCGCGTTCGACGCGGACCACGAGGGCACCCGGAAGGTGATGGAGGACGCTCCGACCCTGCTCGACGGTCTCGACCCCGCCGACGCGGAGCACTTCGCGGAAGTGCGCGCCCTGCTCGACCGCAACGGCGTCGCCTACGAGATCGATCCGACCCTGGTCCGCGGGCTCGACTACTACACGCGCACGCTCTTCGAATTCGAGTGCGAGCGACTCGGCGCCCAGTCGGGAATCGGCGGCGGTGGTCGCTACGACGGCCTGATCGAGCAGCTCGGTGGCTCGGCCACGCCGGGCTGCGGCTGGGCGCTCGGCGTGGACCGGATCGCGCTGGCGCTGGAGGGCGACGCGGCCTCCGCCGACGAGGACCGGGAGCGGGACGGCGTCTTCGTCGTCGCCGTCGACGAGGAGCGCGAGCGCGCGCTGGCCCTGGTGACGGAGCTCCGCCGCGCGGGGATCCCGGCCGATCTCGATCTCGCCGGCCGGGCGCAGAAGGGGCAGATGAAGCAGGCCGACCGGGTCGGGGCCCGGTACGCGCTGATCCTCTCCGAACACGAGAAGGCGACTCTCCGCGACATGAGCTCGGGCACCGAGCGCGAGATTGATCCGGCGAGGGCGACCGAGGAAATCGCCGGTAATTGAGAGACTCTCCTCGCCATGAGCGAGGGATTCCCAGCGCTGCGGGCCAACTCCTACCGCGACACCTGGTGCGGCCAGGTCCTGCCGGACCGGGTCGACTCCGAGGTGCGGGTCGCCGGGTGGGTTCACCGGCGCCGCGACCACGGCGGGCTCGTCTTCATCGACCTCCGCGACAGGACTGGGCTGTTGCAGCTCGTCTTCAACCCGGACGAAGCGGGGGAGGCCTTCAAGCTCGGGCACGAGCTGCGCGCCGAGGACGTGCTCAGCGCGAGCGGGTCGGTCGTCAAGCGCTCGCCCGAGACCGTCAACCAGGACCTGCCGACCGGGGCGGTGGAGATCCGGGTGACCGACGCCGAGCTGCTTTCCGATGCCGAGACGCCGCCCTTCGAGATCGAGTCCTTCTCTGGCGAGGTCAGCGAGGAGACCCGGCTGCGCTACCGCTATCTCGACCTGCGCCGCGACCGGATGAGGGAGGCGATCGAGCTCCGCCACCGGGTCGCCGCGGCCATGCGCGAGTTCCTCGCGGGCGAGGGTTTCCTCGAGATCGAGACGCCGGTGCTCACCCGATCGACGCCGGAGGGCGCCCGCGACTTCCTCGTCCCCAGCCGCCTGCAGCGCGGCAAGTTCTACGCCCTGCCCCAATCGCCGCAGCTCTTCAAGCAACTTCTCATGATCGGCGGCTTCGAGCGGTATTTTCAGATTGCGCGCTGTTTCAGGGATGAGGATCTGCGCGCGGACCGGCAACCCGATTTCACGCAGCTGGACATCGAAATGTCCTTCGTCGACACCGACGACGTGATCGAAATGAACGAGCGCCTCCTGGCGCACGTGCTCGCGGCCTGCGGCGTCGAGGTCGAGCTGCCGATGAGAAGGCTGCCTTACGACGAGGCGATCTCCCGCTACGGATCCGACAAGCCGGATCTTCGCTTCGGCCTGGAGCTGGAGGACCTCACCGAGGTGTTCCGCGAATCGGAGTTCAACGCGTTCCGCGCGGCGATCGAGGGCGGTGCTCTCGTCCGGGGGCTGAACGCGGGCCGGCACGAGATGTCCAGGGCCGATCTCGACGGGTTGGTCGCGGAGGCGACCGAGCTCGGGGCCAAGGGCCTCGTCTGGGCGGTGGTGGAAGCGGATGGATGGCGCTCGCCCGTCGCGAAGTTCCTCTCGGCCGAGGAGGTCAAGGCGGCGAACGAGGCGCTCGGCGCCTCCGAGGGCGACGTCGTCCTGCTGGTCGCCGACCAGCCGCTGCTCTCCGCCGAGGTCCTCGGCGAGCTTCGCCGCCGCCTGGGCGAGAGGCTCGGCCTGATCGATCCCGATGCGAACGAGCTCACCTGGGTCGTGGACTGGCCGCTGCTCGGCTGGGCTCACGACGAGGAGCGCTGGGACCCGCACAACCACCCCTTCACCTCGCCCAATGGCGCCTTCGATCCGGCCGATCCGGGTTCCGCCAGAGCGAAGGCCTACGACGTCGTCTGGAACGGATGGGAGATTGGTGGTGGCTCGATCCGTATCAGCGACCCCGAGGTGCAGCGACAGGTGTTCGAGGCGATCGGAATCGACGAGCAAAACGCCGAGGAGAGATTCGGCTTCCTGCTCGACGCGCTGCGCTACGGCGCGCCGCCGCACGGCGGAATCGCCTACGGCCTCGACCGCATCGTCGCCCTCGCGCATGGGACGGAGTCGATCCGCGACGTCATCGCCTTCCCGAAGACGGCCTCCGGCGCCGACCCGCTGACCGGGGCCCCGGCCCCGGTCGACGAGCGTCAGCTGCGTGACCTCGGGATCTCAATCAGAGGCGGGGGCGGAAAGGCCTAACGGCATGGAAGGGCGGCCTCCCCCCGACGGCGACGATCTGTTCGAGTGGACCGATGCGCCCGCACGGTCGCCCCGCCCGCCGGGTGAGCCCGGGACCGGCGAGCGCGAGCGACCCGGGACTGGGGAGCGCGAGCGAGCGGGCACGGGCGAGCGCGCCCGGGTCGGGCCGAGGCCCTCCAGCGACACCGGCGAGCGGCGCCGTATCCGCGGAGACACGGGCGAGTTCGAGCGCAGCGGGCGTCGTCCTCCGCCCGGCCGGCGCGCGCGGCGCCGTGATCTTCCCGCCAGGGTGCGCCGCCGCCAGGATTTCCTGGTCGGCGGGGCAGTCCTCCTCGTGATCGTCTTGCTGATCGTCCTGATCTCCGGCGGCGGCGGAAGCAGCGAGCAGCCGATCGCGCTCAAGCGGCTGGTCGGCCAGACGATCGTCGCGAAGCTCGGCTCCAAGGGCCCGGACCAGGCGCTGCTCAAACGGGTCCGCAAGGGACAGGTGGGCGGAGTGATCGCCTTGGAGAGCGACGCCCAGAAGCTGAAGGCCGACGTCCAGCAGCTCCAGCAGGCGGCGAGCGCGGGCGCCAACCCGCCGCTGCTGGTGATGGTCGATCAGGAGGGCGGAGGCGTGAAGCGCCTGAAGAGCGGGCCGCCCGACATCTCGCCGGCCGACCTCGGCAAGAGCGGCGACGAGGGCCAATCGAAGGACCAGGGACAGAAGACGGGCGCGTTCCTGAAGGGCCTCGGCGTCAACGTCGACCTCGCGCCGGTGCTCGACGTCTCCCAGCCGAACACCGCCCCCACGATCAAGGGCCGCACCTTCGGCTCGGACCCGGACACGGTCGCGAAGGTCGGCGTCGCGTTCGCGCAGGGCTTGCAGGCCGCAGGGACGGTCGCCACCGCCAAGCACTTCCCGGGCCTCGGTTATGCGACCGTCAATACCGACGACCACGCGGTCAGCATCGCCGCCACCTCCGCTCAGCTCCAGGCCGATCTGACGCCCTTCAAGGCTGCCGCGGACGCGGGTGTCGGGATGGTCATGGTGTCGACGGCCAGCTACCCGACGCTCGGTGCCAAGAAGCCGGCCGCTCTCTCCCCGACGATCGTCAAGGGCCTGCTCCGCGGGCAGCTCGGCTTCGACGGGGTGGTGATCACCGACGATCTCGAGGGTCAGGCGGTCTCGGGGAGCATCCAGCCGGCGCTTGCCGGGCCCCCGGCGCTGAAGGCGGGCGACGACCTTCTCCTCTACGCGACGAGCACGAAGACCTCCTCGAAGGCCTTCGGCCAGCTCGTCAAGGCCGTCAAGAGCGGACAGCTCGACCGCTCCGTGGTGCAGTCCGCATACGACCGGATCACCAACTTGAAGGAGAGCCCCACGGGGTAGGGTCCCGCCGCAAGTCCCCGTCCATCCTGGGAGGCAAAGGAGTCCGATGAACGATCTCTTCAAACCCGACGACACGCGCGATGCGCTCCGGAAGGTCGGAGGGCTGCTGTTCGGCCTCGGCGCGATGATGATCTACATCCGCAAGGGCCCGTTCCTGCCCGGGAATCCGAGCCAGTGGGCCTCGTTCCCGATGTTCCTCGTGCTTGCGATTCCCGCCGTCTATCTCTACGGAGCGATCCTGACCAGGCCGCAGACCGGAGAGCTCCGGCCCTGGCAGGCGGTCCACAGCGTCTTCGGACTGCTCTTCACGCCCCTCGCGCTGACGCAGTTCGTGGACCTGATCGGCGGGAGCCCGAATGCGTCGCTGAACGTGTTCTGGATCTTCCTGGCGACGGCCGGGCTCGCCTTCTATGCGGGGACCGTCGCCGGCGTGCGGGTCCAGCTGCTGCTCGGATCGATCGCCCTGATCATCTCCTGGACCGCTCTCTGGGACAAGATCCTCTCGGGCGGCATCGGGGCCCATTGGGGCGTCTACCGCGGTCTCCTCGGCCTGCTCGCGATCGGGCTGCTCGCCGGAGGTCTCCACCTCTGGCGCAACAATCCCGGAGGCGACGAGGCCGCCGCAAGCGCCACGGCGCCCTCGGGGGACCTGGGGCTGTGGAAGGCATCCGAGCTGCTCACCGGCGCCGGCATCGCCGCCGTGATCGGCTGCGCGCTCGGGATCACGGCGCTCGGCAACCTGAACCCTCTCGGCACCGGCACCCCTCCGATCGAGACCACCAACGCCTGGGACATCCTGCTGCTCGTGGTCTCCCTCGGGCTCGTCGCGCTCGGCGCCCAGATCGGGGTGAGAGGACCCGTCTACGTCGGCGCGATCGGGCTCCTGCTCTTCCTCGTGATCGCGGGCCTGGACTTGAACTCGACGCCGCCGCATCCGTTCAAGCTCGGCGTCTGGCCATGGGTCCTGCTCGGGCTCGGGGTGATCGCGCTTGGACTCAGCTTCACCCGCGAGGCAAGCCTCGGCGATCAGCCGCGGGGCCTGACGCAGAACCTGCGCGGTAGATAGCTGTCCGAGGACTCGGAAGAGCTCGCTCGCCGTTTCCTGGCCGCCCTCGGCGATTGCGACCGGGCGGCGGTGGGCGAGCTCGTTCATCCCGAGGTGGAGATCCACACCGAGCGGAGGGTGCACCGCGGGCGTGAGGCGGCGGTCGCCTGGGCCGGGAAGGAGTTCGACCACCTGATCCGCCGCTACGTCCCGGTCCAGATCGAGCGGACCGAAAAGGGGGTCGTGGTGCACGCGAACCTGGAATACGTCTGGCGCGGGAGCGGTGAGGTCGGAGACACCTCGCGGGTCCGAATCGAGCTTGGGGTACGGGACGAGCTGGTCTCCTCCTGGCATCTGGAGGATGAGCCGGATACCCACTGAGCCGATGCTAGGGTTGAACCCAGGCCCGAGCCTGTACGCGAACCGCTCCAAACGTTGACCCAACACAACTGGCTTGGGGGTCGATTTCCGCCAGTCCCTCGGGGTTGGCGGTAGACCACCACCTATGCGACACGGGTTACCAAGCCGGGGCGGAAAACGGCAGGCTGGAGCCTCCTAAGCGGCCGCCTGTGGCCGCGATCTGATGGCGAAGCCGTGAATCGAGACCTAATAGAGGAGTATCTGGCCGACGATTCGCGGCGCGGCCCCGCGCCCCAGGGTTCGTTCAGCGGGTCGGCAGGCGGCTCGGCATGTGGCGATCTGGTGCGGCTCTCGCTCGTCGCGAGCGAGTGCGGGATCGAGCACATCAACTTCGACCACGAGGGCTGCGCCGCCAGCGCCGCGGCCGGAGCGGCGGCTGCGGCGCTCGCCGAGGGGGTCAGTGTGCTCGAGGCTGCTCGGATCGGGCCGGACGAGATCGAGGCCGAGCTCGGCGGTCTGGCGCCGACCCACCGGCACGCCGCGGTGCTCGCGGCCGACGCGCTCCACCGCGCCCTTTCGGCTCTGGCGGGATCGGGAACGCAGCTCGCCGGTCGCCCGGAGGAGGGGGAGCGCGTTCTCGTCGCCCTCAGCGGCGGGGTGGACTCCGCCGTCGCCGCCCTGCGCGAGCGAGAGGCCGGGCGCGAGGTGGTCGCGGTCACCCTCAAGCTCTGGGCCGACCGGCGGACCGACGGCGAGCGGAGCTGCTGCTCTCCCGAGGCCGTGCTCGGCGCCCGGCGTCTTGCCCATTCGCTGGGCATCCCGCATCTCACCCTGGATCTCGAGGACGAGTTCCGCGCCGGGGTGGTGAATCCGTTCCTGCGGGGCTATTCGGAGGGGCGCACCCCGAATCCGTGCGTCCTCTGCAACGGGGATCTCCGCATCGACGCGATGATCGCGCTCGCCGATCGCGTCGGGGCGGCGAAGCTCGCCACCGGGCACTACGCGCGGATCGCCGACGACGGATCGGGCCCACTTCTGAGCGGGGCCGCCGATGGCGCCAAGGATCAGACCTACATGCTCTCGGCCTTGCGCCGGAGTCGCTCGAGCGGCTCCGCTTTCCCGCTCGCCGAGCTCACCAAACCGGAGGTCCGGGAGCATCGCCGCGGGGGCTGGGCCTGGAGGTCGCGGGCCGGGCCGAGAGCCAGGATCTCTGCTTCCTGGCGGGGCAGGGGAAGCGCGAGTTCCTGCGCCGCCACGCCGGCCTCGCGGATCGGCCGGGAAAGGTCGTTGATCCGCGCCGGCCGCGTGCTCGGCACGCACGACGGCCACCACAACTTCACCGTCGGGCAGCGGCGTGGCCTCGGCCTCGGCGGCGGCGAGCCGCTCTACGTGCTGGAGACGGACGCCGCCGCCAACCGGGTGATCGCCGGCGGCCGCGAGCAGCTCGCCACGAGCCGCATTCGCATCCGCGGGACGAAGCTCCACCGTCCGGCGGACCGCGTCGACGGGGTCAGGCTCCGCTACCACGCGCCCAGGCGGGACTGCCGCGTCGAGTTGAACGGCGATCCAGACGAGGCGGTCGTGGCGCTCGCCGAGCCGGTGGACGGCGCGGCCCCCGGTCAGGTCGCCTGCCTGATGGACGGCGACCTGGTGGTCGGGCACGGGAAGATCGCCTGATCGGCGGCCGTCGGTCGTCCCTTCGAGGGCGCAAGCCGGGTAGTCCGCCGCACTGCGAATTGCGGATTATTACGGTCGCAACGAGGCGCCACCCCAGTATAGGTTGAGCGCCTCTAGGGAAATCGAAGGGCTGCGTCGATCCGCGTGCGATCTGGTCCCGGGAGATCCGGCCCTTCCAGATGAAGGGAGAAAACATGCGTAAGCGTCTCATGCCGGCGCCACTGGCGGCCGCCTTGAGCCTGTCCGCGCTGCTGGCGATGGTCGCCCTCGGCGGCGGCTCGGCCGCGGCCGACAGCGGCACCGCGGTCAAGTCCGCCGGTTGCACGCCGGCGAAGAACATCGAGGCGATCATCGACGACTCGGGCTCGATGGACACCTCGGATCCGGGCAAGTTCCGGACGAAGCTGTTGAGCGCATTCGCGAACATCGGCTCCAACAACGGGCGCATCTTCGGCGGGATCGAGTTCGGCTCCACGCCGAACAACCTGTTCGGCCCGGCGACGATTCCGGCCGTCAATCAGGAGATGCAGAACTCCTTCCTGCAGGTGGCCGCCAACAACGACGGCACCAACTACCAGGAGGCCTGGGCCGGCGCGACTGGCCACAACGGCGCCGCCGACGCGAGGATCTTTCTCACCGACGGCTTCCCCAACGAGGGTGGTAGCCCAGATCCGCCGCAGCCGTTCGTGAAGACCTACGTGATCGCCCTGGGCGAGGACTTCTCGACGAACATCGCGGCACAGACCCTGCTCAACAAGATCGCCTCGGAGACGGGCGGCCCGGCGCCGTACTTCGTCACGCAGGCGGCGGCCGTCCAGCCGATCGCCGCCGACATCGCGGCGCAGGTGGCGTGCAGTCAGGCGCCGCTGACGTTCACGAGGACGTTCACACGGCAGGGCCAGAAGGTGACCTACAAGTTCGCACCGATCGGCGGGTCCAGCGACATCCTGATCAGCTGGGACAGCCCGACGGCGATCTTCGACCCGGTCAACTTCCAGCTCGTCGGCGCGGTGGGGGCGGGCAAGTCCGTCGCCAGCGCCGCTGGGAAGAAGAAGGGGCTGAAGGTCAGGGTCAAGGCGCAGACGCAGGCGGGCGGGACCTTCGCGACCGCCCACGTCAAGGGCCTGAAGAAGGCGAAGAAGGCCCTCAAGAGGAAGGCCAAGCGCCAGGGCAAGAAGGTCAAGAGAATCAGGATCAAGTTCAAGGTGAAGGCGGAGCAGTTCCCCCCGGGAACGGCTCCGACAGTGGTCACCACCCAAGCGATCCGCTGAGTCCTTGAGCTGGTGGCACGTTCGACGGGAGCGGCCGGCGCGTAGGCGCCGGCCGCTCCTCGTTGTGCGCAGGCGCACGGACGTGCAAGTCCCCGTGGTGGGATGCGGCTTTTCCCTGACTGCGAATTGCGGCGAAGTACGGTGGCCGCGAGGTTCTCACGCACGTAGGTTGCGGGCGTGAATTCGGGAACGCCAGCGCGCAGGACCGTCTCGGTACCCGCCGTCATCGCAGGCCTCGTGCTGGCGATGCTGGCGATCTTTCCCCCGAGTGCCGGCGCGGTCACCTTCGGGACCAACCTGAACCGGGCGGCGAACTACAACAACCACGGCTACACCGCCAACGGCCAAGTGACGCCAGGGGACTGCAGGATCAGGCCTTACCAACCGCCCGGCTACGTCTTTGCCGGCGCGAACACGTGCACGGTGACCTCCTCCGGCTCCGTGTCCAGCCCGGCGGAGTCCCTGACCGTGCCGGTGACCGGCACGCTGACCGCCGTGCGTGTCAAGGCCGGCCCGATCACCGGCCCGATGCGAGTCGAGGTCCTGCGTCTTCTCCGCGCGGGTACGAGGAGCGCCTGCTGCTTCAGCGAGGCCCAGACCCCTGCGTTCACGCCGGCGCCGAACACGATCACGACCGTCCCCGTCAATATCCCGGTGCGCTCCGACAAGGTTCCCGACCCGGCCACCGGGGTCTACACCGACGACTTCCTCGCCCTCACGGTGCTCGAGCCGGGAGTCCCGATCCCGATGAACGACACCGGGGACTACTCCGGCGCCACGGCGAACTCGCCTCTGAGCGGCGCCTGGTATCCGGCGTTCGAGCTCGGCGACGAGCGTGTCGACCAGTCCGGTTTTGCCGGCTACCAGGTGCTGCTGCAGGGCGACGTGTCCTCGAGCGGGCAGGTCACCGGCGGTGGCGTCTCGCCCATCGGGCTCGCGAGTCAGCTCGGGTTCGTGCGCAGCAAGCGACGCGCCGTCATCTCGCTCGTCTGCAGCCTGACGACGGCCTGCGACGGCCGGCTGCGGCTGCTGAACGGGAACCCCCTGACGGCGGCCGCGGCCAAGAAGGGCAAGCGGAAGGGGAGGGGGAAGGCCAAGCTCTACGGCAAGGGCGGGTTCAGCATCCCCGCCGGGGAGACCAAGAAGGTTGGCGTCAAGCTGACCAAGGCGGGCAGGAAGGCGATCAGGCGACATAAGAAGCTGCACCTCTTCGCGCAGATCGCGATCGGCTCGGGCGCCTCGGCGCAGGCGGTCACCGACCCGATCACGCTGAAGCGCGCCAAGCGCAAGCGCAAGCGCTGAGACCGATACGGCGCGGGCTGCCCCGCATTCCTAGACTTCGGCCGATGAAGACCGAGGAGATCCGCAGAACCTATCTCTCGTTCTTCGAGGAGCGAGGGCACAAGCTGGTTCCCTCGGCGTCGCTCGTTCCCTCGTTCGACGATCCTTCGGTGCTGCTCACCACGGCCGGCATGCAGCCGTTCAAGCCCTACTTCCTGCGCCGAGGAGAAGCCACCGGCTTCCCGGGTGACGGACTACCAGCGCTGCTTTCGCACGGTCGATATCGACGAGATCGGGAACACGGCGCGGCACCTCACCTTCTTCGAGATGCTCGGCAACTGGAGCTTCGGCGACTACTTCAAGCAGCAGTCGATCCGCTGGGGCTGGGAGCTCTCCACCGGGGGCTTCGGCTTCGACCCCGAGCTGATCTGGGCAACCGTCTTCGCGGGCGACGAGGAGCTCGGGCTCGGCGCCGATGAGGAGTCGATCGAGATCTGGAAGGCGATCGGCCTGCCCGAGGAGCGGATCGTCCGGCTTCCCCGGTCCGAGAACTTCTGGCAGGGAGGGACGACCGGCCCCTGCGGACCCTGCTCGGAGATGTATCTCGACCGCGGTGAGCGCTTCGGAAAGCCGGGCGATCTCCCGGGAGATGACACCGACCGCTATCTCGAGTACTGGAACCACGTCTTCATGAGCTACGACCTCGCCGAGGACGGCACCCTCAGCGAGCTGCCGATGAAGAGCATCGACACCGGCATGGGGCTGGAGCGGATGGCGGCGGTCCTCCAGGGAGTCCCATCCGTCTTCGACACGGACGCCCTCCGACCGTTGATCGAGCTCGCGGAGGAGCTCTCGGGCCGCTCGTATTCGCAGGACGGGGCGACCACTCGCGCCATGCGAATCCTGGCCGACCATTCGCGCGGCACGGCGGCCCTGATCGCAGACGGTGTCGTGCCCTCGAACGAGGACCGCGGGTACGTCCTGCGCCGGATCATGCGGCGCGCGATCCATCAGGGCCGGTCGATCGGCCTCGAGGCGCCGTTCATGTCCCGCTTCGCCGATCGCGCCCTGGAGCTGCTCGCTCCCGCCTATCCCGAGCTCGCGGCGGCGCGCGAGACCGTGCTGCGATGGGCGGCCGACGAGGAGGAGGGCTTCGGGCGCACCCTGGACCGCGGGATGCAGATGGTCGCCGACCTCGTCCGCCATGCCCACGAGGACCGCACGTCCTGGATCGACGCGGAGGACGCCTTCAAGCTGCACGACACCTACGGCTTTCCCTATGACCTGACCAAGGAGCTGCTCGCCGAGCAGGGCCTCTCGGTGGACGACGAGGGCTTCGAGGAGCTGATGGAGGAACAGCGTACGCGCGCGCGGATGGGAACCGCCACCGCGCACGGCTCCGAGGACCACCACGGGGCCGTGATCAGCTTCGCCTCGGAGGCGCCTCCGTCGCGCTTCGTCGGCTACGAGAAGCTCCGCGCCGAGACCAGCCTGCTCGCGGTCAAGGGCGACAACGGACGGGCGCTCGTCAAGCTCGAGGAGAGCCCCTTCTACGCGGAGGGCGGCGGCCAGGTGGCCGATTCCGGCGAGATCCGCTGGGAGGCAGGCAGCGCGCGGGTGGCGGACGTGTACCGGCTGGGCGACGACCAGGCCATCGAGCTCCAGGGGTCAGGTCTTGCAGACGACAGAAGTGGCATGCAAGACCTGACCCCGGGGGTCCGCGTGGAGGCCGACGTCGACCATGTCTCGCGCTTCGCGACGATGCGGAACCACACCGCCACGCATCTTCTGCACGCCGCGCTTCGCGAGCGCCTCGGGACGCACGTCCGCCAGGCCGGCTCCGCCGTTCGCCCGGACAAGCTGCGCTTCGACTTCACCCACGGCGCGCCGCTGACCAACGAGGAGCTCCGGGACGTCGGCGACCGGGTCAACGAATGGATCAAGGAGAGCCACTGGGTGCGGGCGATCGAGATGTCGCGAATGGACGCCGAGCGGCTCGGCGCGATGGCCCTGTTCGGGGAGAAGTACGGCGACTGGGTCCGCGTCGTCGAGGTCGAGGACGTCTCGCGCGAGCTCTGCGGCGGCACGCACGTGCTGAACACGGCGGCGATCGGGATCTTCGCGATCGCCTCCGAGGGCTCGAGCGCCGCGAACGTGCGGCGGATCGAGGCGCTCACGGGTCCAGCGGCCATCGACTGGTTCCGGGGAAGGTCACGCGAGCTGAGCGAGGTCGGCCGGATCGTCGGGTCCGAGCAGGATCCGGTCTCGGCCGCCCGGCGAATGGCCGAGCAGCTCTCCGAGCTGGAAGAACAGAGCAAGCAGGCGGGTTCGGCCGATCTGTCCAAGAAGGCGGAGGAGATGGCGGCCACCGGGCAGCGGATCGGCGGCGTGACCGTCTTCGTGGGCAGGGGAGAGGGCGCGGACCAGCGCTCGCTGCTCGACCTCGCGGACCGGATCAAGTCGCGCGCGGGCGAGGCGGCGGTCGTGCTCGGCGGAACCGGGGACGGCAAGGTCGCCCTCGTGGCCAGCTTCAGCAAGGACGTCACCGACCGAGGGATCTCGGCGTCGGATGTGATCCGGGAGGTTGCACAGATCGTCGGCGGAGGCGGGGGAGGGCGCGACAACGTGGCTCAGGCGGGAGGCCGCGACCCCTCCAAGCTGGATGAGGCCCTGTCGGCCGCGCGCCACGCCATTGAGGCCAAGCTCGCGGGTTGAGGGGCAGCGCTTCCCATCGTGCGCGGCTGGGTCTCGTCATCGCGATGGCCTCGTGCGTGGTCGCCGGGACCGCCGGCTGCGGAAAGTCCGAGAAGGCCGCTGGTGGAACGGCGAGCGTGGCGATGCCGACTTCGCCGGACTACCTTGACCCCCAGCTTGGCTACTCCACGGAGGCTGCCGAGGCCGATTGGATCGCCTACACCCCGCTGCTCACCTACCGGCACGAGGGCGGAGCCGATGGCACGGAGCTGATTCCGGGATTGGCCCTCCACCTTCCGAGTGTCTCGCCAGAGGGTCGTCGTTATCACTTCGCCCTTCGAAAGGGACTCAGATACTCGAACGGGCGGCCAGTCAAGGCCAGCGACTTCGAGTATTCGATCGAACGTGCGCTCAGGCTCAACTGGGGGGGGAAGCGATTCATCACGGACAACGTGGTGGGGGCCGAGGCATACGACGCAGGGCGGGCGAGGCAGATTTCCGGGATCACCGCCGATGACGCCCACAGCAAGCTGAGCATCAAGCTTGTCCGCCCAAACGGCGCGTTCGCGGATGTCCTGGCGCTGCCTGCCACGGCTCCGGTACCGGGTGGCACGCCGATGAAGGACCTCACGGCACACCCACCGCCCGGGGTAGGCCCTTATCGGATCGCCGACGTCCTGCCCGGACGCAGATGGACGATGGTGAAGAACCCGGCGTTCTCCTCGCTCGAGATTCCCAACATCCCGGTTGGAAGGCTCGATCGAATCACCGTCAAGGTGGAGTCGAGCGCGGCCACGGCGATGGAGAAGGTCCTGAAAGGCCTCGCCGACAATTTCGATCCCGGGGCTCCGCTGCCGCCGGGCGGCGCGGCGCGCGCAGCGGCCGTGGCCGAAAACCGTTTCCAAATGGTTCCCATCCCTTCGACGCTCTATTTCTTTTTGAACACGACGGAACTGCCATTCAGCAGCGAGCTCGCGCGCCGGGCGGTCGTCACTGCGTTGAACCGGCAGGCCCTGGCGCGGCTTGGGGATGAATCGGTGCTGCCCGGTTGCTATTTGATTCCCCCTGGGATCAGCGGACACCCGACGGATTCGTGCCCGTACGGCGACGCCGACGATGCCGGTGACCTGCCAGCCGGTCGACAGCTCGTCAAGGCCTCGGGCACCTACGGCGCTCACGTGACGGTTTGGGTCGAGAACAGCCCCCCACAACGCGCCTATGCGCGGTACTACACGAAGCTGCTCAACAGGCTTGGCTTCGTCGCCCGCCGGCGGGTGACCACGCGATCGCAGGACTTCGGCAGAGTCGGGAAGTCGAGGGGGGCCCCACAGACGGGCTTTGCCAGCTGGTTCAACGACTTCCCGAATCCGAGCGACTTCTATGAGGTGCTCGATGGAAACGAAATATCTGCCGCGGGCGGTCCCAACGCCGGCCGGGTGGATGACCCATTCATCCAGCAGAAACTCGAAAAGCTCAGGCTGGTACAGCCACGGGATCGCGATCTCGCATCGGGGGAGTGGCGCGAGCTCGACGAGTACGCCGCGAAGAAGGCATACCTGGCGGTGATCGGTGCACAGCAGGTGCCGAAGCTGATGAGCGATCGCATCGATTTCCACGCGGCCGTCATTCACCCTCTCTTCCTCAGCGACTGGAGCACCTGGGCGCTCCGATAGGGCCGTTTTGACCCACGATGGCCGTTCGGATCCAGCTGCTCGAGCCGACAGCCGGCTCGGTCAAGTACCGAGGCAAGGAGCTGGTCGGCCGCTCGCAGTGAGATGCAGCCGTTGTGCCGCGAGATGCAGGTGATCTTCCAGGACCCATTCGCCTCGCTCAATCCGCGCAAGCGGGTCGGGCAGATCATCGGCGACCCCCTTCAGCTCCACGGGCTCGCGTCCGGCACTCAGCTCCGCCGTGAGATTCAGCAACTGATGGACCGCCTGTTCGAGGCCTCGAGGACCAGTTCGGGCTCTCCCACCTCTCCGCCGTGCCCATCCCGACCCGCCGGTTCCACACCCGCTGCCCCTGGGCGACGGAGATCTGCTCCGAGGACGAGCCACCCCTCGCGGAGTACAGCTCAGGGCAGGCGGCGGCCTGCCATCACCCTCGGAACGTGGACAAGGGCCAGATCTCCCGTACCGAGGTCGCGCCCGACAGCCCCGAGTCGGCCAGCGAGACGCTGCCCGGGGCCGAGCAGCCAGTGGCGGCTACTCGGTAGCTTCTTGCGGGTGCTCGCCCTCGATTACGGCAGCGCTCGCTGCGGTTGCGCGATCTCGGATCCCACCGGGACCCTGGCGCGGCCCCTAGCGGCGGTTGCGCCACCCGACGTCGCCGCGATCGCGGAGCTGGCGTCGAGAGAGGGCGCCGATCGGGTGATCGTCGGGCTGCCGACTACGCTCGGCGGCGAGGAGGGCGAGCAGGCGCGCGTCAGCAGCGCCTTCGCGGCCGAGCTCGCGGAGCTCCTCGACGTGCCCGTCGAGACCTACGACGAGCGCCTCACCACGCGCATGGCCGACCGCAGCGCCCGCGAGGGAGCACGCGCCGACCGGGACTCCCTCGCCGCGGCGCACCTGCTGGAGTCCTACCTGGCACGGGGTGAAGGCGCGTGACCGAGGACCGCGGGGACTGGCTCGCGGACACGGAAGGGAACCTCACCCCTCCCGAGGGCGATGGGCTGAAGCCTCCGACCGACGAGTTCGGCCGCGACGACCCGGCGTCGCTCGAGCGCGAGCGCCGGCGCCGCGAGCGCGAGCAGCGGCGCGGCAAGTCGAAGAAGCCGCGAAAGGAGGCAACGCCGCCGAAGGAGCCGCGAAAGGAGCCGAAGCCGCCGAAGCGAGCGAGGGCACGCAGGGCCGCCGCGCCGCCCCCGGAGCCCGTGGCGGCCGCTCCGCCGACGGAGGAGGGGCCGAGGCGCTCCGCGCGGCAGCGTGCCGCCGCCGGAAGAGAGGCGGTGAGGGAGCACTTCGGCCGGGACGGCGGAGAGCCTCGCCCCCCAGGCCCGCGGCGTGCATACCGCCGCCGGCGGTTTCTGGCCCTGGCCCTGGTGCTCGTCGGCGTGCTGGTGGCCTGGTTTTTGATCGCCTTCTTCCAGCCGCCGCCGTTCGACCCGGGCGACGGATCGGGCGAGGCGATCGTCACCGTTCCCGAGGGCGCCACGGCCGGCGAGGTCGCCGATCTGCTCAGCAGGAACGACGTCGTCTCGAACGGGACTCTCTTCCAGTGGCGCCTGAAGCTCGCCGGGGAGAGCGACAAGATCCTCCCGGGCCGCTACGTCCTCGCCCACAACATGAGCTATGGGACGGCGATCGACCGGCTGACCAGCTCGGGCGGCAAGGTGAACGTGACGATTCCCGAGGGCGAGGATCGAACCCAGATCGCCGCCACGATCAAGGATCTCGGGCTCAGCGGCGACTATCTGGCGGCCAGCAAGGCCCAGAAGGGGTTCGACCCGAACAAGTACGGCGCGAAGAACCCCAAGTCGCTCGAGGGGTTCCTGTTCCCGGCCACCTACGAGGTCGATCCCGGGGCGAGCGTCGACCAGCTCGTCTCCGAGCAGCTGCAGGCCTTCCGGCAGAACATCGCCGGCGTCAACCTCTCCTACGCGAAGTCGAAGAACCTCACGGTCTACGACGTGCTCACGATCGCCTCGATGATCGACAAGGAGGTCCAGATCCCCTCCGAGCGGCGGCTCGTCGCCGCCGTGATCTACAACCGCCTCCACCGGGGCATGCCGCTCGGCATCGACGCCACGACGAGGTTTCAGTTCCACAACTACACCGGCGACATCACGGAGTCCCAGCTCAAGTCCCCCTCGCCCTACAACACGAGGATCAACGCCGGCCTGACGCCCACGCCGATCGGCAACCCCGGCCTGGCGGCGATTCAGGCGGCGGCGCGCCCCGCCAAGGTCAACTACGTCTTCTACGTGTTGAACGGGGACGGCAGCGGCCACCACTGCTTCACCGCGAGTGCGGCCGAGTTCGACCGGCTGGTTGCCGCCTCCAGCTCGGGGCACGCGACCCCGAAGTGCCGGAGTTGACGCGCGCCGGGGGTGACCCGCGATGAAGCGGCTCGCGGTGCTTGGGCATCCGGTCTCGCATTCCCGCTCGCCCGCAATGCAAGCCGCCGCGCTCGAGGCGCTCGGACTTGGCGACGAGTGGAGCTACGAGGCGATCGACGTGGATCCGGCGGAGTTCGAGGAGCGCACGCGAGCGCTGCCGGATCAGGAGTACGTGGGGGTGAACGTGACCATCCCGCACAAGCGGGCCGCGCTCGCGCTGGCGGATGAGGCCTCCCACGCCGCGCAGGAGATCGGCGCAGCCAACACGCTCAGCTTCGACGGCCGGCGGATTCGGGCGGAGAACACCGACGCCGCCGGTCTGCTGGCGGCCCTGCCGGAGCCGGTGGAGGGAAAGACCGCGCTCGTGCTGGGTGCCGGCGGATCCGCCCGTGCGGCGGTCTGGGCACTTGCGGGAGCGGGCGCCTCGGTCTCGGTCTGGAACCGCACAGGCAGCCGCGCCGACGAGCTGGTCCGTGATCTGGCGGTCGCGGGGCGGGACACGGTTGCGGAGGGATGCCTTGCTCCGGTCAGCGGCGACCAGGCCCGCGCCGGAGCCTATGAGCTGATCGTCAACTGCACCGCGATCGGCATGCGGGATGAGGATCCCTTCGAGCACCTCCCCCTCGACCCTGAGCGGTTCAATGCCGAGATCGTGCTGGTCGATCTCGTCTACGCCGGAGCGGAGAGTCGGCTGGTGAGCGAGGCGCGGGCCCGCTCCGCCACGGCGATCGACGGGCTGGAGATCCTCGTCCGGCAGGGGGCCGAGTCGCTTCGCATCTGGACGGGCATGGAGCCGCCGCTGGACGTCATGCGCGAGGGGGCGCGAGAGCGGGCTTGAGCGCGAGACCACCGTGCTAACTTTTCGTTAGTGCCAAGGCTCAAGCTCAGCTCGGGCGGCTTGAAGTTGATCGACGGGGTTGCGAACGGCCTGCCCTCGTCGCCTGCCGAGCGCCTTCCCGACGCCGACGCCTTCGATGCCTATTCGCGGACCGTCTCCGGAGTCGCCGAGAGGCTGACGCCGTCCGTCGCCCATCTCGCCGTCTCTCGGCGGACCCGCCGCGGGCGCGCGGAGGGGGCGGGCTCGGGCGTCGCGATCTCCTCCGATGGCTACATGCTCACCTCCGCCCACGTGATCGCCGGAGGACACCAGACGACGGCCTCCTTCTCCGACGGCCGGGAGGTTCGCGCGGAGGTGGTGGGAGCCGATCCGCTCTCGGATCTCGCGGTGGTGCGGGCCGACGCGCGCGATTTGTCGCCTGCCCAGCTCGGCGACTCCGACGAGCTGCGGGTGGGGCAGCTGGTCGTGGCCATCGGCAGCCCGATGGGACTCGCCGGGACGGTCACAGCCGGCGTGGTCTCGGCCCTCGGCCGGTCGCTTCCCACCAGCGCCGGGTCAGCCGGGCGGCTGGTCGAGAACGTGATCCAGACCGATGCCGCGCTCAACCCGGGCAACTCCGGCGGGGCGCTGGCCGACGGGCTCAGCCGGGTGGTCGGCGTCAATACCGCCGTCGCCGGGATCGGGCTCGGTCTCGCGGTGCCGATCAACGACGCCACCAGGAAGATCATCTCCGCGCTGATGAAGGAGGGACGCGTGCGTCGCGCCTACATCGGCATCGTCGGCGGCTCGCGTCCCCTGCCGCCCAAGGTCGCCACTCGGCTCGGCCGCGGCCAGGGGATCGAGGTCGTCGAGGTCGTCTCGGGCAGCCCGGCCGCCCGCGCGGGCCTGCGGGCCGAGGATCTGATCGTCGAGGTCGATGCCGAGCCGATGGGCGATGTCGGCGACCTGCAGCGCCTGATGGTCGCGGAGCGGATCGGTCAGCGCGTCGAGGTCAACCTCGTCCGGGATGGGAGCTTCCTCAAGATCGACCTGATCCCCCGCGAGCTCGAGACCTAGCCTTCGGCTTTGGCTTGCGGATCGTCTTCGCGGCGGCCTTCGCGGAGAGGACGTCGATCCTCGCCACGACTCGGCGAGGGGACGTGAAGATGATCCCGATCGTCCCCGGCTCGCGCGGGAGAAGCTGGAAGAAGGCGGGGGCGTTGTCGCTGGCGACGCCGAACAGGCCGAGCGCCGGGATCTCGAGCTCCTGGTTGACCTTCGAGAGGACCTTTAGGGATAGCTGGTCGCCGACGTGGAGGGGCTCGCAGCGAGCCTCGCGCTTCTTGCAGAGCGGAGCGGCGACCACCGGCACCTTCTTACCGCCGACGATGATCTCGACGCTCAAGGAGCGGCCGGGGGGAGGAGCGGCCGTCGTGGTGCTCTCGGTCGTCTGCGTCGTCACGCTCGTGGTCGTCGTGCCGCCGCGCAGGGCGCCCTGGGGCACCAGGGCCGCCGCGAGCGTGGATAGCCCGAGCAGGACCAGCATCACGATCAGCAGGCGGCGGGCGGCCATCAGGGGGAGAGGTCGGGCCTCACGAGGCTCTCAACCATATGGCCGCCGTGGTGCTCGACGCCACCCTCGTAGCCCTGCTCGGCGTAGTCACCCTCACCGACTTCCGCGCCCGGCTGATTCCCGACGGCGCCCTCGCCGCGAGCCTCGCAATCGCGGTGGCGGTCGGCCTGCTCTCTGATCCGGCCGGGTTGCCCCACCGGTTGCTGGCGGGATTAGTCGCGAGCGGATTCCTGTTGGCCGCGGCCCTGATCCGCCCCGACGGGATGGGGCTCGGGGACGTGAAGCTCGCCGGGGTGCTCGGTGTCTACCTGGACGCGCGGGTCGCGGAGGCGATGATGATCGCGTTCGCGGCGGGCTCGGTGGCCGGCCTGATCCTGCTGACTCGAGACGGCTGGTCGGCGCGCAGTCGCACCATTCCATTCGCGCCGTTCCTCGCCCTCGGCGCGCTGGTCGCGCTCGCGCCGCAACCCTGAGACCGGGGCGGCGAGGCCGCTACATCTACCCTCCCCGCGTGAGTTTGAGGTTCACAACGGCGGGCGAGTCCCACGGGCCGGGCCTGGTCGCGATCGTCGAGGGCCTGCCGGCGGGGCTCGAGCTCGATCGCGACGCGCTCGATCGCGACATGGCGCGGCGCCAGCTCGGTCACGGCCGCGGCGGCCGCATGAAGATCGAAAGCGATGCGGTCGAGATCCGCTCGGGCGTCCGCCACGGCCGCACGCTGGGCAGTCCGATCGCCGTCCTGGTGGCGAATCGCGACTACCCGAACTGGGATGAGCGCATGAACCCGTGGCCGGTCGAGGCGGAGATCGAGGAGTCGCATCTGCCGCGGCCGGGGCACGCGGACCTGGCAGGCGCGCAGAAGTTCGGCCACTCCGATGTGCGCAACGTGCTCGAGCGGGCCAGCGCGCGCGAGACCGCGGCGCGGGTCGCAGCGGGGACGATCGCCAAGGGCTTCCTCTCCGCGGTCGGGGTGAGCATCCACAGCCACGTGATCCAGATCGCCTCCGTGACGGCGCCCGAGCCCGGCGACCTGCGGCCGGAGGACTTCGAGGGCGTCGATGACTCCCCAGTCCGCTGCCTCGACGCCGGGGCCGCCGAGGCGATGGTCGCCGAGATCGATCGCCTGCGGAAGGAGAACGAGTCGCTGGGCGGCAAGTTCGAGGTTCGCGCCTTCGGCCTGGTGCCCGGGATCGGCTCGCACGTCTCCTGGAGCGAGAAGCTCGACGGGCGCCTCGCGCAGGCCGTCTGCTCGATCCAGTCGGTCAAGGGCATCTCGGTGGGCGAGGCCTGGGACGTCGCCGGCAAGCCCGGCTCGGAGGCGCACGACGAGATCTTCTGGTCCGAGGAGCGGGGCTGGTTTCGCCAGACCAACCGGGCCGGCGGTCTCGAGGGCGGCATGACCAACGGAGAGCCACTGGTGGTGCAGGCCGCGATCAAGCCGATCTCGACGATGACGCAGCCGCTTCGCTCGGTCGACACCGAGACCAAGGAGCCCGCGCAGGCCATGCGGGAGCGAACCGACTCGACGGTGGTGCCGGCGGCCGCTGTCGTCGCCGAGGCAATGGTCGCTCTGGTGCTGGCCGGCGCCTACCGGGAGAAGTTCGGCGGCGACCACATCGACGACGTCCTCGCATCAATCGCGGCGTACCGGGAGCGAATCGGATGGCGGCGCTAGTAGCACCAAGCTCGCACCACGGGATCGTCTTCATCGGGTTCATGGCGGCGGGCAAGACGCGGGCGGCCCAGGCGATCGCCGAGCGACTCACCCTCGGGGTGATCGACACCGACGAGCTGCTCGAACGCGAGCTCGGCGAGTCGATCCCGGCGTTCTTCGCGCGGGAGGGCGAGCGTGAATTCAGGCGGCGCGAGGAGCGCCTCGTCGTCTCGGTGCTCGACGCGCTGGCGGGGCAGGTCGGCGGGCCATCGTCGGTGGTCGCCCTCGGTGGGGGCGCGATCGAGAGCGAGGCCGTACGGCGAGCACTCGCCGAGCACATGCCCGTCTGGTGCGACGTCGACGAGGAGATCGCGTGGGAGCGGGCGTCGGGATCCGATCGCCCGCTTGCGGCCAACCGCGAGGAGTTCTCCGAGCGCTTCGAACGGCGCCGGCCCACCTACGAATCGCTCGCCCGCGTGGTCCTGCCCTCGGACGCGAAGGAGGCGGCCCGAGCCGCCGCACCGTGGATCGCCGCCATGCAGGGGGCGCCCGGGCTGCGGATGATCTGGGCCGAGGCCGAGGGGGGCTCGTACCCGGCCGTCGTCGGCCAGGGGGCGATCGGCCTGCTGCGCGCAGCTATGGAGGTCGACCCGGAGGGAATGCCGGCCCGGATCTTCTGCGTCGCGGACTCCGCGGCGCTCGGCGACCACGGGCCGCTCCTTCCCCCGCGCGAGGCGACCATCGAGGTCGAGGGCGCCGAATCGTCGAAGACGATCGCCGAGGCCGAGCGGGTGCTCCGCGAGCTCGCCGATGCCGGCGCTCGCCGGGACGACGGCGTGCTCGCCTTCGGCGGCGGGGTCGTCGGCGACCTCGCCGGGTTCTGCGCCGCCACCTACCAGCGCGGCGTCAGCCTGGTCCAGGCGCCGACCACGCTCGTCGCCCAGGTCGACTCCGCCTACGGCGGCAAGACCGGGGTGGACCTGCCGGAGGCGAAGAACTACGTCGGCGCCTTCCACCAGCCAATCGCGGTCCTCACCGACCCAACCGTGCTGGCGACTTTGCCGGGCGAGGAGCTCTCCGCGGGCTTCGTCGAGGTGATGAAGACGGCGCTGATCGCCGGCGGTCCGCTCTGGGACCGCGTGCGCCGGCTCGACCGGCTGGAGCCCGCGTCGCTCGCCGACGTGATCTTCGCGTGCGCGCGGACCAAGATCGAGGTCGTCGCCTCGGACGAGCGCGACGCGGGACGGCGGGCGGTGCTCAACCTCGGCCACACGGTCGGCCACGCGATCGAGGCGGAGACCGGGTACTCCCGCTACCGTCACGGCGAGGCGGTCGGCCTGGGGCTGCTGGCCGCGCTTCGCCTCTCCGGGGCGGATGGGCTTCGCGACGAGGTCGAGGGCCTGCTCGCCGCTCACGGGCTGCCGATCTCTCTCGATCCCTCCGTTGAGACCGGCGGTGTCCTGGAGGCCATGCAGCGCGACAAGAAGCAGAGCCGCCAGGGCCTCGGGTTCGTGCTGCTCCCCGAGCCCGGGGAGCCCCGGTGGGGGCAGCAGGTGGAGCCGGATAGGGTCCGCCCGGTCGTAGAGGAGCTGAAATGAGCACCGTGACCCGCAACCGCGTCGAGGTCGTGCACGGCGTCAACCTCGACATGCTCGGCAGCCGCGACCATGACATCTACGGCGACTTCACCCTCACCGAGCTCGAGGTGAGGGTCAAGCGCTTCGCCCGTGACCTCGACCTGGAGGCCGCCTTCTTCCAGACGAATTCCGAGGGAGAGCTCGTCGAGCACCTGCACCGCCTGCCCGAGAGGGCCGACGCCCTGCTGATCAACGCCGGGGCCTGGACCCACTACTCGTGGGCGCTTCGGGATGCGCTCGATCTGACCCGGATCCCGACCGTGGAGGTCCATATCTCCGACATCTCAAAGCGCGAGGAATGGCGCCGGCATTCGGTCTTCGAGGGACTCGACCTGATGGTGGGACAGGTCTACGGAAAGGGCCCGGACGGCTACAGGGAGGCGCTCGAGTTGATCGCCGAGAGGCTGGGGGTATGACCCGCGGGAAGCGGCTCGCCGGACTGGTGGCGGAGCGCGAGCTCGACCAGCTCTTCGTCTCGGACCTAACCAACGTCCGCTACCTCACCGGGTTCACGGGGACGAACGGCGCGTGCCTGGTGGGCGGCGAGGAGCTCATCTTCTTCACCGACTTCCGCTACACCGAGCGGGCCAGGGACGAGGTCGCGCCGGAATGGGAGCGCCCGGAGGCCGAGCGCGAGCTCATCCCGCAGATCGTGGCCCGGATGAAGGGGAAGGTGGGATTCGAGGACGCGAAGCTGAGCGTCCGCCAGCTGGCGCGGCTGGAGGCCGCCGCCGGGGAAGGGATCGAGTTCGTTCCGGCAGGCGACCTGGTCGAGCGGCTTCGGGCGATCAAGGAGCCGGAGGAGCTGGAGCGGATCGCGGCCGCCGCGGAGCTCAGCGACGGGGTTTATCGATGGGCGCTCGAGCGGGGCCTCGTCGGTCGCACCGAACGGGAGGTGGCCCGCGCGGTCGAGGCCCGCATCCGGGAGCTCGGCGCAGAGCCGTCGTTCCCACCGATCGTGGCGGCTGCCGAGAACGGCGCGCTGCCGCACGCCGAGCCCGGCGAGCGAAAGATCGGCTCAGGTGAGCTGGTCGTGTTCGACATGGGTTCCCTGCTCGACGGCTACTGCTCGGACTGCACCCGGACCTTCGCCACCGGCGATCCCGGGGACGACGCACGCGAGGTGTACGACCTGGTCCTGAGGGCCCAGCGGGCCGCGCTGGAGGCCGTTCGCCCCGCGGCGAGCGGCAAGGAGGTCGACGCTGTCGCGCGGGAGGTGATCTCCGAGGCAGGCCACGGCGATCGCTTCGGGCACGGACTCGGACACGGAGTCGGGCTGGAGGTGCATGAGGGGCCGCGCCTGGCGACGACGTCCGAGGACGACCTGTTCGAGGGCAATGTCGTCACCGTCGAGCCCGGTGTCTACGTTCCGGGGCGCTTCGGAGTCCGGATCGAGGACCTCGTCGTGATCACCGCGGACGGTCACCGCAATCTGAGCGGCCTGCCGAAGGACCTTCAGATCGTCGACTAGGCTGTGGCGGGAGATTCGATGGCGGCCGCGGTCGGCTCACCACCGCGCCTGATCCGCGCCGCGAGCAGCGGGAAGACCAGCGTCGAGATGATCGCCGCGCCCACCAGGGCCGCGGCCGTGGAGGTCTTCATGTGGCCGGCATCGATCGCCAGGGTCGTGATCGCCACGACCAGCGGTAGCTCCGTGGCGCAGTAGACGCCGAGGGCGAAGCGGTCGCGCAGGGCGAGATCCTTGCGGTAGAGCAGCAGCGCCGGCACTCCGCGCACGATCAGGAACAGCGCGACGAACATCGGCACCTTCAGCATCGCCGTCGCGCTGGAGGTGAGAGCGTCGAGGTCGAACGCCATTCCGCTGGTGACGAAGAAGAACGGGATCAGCAGGCCGTAGCCGACGGCCGTGAGCTTCGAGTCGAAGACGCGCACCTCGCGCCCGCGGAGCGCTACGCGAGTGATCATCCCGGCAACGAATCCGCCTAGGAGCAGGTCGAGCCCCAGTTGAGCGGCGAGGGCGACGAGGCTGAAGACGAGTACGACGGCGAGTCGCACGGCGAGCTGGCTGGAGGTCTCGAAGGTCCTCTCGACCAGGGGCCACCCCCGCCAGGCAGAGCGAACCGCGAGCAGCCCGGTCAGCACCGCGAGGACGATGAAGAGCACCAGGATCACCGCCTCATGCAGCGGATGCCCGGTGGAGAGGATCAGGGTGACGAGCATGATCGGGCCGAACTCGCCGATCGCGCCGGCGCCGAGCAGGTACGTGCCGAACGTAGTTCTCATCTCGCCCGCGTCGCTCAGTATCGGGATCAGCGTGCCGATGGCCGTCGTCGCCATCGCCGACCCGGTGTAGAGGAACGAGAGGATGATGCCGGCGCCGGCGAGCGCTCCGCCGACGCTGTAGGCGAGGATGAGCGAGATTCCCCAGCCGATCGCGGCCAGCTCGAGCGAGCGTCCCTTGATCCGGTCGAAGTCGATCTCGTAGCCGGCGAAGAAGAAGAGCATCCCGAGCCCGAGGTTCCCCAGCAGCGCCGTGGTCGGATCGACGCGCGCGATGTCGAGGCCCTGGGGCCCGATCAGGATCCCGAGCACCAGCTCGAGGACCACGACCGGAAGAGTCAGGCGCGGCGCGACCGCCAGGACGATCAGGGCGGCGAGCGCGGCCGCGAGCACCATGACGAGCGCCGAGGTCTCGTCCACGCCTGCCGCCACGGTCGCGGCGGTTGGGAGCTGAAGCATCAGCGGGACTCTAAGCACGCCGTCGCCCGGAAAAGCCGGACGAGCCGGTCAGCGCGCGGCGGGGAATTCCTCGCCGTGGCGCACCCTGGTGCGGCCCTCTCCGTAACCGCGCGTCTCGAAGGCGATCACCGCCCAGATCAGCACGGCCAGGATCGCGAGGATGGCGAGGGCGGCGATCTCGAGCGCGACCGCGATCAGGGCGAAGAGCGCGACCGCCAGGGCGAGGCGCCGCCGGTTCAGCGTGTGCACATGCCGGTAGCGGAAGGCGACCAGACCCATCAGGTAGATCGCGACGCCACCGAGCAGGGCGAAGGCCGGCACGGCGTCCAGGGGATCGGCGACGCGGCCGATCGTCGTCTTCAGGCCGAGTGCGAACAGGATGATGCCGGCGACCATCGGGAAGTGGATGAACGAATAGGAGTCGCGGGCGAGCTCGTTTCGCATCCGGCCCGCCTCTGCGCTCGCCAGCCGTCGCGCGGAGACCAGGGCGACCACATCGAAGTACATCCACCACATCGCGGCCACCACCGCGATCCCGGCGGTGGCCGCAGCGGCGACTCCCCAGGTGAGTGTCGATCCCGCGCCGACGCCGATCGCGACGATCGACTCGCCGAGGGCGATGATGATGATCAGCCCGTGGCGCTCCGCGAAATGTCCGGGTACGAGCCGCCAGCCCTCGGCCCCGAAGACGTATGGAATCCCCATGTCGGGAATCAGCGCGAGCGTCCAGACGGCGACCTGCGCCGGTGTGTCGAGCAGCGAGCCGACGATCAGGAGGGCCATGCTGATCGTGGTGGCCACGGCGAGTCCGAGCACGGAGCGGCGGAAGGCCGGGTCGCCCCGGCTGGCGAGCAGGAAGAGGGCGACGTGGGCGAGACGGACCGCGCTGTAGGCGATCGCGAACTCGGTCGCGAGACCACCGAAAGCCTCCGGGACGCAGATCGCCGCGATCAGGAACGAGGCCATCGCGGCGAATAGCACGAGCCTGATCGCGCCCTCCTCGGGATCAAAGACGCTGGTGAGCCACGAATAACCGACCCATGACCACCAGAGCAGGGCCAGCAGAAGCATCCCTTCGCCGATCCGCCCCCAGGTCGGATCGTGCGCCATCAGGGTCGTGCACTGCGTGATCGCCAGGACGAAGACGAGATCGAAGAAGAGCTCGAGCGGCATCACCCGGTCTCCGTGGCGAAACGCGGCCCCCAGTCGCGACGAAGGCGACTCCCTCACCGTTGCCATGGGCGGCATCGTCCCACGGGCGAGGCCCCGCAGCGACTACCTCTTCTTACGGTGCCCCTTCTTCTTCTTGGCGCCGCAGCGACGCTTCTTCTTCTTCTTCTTCTTCTTCTTCTTCTTCTTTGTGGTGCTTCCTGGGCTTGGCGGCGCACTTCCTCGCGGACTTCACAGCGCCCGAGGCGGGCTGCCCGGGCGGCGCCGCGGGCGAGTGACCGGCGGGCGATTCCCCGATGGGAACCTCACCCGCGTTGCCGACCGAAGCGGTGGCGTTCTCGAAGGGCTGGTAATCACGGCACGGCTCCCCGCGCAGGCCCGGGCAGGGCGGAAGCCCGGTCGGGGCGCTCTCGCCCGGCACCACCGGCAGGGCGAGGCGGGAGGGCATGTCCTTGCCGTAGCCGATCGCGACGTCCGCCTGGCCGGGAGGATCTGTCTCGCCGAAGGACCAGATGGGCTGATCGCCGTTCGGGGCGCTGATCCTGACGCGGATCCGCGATCCGGAGCGGTACTCGTGCCCCTCGTAGTAGAGCGGGACGGTGACCTCGACGAAGCGGTCGGATGGCATCGGCGAGACGTCGGAGGCGCGCAGGCTCAGGACAGGCTCGAGCTCCGTGCTCTTCGCGGCGTCGAGCTTTCGCTCGTTGGCCCGGACCCAGCCGTTCTGCACGAACGACTCCTTGCCGTCGGGGCGCACCTCGCTCACCGTCGCCTGCAGGTCGACGTTGGGCGTCGAGGAGCGGACCCAGAGGTGAACCGCACCGGCGCCGATCACGGTGGTGTCGGAGCTCAGTGGCGCGGTTACGTACGAGACGGCGGTGCCCGCGGGGTCCTGGGACCACTGGTAGTCCGGCGTAGCGGTCCAGAGCCCGCCGGAGCCCGAGCCGGTGTCGCCGGTGAAGTCGGTCAGTGGGCGGGCGTGGGCGTCCCAGGTGAATCCGTCGGCCGCGGTGTCGCCGCCGGGCGCATCCGCGAGGGCGCCCTGCGGTGCGAGATACCAGGAGCGCGCCGTGGTGTCCGGGATCGGGAAGCTGGGATACGAGCGCTCGAAGCCGGGATAGGGCCAGCCCGGGTTGCCCGAGTTGCCGGCGCCGTTGTCGAACAGGACGCGGATCTGGGGCTGCTCATCGAATGCCGCCTGGGCGCCGTCATAGGTCGGTTGCTGCTGGATCGGGTCTGAAGGCAGGGTTGCGAGCGGTGGAGAGCCTCCGGGGCCGCTGATCCCGAAGATCGCCTGCATGACCACGGGCCAGCTGAGCTGAACCAGGGCCGATTTCAGCGCCGGCGCCTGCTGGTCCACGTAGAGCTCCAGGAAGTCGTACAGGCGGTTGTAGGTCTCCGGGTCCAGCGAGTCCGTGTGGACGCCGTTCGTGAACGTGAACCACTTCTTGTCGGTTCCCGTCATGTGCTCGGCGAGCGTGGGGCAGTGGCCGCCGGTCTGCTCGTCGGTCCACTGACAGGCCATGAAGACCGGGACGTTGATCTTGTCGACGAAGGTGGTCGGGGAGAGCGGGTCGGCGACCGCGGGGATGTAGTGGTCGTTGGCGCGGATCTTCGCCATCAGGTCGGCGGCCTCCGGATGGAGCGCCTGATTGGCCGCGCAGGTCTGATCGCCGCTCTGGATCTGCTGCCAGGCGTAGGGCTGCCCGCTGTTCGGACCGGCCGGCTGGGCCTCGTCCTGGCGCTCCTTCGCCCAGTTGACGGCAAAGCCCGTGTTGAGGATGCCGCCCGGGTACAGGGTCGTCTGCGTCTGGTCGATCACCGAGAGGGGGGCGATCGCGGCCAGGTCCGGTGGCTGGGTCTGGGCCGTGAACAGCTGGCTGATGCCGCCGTAGGAGATTCCCATCATGCCGACCTTGCCGTGGGCGACCCAGGGCTGGTGGGCGACGGTCTCGACGACGTCGTAGCCATCGAGGTTCTGGAGCGGCTCGAAGAAGTCGAATGCCCCGCCCGAGCACCCCGTGCCGCGCATGTTGACGTCGACGACGGTGAACCCCATCAGGTTCGCAAGCGTTGCGATCCCGCTCACCGGGCCGTCCGGCTTCGCGTAGCCGTAGCCGGAGTACTCGACCAAGGTCGGTGACTTCACTCCGGGAGAGGCCAATGACGAGAGCTGGCTGGTCACCTCGGGAGGCAGGTCGAGGCCCTCGACGTTGGTGACATCCGTCGGCGGATGGACCGAGTACGCCAGCCTGGTGCCGTCGCGGGTGCGCATGTAGCCGTAGCCGTCGGACGGGACCGTCTGGTTGTAGAAGTCGGTCGACGGCGGCGCCGACTGCGTCGTCAGCACCGTCAGCGGTCCCGACGTCTCACCGGTGGTGTCGAGCCTCACTCGGTAGCCGTCTCCCGGCGTGACGTTTCGGAACAGGATCCCCCCGAGGTCGTTGGCGGTCCTGGTCTCGACGACCTGGTCGCTCGAGTCGAGCAGCGAGGTCGAGGCGCCCGCGGGCAGGCTCGTCGCATAGACCTGCTCGACGCTGCCGTGCGCGCTGAAGGAGGGCTCGGCGGCGGCGGCGCCGGTGGCGAAGACCAGCGACACGGCGACGGCTATCAGGGATATACCTAGTTTTTGGTGCATCGGCTTGGAGCACTAAACCACACTCGGGCCGCGCGGGTCGCAGTTCCCCGGCCCAGAGGCGCGACGGCTCGCCCTCTTCGGTCCGATTTCGACCAGCCGGTTCAAGAGGTGCTCAATACGCGCGTTGGACGGACTCGATCGTCCTTCTCGGAGTGCTGAATGTGTTCCGCAGGACGTTGGAGTTGACTGGCGCCGCGCCGGGGCGTATGGTGTCCGCGTTCTGGCATTGGATTTTCGGTTTCCGCGAGCGCGGGTCGGCCGGAAGGAGGAGAGGTTGCCAGCTGGATGGTTTGGCGATGTCTGCACACCACGGGCAGACCGTTGGTTGTCGCCGCCCAAATCACCTAGGGGTTCAGGCAGCCGCAGAAGTCCGGATCGAGGGCTGGGATGAGTTCACTGCCCGCCAGAGCTGTGGCTGTCGTCGTCGCCGTCCTGGTCGTCGCGGCCGGGATCACGCTCTATATCGACAAGCTGCTTCGCTCGCCGACCCCGGAGGCGGCGGTGCGGTCCGGCCCGAGCCAGGCGGACCTCGTGCTCGGCACGACTCCGGCCGTCGGGAAGCTCGGCGGCAACCCGAGCTGGGTCTCCTACCTGGTCCGCCAGAATGGCCAGTGGAAGCACACCACGGTCTTCAAGGTGCCCGCCAACTCCATGGTCCGGGTGACGATCTACAACTTCGACGGGGAAAGCGGCCTCCGCAATCCGTTCCTCTCACAGGTGCAGGGCACGCAGGGCGGGGTGATGCAGATCAACGGCAAGAGCGAGACCTCGATCGACCCCGATGCGGCGTCACACACGTTCACGGTGCCGCAGATGGGGATCGTGGTGCCGATACCCGGGGTCGCCGACGACGCACCGAACCAGTGCGAGGAGATGCCGTGCTCGCTCTCCCAGGCCCATCAGACCGTCACCTTCGTGATGCGCACCGGCAAGAAGGGCCGTTACCGGTGGCAGTGCTTCGTGCCCTGCGCGGCGGGCTTCGAAACGGGCTTCGGCGGCCCGATGCAGACGATCGGCTACATGGACGGCTTCGTACAAGTGGTTTGAGCGCGGCCCATGCCTGAGCCCCCGCACTTTCGCCGAATTCTGATCCTGTGGGCCGCACTGAGCATCGTCGCGACCCCGCTCGTCATCTTCGTCTTCGCCCCGGGTCTGCCTCCGGGAAACGACAGCACCCAGGGCTCCGGACAGGTCACTGACAACACCGTCCTGCTCGGCGTCGTCACGCCGATCGCCGCGTTGATCATCGTGTACTTCGCGTATGCGCTCGTCGCCTTCCGGCGTCGTCCGGAGGAGCCAGACGATGCGGAGGGAATCGAGATCCGCGGCAACGCCGCCATCCAGACGACCTGGCTGGCGGTGACGTCGGTGGTCGTTCTCTTCCTGGCGACCTACGGGACCGTGCGGTTGTTCGACAACGGTTCCGGCGGTGGGCAGGGCTCGGATCCGGTCTCGAAGCAGGCCGGTCACCAGCTGCAGGTGCAGGTGATCGGGCAGCAGTGGGCCTTCACCTACCGCTGGCCGGCCTACGGTGGGGTGGAGACGCCGCACCTCGTCCTCCCGGTCGACCAGCCGGTCGAGATGCACGTGACCTCGCTCGACGTGATCCACTCCTTCTGGGCCCACGACCTCGGCGTCAAGGCCGACGCCAATCCGGGCGTCGACAACGTCGTCTACGTGCGCGCCAAGAAGACCGGCGACTTCGATATTCGCTGCGCCGAGCTCTGCGGCCTGTTCCACGGGCACATGTTTGACACCGGACGGGTGGTCAGCAATGCCGCGTTCGGCGCCTGGATCCGGGCCGAGCAGCAGCAGTTCGCGGAGTCCACAGCGAAGCTTCCGCCCTACAGCACTCACTACAACCCCGAACCCACGAGGAGGGCAGGATGAACGCCGAGGCCACGACCGGTCCGAGGCCGCGCGGCCTGCTCGGCTTCAACGTGCTCACGGGGGTCGTGCTCGGGGTGGTCGGGTTCTACGTCGGCTGGTGGCTCGGGCACCAGATCCACTACACCGGGATCGAGTACTTCGCCGACACAGGCCAGAACGACGTCGCCCTGATCCTCGGCTACATCGGCTTCGTCGTCGGATTCGTCTCCGGGCTGGGGTTCCTCAGCTACCCGCTCCGAAGGTTGGTCGGTCTGGCTCCCTCACATCACCAGAACGAGGGAGGCGGCATCGGCCGCTACTTCGGCCTCTGCACCGATCACAAGGTGATCGGGATGCAGTACCTGCTCGGGATCGGGCTCTTCTTCTTCATCGGCGGCGTGAATGCGATGCTGATCAGGACGGAGCTCCTGCGCCCCTCGCCGCAGCTGTTCGGCGCCGGTGGCTACCTGACGATCGTCGGCATCCACGGCGCGATGATGATGGGGATCATGACCTCGGGCGTGCTGGGCCCGTTCGCGAACTACTTCGTCCCCTTGCAGATCGGCGCCCGTCGGATGGCCTTCCCCCGGATCGAGGCTCTGAGCTTCTGGCTGCTGATGGCGGCCGGCACGATTCTCACCAGCTCGATCTTCTTCGGGGGGTTCCCGACGGGCTGGACGGGCTACGGGCCACTGAACGACGAGGCGAATTTCGGCTACGACTCCTACATCTTCTTCTTCGCCCTGGTAGGGATCTCGATGACCCTGCTGGGACTGAACCTGATCGCGACGATCGTCACCATGCGCGCGCCCGGGCTCACCTGGTCCCGCCTGCCGATCTTCTGCTGGGGGGCAATCAGCACCTCGGCCCTGATGGTTCTCGCGGCACCCGTCCTGATCGCCGTTCTCCTCATGGTCGCGTTCGATCGGACCGTGCAGACCTCGTTTTTCCTGACCAGCTCCGGCGGCAGCCCCTACCTGTTCGAGAACTTATTCTGGTTCTTCGGGCACCCGGAGGTCTACGTCCTCGCGCTGCCCGGCTTCGGCATCCTTCTCGAGATCCTGCCTGTCTTCGCCCGCAAGCCGCTCTGGGGTTACCGGCTGGCCGTCGCCGGGATGCTCGGGGTCGCGTTGCTCAGCTTCTTCGTCTGGCAGCACCACCTGTTCGTCAGCGGGATCAACGGCGCGTTGCGGCCGTTCTACATGCTTTCGACCGAGGTGATCTCGGTCCCGACCGGGTTCATCTTCCTCTGCGGCATGGCGACGCTCTGGAGGGCGCGCACCCGCTTCTCGGTGCCGATGCTGTTCTGCCTGGCCTGGTTCTTCAACTTCTTCATCGGCGGCATTTCGGGAGTGTTCCTCTCGGACACCCCGAGCGACGTCAGCACCCACGGAAGCTTCTTTGTCATGGCCCACTTCCACTACACGATCATGGGCGGCCTGGTGTTCACCTTCTTCGCCGCGATCTACTACTGGGTGCCGAAGATGACTGGCCTGATCTTCAACGAGGGCTTAGCCAAGATCCACTTCTGGTCGATGTTCCTTGCCTTCAACGCGACCTTCATGCCGTTGTTCGCGCTCGGCCTGATGGGGATGCCGCGGAGGGTGTCGACTTACGCGTCGAACCTCCAGGGACTCAACATCTGGGTATCCGTCTGCGCCTTCATCCTCGGCGTCTCGATGCTGGTTTTCCTCTTCAACGTCGTCTACTCGCTGGTCTTCGTCCGCAAGCCGGCCGAGGAGAACCCGTGGCGCTCGAAGTCCCTCGAGTGGCAGACGCCGACCCCCGTCCCGCTCCACAACTTCGACGAGATACCCGTGATCGATCACGACCCATATGACTACGGGACCCCGCCCCCGGCGGTGAAACCCACCAAACGACCAGCCGAGGCCCCGGGATAGCCATGGCCCGCTTCTTCAGCAAATCCCCTGATGAGCTCGAGCCGAGCGAGGAGGCGCCGGAGGTCTACGAGCGCAACGTCTGGATCGGCGCTCGTGTGATGGCCGGGACGACGATCATGTTCTTCGCGGCCTTCGTCTTCGCGTACTTCTACCTGCGCTCGCTCAACAACTCGGGTCAGTGGCGCCCGGCGGGCATCGACACGCCGCAGGCCTTCGGGGCAGTGATCGTGGCGCTGTTCGCGTCGAGCGCGATTCTCTTCCTCATCGCGGCGCGCACCGCCGGGCGAGGCGGCAAGTGGCTGGCCCCGGCCGGCCTCGCGCTCGGGCTGGGGCTGGCGGGCTGCGTCGTCCAGGTGTTCGAGTGGGCCCACATGGACTTCGGGCCCCAGAACGGCGGCTGGGCCAGCGTCTTCATCGGCTGGACCGCGCTGTTCGTGGTCTTCGTCCTGACGTCGATGTTCTGGGTCGAGGCGATATTCGCGGAGGGTCTTCGCAATCGGGGCGGCGCCTCGGTGCACGTGCCCGTGGGAATCGCGGACGCCGCCTTCTTCTGGGCGGTGCTTGCTTCCATCGGCGTGGTCAGCTGGGTCATCCTCTACCTCCTTTGAGCCGTGGCGGCTGCGACCCCTCTCGACTGGACCGGAGGCCCGGCGCTCGCCTGGGTCCTATCCGCTGCCTTGCTCTACTGGCTCGGCGGACGCAAGCTGGCGGTGCCGCGATCCGACGCCCAGCACCGATGGCGGACGGCGGCATTCGTCGGGGGCCTCGGCGCGATCGTGATCGCACTCGATTCCCCGGTCGACGGGCTCGCCGACAAGCTGTTCTGGGTTCACATGCTGCAGCACATTCTGCTGCTCCTGGTGGCGCCGCCGCTGCTCGCGCTCGCGCGTCCCTGGAACCGGATGTGGCGCGGATTCCCCCTGGGCACGCGCCGGGTGCTCGCGCAGTGGGTCTCAACGGGTCGCTGGTCGGCGCCCCTCCGGGCAACGGCCGGGATCCTGGCGAAGCCCCTGCCGTCGTGGTTGCTGTTCAACCTGGTGCTGCTCGGCTGGCATGTACCCGCGGCCTACGACGCCGCCCTAAGCTCGCCGGTGATCCACGCCTCGGAGCACTTCCTCTTCTTCGCAACAGGATTGCTGTTCTGGACTCGCGTGATCGACTCCCCGCCGTGGCGATCCCGGCTGAGCGAGACCGGTCGCGCCGCCTACGTGGGCTCGTCGATGGTGGTGAGCTGGCTGCTCGCGGTTGTGTTGGCGGATGCCGGCCATACCCTGTACTCGCCCTACGCCGACCTTGCGAGCCGGCCCGGCGGCCTCGCCGCACTCGCGGATCAGCAGCTGGGCGCCGGGGTGATGTGGGTGCTCGGCTCGATCCCGTTCACCATTGCAATCCTGTCCATCGTCTACCGCTGGCTGGAGCCGAAGCGCTCCGGCCAATCGTCACCGGCGGTCCGCCCGCTCGCCGGGAACCCATGAGCTAGGAGGAGAGATGCAGGGCATTCCACAACCGTTGCTCGCCCTCTCGGTCGTTGGGCAGGGCATCCTCACCTGGGGGATCCCACTTGGGATCTTCCTCGCCGTGCTGCTCTGGTACATGCTCATCTTGCGGCGACGCCATCCTGAGTGAGCTTTCCGCAGAGGGCGGTCGTCGTGATCGTGCTGGCCGCGGTCCTCGGCACAGGCATCGGCGTGATCATCCATGCGCTGAGTGGTGGAGGCGGCTCATCGACGACCGTGTCCGCGGGCGAGCTGATGGGCCAGGCGACCTGGGGGAGGGGAGCGAGGCCGGCGCCGAACTTCGAACTCCCTGATCAGGGCGGCCGGCCGATTTCCCTGGAGTCCCTCAGGGGCGACGAAGTCCTGCTCACCTTCCTCGGCTCGCAGTGCCTCGATTCCTGCCCGAAGGAGGCCCGGTCGCTGGCGACTGCTCTCAGGCTGCTGCCGGCGGCGGCGCGGCCCACCGTGGTCGTGGTCAGCCGCGACGCGCACGGTGCCTCCCCGGAGCTCGTGCGCCGGGCGGCGCGCAGGCTCGGCATCGACCTCGCATCGGGCTGGCACTGGCTGTTCGGCGCGCCCGCAGACCTCGCGCCGGTCTGGCGGGCATACGGGGCGCGAGGCGGCACTTCGCGCCCGATCGCATACTTGATCGACCGTGCCGGGTATGAGCGGGCGGGCTTCCTCTATCCGTTCCCGCCGAACTGGCTCCTCGACGACATCCGGATCGTCAGGTCAGAAAGCTGACCGTCCCTCGGTGTTCGATTAGGTGCAGTGAAGGCTGAGGTTCATAATCAGGCAATCCGCCTACGGCTGACGACATCCGTTGCGATCGCCCTCCTGGCCGCAGTCACGGCCGTGGGATGCGGTGGAGGTGGAAACTCGGGATCCAGCGCCCCCAAGCTCGTGGGGATCAGCGCGGTGCCGTCGAAGCCCGCGCCGGACACCGTTCTCGGTGATTCACTGGGCCATCGCGTGGACCTCAGCCAGTACCGGGGCAAGGCGGTCCTCGTCACCTTCATCTACACGCACTGCCCCGACACCTGCCCGCTGATCGTGGGAAACCTGCACACCGCGCAGGCCGAGCTGGGGTCAAAGGCATCGGACCTGCAGGTCGTCGCCGTGTCCGTCGACCCCAAGGGGGATACGCCGGCAACGGTCAACTCCTTCCTGAGGCAGCACCGGATGACGGGGCGGATGGAGTATCTGATCGGATCCAGGCCCCAGCTCGAGAAGACCTGGAGCGCCTGGAAGGTCGGCGCGAACTCGGCGTCGTCGCGGCGTAACCCCGACCTCGTCGAGCACTCCGCCGTCATCTACGGCATCGACGGCAGCGGCAAGATCAGGACGATCTACCCCTCGAACTTCAAGCCCCAGCAGATCGTGCACGACGTGCCGATCCTGGCGTCGCAGTAGCGGGAGATGCCCCGAGTCCCTCGCCGGCTGAGAATCGTGCTTGTCGTGGCGGCGGCGGTGGTGGTTCTGGTCGTCGCCGAGCTGCTCAGCGGGACGTCCGATTCGGGCACGGGAAGAAAGGCGCCGCAGCTGCCCACCAGCGTGCTCGTGCCCCCGGCGGTGAAGGTGGCCTCCCTGCATGGCAGGCCGGCGGCGATCAACTTCTGGGCAAGCTGGTGCGAGCCCTGTCGTCGCGAGGCGCCGGATCTCGAGCGGCTCAGCCGGGAGCTGGGCCGGAGCGCCTCGGTGATCGGCGTGGATTGGACGGATGGCCTCGATTCGGGTCGGGCGTTCATCCGCGAGCACGACATGACGTACCCCAACCTCCGTGATCAGGACGGCGTGATCGGCCAGCGCTACGGCCTGATCGGTCTGCCGACCACCTTCATCCTCGACTCGCACGGCACGATCAGCGAGGTTCTCCGGGGACCGCAGACGGCCCAGAGCGTCCGCCAGGCTCTGAACGCAGCGGGCTGAACCGGCCGCTCTCTCTTAGGAAATCCACACGGACTACTTAGTTTCGTCCTAGCTTGATCGGGCACCCTGCAACCCAAGATAAGGCCGAAAGCGAGAGCCAAGAGCGAAAGGAGGCGATCAAGTTGTCAATGGCACTTGTACTGATCTTGAACGCTGTGTTGGTAGTGGGCCTGCTCGCCCTACTGGCAGCGACGATGAGTGTGCCGCTGCGCCTGCGTAGCGAGCCCCGCGAACTGCAGGTTCCTGGAGCGCACTGGGCGACCCGGCGCAGACGCACCAAGCGCGCGGATCGGGGCAGGGGTCGCGTCCGAGCGACGCCCGTCTACTCCCGCTCGTAGCCACCCGAGTCAGACCGCGACGTCGACGGCCATCGCGGCGAAGAGAACCGCGAGGTAGAGCAGAGAGAAGTGGAAGACGCGCACCGCGCGCGCGGCACTGGGTCTCCGGGCGAGACCCAGTGCCAGAAGCACGAACGTGGCGTCCAACGTGAGGGCGGCGGCCAAATAGGCGACGCCCTCGACGTGCCAGAGAAACGGGAGTACCGTCGCGGCGGTGAGCAGGAAGGAATACCCGAGGATTCGGCGCGACGTTGCGGCGTCGCCCGAGACGACCGGCAGCATCGGTATTCGGGCCGCCGCGTACTCCCGCTTGATCAGCATCGCCAGCGCCCAGAAATGTGGGGGCGTCCACAGGAAGATGATCAGGAAGAGGAAGAGCGCAGGCAACGTCAGGTTGCCCGTGGCCGCAGCCCAGCCGACCAGCGGGGGAACCGCACCGGCGGCCCCGCCGATGACGATGTTCTGGACCGTGGAGCGTTTCAGCCAGCTCGTATAGACGAGCACGTAGAAGAGGTTTCCCACCAGCGCAAGGACAGCAGCGAGAACGTTGGTCAGGCTGGCGAGCAGGACGAATGAGAACGCAGACAGCACGAGTCCGAACTCGAGCGCGCGCGGGGGTGTCAGGCGGCCCGCGACGATCGGGCGGCTCGCAGTCCGTTCTCCCATCAGCCCGTCGATGTCGCGATCGAGGTAGTGGTTGAGCGCACTGGCTCCCGCGCAGGCAAGCGCTCCGCCCACGAGCACGGCGGCCAGCTGCCAAAGATCCGGCACCCCCTGCGCACCGACGAACATTCCGGCGGCCGCCGTGATCAGCAGCAGGACCATGATGCGCGGCTTGGTCAGGGTGACGTAATCCCTCCAGGCACCCGCCGGCACGTGCTCTCCCTGGAACGATGCCGCGGCAGTCAGCCAGACGGCGGCCAGCGTCAATGCCGCGAAGACGAGGTGCAGCGCGGAAGCCCAGCCCGCTTGCCCCGAGAGACTCACCACGATGCCGAAGGCACTCTCCGCGCCGAGCAGTGCGAGCGCGCTGGATGAAATGACCAGCAGGCGACGGTGAGCGCCCGCTCCGGCCACGACGACGGCGACCAGCGGCGGCACAGCAAGGATGCCCAGCGCCCTGTGGGGCAGCCCGAGACCAACGGATCCGCTCATCACGACGAGTGTCGTCACCGCGGCCGCAGCCAGCGCAGCTAGCCGCAGCCAAGCTCCCGGAGCCGCTTCGCCGGCAGACGCCTTTCGCGCTCGGATCGCAACGAAGCTCTGCTCCCGACCCATGTCAGCCTCCTTGACTGATCTTTGAGTCCTGGACGAAACGCCGACGGGAGCAAGTATCTCGCCAGCTCAGCAGGTTGTCAATCGCGTCGAGAGGGCTCAGCGTGTCACTGACGCCCGTCGCGGCCGGCGCGATCGCACGCGACTTGCCCGGATCTCCCCTAGTGGCGGTTCTATGGAGGCGAGTGGCGCACGGGGATCGCCGGGCCGAGGATCGCCGCCGCCGCCCCCGTTTCCGTCATCCGTGTCGGCTCCAGGATCGACATCGAAGCGGCGCGAGCAGAGGACGAGGCCGATGAAGAGTGCGCTCCCAAGCGCTGAAAGGAAGAAGATGGCCAATGCGCCCTCCAGGGCGCCGCCAGAGAGGAAGGCCACGAAGCTGTTCACCACAATGAGAGTACCCCTATGTCTCGCGTTGATGCACGGCTTCGCGAAGGCACGATGGCCGGCCTTCAGATCGTCAGAAAATCCTTAGACAGTGGGCGTAGCCTTTTGGATGGTGAAGTTCCTGCGTCGCATATCCACTCGCCGCCTGGTCGCGCTGTTTGCGGCGACCGTAGGAGTTGCGGTCGGCGCCGGGGCGCTGGCGATGGCCGCGACGGGCGGCGGGCCTAAGCCTCCCTCGGAGCCTCTCCCCGTGGCGGTGCACGACGCGCTTGCCGCACCCGGCGCGCAGGGCGTCAGCGGGCGGCTCCAGTTCACCGACCACCTGGTCAACAACTCGGACATCCGGGGCGGGAGCCCGCTGTTGAGCGGCGCGTCGGGACGCTTCTGGGCATCCTCGGACGGCCACCTCCGGCTCGAGCTCCAGGCCGATGCGGCCGGCGACGGCGGAAGCGGCGATACCCAGGTTCTCAGCGACGGGCACAGGGTGTCCGTCTTCGACTCGCAGAGCAACACCGTCTACGAAGCCACTCTTCCGAAGGGTCGTGGCGCGGACGGCTCCGAGCCGTCGCACGACGGACCCCCTTCGCTCGACCAGGTGAAGAAGGCGATCGACAGGCTGATGAACCACGCCCTCGTGAGCGGGGCCGAGCCCTCCGACGTGGCGGGGCAGCCGACTTACACGGTCAGGGTGGAGCCGAAGCAGAACGGCGGGCTGGTCGGCGGAGCGGAGCTCGCCTGGGACGCGGTTCACGGGACGCCGCTCCGCGCGGCGGTCTATGCGAAGGGCGACAGCGCGCCGGTCCTCGAGCTGAAGGCCACCGACATCACCTACGGCCCCGTTGACTCGTCGGTCTTCGACGTGAGCCCGCCCTCGGACGCGACGGTGGTCGACCTGAGCCCATCGGCTGCCGGCTCGGGTGCGGACGCCGGCTCGGCGCCGGTGACTGGGGTCGGCCCGGTGCAGAGTCAAGTCGGCTTCCCGCTGGTCGCGCCAGACACGCTCGCCGGCATGCAGCGTGGTGAGGTCAGGTTGATCCAGGGCGAAAAGGGCAAGGGCGCGCTGGTCACCTACGGTCAGGGGCTCAGCGGCATGGCGGTGCTCGAGCGACGGGCGCAGCCCGACCTCCTCGAACGGCGACCAGGGTCAGGTGACCCTGCCCACTGTGTCGATCGATGGCATCCAGGGGCAGGAGCTCGCAACGCCGCTGGGAACGATGGTCCGCTTCGAGCGCGGCGGCGTCGAGTACACGGTGCTCGGCTCGGTGCCGTCGGCGACCGCCGAGGCGGCCGCGCGCGATCTGCACTAGATGCCGGACGCCCCGCCGATCCAGGTCCGCGGGCTCGTCAAGCGCTACGGGGAGATCCTGGCGGTCGACGACGTCGACCTGACGGTCAACCGGGGCGACGTCTTCGGATATCTGGGCCCCAACGGCGCGGGCAAGACCACGTCGCTGCGCATGATGCTCGGGCTGATCCGCCCCTCCTCGGGTTCGGTACGCATCTTCGGAAGGGATCCGCAGGCCGGCGTGAGCGCGCTCGAGGGGGTCGCAGGCTTCGTCGAGGCGCCGAGCTTCTATCCGTACCTGAGCGGCCGGGCGAACCTCGAGCTCTGCGCGGCATTCGATGGCGGCGATGGCTCCGGGAGGATCGACCAGGTGCTGGACGCCGTCGATCTCCGCGACAGGGCGAAGGACAAGGTCAAGGGCTACTCGCACGGTATGCGGCAGCGGCTTGGGATCGCCTCGGCCCTCCTGCGCAACCCGAAGCTCCTCCTTCTCGACGAGCCGACCACGGGGCTCGACCCAGCCGGGATGCGGGACATGCGCGAGCTGGTTCGCGATCTGGCCGAACGCGGGATAACCGTTCTGCTCTCAAGCCATCTGATGCCCGAGGTGGAGGAGCTCTGCAACCGGGTCGCGGTCATTCGCGGGGGCCGGGTCGCCTACGAGGGCCTGCTCGAGGACCTCAGGGCGAGGGCGGGAATCCGCTATCGGCTGCGGACCAAGGACGACGCGATCGCCGCGCGGATCTGCGAGGAGCGCCCCGGTATCGGGGAGGTCGAGCGCGGCCACCCTGACGGGCTCTCCTTCAAGGCCGAGGGCGAAGACGCGGTCGGCGCCTTGTCGGGCGCGCTCGCTGAGGCGGGCGCGGCGATCCTCGAGCTGACCCCACGACAGGCCTCGCTCGAGGAGGTCTTCTTCCAGCTCACCGAGGGGGCGTCCCGTGAGCCGGAGATGGCGGCGGCCGCCGACGAAGTCGAGGCGGCGGCGTGAAACACGGGGTCCTCACCGTCTACCGCTGGGAGCTGCGCAAGCTGCGCGCGCAGAAGCGCACGTACCTGGGGCTCGGCGCGGCCGCGGCGGTCCCGATCATCTTCGTGGTCGCGCTGGTCACCGGAGGCGGCCGTCCGAACGACGTCGCCTTCGGGCGATACGTCCACGACACGGGCCTGGCCGTTCCCCTGGTCCTGCTGCTCTTTGGATCAATCTGGCTCTTCCCGCTGATCACCGCCCTGGTGGCGGGAGACATCGTCGCGAGCGAGGATCGCAACGCCACGCTGAAGATGATCCTGACCCGCTCGGTCGAGCGCCATCAGATATTCGGTGGAAAGGCGCTGGCCGCGATGACCTACGCGATAGTTGCGATCGCGATCGCCGGGGTGGTCGCTACCGGGGCGGGCGTCCTGGCCTCCGGCTTCAACTCGGTCACCACTCTCTCCGGGACCATCGTCTCAGCCCCCCATGGCCTGGTCCTCGTCGGAGCGAGCCTTCTCGTCTACCTGCTGCCGATCCTGGCCATCGCCTGCATCGGGCTGCTGCTCTCCACGGTTTTCCGCAACAGCGGCGCGGCGATCGTCGGCACGCTGATGTTCTCCCTGCTGCTTCAGCTCGTGGCAATCCTGCCGGGCCTCGGTGGACTTCATCCCTACCTGCTCAGCACTCAGTTCAGCGCCTGGCAGGGACTGCTCCGCACGCCGACCGACTGGGATCCGATCCTCCGCTCCCTCTGGGTCTGCGCCCTCTACGGCATCCCCGCGCTGATCGCTGCCGGACTCGTCTTTCTGCGCCGCGACGTCGCAGAGAGCTAGCCCGCCTCCGGCTCGGCCGAAGAGTGAGGCCTGCTGCCCGGCGATCGCCCCGGCGGCCGGCACACCCGCATAGAGCATGATCAACTCGCCAGGGCATCGCCGCAGCGTGCCTCCACATATCGCAGCGGCGATTTCGCGACCTGATCGGACCTGCGGGAGGTACGTGCCCGCCACGGAGCGCCGGTCAGGGGACGACACCGATGGCGGCCATTGCCGCCCCACATACCGTCGATGCATGCGCACCGAAGTCGCTCAGCACACATCGGGCCATAAGCCTTGGGTCGCCCGGGGTTCGAAGACGTACGTGACGAGTTCGACCGCAACTTCGCCGCGCGCGGTGAGATCGGGGCCGCCGTCGCCGCGTCCTGGCGGGGGGAGAAGGTGGTGGACCTGTGGTGAGGCCGTCGCACCCCGACCGGGGACGACCCGTGGAACGAGGACACTGCCATATGTTCGACGATCCCCGTGAGAAGGCACTGCGCGATCCGGTCCACCGCTCTATCCGACGGCTCTCCGCCTGAAGCCGAGAGGCTGTGCCCTCGTGCCGCATGAACTGAGCACACCGCGCGAACGGAGATTCGGCAGCCTGCGCTCGCGAGCGCCGTCGCTCGGAATCTCCGAGCCGCAGGTCGAGGTGGGGCTGATCCTCTTCGCGCTGGCGCTCGGCGGTGTCATCCATATCTTCGAGCCCGGCGATACGGGTGACCTGGTCTGGGCGGCAGCGATCGCGCTGGCGCTCATTCCGCTGACCTGGTCGGTGGTTCGCAGCGTGATGCGGGGCGACGTCGGGGTCGACGCGATCGCGCTGGTGGCGATGGCCGGCGCGCTGGCGCTCGGGCAGTATCTGGCGGGCGCGGTAATCGCGCTGATGCTGAGCGGCGGCAACGCGCTCGAGGCGGCTGCAGGGCGGCGTGCACGACGCGAGCTCACTGCGCTGCTGGAGCGTGCCCCGCGGATCGCGCACAGGCGCCGGGGCGACAAGCTCGAGGAGGTCCCGGTCGAGGAGGTCCGGGTGGGCGATCGGATCCTGGTCCGTGCGGGTGAGGTCCTCCCGGTCGACGGAGCCGTGCAGAGCGAGACCGCGGTGGTCGACGGGTCGACCCTCACCGGGGAGCCTTTGCCCGTTTCGCACTCGCGCGGGACGACGGTGTCGAGCGGCACGGTGAACGCCGGCGAGGCCTTCGACCTTCGCGCCACACGCACATCGGCCGAAAGTGCCTACGCCGGCATCGTGGGGCTCGTTCGGGACGCGGAGACCCAGCGCGCCCCGTTCGTCCGGATGGCAGACCGATACGCGGCAGTCCTGCTGCCCGTCACGCTGGTGGTGGCCGGTGCGGCCTGGGCGCTGAGCGGCGACCCGGTCAGGGCGCTCGCCGTGCTCGTCGTGGCGACTCCCTGCCCGCTGATTCTGGCCGCGCCGGTCGCGCTGATCTCCGGCGTCTCGCGAGCCGCTCGGCGCGGAGTGGTCGCGAAGGGCGGCGGGACGATCGAGAAGCTTGGACGCGCTCGCACCGTTCTGTTCGACAAGACGGGGACGCTGACGCACGGGCGTCCCGAGATCGAGCGCGTGAGCAGCGCCGATGGATTGGCCAACGAGGAGCTGCTGAAGCTGGCCGCCTCGGTGGATCAGCTCTCAGCTCACGTGCTGGGCGAGGCCCTGGTCCACGGTGCCGAGTCGCGCGGAATCGAGCTCACCTTTCCCGAGGAGGTCGTCGAGGAGCCGGGACAGGGGATCGCGGGCCTGGTGGACGGACACCGCGTCGCGGTTGGAAGCAGCGGATGGCTGCGCCGGCGCGGCATCTCTGGGGTCGATGGCGCAGCCCAGCTCATCGATGAGTCGTCCGAGCCGGGGTTGGCGAGGGTGCTGATCGGAGTGGACGGCGAGCTGGCGGGCGCTGTGCTGATGGCCGACCGGATGCGCGATGACGCCAATGAGCTGACCGCCGCGCTCCGGGCCGCAGGGGTCGAGCGCATTGCACTCGTCACCGGGGATCGGAAGGCCGTCGGTGAGGCCGTCGGCGAGGCGGTCGGGGTGGATCAGGTGTTCGCCGAATGCTCACCCGAAGAGAAGATCGACGTGGTCCGCCAGGCTCGCGAGCTGACCGAGGACGGCGGGGTGGTGATGGTCGGCGACGGCGTCAATGACGCGCCCGCGCTCGCCCTGGCGGATGTCGGCATCGCGATGGGGGGAGTGGGCGCGACCGTCTCCTCGGAGACCGCCGACGCGGTGATTGCCGTCGATCGCATCGATCGTGTGGTCGACGCCGTTCGCATCGGCAGGCGCTCGCTGGCGATTGCGCGCCAGAGCGTCCTCGCCGGACTCGGACTCAGCTTCGTCGCCATGGGCTTCGCGGCGCTCGGCTACATCCCACCAGTCGCCGGAGCGCTGCTGCAGGAGGGAATCGACGTGGCGGTGATCCTGAACGCACTGCGCGCTCTGCGGGACTGATCGTCGGGAGATCCTGCTCCTCGACTGGGTCCGCTATGTCTCCATCGTCCGTCGACCGGCGCGACCTCGCTCGATCGCGCGACGCCGTAGCCTTCTCCGTCTTGATCAGTACGAACCAGTTCAAGAACGGCACCCACATCGAGGTCGACGGCAGGGTCTTCCGGATCGTCGAGTTTCAGCACGTGAAGCCCGGCAAGGGCGGCGCCTTCGTGCGCTCCAAGCTGAAGCGCGTCGACGACGGCGCCGTGATCGACAAGACCTTCAAGGCGGGGGAGAAGTTCCGGCCGGTCCGCACGGAGAACCGGAAGATGCAGTTCCTCTACGACTCCGGCGAGGCGGCCGTGTTCATGGACAACCAGAGCTACGAGCAGGTGGAGATCCCGAAGTCGATCGTCGGCGAAGCGCTGAAGTGGGTGCCGCCGAACTCGGACGTCGAGCTGCTGTTCGTCGACGAGCGTCCCGCCGGCGCCCAGCCGCCGAGCGCCGTGGACCTGGCGATCACGCAGACCGATCCCGGCCTGAAGGGCGACACCGCCTCCGGCGGGGGCACGAAGCCCGCCACGCTGGAGACCGGGGTGGTCGTGCAGGTCCCGCTCTTCATCGAGGAGGGCGAGCGGGTCCGGGTCGACACTCGCAGCGGCGAGTACGTGTCGCGTGCGTAGGTCGGATCAGCGGCGAGACGCGGTCTTCGCGCTCTACCAGCACGAGGTCACCGGGCGTCCGCTGGACGAGCTGCTGGAGGCGTCCAAGCCCTTCTCCCGCGAGCTGGCGGAGGCGGTCGAAGCCAACCGGGATGAGCTCGATGAGCTGATCTCGAAGCACTCGAAGGGCTGGGCGCTGTCGCGGATCGCGCCGCTCGAGCGCAGCATCATGGAAACGGCCCTCCACGAGGCCCTCCACGAGGCCGACGTCCCGGTCGAGGTGGCGATCGACGAGGCGGTGGAGCTCGCCAAGGAGTACTGCGGCGCGGACGCGCCCGCCTTCGTCAACGGCATCCTGGGCGCCGCCCTGGCGGACCGAGGCGCCGTCGACTGAGAGCCACGGAGCTCGCGGGCGTGGAGCCGACGATGTCTTCGAGAGCTGGCGCGTTCGGACCTGATCCCAGCCACCGTCCTGCCCTCCTTTGTTGCGGTTTTTCATCTCTCGCTAACTAACATCGCCCCAATGGGTCCTGGAGCCGAATCGACCGGTGGCGGCGCGGCGGAGCTCGAGCGGATCACCGCGAGGCTTGAGCAGCTCGCGACGCAGCTCGAGGGCGAGGTCGACGATGAGCACGCCGCCGACCTCGTCCGCGAGGCCTCGGAGCTGGCCTCCCAGGCGGGCCGCGCGGTCGAGGGTGCGCTGCGGGGCGCCTCGGGCTCACCCGGGGACTGAGCCGGAAGATGAGCGAGTACCCCGATGACCTTCGGGAGTTGGTCGACCGCTACCTGACCCGCCTGAGCTTCTCGGAGACCTCCGCCACAGCAGGGCTGGCGGAGGCGATGCGCTACTCGCTGCTCGCCGGCGGCAAGCGAATCCGGCCGGTTCTTGCTCTCGCCACCGCACGCGCCGTCGGGCTCGATCCGGAGCGGGTCCTGCCCGCGGCCGCGGCGATCGAGCTGATCCACACCTACTCGCTGATCCATGACGACCTCCCCGCGATGGACGACGACGAGCTGCGACGGGGCATGCCCACCTCGCATGTGAAGTACGGGGAGAACGTCGCGATTCTGGCCGGGGACGGCCTCTTCGCCGAGGCGATGCGGATCTTCGCCCGGCTCCAGGAGGGCGACCCGGCCGCCGTGCTCGCGGCGCTCGGCGAGCTCGTCTCGGCCACGGGCGTCGGCGGCATGGTCGGAGGCCAGTACGTCGACGTCACCGAGTTCGAGGACGGTGGGCTGGGGGCCGGAGGTGAGGTTGACCCTGAGCTCCTCCGTGAGATGCATTCGCTGAAGACCGGCCGATTGATTGCATCGAGCGTTGGCGTCGTATTGGTATTGGGGAAGGTCCCGGAAAATGAGACAATTCCGTACCGCCGTTTCGCCGATGAGCTCGGCGTGCTGTTCCAGATCGTCGACGACATCCTCGACGTGACCGGGTCGGACGAAGAGCTCGGCAAGCCGAGTGGCAGCGACGAGAGACACGGCAAGCTCACCTATGTGAGCGCCTATGGTCTCGAGAGGGCCCGCGAGCTAGCCTCTCAGTCGCACCACAAGGCTCGGGAAGCGCTCGCCGAGGCGGACGCGAAGACAGACGATCTGACTCGGATAACCGACTTCATTCATACCCGACACACCTGATGACCGAGGATTCAAACGACGCGAGGCCCGAGCAGCGCCTGCTCGACACGATCGACCCCCCCGGCGACCTGAGCGAGCTCTCGGATGAGCAGCTCCAGCAGGTTGCGCAGGAGGTCCGGGAGCAGATCATCGACGTGATCGGCGAGATCGGCGGCCACTTCGGCGCGAACCTCGGTACCTGCGAGCTCGCCGTGGCCCTGCACAGCCTGCTCGACTCGCCCACGGACAAGATCCTCTGGGACGTCGGGCATCAGGCCTATCCGCACAAGATCCTCACCGGCCGCAAGGACGCGCTCGACACGATCCGCCAGTACGGAGGGCTCGCGCCCTTCTGCTCCGTATTCGAGTCCGAGCACGACATCATGGGCGCCGGCCACGCCTCCACCTCGATCGGCTACGGCGTCGGCCTGAAGGAGGCGATGCTGAAGGGGATCGGCGAGGACGGCAAGGTCGTCGCGGTGATCGGCGACGGCGCGCTCACCGGGGGCGTCGCCTACGAGGCGCTCCACCACGCGGGCGGGTTGCAGACACCGATGGTGATCGTCCTGAACGACAACGGGATGTCGATCTCGCCGAACGTCGGCGCTCTCTCTCGCTACTTCCAGCGCGTGCGCCTGAACCGCCGCCTCTACCAGGCGCGCTCCACGACGGAGGAGCGGCTAACCCAGCTGCCGCTCGGAGTCGGCCGCCGCATCGAGCGGCTCGGCCCCGAGGTGAAGGCCGCGATCAAGGCCTACTGGGCGCCTGGGCTCTTCTTCGAGGAGCTCGATCTCGCCTACATGGGCGTGATCGACGGCCACGACGTCCCCGCTCTCCGGCTCGCGCTGCGCAAGGCGCTCGAGGCCGATCGCCCGGTGGTGGTCCACATCCACACCGTCAAGGGCAAGGGCTTCGAACCGGCGGAGAAGGGCGGCCTGGAGGGGATGGAGAAGTGGCACGCCGCCAAGCCGGGCTCGATCGTGGACCGAAGGCCGGCCCCGAAGGAAGAGCCGAAGCCGGTGCCCGTCAGCGAGTCGGACTCGCCCGAGAAGATCGAGAAGCTCGAGCAGCCACCGCCCAAGGCGCCTCCCCAGTACACCGCGGTCTTTGCGGACGCCCTGGTCGCCGAGGCGAAGAACGACCCTCGGGTGATCGGGATCACCGCTGCGATGGCCGGCGGTACCGGCCTCAACAAGCTCTGCGACGAGCTTCCCGAGCAGTACTACGACGTCGGCATCGCCGAGCAGGATGCGGTCCTCTTCGCCTCGGGACTCGCAATCCAGGGCGCCAAGCCCGTCTGCGCGATCTACTCCACCTTCCTGCAACGTGCGTTTGACCAGTTGGTCCATGATGTTTGCCTGCAGAAGCTGAACGTCGTCTTCGCGATGGATCGGGCGGGCCTGGTCGGCGACGACGGCCCGACCCACCACGGCTTCATCGACGTCTCCTACTTCCGCCCGCTGCCTAACGTGGTGGTGATGGCTCCGCGGGACGAGGCGATGCTCGTCCACATGCTCCGCACCGCACTGGCCTACGACGACGGCCCGATCGCGTTCCGCTACCCGCGCGGCGCCGCTGAGGGCGCGCCGATGCCCGACGCGCCGAAGGAGATCGAGATCGGCAAGGGCGAGTACCTGCTGCCGGGCGAGCGCGTCGCCCTGCTCGGCTATGGCTATGGCGTCCAGGTCGGGCTGCGCGCAGCCGAGATCCTGCGCGGCAGGGGCCTCGAGCCGACGGTCGCCGACGGGCGCTTCGCCAAGCCGCTGGACGGCGAGCTGATCGAGAAGCTGGCCGCTGATCACGAGCTGCTGGTGACGATCGAGGAGAACGTCCTCGCGGGTGGCTTCGGCTCGGGAGTGCTCGAGCACGTCGAGGACGCAGTCGCAGGCTCCGCGCGCGCCCGGGTTCTGCGGATCGGCCTGCCCGACCGCTACGTCACCCACGGCAAGCCCGCGCTGCTACGCGAGGAGGTCGGCTTCACCGGGGAGGCGGTAGCCGAGCGTGTCCTCACCGCCCTCGGCACACGCGAGACCGTCCTCGGCTAGCCGACCGAATGGCTCGCGCGGCGCGGCCGCCGAACCGAGGGGCCGGGCTAGTCTCCACGCAAAACCAGCACCTGGGAGGACAACGTGGAGAAGCAGGTCATCAACCCCTGGACTTGGCAGAACCGATTTGGGTTCGTCCAGGCGAACAAGGTCACAGGCGCCGACCAAGTCCTCTACTGCGCCGGCCAAACCTCGGTCGATGAGGATGGAAGTCCGATGCACGTCGGGCAGATGCAGGAACAGGCGCTACAGGCGATCGACAACCTCGAGACAAGTCCTCCGCGAAGCGGGGTTCGAGCTGGCTGACATCGTCCGCCTGACGACCAATGTCACCGATGTCGAGGCCTACCGCCAAGCAGCGCCTGAGGTCGGTGCGCGCCTGGGCCAAGCTGGTGTCAGGCAGGCGGCGAGCTTGATCGGCGTTGCGAGGCTCGCGCTCCCCGAACTGCTCGTCGAGATCGAGGCGACCGCGGCGAAGTGACCCGCAGCTGATTCATGGCACAACCTCGGCGGCGCGGAGGAGATCACGCAGTCTAAGGTTCTCGCCTCGTATCGGTAGAACGAATCTCGCCGGGTCGGGGAAGGACTCTCGCGATCGCGTTGGATGGGGTGCTCAAGTTGCTCCCTGGCGAGTGCAGCAGTCAAAGCTCACGAGCGGCGCGCTGAAGACAGCGGCTCCGCGCGGGAACCCGAGCGGATCGGAACTAGGTTCCGCTCTGATCGGAAAGGAGGCGTGGGAGCGAGCAGTGCTCGGTTTCGCGCAAAGCTGAACTATCGCTCCGCTGATTCGACCGTCTCGGGGCGGGCGGCCTCCGGGTGCGCCTCGCCTCGGCGAAGCAGGTAGATCGCGGCACCGAAGGCCAGTGCGAGCCCGGCGAGCACCCCCAGCTCGAGCAGGAAGTTATGGAGCTGCTGGCCGGAAGGTATCTGCTCGACCTTGGCGGTGATCACAACCACCCGCCGGACGACGGCGATCAGCCCGATCAGCAGAAAGGGCTCAGCGTGAATCTCGCCCTCGTAGAGCACCAGCGCCAGCGTATGGAGGAGCTCGGCGACGATCAACAAGAGCAGGACCCGGTCGAGCACCTGGAGCCCCATCAGGACGGCATCGTCGTTCGCGTCGATGCCTTTGATGACGCCGTCGACCGTGCCGACGATCACGAGGATCCCTGCGGCGGCGAGAAGGACACCGACGGCGATGTAGATGGCCTCCTGCACCCAGCCGATGCCCCCGGTGACCGCCTCGGACCGAGAAGGAAACTTGATGCGCGACCGTGCGGGCGGTGACGGGTCGGCCATTCCGACATTATGCGTGCCTAAGACTGGGTTCTGTGGAGCTCAGGCGCGCCAGGAGTAGCGGCTCACGAGCCGGCATCTCCCCAGGATGGCGCCGAGTAACAGATGCGGGTTCCAGCGATCATCCCGTTCGTGCTGTCAGTCGGCATCGTCGCTCCTCCCTTCGCGCGTGTAAGGAGGCGGCGCCCATGCCGATTGGGGAGCCCCGTCCGCGGGTATAGCTTCCGGGTCGGCGAGGCCCTTGCACAGCGCGCCGCGTAGGGGACAGGGCAGCAGACCGGAGGGATCCGGTGTGCCTGACGAACCCGATGCCCTGGAGGAGAGCGCGCAAATGGCCTACCTGAGTTGCCCCAACTGCGGTCTGACGATGTTCGATCGCAATCCCCTCACGTCCCCGCGGCACTGCCCCCGCTGCGCCCGGCGCAACAGCGCCTCGATCGAGCTGGAGCGAGTGCCGGGGAGCGGAGGGGCCGCCGCCTCGCTCCTCGGAGGGTTACGGCGTCGAGATGCGGGCGGAGAATCTCGAGATCGTGCGGGAGACGTACGCGGTTCGTGAGGCCGGCAGGCGGCGCAGGCGGTCGAATGCCGCCAGTGCACGGGGCGCCATCGCGATCGCGGCGATGTCGAACAGGACGTAGACGCCGGCGATGCCGCTCGGGGGGTTGCCCGTCGGCAGAGGCGTGTCCGGCGCGGTTGCGGCCCAGTGCCAGGCCCCGATCGAGGTGCCGTAGATCTCCAGGAAGCCGACCATCAGGAAGACACCGGCGTACAGGGTCGCGGCCCGGCCCCGGAGCAGGACGTAGATCAGCAGCGCTCCGGTGATCGCCCCGAGCGCGTCGGTCCGGCCGAGAAGCAGCAATCCCGCCGCACCCCAGGCGGCGACCAGCGCGATCACGGCCCAGAGGAACGCGCGCGGGTGCCGGCGTACGGGCTCGGATCGGCTGATGCCGAGACCGGCCAGGAACACCAGTCCATGACCGGGGGGGACGAAGGCGGGCAGGTTCTCAAGCCGGTAGGTGTAGGCGCCGAGCACGATCGATCCGAGCACCTCGGCGCAGCTCGCGACGACCACCACCATCAGGGCCCGGGCGCGGTCCTCGCGCCCCAGGCAGGCACAGGACGTGATCAGGATCAGCCAGGTCGCCGCGCCGAGGAGAAGCTGCTCGTTCGCATCGGCGAAGTGGTCGAGCGCCAGGAACCCGGCGATCACGCAGGCGACCATCGCCGCGAACTGCAGCGGTGCCAACGGCGGGTGATTTTGGTCCCCTCTCCCCATCTCCAGCTCCCCGGAACTGCGCGAACGCGCTGCGATTGGATCATCCCCGCGGTGCACCTGTCAAGTGCGAGACTGCGGCCGTGATCGAGCGGCCGGTATTCGTCGTCGCCCCGCCGCGCTCGGGAGGGACCGCGCTCTTCCGCTCCCTCGCGAGAGCGCCCGGCGTTTTCAGCGCGGCCGTCCCGATCCTCGAGGGGATCTTCGAGCTGGAGCCGGAGAACCGGAAATGGGACAGCGACCGCCTCACCGCCGCCGACATTCAGCCACGCGCGATCGAGGATCTCCGCGGGAAGCTCAAGGGCGGCCTGGTCGACAGCGACGGCAACCGTCCGGGCATCGATGCCTCCGGCCTGCGCTGGGTCGACGGGCAGCCTCGCAACGCGCTGCGCGTCCCGTTCCTCGCGGGCGTCACCCCGGACGCCCAGTTCGTCTACATCCATCGTGACCCGGCCGAGACCGTCACGGCGATGCTCCGCGCCTGGGAGAGCGGGAGCCGCGTCAGCTACCCGCAGTTGCCCGGCTGGGAGGGCCCACCGTGGTCGCTGGCGCTGGTCCCCGGGTGGCGGGAGCTCTCCGGCCGGCCGCTGCCGGAGATCGTCACCGAGCAGTGGATCCGCCTGACCGGAACGCTTCTCGACGACCTCGAGGCCCTCGCCCCGGAGCGCTGGTGCGTCACGGACTTCAAGGCGCTGCTCAACGACCCCCAGCGGGAGCTCGAGCGGATCTGTGAGTTCGTCGCGCTCGATGCCTCGGAGGACGTCACCGGGCCGCTCCGGTCCCTGCGCGACCAGCTCGCCGTCTCGGACGGGGACGGTGCCGGGGAGGTGCCGGACGAGCTTCGCGAGCTGCTGCCGCGCACGGAGGAGCTGGCGGAGCGCTCCCGCGAGTTGCTCGCGCGGCCGATCACCCCGCCGCGGACCGCCAAGTGGTCGGCCCCGGCGGACTCGCCGCTGCGCAGCGTGTACACGCAGAGCTTCCCCGAGTTGCTCAACCAGTTGCAGAGCTCGCTGCTCGTCTCGACCTATCAGACCGGAAAGCTGATCTGCGCCCGCTATGACGGCGGCCAGCTGAACACGCACTTCCGCGACTTCCCGCGCCCGATGGGCCTCGCGGTCGCGCCGGGACGGATCGCGATCGGGACGCGAGCCGAGGTGCTCGACTACCGGGACTTCCCCGCCGTCGCCGCGAAGGTCGAGCCGAAGGGAAAGCACGACGCCTGCTTTCTGCCGCGGAACAAGCACTTCACCGGCGACATCCGCATCCACGAGGTCGAGTTCGCGCAGGACGAGCTCTGGCTCGTCGCGACGAACTTCTCCTGCCTCGCGACGCTCGACGCGCAGCACAGCTTCGTGCCCCGCTGGAAGCCGCCGTTCATCTCGCAGCTCACGGCCGAGGATCGCTGCCACCTGAACGGTCTCTGCGTGATCGACGACGAGCCCCGCTACGTCACCGCGCTCGGGGAGACGGACGTCGCGGGGGGCTGGCGCGAGAACAAGGCGAGCGGGGGAGTGCTGATCGACATCGAGAGCGGCGAGACGGTGCTCCGCGGACTCTCGATGCCCCATTCGCCGCGCTGGTACGACGGGCGGATGTGGGTGCTCGAGTCGGGTAAGGGGACGGTCTCCGTCGCGGACCTCGACGCGGGCACGGTCGAGACGGTCGCCGAGCTGCCGGGGTTCACGCGCGGGCTGCTGTTCGCCGGGGGCCTGGCCTTCGTCGGCCTCTCGCAGGTGCGCGAGACGGCGACCTTCGGCGGGCTGCCGCTGATGGAGCGGCTGGACGAGCGACTCTGCGGAGTCTGGGCCGTCAACCCGCAGACCGGGCAGATCGTCGGCTTCCTCCGCTTCGAGGAGCTGGTTCAGGAGGTGTTCGACGTCGAGCTCCTCGCGGGCGTGCGATATCCGGAGATCGCGGAGGAATCATCCGACGCGGCGGCGAACTCCTTCATGCTGCCCGACGCGCAACCCGCTCACGGATGAAGCCCATCGACCGAGGAACATGGCTGGCCCTGATCGCGATGGGAATCGCGGTCTTCGTGATCGCGAACGACTTCTCCGCGATCAACGTCGCGATCCCGCAGATCGAGCACGACTTCCATACCGACGTGACGACGGCGCAGTGGGTCGTCAACGCCTACGCGCTCACCTTCGGTGTCCTGATCGTCACCGGAGGCCGGCTCGCCGACCTCTTCGGCCGTCGCCGCGCCTTCTTCGTCGGCGCCGGGATCTTCGCGGTGTTCTCACTGCTCGGCGGCGCGGCGCAGAGCGAGGCCTGGCTGATCGGGATGCGGGTCCTGATGGGCATCGGCGGCGCGTTGATGTGGCCCGCGATCCTCGGTATGACCTACGCGGCGCTCCCGGAGGAGCGCGCGGGGCTGGCCGGAGGCTTCATCCTCGGCGCGGCCGGCATCGGAAACGCCGCCGGGCCGCTGATCGGCGGGGTGCTCACGGACCTGCTCAGCTGGCGCTGGATCTTCTTCCTCAACCTGCCGGTCTCGGCGTTCGCGATCTTCGTCACCTGGCGACAGATCCATCAGCCGCGGGCCGAGGTGGAGGACACGCGGCTGGACTACGGGGGAATCGTCACCGTGTCGGTCGGGCTCGTCTCGCTGTTGCTCGCCTTCGACCAGGTGACCGACTGGGGCTGGGGGGATCCGCGGATCATCGCGCTGCTCGCGGTCTGCGTCGGCCTGATCACGAGCTTCGTCTTCATCGAGCGCCGTGCCGGTGAGCACGCACTGGTTCCCCCGGACGTGATGCGGAACCATGACTTCGCCTCCACGTGCGGCGCGATCCTGATGATGTCGGCCGTCTTCTTCGCGGCGATGCTCTATCTGCCGCAGCTGATGATCAACGTGCTCGGCTATTCGCCGGTTGGGGCCGGGGCCGGGATGCTCCCGATGATGGCGACCTTCGCCGCCGTCTCATTCGTGGCGGGCAACCTCTACAACCGCTTCGGGGCCAAACCCCTGCTGATCGTGGGATCGGGCTGCATCACGATCGGTCCGGCGCTGATCGCCCTGTTGGTCGACAACCAGACCTACGCGTCGATCGTGCCCGGGATGGCGATCCTCGGACTCGGCATCGGGCTCTTCTACCCGACTGCGACCACGGTCGGGGTGACCGCCGTGGCGGAGGCTCGCCGCAGTCTCGCCGGGGCGATCATCTACATGTTCCAGATCGCCGGCGGCTCGGTCGGGCTGGGGCTGACGACCACCGTGTTCATCGGGGCAAGCGACGGCGCCCAGAGTGGGGGCGGCTTCATCAACGGGATCGAAACGGCCTTCACGATGGACGCGGCGATCGCGGTCGGGGGATTCCTGATCGCCGCCTTCCTGATCGGCGGAAGCATCAAGCTGCCCGCCGGGATGCACCGGTCGCACGCGGGGCACTCGCCCCGCGGGCACGGACCGTAGGTCGCCCTGGCTAGTTGGGCCCCGAGTGGCCGTCGCCGCCGGAGCCGTCATTTGAGCCCGAGCCGCCGCCATCGCCGGAGCTGCTGGTCGTCGTAGTGGATCCGGACCCATCCCCGGAGCCGCTCTGGTCGCTGGTCCCGCTGGCGCCGCTGGTTCCGGTGCCGCTGGTGCCCGATACCCCGCCGTGGTCCTCGGCGCCGCCGTTCGGCCCGCGCCTCGAGGGCGTGGGCGAGCCGTCGTCCGAGGAGCCGGGTGCGGAGTTGGAGCTGCTGTCGTCGGCCGTCGTCGCGCTGCCGCCGTTGTCGGCTCCGCCATTGACATTGCCATCGTCCTTGCGGGCGGATTTCGCCCCGGGGGCGGGTGCGGGGGAGGGCCCGCTGGAGGCGAGGGACACCGGCTGCGCGGAGAGCCCGATGGAATCGCCTGAGATCGCATTCGCCGCCAGGGCGATCGCCCCGGCCGCGACGACTCCGACGATCCCGAGCAGGATGGTGAGCAATCTCTCTCTGCTGGTCACGATTCCAACCATAGAACCACGGGGTTAGGGATTGGCAAAGCCGGCAATGGGCAGCGTCACCTCCGCCCGAACCCATGTCTCGTCGAGACCCTCGATCTTCGCGTCGCCGCCCCTGCGCCGAGCCAGGGCGGCGACGATCGGCAGCCCGAGGCCGGTTCCGGAGCCGCCGCCGCCGCGATAGAAGCGCTCGAACGCCCGGCTCGCGACCTCGCTGTCCAGGGGGCCGGAGCTGCTCATGACCCCGATGCTGGCGAGCCCGTTATCGCGCCCGCACTCGATCGTCACCGGCGAGCCCTCGGGCGAGTACTTGATCGCGTTCTCCACCAGGTTGTCGAGGATCGCGGCGAGCTCGCTCGGCGCGGCCTGGACCAGCGCCTCGCCGTCGGTCTCCAGCCGGATCTCGTGGCGGCCCTCCCCGGCCGTCCCGCGCCAGCGCTCGACGGCCGCTCGTGCGGCGCCCGAGAGCTCGGTGCGCTCGTCCGTCGCCGGCTGCTCGCTCGAGGCCAGCTCGAGCAGGTCGGCGACCAGGTGGTTGAGCCGCTCGGTCTCGTGCTCGGCCGCCTCGAGCTCCCTGGTCACTGCGGGATCGCTCGTCTTCACGCCGGCCGCCTCGAGGCGGAGGCGCAGGCCGGTCAGCGGAGTACGGAGCTGATGGGAGGCGTCGGCGACGAACGCGCGCTGAGACTCGAGGACGGCCTCGAGCCGGTCGGCCATCTCGTTGAACTGGCGCGCGACCTCCCTCTGCTCGCGAGAGCCCGATTCGCGGGCCCGGACGCCGGTCTCGCCGATCGCCCGCCGGCGGGCCGCATCGCCGAGCGAGCGCAGCGGCCGCGCGATCGAGCCCGCGAGAATCCAGGCGACGCCGAGCCCGAGGATCAGGGCGAGGACGCCGATGCCGATCAGGGCGAGGACGTCCTGGCGAACCTGGTCATGCACGGCGTTCAGGCTCTGCTCGACCTCGATCGCGCCGACGGTACGGCCGTTGCGGACGATCGGCACGGCGGTCGAGAGGACGTCGCGGCCCTCGTGGTGGCGCCCCTGAGCGATCTCCCCGCCGAGCGCCTGCAGGGCGACCGGATCATCGGTCGGCTCCGGCGGCTTCGTGACCCCTCCCTCGGAGCTCGCGATCTGTCTGCCGCGGCCGTCGATCACGAACACGAGCCCATTCAGGCTTACGGCCGCCTGGCGAGTCACCCGCTCGAGAGCCGCCTTGTCGCGGAGCTGGTCGGCGGCCGATGCCGCGACGACCTGGGCCTGGGCCGCGGAGTCGGCCTCGACCTCGGCGTTCACGCGGTCGCTGACGTTGGCGGATAGGGGCACCTCGAGCGCCACGATCACGACCAGCAGCGTGTAGGCGAAGGCCGCCAGCAGGCGGGCGCGCAGGCTCATCCGGAGCTAGGCCTCGTCGGGCCCGGAGAACCTGAACCCGACGCCGCGCACCGTGTGGATGTAGCGCGGCTCCTTCGGGTCGTCGTCGAGCTTGCGGCGGAGCCCGCTGACGTGTACGTCGAGGGTCTTGGTGGAGCCGAACCAGTTCATGTCCCAGACCTCCTCGATCAGGGCCTCGCGCGTGATCACCGAGCCCGCACGCTCCATCAGCACGCGCAGCAGCTCGAACTCCTTGCGGGAGAGCTCCAGTTGCTCGCCCGCGAGCTTCACCTCATGTCGCGCCGGATCGAGGGTGAGCGCGCCGATCTTCATCGGCTCCGCGCCGTTCCCGTCCGGTCCCACGGTCGTGCGCCTGAGGACCGCGCGTACCCGTGCCATCACCTCGCGCGCCGAGAACGGCTTGACGATGTAGTCGTCCGCGCCGAGCTCGAGTCCCGCGACCCGGTCGGCCTCCGCGCCCCTGGCCGTGAGCATGATGATCGGGATCTCCGTCTGGCGTCGCAGCTCCCGGCAGACGTCCAGGCCGGAGCCGTCGGGCAGACCGATGTCGAGCAGGACGAGATCCGGCGCAGAACCCGTCGCCTTCTCGATCGCCTCGGCCGCCGTCCCGGCGATCATGGGCACGAACCCATCGCGCTCGAGGGCCTCGGCGAGGGGCTCGGTGATCGCGCGCTCGTCTTCGACGAGCAGGATCGTGGGTCGCTGAGCGGGGACGTTCACAGCGGCACTGATGCTACGGCCGCGAGCAGAGGGCGGATTGGGCCACGGGGGGGATGCGGGCCCCGTGACCCCCTCCGTCCCTCGACCTGGCTCAGCTTCGGCCAGAGCCCCCCGACCCGGAATCGTCCGAGCCGGAATCATCCCACCCGGAGTCGTCCGAGCCGGAGTCATCCGAGCCTGCATGACCGGAGCCCGAATGGCCGGAATCCTCGGAGCTTGGTCCTGAGTCGTCCTCCATCGGAGCCTCGTCGGCGCGATCGCGGGCGTTGCCGGGGCCGGAGTTCAGCGAGCCGGGACCGCGGTTGTCGTGATGCTCGACCTCGCCGGGGTTGTCGTCGCCGACATCCTCGGCCTGGTTGTCACCACGAGCGGCGTGGTGGTCCTCGGCCCTGGTGTGGTTCCGACCCTCGACGTGGTTCGGGTTGTCCTCGGGCGCTTGGGGCGCGGCGCAGCGCGGATCGGCCGCATGCTCGGCCTCATCGCAGGGCCCCTTCATGTCGGTCGCGGCCGGCGCCGCCGGCGCCGCGGTGCGATCGGCGGGTGCCGCAGCGACATAGGCGGCTCCGCCGACCAGCATCGTGGCCACCACAGCCACCAACGTCTTCGTCAAAGTGCTCATCGATTCCCTCCTTGGTGAACGTTGAGGGGACACCTTGGCCGGTGCAGGTCAGGCGCTTGTCAGCGGCCTGAAACGGGCAGGCAAAGAGATGGTCAAGCCTTGGTTAGATCAGCTCGAGACGGGGTCACCATTCGTCTCGGCACTCGAATCCGGCTCGAGCAGGAAGAACTCCACCGCGACGTCGGGATCGAAGTGATTGGCGCTCAGGAACGCGATCACCTTGCGGTCCATGGCCTGCTCGACCAATGCGGTGAGGTCGTGGCCCATCACCTGCTGGTAGGCGTGCCGAGTCCGCAGAACCTCGTCGCCTTTCCCCCCTGACACCAGGCTTCTCTCGCCCTTGGTCAGGGTGTCGCGCAGGACGATCGCCACCGTGTCGCGGTTGAGGATCGTGTGGGCCTTGGTCGGTCCTCGACCGGTGTACTCGCTGAGGAGCTTCACCGCGCCGGTCGAGATCTGAGCGGCGGTCTCGCCTCGCCCGTGGTCGGCGTGGCGGTCCTCGTGTTCCGTGCGGGGCATGAAAGCCCCTCTCTCATTCTCTCTGTAGCGAATCCGCGCGAAAGGCAGAGGGAATGGTTAGAACCCGCCGAGCAGTTTCCACAGCGTAGCCCTAATGAGGCGGCGCTCCGAAGAGGGCGACATCGCGGAGGATCCTGTGGACCGTTGCGATCCTGTCGCTAATCCCAGGCGCCGGAGTCACGGTGATGGGCGAGGGGTGCGTCTGGCTCAGCTGGGGTGTTCTGAGCAACCTATTTGAACCGAATCCCGACTCGGGCCCCCAGGCCACCTGGCACTCCGGCTTGCCTGCTCGTTTTCGGTAGTCCACCAGTCGGGAACATTGCCAGGCAAATACCCGTTGCCGACGGAGTGCTGAGTTTCGGTGGAAGCAGGCGCGACTCTGCGACCGGACGCGGTTCGCTGCAGTGCTCCCCGCACGCGGAACGAGGCGCCCGGGGCCCGGAGCCGCAACTTCTCACTCCCTCAACGGTCTTAGACTGCATATAGCCGCAACCCGCACGAAGCGTCGCGGGAAGGAGATCAAGATGAACTGGAGACCGAAGTGGGGCGTCGCCACGATCGCCCTCGCCCTGATCGCGACAGCGGCGAGCGCCTCGCCGGCCGCCGCCAGCGCGGCCACCTACTAGGCGGATCCGGCGGGCTCCGGCACGACCTGCAGCCAGGCAAGCCCCTGCCTGCTCGAGTACACGGTCGAGACCAAGGCGATGAACAACGACGAGGTTGTGGTGATGCCCGGAAGCTAGCTGCTCGAGACCAGCGATCTGCGGCTCAATCACGTAATCGACCTTCACGGCGTCTCGTCCGGACAACGACCGAAGATCACGTTCGACGAGCCGGGGGGGAACGGGGTCGCCGTCAGCGCCGGCGACGGGTCCCAGCTGCGTGACCTGGAGATCGTCAATCTGGGAAGCGGGGCGGCGCTCAATGCAGGACTGATAACCGGAGAGCGGCTCTACGTGAGCTCAGAGGGCACAGCAGCGTGCAACTTCACCGGGGACACGGTCCTGCGGGATAGCGTCTGCGTCAACCCCAGCAGCGGCGACGCGATCGGCGTGGCCTCCTTCGGGCCTGCGGTGATGGTCCGACTGGTCAACGTCACCGCCGTGTCCGCTTCCGGCGACGGTGTGTTCGTCAGCGGAAACTCGGCCAGCACGCAGACGAAGAAGCTGGCGCTGAAGAGGAAGCCGAAGCGCAAGAAGCATTAGCCCTCGCTCCTGTCTCGCTCACGCTTCCTCCGCGCGACGAAGAGTAGCGAGAGGGGCCGGAGGTGATCAGGTTTCGACCGGGGTGTCCGGCTGGCTTCCCCACTCAGACCATGAGCCGTAGTACACGGCCATGTCTGGGTATCCGAGCAAGTGCTTGAGGGCAAACGCCACCTGACTGGCCCGATTCCCGATCGTGCAGTAGGTGACCACTCTCCGACCGGACTCCACGCCCAGTTCCTCGCAGGCCCGCCGCAGATCCTCGCCGTCCGCCAGGGAGCCGTCCTCTTCCCGCGCCAGATCGACGGGGACGTGGACGGCGCCCGGGATGTGACCTGGGCGCCCGGCACCTTCGGTGGCACCCGAGGGCCAGAAGCGCTCGCCGATGAACTCCTCCTCCGAGCGCACGTCCAGGAGCAGCGTCTTGGGATCCCCGATCATCTCTCGTACCTCCTGGCGCCCGACGACCAGCTCAGGCTTCTCCCCTCGGCGTTCATACGAGGAGGAGTCCGGCTCCGGGACGTCGGTGCTCCAAGGGTGGCCGGCGCCCTCCCACCGTTCGCGCGGGCCGTCCAACACCCGAATCCGCTCGTGGCCGTGACGGTCCATCAGCCAGTAGCCGAGATACGGGGCATAGCCGTAGAAGACAACGGTGGTGTCGCGGGTCATCCCTGACCTCGACAGCACCACGTCGAGCTCATCGGGATCGATCGGCGTGTAGTCGGGGTGCCGCAGGTCCTGGTACGCGTCCCAGAGGACCGCACCGGGGATATGCCCCTGGTCGTACGCGGCGGCACTCACGTCCACCTCGACGGGCCGGACCGCCGGATCATCGAGGTGTTCGGCGAGCCAACCCGGATCGACCTGTACGTCAGGCTCCATCGGCGTCAGTATCTCGCAAGGAGGCGCTCCCCCTACGCGCGAAACCGAGCACTGATGGGTGGCAGTGCTCGTCCTCGCGCATAGCGGGAGCACGGCGGCCCGCGCATGCCGAGTCCGGCCGTGCGGGGCGCTTTTCCGTTGATATGGACCGGTAAAGCGCCCCGCAGATGCCTGAAGAGCACGACTGCCCTTGCTTCAGACGCAAGCCGGGCGCGAAACCAGCTTCCGGTGTCTGCTGCCGCCGTGTTACCGGGGGACCCCTTCTCCGGACAAAAGTTCGTGGTGGCGACCACGATGACCCCGAGCGTTCGCGCCCCTAGGGTCGTTGCGGCGCGGGTCCAATGGTATGGCCCGGCGGAGCAAGCGAACTGCGACGGTTCGGGACCGGGAATGCGACCGTCACCAACCCCACCCTGGTCGCGACGAGGGTGGGCACGTTGCACTGAAGCGCGAGGGTGCCTTCGGGCTTCGCCCACGCGATCCAATCACCGATGGCTTGACTGTGGACCGTTCCTCGTCAGACGAAGAGCAGAGGGGAAATAGAAACGCCCCGCCGAGGCGGGGCGTTTCTGGGGTACTACAGGGAGGAGAGAACTCGCGCATGCCTTAGGGAGGGGGTTCCCAGGCACGAATTCGGCCGGTTAGACCCGGTTGTAACCGGTCTGACTCTGGCACCACTCTGGCACGACTCTGGCACGAGTCTGGCACCGCGGCCGGGAATGTTGCTGGGTGCCGTGGGGTGCAATAAGCGCTAGGCCGTGCCCCAACGTCATTTGTTTGAGCCGATTCCCGTGCCTACATCAGGCGATCACGGGCAATAGCGGCCGTTCTCTCCGGGGCCCCAGTGCTGCGTTTCGTCGGAAGCAGGTGGGCTAGCGAGCCAAAGCCAGGGCGGCGGCGATCCCCCCGGCACGCGAAGGGAGGCGTTGAGGAAGAGTTGCTGGCGCGCCTCCTCTGTATAGGAGGCAGCGAGGCCGCGCGGGTCCGTGTTCCTCCGTCCGGCGGCATCGCAGACCTCTGCTCGCCCACCTTGAGGGTCTAAGCGTGTGCGCGCAGTGCCTTCGCGTACCACTCCCAGGCGTCCGCCGAGTTTTCGGTCACCGGGGGGTCAGGCCAGCCGTTGACGATGCCCACGAGTGTCCAGTAGCGAAAGGCGCGCCGGTCGGTGAAGGTCTCCAGGCGTTCGGCCAGCTCCAGACGGTCGCCACCGCCGCCGGGGATGAGCGCTTCCACGCGCTCGATCACCGCCAGCGCCTCGGGCGAGTCGGGCGCGACCCCAGCCCGGACCGCAGCGCTGGCGTGCTCGCCGACGGCCGCTCCCGCGGCGTGACCACCGTCGCGAGTTACGCCGTCGGCCTGCGCGCGCTCGGCCATCCGGCGGCCCGACTCGATGTAGTCGGGATCACGCAGCAGCTCGACGAGCTCGACCCAGGCGGCGACCTGGTCAGCGCTCGGGTCTTCGGGTAGGTCCGGCGCTCCGGCGCGGAGCCTCTCGGCGACGGGGCTGTCGTGGTCTCCGAAGACCGCTTCGAGGTAGTCGTCGAGGATGCAGCGACGTTCGTCCGCGGTCATGCGGTCAGGTCGGTCATGCGTTTTAGCTCCTCAGCGTTGGTGGACTTGGCCGCGGCTCTGAGCACGGCGCGCCGTACGCGCAGGGTCCGGATCTGGGCATCGAGCGCGCGGGCATGTCTGTCTGCCAGCTCCGGCAGCGAGATCTCCGCGGCCAGTACGCCCTTGATGTCCTCCAGCCCGACTCCCAGCTGCCGCAGGGTGTGCAGCAGTCGCGCGCGAGGGACGGCTTCCGGCCCGAACAGCCTGTAGCCGGACTCGCTGCGTGATGTCTCTGGCAGCACCCCCGCGTCCGCATAGAAGCGCAGCGTGCGCACCGATAAACCGGTGCGTTTCGCCATCTCGCCAATGGTCATATCCGACACGATGCAGCTTCCACCAAGTGGAGAGTCAAGCGCGAATTGGCATTGCCTCGAGCCGCTTGGCCTCGTCACGAGGCCAACGCCGTCGCGACCCGGTCGGGAGGACGGTCACATCCCGGCGGTCGAGCACACGCCGGATCGTCTTGTCGTCGTTCCAAACGCCGACTGACCTCGCGAAGCGAGCAGCCCTGCTCGTAGAGTCAGACCGCCGCGGCCGCGGCGGCCCCGGTCAATGGGCTGCAAGTCTTGCCTTGCTCGAGAGACACCCCTGGTCCTGAACCTCACCCGAGCTGCTCGAATGCGCGAAAAACAGGCGTGCGGCGATAGATCCTCAGGACCCGACGAGTTCCGGCACCGGCGCGAGCTCCCGCTCCGGCTCCTCGTCAGGCACCTGGCGCTCGATCCCGATCAGCAGCTGCTCATCAAGGACACCGAGGATCCGCTTCAACACCTCGATCGTGGGGATGTGATCGCCTCGCTCGATCTTCGAGATCAAGGAGTGGGAGGTGCCGGCCCGCTCGGCGATTTGTTCCTGGGTCAGCTCGAGCTCGTACCGCCGCTCGCGGATGTGGGCAGCGATCCAGTTCTTCTCGCGCAGCTCGCGGATCGCGGCGTATTCGTCGCGGGCTTCGCGGTACTCCTCACTGCGCTCTGTACGGCGCTTGGCCGCTTCAGCGGCCGGCGTTCCTTTGGGGCTGATGCGCTTTGCCACCCGCGTCGGACGCTGGGTGAGGGAATTTCGCCGCACTCGGGGGAACGAGATGTCAGCGCGAAGCTCCGTGTTGACCTGCGTTGATCCACCGACAGCAGCAAACGGCGCCTGGGAAACCGCACCATTTTGAATGGATCTCGCAAGACAGGGTCTGCCGCCCCATCGCGCTGACTTATTGCACTACGAGCTGGTGCAACGCGCCGCCCTGAACCGGCGAGTGTGTCATCGACCGGCCCATGCCGATGACGCAAAGAAACGCTCTCGACTGGGTGCCGATCTAGGCGTTCGGGCCGCGGCGCAGGACCGTGACCTCAAAGGCGTCGGCCACGTGGTACTCAGTAGAGAGGAGGAGCGGTCGCCCCTCGCTGGAGTAGTCCACCTGCGACAGACACAGGAGCTGCGCGCCTTCGTCGACCTCCAGCAGGCCCGCCAGTCGCTTGTCGGCGCGCACCGGAGCGATTCGCACGACCCCGTGATGGATCTCGTGCCGTCTGTCTGACAGACACCCATACAGCGACCCGCTGGCCAATTCCTCCAGCGACAGCGCGTGCGACGCATCCTCGCCGATCACCGCCTCGGGCATGACGTCGTAGGAGTGCACCACGGGTCGCCCGTCAGCTGTTCGAACCCGGCTGACCGCCCACACCACATCGCCTGGCTCAAGCTCCAGGTGCTTCGCATCTTCGTCATTCGCCAAGCGTCGCTCGATCTGCAGATCGCGAGTTCCCGGCTCGAGCCCGTGTGTGCGGATGAGGTCCGTGACACCTGTATTGACGCTGAGATCGTTCCTGAGTGTGGGCCGGTGGGCAATGACGGTGCCGACGCCAGGGCGCCTCGTGATCACCCCCGCGTCCTCCAGGCTGCGCAGCATCTCGCGCAGCTTCGCGCGGCTCACCTTGAGCTCTTCGGCCAGCAGCGGCTCGGGCGGCACGCGGTCGCCCGGCGAGCGTTCCGCAATCAGCGCCTCGAGCCGCTCGCGCACGGGATCGACCTTCGACGCGCCTGCTGATTGCTTGACATTCGTGGGTCTCATCTGTTAGACAATCGCACTGAGAGAGACAAGAGTACCTGCGCTCGAGGGGCATTCCACCCCTCGCCGAGGAATACCAAGGAGGAGAGCATGGGTCAACCGGAGACGGGTTCAGTCTTCCTGCGAAGAGCTTCCGGCGTTGTTCGCGCTATGTCCCCGTACGACGGAATGCTCTACGGCTATCTCTCAGCGACCGGTATCTACGGCCTCCTCCTCTTCTTTTTTATCGGCAGCGGGCTATTCCCCAACGCGAACTTCCTGCTCGCGAACCTGATCAGCATCGGGTTCTTCCTTGCGATCTACGTCGTCTACGCGATCCTTGCCTCCTCCATGCCCCGAAGCGGCGGCGACTACGTGTTCACCAGCCGGCTCCTTACCCCGAACATCGGCTGGACGGTCGCACAGGCAGGCTGGATCTTCTGGCAGTTCTGGTTTGCGTTCCTCGCCGCGACGGTGATCGTCACCGGCGTGATCGCGCCGATGTTCAGCGCGATCGGCGTCGCCAGCGGCACCCACTTCTGGATCGACGCCGCCGACCAGGTCCAGAAGGCCTACATCCGCCTGCCGCTCGTCGTGTTATTGGTGGTCGGCGCCGGCTGGATCATGGTCAGCGGCATGAAGTACTTCACGCGCCTGCAGCGATACTTCATGATGCCCGCCTCGATCATAGGCGTGCTGATAATCGCGATCAGCTTCATCTTCGTCTCGCGCCACACATTCTTTAGCCACTTCGATTCGTTCCAGGGCGACGTCGGCGGCCTCAAATCCGACCAGGTGGTGGCGAAGGCGAACGCGCTGGGCTTCAGCACCTCGCACTCGAGCCTCTTCGACACGCTCGCGATGTCGGTGAACCTGAGTTTCCTCTACGTCTGGACGATCTGGTCGTCGGAGCTCCTCGGCGAGATCAAGAACGCGAACCGGGTGCGCTCGGTGTTCTCGATGTTCTTCGGCGCCGGCATCCTGCAGTTGATCACCTTCATGGTCGGCATCACGTGGGCCTACAGCTACATCGGCGGGGACTTCATGAAGGCGTTCTCGTGGATGACTCTCAACAACCCCGACGTGCTCGGTGGGTCCTGGGACTTCCGTGGCGCGGCGACGGTGTTCTACCTACCGGTGTTCAACATCGGGCTGGGCATCCTCCTCTTCGTCTGCTTCCTCGGGCCGGTGAGCCAGAGCCTTTTCAACACCCAGCTGTCGGCTTCGCGCTTCATGCTCGCCATGTCGTTCGACCGGCTGTTGCCCAGCTGGCTCGGCCGAGTGAACCGGCGCGGCGTGCCGCACGTGGCGATCTGGCTCGGAGTGGGGATTTCCGTGGTTCTGGCGATCCTCTTGGAGCTCATCCCCGACCTTGAGAAGCTACTGTTCTGGTCGTCGTTCGCGACGCTCTTTGCGATTCTCTTCTCGCTCATCGCGGGGGTGGTCTTACCGTGGCGACGGAAGCAGATCTTCGCAACGTCGCCCGGTTCGGGGTGGCGCGTCCTGGGCGTCCCGGCCATCACCTTCTTCGGCGTGATCGGTACCGCGTTCATCCTCGGGTCGCTCGTGATCTCGCTGGTCCACGACGGGTTCGGCCTGCTCGACCCCGGCGCCGCGCGGGTTGGGCTGATCACGTTCATCGCCCTGCTCGTGATCGCCTGGATCGCGTTCATCATCATCAACCGCTATCGGAAGTCGCAGGGGATTGAGATCTCGCGCGCCTTTGAGACGATTCCTCCCGAGTGAGAGCCCGCGTTGCCGCGAGGATCGCCCGCGGCGACACGGGCCCCGTCCCACCCTCCCCGGTCGCTAGTCGCGCCGTGTCATGAGCCTGTTCAGGTCTGGCGACAAGGGGGAGAAGCGAAAGCGCAAGTTCAACCGCGTATTCTTCGCGACCGATCTGCACGGCTCCGACGACTGCTTCCGCAAGTTCGTCAAGGCCGCGGAGCACTACGAGGCCGACATCCTGGTGCTGGGCGGCGACATCACCGGCAAGATCGTGCTACCGATCGTGCAGCAGTCCAACGGCAGCTGGCGCGCTGACTTCATGGGGGAGGAGCGGAGCTTCCAAACAGAGGAGGAGCTCGAGGAGTTCGACAGGGTGCTGCGGCGCATGGGCGGCTACGCCTATCGCACCGACGCCAACGAGCTCGCCGAGCTCGAGGCCGCCGATGACCGCGAACATCGGGTCGAGGACGTTGCCCTGCGCCTCATGCTCGAGCGGGTGGAGGAGTGGGTGCACTACGCCGAGGAGCGGCTGGGCGACACCGAGGTCAAGATCTACATGGGCGGCGGCAACGACGACCCCTACGAGGTCGACGAGGCGATCAAGCGCTCGGACTTTGTGGTGAACCACGACAACCGCGTGCTCCAGCTCGACGAGCACCACGAGATTCTGAGTCTGGGCTACGCCAACATCACTCCCTGGCACTGCCCGCGCGACATCCCCGACGAGGACATCGGCGGCAAGATCGATGCGCTCGTCGGCGAGGTGCACGACATCTCCAACTGCATCTTTTGCATCCACGTGCCGCCGGTGGACTCCAGCCTCGACACCTGTCCGCTCCTTGACGACAGCGAGTACCCGCCCAAGATGGTGCGCAGCTTGGGCGGCGAGATCGTGCTCTACGGCGCGGGGTCGAAGTCGGTGCGCGAGGCGATCGAGCGCTACCAGCCCCTGGCCGGCCTGCACGGCCACATCCACGAGTCGCGCGGCGTCGCCGACCTCGGCCGGACGAAGGTTTTCAACCCAGGCAGCGAGTACTCGGAGGGGATCCTCCGTGGCGTTATCGTCAATCTCACTACCAACGGGCTGCTGAGCTACCAGTTCACCTCCGGATAGGACGCCAGACGACGATGTTGCTGGAAGAGAGAGCCACCGAGCTGATTGACCGCGCCGCAGAGCACGGGATCACACTCCGGATGATCGGCGGCGTCGCGATCAAGGCCCGCTGCCCCTCGGCCTCGCACCGCAACTACGCGCGCGAGTACGGCGACATCGATCTCTGCGCCTCCGAGCGCGACATCGGGCGCCTCGAGAACTTCTTCACCGCCCATGGCTACGAGCCGTGGATCCCTTTCAATCGCCTGAACGCCGAGACGTCGCAGCGGTTCGAGAACGCCGACGAGACCACGCAGATCGACGTCTTCCTCTCGCGCCTGCGGATGTGCCACGAGCTCGACTTCGAAAAGCGCCTGGAACTCGACGAGCGCACGCTCACGCTCGCTGACCTCCTCCTCTCGAAGCTGCAGATTGTGCGGATGACCGAGAAGGACCTGAAGGACATTTACGCCCTCGTCAACGACCACAGGCTTGAGCCGAACCCCAACGGCCACGAGGCCATCGACGTCTCGCGCGTCGCCGACGTGTGCAGCAACGATTGGGGCTGGTACCGCACGGTGAAGGGCAACGTCGAGAAGGCGACCGAGGAGGCGGGCGCGATCGTCGACGCAGACCACGCGCCGACGGTCGCCGAGCGCCTGCGCCAGCTCTCGGAAACGATTGAGGAGGCGCCCAAGTCGCGCCGCTGGAGGCTGAGGGCGCGGGTCGGGGAGCGGATCCGCTGGTACGAGGTGCCCGAGGACCCCGAGCGGGGGTCGGATGTCTGAGCCGGGAGCCATGGCCGCCAGGAACGAGCGCCGCGCCAGCGGGCTTGAGAAGTTCCGGCGGGTGCGGGTCGAGCTGCCGGACACCCACGGCGTGCTGCGCGGGAAGGTGGTGGCGAGCGGCAAGGCGGCCTCGTCCCACGGCCTTAGATTCTGCGACGCCTTCTTCGGCCTGAGCGTTGACGACGACTTCACCCACAACCGCTTCACGAGCCCGCAGACCGGCTTCGAGGACTTCGTCGCCGTACCCGACCTCGACACGGTGCGGCCGATCCCGTGGGAGGAGGGCACCGGGGCGGTGCTCGCCGACCTGCGCACCAAGGACGGCGAGCCGCACCCGCTGTGCCAGCGCGAGGCTGTGCGCCGCGCGACCCGCCGCGCCGAGGCGGCGGGTTATAGCGCCAAGGTCGCGCTTGAGTTTGAGATCTTCGCCGCCCGCGCCGAGCCGCAGGCGCTCGCCGAGCGCCGCTACGCGGACCTCCTGCCCCTCTCGCACCTCCAACAGGCGTACAGCTTCCAGCGATGGCCCGATTTCGGCCCCTTCGCCGATCAGCTCCACGCCGACCTCCCAGCATACGGCGTCGAGCTCGAGTGCATCCACACCGAGCTCGGCTACGGCGCACTGGAGGTGTCGCTGAAGCCCTCGCCGCCGCTCGATGCGACCGACGCCGCCGCCCGCTTCAAGTCCGCCTGCAAGGAGATCGCAACTCGCCACGGCCTGGTCGCCACCTTCATGGCCAAGTGGAGCCATGACGAGCCGGGCTCCTCGGGGCACCTCAACCAGAGCCTGTGGCGCGAGGGCGAGCCTGCCTTCTGGGACGGCGAGATCGGGGGTCTCTCGGCCGTGGGCGCTTCGTATCTCGAAGGCGTGCTCGCCGCAACCGGCGACCTCGCCGCCGTCTACGGCCCCTTCGTCAACTCCTACCGCCGCCCCGACCCCGTCTACTGGGCGCCGACCGTCGCCGACTGGGGAACCGACGACCGGCTGACCTGCTGCCGCGTGGTGGCCCCCTACCCCGGCGTGGCCCGCATCGAGCAGCGCCGCGGGGGCGCCGACCTCGCCCTCTACCTCGCCGTCGCCGGCTGCCTCGCCTCGGGGATGCGCGGGGTCGAGGAGGACCTCAAGCTGCGCCCGAGGCGCCGCGCGCCGAAGAGCGCGCGCCCGACGCCGAGCGACTGCCCTCCTCGCTCCCCGAGGCGACCGAGCGCCTGGAGCGCTCGCCGCTCGCCGCCGACCTTCTCAGCCCCGGAGCTCGTCGAGCACTTCGCCGCCGGCCGGCGCGTCGAGCTTGAAGTCGCCACCCGCCACGACGCCGAGGTCCCGCCCTGGGAACTCGCCCGCTACTTCGAGACCGTCTGAGCGCGTGGCGGCCCCGGACCAGGTGAGACAGGTGGAGCCCGCCGACCCGCGCGAGCTGATCGCGGCGTGCGGTGCCGAGTGGCTGCACCTCATGATCCGAATCCGCGCATTCGAGGAACTCCTCGGCGAGCTCTACAAGCGCGGCGAGCTGGTCGGCGTGGTGCACCTCTCGATCGGGCAGGAGGCGGTGGCGGTCGGCACCTGCGCGCAGCTTCAAGGCGGCGACCAGATCACCTCCACCCACCGTGGCCACCACCACATGGTTGCCCGCGGGCTCGAGCCGCAGCGCATGTTGGCCGAGATCCTCGGCCGTGCCGACGGTTACTGCGGGGGCAAGGGCGGCTCGATGCACGTCTGCTCGCTCGAGCGGGGTGCGGTGGGGGCGAACGGAATCGTCGGGGGCGGCATCCCCACCGCGGTCGGCCTGGCCCACGCGGCACGCGAGCTCGGCACCGACCGCGTCGCCGTTGCGTTCTTCGGCGACGGAGCAGCCAACCAGGGGATCCTCCACGAGTCGCTCAACCTCGCGGCGCTCTGGGGGGCGCCGGTGATCTTCGTCTGTGAGAACAACGGGTTCACCGAGTTCACCCCCACCGACACGGTCACCTCGGGCCCCGGCATCGCAGTGCGCGCCGAGGGGTACGGCATCCCGGGTGTCGTGGTAGACGGCGACGACGTCGCAGCCGTCCACGTCGCGATGGCGGCGGCGCTGGACCAGGCGCGAGCGGGCGCCGGCCCGACGCTGCTCGAGTGTCGCACCTTGCGCCTGCGCGGCCACCACGAGGGCGAGGAGAGCTACGCAGGCGATTACCGCGTCCTGGCTCAGCGCGCCGACCCCATCGACCGCCTGGCCGACGCGATGGCACGGGCCGGAGTTGGCGAGGTCGCGACCCTGCGCGCGCAGATCGAGGAGGAGGAGCGCGGCGCCATCGCAGCGGCGCTGCAGGCGGCCCAGGCATCGCCCGAGCCGCTTCTCGGGCGCGCCTACGAGGACGTGTTCGCATGAATACCGTCGAGGCATCCAGCGCCGCCCGCCGCCTGGCCCCCGCGATGGCCGACGCGATCGCCCAGGAGATGCGCAGTGACGACCGCGTGCGGGTCTGGGGGGTGGACGTGACGATCGGTGTCATGGGACCCACGCGCGGCCTCGCCGACGAGTTTGGGCGCGAGCGGGTGCGTGACTGCCCCATCTCCGAGGCTGGCTTCACGGGCGCTGCCGTGGGCGCCGCGATCGGCGGGCTGCGCCCAGTCGTCGACCTCATGTTCAGCAGCTTCTTCTACGTCGCGTGGGACCAGATCGTCAATCAGGCGGGTCGCCTGCGCTACATGACCGGCGGCGAGATCTCTCTGCCGCTGGTCCTGATGGGGTCCGCTGGCGCCGCGGGGTCCAATGCCGCGCAGCACTCCGAGCTCCCCCACCCGATGCTGATGAACGCCGGCGGCCTTCGCATCGTCTTCCCATCCACCGTCAACCAGGCCTTCTGGCTCACCCGCGCCGCGGTGCGAAGCGACGACCCGGTGGTGGTGTTCTTCCACCCGGCGATGGCCGCCACACGCGGGCGCGTCGGCAAGCAGGCGCTCGGCCTCGGCGACGCCGACATCGACCCGGCCGGCGACGACGTCTCGATCGTCGCGGTCGGCATGATGGCCCACCGTGCACGGCGGGCCGCTGCCGAGCTCGCCCAGGAGCGTGGCATCTCGGCGGAGGTGGTAGACGTCTGCAGCCTCTCGCCGCTGCCGTGGGAGGCGATTCTCGCGTCAGTGCGCAAGACGGGCCACGCCGTGATCGTCGATGAGGCGCGCCTCACCTGCTCGGCCGCGTCCGAGATCGCCGCTGGCATCGCCGAGCACGCGCACTCGGATCTGCGCGCGCCCCTGCGCCGGGTCGCCGTGCCCGACGTGCCGATCCCGTTCGCCCCGGCGCTCGAGCGGGACGTGATCCCCGACGAGGCCGACATCGTCGCGGCCGTGGAGGCGGTGCTTGGTGGCTGAGGTTGTTCCCGTGGTGCTACCCAAGGCGGGCATGAACATGGTCGAGGCGACGGTGGTCGAATGGCACCACCAGGTCGGCGAACGCGTCGAGGCTGGCGAGCCGCTGCTCGACATCGAAACTGACAAGGTCGACATGGCCGTCGAGGCGCCAGCTTCGGGGACGCTCCGCGAGATCCGCGTCGAGCCCGACGAAGACGTGCCGGTGGGCGCGGTGCTGGGGATGATTGAGGTCGACGGTGGCGGATGACTCCCTCCTCGGCGGCCGTATGGCGTTCATCACCGGCGCCGCCCGCGGCATCGGTGCCGCCACCGCCCGGCGCTTCTGCGAGGAGGGGGCGCGCGCGGTGCTCGCCGACATTGACGGGAGGGTGCGCAGCGAGCCGCACGGGAGCTGGCCGACGCCGGGCATGCCGTCGAGGCGCTCGAGCTCGACGTAACCGACCCCGTCGCCGTGGCCGCGGCGCTCGACCGCGCCGCCGATGCCCTGGGCGGACTGGACCTCGTCGTGGCGAACGCCGGGTCTTCGACCTCACCCCGATCGAGCGGCTCGAGCGCGAGCGGCTCGAGCGGGTGCTGGCGGTGAACCTCATGGGCACCTTCTGGACTTTCAAGGCGGCGATCGCCCACCTGCGCGCGGACGGTGGTGGCACCCTGCTCGCCACCGCGTCTCAGGCGGGACTGCGCGGCTGGGCCCAGATGTCGGCCTACTCTGCCTCGAAGTTCGGCGTGATCGGGCTCGTCCAGAGCCTCGCCCAAGAACTCGCGGGCGAGGGCATCAGAGTGTGCGCGGTGGCGCCCGGCATCACCGAGACACCGATGTATAGAGAGGTGATCGACGGCCGCAGCGAGGTCTGGGGGGTGAGCGAGGGCGAAGCCGTCGCGCGGCTCCACGCGGGCATTCCTGCGGGCCGCCCGCCACCCCGGACGAGGTGGCGAATGCCCACGTTTACCTGGCCTCTGACATGGCGAGCTACGTTTCGGCGTCGCCCTGTCGCTCGACGGCGGCGAGCTCACGGGGTAGGCAGTGGCCGCCGTCGACGCTTTCGGCTCCGGCCCGTCGCTGCAGGGAAAGGCAGCGCTCATCACCGGTGCCGCTTCGGGCATCGGCCGCGCCACCGCGATCCTCTGCGATCGGCTCGGCGCGTCACTCGTGCTCGCTGACCGCAACCGCGAGGGCGCCGAGGAGAGGCCCATCAGTGCACGAGCGGCGCCGAGCGCCACGTCGTCGTCCCCGGCGACGTCACCTCACCCGCCGACGCCCAGGGATGGGTCGAACGGGTCGTCGAACGCTTCGGGCGCCTCGACTGCGCCTTCAACGGCGCGGGCATCGAGGGCGGCGTTGCGCCCACCCACGCCTATCCACGCGACGACTGGCGCGAAGTCATGGCCGTCAACCTCGACGGCGTCTTTCACTGCTTGCAGGCCGAGCTGCGCCAGATGGCGCGACAGGGCTCAGGCTCAATCGTCAACGCTGCCTCGATGCTGGGAATCATGGGCTACACGAACCTCGCCGCTTACAACGCCGCGAAGCATGCTGTGGTAGGTCTCACCCGAACGGCGGCGCTAGAGTACGCTCCGCTCGGCATCCGGGTAAACGCGGTTTGCCCCGCTTTCATCGAAACGCCGATGGTGATGGACCGCGGCGTCGCCCCCGCCTCGAATCCCCAGGTGTGGCAGGCGCTCGCTGACCTGCACCCGATGCAGCGCCTCGGCAAGCCGGGAGAGGTGGCGCAGGCAATCGTGTGGCTTTGCTCCGACGCCTCCTCGTTCGTGACCGGTCATCCCTTCGTGATCGACGGCGGCATGGCCGCCGGCCGGCGCGCATCCACGGCCCAGCCGACCCCAGCGACGCCCGCGATCAGGACCTCCCCGCGGGCCCGACGCCGGCCACATGAGGGCGGTCGTCCTCAGCGGGTTCGGCGGACCGGAGCGACTCGAGCTACGCGAGGTCCCGACCCGCATCCGGTGCGGGGGAGGTCGCGGTGGCCATCGCCTACGCTGCCGTCAACCGCCGCGACTGGTGGCTTCGCCGCGGCTCGGCGCCGCGGGATGCCCTCCCGGTGATCCTCGGCTCCGACGCCACGGGTAGGGTCGCCGAGCTGGGCGAGGGTGTGGTGGGCCTGATGTGGGCCAGGAGGTCGTGGTCAACCCGTCCCTTCACTGGGGCGAGCGCGAGGACCACGCCGGCGAGGACTTCGAGATCCTGGGCATGCCCTCCCCCGGCACCTACGCCGAACGCGTTTCGTCCCTGTCCAGAACGTGCGCCTCAGGCCGCAGCGCCTTTCTTGGCAGGAGGCGGCGGCGCTGCCGCTCGTCGCGCTCACGGCGTGGCGCGCCCTGGTCACCCACGGCGAAGTGGAGGAGGGAAGACGCATCCTCATTCCCGGCGCCGGCAGCGGCCTTGCCTGCACGGCGATCTCGATCGCCGCTGAGCTGGGCGCGCGGGTCTACGTCACCTCCTCGAGTGCCAAGAAAATCGAGCGGGCCCTTGAGCTCGGCGCCACGGCCGGTTTCGACTACAGCGATTCCGACTGGCCGCTGCAGGTGCGCGAGGGAAGCGGTGGCATCGATGTAGTGGTCGACGGCATCGGGGCGGCGGTCTGGCCGGGCGCGCTGCGTGCGCTGGCGACCGGCGGGCGGCTCGTCAGCCTGGGCGACCTGGGCGGCGACCGCGGAGAGGTCGACATCCCCACCCTGTATTTCGGGCACCACCGCATCCAGGGCTCCACGATGGGCAGCCCGCGTGAGTTCGATGCGATGCTCGCGCATGTCGATGGCGCGAGCTGGCGCCCGCTTGTCGATTCCGTCTACCCGTTGGCCGAGATCGCGTCCGCGCACGAGCGACTCGATGCACCCGATCGCATTGGCAAGGTCGTGCTGGAGGTCGCGGGCGAGGGCGCCGCGTGAGCGAGCTCATCCTCGCCCTCGATCAGGGCACCTCTTCCAGTAAGTGCCTCCTGGTCGACAGCGAGCTGGCGGTACGCGGCAGCGCCGCACGCTCTGTGTCACGCGCGTTCCCTCGACCCGGCTGGGTCGAGCAGTACCGGACGAGCTGCTTACCAGCGTCACCGGGGCAGCGGGCGACGCCTTGCGGGGGGCGGGCGCCTCGTGGAGCGACGTCGCGGGCGTAGCGATCGCCAACCAGACGGAGACATTCGTCGTGTGGGAGCGCCGGAGCGGCCAACCGGTTCACCCCGCCATCGTTTGGCAGTGCCGCCGCGGCAGCGCTGAGGCGGCGACTTCTCGAGCAGATCGGCCACGCCGACGAGGTGCGCCGGCGCACCGGGCTGGAACTCGACCCGACCTTTCCGGCGCCTAAGCTGCGCTGGCTCCTCGACAACGTGGCGGGGGCGCGTGACCGCGCGGAGCGCGGCGAGCTGCTCTACGGTGACGTCGCCTCGTGGCTCATCTGGCGCTTGAGCGGCGGCGTCACCCACATTTCCGACGCCTCCAACCTCTCGCGCTCGATGCTGGCCGACCTGGCCTCGCTGGAGTGGGACGAGTGTCTCCTGGGGCTCTTCGGGATCCCGCGCGCGATGCTTCCGGAGGCGCCGCCCTCGCCCTGCGCGGGCCGGCTTTGCCGAGACGACCGTCGATGCGCTCCAGGCGCGGATGTGCCCGTGGTGGCTGCGCTGGGCGACCAGCAGGCGTCAGCTCATCTGGTCAGTGCTGCTGGGCCGCTGGGCAGGCGAAGGTCACCCTCGGCACCGGCGCCTTTCTCTGGGAGAACGTGGGAGCCGAGCCGGCGCCAGCCGGTAATGGTTTGGTTTCAAGCTGCGCGTGGGTGACGCCGAGTACGAGTTGCGCGCCTACGCGCTGGAGGGCTTCATCGCGGACGCGGGCGCGGCCGTGCAGTGGCTGGTCGACGTTGGCCTGCTCGGAGATGTCGCCGAGAGCGAGGCGCTCGCGGCGAGCGTGGGCGAGGGAGATCCTGGCGTCGTTTTAGTCTCCGCCCTGTCGGGGCTCGCCAGCCCCCACTGGGACCCACAGGCGCGTGCAATGTTCCTGGGGGTGAGCGGAGCGAGCAGCCACAAGCGAACAGCTCCGCCGCGGCTGTCTTGAATGGCGTGGCGCACGAGCTGGCGGACGCGGTCGAGGCGACGGCCGCGCAGCTCGGCAGCCCGCCCGAGGTCCTGCGGGTCGACGGCGGCATGAGCGCCAACTCCTGGCTCCTGCAGCGCCTCGCCGACCTTGCCGCCGTGCCGATCGAGCGCAGCAGCCGAACCGGCGCCACGGCGCTGGGTGCCGCGATGCTTGGCGCCACGACACTCGGGGGCGGACCGTCGCTAGGCGAGATGGCTGCGGGCTGGCAGCCCGATGGCGTCTTCGAGCCACAGATGGACGACGCACGGCGGCACGAGGCACGGGCGCGCTGGGGCCGGGCGGTCGAGCTCGCGCGGTCGTGGCGCGCTTAGACTTCCTCGAGCCAGCCCGGCATCTCCAGCAGGTCCACCAAGGTCGTGAGAAAGCGTGCGGCCGGCGCGCCGTCGATTGAGCGATGGTCGCAGCTGAGCGCCACGCTCATGATCCGGCCGAAGGCCGGGCCATCGGCCCCGCGCACGACGCCATCGGCGATTGCGCCCAGCGCAAGGATCGCCGCCTGCGGCGGCGTCACGAGCGCCCTGAACCGCCGCACCCCGAACGGGCCCAGGTTTGAGATCGTGAAGGTCGTGTTCAGCATCTGCGCGGGAGTAAGCGACCCAGCCCGCGCCGCCTCGCCCAGTGCCCGCCGCGCCTCCGCGAGCTGGTGCAGCGAGAGGCGGTCGGCGTCCTCGATGCAGGGGGCCACAAGCCCCTCGTCCAGGCCGATCGCGATGCCCAGATTTACCCGCGAGCGCTGCACGACCGCGTCCTCCTCAAAGGTGGAGTTCACCTCGACGTGGCTGCCAAGGGCGCGGGCGGTCGCGGCGGCGACGAGGTCGGTCATCGCGACCTGTGCGCCGTCGGCGCGCAGCCGCTCGCCTAGCGCCACCAGCGCCCCCACGTCAACGTCGCTTTCAATCGTGAACTGCGGTACCTGCGCGCTGGCGCTCATCGCCTTCGCCGTGGCATGGCGGATTCGGTTCAGCGCGACGCGCCTCTCGCCGGCGTCCGGGGACAACTCGTGCCCTTAAGCCGAGGCCGACGCGGTCGCCGCGAGCACGGCATCAACCTGCTCGCCCAGACTTGCGCCCGGGACGATGGCGCAGTCCATCACCGCGCCGCCAATCGTGAAAGCCCAGATGCCTGCCGCCGAGATTTCCCGCACGCGCTCCAGCGAGGCGATCGACCCGGCGCAGATCAGCGGCACGTCCACCGCCCCCTGCACCGCCCTCGTGACCGCCAGCCCGTTGCCCACGTGGCGGTAGGCCAGGAGGTTGATGCCGTCCACCCCCAGTTCCGCACCCGCCGCGCGTCGGCCACGAGCTCCTCGGGCGAGCCCTCAAGCCGGCGGGGGTGTCCGATGACGTCGCCGATGTAGGGGAAGTACTTGAGGTCCGACCCGTTCACGCGCCCGATTGTCTGCTGGGGGGTGGTGTCCCGCCGATCAGATAATCGACGCCCAGGCGCAGCCCCGTCTCCACCGAGCGGCGCTTCGTCCCTCCACAATAGAGGCTCACCACCTCCAGCACAGGGCGCTGCCCGCGGCCACGGATATCCTCGACGAGCGCCCGCAGCTCCTCCTCGGGCAAACCGATGTCCTTGAATCCGACGAAGTGAAGGCCGGAATCCCCAATTTCATCGAGGATGCGCCTAGGATCGGGAACGGTCTTGTCGTCCCGAGTCAGCATCAGGATGAACTCGCTCATCGTCAGTCTTCCCAGAGGCAAAGATTGTCAGGCGATTGCGCGCTCACCTAACCGCCGTACCCATGAGCGTTCCCTCGGCGTAGGAACCCCCCATGCTATAGCGGGATACTGACGCGCTGAACACAACGGCAATAGTATGACAATATCGCTTCAATCGCCAATAGCTCCGCCGCGGCCCCGCCCGCTGCATCACCGGCCGGGCGCCTAGCGATGGACGCGCGAGCGCTCGAGGAGGCGGTCGGACGGCTTCGTACGGACGAGCGCGCGTGGCACGTCCATGCCCTGCTCGCGCCGCTGTTCGGCGGCCTAGCGATCGTGAGCGCGTTCGAGGCCCCGTCCTACCTCGCCACGATCCTCGGAGTGGCAGCCGTGTTCGAGGTCCTGGTGGCCGGTGGCATTTACTTGCGTCGTCGCACCGCGCTGGAGGCGCTGGCTCTGCAAACCTCGGCGTACCACGTGCCCGAGGTGCAGGTCTACGCCAAGGCCCTCGTAAGCCCGCGGGGGCGCCAGCGCCTAGCCCAGCGCATTGAGGGCCTGCCCGATCTCGCGATGCAGCGCGAAACGGTGTTCCTGCACGACCGCGTGCTGGGCTACGAGGAGCACCTCCTCGCCTTAGCGGACAAGCTGCGGGACTCCGGGTACCAGCTCGACCCGGTGAGCGCGGTCGAGTGCCTGCGCCTGCTCGAGGACGCCCCGGCCAGCCCGCTCTGCAATCCCAAGCTGGGCGAGGACGACCTAACCGCCGCGATCCACCGCATCCGCGCCGGAATCCGCCCTGCGCGATGAGCGACGCCCGCCAGCACGTCGTTGTGATCGGCGACGACTTCACCCCGCCCGACCTTCTGCGCGGGGCGATCGAGCGCCATCCGCGCTTCCAGGCCAGCCTCGCCACCTTCGCCTCCGCCGACCTAGCCGGTGCCGACTTCCACCAGTCTGAGCACGCGGGGGCCAGCGAGTTCCTCGGCGATCCCCAGCAGATTGCGCGCCTGGGGGAGCGGGCCACCGTACTTGTCACCACGTTCGCCCCAATCACCGCCGCAGTGCTCGCGGCCGCGCCTCAGCTTCGCCTCATCGCCTGTGGGCGTGGCGGCCCCGTCAACATCGACGTTGAGGCGGCCACCCAGCGTGGTGTGGCGGTGAGCAACTGCCCTGGGCGTAATGCTGAGGCGGTGGCCGAGTTCGTCTTGGGCGCCATGCTCAGCCTCGTGCGACGGGTGCCGATCGCTGAGCGCTACGTGGTCGGGGGCAGCTGGGTCGACGCGCGCGAGGACAGCTTCGAGAAGCCCACCGGCCCCGAGCTCGCGGGTAAGACGCTCGGGGTGATCGGCTTCGGACGGATCGGGCGGCGGGTGTGCGAGCTGGTGGCCCCGCTCGATATGCGCGTCCTCGCGCATGACCCGTACGTCGAGGCCGCCGACGTCGAGGCCGCGGGGGCCGTGCCGGCCGAGCTGGGACGCGTGCTCGAGGAATCGCACGTGGTCACGGTGCACGCCCGCCCATCGGCGAGCGGCGAGCCTCTCCTCGGCATGGCCGAGCTGGCGCGCATGCGCCGTGGCGCCTTCCTCATCAATACCTCCAGGGGCGCCAACCTTGACGAGGAGGCGCTGGTCGGGGCGCTCGGCAAGGGCCATCTCGAGGGCGCCGCGCTCGACGTCTTCAATACTGAGCCGCTCCCCAGAACCCACCCTCTGCGCGCTTGCGACAACGTGATCCTCACCCCCCACAGCGCAGGCGTTTCGCACGACGTCCCGCGCCACACCGCTGAGATGGTGGCCGACGCGGTGAACGCGTGGCTTCACGGCGAGCGCCCCAAGCATCTCGTCAACCCCCAGGCGCTGAAGGCGCCAATATCCGCGCCGGCCGCCGGTCCCGGCACACCGGCAGCGTGAGTGCGCCGCGCCGCCCGCTCGGCGTCACTGGCATGCAAATCACGGGGGTCGGCCTCGGCACCTGGGCGATCGGCGGGCCGTGGGCCTATGGCTGGGGCCCGCAGGAAGACAGCGACTCGATGGCAACGATCCGTGCTGCCCTCAACGGGGGGGTGAGCTGGATCGACACAGCGGCCAACTACGGCCTTGGCCACGCCGAGGAGCTAGTTGGTCGCGCGATCACCGATGTCGCACAGACCGAGCGCCCGCTCGTCTTCACCAAGTGCGGCATGTCGTGGGAGCCCAACGATCCCCGCCGTCAGGCCCGCAAGGATCTGCGCCCCGAGGCCATTCGCCGCCAGTGCGAGGACTCGCTGCGTCGGCTCCGGCTAGAGCGGCTCGACCTCCTGCAGATTCACTGGCCCGATCCCGACGGCCCGCCGATCGAGGAGTCGTGGGGGGCAATGTGCGAGCTCGTGGCGGAGGGCAAGGTGCGCGCCGCTGGCGTGTCGAACTTCGACCTTGACCTGCTGCGCCGTTGCCAGGCGGTCGGCCCGGTGGCCACCCTGCAGCCCCCCTTCTCGCTGATCGCGCGCGAAGCCGCCGAGCTCCTCCCGTGGTGCCGCGAGAACAACGTCGGCATCATCGGCTACAGCCCCATGCACTCGGGCATTCTTACCGGTCGCTTCACCCAGGAGCGTGTCGCCTCCCTCGCTCCGGACGACTGGCGCCGCGACGATCCGGAGTTCAACCCGACCCGCCTCGACCGCAGCCTCGAGCTCCAGGCCGCGCTCGAGCCCATTGCCGCCCGCCACGGCGCCCCGCCGGCAGCCGTGGCGGTCGCGTGGGTGTTGGCCTGGCCGGGCGTCGCCGGCGCCATCTGCGGCGCCCGCCGCCCCGGTCAGGTTCGCGACTGGCTGCCAGCCCTCGAGCTTCGGCTCGATAACCGGGATCTCCACGAGTTGGCGGCGGCAATCGAGCGCACTGGCGCAGGCGGTGGGCCGGCGATGCCGCTGCGCGACTAAACGGTCAACGGCGAGCGTCCGTTGTCTGCGGTCCCGCGGCGACGGGTGATCGCGGCCGCTTCTGCGATTTCGTTCCCCCTCGCGTTCCCTCAGTGCTGACGTTTGGCTTGTTTGCAGGCCATTTCGGGAGTTCCTAGCGGTCTCGAAAACCGATACGGGCGCGGTATGGCTCGCTGGCCTCGCGACTCCCTTCGCGTGGAACCCGGAACTCGGCGTGTACGGAATGGAGCGGCGCGCGCTTCCGTTCTGATCGCAAAGGAGGCGCCTGACCCCCGGCGAGGCTTCTTCGGGATTAGAGCCTCGTTCGCCTCAGGGGCACATTCGAGGGCACAATCTGCACGAAACTGAGGACAACTGAGACCACCTGGAACCCATGGGAATGCGGTAACCGACCTAGAGGGAACGTTCGCAACCTAATAGCGCATTCGGCTGGGGGCCGAAAGGTCGCTGGTTCAAATCCAGTCGCCCCGACTAAACGAAACCCCCGCTAGGGCGGGGGTTTTGTTCGTTGCCGGGAGAGCCGCGCCGGGGTCGCCAAGGGCCCGAACGTCGCCGGCGGGGGGCACAATAAGGGGCACATTTTGTCGCGCGAACGCTGTTTGTGTTTGGTCTTGAGCGCGAGGCCGCCACCGCGAGCTGGGCGCGGTCGAGCCCCGGTCGCTTGGGGTCCCGCGGGCAAGTCAGATAGTGTCGCTCGCGTGTCGGGTAGGGGAATCCTTGGAGCCGGGGTACTGGCTGCGGCCGCTGTACTCGCAGGCTGCGGTGCAGGCACGAAGACGGTGACGGTCGGCACAAAGACGGTCACCGTCAGCGAGCAGACATCCGGGACCGCAACGGGAACCTCAGGCGCCAACGCCACGTCGGGCGTCGGCGGCCTCGGCGACACCGAGACGATCACCAGCGGCAGTGTGAACCTGAAGGCGACGGTCGCGCACCTCGAGGACCCGGCTCAGGCCGACACCTCCCCGTCCGACATCAACGAGCCGGGCAAGCAGTGGGTCCGCGTAACCGCCACGCTTACGAACGACGGCCCCCAGCCCTTCGACACTTCCAACGCCTACTGGGAGCTTCTGGACTCAAGGGGCCAACGCTCAATCGGCAACGACTACACCCCCATCGGTCCAGACCCTCAGCTGTCGGGGAAACTGCTGTCCGGCGACGAGCAGACCGGCGCGGTCATGTTCCTCGTACCCAGCGGAGCGAAGCCCGAGGAAGTCAGACTCACAGCACCCTCGGGGTCAAGCGGCACCCCGGCCCGCTGGTCGCTCAGGTAGCTCGCTGACCCGAGGAAGCCCCGGCGGATCGGGCTCCCCGTAGTTGCTGTCCGGTGCGGCATCTGGCGGCACGGAGGGCACCGGCATCCTTACACCACTGCGCTCTCCGGCTGGCACCATCAGCCGCCCAGGTGACGGCCTAGAGGCCTGTTTCCCTCAAGGAGTCCCCGCCGCGTTACCGCCATGCAAAGCATGACCGTGCCTCCTCAGACGTCCGTAGGGCGAGCCCCCAAACCGATGTTCGGGGTCCAACACGGGGTCCAAACTGAGCGAACGTGACAACAGCTGATGCGACAATTCTTGCCTGAGGGGGCCCGATTTCAGCCGACAACACCCTGGTCCATTCGGCTGGGGCCGAAAGGTCGCTGGTTCAAATCCAGTCGCCCCGACTCAGAGAAACCCCCGCCAATGTGGGGGTTTCTTGCGTTCTGAGCGTGATTCGCGATCTCGGACGGGGTCCAATTAGGGTCCAAATCGTTTTGGAACTCGCAGATCGGCGAGACCCGGCGGTGGTCGGCCCAGTGGTCATTGGCCGAGGCGGTCGCCAGTTCAAATCCCGGTGGCGCGGGTCAACGCCGCTGCCCGATCTCGGCGTGACGACTCGGCCGGCTCTGTGGCAGCGGTCCAGTCTTTGACCAGTTCCGACCAGTCGATTTTCCGTTCCTCCTCGCCGGTCCAGACTTTCCAGAATTCAGGATCAGGTGAGCGCGGCCGGTGATCAACTTCGAGATCACGGATCTGCACCAGGACGGGAACTGGCGTGGCCCAGCCCAAGAGAATCGCTTGCTGGGTCGGCAGGCTGGGCAACTCGCGCAACAGCCCAGCCAGGTTGTCTGGGACAAGCCGACCAACCAAGTTCTGATCGTGGTCGTTGACCAAGCGATGAAGAAGGAAGGTGTTGCACTGCGCCAAGACTGTGGGGGAGAGTTCAGAAGGCCGTTGTGAGGAGAGGACTAGGCCGAGGCCGAACTTGCGTCCCTCACGTGCGATGCGCTCGAAGGTCTCGCGACACATCTGGCCCGGGGTGGCGTAGGCATCGTCTTCGCCCGCATAGCGGTGAGCAAAGCTGTGGGCCTCTTCAAGAATCAGGGCGGTTGGCAGTTCCTCGCCTGTGAGCCGGTGGTAGCGATGCTGGGCCTCGAAAATCACACGAGCGATGACGGCTACGACCAGCTGGAGGATCTCCGATGAGACAAGCGATAGATCGATGACGACCACCTCGCCATTGGAACCTTGATCGGCACCGATGTAATCGGCGAGCCATTGATCGAGAGTGATCTCTTCTGTCGGATCCACGATTGGTCGAAGGCGGTTGTCCGCGAGCATCGATCTAATCCGCATCGTCAACGTTGCGATGAACTGAGCACTGGCACCAATCCCCGAGGCCGCTGCCCTTACCTGGAGATGGGGCGGGAGGGACTCGACCCCAAATGGCAGCGGCGTGTCCTCGGACACGGTGGCCAGCGGCGAGACATCCGGCAAGGCACTCTTCAGCTCACCTAGAGCGTCATAGACGGCACGGATCTCGGCTTCGCTGAACCCGTCAAATCCGCTCTTACCGCCCTGGCCGGTCCAGCGCCGATTGTCCACCGCTTCGCGGGCCAGGGCTCAACCTCAGCCAATTGATCATCGACATCGTCAACGGTTCCTGAGAATGCATCGCAAAGGTCGGCGATCGTTTCGAGGGCGTTGCCAACGTCTTTTGACTGCGGAAATGCCGAGTGACTCTGAGGACTACCGGCAAGTATCTCTTGCAGGACCGTGTGGTAGCCATGGGTTTGCTGGGCGAGCCGTGCGGTTTCCTGATCGTCAATCGAGGCGCCGGCACGTAATGCCCGAAGCGCGTCGAGCAGAAGGGGTTTTTGGACCCCCGGCGCTGCACGTGCAAAGGCACTCCATTCATGGCTGTTCCAGATCCAGGCCGGAACCTTGAGCTCTTGAGCAGGCTTTTCGATTGGCGGCGCTTGGAAGAGGCGGAAGCCGGTCCCGGCGCCCTCGAATGCCTCTCGATATTCCCCGTTGGGGTCCAAGACAATGAAGCGGGCGTTTGTTGGCTTGACCTTCCCGTCCTTCTCACCGCGAGCCTCACTTGCTGCCTCTAGAGACCATCGAATCAACCCGGCCACCGAGCATGACTTTCCGCTGCCGGTGTTTCCCAAGATCGCCAGATGGCGACCGAAGAGGCGATTCGGATCGACCGAAACTGGGGCATCGAGTGCCAAGGGTGCCCTGCCGATCGTGACCCTCGACCCATGGCCCTCGGCTTGAACAATCGATCTCAGTTGAGCTGCGGTTGGGACACGGACTGGATCGCCAACCGACGGGAAACCAACGACGCCGCGCTCGAGGCGATAGGAGGAGTTCCCGTTTTCCTGCGGGCCACTAGTGAGGGTCCCAACCGGGATTAGCTTCATCTTCCGCATGGGGAAAGGCAGGTCAACGACACCGAAGTCCCGTAACCCAGGGCGTTTGGGATATGGGACGTGTTCAATTCCGAGCCAGGCGATCATGCCAACGACCGCGCCACTTTCATTTGGGATCAGAACGAAGCCGTTGATTCTGGGAAAGCGGATTGGCTGCCCGGCGTTGAGGGCGGTTGATTGGGGCGCGTCGAGTTCCAGGGCGACCGAGATTCCATCCGGGGCAACGGACTCGACGTGGCCGATGGTCAACGCAGCAACCTCGCCAATAACCGAGGTCATTTCGCCTCGCCCGTATCGTCGCTGCCCGAAGACCCATCCTCTTCCTGGATCAGAGCCCGACGCCGCAAGAGTTCAGCTTTTCGAAGGCTGATGACATCGATCGCCGGTTTGGGCAGCAGGTGATCGACCAAGGTCGTCAGGTCACCGAAGCAATCCCCGATTAGGAGCGAGGTTTGAGGCTCGCGTCCAGTGTGCTCGACAAAGCGATGCAAGCGGTCGCCGGTGTCCTCGAAGGCGATCGCCAAGAGGTGGGTCGATGGGATCGCCAGCATGTCGGCAATGACCCGATTGATGTGGTCATCGCCAAAGCCGTAGCCGTAAGTGACCAGAACGGAATTGGGACGACAGAGCGCCGCCGAGAGGTCACGGAAGAGCTCGGCGTACGGATACTCGAGGGTCTCGACGTCTTTGGCCGGGTTCGGATAGATGATCAGCGACTCGAAAGCCTCGTCATCGAGACCAAGTTCGGCTCCATCGGCGCCGAAGCGCAGGGCCCCGCGACGAATTTCTCCAGCCTGACTGCGCCAATCAAGTGAGCCATGAAGCTTGGTTAGCCGAATGACTCCTTCCAGGTATCGGGGCTCGCCCCGGATCCCGGGCGGGTTGTAGTGCATGTCGACGTCAAGGCGTGAGCTTCGAAAGACCGGAGACAAGGCGCCAACGAAGCGGTCAACGGTGCGGATCCCGGCCAAGTCACAGCCGTATTCCAGGACCCGGTCGTAGTTGGTCGTGAACAGCTGGAGGCGCTCGCGGGAGCCGGTCCGGCTGGCAAAGGTGAGGAGAAACGAGATCAAGTGGCGAGCTAGCTCGTGGCTTGCCTCGTCGCCAGAATCAAAGGCACCAGCGAGACCGTGCTCCATTTCGAGGACCTTGCTGCTCAAATCCTTGAGCACTCGGCTGAGGCTCTTGTGCCACTCCGCCGCGCGATCGTCTCCCTGGACTTCCAATCCTGCGATCAGCTGGATCGCGGCCCGGATTTGGTCCTCGATATTGGCGTTGCCTCGGCCGAGCTGCTTGGCTGATCTCTCAGCGGCCTCGAGCGATTCGTGGCCACAGGTGAATTGGCGCCGGACCTCGCAACCGACGACTTCGCGTGGGACATGTCGAACTTCCACGGGTGGCCCGAGCAGCAGGTGTACGAAGGCACCGATGGAGTGGCAGCCTTCCTTAGCGAGTGGGTGGGTGCGTTTGAGGACTGGGAGCTTGAGCTGGAAGCCCTCCACGACGCGGGCGACAGGGTTGTTGCTCTCGTGCACCAGCGAGGCAAGTCGAAAGAGGCCGGCATGCCGGTCGAGATGTCCTTCGCCCAGGTCTGGACCCTTCGCGACGGCAAGCAGGCCCGGATGGAGATGTACTCGGACCGGGACGAGGCCCTCGCAGCAGCCGGGCTGTCGGAGTAGGGAAGACCACGGACAAACGAGGTCGGATAGGGTGGATGCTGACGAAGACCCCGAGCATGGGAGGGACACTTGATCACCGTCGGCATCATCTGCCTGCTCGTCGCGGCCCTTTTTTGGGGTAACCCCATCCTTTGGACAATCGGTGTCATCTTGGTCGTCCTTGGCGTGATCTTTTGGATATTGGGTGCGATGGGCCGCGCCGTGGGCGGTCGGCGCCACTACTACTAGGGGGACGAGTTTGACCCTTACCTAGTGGCGACGAGGTGATCAGCATCGTGGTGAGGTGACCTACCTCGCCGGGGGATCGGCACCTCAGACTGGGAGGGGGATCGGGCCCGCGAATCGGCGCTTATCCAAGCCGCCACGAGTCCGCCCTAGCCTCCGCCGCCGGGCTGCGGGAGTAATCCAGAAGTACTGCTTTGGACGAAAAGCAGGAGTTCTTGCTCGCTCCCCGTGAAATGGGCGCAGCCCGAAGGCTTTGAACACCTGTCGTCGCGCATTGGGCACGCGTATAACGTCCTGACGATGGCGCTACTCGAGCCTCTCACCCGTCAGGCCCGGTACGGCGTCCAGCTCGCCGGGGCGGCGTGGCCACAGTTCCTCCGTCCGCTCGTGCTCGAGCTCGCATCGCACCGGCCGATCCGCGAGGTGCTCCCTGGCGTCCATCACTGGACGGCAATCCATCCAAGAATCAGGCTGCCCGTGGACTCGTACTACATTGAGCCCACCCGGATGGTCCTTGACCCGATGGTGCCGCGCGAGGGCCTCGAGTGGTTTGAACAGCGAGAGGCCCCGAACCAGATCGTCCTCACCAACCGCCACCATCTCCGCCATAGCGAGCGCTACGCGGAGGCGTTCGGCTGCCCGATTCGTTGCAGCGACGCTGGCTTGCACGAATTCGAGCGCGGTCCGAAGGTCGAGGGCTTCGCGTTCGGAGAGGAGCTGGCGCCGGGGATCACCGCACACCAGCTGGGAGCCATCTGCCCTGACGACACCGCGCTACACATCCGGATCACCGACGGCGACGCGCTCGCCTTCGCCGACGGCCTTACGCGCCCGCGCGGCGGCGGGCTTAGCTTCGTGCCCGGATTCCTGATGGGCGATGACCCCACGCCGGTGCGGGCTGGGCTGCGCGAGTCGCTTCGGCTGCTGCTCGACCTCGATTTCGACAACCTCTTGTTCGCACACGGCGAGCCGCTGATTGGTGGCGGCAGGGCGGCGCTGCGCGAGTTCGTTGCGGGCGGATGACCGTTGTGACGCTGGGCAAGACTCGGCAAAGAGTTTCGGCGCGCGCGTGCCGCTTTCGTGTGAAGGGAGATGCAAGGCGGCCGCTGGTCGTCAACTGAAAAGCGCCGGTTGGGACCTAGAGCATCACTCTGCACCCAATCTAGGAGGCAGCGATGCTCAACGGCCAAGGCTCCCACGACGCTTTTCAACTCTGTCAACCGATGCGGCGCAGGCCCGCAAACAAGGGCCGGCGCTACCCGGCGGACCCGCCGCGAATCGAGGAGACAATCGGTGTGATGCGCGAAGCGGGTGACGGGCCGTTCGGGCGTCGAATGCGAGGGCTCATCGCCGTCCTCTGGCGCGCCGGCCTGCGTATCTCCGAGGCCCTCGCCTTGGCGGAATCCGATCTCGAGCCAGGCCGTGGCTCAATCCTCGTTCGAAACGGGAACGGCGGAAAACAACGGGAGGTCGGCATGGACGATTGGGGCTGGGAGCACCTTCGACCGTGGACTGAGTTGCGAGTGGCGCTCCCTGTCGGCCCGCTCTTCTGCGTGATCTCAGGAGAGACCCGCGGACAGCCTTGGTCAGCAGCTCAGGTCAGGACGCGACTTAGACGGCTGGCCGTCAGTGCGGGCGTCAGGCGCAGATTCGCCCCGCACCAGCTGCGCCACGCCCACGCCGTGGAAATGGCGCGCGAGGGCGTTCCGCTAAACGTGATCCAGCGTCAGCTCGGACACGCGCACCTCGGGATCACGTCGATCTATCTCCAGGGAATCGATAGCGGTGAGATCATCGAAACGGTCCGCGCTCGTCGATCGCCAGTGATCCCCGCAGCGGCTGCGCTCTTGCGGTGAGCTGCTTCTCGTCCAAAGCAGCACCGACGGCCATGCCGTTGACGCGTAGGATGACTCTGAGATGGCCGAGGGCAACGGACTGACCCTAAGCCTGGAGCGGACTTTTAGCGCCCCACGGGAGGTCGTATACAGGGCGCTGACCGAACCTGATGAGGTCGCGAAGTGGTGGGGTCCCAAGGGCTTTACTTCTCCTAGCGTGGACTTCGATCCGCAGGTCGGGGGCAGCTATCGGATCGCGATGCAGCCCCCGGACGGCGAGCTGTTCCATCTGTCAGGAGAGTTCAGGGAGGTCGGACCCCCCAGCCGCCTGGGGTACACGTTTCGATGGGATCCCCCTAATCCGGATGACCGTGAAACGGTGGCGACGCTGGAGCTTGAGGCTCTGGGTGATGAGACCAGGGTCGTTCTCACCCACGGCGAATTCTCCACCGAGGAACGCCTCTCCCTCCACGAAGGAGGCTGGACCGACAGTTTCGACCGCCTCGGGCAGCTGTTCGGCTCGGACTAGCTCCGGTCCCCTTTTCGTCCAAAGCGGCTATTTCGCTTCGCTTGAAGCGGTATCGACTAGCTGGCCGTGATCAGACCCACTGCGGCCATCCAGAGAAGCCTCACTACTGCCCGCCGGAGCTCGTCTTCTGCTGGATCTGGGTCTGGACGCTCTGGGCCTGGCTCTGAACGCTCTGGATCTGGGTCTGGACGCTCTGGGCCTGCTGCTGGGCGGTAGAGACGGCGCCCTGGGCCGTTGAGACGCCCTGCTGCACCGACTGGACGGCGCTGCTGACGCTATTGCCACTGTTGTCGCTGCCGCAGCCGGTGGCTCCGACCGCCGCAATCGCCAATGTCGCCGCGACCGCACCCGCGCAACGCCTGCCTGCCAAAAGCCTGCTGGACTGCTCGGACATCTGCCGCTCCTTCTTCTGCGCAGTGATGGCGAGGATTCGCCTCGGCCAGGGTAGGCGACCTAGGGGCAGTCCGCTGTGCCGCTTCCGCAGGCGGGGTGCCGGGTCATTGGGCGGGCGCGGATGAAGGAGTCCGGTCACCGCGCTGGCGAAAGACGCCGACCACGGCGAGCAGCAGGAAGCCGAAGGCGGCGACTTTGGGCGCGAAGATCGCCAGCAGCACGACGACCACGTAGAAGCCCATGTTGGGCGTCGTCAGCGCGGTCATGGCGCTGACTTCCTCGTCCGTGACGTCGGGTTCGAGCAGGTCGCGGTGCGCGGCCACATAGCGCCAGAGCACACCGGTCACCACCGAGATCGAGAGCAGCACCAAGCCGTAGAAGATGACGGCCGCACGCTCGGCGGTGGTCAGATGGATCGCTTCGGCGATCAGCTTGGTGGGAAACGGCAGGAACGAAACGAGCATTAGCTGCAGGATGTTGAGGCGCATCACCATGCCGTCCGCGCTCGCCAGGCGGCGGAAGATCCCGTGGTGCGCAAGCCACAGGCCGCCAACCGTGAGGAAGCTGGTCGCGTAAGCCAAGTAGGAGGGCCACTGGTCCGCGATGCCCTTCCAAAGGTCCTCGAAACCACTTTCCGGGACGCTGATCTCGAGGACGAGCAGGGTGATCGCAATCGCGAAGACACCGTCGCTGAACGCCTCGAGGCGGCCCGTATCCCAGCGGCTACCCATGCGGCGTAACTTCGACGCCACGCGCTGATACCCCTCTCCATGCAAAGCACCGCTTCTCGTGGGGTGGTCTCAAACCACCGCCGCACCACCCGAGAGAGTCAGCGACTTCGCTGACCAACGATGGAGGTGCGGAGATGCCAAAGGGCCACTACCTGACCGAGGCCGTCAAGGATGCGATCTGGGAGCTGCGAGCGGAGGGGCTGAGCGATCGCGAGATCGGGCGCCGGCTCGGCCTTGCCCGCGGGACCGTGAGCGACCACCTGGCGAGAGCGGGAGGCATCCGGCCGAGGGCCCGTCGGCGCCCCGAGCGCTGCCTGAGCTTGGAGGAGCGCGAGGAGATCTCCCGCGCGATCGCCCGCGATCGCTCGGCCCGCGCCATCGCCCGGGCCCTTCGCCGTTCCCACACCACGATCGCCCGGGAGATCGACCGCTGCGGCGGCCGTCGGCGCTACCGCGCCCACACGGCAGACCGCGAGGCCTCAAGGAGGGCGCGGAGGCCGCGACCGACGAAGTTCGAGCTCTGCCCGCAGCTGCGCCGGCTCGTCTCAGAGCGGCTTCGAGCCGACTACTCCCCCGAGCAGATCGCCGGCTGGCTCAGAATCCAATACCCCGACAATGAGGAGATGCGGGTCTCGCACGAGACGATCTACCGCGCCCTCTACGTCCAGGCGCGGGGGACGCTCAAGCGAGAGCTCACCCACCACCTCAGAAGGGGCCGGCAGAGGCGATATGCCCGCTCGCAGTCGTCAAAGCGCCAGGGCCAGGGCAAGCTCACCGGGATGGTGATGATCTCCGAGCGCCCGCCGGAGGTCGCAGACCGCGCGGTCCCCGGCCACTGGGAGGGCGACCTCCTGATCGGGACGCGAGCGAACGCGATCGCGACCCTGGTCGAGCGCTCCACCCGCTACTGCCAGCTCGTCGCCCTGCCCGAGGGGACCGGCGCCGTCGAGGTCGCAGATGCGCTCAAGGCGAGCATCGCCACCCTGCCGGCCCAGCTTCGCCGCTCGCTCACCTGGGACCAGGGCTCGGAGATGGCGGAGCACCGGCGCTTCTCGGTCGAGGCCGGTCTGCCGGTCTACTTCTGCGACCCCCGAAGCCCCTGGCAGCGGGGCTCGAACGAGAACACCAACGGCCTCCTTCGCCAGTACTTCCCGAAGGGCAAGAGCCTCGCCGGGGTGAGCCAGGAGCGCCTCGACGAGGTCGCCGCAAAGCTCAACGGCCGGCCGCGAGAGACGCTCGGCTTTCGGACCCCGGCCGAGAAGCTCACCGAGCTGATCGAGGGTCTCGAGGGGACCGGCGCCGAGCGCTGACTCGCTTCGGCCTACGGCCTTCGCTCGACAGCGCTCGGACTAGATGAGACGATGCGAGACGTCAGGGGTGGTGCATTGACCGGTTGAGGTCAAGATGCAAAGCGGCGGTTTCTTCTGGTACACCGGTGGGACGCTTTCCCGGATTTTGCGTCATAGGAGGCGGTGAGCAAAAAGCTGTCGACCCCAATCCCCCGCTTAGCCCTGACGCCCTCAGAGGCGGCGGCGGCGATCGGAGTGGGAGAGGACTTCTTCAGCGAGCATGTTCGCCCCGAGCTGCAGCTGATTCGGCGGGGGAGGAAGGTGCTGGTTCCGGTCGCCGAGCTAGAGCGGTGGATGGCGGCGAACGCCGAGGAGTCGGTTGGCGCCCGGGTAAGGGGAGGGCAACGGCTGCAGTCGGGGCTGATCGCCAGCCGGTAGTGCTCGCCAAGATAGGAGAGATGACGCGACGAGGATCCATCTCGGCGATTGCAGGCAGCCGATCCCCGGCTCGCTGGAGCGGCTGATGGCGCGGGCGACGGGAATCAGGAGGCGACACTCGCGGGGCTGCCGTTCAGGCGAGGGTGGACGGTGCGACTGCAACGCTGGTTGGGAGGCCTGGGTGTACCTGGCCCGCGAGGGCAAGTCCGTCAGCAAGACCTTCCGGCGAGAGGCAGAGGCGAGGTCGTGGCGGGCCGAGGCTTTGGCCGCTGCGCAGCGCGGGGGCATCAGGCCGGCGCGGCGGGATACCCGCACGCTCGCGGACGCGCTGCGCGAGTTCATCGAGGGGATGAAGGCAGGAACTGTGCGCCCGAGGAATCGGGGGCGATACAAGCCGAATACGAGCCGCTCCTACGAGCGAGCGCTGGTGAACCACATCGAGCCGTCCACGCTCGGCCGGTTGAAAGTGGCGGACGTACGTCGGGCAGACGTGCAATCGCTAGCCGACGAGCTGCTCGCTTCCGGGCTCGCTCCGGGAACGGTGAGCAACGTGCTCAATCCGATCCAGGCCCTTTACCGGCGCCTGATCGACCGCGATCTCTTTGCGTACAACCCGGCGACGCGGATTGACCTCCCGGCGCAGGGGACCGCGCGGGCGAAACGGGTCGCCTCGGCCGCCCACGCCGCGGAGCTGATCGCGCCGCTTCGCGACGAGGAGCAGCCGCTGTGGGCGGCGGCCTTCTACGCCGGCTTACGCCGGGGGGAGCTGCAGGCGCTTCGGGTCTGCGACGTCGAGCTGGGGGCCAGCCTGATCCACGTCGAGTTCGGCTGGGACCAGGAGGAGGGGGCGATCGAGCCGAAGTCCGAGGCGAGCCGGCGGACGATCCCGCTACTCGCGGTTCTGCGCGATCACCTCGACGAGCACCTGCTGCGAACCGGCCGCACGGGCGAGGAGCTGGTGTTTGGCCGAACTGCGGTGGACCCTTTCGTGCCCTCGAGCGTCGACAACCACGCGCAAGAGAGCTGGGCCGCCGCGGAGCTCGAGCCGATCAGGCTGCACGATGCGCGCCACACCTTCGCCTCGCTTCTGATCGACTCGGGTGCGAACGCCAAGGCGGTGCAGGAGTTCATGGGTCATTCGAAGATCCAGACGACGTTCGATACATACGGTCACCTGCTGCCGGGCTCCCACGACGAGGTCCGCCAGCGCATGGACGCCTACCTGCTCGACGCCACGGCTGAGCCCGTGGAGGCCCCTGAGGATGCAGCACAAGTGTCTGACTCTGGCACAGACTCTGGCACGGCGGGCCCAGGGGCGGGCACCGGCAGCCCTCACTAGGGACGAATTCCCTGTAAACACGATAAAAAGAGAACCCCGCCGAAGCGGGGTTCTCTAGGGGTACTACAGGGAGGAGAGATATGTGTGTTGTCTGTGGGAGGTAGCCGGTAGTCAGGCACCGAGCGGACGACTGAACCGCGTTGAAGCGGTCAGCGCCATGTGCGCGGAGCCGAAACCGACCAAAAAGACGGTTGCGATGTAATCGCCGGCGATTCCCGCCACGACCCCGGCCGCCAGGGTGAGGGCGGCCAGTGTGTAGTCGAGCCCCGCGTGGGCGCTCAGCGGCAGGTTCCCTCGGTTCGAATCGCCGTAAACGGAGGTGGCGAGGCCGAGCAGGAGAACTCCGAGAGCGATGCTCAGGGCCCCCGCGAGGGGCGTGAAGCCGAGCGCGAAGGGCGCCACCATCAGAATGGGGGCGGCGGCCACCTCGAGTGCGGCGTGCACGTGAATCGGGATTGCCCTGAACAGAGTCATCGCGGGAACCAGGATACGAACGTATGTGCGATTCGTGTGTGAGGGCGATCACACCCCGCCGTGCCACCGGGCTCCCGCTCCGGTGATCCCTGCATATGTACGGTTGGGCGCATGCCTCGCCGTCGCGCCGACACCCTGCTCGCCGAGCGCGGGCTGGCCCCTTCGCGGACGGCCGCCGCGGCCACGGTGCGCGCCGGCCGAGTGCGCCTGGGGAAGGATGGCGCGGCCGTCGAGAAACCCAGCGAGCTCATCGACGAGAAGGCGGAGCTCCTGGTCGAGGAGGGGGAGGAGTTCGTCTCGCGCGGAGGGATCAAGCTCAAGAACGCGCTGGCGAAGCTTCGGGTCGAGGTCGAGGGAAAGCGCTGCCTCGACGTCGGCGCGTCCACCGGTGGGTTCACGGACTGCATGCTCCAGCGGGGGGCGGAGATGGTGATCGCGGTGGACGTCGGCCACGGCCAGCTCGATTACCGCCTCAGGCAGGACTCACGGGTGCTGGTGATGGAGAGGCTGAACGCGCGCGCCCTCGGGGACTCCTATCTGCCCTTTCGGCCGAGCCTGATCACCGTTGACGTCTCCTTCATCTCGCTGGCGATGCTGATCGCGCCGATCGTCGCCACCGCCGCCGAGGAGTTCGACCTCCTCGGCCTGGTCAAGCCGCAGTTCGAGCTGGGCAAGGAGAAGGTGGGGAAGGGCGGGGTCGTCCGGGATGCCGGCGATCGCCGCGAGGCGATCCGCAAGGTCGCCGAGGCAGCGCAGAAGCAGGGCCTCGCGGTTCGCGGCCTGGCCTCCTCCGGCCTGCCCGGCCCGAAGGGAAACCGCGAGACGTTCGTCTGGGCCGCGAGGAGCGGCAAAACCATCGACCTCGATGCCGCCCTTCGGGAGGTCGAGCCGTGACCCGCGCGATGCTGATCACCCATACGCATCCGGAGACCTCCTCCGATGCGGTCGCGAAGGCCGCCGCGGTGGCGCGCGCCCAGTCGGTGGAGCTGATCTGCACTCCCGACGAGCACGAGAAACACGGCGCCGCGGCCGAGGGAATCACGCGTGTCGAGGACGGAGAGCGGCCGGACGTCTGCATCGTCCTGGGGGGCGACGGCAGCATCCTCTACGCGCTGCGGCGCTTCGCCAACACGGGCGTGCCGGTCTTCGGGATCAACTTCGGGACGGTCGGCTTCCTCGCCGCGGTCGAGCGAGAGGACCTCGAGGCGGGCCTGCGGCGAGCGTTCGAGGGCGACTTCGAGGCGATGGACCTGCCGGCGCTCAGGGTCGATCTCCCGGTGGATCGCGCGGTGGCGCTGAACGACGTCAGCTTCGTGCGGCGCCCGCACGGGCGCGTCGCCCAGCTCTCCTACGCGATCGGCGGTGAAGAGGTGGGAAGCGTCCGCTGTGACGGGCTGGTCGCGGCGACCCCCGCCGGGTCGACGGGCTACAACCTCGCCAACGCGGGGCCGATCCTGGCCTGGGGCGTGAAGGGGTACGTGGTCAGCTTCATCGCGCCCCACACGCTCGCCGCCCGCGCGCTCGTGGTGGCGCCCGACGACGCGCTACAGGTGCGAAACGCGGCGGGTCGCGAGCCGGTGGAGATCTCCCTGGACGGCGAGCCGTCAGGGGAATTGGCGCCGGGGGATGGCCTGGAGATCCGCTTCGATGATTCGGTCAGCCGACTGGCCCAGCTTCCCGGCTCGAGCTTCTACCACCGGATTCAGGAGAAGTTCGGGAAGCTCGCCTAGCCCCTCCGCCTTCGACGATGAGGCTGAGCATCCGCTGCAGTTCGCGGCGGTCGTCCGCGGAGAGGGGGGCGAGGGTTTCGTCGTAGACCCGCTTCATCAGCCTCTCCGCCTCGCGCTGGGTCCGCTTGCCCGAGGCGGTTGCCACGAGCGCGTAGGCTCGGCGATCCTCGGGATTGCGGGTGCGGTCGACGTGCCCGGCGCGCTCGAGCTCGTCGATCAGCGCAACCATCGTCGTCCTGTCTATCCGCATGACTTCACCGAGCCGGCCCTGGGAGATCGGGCCCTCGTGGACCAGCAGGGTGAGCAGCCCATAGTGCTTGACGGTCAGCACCAGTGGCTCGAGCGCCTCGTTCGCGGCGACGTGGACGCGCAGATGGGCCTTTGACAGCAGGTAGCCGACTTGATCGGCGAGCGAAACGGGTATGAAGGTGGCTTGCGTGTCCGGGCTGGCCGACATAGTCCCTGATTGTCCTCTATTCTGATCGTCAGGTCAACTGATGATCAGGGTGTCGATTTCAGCCAGCGCCATTCGTCGTCAGGGTGAGATAGCCCCAAGTCACGAAAAGAGGACGGTGGGTACCTGATGGAACGGAAGTGGTGGAGCCTGCTCGCTGTCTGCCTGGCGACCTTCATGTTGCTGCTCGACATCACCGTCGTCAACGTTGCGCTGCCCAAGATCCAGAAGGCCCTGCACACCGACCTCACGGGACTGCAATGGGTGGTGGACGCCTACACCCTGCTCCTCTCGGCCTTCACGCTGACCATGGGCACGCTCGCCGATCGGTTCGGGCGGCGGCGGCTGTTCGTGCTCGGCGTCGGGCTGTTCACGTTTGCCTCACTGCTCTGTGGGCTGGCGACGAGCGCGACCTTCCTCCATCTCGCGCGCGGCCTGCAGGGCATCGGCGGCGCGGCGATGTTCGCGACCTCGCTCGCGCTGATCGCGCAGGAGTTCCAGGGCCCCGACCGCGGCACCGCGATCGCAGCCTGGGGAGCGACGATCGGCGGCGCGGTTGCGGTCGGCCCGCTGGTCGGCGGAGCGCTCACCGACGGGCTCGGCTGGGAGTGGATCTTCTACGTCAACGTCCCGATCGGGATCGGCACCGTGATCCTGGCCAAGACCCAGGCCGGCGAGTCGCGCGATCCCGACGCGAAGCGCCTGGACTGGGCGGGCCTGATCACCTTCTCGCTGGGGCTGTTCGCGCTGATCTTCGGCCTGCTGCGCGGCAACGCCGAGGGCTGGGGCAGCACGCAGATCGTCGGCTCGCTGGTCGCCGCGGCGGTCCTGCTCGCGGCGTTCGTGATCTTCGAGTGGCGCCAGGATCATGCGATGTTCGACCTCAACCTGTTCCGGAAGCCCGCATTCTCCGGCGTCTCCTACGGCACCTTCGCGATCGGCGCCGGGATGTTCGCGATGTTCCTCTACATCACGATCTACATGCAGAGCGTGATCGGGATGACCCCGCTGGAGGCCGGCGTCCGGTTCCTGCCGCTGACCCTCTTCGCGTTCCTCGTGCCGCTCGCCACCCGCAGGCTGGTGGCGAGGATCCCGGCGCGGGTGCCGCTGACGATCGGGCTGACGCTGGTCGGCATCGGGTTGCTCCTGATGCGCGGCGCCCAGCCGGATTCGCAGTGGACGACCCTGCTCGCCGGATTCATGGTCAGCGGCTTCGGGATCGGACTCGCCAATCCGTCAATCGCCTCGACCGCTCTCGGCGTCGTGCCGGCGGTGCGATCGGGGATGGCCTCCGGGATCAACAACACGATGCGGATCGCCGGCGTCGCGACCGGGATCGCCGCTCTCGGCGCGGTCTTCCAGAGCAAGATCACCGACTCGCTCCACACGCTGCTCCCTCAGGCGCCGCCCGGATTCGCCGACGGGGTCGCGGCGAGCGGCACGCAGGCGGCGAACCAAGCGCCGCCCCAGTTCCACCAGCAGGCGGTGCATGCGGCCGGGGTCGCGTTCACGGACGCCTTCAACGACATCCTCCTGATCGGTGCGCTGATCCTGTTCAGCGGCGCGCTCGCCGTCTTCGCCCTGGTGCGCCAGAGCGATTTCATTCCGCACGGAGCCGGTGCGCCTGAAGAAGCCGAGGCCGCTGCGGCATAGCGGCCCCCCGTGGCCGTGGCCTGAACGGGAGTAATCCGTCGGGGTCCCTCGTTAGAACGGGGGACCCCATGTTGCTCGAGCTCCGAATCGAGAATCTGCTCCTGATCGAGCGCGCCGAGCTGCGGCTCGGGCCGGGTCTGAACGCGATCACCGGCGAGACGGGGGCGGGTAAGACGATCCTCGCGCACTCCTTCGACCTGCTGATGGGCGGGAAGGCGCGGGCCCAGATCGTGCGGCCGGGAGCGAGCGAGGCCTACGTCGAGGGGGTCTTCGACCTGCCGGACGGCCTGCTCGACGACCCGGAGCTCGCCGAGATCGCCGAGCGACTGCCGGAGGGTGCCACCGAGGTGGCGATCGGCCGCCGCGTCTCCGCCAGTGGAAGGACGAGCGCCTTCCTTGCGGGGCGCTCGGCGTCCGCGCCGGAGCTGCAGGCCCTGGGATCTCGCCTGCTCGCCTTCTACGGGCAGCACGAGCATCGCAAGCTGACCCTCTCCGGTGCCCAGCTCGAGACGCTGGATGGCTTCGCGGGTGATGAGCACCTCGAGCGCCGCCGCGCCTATCGCGAGGCCCACGCGGCGGTGACCGCGATCGAGCGAGACCTGGCGCGGATCCGCGAGCGCGAGGGCGCTCGGGAGCGCGACCTCGACATCCTCGGATACGAGCTGGAGGAGATCGAGGCGGCGAATCCCGATCCCTCCGAGGAGGCTGAGCTCGCGCCTGAGCGCGAGCGGCTCCGCCACGCCGAGGCGCTGAGGGGAGCGGCCTCCGAGGCGCTCGCGGCCGTCGCGGGAGACGAGGGGGTCGGCGCATCCGAAGCGCTCGGCTCGGCCGAGGCCGCGCTGAGCGGGCAGCACGGGGTGGACCCCCGACTCGACAAGCTTGCCGAGACCGCCATCGGGCTTCGGGTCGAGCTGCAGGAGCTCGCGGCGGATCTGCGCGGATATGCCGAGGGCATCGAGGCGGAGCCGGGCCGGCTGGAGCGGCTCGAGGAGCGCCTCGAGGTCCTGGACCGGCTGAAGCGCAAGCACGGAGGCTCGATCGAGTCGGTGCTCGCGCATGCCGAGCATTGCCGCATGGAGATCGCCACCATCGAGGGGGCGGAGGAGGCAACCGACCGGCTCGAGGTGGACCTGACGAAGGCGCAGAGAAAGCGGACCGACCTCGCCGGGCGGCTCAGCGAGGTCCGAGCCAAGTCCGCCCGCCGACTCGAGAAGACCGTCGCCGCAGAGCTCGACCAGCTCGCGATGAGCGGTGCCAAGCTCGAGGTGAGCCTCGAGCCCCACCCGGACGGCTTCGGATCCCTCGGCCAGGAGCGGGTCACGTTCCAGGTCGCCACCAACCCGGGCATGCCGACCTCTCCGCTGCGCGACGCGGCGTCCGGCGGCGAGCTCTCGCGAGTGATGCTCGCGCTCGCCGGACAGGGCGCTCGCGGCGGGGCCGCCACCTACGTCTTCGACGAGATCGACGCGGGCATCGGCGGCAACACCGCCAAGGCGGTGGGCGAGCGGCTGCGGACCCTGGGCTCCGAGCGGCAGGTCCTCTGCATCACGCATCTGCCGCAGGTCGCGTCGATGGCCGAGGCGCACTTCCGGATCGAGAAGAGCGTCGAGGGCGGCCAGGCGCGAGCGCGCGTCGAACAGGTGGACGGCGAGGGCCTGGTCGCGGAGATCGTCCGCATGCTGGGCGGGAGCGAGGGCGACGAGGCCGCCGAGGGCCACGCGCGCCAGCTGCTAGGGGCCGCAAGGCCGCGCGATCTCGAAGCGGCGGCGTAGCCGCCGCGCCTGGCGATTGCGGCCGCCAGCGGCCCCGCCTGGTTCCGCCTGAGCCCGCCGGTACATAGTCTCTGCCGATGGCGACAGCCACCGCCACCGCCACCGCGCTGCGCGGGACCGCCCGCCTCGGCCGGCGCACCAAGGAGCTGGTCAAGCGGCTCGGGCCGGGTGATGTCGCCGTGATCGATCACCGCAACCTCGATCGGATCGCGGCGGAGGAGCTCGCCGCCTGCGGCGCCCTCGCGGCCCTCAACGCCTCGCCCTCATCCGACGGCACCTATCCCAACATGGGGCCGCTCACCCTGGTGCGGGCCGGGGTGCGCCTGATCGACGCCGGACCCGAGGTCTTCGAGCGGATCGGCGACGGGGACCCCCTGGAGATCGAGGGCGGCCTCGTCCGGTCCGGCGGGCGCGTGGTGGCCGAGGGCCGGGTGCTCGATGCCGGGGAGCTCGCCCTTCAACTGGAGGAGCAGCGCCGCCGGATCGACCGGGCGATCCACGACTTCACCGAGAACACGATGAGCCACCTGCGGGATGAGGGGGGACTGCTGTTCGGCACCGTCGACCTCCCCGAGACGAGGACCCGCTTCCGCGATCGCCACGTCCTGATCGTCGTGCGGGGGACCGACCACGTCCGCGACCTGCGGGCTCTTCGCTCCTACATCGAGGACGTGAACCCGATCCTGGTCGCCGTCGACGGAGGGGCTGACGCGATCGTCGGCGAGGGGCTGGTCCCGGACGTGATCCTCGGGGACATGGACTCCGCCGGCGAAGCCGCGCTTCGCAGCGGGGCCGAGCTGATCGTCCATGCCTATCCCGACGGCGACGCGCCGGGCAGCAAGCGGCTGCGGCGGCTCGGCCTGGCACACGCCGTGATCCCGTCGGCGGGTACGAGCCAGGACGTCGCGATGCTGCTCGCATTCGAAAAGGGCGCCGCTCTGATCGTCAGCGTCGGGGCTCACTTCAACCTCGTCGAGTTCCTGGAGCGCCGGCGCGGCGGGATGTCGTCCACTTTCCTGACCCGCCTGCGGATCGGCGAGACACTGGTCGACGCGAAGGGCGTCAGCCACCTCTACCCGGCGCGGTAGCTCGGCCTTGCCGCGACGGCCCAACTACCGCGGCAAGCCCGTGCTCTTCCCACTCGGCGCTGTTCTGCTGATCGCGGCCGGGGCGGCTCTGGCGGCGGGGCCGAGCCGCTGGCTCGCCTTCCTGGCAGGCGTCGGCCTCCTCGGACTGCTCGACGATCTCGCGGCCGGTTCGCCGCAAGGCCTGAGGGGGCACGCCCGCGCCTTGTGCCACGGCCGGATCTCGACCGGCGCGATCAAGGCGGTCGGCACGCTCGCCCTCGCCGCCTATGCGCTCGGTGGCCGTGGGATGGGCGCTCCCGGGTATGCCGCCGCCCTCGGGGTGCTCACGCTGGCGGTCCACCTCGGCAACCTGCTCGACACGCGCCCGGGGCGCTCGGAGAAGGCGCTGGCCCTGGCGGTCACCGCCGTCTGCCTGGCGTCGTGGAGCCTCGTTCCGCTCGAGCCCGTGGCGGCCCTGCTCGGCCCCGTCGCCGTCGGCGCCGTGCTCACGCTCCGCGAGCGGGCGATGCTCGGCGACTCGGGCGCGAGCCTGATCGGCGGCATCATCGGGGTCCTGCTCGTGACGACGCTTTCCGCGTCCGGACTGTGGTGTGCGCTGGCGGTCCTGATCTCGATCTCGCTCTATGGGGAGTTTCGCTCGATCTCCTCGGCGATCGATCGGGTTCCGCTCCTCGAGCGACTAGACTCGCTTGGCAGAGTCAATTGACGGATCACAAGCCCAGCGACACCCGATTTCTCTTCGTTACCGGCGGTGTCGTTTCGTCCCTCGGTAAGGGCATCGCCTCCGCCTCACTCGGCCGCCTTCTGGTCTCCCGCGGCTTCCGGGTCCAGCTCCAGAAGCTCGATCCCTACATCAACGTCGATCCGGGGACGATGAGCCCGTTCCAGCATGGCGAGGTTTTCGTCACCGAGGACGGCGCCGAGACCGATCTCGACCTCGGCCACTACGAGCGCTTCACGGACGAGAACACCTCGCGGGCCTCCAACTTCACCGCCGGCGGCGTCTACAACAGCGTGATCCGGCGCGAGCGCCGCGGCGACTACCTCGGCGCCACCGTCCAGGTGATCCCCCACATCACCGACGAGATCAAGAACCGGATCATGATCGTCGCCGAGTCACAGGCCGTCGACTTCGTGATCACCGAGATCGGGGGGACGGTCGGCGACATCGAGTCGCTGCCGTTCCTCGAGTCGATTCGCCAGCTCTACACGGACATGGGCCCGAAGCGGTGCATGTTCGTCCACCTGACGCTGGTGCCCTATGTCGGGCATGCCGGGGAGATGAAGACCAAGCCGACCCAGCACTCGGTGAACGAGCTCCGCCGTATCGGGATCCAGCCGCACGCCCTGCTCTGCCGCTCGGAGGAGGGGCTCGACCGGGAGATCAGGCGCAAGATAGCCCTCTTCGCGAGTCTCCCCGAGGACGCCGTGGTCTCCGCGCGCGACGTCGACAACGTCTACAAGGTGCCGCTCGTCCTCCGGGCCGAGGGAGCCGACGACCTGATCCTCGACCACTTCGGGATGGAGGCGCCTGCGCCCGATCTCGGCGAGTGGGAGGAGCTGATCAAGCGCGCCGACGCCTCGCGCGAGCGCAGGGTGAAGATCGCGCTGGTCGGCAAGTACGTCCAGCTCCAGGACGCCTACAAGTCCGTGATCGAGGCACTCACCCACGGTGGATGGGAGCACGGAGTCGAGGTCGAGACGGTGCTCGTCTCGGCGGAGGACATCGAGAACGCCTCGCTCGACGACGTCGACGGGATCCTGATCCCGGGCGGCTTCGGCGAGCGCGGGATCGAGGGCAAGGTCGAGGCCGCCCGGATCGCGCGCGAGCGGGGCATTCCCTACCTGGGCATCTGCCTCGGGATGCAGATCGCGGTCGTCGAGTTCGCGCGTCACGTCTGCGGGATGGACGGAGCCAACTCCGCCGAGTTCGATCCGGAGACGCCATTCCCGGTGGTCGACCTCCTCCCGGAGCAGAAGGAGGTCTCGGACCTGGGCGGGACGATGAGGCTGGGTGCCGATCCGGTGAAGCTCCACGAGGGCACCGAGGCCCGCGAGATCTTCGATGAGGCCGTGATCTACAAGCGCCACCGTCATCGCTATGAGGTCAACAACATGCTGCGCCGCCGGCTCGAGGACGAGGGCCTGGTGGCGAGCGGGACCTCTCCGGACGATCGCCTGGTCGAGATCATCGAGCTGCCCGATCACCCGTTCTTCGTCGCGTCCCAGTTCCACCCGGAGTTCAACTCCCGCCCGACCCGCCCCGAGCCGCTCTTCCGCGACTTCGTCGGCGCCGCGGCGAAGCGGGCGGCGGAGCGCCCGGCCAGGGTTGAGCCCGCCGCCGAGGCGGAGGCCGCGGCGGAGGACTCCGAGAACGTCAGCGTCCGCCGCTCCGTCTAAGCAGTCGCGAGCACCACGATCGCGACCAGGAAGATCCCGGTCGCGAACGACAGTGCCCCGATCTTGATTCGCCAGCGGGAGCTGATCCCAGCGACGCCGAAGAGAAACAGGGACGTGGCGAGGATCACCTCCGCGAGCGTGTAGCGCGAAGCCCTCTCCTGGTGGTTCTCGGCGGCCTCCACCTCGTGCGTTGAGTTCAGCTCGAGCACACGGCCCCGGGGGCTCCTGATTCCCACGACCGTGGCCTTGAGCAGTTGATGGGTGGCCTGGTGGAAATCCAGATTCGCCTTGTGCTCCTGATGCTCGTTGAAGTAGACCGATCCCGCGGTGACGATTGCGGCCAGCCCGAGCGCGATCGCGATGATCACCTCCAACCGGCCCTCCCAGGCGCTCGACGGCGCGCCGGAGGACGTCTTCACGTGCTGCTCAACCTGGGCGGGTCGCCGGGCCATGCCGGTCTTCTATCAGCGCCGTGGCGCCGGAGCCCTCCGAGTCATAGCCTGTCGCGAACGTGAGCGCAGACGATCAGCGCATGCTCGACCGCTTCGCTCGTCTTTGTGAGATCGCCAGTCCCACCGGGGAGGAGCGGGAGGTTGCGGACGCCGTCGTGGACGAGCTGCGGGGGTTCGGCGTCGAGGTCAGCGAGGACGCGGCGGCGGTGCCGGCCCAGGCCGCGGCGGGGAACCTGATCGCCCGCGTCCCCGGAACGGGCGCCGGCTGGGTGTCGTTCTTCGCCCATCTCGACACGGTGCCCCACGACGGGCCGATCGAGGTGACCCGCGAGAACGGCAGGTTCGCCAGCCGCGGAGACACGATCCTCGGCGCGGACAACAAGGCGGCGGTGACGGTGCTCATGGAGCTCGCGGCTCGCCATGCCTCGGATCCAGCCCCCATGGGCCTCGAGCTCGTCTTCACTGTTGCGGAGGAGGACGGCGTGCGCGGAGCCAGGGAGCTCGACACCTCGGGCCTGCGCGCGCCCTTCGGCTACGTGCTCGATCACGCCACGCCGATCGGCGAGGTGATCGTCGCCGCTCCCACCTACAAGCGGCTGATCGCCGAGTTCACCGGGCGGGAAGCTCACGCCGGCATCAACCCCGAGGACGGCCACAGCGCGATCGCCGCCGCGGGAGCCGCCGTCGCCGGGATGAGGCTCGGGCGGCTCGACGAGGAGACGACGGCGAACGTCGGGCTGATCGAGGGCGGAACCGCTTCGAACGTGGTCGCGGGGCACTGCCGGATCCTCGGCGAGGCGCGCAGCGTCGACGGGGGGCGGGCGGCTGCGACCGTGGGCGAGATGGTCGACGCGTGCACCTGGGCCGCAGGGGAGAACGGCTGCGACGTGGACGTCCAGGTGAGCGAGATGTTCCGTGGCTACCGGCTCGACCCGAAGTCGGACGCGGTGGCAATCGCGTACGAGGCGCTGCGGCGCTCGGGCCACGAGCCCAAGCTGGTCGCGACCGGTGGAGGGAGCGACGCAAACGCCCTGATCGCCTCCGGCTACCAGGCGGTGCTGCTCGCCAACGGCACCGAGGCGAACCACACGCCCGATGAGTCGGTTACGGAAGGCGCAATCGTGGAGATGCTTGCGGTGTGCGGGGCGGCCATCGGGGAGGCGGCGAAGGTGGGCGCGGCGGCGGGCGAGGGCTAGATGACGCTGAAGCTTCGACGAGGGGTGGTTATCGGGACGGACCCGCTGCGGGTGCGCATCGGCGACGAGGAGCGACCCGCCTGGGCCGACGAGCCTCTCGTCGGGGAGAGCCGCGAGGGCGATGAGGTGATCCTGAGCACCGAGGCGCGCGACCTGGGGCTCGGTTCGGGCGGGTTCGACGTCGTGCACGTCAACCTGACGCGCGGGCTGGACGCACCGGGCGCGGAGGAGGCGACCGCGCTGAAGCTCAACTACACCTCACTCCAGCATCCGGTGGACCCGGTCGAGGTTCGCGAGGACGAGTCTGTCCACCGGCGCATTCCGGTCCTCGTTCTCTCCCTTCATGGCCAGCTGGCGCCGGCCGCGTGGGCGGCGAGCCGCGCGGCCCCGGAGCGGCGGGTCGGCTACGTCCAGACCCCCGGGGGTGCCCTGCCGGGCTCGCTGTCAGAGGACGTCGCCGAGCTTCGGAACGCCGCCATGCTCTGCCGGCACGTCACCGCGGGTCCCGCGTACGGCGGCGAGCTCGAGGCGCTGACCGTGATCGGTGCGCTGCGGGCTGCCGCCGGGCCGCTCGGCTGGGACGCGGTGATCGCCGGGCCCGGACCGGGGATCGTCGGCTCGGGATCGGAGCTCGGTCATGGCGGGCTGGCGGCGCTCGACACTGCGCACGCCTCGCTGATCCTCGGGCTCGAGACGCTGGTGGCGCCCCGGATGTCGAGCGCCGACCCACGGCCTCGCCACGGCGGGCTGAGCCACCACACCGCGAGCGTCCTGAGGATGTTGCTCGGCAACGTGCGAGTGCCGGCCCCGGCCCGCCAGCCGGCTCCCTGGCCGCGGGTCGGTGGAGGCGATGGCTCGCTCAACGAGCTGCGGGAGGCCTGCGGCGACCGGCATGAGATCTGGCCGCGCGAAGCACCGGTCGACGAGTACGCCGAGAGCGGGCTGCCCACGACCCACATGGGGCGGGAGCTGGCGGACGACCGTCTCTTCTTCGCGGCGGCGCTCGCGTCGGGCGACGCGCTGGCCGCCGCGACTCTGGCGGAGCTCGCGGCGTGAGCGACGAGCGCCTGAAGAAGGTGGGCGGCAAGCTCGTGCACCGCGGACCGATCGCCTCGGTGCGGATGGATACGTTCCAATACGAGGACGGGAGCAGGTCCACCAGGCAGGTGGTCGTCCATCCCGGCGCGGTCTGCGTGATCCCGCACGACGGGCGCTCCCTGTTCATGGTCGAGCAGCCGCGGGAGGCGGTCGAGGAGCCCGCGCTGCTCGAGCTGCCGGCAGGCAAGCTCGACGTCGAGGGTGAGACACCGCTCGAGTGCGCCCAGCGCGAGCTGGGGGAGGAGATCGGCAAGGCGGCCGGCGACTGGCGCGAGCTGAAGAGCTTCTACACGAGCCCCGGCTTCGCGAGCGAGCGCGTCTGGCTGTTCCTGGCGACCGAGCTGTACGACGTCGACGGCGAGCCGACCCCTGAGGAGCGGATCGAGCTGGTCGAGATTCCGCTCAGCGATCTCGACGGCGCGATCGAGCGCTGCGAGGACGCCAAGTCGCTGATCGGGCTGCTGATGCTGAGGGAGCTGCTCTAGGCAGGGACCGGCCGACCGCCGGGGAAGTACTCCGTATGGCCACGATCGCGCCTGAGCGCCAGGCTGAGGAGGCCCGGCCTTCCGAGCGCTACGAGTCCCTCGTCCTCGATTTCCTCGCACACCTCGAGTTCGAGCGGGGGCTCTCGCGCAACACGCTTGCCGCCTATCGCACGGACCTGCTCCAGTTCGGCCGCTTCCTCGCCGAGCGAGACCGGGACGCGGCGAGCGCCGAGGCGGGGGATCTCTCCGACTTCCTCGCCGACGTGGCCCGCGGCGACGGCAACGGCCGCGCCCCCTGCTCGAACGCCACCGTCAACCGCAAGGCCGCGTGCCTGCGCTCCTTCTACCGGCACCTGCGACGTGAGGAGGAGGTCGAGGACGACCCGGCCGCACGGCTCGACACTCCGCGACGCGGCAAGAAGCTTCCGGAGGTCCTGAGCTACGCGGAGGTGCAGCGGCTCTTGGCTCAGCCGCGGGGCGACGATGCGGCCACGCTGCGAGACCGGGCGCTGCTCGAGCTCATGTACGCGTCGGGGCTGCGGGCCTCGGAGACGATCTCGCTCGAGATCGCCGACGTCGACCTCGAGCACGGCATCGTCCGCGCGCGCGGTAAGGGCTCCAAGGAGCGGCTTGTGCCGGTCGGCGGCAAGGCGCTCGCTGCGGTTCGCGTGTACCTGCGCTCGGGCAGGCCCGAGATGATCCGCTCGCACGACGAGCGCAAGCTGTTCGTCAACTTCCGCGGGGGGCCGCTGACCCGACAGGGGCTCTACAAGATCGTCCTTCGCCACGCCCGTACCGCCGGGCTCGCCGATCGGATGAGCCCGCACACCCTGCGGCACTCCTTCGCCACGCACCTCCTCTCGGGCGGCTGCGATCTGCGCTCCGTGCAGGAGATGCTCGGCCACGCCGACCTCTCCACGACCCAGCTCTACACGCATCTCTCGGGGGAGGAGCTGAAGACGGCTTACTTCAAGGCTCACCCGAGGGCTCACCTGCCTCAATAGCATCGGTGCATGCCCGAGCTGCCCGAGGTGGAGACGGTTCGTCGCCAGCTCGAGCCTGAGCTGGTCGGAAAGCGCATCACCTCGGCATCGGTGCTCGACGAGCGGCTGACTCGGCCAGAGCCGCCGCGCTCGCTGGAGCGAGCGGTCGCCGGGAGGGATGTCAGCGCCGTCGCCCGTCGAGGCAAGTACCTGCTGATCGGGCTGGAGGGGGGACGCACGCTCGCCATTCATCTGCGGATGACGGGGAACCTGCTGCTGCGGGACCCGGTGCATGGTGAAACGGCGGACCTGATGAAGACCGAGCCGGCGCCGCACGGGTCGCGCTCGGCAGAGCCTCACGCGCCCTCGCATCGGCCGCGGCTGTACGAGTCCGCGCCCGAGCCGCGCCACGTCCGGGCCCGCTTCGAGCTCGACGACGGCCGCTCTCTCGTGTTCACCGACATGCGCCGCTTCGGACAGGCGATCGTCCTCGACGCCGGCGACCAGCTGGAGGAGTTCTTCGCCTCGCGGCTCGGTGTCGAGCCGCTCTCCGGAGAGCTCACTCCCGAGCGGCTCCTCGAGCTCGCCAAGGACCGGAAGGCGCCGCTGAAGTCCTTCCTGCTGACCCAGCACCGGGTCGCGGGCATCGGGAACATCTACGCGGACGAGGCGCTGTGGCGGGCGAGGCTCCATCCGCTCTCACCCGCGGGATCGATGAGGCTCGAGCATGCCGCCCGCCTGGTGGAGGGGATCGTCGGGGCGCTGGAGGCGGGCCTCGACCTAGGCGGCGCGAGCATCGACGACTACCGGGACGCCCGCGGAGAGCGCGGCTCGATGCAGGACGAGTTTCTCGTTCACACGCGCGAGGGGGAGGAGTGCCGCCGCGGCGACGGGGTGATCCAGAGGATCGTCGTGGGCGGGCGCTCGACCTACTACTGCCCGGCCTGCCAGGAGCGGCTCCGCCGGCGGCCGCGGCGCAAGGCGAAGCGGCCCGTGCGGAAGGCGAGGAGCGGATGACCGACTCAGTGCCGCTCCCGGAGGGCTTCGCCGTCGGTCACTGGTCGGACCCGGTGGGCGCGACGGGATGCACGGTCGTGATCCCGCCGGCCGAGACTCGCGGCGGCGTCTGCGTCCATGGCGGCGGGCCCGGAACTCGCGAGACCGACACGTTGCGTCCGCTGGCGAACGCGAACGAGGCGAACGCGATCCTGATCACCGGGGGCAGCGCCTTCGGGCTGGCCGCGGCCGACGGCGTCGTCCGCTGGCTCGAGGACCACGACCGCGGCTACTTCACCCCGTACGGCCGGGTGCCGCTGGTCCCGGCGGCGGTGATCTACGACCTGCCGTCCGGCGAGGGGAAGGTGCGGCCGGGCCCCGACGAGGGCTACGCGGCCTGCGAGGCCGCCGGCGAGGGGGTGCCGGAGCGCGGGGGGATCGGCGCGGGAACCGGCGCAACCGTCGGCAAGCTGCTCGGTCGCGACCGTGCGCGGCGGGGAGGGGTCGGCTACGCGGCACTGATCACGGGCACCGGCCACACGGTGGCGGCGATCGCGACGGTCAACGCCGTCGGTGACGTGATCGACGCGGACGGCTCCGTGCTCGCCGGACCAAGGGGCGAGGAGGACGAGCCGGTGCGCGGGGCCGAGCTGATCGCGGCGATGGAGCAGCCCCCGGAGTTCCGGGTGCCCGAGGGCAACTCGACGCCAGTCTGCATCTGCACGGACGCTGCCCTCGACAAGCGCCAGTGCTCGATCGTCGCGCGCGCCGCGACCGCGGGAATGGGCCGAGCGATCGATCCGGTCTTCACTCCGGTCGACGGCGATGTGGTCTTCTGCCTCGCATCGGGCCGCGGCGAGCCGGATCAGTTCGCGCCGCTCCAGATCGGCGCCGCGGCGGCGACGGTGACCGCGGCGGCGATCCGCGATGCGGTGCGCCAGGCCTGATCCGTCCGGGTGCTGCGGCAACGTCCCTGGGGCATGCCCGGGAACTTCAAGACGGAGGCGGTCGTGCTGCGCAGCATTCGCTACGGCGAGGCGGATCGGATCGTCCATCTCTACTCGACGACTCGCGGGCGGATCGGAGCGATCGCGAAGGGATCGAGGAGGCCGAAGTCGCGATTCGGGGGGCGACTCGAGCCGTTCTTCCGGCTGAACCTCGTTCTCTATGAGGGGCGGGGCGATCTGTTCACGGTGACGGGGGCGTCGACGGTCGACGGCCATGGGGCCCTGCGCGCGAACGGGGCGGCGCTCGGGTCGGCGGGCCGGGCCTGCGACGCGGTGCTGCGGCTGCTCGACTCGGGCGAGCCGAACCCGGCCGCCTACAACCTGCTCTGCAACTACCTGGGGCTGCTCGACGCCGATCCCGAGAAGGGGAACGCTCCGGGCGTCGCGCTCGCCTTCCGGCTCAAGCTGGCGCTGGCCGCGGGGTTCTCACCGGAGCTGGCCAGCTGCGCGAGCTGCGGGGAGGCGGAGCACCTGGCGGCGTTCTCCGGCTCGGCCGGGGGAGTGGTCTGTGCGAGCTGCGAGGGAGGGGGCTTTCCGTTCAGCGAGGAGGCGCACCGGTTCATGGTGGATGCGCTGGCGCGCCCGCTCTCGGACGCTCCGGCGGCGGAGCGACGGGTGGCCGCGCAGGCCGACCGGGCGATCACCGAGACGCTCGAGCATCACGCGCACGTGCATCTGCGCGCCGCTGCGGCTTAGGAGTCCGGGCGGTAGATCCGCTCGGTGACGCGGAGCTTGATCGGCTTCGGCGAGATCGTCGAGCGCATCAGCCAGGGGAAGAGGCGGCCGGGGATCAGGGAGCGCTTGCCCCGGTCGTACGCGCGGAGCGAGTCCTTGACGCAGCGCTCGGCGCTGATCATGCCGGGCATGATCCGCGTGTTCTCGTCGTATCCGGCGACCTCCTGCCACTCCGTCTTGACCGGTCCGGGGTTGACGACGAGCGCCTTGACGGGGGTGTCGCGCAGCTCCATCGAGAGCGCCTCCATGAACGAGATCGCGAACGCCTTGCTGGCGCCGTAGGTGGTCTCGTACGGCAGCGGCTGCATCCCCGCCGTGCTCGCGACGGTGATCACGCCGCCCTTGCCGCGCTCGACCATTCCCGGCAGGAAGGCGTGGGTGAGGGTGACGACCGCCTCGCAGTTCAGGCGGACCATCTCGGCCTCCCGCTCGGCCGAGAGATCGGCGAAGCGACCGCGCAGGCCGAAGCCCGCGTTGTTGACGAGGAGATCGACCTGCAGGCGGCGCCCGTCGACGTTGGCCGCGAGCCTGTCGGCCTCCGTGGCGAGGTCGCAGGCAATCACCGCGGCCTTCGTGGGCAGTTCCTCGGCCAGTTGCTTCAGCCGGTCCTCGCGACGGGCGACCAGGATCAGTTCGTAGCCGCGGGCGGCGAGCTGGCGGGCGAACTGATCGCCGATGCCCGAGGACGCCCCGGTGATCAGTGCCGTCTCTGCCACGGGCGGCAGCCTAATCGCATACGCGTGCCAACGCGCGGGCGGCACGCGCCGCCGTGAGTGCGAACATCGGCGCGTGACCACGGATACGGAAAGCCTCGAGTCGCGGGTTCGCTCGTGGGAGTCCCAGTACCTCTGGGATCCGGCGACACCGTCCTATCCGGCCCGGCGGGCCGAGGCCGAGGCCGACAGCCCGGTGCGGACGCCGTTCCAGCGCGACCGCGACCGGATCGTGCACTCGAAGGCGTTCCGGCGCCTCAAGCACAAGACTCAGGTCTTCGTGGCGCCGGAGGGCGATCACTACCGAACGCGGTTGACCCACACGCTGGAGGCGTGCTTCATCTCGCGGACGGTGGCCCGGGCGCTTGGGCTGAACGAGGACCTGACGGAGGCGATCGGGCTCGGGCACGACCTCGGGCATCCGCCCTTCGGCCACATCGGCGAGGAGGTGCTGGACGAGGCGCTGCGCGAGCACGGGAGGCGCTTTCGCCACAACGAGCATTCGCTGCGGGTCGTGGAGGAACTGGCTCGGGACGGCCGCGGTCTCAACCTCACCGAGCAGGTTCGGGACGGGATCCTCAACCACACCGGGCCGGAGAAGCCGGCGACGCTCGAGGGGCGGGTGGTGCGGATCGTGGACCGCGTCGCGTACATCAACCACGACATCGACGATGCGGTGCGCGCGGGGATCATCTCCGAGAGCGACCTGCCAGCCGAGCAGATCGAGCGCCTGGGGGAGACCGGGGCGCGCCGGATCGACCTGCTGGTCCAGGACATGGTGGAGCGATCTCGGGCGGAGGGAGACATCGCGCAGAGCGATGAGGTCGGTGGCGCGATGCTGCGATTGCGGAAGTTCATGTTCGAGCGGGTGTATCTCGGAGAGCAGGCTCGCGCCGAGCAGGAGCGTGCGCGGGCGGCGCTGCGCACCCTCTTCGATCACTACCTGGCGAACATCGAGGAGGTGCCGGCGATCGACCCGGATGCCGATCCCGTGCAGCGCGTGACGGACTACCTCGCCGGAATGACCGACCGTTTTTGTCTCAGCACCTACGAGGCGCTGGTGGAACGCCAATAGATTGGGCTGATGGCGAAGTTCACGGATGAGAGCAAGAACCGGGTAAAGGACGCGGCGGACATCGTCGAGATCGTCTCCGCATACACCGACCTGCAGCAGCGCGGACAGGACTATTGGGGCAACTGCCCGTTCCACGATGAGCGGACGCCCTCCTTCAAGGTCAATCCGAGGGACAAGCTCTACTACTGCTTCGGCTGCGAGGCGAGCGGCGATGTCTTCCGCTTCGTCGAGGAGAAGGAGGGCCTCACCTTCCCCGAGGCCGTCGAGTCGCTGGGCGAGCGCTACGGCGTCGAGATCCAAAGGGAGGACGAGGATCCCGAGGCCGAGAAGCGGCGGCGGAGGAAGGCGCGGCTCTGGGAGCTGCTGGAGCGGACGGCGAAGTTCTACGAGCGCTACCTGTGGGAGTCGCAGAAGGCGGGGAAGGCCCGGGCCTATTTGGCCGCACGGGGCCTGGGGGAGGACGTGCTGCGGAGGTTTGGCGTGGGGATGGCGCCAAGCGTCTGGGATCAGGTGCTGACCGGCAGCCAGCGGGCCGGCTTCAAGGTCGATGAGCTGCTCGCCGCGGGGCTGATCCAGAAGGGGAGGCAGGGCGGCCACTACGACCGGTTCCGCAGCCGGATCACCTTTCCGATTCGCGATCAGCGCGGGCGGGTGCTCGGGTTCGGGGCGCGGGCGCTGAGCCCGGACACCAAGCCGAAGTACCTGAACTCGCCGGAGGGCGAGCTCTACAGGAAGAGCCACACGCTCTACGGGATCGACCGGGCGCGGGGGCCGATCGCGAAGGCGCGGTGGGCGATCGTGGTGGAGGGCTACACCGATGTGCTGGCGCTGCATCAGGCCGGGGTGGAGGAGGCGGTGGCGATCATGGGCACGGCGATCACGCCCGAGCAGGTGACGATGCTCGCCGGGCAGACCGAGTCCGTCGTGCTCGCGCTCGACGCCGACAGGGCGGGGGCGGACGCGATGATCCGGGCGCAGAAGGTGGCGGTGGGGAAGAGCCTCGATCTGCGGGTCGCGGCGATGCCGGAGGGGGAGGATCCGGCGGACATGCTCGAGGGGGGCTCGGTCGATCGGTTCATGAAGCTGGTCGAGGACGCGATCGACCTGCCGAGCTTTCGCGTCGACGTGGCGCTCGGCCGGGGTGATCTGGGGAGCGTCTCCGGCCGGGAGCGGGTGCTGGAGGAGGTTGGGCCGGTGCTGAAGGCGATGGGGGAGACGACACTCGGATTTCAGGAGCTGGTTCGCAAGGTCGCGGATCGGCTCGACACCGATGCGAGCCTGGTCCTGGCGCGGGTCCGCTCGGCGCCGGAGACGAGCGCCGCTCCGATGGGCGATGGCAACGGCGGGAAGCCGGCGAAGCCGGTGGCGGTGTCTCTGACGCCGCGCGAGACGCGGGAGCGGGCGCTGCTCGCGATGTGCATCGCGCAGCCCGAGGTGGGGCAGCGGTTCATCGACCGGCTCACCGAGGAGCACCTGTCGCCCTCGGGCCGGCCGGCGCTGGCTTGGCTGCGGGAGCATCTGGCGAACCCGATGGCGGGCCTGCCGCGGGAGGACGCGGCGCTTACGTCATTGGTCACCGAGCTGGTGATGAGGGCGGAGAGCGAGCCGGCCACCGAGGGCGCGATGCAGCTCAACTTCGACCTGCTCGAGCAGCAGCGGCTGGAGGACGGGATTGCGGCAGCGCAGGAGGCGGGCGACTACGAGGTCAGCACCCGCCTCTCCGGAGAGCGAGCCCAGCTCACCGAGCGCATCGCGCACGCGGGCGTGGTCGGCTAGCCGGTCTTTGCGGTCTCCCGGAGACGACGGACTGTGAGAGCGCGATCCCAGATCAACCTTGCGACAAGGCCGAACAGCGCGGCCGGGGCGACGAACAAGACGATGCCGAAGAGCCGGATCGACCAGTAGGTGAAGCCGTCGTCACCGCCGAACCCGACGTCGCCACCCGTCGCGGCGGAGACGAATCAGGTGACGGTCGTCAGCAGGATCAGCGCGATACGGGACGCCCTGCCAGCCCGGCGATGTGGATCGACCCAAGGTACCGGCAGCCCTGACCGTCGCACCGGGCTGGTCCAAGAGGCTTCAAACACCCGGCACACTCCCGCGCGCATCAGGTCACATTGTCCCTGCATTTGGGCATGTTTGCGAACCGAGTCCATCCACTCACCGTCGGACAATGCCTTCAATGAAGAAAGAGGACCTAGAGCGCTACCTGGCTGAGGGCCTCTCCCTGGAGCAGATCGGCAGACGAGTCGGCCGCAACCCCTCGACGATCAGCTACCACCTGAAGAAGCACGGCCTGAAGCCCGTGAATCAGCAGAGGCACCTGCGCCGCGGGCCGATCCCGGAGGACACGCTTCGAGCCCTTCATGCCAGCGGCGCCTCCCTCAACGAAATCGCCGAAGAGGTCGATCGCGGGGTTGCCACTGTCCGGTATTGGATCGAGAAGTATGGGCTCGGGCCGACCGCAGGCGGTCGAAGAAGAGCCGCTGCGAGGCAAGCGAAGGAAGCCGGCGAGCAAGAGGTCGAGCTGGTCTGTCGCCGACACGGCATGAGTACGTACCTCCTGGATGGGCACGGTTGGCGGTGCAGACGCTGTAGGTGCGAGGCTGTTACCGAGGCACGCCGCCGCATCAAGAGAACCCTCGTCGAGGAGGCTGGGGGCGCCTGCTTGATCTGCGGCTACCGCAAGTGTCTGGCGGCGCTCGAATTCCATCATCGCGACCGCCAGCAGAAGCTCTTCGCCCTGAGTCAGGTGACGCGTTCGCTCGAGAGAGCCAGGAAGGAGGCACGCAAGTGCATCCTGCTCTGCGCGAACTGTCACGCCGAAGTCGAGGACGGCACGACCCAGGTGCCGGCTGTTCAGCCGGCCCTAGGTTCCTGAACCGAGAAGCGCAGCTGCCGGAAACTCCCCCGCCTGGATTCGAACCAGGACTCCTTGATTAACAGTCAAGTTTGCTGCCATTACAACACGGGGGACCGAGATGAGCTTCCCGGGAGCGTCCCGGGAGCCACGCCATTGTAGGCGGCAGTTTCGACGAGATCAGCAGCGGCGCCGGCGCTGTCGTGGGCGGCCGACCAAGCCGCGGCATCGCGGGCCCGAGCCTGGTACGCCGGCTCGCCGAGCAAGCGTCGTGTAGCGAGCCTGATCGCTCTCCTCGACAGCAGGTGACGCGGGACCGACAGTCCCGTTCCCGACCACGCCACGCGCGCCGCGTTCTCTCCCATGTCGCCGACCGACGGGCAGATCAGCAGCGGCTTCCCCGCAGCCAGCGCTCGCGCCACCGTCCCGTGCCCGCCGTGGCAGATCACCACGTCCGCCGCCGGCATCGCCTGCGAGTAGAGGATCCAATCGACCAGCTTCGCGTTCGCCGGCACGGCGATCGGCCGCTCGGGCCGGTGCCGGTTCGTCGTCGCCAGCACCCGCACCGGCTCATCCGCCAGCCCATCCAATGCCACGCGAAGCAGCTCGCACTCCGGATCCTGCGAGGTGCTCGGCGCGATCAGCACCAGCGGCCCATCGGCCTCGGGGATCTCCACGTCCTCGCCCTCGAGCTCGAACAGCAGCGGCCCGCTCACCCGCACGTGGGCCGGCCACCGGCGCGGATACTCGAGCTGCGGAAAGGTCGCCACGATCGCCAGCAACTCGCTGATCCCGCCGTGGAACCTCTCGAGCGGCGCCAGCCCCAGCCGCCCCCTGGTCTCGTTGAGCTCCTCCCGGCCCCGCCGCAGCCCCATCTCGAGCAGCGGTCCCGTCGCCCTCCAACCCATCCGGCCGATCGCCGTCCGCGGCGGCCGCAGCCCGAGCGAATACAGCGGCATCCCCGGCTGCTGCACCGGATACACGTGCGGAATCAGAGTCGCGTGCGGCACCCCCGCCACCTCCGCCGCGAGCGTTGGCGCCAGGGTGAGGATGTCGCTCACCACCAGATCCGGCTCGAACCCCTCCATCAACCTGGCCAGCGCCGCGGCCGCGGCCGCGGCCGTCTGCCCATCCGGCATATCGGGCCCAGGCGGCGGAAACACCGTGTACTCCTGCGCGCCGGTGAACGCCAGCCCCTCCGCCTCGACCGCCTCGCGCCACCGCTCCCAGGTCTCGACCAGCACCTCGTGACCGCGCCGCCCCAGCTCGCGCGCGAGGGCGATCGCCGGGAACGCATGCCCCGGGTCGCCGAAAGCGGCGACGAGCACCCTCAGCGGTCGGTCTGGGCGACCCATTGCGCTGACCCTACGCCGTAGCCGCTATTCCTTACCCCAGGGTGCGGCGCGGGCGAAGCCGAGCCGCGACCCGATCGATCATGGCCAAGCGACGCAACAACGCCGAGCGCCTCCGCAACTCCGTCGACGCGATGCCCAGCGGCACCAAGGCGGCGATGCTCAGCGGCATCCGCTCGAACCGGGTGATCGTCGGCGCCTACGTGGACAAGCGCGGCGGCGTCTGCCCGATGCTCGCCGCGCACCGAAACGGCGGCCGTACCAACTTCGGCACCTTCGCCCGCGCCTGGGACGCCTTCACGGGCGCCAACCAGCGCAAGCCCCGGCGCGCGTCGCGCCGCGAGGTCCGCACCCTGGAGGGCTATCTCGAGATGTCCCTGCTTCGCGACGGCATCGACGGCCACTCCCTGCCCGAGCGCTCGCTCGCCGAGGAGGTCCGCGACGTCCAGGCCACCCGCCGCCGCCTCGCCGCCGCCGACGCCCAGGAGGCATCCGATCTGTCGGTCGACGATGTCCTCGCCACGGCCTACGCCGAGCACGCTCACGCCGAGGATCGCCTACCCGAGCCGGCCACGCTCGACTCCGCCGAGGCCTGGTCCGCGGAGCTCGATCGCGCCGACGCCGAGCTCCAGCGCTCCCGCTCCTAACCGCCGCGGCTAACTTCCGCCCGTGACGCGGGCGCCGGCCGAACCCCCATCCGTCTCAGTGATCGTCCCCGTCCGCGATGGCGAAGACACGATCGCGGACTGCCTGGACGCGATCCTCGCCACCGACTACCCGGAGGACCGCCGCCAGATCCTGGTTGTAGACAACGGCTCAACCGACACCACCGCTCCCCAGATCCAGTCGAGGCCGGTCCGCTACCTCCGGGAGCCCAGGCCCGGCGTCTCCAACGCCCGCAATCGCGGCATCGCGGAGAGCACGGGCGAGATCCTCGCCTTCGTCGATGCCGATTGCGTGGTCGTGCCGCAATGGCTGACGGAGCTGGTCCGTCCCTTCGAGGACCCGGAGGTCGGGGCCGTCGCCGGCGACCTCCAGCACGTCCCGCCGACGACGGCGGCCGAGCGCCAGGCCACCCGCCTCCTCGGCAACTGGCAGCGCTTCGCCTTCAACTCCAACCCGGCCTACCCGATCACCGCCAACGCCGCCTATCGTCGCGAGGTGATCGAACGCATCGGCCCCTTCGACCCCCACATGACCCGCGCCCAGGACGTCGAGCTCGGCCTCCGCTTCCGGGAGCGAAGCAATCTCCGGCTCGCCTACGCGGAGAGGGCCACCGCCCGCCACCGAAACCGCTCGACCCAGCTCGGCTTCTTCCGCCAGCAGCTCGGCTGGGCCTACGGCGCCGGGCTGGTCGGAGCAAAGTTCGAGGCGATGGGCGGCGACCCGGTCAGGCCGCCACGGATCCGGGAGATCGGCCGGACCGCCCGCGGCCTCGGCATCGTCCTCTGGGCGCGGGCCCGCGGGCGCGGGCAGCGGGAATGGGTCGAGGACGCCTGGTACGACCTGCTCCGCCAGGGGGCCTGGTGGGCCGGAGCGCGCATCGGCCTGCGGAAGGGCGGCAGGATCTGGACGGCCGCGAAATAGGGCGCCCTCGAGGCCGCTAACCCAAGTCGGGCGTATCCATCGTGTCCCCGGGCCGCAGGAACATGATCTCCGGCACCAGGCAGTTCGGGGAGGTCCGGAGCAGGAAGCGAACCGCCTCGGCGATGTCCTCGGGCCGGATCATCGCCTCGGCGTCCACCTGGCCCTTGACGAACTCCGTCATCGGCGTGTCGACGAATGCGGGCGCGAACGCGGTCACCTGAATTCCCTGTCCCGCGTTCTCCTTCTGCGTCGCCTGCGAGAACCCGATCACGGCCGCCTTGGTCGCGGAGTAGACGCTGAGCCAGGGCTGCCCGCTCTTACCCGAGATCGAGGCGGTGTTGACCACCAGCGCCTTCCCATGCTCGGCTCCGGCCTCGCGCAGCATCGGCAGGCACTCCCGCGTCATCATGACCACGGCGCGAAGGTTCACCCCGAGCTGCATGTCGATGAACTTCGTCGACAGCGCGTCCATCGCCTCGCCGATCCCGACGCCGGCGTTGTTGATCAGCACGTCGAGCCGCCCGTACCGCTCCTTGTGCGCGGCGACCAGCGCCTCCAGGCTCTCCTCGTCGGCCATGTTCGCCGGAACGCTCTGCACCTCGAGGCCGCCGGAGCGCAGATTCTCTGCCGCGGCCTCGAGCTTCTCGGGACGCCGGGCCGAGACGGTCAGGCCGTAGCCGTCCTCACCGAGCAGGCGGGCGATCGCCAACCCGATGCCGCTCGAACCACCGGTGATCAGGGCCGCCTTCTCCGCCAACGTCTCCTCCTTTAGTGATGCGTGGGCGCGCCTTTAGGCGCGGCCCCTCTAATCCTGAGCGCCGGCGCCACCCTATCGGTGCCCCAACTACGATGCCGCCAGTGCCCCGGAAGCCCCTGTTCACCGCCGCCGCGCTGTTCGCCCTCGGGCTGGTCGCCGGCTGCGGCTCGAACAACGGCACGGGCAGCCGCAGCCGACCGGCGCCCGCCGCATCCGAGTTCCCGTCCGCGCAGGGCAAGACGCTTCGCCAGGTGGTGCTGTCCACAGGTGGCGCCCAGGGCCCGGTCGTCTCTCCCGCGGGCCGCGAGCTCCACCTGGGCACTAACCGCTTTCCCTTCGGGGTCTTCACGCCGGGACATGAGCAGATCACCGACGCCCAGGTCGCCCTGTACGCCGCACCGGGCCGTGGCGTGAACGGCCCGGCCATCGGTCCCTTCCCGGCGCGGATCGAGGACCTCACCACGAGGGCCGCCTTCAGGGCCAAGTCAACCGCCGACGACCCGAGCGCGGCGCAGGTCGCCTACGTCTCCGAAATCCCGCTCAACAAGTCCGGCCCCTGGGAATTCGGTGCCCTGATCAAGAAGGGCAGCTCCTACCAATACAGCCTGCTGCCTTCGTCAGACGCAGTCGGCCATTACCCGATGCCACAGGTCGGGCAGAAGACGCCGGTGATCCACACCCTGACCGCAGGCGAGGTCTCCGACATCTCCCAGATCGACACCCGGGTCCCGCCCGACGACATGCACAGCGACGACTTCGCGAACGTCGTCGGCAAGAAGCCGGTGGTGCTCCTCTTCGCGACGCCGGCCCTCTGTCAGAGCCGAGTCTGCGGGCCCGTGACCGACGTCACCGAACAGGTGAAGCAGGAGTTCGGCGACAAGGTCGCCTTCATCCACCAGGAGGTCTACAAGAACAACCGCATCAGCGACGGGCCCCGTCCGCAGATGCGCGCCTTCCATCTGAGCACCGAGCCCTGGGCCTTCGTGATCGACAAGCGCGGCAAGGTGAGCACCGTTCTTCAGGGCCCCTTCAGCGTCCAGGAACTGGAGGCCGCGGTGCGGAAGGTGGCCGGCTAGTGGGGGATCCTGAGCTCCTCGTCATGCTGGCGGCCGAAGCCGGCCGCCGCACGCCGGCGATCATCGACGGCCTCGAGGCGCTGGCCGGATCGGGGGAGAAGGATCCGGGCCGCATCGAGGAGCTCCGAGTCGAGGCGCATGGCCTGAAGGGGGCGGCGCTGGTGGTCGGCCAGGACAGGCTGGCCGAGTTGGCGAAGCAGATCGAGCAGTTCCTCTCCGCCTCGGTGGACACCGGGCAGATTCAGCCGGGCGCAGCCGCGGCGCTGATCGCCGGGGCAAGCGCCTTCAATGAGGGAGCTCAGGCCGCGGCCGAGGGCATCCCGGAGCCGTCATCGGTGGCCGACTCGCTCGCCGCCCTCCCCGAGTAGATGCGAGGGCGTTCCACGGCCCAAGGCGAGGAGCGCCCCTTCCTCAGTCAGCGTGGTTGAGGGCGAACGAGATCGCCCCCAGAACCATCGCGCCCATCACCAGCCAGGCGGGGATGAGCCAACTGCCGATCTCGGCGACCCGCATCGCCGGCCGCCGGTGGAGGGGCAGGATCAACGCGATCATGCAGGCCACGAAGACCACCGTCGCGCTGGCGATCACCGGCGCCGCCACGAGCGTTCTGGCCGGCGCATCGACCTTGCCGTCGAGATCCCGCCCGACGTGCGAGTTGAGCAGGGCGACCAGCACGACGATCACCAGCGAGCTGTAGAGCGCCCCGAGCAGAGGCCAGGTGAACGTCGTCTCGCCGGGCTCCTCCGGCTCGCGCGCCATCAAACGAATCTACCCCGGACGGTACGCTCGCTTGCCCAGGGCCGGTAGCTCAGCTGGTCAGAGCAGCGGACTCATAATCCGTAGGTCGGAGGTTCGAGCCCTCCCCGGCCCACTCGAAAGCCCCGCAAAGCGGGGCTTTCGTTTAAGTCTCTTGAAAACCGTATCCCCGTTGTATCCCGAGAGGAAGGCGCTGGGAGTAGGGAGGACCGGGATTGCGACGTTGAAGGCGGACGCGGGCAGCCAAAAAGCGATCAAGCAATAAGCGTTAGGCCCTGCCCCAACGTCATTTGTTTGAGCCGATTTCCGTGCCTACGTCAGGCGGACACACGCAATAGGGGGCAATCCCTCCCGCGCGGAGTGCCGCGTTTCGTCGAGAGCAGCACCGCCCTCGGGCCATCTTCAGGACACCCAGAGTTCCCCTGGCACGCGAAAGGGGGCGCGCTCCGGCAATGCTGCTCTTCACCCGAGCGGCGATCCTGCGAGTCGCCTCGGATACCTTCGTCGGGGGCTGCGGCTCTCCTCGTCATCCGAGCGATCTAAGTCAGGTTGGGTGTTAACGCGGGACTGGGTCCAGGCCGAGGGAGTCCGGGCAGGCAGTCCTCAGGCCACTTGCCCTGATTCGTACCTGGTCCAGAGCCACAAACGCCGGCAGCATTGGCGCCGCGCGACTGTCTAGCCGGTTTGCTCGCCCTCGAGCACGAACAGCTCCACCGCGAAGTCGGGGTCCTGGCGGTTGGCGCTCATGAATGCGGAGACCGTTCGCCCGGTGAGCTCCTCGATCTTGTTGACGAAGAGAGCCTGCATGCTGTCCTGCCAGATTTAACGGGCGTTGCGGACCTCATACCACTTGCCGGCCTCGAACAGGGTCTGCTCGGCCGCGGTGTAGCCCTCGCCCAGGATCACCACCACCAGATCGGGCTCCAGATAGGTGCGGCAGCGGGTCGGCCCCTTGCCGAAGTGCTCCTTGTAGAGGCCAACTAACGCGGTCGAGATGTCCGAGCGAAGAGTGCCCTGTCCGTCTGCGAGCGGCTCGCGCATGCTCGCAGTGTCCTCGGGGTGAAGCTCTTGGCCTTCCATACTGCTCCTCATTCTCGTCGCGGGTGTCACCGAGAGGACATCCGACCGACTGTCGTCTGAGTTGCTCATCCTAACTCGCCGCTGACCGTTTCTGGTGGCCACGCCGAGGCGGCGCCTCCCAGTGGCAGCGAGAATCTGCCGCCCCCCAGGGACCTCACTTCCGGTGCTCGACCGAAGCAACGCCTTGGCGTCCAGGTCGATGCTTGAAACCAATAGAGAGAGCGCCGAAGTTCCTGGCGCTTCCTATACGGGGGCAGTTGACCCACCGCCCGCCGCAATGGTGGGAGGTTCCGGGCCCCCCGAACGCCCTCCTGCGCACAGACTACCCGCGCTTGGAGGTTCTCTGCGGCTCTCGCCGGCGGTCGGTCGCGATGCCACCGGGCGTGGCCAGATGTGCGAAGTCCGTGCTCCTGCGGGGAGGCTCAGGATCGCCGTAGTGCGGTTTCTGCGGTTACCTCAGCGAGCAGAGCAGCCTCTGAGCTCAGGCTTGCTGACGCCCCCTCTGCGCGAAACCCAGCACTGACCAATGTCAGTGCCCCTAATCGCGCGAGCGCCGGCACTGACAGGGGTTGCTACCGCAATGCATCCGGAGCGGAAGCGGATGCCCCTTCTCGGCGCCTATGTCGCGGTGCCCGGAGCACGCGAAGGCAGCACCAGCAATTGCGCTCTGCTGGCGCCCCCACAGTATGGAAAGCGCACCTCTTGACCGCCGGTCTGGTCCCAGGCGGGAAATTCACATCCTGGGGAATCCAGTGTGGCTCACACGGGTTTGACCTTCACCTGGAAGCTCTTGCCCCTCTGCAGCGGCTCGCCCTTCCCGGGGGGCCCGATCTTGAGCGTGACGGAGCCGAGGTTGGCTCCGGCGGGATCGGAGATTGAGCTGGTGGCTGATTTCGCGCAGGCCTCCCCTCCGCCGTGTTTGAGATGGCAGCCCCAGGTGAAGAGCACCGACAGTCCCGAGCCGGTGCCGGTGAGGTTGAGCGTCCCGCCGCAGATGATCGAGAAACCGGTTCCGCCACAGCCGGCGAACGTGAGTCTGCCGGCCGACTTTCGGCCCCGCCGAAGGGCGATGACCACATGCATTCCCCGTTCCCCTTGATTCTTCGCGCTGGTGACCTTGCCCGTAAGCTTTTCAGTCTTGGCGCTCGCACCAGGGGCGAGCGCAAGCGCAGCCGTCACAGCGAGTGCACCGAACAGAGCACCGCGCGGCCTTAGCCGTTTCCTTCGCTCCATCGCTGCTTCTCCTTGCCTCGTCCCCTCTCCCTCGCGCAGACCCTCCCGTCCCGAGCCCCAGCAGTCAATCCCAAAAGTGGGCGAAAACGCGGGCGGAGCGTCACGAGCTTCGACCGCCGCTTCGGACGACGAGGGGTAGCGGAACGGCTCTACGCCGCCGCGCCTCCTGAGCGCGAAAAGCGGCACTCGAGGTTTGCCTCCGGAGCACGACATCCCTGTGGACCGAGAGTGTCCCGCCGTGGTGGCGGGTGTCTCTCTTGCGTCCTAGAGCCATATGCGGAGCCACTAGCCCGCAGGTTTCGCCAGCAGCGTTATCGCCGCCAACACCAAGGCCAGCAGCCCGAAGCCGAGCTTTGCCAGGGAACGGTCTGACGTCTTCAGCGCAACGACGCATTGCAGCGAGTAATAGGCGGCAAATGCCCGTGAGGCGACAGCGATGATCGTGAAGATCGGAATCGTCCAAACCAACAAGATCACCGCCGCACCGCTGATCACGTACGGGCGCGGTGCTCGCATCCATGGGCCGAAGAGGCGACGCAGGTTGCCGTCGGCGGCGACGGTGTCGGCGGTGGCGGCGCTGAACTGGCTGAGGATGGCGGTGATCACGACCGGAAGGGAGAGCAGCGGCAGCACTCGCCCGCTGATGTCGAGCAGCGTCGCGTCCACCCCGTGACCACTGCCCAGGCCCATCACCGGCGTCGCCAGCGCGACGAAACCGATGTAGATCGAGCTCGAGACGAGTTGCGAGAGCCGGCAGGCCCAGATCCTGGTCGTGCGGTCGTACTCGTCGGCCAGATAGCGCACGGTCTCAAAGCCCTGGACCGTGATCACGATTCCACCCAGCACCAGGAGCACCTCGGCCACGCCCTTGCCGGGCACAGGTGGCAGCCGGATGCCACCCCCTGCCAGGGCAGCGCCGTCATGGATGAACAGGGCGCCGCCGAAGATCGTGGTCAGCACCAGCACAGAGATCAGGGCGGCGCGCTCCATCAGGTCAAGTCCGGAGAAGCCCCTGACGACGCCGACGCCGACGATCACCAGCACCGCACCCGAGGCGAGCGCACGCTGCGCGGTGTCGGACCCCGAGGCGCCGAAGTCGACGACGTACTGGGACATGATCCGCAGGTAGAGGGCAACCGAGATCACATAGGCGATGACGATCGCCAGGTCCGCCGCCCGCTCGATCTTGTGGATGGACGAGTCAAGCCGCCCGTCGGCCTCCAGCGGTTCGACCGTGGCGACGTTGTGGCGAATGGAGATGCCGACCAACCAGGCGAACCCGCAGATGCCGACCACACCGAAGATCGCGAGCGCCCCGAGGGTTCGCTCGAGAACCGGCACGATGATCAGAAAGCCGCTGCCGAATATCGACGCCAGCGGCGTCACCGCCGCGATCATCACCCTTCGCGAGAGCATCGGACGCAGCCGCTCGATCTGGGCACTGTATTTGGCCACGCACCACACTGAGATCGCGACGTGAAGGAAATCGAGAGCGCTCGCGCCCGCTTCAAGCAGCGCGAGCGGGACTCCGGCTAGCCCGAGGGGCGCTTTTTGGCCTACGGCCTGACGCAGCATTGGCTAGGCCGCACCCACATCTCGCTGCACCGTCAGCGCTCCATCAACCCCCAGGAATGCGGTCCGGCCCGGTAGTCAAACATCTGGTGTGCCACCTACCCAGCCGCTGACGATGTCGGACGGCGCCGCTCTACCTTGGCGCCCGCAAGGGCAGCCACTGCTGCTTTGCGCGAAATCCAGCCCTGAGCGCCGTCAGTGCCCCAAGTCGCGCGAGGGAGGCGCGAGTCGGTCTGCGACCCGCGCGGCTGCTTTGCCGGCTCAGGAGCAGCGCGCAATCCGCACCGGCGGCTACTTCCGTTTCTTCTTGTGCTTCTTCTTGTGCTTCTTCTTGTGCTTCTTCTTGCCCTGGATCGTCAGGGTCTGGGTTTCGGTCGTCGCGAACTGACTCGAGTAGCAGGAGTCGAAGAACCGTTTCAGGCACTCGTCGCCCCTCGGCGTGAAGACGATCTTCGCGCTCAGGGCGATCCTGCTTCTCCGCTTCAGCAGAGCCTTCGCCGTGCCGGTCAGGTTGAGCGGCACGGTGATCGCGCCGGCGCTGCCGCTCCCGCTCGAGGGATTGAGCAGCGGGTGAAGCTTGGGCTTGCCCTTTTTCTTGCCCTTTTTCTTGCCCTTGTTCTTCCCCTTTCCCTTCTTCGCGTTGGTCCCCTTCGTGTCGCTGGTGACGTCGACCTTGCCGGGGACCTCCAATGTGATGACAAAGTTCCTGCCGTTCACGGCGAACTTCAGCGCCTTGTTGGGAGGCGCCAGCGAGAAGAGCTCGGCGCTCTGCACCCTGTTGGCGCCGTCGCTGCCCCCGGCGACCAGCACCCGGCCGTCGGGTAGCGGGGCGGCGGCGGGACCGTCTCGCTTGAGGGCCATCACGCTGGTCGCGGTGAAGCTCCCCGTCGCCGGGTTGAAGAGCTCCGCGCTCTCCAGGAAGTTGACGCCGTCGCTGCCCCCGGCGACCAGCACCCGGCCGTCGGGGAGCGGGGCGGCGGCGGGGAACTGGCGCTTGACGCCCATCGAGCCGGTCGGGGTGAAGGTGCCGGTCGCCGGGTTGAAGAGCTCGGCGCTCTGTAGGAAGCTGGCGCCGTCGTAGCCCCCGGCGACCAGCACCCGGCCGTCGGGGAGCGGGGCGGCGGCGGCACCCTGGCGCCTGACGCCCATCGAGCCGGTCGGGGTGAAGGTGCCGGTCGCCGGGTTGAAGATCTCGGCGCTCTGTAGGAAGCTGGCGCCGTCGTAGCCCCCGGCGACCAGCACCCGGCCGTCGGGGAGCGGGGCGGCGGCGGGCCCGTAGCGCTTGACGCCCATCGAGCCGGTCGGGGTGAAGGTGGCGGTCGCCGGGTTGAAGAGCTCGGCGCTCTGTAGGAAGCTGGCGCCGTCGTAGCCCCCGGCGACCAGCACCCGGCCGTCGGGGAGCGGGGCGGCGGCGGGCTCGGCGCGCTTGACGCCCATCGAGCCGGTCGGGGTGAAGTTCGCGGTCGCCGGGTTGAAGATCTCCGCGCTCTGCAGGTTGTTGACGGCGTCGATGCCCCCGGCGACCAGCACCCGGCCGTCGGGGAGCGGGGCGGCGGCGGGGAACTGGCGCTTGACGCCCATCGAGCCGGTCGGGGAGAAGCTCCCCGGGGTATCGCCGGCGGCCGTCGCGATCGCCGCGAACAGGACCACTCCCGCCAGCGGCGCCAGCAGGACCACTCCCAGCTTTCTCTTCAGATGCACTTCAACTCTCCCCGGAGCCCACCCTAATGCACCCGGGCCAGGCCTCGCAAGGATGCGCCAGCCGGCGTGGGTGCTCAATTCCAACCAGAGGAGCGCTGAGTTCAGCTACTCGAAGCACGCCCGGGTTCGCGCGACGCCGGCACTCAGCGGCGGTGGTGAGTTAGCGGCCCTCACGCCCCTTCCTCGCGCATTGGGGCAGCGAGGTTGAATCAAGACCTCCTGAAAGGGTGGTGATCCTCGCGCCGGGCGAGTGCCACTCGGCCCAGCGGGCGGACGCTGCCCTCCCGCGCCACCCGGTCATGGGCTCGCGGCGGTGCGACAATGGGTGCGTGGCAGAGACGAACATAGAGCTAGCTCGCCGCGGCTATGAGGCGGCGCTGCACGGCGACCTCGATGCCATACGCGCCCTACTTGACGCGGACGTCAGGTGGCATGGCGGTGACCCCTCCGCGCCGGGTGCCTGCCACAACCGCGATCAGGCGCTGGAGTTCATGCGCGAGGCGCGCCGCGGTCGAGACCTCGGCGAGCTCGTTGATGTGGTCGGCGCCGGCGATAAGGTCGTCGTGATCATGCGACCTCCCGCGGATGAAAGCGGTCGGGGGGAGCCGAGCGCCAACTTCACGACGTTTCGCGACGGCAAGGTCGTCGAAATGGTGCACTACCCAGACCCGGAGGACGCGCTCGCGGCCGCAGGGCTCTAAGCGGACTGATCCCATGGGTAAAGCGCCGCTGAAGAATCGCCGCTGCCCCTATTGCGGGTGCAACTTCACACCACAGCAGATCGATCAGCGTTACTGCGGGCTCTGGTGCGAAGAGCAGGCGCGCATTGCACGCGACCACGGCAGCTAAGCGGCCCGCTCGTAGGCCTTGCGGCACGCTGAGTGGACGCCTCCCCTTCGCGCAAGGGAGCCAAGAGGTAGGTCAGCTCCGGGACGCCTCCTCTACGTGCAAGGGAGCAACGACTCGGCACTGCCTCCTCTACGTGCAAGGGAGCAACGACTCGGCACTGCCAGTGAGTTACCGCTCCGCATGGGAAGCGGTACTTGGCCCGGGGAATTCGAGCTCGAGTCCTCCGTGACGCATGTCCAGGGGGCCGTTTGAATTCCCCTTGACTCGGTGCGGTAGCGTGAGTCAGCAGCACGGTTACTGGACTCGCTGACGAGCCGACGCCGACCCGCCATCCCGCTCAGTTTCCGGTTCGTTAGGGCCAACCAGGACCTAAGGAGCGCATATGGAAGGCACGGCATTGACCGAGTCCGCAGCCGCGGAGGAGATTCGCGAGCTCACGATCGACGGCCCCGAGGAAGAGCTCGAGGATCTGCGACGCCGCATCAAGGCGACGCGCTGGCCCGACCGGGAAGTGGACGCCATCCCAGGGCGTGCAGCTCGCGACGATCCAGGCACTCGCCGACTACTGGGCGACCGACTACGACTGGCGCAGCTTCGAGGAGCGCTTCGCGGCCCTTCCGCACTTCGTCACCGAGATCGACGGGGTGGACATCCACTTCATCCACGTCCGCTCCGAGCATGAGGACGCGCTGCCGATGATCGTCACCCACGGCTGGCCGGGCTCGATCGGTCGAGCAGCTCAAGATCATCGATCCGCTCACCAAGCCAACGGAGAACGGCGGCGAGCGCGGCGGACGCGTTCCACCTGGTGATTCCCTCATTGCCGAGGCATGGCTTCTCGGGCAACCCAACGGAGCCCGGCTGGGACCCCATTCGCATCGCGAAGGCCTGGGCCGTGCTTGATGGAGCGGCTCGGATATGACCGCTACGTCGCCCAGGGTGGCGACTGGGGCAATGCCGTCACCGAGCAGCTGGCGCTGCTTGAAGCCGCACGGGGCTGGTGGGCATTCACACCAACATGCCGGCGACGCTCTCGCCCGAGATCTCGGCGGGAGTGCAGTCCGGCGGACCGGCGCCAGCAGCGCCTCTCGGCGGACGAGCAGAAGGCATACGACACCCTGGTCCACTTCTTTGCGACGGGAACTCGCGTACGCCCAGGAGATGGCCAACCGCCCGCAGACGCTGTACGGCGTCGTCGACTCACCGGTCGGCCTGGCCGCATAGATGCTCGACCACGACGAGCGCAGCTACCAGCTCATCGCCCGGGTCATTCGCCGGCGACTCAGAGCGGGCTCTCGCGTGACGACGTCCTCGACAACGTCACCCTCTACTGGCTGACGAGCTCGGCGGTCTCATCGGCGCGTCTCTACTGGGAGAGCCAGTCTGGCCTTCTTCGACATCAAGGGCGTGGAGCTCCCGGTCGGCGGTGACCGTGTTCCCGGACGAGCTCTATCCAGCGCCGGAGAGCTGGGCGAAGCAGGCGTATCCCAAGCTCCTCCACTACAACCGCGTTGAGGAGGGCGGCCACTTCGCCGCCTGGGAGCAGCCCGAGGTCTTCTCCGAGGAGATGCGGGCGACCTTCAGGTCACTGCGATAGCCGTGGAGCGCGCTACCGCAGAGCACCCGTCAAACTCCTCGTTCGGCCCCGTCAAGCAGATCGATGCCGGCGTTCTGAATATCGGCTACGTCGACTCCGGGCCCGCGGACGGGCCCGTCGCCGTCCTCCTGCACGGCTGGCCCTACGACATCCACAGCTACGCCGAGGTCGCCCCATTGCTGACCGCGCAGGGCCACCGCGTGATCGTCCCGCACCTACGCGGCTATGGCACGACGCGTTTCCTCTCCGAGGACGACCCTTCGAAACGGCGAGCAGGCGGCACTCGCCATGGATGTGAGCGCGTTGATGGACGCGCTCGGCGTCGACCAGGCGGTTGTCGCCGGCTTCGACTGGGGCGCCCGCACAGCCGGCATCATCGCCGCGCTCTGGCCCGAGCGCTGCAACGGGCTGGTCTCGGTGAGCGGCTACCTGATCGGCAGCCAAGACGCCGGCAAGGTGCCGTTGCCGCCCGCCGGCCGAGCTTCAGTGGTGGTACCAGTACTACTTCGCCACCGAGCGCGGCCGGGCCGGCTACGAGAAGTACCGGCGGGAGTTCGCGAAGCTCATCTGGCGGACCGCCTCCCCGAAGTGGGACTTCGACGACGCGACCTTCGATCGCAGCGCCGCGTCCTTCGACAATCCGGATCACGTCGCCATCGCGATTCACAACTATCGCTGGCGGCTCGGGCTCGCTGAAGGCGAGGCGCGAGTACGACGAGCTCGAGAAACGGCTCGCCGAAGGTCCGCTCATCACGGTGCCCACGATCACCCTCGAGGGGGATGCGAACGGTGCGCCCCATCCCGACCCGAGTGCATATGCCGAGAAATTCTCCGGCGGCTACTCGCACCGGACGATCGAGGGCGGCATCGGGCACAACCTTCCCCAGGAGGCTCCGGAGGCTTTCGCCAAGGCCGTCATAGACGCCGAAAGCCTCTGATGCGTTCGCTGCCCGCTCAAGCTTCATCAACCCAAGGAGCTGCACATGCCCGCTGATTCCACATCCACAGACAAGCCAACGATCGTCCTGGTGCACGGCGCCTTCGCCGACTCCTCGAGCTGGAACGGCGTCGCTGAGCTGCTGCAGCAGGAGGGCTACACCGTGGTTGCGCCCGCGAATCCTCTCCGCGGCATCAGCACCGACTCCGCCTACATCGCGAGCGTGCTCGAGCAGATCGATGGACCGGTGCTGCTGGTCGGTCACTCCTATGCCGGCGCGGTGAATTCGAACGCGGCCAGCGACGCTTCAAACGTGATCGGCTTGGTGTTCGTCTCAGCCTTCGCTCCCGATGAGGGCGAGCACCTGGGTGATGTCGCGGAGGAGTCGAAGGACAGCGTCCTCAGCTCCGCCCTCGTTCCGCTCCAGTATCCGACGGGTGACGGCGAAGAGACGGCAGTCAGTTCGCCATCAACTCCGAGCTCTTCCACGAGGCCTTTGCGGCCGATCTGTCCGAAGAGCAGGCGGGCGTGATGGCCGCCACCCAGCGACCGATCGCCGAGCTCGGCTTCAGCGAGGTGAACGGACCGCCGGCCTGGAAGAAGCTTCCATCATGGGCCGTGGTCGCCACCGGCGATAAGGCAGCCGGCGCCGACCTCACACGTTCAATGGCGGAGCGGGCAGGCGCCGACATCGTTGAGGTCGAGGGATCCCACGTGATCATGATTTCCCAGCCGCAGGCGGTGACCGACCACATCTTGAAGGCGATCCGCGACCGGGGCGCGGCTTGACCGGATCGGAGGGTCCGGGGGACGACAACGGCTCGACTCAGGACGCGCGCGTGGAGGAGTTCATCGGCCGCTGTCACGCTCCGACGACGGAATCTGGAGGTAGACGATGAGCCTGATTGACAAAGCCCTGACGGAGAACCGCAACTACGCAACGAGGCGCGATCCGAAGCTTGGAGACCGACCGACCCCGAGCCTCGCAGTGGTGACGTGCATGGATCCACGCCTCTCGGACCTGCCCGCGATCCTCGGGCTACCGCACTCCGACCTCGATGTCATTCGCACCGCCGGACCAGCGGTCACCGATGACGTTATCGGCGAGCTCATTGCGTCCAATCGGGTAATCGGAACCACGGAAATCATGCTCCTCAATCACACGGGCTGCGGATTTACCACGTTCACCGACGAGGAGCTGAATTCAAAACTGGTCGCGGCGACCGATGACCCCTCGCCCGCTCCCATGCGGTTCTTTTCCTACGAGGATCCCGAGCAGCACACGCGGGAACAGATCGAAGAAGTGAGATCCCATCCCTGGATCGCAGCTGAGGTGCCGGTGCGAGGTTTTGTTCTGGACATGGACACGGGGCTCCTCAAGGAGATTTCGGTCCCCTAGCGCAAGGTGGATCCTGGCGGACCGCTGCTTTCTCTTTGAAGACGACTGATCTGTCAAGGGGGTGATCGCCCCGCCGCCGTAGGTGTCATCGGTCCGCTCCCAGCTGGTGGATGAGTTGAGCTCATTTCTCTTTCGGCGCTCGGGGCGCAGATCGTTCCTGGGAGCTGCCTCGGCCGCTCAATTCCATGCGGGACCGTCAGGCGGTCAGAAAGCAGCGGGAGTTCGCCGGGGCAGGTTGGTGAGGCTTGAAGGGCTCATCGCGGCTCAGAATGTGCCAGGCCGCGATCAGGAGCTTGCGGGCGACCGCCGACTTCGCCGGGTTCTTGCCGTGGCGGGCGCTCACCCGCAGGTAGTGGGCGTGCCAGGGGTTGGCGGGGCGCCAGGCCTGGTGGGCGGCCTCGACCGCCGCCCAGCGCAGGGTCCGCGAGCCGGCCTTCGAGAGCGCGCCGGTCGCCGAGCGCTCGCCGGACTGGCTGATTCGAGGCGCCAGGCCCGCGTAGCCGATCAGCTTTCCAGGCCCCGGAAAGCGGGAGACCTCGCCGATCTCGGCGGCGAAGGTGAGGCTGAGCAGCGGGCCCACCCCCGGGATCGTCGCCAGCAGGCTCGCCCGCTCGTCTGATCTTGCGAGCGGGCCCAGCTCGCGGTCGATCGGGTCGATCGCCGATCCATCTCGGCGGCAAGCTCGAGCAGCTCCACGATGAGTCCCGCCAGACCTCGGAACTCCCCGGCGTTCCAAGAGCGCCATCGCATCCGGCTTTCGCAAGCCATGCGGAGGAGTCGCGCCGCGGGTCGCTCGGCGCGTGATCGCTCCCGCGTGCCACCGGCACTGCGACGTGGTGCCGAGCAAGCGGCATTCACTTCCGCTACGGATCCATTTGCAGTAGCGAGCCCGGTCAGTGCCGGTGCTTGCCCAAGGCAGCACCCAGCTGCAGCGGATGCTCCGCTTCCCCCGCTCGTCCAAAGAGGTACCGCGTGAACCCTTCCACCCGGGCGGGCCGAGAATCCTCTACTTCTTCTTGCTCTTCAGCTTGACCTTGCGGATCTGCGAGCTAGGCGGACCGCCGGACGGCCTGTAGACGACCCTGAGCTTGAGCCCCAGCTTGGCCTTTCGGCGCAGCTTCTTCTTTGCGCCCTTGGTGAGCTTCAGTACCAGCCTCACCCGCTGTCTCGTTGTCGCCGTCAGGGTCTGGGTCACCGGCCGCAGCGACCCCCTGTAATGCGCGACCCCGCCTCAGTAACGGCAACGTCTCCGCCCCCCATTTCATATGAACCCAGCCAACGCGCCCCTTCGGCCGAAACCGCCGCTTTTCGTGGTGGTCTCAAACCACCGCCGCACCACCCGAGAGAGTCAGCGACTTCGTCTGACCAACGATGGAGGTGCGGAGATGCCAAAGGGCCACTACCTGACCGAGGCCGTCAAGGATGCGATCTGGGAGCTGCGAGCGGAGGGGCTGAGCGATCGCGAGATCGGGCGCCGGCTCGGCCTTGCCCGCGGGACCGTGAGCGACCACCTGGCGAGAGCGGGAGGCATCCGGCCGAGGGCCCGTCGGCGCCCCGAGCGCTGCCTGAGCTTGGAGGAGCGCGAGGAGATCTCCCGCGCGATCGCCCGCGATCGCTCGGCCCGCGCCATCGCCCGGGCCCTTCGCCGTTCCCACACCACGATCGCCCGGGAGATCGACCGCTGCGGCGGCCGTCGGCGCTACCGCGCCCACACGGCAGACCGCGAGGCCTCAAGGAGGGCGCGGAGGCCGCGACCGACGAAGTTCGAGCTCTGCCCGCAGCTGCGCCGGCTCGTCTCAGAGCGGCTTCGAGCCGACTACTCCCCCGAGCAGATCGCCGGCTGGCTCAGAATCCAATACCCCGACAATGAGGAGATGCGGGTCTCGCACGAGACGATCTACCGCGCCCTCTACGTCCAGGCGCGGGGGACGCTCAAGCGAGAGCTCACCCACCACCTCAGAAGGGGCCGGCAGAGGCGATATGCCCGCTCGCAGTCGTCAAAGCGCCAGGGCCAGGGCAAGCTCACCGGGATGGTGATGATCTCCGAGCGCCCGCCGGAGGTCGCAGACCGCGCGGTCCCCGGCCACTGGGAGGGCGACCTCCTGATCGGGACGCGAGCGAACGCGATCGCGACCCTGGTCGAGCGCTCCACCCGCTACTGCCAGCTCGTCGCCCTGCCCGAGGGGACCGGCGCCGTCGAGGTCGCAGATGCGCTCAAGGCGAGCATCGCCACCCTGCCGGCCCAGCTTCGCCGCTCGCTCACCTGGGACCAGGGCTCGGAGATGGCGGAGCACCGGCGCTTCTCGGTCGAGGCCGGTCTGCCGGTCTACTTCTGCGACCCCCGAAGCCCCTGGCAGCGGGGCTCGAACGAGAACACCAACGGCCTCCTTCGCCAGTACTTCCCGAAGGGCAAGAGCCTCGCCGGGGTGAGCCAGGAGCGCCTCGACGAGGTCGCCGCAAAGCTCAACGGCCGGCCGCGAGAGACGCTCGGCTTTCGGACCCCGGCCGAGAAGCTCACCGAGCTGATCGAGGGTCTCGAGGGGACCGGCGCCGAGCGCTGACTCGCTTCGGCCTACGGCCTTCGCTCGACAGCGCTCGGACTAGATGAGACGATGCGAGACGTCAGGGGTGGTGCATCGACCGGTTGAGATCAACGTCCAAAGCGGCGATCTTGAGTCCGGGCGCGACTATGGCACTCTACCCTGCTTCCAATCGGCAGAACACCCAGAGAGGGGGTTTTGACATGGGCAAGCTCCGCGATCGCTTCACTTTCGCCAACGTGGTCTCGGTGCTCTCCCTGCTCTTCGCGCTCGGCCTGGGCACCGCCTGGGCTGCCAAGGGGCTCCCGAAGAACCAGGTCCGCTCGTGGAACATCGCCAAGGGCCAGGTGAAGACGCCGGACCTGGGCAAGGGCGCCGTCACGTCCTTCAAGGTCAAGAACGGCACGCTGCTCAGCCAGGACTTCGCCCAGGGGGTGCTTCCGACCTTCGGAATCCAAAAGGTGGTGGCATTCAGCGCGAATGAGGACGTGAACGAGCAGGACGTGACCGTCAATTGCCCGCCAGGAAAGAAGGCCGTGGGAGGAGGCGGCGGCTGGGGGCTTGTCGACGCCTCCTCCCCGTACGCCATCGCCCTCGAGTGGAGCGAGCCCACCAACGCGCTCGACGGGTGGACGGTCAAAGCGAGGCGGACTCGTGGCGTCGGTTCGTGGGCGCTGCGCGCAGAAGCGGTGTGTATGAACGTGAGTTCCTGAGCGAAGCGGCGTGGGCGGCAGCAACAAGCCGCTCACCAGTTCGTAAAGCTGCTCCTTTCTCTTTGAAGAAGACCCAGCTGTCAAGGGGGTGACCTTCCCCCGGTCGCAGGTGTTGTCGTGCCGCTCCCAGCTGGTGGATGAGTTGAGCTCATTTCTCTTTCGGCGCTCGGGGCGCAGATCGTTCCTGGGAGCTGCCTCGGCCGCTCAATTCCATGCGGGACCGTCAGGCGGTCAGAAAGCAGCGGGAGTTCGCCGGGGCAGGTTGGTGAGGCTTGAAGGGCTCATCGCGGCTCAGAATGTGCCAGGCCGCGATCAGGAGCTTGCGGGCGACCGCCGACTTCGCCGGGTTCTTGCCGTGGCGGGCGCTCACCCGCAGGTAGTGGGCGTGCCAGGGGTTGGCGGGGCGCCAGGCCTGGTGGGCGGCCTCGACCGCCGCCCAGCGCAGGGTCCGCGAGCCGGCCTTCGAGAGCGCGCCGGTCGCCGAGCGCTCGCCGGACTGGCTGATTCGAGCTGTCAAGGGGGTGAACTTCCTTCTGGTCGTAGGTGTTTTCTTGTCCGCTCCCAGCTGGTGGATGAGTTGAGCTCATTTCTCTTTCGGCGCTCGGGGCGCAGATCGTTCCTGGGAGCTGCCTCGGCCGCTCAATTCCATGCGGGACCGTCAGGCGGTCAGAAAGCAGCGGGAGTTCGCCGGGGCAGGTTGGTGAGGCTTGAAGGGCTCATCGCGGCTCAGAATGTGCCAGGCCGCGATCAGGAGCTTGCGGGCGACCGCCGACTTCGCCGGGTTCTTGCCGTGGCGGGCGCTCACCCGCAGGTAGTGGGCGTGCCAGGGGTTGGCGGGGCGCCAGGCCTGGTGGGCGGCCTCGACCGCCGCCCAGCGCAGGGTCCGCGAGCCGGCCTTCGAGAGCGCGCCGGTCGCCGAGCGCTCGCCGGACTGGCTGATTCGAGGCGCCAGGCCCGCGTAGCCGATCAGCTTTCCAGGCCCCGGAAAGCGGGAGACCTCGCCGATCTCGGCGGCGAAGGTGAGGCTGAGCAGCGGGCCCACCCCCGGGATCGTCGCCAGCAGGCTCGCCCGCTCGTCTGATCTTGCGAGCGGGCCCAGCTCGCGGTCGATCGGGTCGATCCGCCGATCCATCTCGGCGGCAAGCTCGAGCAGCTCCACGATTGAGTCCCGCCAGACCTCGGGAACTCCCCGGCGTTCCAAGAGCGCCATCGCATCCGGCTTTCGCAAGCGAGAGTGGGAGATCCGCAGTCCGAACTGGGTGAGCAGCCCGAAGATCCGGTTGCGAGCGGAGGTGCGGGCCTTCACCAGGTGCGCTCGCCGGCGCAGGCGCTCCCGGAGCGCCCGGTCCTCGATCGAGGGAACCCAGAGCTCGGGGACCAGGTCTCGCCGGCAGAGCTCCGCCAGCACCCGGGCGTCGACCTTGTCGGTCTTGCAGGCGAGCGGGGCGACGTCTCTGACCTTGCGGGCGTGGGCGACCTGGACCTGCCAGCCCGAGGCCTCGAGCCGGTCGCGGACCCAGACCGCGCCGCTCATCATCTCGACGCAGCCCGAGGCCTCGGTGCCGAGCTCCAAGACCAACCTGGCGAGCCCGTCTTCATTGGCCGGGATCAGCCCCTCGGCGGCGATCTCCCCGCCCTCGCCCATCGCGCAGAAGGCGGCGCGCCCGTAGGCCCAATCGATTCCGACATAGTTCATGTCGGGGTCTCCTCTCCTCGCTTGAACGGCAGTGCCAACCGCGGTTCTAGTGAGCGCGGCGGAGGCCCCTTTCAGTTCAGAGGAGCGGGACCTTCATGACATTCCATGCAAAGCAGCGGTGCTGCTTCTCGTCCAAAGCAGCACTCTTCAGACTGATCGCGGCGGGTCGCCTGCGCTCCCGGCCAGCTCCAGTCGTGGACGCTTGGTCTACAAGGCGAGTGGCGGGACGGGGCTCCCATAGGGCTCCAAGATTTCTCTCCGAACTTCCATGGCACGGGGCTGGTCGATGGATGTGTCCGGGACCCTGTGACTGCTTCTTAGACGAACCGGGACCTACTTCTTCTTCTTCTTCTTCTTCTTCTTCTTCTTCTTCTTTCTTGACCTTCCAGGAGTCCTTGGCGGGCGTGGCATCCACGCTGCCGTCCGCGGCCTTCGCGCGCACCTCGAAGGAGTGCCTGCCGCGGTGGACGACGTAGGTCGCGGGGGAAGTGCAGGGTGCAAACGGCTGACTGTCGATCTTGCATTCGAAGCTCGCGCCGACCCCGGTCGAGGTGAACTGGAAGCTGGCCGTGTTGCTTCGGGTCTTCTTCTGCGGCTTCCGGATGATCCACGTATCGGGCGCCGGGCCCGGGGCGAGGCGACCCTCGCCGCTGACATTGATCGGGAGGACCGGTTCCGGCGAGTTCCCGGCGATCGCGAAGATGGACCCTTGGTAGTCGTGCACGGAGGACGGGACGAACATCGCCGTCAGGGTGCAGCTCTGGCCGGGGTTCATCTGCTGCTGTGTGCAGTGGTCGCCGGTGATGTCGAACTCGGTGGGACCGACAATGAAGGCCTGCTGAACGCCACCCACGAAATCGCCGGTATTGGTGATCGTGATCTGTTGGCTGCGGGCCGCTCCCAGGATCGTGGTTCCGAAGTCGACGCGCCGTGGCGTCGGCACCAACTCGGGGCCTGCGAGAGCCTGGGCGGAGAGGGGGATGACCAGCGGGTCGGGCGAGCCGTTGCTGGGAATCTCGAGCTGAGCGCTGAAGCTGCCGGGGCCGTTCGGGGGGTTGAAGCTGACCCCTACGTGACAGATCTGGGTGTCCGTCAGCGTGAATCCGCTGCAGGCGTCGCCGTTGAACGAGAACCGCGCGGCGTCGGGCCCGGTGATCGCCGCGTTCCCCACCGCCGTAGCCGTGCCGGAGTCGCTGATCTCGAAGTTGTTGAACTGTGAGCCGAAGAAATACGGCTGGGCGCTGTAATTCGAGCTCGAGGGATCTGAGGCCAGCGTCCCCGCCTGGGCCGCTGCTGGAAAGGCCACCAGCGCGAGCGCTGCGATCAGCCCAGCCAGGAGCCGGCCTCGAAGTTCGTACCTCGACCGACGCGTGGTGGCTGTTTCCTCGCCTCTCATCCACCTCGCTATCGGAACGAGAGCGCTCGATCTTTAGCCCTGTCCTTCTTGGATCACTCAGGGGTCGGGTAGCCACCCAAGTGGGGTAACGAGCATCGACGATTCGATCAGCCCTCGACCAGAACGATGTGGCTGACCGTCCCCTCCACTGTGAGCCATGGGATGCGCTTTCCTGCACCACTCCTCCTCCGCGCGAAAAGAAAGCGCCAGGTCGAACAGCGCTGCCTTCCATGCAAAGCAGCTGCTTCTCGTCCAAAGCGATTATTCGGGGAGCCCTCTCCCAGCGGCCGAGAGTCCCGCATTCACGCGCGAAAGCAGAAGCCCAGGCTTGCAAAAGCCGGCTCGCAGACGCTACGTTCCCCACAACGATCCAACCACAGGGAGGATTGAGATGCGGCGAGCGTCCCCGGGCACGGCCCAACCGGCAGGTCGGGAACGGCACGCCTTGAAGCAGATCGCGCTTGCCGCATCGCTGGCCGGGCTCGCGCTGGCGGCGAGCGCCTCGCCAGCCACCGCATCGGTGACGATCGGCCAAGTGGGCTCTCCGGCCGCTTGCTCGCCCGGCTTCGATTGGGTTCAGCCGACCGTGACCTCGGGCAACTCTTACGTCGTGCCGAGCACCGGCGGCGTCGTCTCCTGGACGGTCAAGTCGTGGACCACCTACGGTGGCGCCGCAGGCGCCTTTATGACGATGAAGATCTGGCGCAAGGTCGCCGATCCCGCCACCTACAGGGCCGTCGGCCATGTCGGCCCGGAAAGCGTGACACCGGGCGGAACCGCAGGAAACACCTTTCCCGCCAATCTCGCGGTGAAGGCCGGCGATCTGCTCGGCCTCCATACCCCCGGCCCCGGAAACACCGACTGTACCTTCGCTGCCCCCGGGGACGAGTACGGCTACTACACCGGGGATCTGGCGGATGGCGCATCGGGAGCCTTCTTCTTCAAGCCACCACCCCTCGATGATATGCGGCTGAACATCGAGGCGCTGCTGGTTCCGACTGTCCCCCAGATCTCCCCCCGACCCGCCAACGACTTCACCTTCGGTGCGATCACCCGCAACAAGAAGAAGGGCACGGCGGTCCTTACGGTCAACGTCCCGAACGCCGGCGAGCTGAGCGGGTCGGGAAACGGCGCCAAGGTCGCCTCCACCAGCAGGGCCGTGATCAGCAAGGCGGTCGGCGCTGGCCCGGCGCGACTGCTGATCAAGGCGAAGCGAAAGAAGAAGAAGAAGCTCAAGAAGAAGGGCAAGGTCAAGGTCAAGGTCTTCGTCACCTACACACCTACCGGCGGGGACCCGAGCACGCAGTCGGTGAAGGTGAAGCTGAAGAAGAAGCGCAAGAAGGATTAGTTCTCGCTCGCGCTTCCCGCGAGGCCTTGCCAGCCCGCCGCTCTTATAGGCTTCAGCCGTGCGGCTTCTGTCTCTAGGGGGCTGGGTCGCCCTCATCGCAATCGCTCTGATCCCGACCGGCTCCGCGATGGCTAGTCCGGTTCCCCTTGCGCAGGTCGGCTCCGGGGGCTCCGGCGCTGGGCAGCTCAACATCCCCCAGGACGTCGCCATCGACGGCGACGGCAACCTCTACGTCGCCGACATCAACATCCACCGGGTCGACGTATTCAGCGGCGACGGCACGTTCACCCGTGCGTTTGGTTGGGGCGTCGACACAGGAGCGGCCGCCCTGCAGAGCTGCACAACGGCGAGCACCTGCCAGGCGGGCATCCCCGGCGGCGGCGCCGGCCAGCTCAACGCTCCGCGCGGCATCGCCGTCGATGGAGCCGGCAACGTCTACGTCGCCGAGCAGAACAACCACCGAATCAGCGTCTTCAACGCGGCGGGCGCCTTCAAGTACGCATTCGGGCGGGGCGTCGACACCGGAGCTTCCACCTTCGAGGTCTGCACCACCGCCAGCACCTGCCAGGCGGGCACCCAGGGCGCCGGCGCCGGCGAGCTCAACACCCCGGTCGGCGTTGCCGTGGCCGCCGGAAGCATCTACGTCTCCGACCAGGCCAATCAACGGATCAGTGTCTTCGCCGCCGCCGGTCCATCCTTCACCCGGGCGTTCGGCTGGGGCGTCGACACCGGGACCTCCGCCTTCGAGGTCTGCACCACCGCCAGCACCTGCCAGGCGGGCACCCAGGGCGCCGGCGCGGGGCAACTCGCCTTCCCGCAGTACCTCACGGTCGACGCCGGTGTTCTCTATGTCGCGGAGCAGGGCAACCATCGAATCAGCGTCTTCGATGCCGCCGGGCCCTCCTTCCTCCGGGCTTTCGGGCGCGGCGTCGACACCGGAGCTTCCACCTTCGAGGTCTGCACCACCGCCAGCACCTGCCAGGCGGGCACCCAGGGCGCCGGCGCCGGCGAGTTCTCGTTCACGCGGGGGGTCGCGCTCGACGGCGCCGACCATCTCTACGTCTCCGAGGGAGGCAACTCCCGGATCAGCGTTTTCGATACCGCCGGGCCTTCGTTTACCCGGGCCTTCGGCTGGGGCGTGGACACCGGTGCCGCGGCGTTCGAGGTCTGCACGGCGGCAACCACCTGCGAGACGGGCAGCCCCGGGCCCGGCGTGGGTCAGCTCGGCCAGCCGCTCGGCGTCGCCATCGACTGCGAGGGCGCCGCCTGGGTCGCCGACTCGTCCAACAACCGTCTACAGCGCTTCGGCGAGCCTGGGACCCCACCCTGTACGCCTCCGCCCGCGTCGACACCCGCCCCAATTCCCGCTTCGATTGGGCCGACTGGGCCGACGGGACCGACCGGACGACGAGCCGCGGCGCTCAGGAAGTGCAAGCAGCAGTACAAGAAGAGGCTGAGGAAGAAGCGGACGCACCACGCGCTGACCAAGCCGGTCAAGAAGAAGCTGAAGAAGAAGCGCGGGAAGTGCATCAGGCGGGCTAAGAAGCTGCCCGTATAGACCACGGGCCTACTCGCAGCCGACCCCGTCCCCGTCCGCGTCGAGGTTGTAGGGGTCGCTGCCCGTGACCTCTACGGGCTTCTTGCTAAGCCGTGGCTACGGTCATGGTCAATGCCTTCGCTGCGCTGCGGCCACTGTCAGGCGCTCTTGGAGTACCGGGAGCAGATCGTTGCCCTTCGAGAGACTGACGGCGGGGTTGTCGCACTGAGGGAAACCGAGCTCGAGGCCGGCATAGTGGAAGGTGCGTTTGAGCCAGTCGGCAAGTTCCACCTGAGTTGCTACGAAGCCCTACGGGGAACGAGGCATCGGAGGAGTGGCCATCACTGGCCGATTGAGCCCGTTTGCTACCCGTGAATCTGGTTCTCAGAGTTCTAGGCGTGCCTACGCCGGATAGCTGCCGCAGGCGACGTTGGAACGAGATACAAGAATCTGCCTTGCCGCATTGGTCGCGACGGTGACCCGCCAGGAGCAAACGCCGATGTACCCCGGCACGGGAACCCAATGAAACCCAGCAGCGCAATCGCCTTGCTGCGTCGAGCGGAGGTGGCAGTCGTTGGCCCCGTAGTCGATGACGTTGCCGGCCTGGGTTGACCCCTGGCGTGCGTCCTCGGTGGCGATCTGTTGAAGCTGCGCCAGCGAGAGCGTCGGAGCGGGCGCGGGGGTCTTGTGCTTCTTGTGCTTCTTGTGCTTCTTGCACTTCCTCTTGTGCTTCTTGCACTTCTTCTTGGCGATCTGTGCCCTTGCGGGGATGTTGGTCAAGGCCGTGGCCGGGGCCACGAGCACCAGTCCGATCGCCGCAACGAGGACAACCAGGGCAGACTTCTTCATTGAGACCTCCCAGTTCTTCAAGGCCCGTCGAGCGTGGCTGGCGCGCGTCGCGCGTCGCATCGGTAGAAAACCCGGGTCGGATCACACGCGGGGCCTGTAAAGAATGCTTACTAGCTGAGCGCGCTCTTGACTCCAACCGACTAGCGGCGTAGGGTCGCTCCAACAGAAATGGGGGCGCGCGAGTGGTGTCGCCGCCCCCGTGGCATCGGGACTAGAAGGCCCGACGCCCCGGGAGCGTATTCGTCTAGCCCGTCGCCTCTCAACCGAGGAGAAAACGGCATGAGCGCGATCACAGAGCGAATCCGGTGGGCCTGCAGCGAGCCGATGCACCTTCAAGTCGAACAAGGAGAGAACTGATGGCGAATGTCAGCGGCAGCATCCGGCTAGTCAAGGGCAAACGCGGTGCCAAGTGGCACGCCCGTTACCGACTCCCGAGCGGCACACAGAAGACCAAGCTTCTCGGCCACGCCTGGAAGGAGCGCGATGGTGGTAGGCCCCCCGCCGGCTACTTGACCCGGAGACAAGCCAAGGCAGCCCTCGACGCTCTCCTGTCCGAGTTCGGATCGGAGACTCCGCTGGAGGAGATCACGAAGGAGCACATAGACACCTACAGGCGGCGACTACTTACAGAGGGGAAGCCATCTCGACGCACGATCCAGAAGCGTCTCGTCCTCCTGCATGGGGTCCTACGCCGCGCCAAGCAGCTTGACTGGATCACGTCCAACCCGGCCGACGAAGTAGAGCGCGTCAACGTCCGCCGTTCGGGCGAGTTCAACATCCTCCCGACCAGCCAGGTGGAGGCCGTTGCGAGGAAGGCCGAGCCGTTGTTCGCGGCCGCGATCCGGGTGGCGGCGTACTCCGGGCTGAGGACCGGCGAGCTGCGTGCCCTTCGCTGGCGTGATCTGGACTTCGCCGGGGCCCTGATCCGAGTCCAGCGGAACATGCCGACCGGAGGCGACCACGGTGCCCCAAAGTCGGGCAAGGTTCGCTCCGTCCCGCTGATCGACCAAGCAGCCCGCGAGCTGGACGGGCTCTCACGGCGGGAGCACTTCACCGGCCCCGACGATCTTGTCTTCGCAGACAGGGTGGGGGGGATGCTGGGAGAGGACGCGCTACGGAAGGCTCTCTACGAGGCCCTCGGCGCAGCGGGTATCGACCGCGACGCTTTCCCTGCCGGCGGCTTCAGGTTCCGCGACCTGAGGCACAGCTTCGGGACGATGGCCGCGCAGGTATGGCCGCTACATGATGTGCAAGCGTTCATGGGCCACGCCGACATTGCAACGACGATGCGCTATGCGCACCACGTACCGAAGCACGACTCAGCAGCGCGGCTCACCGAGTTCATTGACGCAGAGCAGACGGGTCCGGAAACCACGCCACGAACGACGCCACGAACCGCGATGGTTCCGGCAGACCTGAGCGCACCCACAGGCACCTAACGACGCCTGGGAGGCATGAGTGACCACGCTTGGGCCGAACTCATGATCCGTCGGTCGGAGGTTCGAGTCCTCCCCGGCCCACTCAAACGGCCCCATGAATCGAAGAGGGCGGCCAGTCGGCCGCCCTCTTCGTGACAGATGGCAGGAGTGTCCTGCTGATCTACTTCTTGTGCTTCTTCTTGGACCCCTTCTGCTTGCACTTCTCGCTGGATGAAGCGCTGAGCGTTTCACCGCTGTAGAAGTTGGTGGACTCACTCGTCTTCCACCTCTTCTTCTTGCAGCGCGCCATCACGTAGAAGACGGGCCGCTTCTTCTTCTTGCCATGGACCTTGACGGTCTTCTTGCCGCTCTTGCGCTTCTTGAACGTCGTGTCAAACTTCGACAGGACGAGGCCCGGGGTGTTCGGGATGTTGCTGAACACCAGCGAATGGCCCGCGATCGTGCCGATGATGGTCAGCGACGTCGCTCCGGGACCGATGTCGGTCTGCACGTAGATCGTCTTCGGGCCGCCACTGAAGAACGTGACGGTGCCGCCGACCTGGCCGCCGTTGACCTCGACGCTGCCCCCGCCGGTGATGCTCGAGGGGCAGGCTGCCTGCGACTGGGCGGTGAACTTGCCCTGGATCGCGCTCAGCGGGCAGACCGGGATGTTCCCGTTCACGAACTTCACGTTCGGGTCAATCGAGAACGTCGTCGTCTTCGGCGACTGTGAGGTCGCGAAGTTGTCGAACTTCGTGCTGATGATGTTGTGAAGCGAGACTGCGCCGAACTTCTTCTTGTCCTGCTTCTTCGGCGCGAGCGTCGTCTGCAGCGTCTGGGAGGTGGGAACGGCCGAGGCGACGCCCGAGAAGGCGAACACTCCGAGCACGCCCACCAAGGCGCCGATCAGATACTTGCGGTTACGCATACCACTCCTTCGCTTTCCGTAGCTTCACCCGTTGGAACAATGCGGGGCGAGGCTCGACGCGATCTGCGAGGCGCCGCTGTCAGCGCGCTTACATCGGCGGATTCGCTCCAAGCCGGGTGCATCCGTGAGGACTCGCGTCGCCCCAAGGGACCTGCCCGGCCCATCAGGGACGGGGGCTGTCAATTCCGAGCACACCCGCAGTCGCGCGGGCGGCGAGAAGCTCGTCGTGCGGGGCCTGCCCGGCGAGGCCGATGACGGCGCCCTCGAGCGCTCCGACGAAGGCCAGCGCGACCGTGGGCGCCGGCGGGCCGGGGGGGATGGACCCGTCCCTGCGGCCGGCGTCGATCAGGCGGGCGACGCGCTTGATGCCCGATTCCGAGATTCGCGCGATCGCCTCCCCGACGGGGTGGTCCTGGCCGCTGAACTCGAGCCTGAGGGCCATCACGACTCGGGCGACGTCGCGGCGGCAGAAGATCGCATGACCTCGCGCCAGCGCGAGCAGCGCATCCACCGGGTTCGGCTCTCGGTCGATGAGCGGGCCGATCTCCTCTCGCCAGGCCTCGTCGACCCACTCGATCACCGCCAGGGCCAGATCCGCCTTGTGCTCGAACTGGTGGTAGAGCGCTCCGCGCGTGTAGCCGGCCTCACTCGCCACCTGCGCCAGGTTGAGCCGGGCGTAGCCATGACGGGAGAGGCCCCTGGCGGCCGACTCGAGCAAGGCCCTCCGGCTCTGTGCGCGGCGCTCCTCCTGGGTTCGACGGCTTGTCGTACGTACAGGCATGTATGTATGTTACCCTGCGAAGGCAACGATGAGACTCCCCGACAGCGCGCACACCTCCCGGCCGTGGCGGATCCACGAGATCGCGACCGACTTCAAGCTCGAGGATGTATGGGCGCTGCCGACCCCAGGCGGTCCGGATGATTTCCCGCGTCTGGTGGAGGGGTTCACGTCGGCGGATTCCTCGGCGAGCAGCTCCCGCGTTGTCCGCGCGCTCTTCGCGATCCGGTGGAAGGTGGGGGAGCTGCTCCGCTGGGAAGAGCCGGAGGCCGGGCTCGGATCACGCGTGCCGACCCTGCGCGCGCGGCTCCCGGAGGACCTCCGCGACGGTCCGTCCGGCCCCGGGATACTCGACCTGCCGTTCAGCGCCCTGTACCTCACCGACGATGAGTACGCGCTCGAGATCGCCAACCGCACCGTTCACGGCGTGCTGCACATCGGCTGGGTCGAGGACGGAGCCGGCGGGTACCGCGGCCAGATGGCCGTGCTCGTCAAGGAGAACGGGCTGTTCGGCGCCGCGTACATGCGCGTGATCGCGCCGTTCCGGCACCGGATCGTCTATCCGGCGATGCTGCGAGACATCGAACGGCGGTGGCAAATGCGGTTTGATCAGCCGCTTGGGGCGAGGCGCCCGGTGCGCACCTGACCCTCCTGGGCGGCGGGGTCGCACGTTCCCCGACGTTGGGACGGGCGCCGCTACATGCGCTCCTTGATCCCGGTGGCGATCAGCCAGCGGTTCACCGGATAGGCCGTGGCGAACCCGACGATCATCCCGATCTGCATCATGAACCAGTAGGCGGCTGTGTCGACCGCCAGGGGTGGCTTCCAGAGCACCAGGTGGTACAGAGCCATGTACGCGAAAAGCCCGAGCTGGAAGGACACGATCGAGAGCGTGTCGGCCTTGATCGCCTGGATCACGCCCTGGCCGACCGTCACGTCCCTCATCGGGGCGATCGAGAAGTACTGGAACAGGATCCCGAGCCCCCAGGCAAGGGCGAAGTCGACCAAAAAGTCGGCCCATAGGGTGTGCGCGGCGACGCTGCCGGTGATGGCGATGGAGAACCCGGTCGTGAAGATCAGCCACTCACCGATGATGTCGCCGAGCGTGCACCCTGCCCCGCAGTGGGTGACTCCCTTCGCGACATGCCACCACCTGACCTCCTCCTCATCACCGGAGTCGTCTTCCCCGCCTCCGGACGTCTCGCGGCCGTGACGCGCGTAGAACCAGAGCAGGAGAGGACCGAGATAGAGGGCGGTGACCGGGTAGACGACCTCCATGATCCACATGTGCTGCCTGTTGCCGAGGACGAAGATGTCGATCAGGACCGCCACGGCGGACCCGAACCCAAGCCCGAGCGAGATCCAGGCGAGGACGGTGAGCAGGGTGGAGGGTTCGGAGTGCATCGCTTTGGCGTTCGCGCCTACCCGGTGAGCGCAGACACGAGACCTCGGGCCGTCCCGCGATGACCGTGAGGCGACACCCACCGCGGCGGGTGCGCCTGCTGCGAGAGGCCGAGAGAATCGACGTGGCGATCTACGCGGCGATCGCCGCGACCCGGACGCCGGCGCTCGACGTCGCGATGAACCGCCTCAGCCGCGCGGCGGACTACTCGAAGATCTCGCTGGCCGCCTCGCTGGTCCTGGCGACGACGAGAGGCCGGAGCGGGCGCCGGGCCGCCCTCAGCGGCCTCGCGGCGGCCGGCGTCACGGCGACCGTGCTCAACCTCGGGCTCAAGCGGGTCGGCCGGGTCAGGCCGGACCCGCTCGCCTCTCGGGTCCCCGTCGCTCGGCGGGTACGGGTACCGCGATCCACATCGTTTCCCTCGGGCCATGCCGGCGCGGCCTTCGCGTTCGCCGCCGGCGTGGGGCAGGTCCTGCCTCGCGCGGCGATCCCGCTGCGTGCGATCGCAGCGCTGATCGCCTATTCGCGAGTGCATACGGGGGTGCACTATCCGGCAGACGTGGTCGCCGGGGCGCTCGTCGGCTCGGTGTTTGGACGGCTGACCGCGAAGGGCATCGCCGGGATCGTGAGCCCCTCTTGTCCCGAGCAGGTTGAGCAGTCCGTAGGCAAGCCAGAAGGACCCACGCAGCACGGGAAGCGGTAACGGCCCTGACGAGCCAATCCACGCCCATGTCCGATTCGTTTGCGCCCACCGGGCGCGGGTATCTCACCGCTGACCTACGAGGAGCCATTTGACGGGGCGATCAATCAACGACCTGCCACTGTTCCGCCAGCTGCGCGGGGACGTGACCGCGCGCGGAGCGGCGGCGAAGTCCGAGCGATCGGCCCGTCTGAAGCCGCGGACGAAGGACGCCGACCGGATGGTCCGCTCCATCTGTCCCTACTGCGCCGTCGGCTGCGGGCAGCGGATCTACGTGAAGGACGAGAAGGTCACCCAGATCGAGGGCGACCCCGACAGCCCCATCTCACGGGGGAGGCTCTGCCCCAAGGGCGCCGCATCCCAGCAGCTCGTGCAGAGCCCGAGCCGCGAGTACAAGGTCAAGTACCGCCGGCCGCACGGGACCGAATGGGAGGAGCTCTCCCTGGACGAGGCGATGGACATGATCGCGGACCGGATCATCGAGGCCAGGGCGGAGACGTGGGAGGACCAGAGCAAGGAGCAGGGCAAGCTCAATCGCACGCTAGGAATCGCCACGCTGGGCGGCGCGACGCTGGACAACGAGGAGAACTACCTGATCAAGAAGCTGTTCACGGCGCTCGGGGCGATCCAGATCGAGAACCAGGCGCGCATATGACACAGCTCCACGGTCCCCGGTCTGGGGACCTCGTTCGGCCGCGGTGGGGCAACCACCTTCCAGCAGGATCTCCAGAACGCTGACTGCATCGTCATCGAGGGCTCGAACATGGCCGAGTGCCACCCCGTTGGCTTCCAATGGGTGATGGAGGCGAAGGAGCGCGGCGCGAAGGTGATCCACGTCGACCCGCGCTTCACCCGCACCAGCGCGCTCGCCGACCTGCACGTCCCGATCCGCGCCGGGACCGACATCGCCTTCCTCGGCGGGATCATCAACTACATCCTCCAGAACGACCGCTACTTCACCGAATACGTCCGCACCTACACGAACGCGACCACGATCATCCGGGAGGACTTCCGTGACACCGAGGATGAGGACGGTGTCTTCTCCGGCTTCCGCCCCGAGCAGGGCTCATACGACATCGAGAGCTGGCAGTACGAGGGGATGACCCCGTTCGCCGCGGCCGGCCAGCGCGAGGAGGGCTCGCAGCTGGGCGAGACGGCGGAGCGCGGAGCCGTCGAGCACGGCATGCCGCCATCCGTCGACGAGGAGATGAAGCACCCGCGCTGTGTGCTCCAGCTGCTGAAGAAGCACTACAGCCGCTACACGCCGGAGATGGTGGAGCGGATCTGCGGCATCCCGCAGGACACCTTCCTCGAGGTGGCCGAGTCGCTCTGCCGGAACTCCGGCCGGGAGCTGACGTCCGCGTTCGTCTACTCCGTGGGCTGGACCCAGCACACCGTCGGCGTCCAGTACATCCGGACCGCCGCGATCATCCAGCTGCTGCTCGGGAACATGGGCCGACCCGGCGGCGGGATCCTGGCGCTGCGCGGGCACGCCTCGATCCAGGGCTCGACGGACATCCCGACGCTCTACAACATCCTGCCCGGCTACATCCCGATGCCACACGCGCATCGGAACGAGAAGCTCCAGGACTTCGTCGAGATGAGCGCGCCGGCGACGGGCTACTGGGGAAACATGGACGCGTACACGATCAGCCTGCTCAAGGCCTGGTTCGGGGACGCCGCAACCGAGGAGAGCGACTGGGCCTTCGAATACCTGCCCCGGCTGACCGGCGACCACTCCATCTATCCGACCATCCTCGGGATGCGTGAGGGGAAGGTGAAGGGCTTCATCCTCTACGGCGAGAACCCGGCGGTCGGCTCTTCCAACTCGCGGCTGCATAGGCTCGCCATGGCAGGCCTCGAGTGGCTTGTGGTGCGCGACTTCCAGCAGATCGAGAGCGCGACCTGGTGGAAGGAGGGGCCGGAGATCGAGAGCGGTGAGCTGAAGACGGAGAACATCGGCACCGAGGTCTTCTTTCTCCCCGCCGCGGCCCACACCGAGAAGGACGGCAGCTTCACGAACACCCAGCGCCTGCTCCAGTGGCACCACAAGGCGGTGGAGCCCGAGGGCGACTGCCGCTCGGATCTCTGGTTCACCTACCACCTGGGGTTGAGGATCCGCGACAAGCTGCGGAGCTCCCGGCGCAAGCGCGACCGCCCGATCAAGGACCTGACCTGGGACTACCCGACCGAGGGCCCGCAGGAGGAGCCGAGCGCGGACGCGGTGCTCAGGGAGGTCAACGGCTGGGACGCCGAGGGGAACCCGCTCTCCAGCTATACCGAGCTGAAGAACGACGGTTCGACGGTCTGCGGCTGCTGGATCTATTGCGGCTGCTACGCGGACGGGGTCAACCAGACCGCCCGCCGCAAGCCGGGATCCGAGCAGAGCTGGGTCGCCCCCGAGTGGGCCTGGGCCTGGCCGTCGAACCGGCGGATCATCTACAACCGCGCCTCGGCCGACCCCGACGGCAACCCCTGGTCGGAGCGCAAGCGCTACGTCTGGTGGGACGCCGACGAGGGAGAGTGGACCGGGCATGACACGCCCGACTTCGAGGCCGACAAGGCGCCCGACTACGACCCTCCGGACGGCGCCACCGGCCCCGAGGCCCTGAACGGCAAGGAGCCCTTCATCATGCAGGCCGACGGCCGCGGCTGGCTCTTCGTGCCGGGCGGGCTCGCCGACGGGCCGATGCCGGCCCATTACGAGCCGCATGAGTCGCCGGTCGAGAACCTGCTCTACGCGCAGCAGGCCAACCCGGCGCGCCAGCAGTTCCCGGTCAAGGACAACGACTACAACCCGAGCGGCAGCGAGCCCGGAGCCGAGGTCTACCCGTTCGTGATCACCTCCTACCGGCTCACCGAGCATCACACGGCCGGGGGGATGAGCCGGTCGGTCCCCTATCTCGCGGAGCTCCAGCCCGAGTTCTTCTGCGAGGTCAGCCCGGAGCTCGCGGCGATGCGCAACCTCGAGCACGGCGGCTGGGCGACGATCGTGACCAGCCGAACGGCGATCGAGGCGCGCGTGATGGTCACCGAGCGGATCAAGCCGCTGCGCTTCGACGGCCGCGAGATCCACCAGATCGGCCTGCCGTATCACTGGGGCTACGCGGGGGCCAGCAAGGGCGACTCCGCCAACGACCTCTTCTCGATCGTCCTCGATCCGAACGTCCACATCCAGGAGGTGAAGGCCGCGAGCGCCGACATCCTTCCCGGGCGCCGGCCCCGCGGCGCCGCTCTGCCGGAGTTCGTCGCCGCCCACCATGCCCGGGTGCACGCGCCGGAGGGAGACTCCAGATGAGCCCGGCCACGGTTCTCGAGACCCCCACCTGGCCCGACAGCTACGACGGCGAGGCCAAGCCCCGGGTCGGCTTCTTCACCGACACGTCGGTCTGCATCGGGTGCAAGGCCTGCGAGGTCGCCTGCAAGGAGTGGAATCAGGTCCCCGAGGACCCGAACGGCTTCACCGGCACCTCGTACGACAACTCGGCCGAGCTCGGCGCGAACCGGTGGCGCCACGTCGCGTTCATCGAGCAGCGGGTGGAGGTCGACGGCGTCGCCAGCTCGGCGCCCGACTCGTGGGTGAAGGAGGCCCAGCGCCAGCAGCTCGTCGATCAGGGGGTCGATACGCAGGAGGACGACCGGGGCTTCCGCTGGTTGATGAGCTCCGACGTCTGCAAGCACTGCTCGGAGGCCGCCTGCCTCGACGTCTGCCCCACGGGATCGATCTTCCGTTCGGAGTTCGGCACCGTGGTGGTGCAGGAGGACATCTGCAACGGCTGCGGGTACTGCGTCGTCGCCTGCCCCTTCGGCGTGCTCGACCAGCGCGAGGGGGACGGGCGGGTCTGGAAGTGCACCCTCTGCTACGACCGGATCCAGGACGACATGGAGCCCGCCTGCGCGCAGGCCTGCCCGACGGACTCGATCCAGTTCGGCGAGCTCGACGAGCTCCGCGAGCGCGCGTCGGCGCGGGTGGAGAAGCTGCACGAGCGCGGCAACGGCGAGGCTCGGCTCTACGGACACGACGACGACGACGGCGTCGGAGGCTTCGGCGCATTCTTCCTGCTGATGGACGAGCCGGAGACCTACCGGCTGCCGCCGGACCCGGTGGCGACGACCCGCCGCCTCGGCGAGAACTGGGCCGCGGCCGGAATCGCCGCTCTGGCGCTTGCCGGCGGCGTTGTTGCCACCTTCATCGGAGGAAGCAGATGACCGACGGAGAGGCGGAGGGCACGCGCGGCGACGTCCGGGCCGCGACCGACGGCGACACCTATGTCCATGGCGCCTCCTCCGGGGAGGGCCCGCACTCCACGCAGGGGACGCGAAGCGGTGTCGGCAGGGACCGCGGGGCGAAGGAGATCCCGATGGTCCCGAAGGACCGTCCCCGGACCTACTACGACCGCCCCGTCGTCAAGGAGCCGGTCTGGAAGCCGGAGATCCCCTGGTACTTCTTCACCGGCGGACTCGGGGGCGCGTCGTCGGCTCTCGCCTACCTCGCCTCGGTGTCGGGCAATCGCCGGCTCGCGCGGCGCTCCTGGTTCCTCGCCCTCACCGGGATCTCGGTCAGCCCGATCCTGCTGATCCTCGATCTCGGCCGCCCGGAGCGCTTCTTCAACATGCTGCGCGTCTTCAAGGTGACCTCACCGATGAGCGTCGGCTCGTGGCTGCTGATGGCGAACAGCGCGGCCGTCACGCCGGCGGCCGCCGCCAGCCTGATCGGCTTCCCCAAGGGGCTGGGCCGGCGGGCGGCACCGATCGCGGCACTCCTCGGCCTGCCGCTCTCGACCTACACGGCGGTGCTGATCTCGAACTCCGCCATCCCCGTCTGGAGCGAGGCACGGCGAGAGCTGCCGCTCGTCTTCGCCGCCGGCGCCGCCACCAGCGCCGGAGCGGCCGCGGCGGTGCTCACGCCTACCCGCTACGCCGGTCCCGCCCGGCGCCTGGCGATCGGCGGAGCCGTCGCGGAGATCGCCTCGGCGCAGGTGATGGAGCACCGACTCGGCGAGCTCTCCCAGTCGTACAAGCAGGGGGATGCCGGCACCTACGACAAGCTCTCCCGGGGGCTGACCGTCGCCGGAGCGGCGCTGATGGCGGCGGGCGGCCGCCGGCGCTCGGCCGCCGTGTTGGGCGGCACACTGCTGCTGGCCGGAGCGGTCTGCAAGCGGTGGTCGACCTTCAAGGCCGGCTTCGCCTCCGCCGAGGACCCCCGTCAGACCGTGGGCCCTCAGCGCGAGCGGGTCGAGGAGCGAAGGCGGGAAGCCGGGATCGAGGGAACCGCGATCACCGGCTAGAGCCGGGGACTAGACGATGGCCACGTGACCGGCAGGGCCGTCGGTGATCGTCCCGATCCTGACTCCCGGAGCCGCTCCGTCGCCTGGCGGGACCGCGACCAGCAGACCGCCCGAGGTCATCGCATCGGCGAGCAGAAAGCGACGCGACCCGGAAACGGCGTCCGAGTAGCTGGTGAACGCCGCCGCGTACTCACGGTTGCGGCGGCTGCCTCCGGCATGGCAGCCCTCGTCCTCAGCGAGCTCGAGTGCGCCGTCGATTGCGGGGACCGCTTCGGATTCGAGCTCGGCCGACACCCGGCTCGCCTCGCAGAGCTCGTGCAGATGGCCCAGCAGGCCGAAGCCCGTGACGTCGGTCATCGCGCTCGCGCCCGCCTCGATTGCCGCCACCGAGGCGTCCCTGTTGAGCTCGGTCATCGTCTCGATCGCGCCCGCCACGGTCTCCTCATCCGCGACCCCCCGCTTCGCGGCGGTGGTGATCAGCCCGGCGCCGAGCGGCTTCGTCAGGTGGAGCGCATCTCCCGGCCGCGCGCCCGAGTTCGAGAGAAAGCGCTCCGGGTGGACGACCCCGGTCACGGCCATTCCGTACTTCGGCTCGGGATCGTCGATCGAGTGGCCGCCGGCGATCTCGACGCCGGCCTCCTCGGCGATCGCCGCGCCGCCCGCGAGGATCCGGCGGAGGATCTCCTGCCCGAGTTCCCCCAGCGGGAAGGCGACGAGGTTGAGCGCCAGTCGGGGCTCCCCACCCATCGCGTAGATGTCGGAGAGGGCATTGGCGGCGGCAACACGGCCGAAGTCGTACGGGTCGTCGACGATCGGGGTGAAGAAGTCGGCGGTCTGCACCAGGGCCAGCTCGCCGGTGAGGCGGTAGACGGCCGCGTCGTCCGAGGTCTCGGACCCAACCAGAAGCCTGGGGTCGGCGGAGCCGTCAGAGTCCCCGAGCAGCGACCGCAGCTCGCCCGGGCCGATCTTGCATGCGCAGCCCGCGCCATGCGCGAACTCGGTCAGTCGCACCGCCCCCGTTTGGAGTTCCACGCTTAGCGGGTACCCAGGAGTCGCAAGGTTCAGACGTCGCGACATGCCCAAGACACCCGCCTCCGAGGGCGAGGAACAAGTGGAGAAGCTGCGGGCGCTGCCCGCGGTGGAGAGGCTTGCCTCCGGGCTCACCGGCGTCTCGCGTCACGTCGCGATCGCGGCGGCGCGGGAGGAGATCGACCTGGCGCGGGACCGCATCCTGGCCGGCGACGGGGCGGATGCGAACCTCGCCGCGCTCGAGGCGGGCGCGCGGGAACGCGCCGCACGGCTGGAGCGCGGCAGCCTCAGGCCGGTGGTCAACGCGACCGGAGTGATCCTCCACACCAACCTCGGCCGCGCTCCGCTCGCTCCGGAGGCGGCGAAGGCCGCCGCGGAGATCTCCGCCGGCTACTCCAACCTCGAGCTGAACCTGGCCGATGGCGAGCGGGGCAGCCGCCACGGCCACATCGAGCCGCTGGTACGGGAGCTGACCGGGGCCGAGGCGGCGATCGCCGTCAACAACAACGCCGCCGCCGTCCTGCTCGCCCTGAGCGCGCTCGCGGGCGGTGGGGAGGTGATCCTCAGCCGGGGGCAGCTCGTCGAGATCGGCGGCTCGTTCCGGATCCCCGAGGTGATGGAGGCGTCAGGGGCGTCGCTGGTGGAGGTGGGGACGACGAACCGGACGCGGCTCTCCGACTACGCGGACGCGATCGGCCCGCGGACGAGCGCTCTGATGATCGTCCACCAATCGAACTTCCGCACCGTGGGCTTCGTCGAGGAGGTGGATGTGCGCGAGCTCTCGAAGCTGGCCTCCGGGAAGGGAATCCCGCTGATCGACGACCTGGGCTCCGGAGCGCTCGACCCCCTGGAGGGGGAGCCGGCGATCACGGATCGCCTCCGGTCCGGCGCCACGGTCGTCTGTTTCTCGGCGGACAAGCTGCTCGGGGGGCCGCAAGCCGGAATCCTGGCCGGGAGCAGGGAGGAGATCGAGCGCTGTCGCCGGCATCCGCTGGCCAGGGCGCTTCGCCTGGACAAGCTGCAGATCGCGGCGCTCGAGGCGAGCCTGCGGCTGTACCGGGATCGCGGACCGGAGTCGATCCCGGCCCTGCGAATGCTGGGCGCGAGCGAGGAGGAGCTCGGGCCGCGGGCCGCCGTGATCGCTGAGCGGGCGGGCGCCTCGGCCGCCGTCCAGCGCGGCGAGGCGCGACCGGGCGGTGGCTCGCTGCCGCTCATCACGCTGGAGGGCCCGATCTGCGTGGTCGATCCGGGGCCGCTCGGAGCGGAGGCGCTCGCCTCCCGGCTCCGCGAGGGAGAGCCGCCGGTGATCGCGCGGATCACGGCCGGCAGGGTGATCCTCGATCCGAGGACGATGAGCGACTCCGAGGCCGAGCGGGCCGGCGACGCCATCCGCGCCGCACTGCGCTGATGCGGCCGCTGACGCTCGGAACGGCCGGGCACATCGACCACGGGAAGACCGCCCTGATCGGTGCGCTGACCGGCAAGGACACAGATCGCCTCGAGGAGGAGCACCGGCGTGGGATCTCGATCGAGCTCGGCTACGCGCAGCTCGCACTGCCCGGCGGGCACAAGCTGAGCGTCATCGACGTCCCGGGGCACGAGGCCCTGGTCCGGACGATGGTCGCCGGGGCGAGCGGCATCGATCTCTTCCTGATGGTGATCGCGGCGGACGAGGGCGTGATGCCGCAGACGCGCGAGCACCTCACCGTCCTGGAAGCGCTCGGGGTGGAGACGGGAGTCGTGGTGCTGACCCGATGCGATCTCGCGAAGCCGGAGCGCCGCAGCCGCTCCGCGGTCGAAGCGCGCGAGCTGATCGACGCGCCGCCCGTGGAGGTGAGCGCCAGGACCGGCGATGGGCTGGAGGGCCTGATGGTGGCGCTGGAGGAGGCCGCCGAGCTCGCCGAGCAGCGCCGGCCCGAGCCGCTCTGGGAGGAGCCCGCGGTCCTCCACGTGGATCGCGTCTTCTCGCTGCGCGGCATCGGGACCGTGGTCACCGGCACGCTCTGGTCGGGCGAGCTGGTGGCGGGGGATACGGTGCGAGTCCTGCCCCGCGACATCGACCTGCGGATTCGCTCCATCGAGGTGCACGACAGGCCGGTCGACCGGGTGGACGCCGGGCAGCGGGTCGCCCTGAACCTCGCGGGCCCCGGCCGCGACCGGATCTCCCGCGGCGACGTCGTCTGCTCGAGCGGTGCCGCGCTCCGGGCGTCATACCGGCTCGACGTGAGCTTCGAGGGCCCGCTCGACCTCGGTGACGACGAGCGGCGGGTGCAGGTCCATCACGGCACCCGGCATGCCCCCGCGCGCATCGTCGCGCTGGACGACGGGGTGGCCCAGCTCCGGCTCGAGTCCCCCCTGATCGCCGGGGCCGGGGATCGGTTCGTCGTCCGCCGGATCGCCCCGCCCGAGACCCTGGGCGGCGGCACGGTGATCGATCCCAACCCGGCGCGGCACGGGCCGGGGCGAGCGAGCGAGCGCCTCAGCCTGATCGCAAATGGCTCGCCGGGTGAGCTTCTCGAGATCGCCCTGAGTGAGGCCCCGGCGGGCGTCCCCGCGGATCCCAGGCGCTGGGAGGCCATTCCCCTGCTGGGGCCCGCCCGGCGCCGGTGGGCGCCCGAGAGATGCCGTCTCGCGGTGAGCGAGCTGCTCGCGGCGGGCAGAGTCGAGGAGCGCAACGGACTGCTGAGGCCGGCCTCGGCCGCCGCGAGCGATCTGCGCGAGGAACCCGCCCTCGCTCCGCCCGACGAGCGGGCGCTCCGCACGCTCGAGCTGATCCGCGCGGATGGCGCCTCGCCTCGGTCCTCGGCCGCGCTCGCCGAGGAGCTCGGCTGCGCGCGTGCCGGTGCCCTGGCCGGTCTGGAGTCCCTGGTCGCCGCAGGCAGAGCCGTTCGCGTGAAGCCGGATGTCTACTACGAGGCGGTCGTGCTCGACGAGTTGCGGCGGCGGCTCCTCGATGCCGCCGCGGAGTCGGGAGGCGAGATCTCACTCGCCGAGGTCAAGGACCTGCTGGGGACGAGCCGCAAGTACGCGCAGGCCCTGCTCGAGCATCTGGACTCCTGCCACCTCACCATCCGGCACGGGGACCGCCACGTGCTGCGGCGGAGTGCTCGCGCGCGGGCCGAAGCGGCCGGCGCCGCGGGAGCCTAGGTTGGTAGAGAGGAGGGGACGAGGCTCAATCTCGTGGGGCGGCAGGGGTCTGGTGGCCCGTCTGGCCCTCAAAGCCAGCAGGGCGATGTAGACCATCGCTTGGAAGGTTCGATTCCTTCGCCGCCTCGTCAGCCAGCAGATCGAGCGCGTGCGTCAGCGCGGGTTCGATCGCCGGTGCCGTCTGGTCGATGCTCCGCGGGCTGCCGGGGAAGTTGACGATCAGGGTGCGGCCGCGGGTCCCGGCGACGGCTCGGGAGAGCATCCACTTGTCGGTGTGCGGCTTCGACGCGTCGCGCATCGCCTCGGCGATGCCGGGGGCCTCACGCTCGATCACCGCGAGCGTCGCCTCGGGGGTGACGTCGCTCGGCGCGAGGCCGGTGCCGCCGCTGGTCAGAATCAGGTCGCAACCATCCTCGTCGGCCCAGTGGCGCAGCCGCGCCGCGATCGCCTCGGCGTCGTCCGCGATCAGGTCGCTCCCGGCCAGCTCGCCACCGAGCCGCCCGATGACGGCCTCCAGACGGGGGCCGCTCTCGTCGGGCGCATCGTCGCCGCGGGCGCGCGAGGTGCTCACGGTGATCACCGCCGCTCTCACAGAGCGTCCCGCCGCCAGTCGTGGCGGCCACCGCTCTTCTCCAGCAGCCGCAGATGGGCGATCTCGACGCCGCGCTCCATCCCCTTGACCATGTCGTAGATCGTCAGGGCGGCCACCGACGCCGCGGTCATCGCCTCCATCTCCACGCCGGTGCGGTCCGACGTCTCGGCCGAGGCCGAGACCTCGATCCGGCCCGCGTCCGGGTCTATTCCGAAGTCGACGTCGACGTGGGTGAGCGGGAGGGGGTGCGCGAGCGGGATCAGATCGGCGGTCCGCTTCGCCGCCTGGATCGCGGCGATCCTGGCGGTGCCGAGGACGTCGCCCTTCTTCGAGTCGCCGCGGGCGACGGCGCCGGCGGTCTCCGGTGCCATCACCACCACGCCCTCCGCACGGGCCCGTCGCTCGGTGACCGGCTTGCCCGAGACGTCGACCATCCTGGCCGCACCCGTCGAGTCCAGATGGCTCATGCCGGAACCGGGGGCGTCCGGCGAGGGCTCCGGTACGGAGTGCAGGTGGCGGAGCTCCGCGACGCTCGCTTCATCGCCCGCCTCGGTCTTCCAGATCGGGACGTCCTGCTTGATCCTGTCGATCGCCTCCCGCGCCCCGGCGAACGCCTCGGCCCGGTGCGCGGCCGAGACGGCGACGATTACGCTCGGCTCCCCGAGTGGCACCGTCCCGACGCGGTGCTCGCCCGCCGCTCCCTCGAGCCCGAGGGCGCTGACGATCCCGGTGAGGATCTCCGCGATTCGCCCTTCCGCCATCTCGCGATAGGCCTCGTAGTCCAGCGCCGCGACATCCCGCGTCGAGCCGATGAAGACGACCGTCGCTCCGGCGGCGGGACTCGCGACGCGGCCGAGCAGCGCCTCCGCCGAGAGCGGATCCGTCGTCACCCGGGCGAAGGGACCGGCCCCTCCGCTGACCGGCGGGATCACGGCCAGCTCGTCTCCTGGGGAGAGGACCGTGGTGTCGGGGACGTACTCGCGGTTCACGGCGACCCTGACCGGCATTCGCTCGACCAGCTCGCCGAGACCGGCATCGCTCCCGATCGCGGCAAGCGCATCCGCCGCGGTGGCGCCGTCGGCGAGCTCGAGGTCAACCGACCGCGCGCCGGCCCGCTGGCGGAACGTCGCGAAGAGGAGCACCGTGACCTTCATCGATCCACCATCTTCCCGCGTAGCGGTAGCTTCGGCAGCAGCATGATCTCCACCCGGCTTCCCGCCTTCAGCGACTCGGCGTCCGTGGGGAGGAAGGCGAGGCAGTCCGCCCCGAGCATCGAGCTGAGCACGTGGGAGCCCTGCGCCTTGGTCGGGCGGACGTGCCAGCCGTCCTCGGCCAGCCGCAGCCGGCAGCGGACGGCGTGGGCTCGGCCCGGCTGCTTCGGGTAGGCGTCGTCGAGCACCGCGGTCGTCCGCTCGACGTCCTCCTCGTGGCCCGCGAGGGCCAGCAGGGCGGGCCGCACGAAGAGCAGGAAGGTGACGATCGCCGAGACCGGATTGCCGGGCAGCCCGAAGACGAGCCCGCCGCCCTCGCGCACTCCGAACCAGGTGGGCCGCCCGGGCTTCAGCGCGACGCCCCAGAAGCGCTCCTCGACTCCAAGCGCCGTCAGCGCCGGGCGCACGTGGTCGTGGGCGCCGACCGAGACGCCGCCACAGACGATCGCGACGTCCGCGGCAAGAGCCGGCGCGAGCGCATCGTTCACCTCCGTCTCCGTGTCTCCCGCCCAGCCGGGCGGGCTCACGAGCCCGCCGGCGAGCGCCGCCAGAGCCGCGACCGAATGCGAGTTGGTGTCGTGGATCTGACCGGGGCCGAGGTCCCCACCCGGAGGCCTCAGCTCATCGCCCGTGCTGAGGACCGCGACGGCCGGGCGGCGATGGCAGACGACCTGCGCGCGCCCGACCGAGGCGATCACGCCAAGCTCGGCGGGCCCGAGCACCGTCCCCCCGGCGAGCGCAACCTCCCCTGCGCTGAGGTCTTCGCCAGCGCGCCTGACGTTGAGGCCCGGAACCGGAGCGTCCAGGATCAGGACCCGGCGCTCGCGCTGCTCGGTGTCCTCGATGCGGACGACGCAGTCGGCTCCGGCGGGCAGCTTCGCGCCCGTTGAGATCGCGATCGCCTGGCCGCGATCGACGGGCAGATCGGCGGGGCGTCCCGCCCGCGACTCCGCGACCAATTCGAGCTCCAGCGGCGCATCAACGTTCGCGGCCGATCCGTCTTCCGCGCGCATGGCGTAGCCATCCATCGCCGAGTTGTCGAAGGCGGGAACGTCGGCGGGCGCGGCGACCGGCTCGGCGAGGACGCGCCCCGCGGCTCGACCGAGCTCGACCGGCTCCGCCGGCAGGGCCGAGACCTGGGCCAGCACCGCCTGCCGCGCCTCCTCCGCGGTGATCAACGCCGGCCTCGGCATGGCGGCACCGCTGGGAGACTTGGCGGGTGGCGGATCACGAGAGCGAGATCAGGGCGGCGATCCTGGCGGGCGGATCGGGATCGCGTCTGGGGGGAGAGAAGGCGGAGGCGTCCCTTGCGGGCCGGCCGCTGATCACCTACCCGCTCGAGGCCACCCTGGCGGCCGGGCTGGCCCCGTTCGTCGTCGCCAAGCCGGATTCCGCGCTGCCGCCGCTCGACTGCCAGGTCGTTCGCGAGCCGGAGCGCCCCACTCATCCCCTGGTGGGCGCGATCACGGCGCTCGGCGAGGCCCCGCGGGGCGTGCTGTTGCTCGGCTGCGACATGCCCTTCCTGACCGCGGAGCTGCTGCGCTGGCTCGCCTCGCTCGCCCCCCCGGCGATGGCGTCGGTCGGCGGCAGGCTCGAGCCGCTGCTCGGGATCTACGACGAGGGGGCGATCGATCCCTTCTCGGCGGCGCTCGCCACGGAGGGGTCCCTGCGCGGCGCCGTGGAGAGCCTCGGTCCACGGCGCATCGACGAGGAAGAGCTCGCCCGATTCGGAGATCCGGAGCGGCTGGTGTTCAGCGTGAACACTCAAGACGACCTGATCATCGCGGAGCGGCTGCTCTAGCCGGCATCGCCGGGCGGCGCGATCGACTCCGCGATCTCCGCCAGCTCCGCGAAGCTCCGGTCGCTGCGCCCGGCGAGCCAGCAGGCGATCGGCGCGGCGGTGCGCTCGGAGGCGTGCGCCGCGGTCCCCGCAAGGTCGAGCAGGTCCTTCACCTCTCCCTTGGTCGGGGGATCGAGCCCGAGCTTCGCGGCGAATTCGGCGAGCCATTGGTCGCGCCTCATCTATCCCCCGATGGCGCTCATGGTCCGCTTCGGCTGGACGAAGCCCGTCTCGTTCACACGATGCTTGAGCTCCTTCCGCCAGACGGCTTCACGGATGACGCGCTCGAGCTCGGCGTCGACGGCCCCATCCCGGAGAGGCCCCCGGAGATCGGTCTCGCCGAGCGAGAACAGGCAGGTGCGCAGCTTGCCGTCGGAGGTCAGCCGGATCCGGTCGCAGTCGGCGCAGAACGGCTCGGAGACCGGGTTGACGAAGCCCACCTCGCCGCTGCCGTCGGAGAACCGGAAGACCCGCGCCGTGGCGGAGGGCTCGCGCGGGGACTCGACGAGCTCGTAGCGCTCCTCGATCACCCGGCGGATCTCCTCGCCGGTCAGCACCTGGTCCTCGGTCCAGGCATGATCGGCGTCGAGCGGCATGAACTCGATGAACCTCACCTGGATCTGAGTGGAGCGGGCGAGCTCGCAGAACGGCAGGATCTCCTCCTCGGTGAAGCCCCGGATGCCGAGTGCGTTCACCTTGACCCGCCGGATCGAGGGCAGCCCGGCGACCGCGTCCAGCCCCCGCAGCACCTGGGGCAGAGCGTCGCGGCGCGTGATCTGGAAGAAGCGGTCGCGCTGCAGGGAGTCGATCGAGACGTTGACGCGCTCGATGCCGGCGTCGGCGAGCGCGGCCGCGTCACGCTCGAGGAGGTAGCCGTTGGTGGTCAGGGAGAGGTCGCGGATCTCATCGATCGGCGAGAGCATCGAGACGAGCCGGGGGAACTCGCGGCGCGCCAGCGGCTCGCCGCCGGTCAGCCGAACGCCCTCGATCCCCATCCTCGCCATCAGCCGTACAAGCCGGGCGATCTCCTCGAAGGTGAGCAGCTCGTCGCGATCGAGCCAGGGCATACCCTCCGCAGGCATGCAGTACTGGCAGCGGAAGTTGCACCGATCCGTGACGGAGACCCGCAGGTCCCTGATGCGGCGGCCGTGCCGATCGAGCAGGGCTTCTCGTGCGTTCATCGCTGGCATCCGCAGCATCCCCGGCGTGGTCTCCCGGAAACCTGGCCCGTTACGGCCGAAACCCCGGTTGCCGGACGGATTCTCGGGGAAGAAGCGCGAAATGGGGATCCAGTCGTGATGGAGCGGACGGACCCGTATGAGGTGCTCGAGGCCGAGCGCCCGGAGCAGTCGCGCGGCGGCCGGTCCAGCGAGCGGGTCGGGATCCTACGGCTGCGCGAGGGGCGGGCGAATCGAACGCGAGACGCGGTTGCCGTCGAGGAGCCTCTGGAGATCCGACTCGACGGCGAGCAGGTCGCCGTGACGATGAGGACTCCGGGGCCCGGCGAGGATGCCGAGCTCGCAATCGGGTTTCTGGCCGGTGAGGGGATCGTCGATCCGGGAGATGTGGCGGCCGCGGTCGAATGCCGCCCGGAGGCCGACGGAGGCGTCATCGACGTGAGACTACGGCACGGCGCCGGGCCGCGAACCGGATGGCAGCGCAACTTCTACGCCACCTCCTCCTGCGGCATCTGCGGCAAGGCGAGCATCGATGCGGTCCGCCTCGCGGCCGACCCGGTGGCCGACGGCCCGCCGGTGAGCGCAGACCGGCTCGGCGCGCTCCCGGAGCGGCTCCGCCGCGGCCAGCGGACCTTCGAGAAGACGGGCGGCCTGCATGCCGCCGGTCTGTTCTCAGCGGACGGGGAGCTTCTCGTCCTCCGGGAGGACGTCGGGCGGCACAACGCTGTCGACAAGGCGATCGGCCGAGGGATCATGAGGCGCTCGGAGGGCGCGGGAGATGGCGACGGACCGCTCGCGGCCGTCCTGCAGGTGTCCGGACGGGCCTCCTTCGAGCTGGTCCAGAAGGCCCTGATGGCCGCGATCCCGATCGTCGCGGCGGTCTCGGCCCCGTCGAGCCTCGCGGTTCGCCTCGCCCGGGAATCCAACATGACGCTGGTCGGGTTCTCGCGGGGGACGGGCTTCAACGTATACGCGGGGGAGTCGCGCATCGAGCGCCTCGCATGAGGTTGACTGCCCTCTAGGCTTGCAGAGCGATGCCCGGCTGCGGCCACCTCGATCAGATTGCTCTCACAGAGCTACCGGAGTCCGTCGAGGGCTGCGAGGAGTGCCTGGCGGCGGGTGATCCCTGGTTCCACCTGCGGATCTGTCTCGCTTGCGGGAAGGTCGGCTGTTGTGACAGCTCGCCGAATCGCCACGCCAGCGCCCACGCCACGGAGAGCGGGCACGCGCTGATCCGCTCGCTCGAACCCGGTGAGGAGTGGTCCTGGTGCTTCGTCGACGAGCTTGCGATGCTGATCCCCGAGGTGAAGGGCGAGACCCGCATCCCGCCCTCGCCTCTCGCCGGGTAGCTACTGCTCGTAGTTCTCGACGGTGCCGGCGCTGCGCGCCTCGGCGTTGTCGGGGTCCTGGTCGAATTCCTCTCGGGCGCGTCGCTGGCGGAGCAGGTCCCAGCAGCGATCGAGCTCGACCTCCACCGCGCGCAACCGCCCCCGGTCGGCCTCGAGGGATTCCTCGTCATCCCGATCCGCCTGCTCGCGGCCGCGCAGCTCCCTCTCCTCCGTGACGAGCTTCTCGATCCTCGCGGTGATGCTTTCGTCGCTCATCGGACCATCCTATGGGCTCTCTTGCGCCGGTCAAAGCGAGCCGCGGGCTATGGTGCCCAGCTTCGATGAACGACACTCCGCCGGACAGCGAATCGATCACCCCCGAGGGCATCGTCGCCCTGCGCGCCGAGCTCGAGGAGCTGGAGGGCCCCCGCCGCACCGAGATGGCGGCGCGGATCAAGGAGGCCCGGGAGCTCGGCGACCTGAAGGAGAACGCGGACTACCACATCGCAAAGGACGACCAGGGCCATCTCGAGGCCCGGATCCGGAGGCTCCGTGAGCGGCTCCGCAAGGCGACCGTGGTCGAAGTGAGCGATGCCGCACCAGACTCGTTTGCCTTCGGCCGCACGGCCGAGGTCATGGACGAGTCGAGCGGCAAGGTGAACACCTGGACGCTCGTCGGGCCGACCGAGGCCGACTTCGCCGCGGGGAAGCTGTCGATCGAGTCGCCGGTGGGCAGGGCGCTCAGGGACGCGTCGATCGGCGCGGCGGTGTCGGTCGAGACCCCGCGCGGGGTGAAGACCTACCGCGTGCAGAAGCTGGTCGAGTAACCGAGCTGAAGAGCGCCGGGAGCCCGGCTCGGCGCCGGGCTCCCGCCTGACTCGCTCAGATTCTGTCTCCTCCCGGTGCTCGCTCGTCCTCGCCGAAGACGATGATCCCGTAGACCACCCAGACGCACAGGAAGAAGATCGCCAGCTCCCAGAAGGGATGGTGATCGCCCATCGAAAGCAGCGCTCCGATCGCGCCGAGGCTGCCGGCGATGATCCCGATCACCCGACCGTAGACGTTGCCCGCCATCAGCGAGAACCCTCCGGTCAGCTGGATCACTCCGAGGATGATCAGCACCCAGCCCATTACGTGGAGATTCGTGAAGATGTACCGGGTGTCGTTGACGTAGAAACTGGCGTCAGCGACGGCACCGATCCCGTAGATGATGTTCAGCGTTCCGATCAACAGCAGCAGGATCGCCGCGAACACGACTCGACCCGCACCTCTCATCGTTTTTTCCTCTCTTTAGCCGGCCGCCACACGAGGCGACCGTGTCCATAGCGAGCGCGGCAAGCGCGCCGCCGGACAAACTGGCAGTGGATGCCCTGCCTGGCATCCTCCGATCCGGGTGATTTGACGATCAACCCGCCGCGTGCCCGGCGTCGCGGCGAGTGCGACGTTTCTCCTTGAGCTCCGCGCTCTTCACCTTCGCCTGCTCGTAGGAGCTCCTGACCAGGTCCTTGCCTCCGGACCAGCCGAACACCCACGAGACGAGGATCACGGCGAAGACGACATTCCAGGCGGAGGTGATCAGCTGCTGGGAGGCCGAGTAGGCGGTCGCGGTGCTGGCACCGGCCTCCTTCCTGAGCGCAGCGCTGTTCATCGCCTGCGTGACCCCGACACCGCCCGGCGTCAGCGAAACGCTGTTCGAGATTGAGTTCGACGCCGTCACGGAGGCGACGTTGTGAAAGGTGACCGGGATGCTGTACGCGCCCAGAAAGACGGCGATGATCGCCAGGCGCGCCGCATAGCTCCCCAGCTCCGGCAGAAGGACCCCGGTGAAGAACCGCCGCGGCGACCGGAGGACGGTTCCCCCGACCACCAGCTGCTTGCCGAGCTTGTGCCACTGCTCACGGAAGACCCGCGTCGCCAGGACCGCGAGCGCCAGCACCCCTCCCGCGATCGCGACCGCGAGCACCCAGTGATCGGCCAGTCCCCCCAACTTGATGGAAAACGATCCGGCGACCGAGAGGAACAGGTAGAGGTAGACCGCGATATTGAAGATCGAGAACGGGATCTTCTGCACCGCGATCCCCGAAAGCATCGCTGTGAAGGTCGCGCCGGCGATGACGGTCGTGAACATGATCAGCATTACCCAGGTCCCGATGTTGGCCGGCAGGAAGCTGTTCATCGCGACCGACGTGGCGTATGCCGCCAGGACCAGGCGGAAGGTGATCCGCCCGCGCGGGTAGGCGGCCCGCAAGATCGTGAGCCAGGCGACGGCGGCCAGCGTCGTCTGCGCGCTCTGCAGGATCACGCCGCTCACCACCGCCCAGGCGGGGACCTCGCGGATCTTCTTGAAGAGCTCGCGAATCCACTCCGAGACCGGGATGCCGAGCAGATCGAGGACGAAGACGAGCAGGGCGAGGCCGCCGACCCAGATCACGATGCGGACGAGCCTCGCGACCAGGGTCTCGTTATGCGGCAGCTCCGCGAGCCAGCGTCTCACTCGCCCAACCTATCCGCGGTGCTTCGCGCCACATCATCCGATCGGGGTGATGGCTTCCGCTGAGAGTTCGTAATCCTGCGACTGCAACCCAATCGAGAGAACGGAGGCGAAATGACCGCCAAGGCTGATTTCACAGAGGACGAATGGAAGCTCGTCCTGGAGGGCCCGCCCAGCGCCGGGCTGATCGTGATCGCGTCGGATCGCGGCGGGTCGATCCGCGAGAGCTTCTCGATGGCGAAGGCCTACACGGAGGCCCGTAAGCAGCACGGCGAGAGCGAGCTGCTCGACGAGATCGTCTCCGCGAAGCCGGAGATGGACCACACGCGCTACAAGACGCCCGAGGAGCTCAAGGACGCCTCTCTGAAGCACATCAGCGATGCGGTGGCCGTGCTCAAGTCGAAGGCCACCTCCGAGGAACTCGACGAGTACAAGCAGTTCATCCTGGGGCTCGCCCAGCGCGTCGCGGAGGCGCGGAAGGAAGGGTTCATGGGCCTGAGCGGCGATCGCGTCAGCGACGACGAGAAGACGGCGATCGGAGAGATCAGCGGGGCCCTCGGCTGAGCGGATGCCGTACGGATTTCACCCGGAATGAGTGATGCGCCCGATGCGTCCGTCCGATTCGATCCTGGTCACGGTCACCAAGGAAAGGATTCGCGATGCCGCTGATCGGAAGAAGAAGGCCCCTCATGCGAGCCGCGATGGTCGGTGGCGCCGGCTACGCGGTCGGCAAGCGACGGGCCCAGTCCCAGGAACACGAGGCGCAGCAGGATGCCGCGATCGAGCAGGGCCAGCCGGCGCAGTCGCCGCCGGCCGCAGGCGGTGGCGGAATGTCGGAGATGGATCGGATCGACGCGCTCAAGAAGCTCGGCGAGCTGCACGACTCCGGCGTCCTGACCGATGAGCAATTCGAGGCCGAGAAGGGGAAGCTGATCTAAATGGAATTCGGTCCGGTACAGCTCCTGGTGGTTGGTTTCGAGGACGGAAAGTTCTCCGGCGAGATCCTCGCCGAGCTCCGACGTCTTCGTGAGCACGACATCGTGCGGCTCATCGACCTGATGTTCGTCGCGAGAGGCGTGGACGGCGAGTTCGAGGCGGTGGAGCACAGCGATCTGCCGGCCGACGAAGCGGAGGCATTCGGTGCGCTGGCGGGTGCGCTGCTGGGTCTCGGCGCTGGCGGCGAGGAGGGCATGGAGGCCGGCGCCCTCGCCGGGGCGGAGGCCGTGGACGAGCGCGGCTCGGTCCTCGATCCCGACGACGTCTGGTACCTGGCCGACGCGATCCCTCCGGGGACCTCCGCCGGCATCGCGCTGCTGGAGCACCGCTGGGCGATCCCCCTGAGGGACGCGATCGAGCGCGCCGGGGGACACAGTCTGGTCGACGCATGGGTGCACCCGAGCGACCTGGTCGACATCGGCGCTCAGGCCGCCAGCTGAATCTCGGACAGCGGCTGGCGGCGATCGCCGCGCTCGTCCTGGTTCCCGCGGTCCTGATCCTGGCCGTCGCCATCGTCGTGACGGAGTTTCCGCGCGACCTGATCGTGCTTGGTTGCGTCGTGGTCGTGATCGGCGCGGCTCTGTACGCCGTGATGCGCACGGGATTCGCCCGGCTCCTCGGTCTCGCCGTGGCGCTGGTCGGCCTGGTCGTGCAGGGCGGCTTGCTGATCGCCGGCGGCGACCACCTCGTTGAGGCGATCGCCATCGCCGTAGGTCTGGGGGCAGCGACCTATGCCGCAAGGGCGGCCTTCAGGTTCCGGGTGGACCTGCCCCCGGCTCCGGCGCCCACGCATCCGGTGCTGCTCTACAACCCGAAGTCAGGCGGCGGCAAGGCCGAGCGCTTCTCGCTCGCCGACGAGGCGGCCGAGCGCGGCATCGAGTCAGTCGAGCTCACCCGCGGCGAGGACCTCGAGCAACTCGCCAGGGACGCGGTTGCGGGTGGCGCGGACGCGCTGGCGATGGCGGGTGGCGATGGGTCTCAGGCGGTCGTCGCCTCGATCGCCTCTGAGCTCGACCTGCCCTACGCCTGCATTCCGGCGGGCACTAGAAACCATTTCGCGCTGGATCTCGGAGTCGACCGCGACGATGTCGTCGGCGCGCTCGACGCGTTCGTCGACGGCGGCGAGCGCCGCGTGGATCTCGCCGAGGTCAACGGGCGCGTGTTCGTCAACAACGTCTCGCTGGGGCTCTACGCGGAGGCGGTGCAGCGCGACGAATACCGCGACGCGAAGCTGCGGACCATCCTGAACACAGTCCCCGAGGTGCTCGGACCCGATGGCGTGGGATCGGACCTGGCCTGGACCGGCCCGGAGGGCGAGGCGGAGCGGTCCGGCGTGGCCGTCTTGATCTCGAACAACCGCTACCGCCTCGGCCGCGCGGTCGGCTCGGGCACCCGCCCCCGGATCGACGCGGGGGTGCTCGGGATCACGGCGGCCTCCGCGCCGCCGGGCACGGGCTCGGAGCGACGACCGCGGAGGCCGTGGCGCGAATGGTCCGGCCCCGAGTTCAACGTCGATTCGAGCCTCCCGGTGCCTGCCGGTGTCGACGGCGAGGCGGTCACCCTCGAGCCGCCGCTCCGATTCAGGATCCGCCCGGGCGCGCTGCGAGTGCGGATCGCGGCGGCCCATCCGGGCGCCTCTCCCTCGGCCGCGATCCCGGAGGGACTCTGGGACGGCGTGCGGACGCTGGCGGGTGTGGCGGCCGGCCGAGCCCCCGGCACCCTGTACGGGCGACGGTGACGAGGTACTCCCCGAGTTCACCCGGAGTGCACTATCCACTCGGAGGCTGGCTGAACAGGCCCCGAGCGGCCGGGTCAGAGCAGCTCGATCGCGCCCTTGACGATCAGGAGGGCGCCGATCACGATTGCTCCGCGGAAGGCCAGGATCTTCGAGTTCCGGTTGAACCAGCCCTTGAACCGGTCGACCGCGTCGGGCGTCCACTCCGGGGCGAACGTGAAGGCGAGCAGCGGCAGCTCGATCAGCGCCAGCATGATCAGGTTGAAGCCGACGATCATCGCGACGGTCGCGGCCACGCTCGCGTTCTTGTCGGCGATGTGGCCGAGGCCGATCAGGTAGGAGGCGCCCGGGAGCGTCAGCAGCGCACCGATCACGAAGGTCGTTCTCGCCGTCCCCTGGCTCAGCTTCTGCTGCCATTTCGGGGGTCCCTTGTCCCTCTTCTTCTCGGTGCGCCGACGCCGGCGATCGGCGAGGCGACCGGTCTCCCTGGGCACGCGGCTGGGGCGGATCAGGTAGGCGACGAGGAGCAGCAGGCCACCGAGCGTCAGATCCATGGCCGGGCTGAGGGTCGACTGTCCCGTGCTGGTCGCTCCGGACGATCCGTCGACGGCGAACACGACGATCGCCCCCAGCGTCAGGCTCGTCACCAGGGCGCCGCACAGGTATCCGAGCAGCAGGCGCTTCGGGTGGTCGAGCAACAGCATCACGGTGGTCGCTCCGAGCAGGGTCGGGTTGAACGCGGCGGTGAACGCCCAGAAGATGATCGTGTCCATCTCAGCTCGCCGTCGCAGGTGTCGGGGCGCTCGAGCGCGCATCGAGCGCCTGGACGGTGAGATAGGCCACCACGACGCCCAAGATGATCAGGGGGCCCGAGCCCAGACCTGTATGAACCGTGAAGAGCGTGGCCAGGATGACCGCCGAGAGCGGCAACCTGAGCACGGCGACCACCGCGGCACCGAGGCCCACGGCGACGGCCGGGGTCGTCTCGAATCCCGGCAGCTGAGCGGCCATCAGGCCAGCGGCCGCACCCAGGAACATCGCCGGGAAGGTTGGGCCACCCCGGAAGGTGCCGAGGGAGAGGCCGTAGGCGACACCCTTGAATGCGAGCAGCAGCGCGAGAGCCGACAACGACCAGGCGCCGGGGTCGCCGACCAGCGGACCGATCGCGTTCTGGCCTGAGAAGAGAACCTGGTTGACGCCGTGGTCCGCCGTCTGGTGAAACGCGATGCCGAGCCCGGCGACGAGAAGGCCGATCACTGGAAGTGCGACGAAGGGCCGCGGGGCAGCGATTCGCTGAGCCTCCCGGGCGAGGCGAAAGATGACGAAGGTGATGACCGCGATCGCCGCGGCCAGTGGGATCGTCCAGAGGAAGTCGACGAAGTCCGGGCGCGCAAACGAGCTCAGATGGAGCGGGCTGAGCGAGATGTCCGCAGTGCTCAGGCCGGTCAGGGATCCCATTCCGATCGAGACCAGCGATCCGATTCCGGCCGCCAGGAGTCCCGGGATCAAGACGAGGGGCATTCGCGATCCCCCAAGGCCGGCAGCCTCGATCAGGATCACGGCGGCGATGATCGGGGATCCGAAGAGAAACGAGACCGCCGCGAAGGTGGCGGAGGTGGCGAGCAACAGGCCGAGCTCAGGCGGCGCGTCCGGGCGAATCGCTCGCACCAGGAGAAAGCCGAGCCCGCCGCCGAGGGCGATCAGGGGCGCCTCGGGGCCGACCACGAGTCCGAAACCGATGGACGCGATGGCGGCGAGCAGCACCCCGGGCAGGTCGACCGGCTGAGTGGGGGAGGCCTTCAGGCCCTCCGCCGGGACGTGCCCCCCGTTGCCCGGCAGGCGGGCGATTGCAAATGCCGCGATCAAGCCGGCCAGCGCGAGCACCGGCAGGTACCACCACAGTGGTGGGCCACTGTCGAAGCCGAGGTCGTGGGGGATGTCCGTGAACACCCAGCGCTGAACGTAGAAGACCAGCTCCAGGAAGCACCAAGCCACCAGCGAGGCGATCACCCCGATGATCGCCGCCAGGACGAGCACGGCCACGAAGGACCGGCTGCGCAGCGTCGAGGCAGGATCCGGCGCAGCGGCGTCGTCAGCCATCGCTGGATCCAATCATCCCGCGCGGTCCCCGACATCACCCGAACGTGATGAGGCCCAAGCGAATTTCCTAAGTAGTCACTACTGAGGAGGGCTTAGGAGCTTTTCCGGTTACCCGGCCCTCCATGGCGAGTAGGGTTGCTTCGAGCAGCGCAAGAGACCGAGGGGAAGCGCCGAAGTGAGTTCTCTCGAGGATCGAACTAGGGGACCTATGACAATCCGGGATGGTGATGTGTCGGAGTTGATGCTTGACCCACCCGCGCGGGACGCGGGCACCGCGTCGCCACGCACGGACCTGATTCCCCGTCCGCAGCTGGTCGCGCGACTGCGCGCGGCGGCGGCGTTCCCCGTCGTCCGCATCACCGCGCCCGCCGGCTATGCGAAGAGCGTCCTGCTGGCTCAATGGGCGGAAGAGGACGATCGCCCATTTGCGCTGCTCACCATTGATTCGCGCGACGATCGTCCCTCTCGCCTCTTGAATCGGCTGGTCCAGGCCCTCGACTCGGTGAGCTCGCACGGCCGACCGTTCGTCGTCGCTCTCGACGAGGCGGATGCCCTCCGGAGCAAGGGTGCGCTTGCGGCGCTTCAGAACTCGATCGCCGCCCTCCCTCCCGAGGGCCAGATCGCGCTCGCGGCACGCCGTGAGCTCGCTCTGCCTTTGGGCCGGATGCGCGCGCATCGCGAAGTCTTCGAGCTCACCCAGCGCGACCTGGCTCTGACCAGGGCCGAGAGCGCTGCACTGCTGGAGGCGATCGGCCTTCGTCTCGACGATGACGACGTCGACGCACTGCATGAGCGGACCGAGGGCTGGCCCGCGGCGCTCTACCTGGCGGGGCTCTCACACGGAGATGGGGATGCGACGGCCCCCGATGTGGCGGACTTCGGCGGCGACGACCGCTTCGTCGCCGACTACATCAGGGACGAGTTCCTGGCGGGCCTTTCGGTCGCCCGCCTCAGGTTCCTGATGAGAACGTCGATACTCGAGGATCTCGCCGGCAAGACCTGCGACGAGGTTCTCGAGCGGACCGGGTCCGGTCGGGTGCTCCGCGAGCTGGCCCGGTCGAAGCTGCCGCTCGAGCCCCTGGATCACGCCGACGAGTCCTATCGCTACCACCCACTCTTCAAGGAGACCCTGACTGCCGAGCTCAACCGCCGGGAGCCGGACCTCGTTCCGAAGCTGCATCGCCGCGCCAGCATCTGGTGCGCCGAGCAGGAGCGCTTCGAGGAGGCGATCGACCACGCGATCTCGGCGGGCGACGACGGGCTGGCCGCCGAGCTGATCTGGGCCCGCGCGGCGCCCTACCTCGCCGAAGGTCGCCGCGAGGATCTACGGCGCTGGTGCGATCTCTTCAGCGACACCAGGGTCGCGCGTTCCCCCCAACTGGCGCTCGCGACCTCCCATCTCTACCTGGCGCTCGGCGATGGCGACCGCGGACGACATTGGGCAGCCGTCGCCCAGGGGCTCTTCGATGAGACGGCGGTCGACTCAGAGCTGGAGGGCGACCTGCTCCTGCTCAGGGCGACCCTCCCGACCGATGGCATCGAGCAGATGGGACGCGACGCGATGCGCGCGAGCGATCTCCATCCGCAGGAGAGCGCCTGGCGGGCGATGGCTTGCTTCTACGCGGGGGTGAGCCACCATCTGGCTGGCGATCCGGATGCGCGCGAGCTGCTCGAGGAGGGGGCCCGCACGGGCTCGGCCACGGCTCCAATCGCACAGGTCTTCTCGCTCTCCCAGCTGACCCTGCTGCACACGGAGAACGGGGACCTGGAGGATGCGCTTCGAGTCGTGGCTCAGGCCAGGGAGCAGCTGGAGCGCTTCCGGCTCGGCGAGTACCCGGTCATGACCTTCTTCTTCGTGGCATCCGCGCTCACCCGAGCGCACGAGGGGCGGATGGATGAGGCAGCCGCCGACCGCAGGCGCGCGGCGAGGGGGCTCGACAGTCTCGATGGGTTCCCGGACTGGTACCAGGCGGAGGCCCGGATCTTCCTTGCTCGTGCCTGTCTGCTGATGGACGATTCATCGGAGTCGATGAAGTGGCTCGCCGAGGCCTCCGAGTTCGCTGGGCGCATCGAGGGTGCGCCGGCGCTTCGCCGCTGGCTCGAGGAGACGGAGGCCGTCGCCGCCGCGACGCCGATTGGTGAGGACCGATCTGAGCTCACTCCGGCGGAGCTCAGGACGCTGCGGTTCCTGCCCAGCCACCACTCGTTCCGGGAGATCGCCGATCAGAGCTTCGTCTCCGCCAACACGGTGAAGACACAGGCCCAGGCCGTCTATCGCAAGCTCGGCGCATCCTCCCGGGCGGAGGCGGTCGAGCGGGCGCGGGAAAGAGGCCTCCTCGATGGCGTCGCTCGTGGCTGATCCTCGTACTCCGGGCGAGAGCGAGGCCGCGGGCAAGGCCGCCCGCCGCAGGACGCCTCGCTCGGCGCACGCTGGCTGGGAGCCGCCCTCGGACCGGAGTGACCCGGTCAAGGTCCTCACGGATCAGGACAAGACCCGGGTCAAGCAGCTCGTCCCGATCCGCCACGGGCGGATGGCCGCCTCGGCGTTCACCTTCTACCGCGGTGCCGCGGGAATCATGGCCGCGGATCTGGCGGCCGGCCCGGATTCCGGGCTCCAGGTCCAGCTCTGCGGCGATGCCCACCTGTCCAACTTCGGCGTCTTCGCGGCGCCGGACAGGCGACTGATCTTCGACATCAACGACTTCGACGAGACGCACCCGGGCCCGTTCGAATGGGACGTGAAACGGCTCGCCGCCAGCTTCGCGATCGGCGGTCGCAATCTGGGCTTCCGCGAGTCCGAAAGGCATGCCGTGCTCTCCAAGGCGGCCGGGGAGTACCGGCGCGAGATGCGCCGATTGGCCGCCATGCCCACGCTCGACGTCTGGTACGAGCGCATGGACGTCGACGCGATCGAGCACTACCGGTCGCAGATGTCTCGCAAGGCGACGAAGCGCTACGAGAAGCAGCGGGCAAAGGCGGAGAGCAAGAACAGCCGGCGCGCCTTCGCCAGGCTGACGCAGTCGAACGGGGGCGAGGTCCACATCGTCAGCGACCCGCCGCTGATCGTCCCGATCGCGGAGATGTTCGAGGACGTTGACGCGAAGCTGATCGAGGAGCGGCTTCGCGACGTCTACTCCGTCTACGTGCGATCGCTCGACCGGGACGTGCGGCAATTGGTCGAGCGTTACCGATTCGTGGATATCGCTCACAAGGTCGTCGGGGTCGGGAGTGTCGGGACCCGCGCCTGGATCCTCCTCATGCTCGGCCGCGACTCGGGGGACCCTTTGTTCCTGCAGGCCAAGGAGGCTCAGAGCTCGGTGCTCGAGCCGTTCACCGGCGCGGGTCCGTTCAAGCAGCAGGGGAGGCGCGTGGTCGAGGGTCAGCGGCTCATGCAGGCGGCCAGCGACATCTTCCTGGGCTGGACCACGGCGACGGGGCCGGACGGGAAAGACCGGGACTTCTATGTGCGCCAGCTCTGGGACGGCAAGGGCTCGGCGGAGATCGAGCGGATGAGCCCCACGACGATGGGCCTCTACGCACAGCTTTGCGGATGGACCCTCGCCCGCGCTCACGCGCGCTCGGGAGACCGCATCGCGATCGCCTCCTACCTCGGCAAGGGGAAGGCCTTCGACCGGGCGATCAGCGACTTTGCCGAGGTGTATGCCGATCAGAACGACCGGGACTTCAGGGAGTTCACGGAGGCGATCTCGACGAAGCGCCTCGAGGCTGTCACCGGCCTCTGATCTCGGCCAAGCGCCCCTCCAGAAAGCGTCTCTCGGCATCGGAGTGCACGAGCTCGAGCGCCCGCTCATAGGCTGCTTGAGCTTCCTGATCCCGGCCCAGACGACGCAGCAACTCCGCGCGGGTGCTGTGCAGGTAGTGGTAGCTCTCCAGCTCGAGTCCGTCCGCCAGCACCAGAGCGGCCTCCGGGTCGCCGGCTTCGGCGATCGCGGCGGCCCTGTTCAGCTCCACGACCGGTGAGCCGGTGAGCCCGGCGAGCTCGCCGTACAACGCAGCGACCCGAGGCCAGTCCAGCTCGTCCTCGGTATGGAGGATGGCAATCTCCGCCTGCAGCACATACGGACCGCGGCCGCCGAGGGCAAGGGCCCGATCGAGAGCGGTCCGGCCGCGCCCGATCTCTCCCTCGTCCCACAGGGAGCGGTCCTGATCCGCGAGGAGGATCAACTCGCCATCCGCGAACCGCGCCTCGCTGCGGGCGTCGTTGGCCAGCATCAGCGCCAGCAGGCCATGGACCTCCGGCTCATCGGGCATCAGCTCCATCAGCGCCCGGTCGATCCGAATCGCCTCCGCGGCGAGGTCGCCGCGGCCGCCGTAGCCCTCGTTGAAAATCAGATAGATCACCGCCAGCACCGCCGCGAGCCGGTCCGGCAGCAGGTGGGAGGGAGGCACGCGGAAGGGGATCCCGGCGGCCTCGATCTTGTGTTTTGCCCGTACCAGCCGCTTGGCCATCGTCTCCTTCGAGACCAGAAAGGCGCGAGCGATCTCCTCGGTGGTCAGGCCGCCGATCGCCCGGAGCGTCAGCGCGACCTGACCCTCGAGCGCCAGTGCCGGGTGACAGCAGGTGAAGAGCAGCTCGAGGCGCTCGTCGGGAATCGTCGTCTCATCCATCTCGTCCTCCACGGGCTCCGGCCGGTCGAGCAGGCGGGTCTTCTCGGCGAGGACGCGGTCGCGCCGGATTCGGTCGATGGCCCGGTTGCGTGCGGTCGTCACGAGCCATGCTCTCGGGTTGTCGGGCGTCCCCTCGCGCGGCCAGCGCTCGGCGGCGATCGCAAACGCCTCCTGAGCGGCCTCCTCGGCGAGCTCGAAGCTGCCGAGGAAGCCGATCAGGTTGGCGAGGACGCGGCCCCACTCGTCGCGGAAGACCTGATCGAGGATCGCTACCCCTCCATCACCGGCCGGATCTCGATCGCGCCTCCCAAGCGAGCCGCCGGGATGCGCGACGCGAGCTCGATCGCGGCGTCGAGGTCGTCGGCCTCGTAGGTGAGCCACCCGCCGATCGCCTCCTTGACGGAGACGAACGGTCCGTCGGTGGTCAGCGTCCGCTCGTCCTCGACGCGGACGGTCGTCGCGGTCTCCGGCGAGTCGAGCCGCACGTCGTTTGGAGTGACGCCAGGAGTCTGGTTGAGCTCCTGATAGTCCGCGAAGATCCGCTTTCGCTCGTCCTCCGTGATCTTCTCCCACGCGTCCGTGCCGGGGACGGGGGTTGTTCCCTGATGGATCAGCAACACGTACTTCATGGCTACCTCCTGGTTGAGAGTGTCACCTCGGAGACGAACGGAGAGCGTGAAAATGGACAGCTTGCCCGAAGAACTATCGCGACCGGGTCACAGTTGCCGGCGCGCTCTCCAAGGACGGTCTGCTCTCACGGGGATGAGCCGCGTACCAGCGTCCGTAGCGATCGGCCAGGGGCGCCGCCGTGATCCCGTGGAGGAGGATCGAGAGGCCGACCGTCAGATAGATCGCCAGGAGGATCGTCTGCAGGTGGGGCAGCTGGGATTCTTCGACCACGATCACGGCGAACACGATCGAGGCGAGTCCCCGCGGGCCGAACCAACCCATGAACGAAAGCGTCGCCGGACGTGCTCGGGTCCCCAGCATCGCGATCGCCACCGGGATCATCCGCACGACCGTCAGGCTGAGAATTGCGTACAGCGCGAGGTTCCAACTCAGATGGCCGAGGGCAGGGCCAAGCAGGATGGCGCCGAAGAGCAGGAACGTGACGCCGTTGAGCACGGCTCCCACCTCGTCGACCATGCGGTTCACCTCGGCGGGATCCCGCCCGAGCACCGCCCCGAAGACTCCTCCGGCGACGAACGCCGCGATGAAGCCCGAACCGCCCAGGCCCGCGGCGGTGCCATACGCAAGGGCGGCGCCGGCGGCGGGAATGACCTGCAGCCACGCGCCCGCGACGAGTCTTCGGGGCGTCGCGAAGCGGATGATTCCGGCGATCAGAAGACCGGCCGCGATACCGGCCGCGATGCCGTAGCCGATCTCCTCGAGCACGAGCGTCCCCGCCGATCGGCCGCCGGCCAGCTCGGAGTGAACGTCCGCCGCCGCCACCGCGATGAAGAGCAGCGGCACGCAGATCCCGTCGTTGAGTCCGCTCTCCACGTTCAACCCCTGGCGGATGCGGGCCGGCACCCGGTCGCTGGTGACCACGGCCTGGCCCAATGCGGCATCGGTCGGAGCGAGCACCACACCGATGATCATCGCCTCCTCGATGTCGATCTGGCCGAAGACGGTTGCCGCCGCAAGGGCCCCGAACACGATCGTCAGGGGCAGCCCGATGCCCAGCAGCCGCAGAGGGACGCTCGCATCGCGTCGCAGCTCTCGAAGGCTGATGCGGGACGCATCCGAGAAGAGAACCAGGGTCAGTGTGGCCTCGGCGAGCGCTCGGACGGTCGAGCCGGAGCTCGCGAGGTCGACCTCCCCGAGCACCCTTGGGCCGACCAGTACACCGATCGCGACGAACAGGATGGCCGGGGTCAGGGGCGTGCCGGCGATCCGTCCCGATACCGACGCCACGGCCAGTACCGAAAGGGCGACGATCGCCAGTGACCACTCCACCTCAGAGGCTCTTTCCGTCGGGTGTGAACATCATTTCGATCACCCGATCCGAGTGATGACGGGCCCGGCACACCCCGTTACAAGTCGGCCATGGCAAACGATTCTCAGCAAGGCGAGCGTGGGCTGTCTCAAGGCGCCGATGTCTCCGATCTGATCGGCGTCAAGTTGACGCTCGGTTTGGCCCTCTGGTTCCTGGTGGTCCTGGCCTGCTTCTTCTTCATCGGACCGGTCGTGGGCATCGTCGCGATCCTCGCCGGGGTCGTCATCGGGGCGATCCTGGCCGTGCGCGCGATTCGCCGGGCCGATACGAGCGGCTGAAGCGCTCAGTGGCTGACGTTGGTCTTGACGCGCTTCCGTTCGGAGTCGCTGACCGGGCCCTTCTTCTCCAGTGTCTCGATCGCGTTCGCAATGTCCTCTACGAGGCGGTCGACCAGTGAGCGGCTCAGGTTGACCTTGACGAGCGCCCGCATCATCTTCACGTCCTGCGCATCCGGCGGCATCGTGTAGGCGGGCACCATCCAGCCCCGCTCGGCCGATAGCTGGAAGGCGATGTCGAACTCGTCGTAGGCGTGCTTCTGGGCAAGGTTGAAAGCGACCAGGGGGAGGGTCTCCTCGCCGGCCCCGATGATCTGGAACGGGCCCATGCGTTCGAGATCGTCGGCGAGGGCCTGCGCGTTCTCCTGCATGATCTCCATGATCAGCCGGTAGCCGGACTTGCCGAAGCGGACGAAGTTGTAGTACTGGGCCAGCACCATCGCGGAGCCCGTTGAGAAGTTGAGGGTGAAGGTCGCGTCGGTCTTGCCGAGGTAATTCTCGTAGAAGACGAGGTCCTCGGCGAGGTCGGACTTCTCGCGGAAGATCAGCCAGCCGATCCCCGGATACACCATGCCGAACTTGTGGCCGGAGGCGTTGATCGAGCGAACCTGCTCGAGGCGGAAGTCCCACTTCGAGTCCGGGTAGAGGAAGGGCCAGACGAAGGCGCCGCTGGCACCGTCAATGTGCAGGGGGATGTCGAGGCCCTTCTCGTTCTTGTAATCGAGCAGCAGCCGGTTGATCCCGACGACGTCGTCGGCGTGGCCCGTGAAGGTGGTCCCGACCACGGCGGCCACGCCGATCGTGTTCTCGTCGAGATGGGGCTCGACGTCCTCGGGGCCGATCGTGTACTTGCCGGACTGCAGGGGGACGATCCGGGGCTCGACGTCGAAGTAGCGGCAGAACTTCTCCCAGACCACGTGGACGTCCCCGCCGAAGACGAGGTTCGGCTTGCTGGTGTCCTTGTTGTCGGCCTCGCGCCGCTGGCGCCACTTCCACTTCAGCGAGAGCGCGCCCAGCATGATCGCCTCGGAGGAGCCCTGGGTGCGGGCGCCGGTCGTCTCGCCCGGGGCGTTGAAGAGCTCGGCGAGCATCCGGATGCAGCGCTGCTCGATCTCCGCGGTCATCGGGTACTCGGCGTGATCGATGAAGTTGCGGTGCAGGTTCTCGTCGATGACCGTGCGGGCCTCCGGCTCCATCCAGGTGGTGACGAAGGTCGCCAGGTTGCGCTCGGGAATCCCCTCGACGGCCAGCTCCTGAGAAACGAGCCGCATCGCTGCGATTGAGTCCATTGCGTGCTCGGGGATCGCCTCCTGAGGCGCGTCCTCCGTCAGCCAGGCACCCCGCGGGTCCTCCTTGAACTGGTCGAGCAGTTTGCCCAGCTTGTCCTTGCCGGTCGCCATCAGTTCGTCACCAGCCGAGCGCTCCTCGCGACGCTCAGCAGACAGATGAACACTGCCACATCGATCAGCAACAAAGCGATCGCGACACCCGGCGACTCGGGAAAGAACATGATCACGGCCACGACGTGGCCGGCGACGGAGAGCAGACCGACCGCGAGCGCGCCGAGCTTGCCCAGCAACACTCCGGGCGCGGCCGCGAGCTGGATCAGTGCGACGATCAGCATCAGCCAGCCTTCAGGCCGAGTGTCTCCGACCAGCCAGGAGGCCGTGGTGATGAAGATGTGCGAGCCGGCGAGTACGGCGATCGCGTAGAAGAGGTTGAGCAAACCGATCGTGGCCAGCCAGCCACTCGCGATTATCGCTTCGCCCACCATCGGGAGCCGGGCGCGGGCGACGTACTCGAAGTTGTTCGGGTTGGCGGTGGCGGATTGCGAGGTCAACTCGCGGCGTAGCCAACCTGAGTGAGCCGGTCATGTCGTCATCCCGATCGGGTGAAATCGCGACGACTCGAACGGAGAGGCTTCGAACGCTTTCACCCCGTTCGGATGATGCGTTTCCGCGAGCGAGAGTGTTTTGTCACTGCGGTAAAGGAATGCCGGGTGACGCTGCTCTCGGCAAGGTCAACCCCTGGAGGAGACGATGAGCCATCCGCTCGTGGCCCACTGGCCGGACACGATCAGGGAGCGCGGTACGGTCGAGCGGGTGAAGGGAGAGGCCGAGGGACGGCACGTCCAGGCGGTGAAGGGAGCCCTCGCGGAAGCGCAGCAGGAGATGGCCGAGCAGGGTGACTGACCCGCCCCAGCCGCCGGTCGAATCACATACCGTTTGGAAGCTGGCCGAGGGCCGTGGCCCCGGCCCGTTCACGAGCCGGCGGCTCTCGCTCGGCGTCTGCGGCGGATCAACTGGGTGGCGGCGGGGGCCTTCCTCATCGGGGGGTCGCTGTTCGCCATCGGGGCGGCCGTGGCGCAGCTCGGGTCCGGCGACGCCGCATCGGCCGCGTCGATCTACCTTGTGGGCGGGATCTTCTTCAGCACCGGGGCGTACGCCTCGCTTCTGGGGGCGATCAACGCACCGCGGAGCGTGGACAACGAGGGTGCGCTCGCCACGGAGCCCTGGAGCTGGTGGTCGTATGAGCCGATGAGAATTGATTGGCTGAGCACCTTCGTCCTCTTCGCCGGAACGCTGGCCTTCGGGATCAGCCTGATCGACTCATTCATCGACGGCCTCAGCACCCATGGGGTCAACAGGCTGATCTGGAGGCCCGAGGTCATCGGGTGTCTTCTGTTCCTGATCTCCGGTCACCTGGCGATGGCCGAGACCTGTCACCGGTCTCGTCCCTGCCTCCGGCGGCGGGATCTTGGATGGGCGATCGTTGCCGTCAATCAGATTGGCTCGGTCCTCTTCATGATCTCGGCGATCGCAGCCTTCACCAGGCCCGAGACGGCAAACCAGGTCAACGTCACGGTGGCCAATTGGGGCACGCTGACCGGCGCGGTCTGCTTCGCCATCGGCGGGATCATGCAGGTGTTCGACCGACCGGCCGGAGGGCCGGCGGATTGACCGGCCGTTCAGCCGTCGCGGGCGCAGCGAAACCCGACGTTTGCCGCTCGAGCTGTCGGGCGAGTTGCCCTGCCGGGCGGCCGCTCTGTAGCGCCTCCAGTAGGAGTCGTGGCAGAGATATGAGCCACCTTTCTGGATCCTGAGGACACCTTCCGCGGGCCGCGGGGATCGTGATCCCGTTCACGGCGGCGGAACTCCGGATCGAACCAGTCGGCTGCCCAGACGACGCCGACAACGAGCGCCAGGCCAGCCAGTATCAATGCGGTTCTTGGGTTCATGCGGGCGAACCTAACCGCTGCCCGGGACGCGTCTAGAGCACGCCGATGGCGAGCGTGAGCCCGGCGGCGAGCATCGGATGAACGTCTGGCAGGGCGACTTCCCGGCCAGAAACAGCGAGGCCGACGGGTACTACGGAACTGCCCCCGTGGGCTCCTTCCCGCCCAACGGCTACGGGCTGCACAACATGACCGGCAACGTATCAGCGCCAAGAATGGCAACAAGAGCGATCAGGACATCGCGGACGCGACCAAGGCACAGCTCGAGCAGCAGCTCGGCACGACGGCGTCCCAGGTGCAGGGCGCCGAGCAGCAGCAGGCCAGCAAGGAAGCCGGAGTGACGGCCAGCGTGAACAAGCAGCTGCGGTCGCTTCGCACCTCAGTGACGGCGATCCAGAACAGCGTCAACGCCCTGAACACGACGAGCGCGACGCAGGCGACGGAGATCAAGAACCTGCAGAAGGATGTCGACAAGCTCGACACCAGGGTGAGCAATCTGGGCGGCTAGCCCGCTCGATCCCCGAGACGACGAAGGGCCGCCTCGAGGCGGCCCTTCGTCATTCAAACGCGGTTCTGAAACGAGCTTTGGATTTGCGGTGGGGCGGGACGGCTCCCACCTCCGTTCGCTCGCCGGTGCCCGGGTTGGATTCCGCCGGACGACCGCGTCGCCGTCCTTGCGACCCCTTGGGCCCTACAGCGCCCGGACCTAGCGGCCCTGCACCTCCAGAGTCCCGTCAAGCATGGAATTCAAGTTAGGACCACCTCCTTTCTCTGGTCCGCGTATTGAAGCAGGCGCTCCGGCCGTGGCTAGAGTGCTCGTCCAGATGATCGGGCTCCGCCGGCTCCCTCAGCTGCTTCCGTTCCTCCTGATCGCCGCGCTCGGCGCAGGCTGCGGCGGGGGAAAGCAGCAGGTCACCGCGGCCGAGCTCGACCGGAAGGCCGATCAGATCTGCGGCGAGGAGCAGGCCGAGTTCCGGCGGATCCAGGCGCATCCGCCGGCCAGCGCGTCGGAGGCAGCCGACCAGACCAAGGAGCTGATTCAGGCCGCCGAGAGCGCCAACTCCGCGATCGGCGACCTCGAGCCGCCGGATGCGCTCCGCGCGCCGCTCGATGCCTACCTCAACGCCCGAGACCGGGCGATCGAGGAGATGAAGAGGGGGGAGAGCGCCGCGGAGAACCAGGACTCGCGCGCCTACGGCACCGCGCAGGCCGCGGTGGCCAAGTCCGCTCCCCAGCGGAAGAGGCTCGCCGAGTCGCTCGGCCTCAAGGTCTGCAGCTCCAAGCCGCGAGCGGTCTGAGCGCCGCCGGCTACCTCTCGGTCCGCGCGAGGTGGGCGAAGCCGAGAGTCATCGCCAGGTTGCCGAGGCCCGCGAACCAGAGCCCCGCACGCGCACCCGGCCGCGAGAACGCGGGCGAGCGCGACCAGAGGATGTCGGTCGCCAGCTCGGTGCCCCGCAGCCAGGACAGCGCCCACCAGTCCTGCGGGCGGTTGCGGCGGTACGCCACCAGGTGGGCGGCGGCGAAGGTGAGCCAGATCGGGCCGCAGCGGCGAAAGAGCTCCTTGGCGTCGTCCGAAGGCTGGTCGTGCCCGAGCAAGCGCAGCGTCCGCGACGGCGCCAGCACGGCGCCCGACCCCAGCGCCAGGTCGAAGAGGATCATGTTCCGGTTCGTCCGCCGAAGCTGCCCGTCGAGGCTCATCCGACGATCCAACCACATTCGCGCGAGAAACCTAGAAGGGAAACCCGCCCGGGTGGAGAAATCAGCGCCCGTGGCACGGACTGCGACAAAGGCTCACCCCGCACGCAAGAGCCTCTCGGACTTCATCACCGAGCGCTTCGATGACTTCTCGCGCTCCCAGAAGGACGTGGCTCGCTACATCGTCGATCACCTCGACGAGGCCGCCTTCCAGACGGCCGAAGAGCTCGCGCGCCGGGCCAACACCTCGTCCTCGACCGTCGTCCGGTTCTCCCAGGCCCTTGGCTTCGACGGGTACCCCGAGCTGCAGCAGGCGGCGATCGAGGAGTACCGGCACATGGTCGCCGAGGGCGCTCCGAGCGGCAACGGGGGAAGCGGAGCCGCGGCTCTCTTCAACTTCGATCACTCCGAGTTCGAGGCCTCGCTCGGCGCGGACTACTCGAACATCGAGGAGACGGCCCGCAGCCTCACCCGCGAGCAGGTCGAGGCCTCGGTCTCGGCGCTCGCCACCTCGAGGCGCGTCCTGATCGTCGGGGTGGAGCAGATGGCCTTCTTCGCCAGCTACCTCCGACACCTGCTCGGGCTGCTCGACGTCCGCGCGGAGATCGTCGCCTCGCCGAGCCAGGACAACATCCAGAAGCTTTCGCGGATGGACGAGGACACCCTGCTGGTCGTGCTGACCGCGGGGCGCGCCCATCCGCTCGTTCTCCGGGCGCTGAAGCTCGCCCGTCATCGCCGGGCGCGGACGATGTCGATCACCGACGCGACCCTCTCCGACGTGGCAGAGCACTCGGAGCTGATGCTCTACTACTCATCGAACGGCCCGTCCTACATCCGCTCCAACGCGGCGCTGATGGGCCTGGTGCAGGCGCTCGCCCACGGGGTCTACGCCCGTGACGAGGCCGCGCACCGAGATCGCATCCGCGCTTTCAAGCTGAAGTAGCCCCTCAGACCCACGTGGGGTCGCGGTTCGGCAGATAAGAGGCCGCAGGCCCGGGGGGCGATCCGGACCTGCAGCCGATACCGGGGTCCGGGGGACCAGACCCCAAGTTGTTACGCCACCTCGCCTGCAGTGCCCCCTAGCGGCCAGGTAGGACAAAGGGTGCCCACCCTTCAACCTGGCAAACACCTCGCCCTTCTACTATGAGGCGGGCAAATGCCCGAGCGAGCGACATTCCGCCTCAAGACCGGCCTCGCCGAGATGCTCAAGGGCGGGGTGATCATGGACGTCACGAACGTCGATCAGGCGAAGATCGCCGAGGATGCAGGGGCCTGCGCGGTGATGGCGCTCGAGCGCGTTCCCGCGGACATCCGCGCACAGGGCGGCGTCGCCCGCATGTCGAACCCCGCCGTGATCAAGGAGATCCAGGTGGCGGTGACGATCCCGGTGATGGCGAAGGCCCGGATCGGTCACTTCGCCGAGGCGCAGGTGCTCCAGTCGCTTGAGGTCGACTACGTCGACGAGTCCGAGGTGCTCACCCCGGCGGACGAGGCCAACCACATCGACAAGTTCGCCTTCGAGGTTCCGTTCGTCTGCGGCGCCACCAACCTGGGCGAGGCGCTCCGGCGGCTCGGCGAGGGCGCCGCGATGATCCGCTCGAAGGGCGAGGCCGGGACTGGCAACGTCGTCGAGGCGGTCCGTCACATGCGCGAGATCACCGACGGGATCAAGCACCTCGCCTCGCTGCGGCCCGAGCAGCTCGCCGGCGCCGCCAAGGCGCACCAGGCGCCGCTCGACGTCGTCCAGGACGTCGCCGAGCGAGGCTGGCTGCCCGTCCCACTCTTCTGCGCCGGCGGCATCGCCACCCCGGCGGACGCCGCCCTGATGATGCAGCTGGGCGCCGAGGGCAACTTCGTCGGCTCGGGCATCTTCAAGAGCGAGGATCCCGCGCGCAGGGCCCGTGCGATCGTCGAGGCCACCACCCACTTCGAGGACGCCGAGCGCGTCGCGCAGGCGTCGATGGAGCTCGGAGACGCGATGCCCGGCCTCGAGATCGAGGCACTGGCGGCCGACGGCGGCCTGCTGCAGGGCCGCGGCGCTTGAGCGGCGCCCGTCCTCTCCGCATCGGTGTCCTCGCCCTCCAGGGCGACTTCGACGCCCATAGACGGATGCTGGGCTCGCTCGGCGCGGCCGCGACCCAGGTCCGGACTCCGGAGCAACTGATCGGCCTCGACGGCCTGGTGATCCCCGGCGGGGAGTCGACCACGATCACCATCGGGATGGAGCGTGAGGGCCTCGATCGAGCGATTCCTTCGTTCCATCAAGGGGGCGGTCCGATCCTCGGCAGCTGCGCCGGGATGATCGTCTGCGATCGCGACCATCTTGGCATCGCGGACTACGTCTGCCGCCGCAACGCCTTCGGCCGCCAGCTCCAGAGCTTCGAGGAGGACCTGCGGGTGGAGGGCGTCGGGGAGGAACCGCTCCGCGCGGTCTTCATCAGGGCACCGTGGGTCGAGGAGCACGGCCCGGGCGTCGAGGTCCTGGCCGAGGTCGGCGGGCACCCTGTAGCGGTCCGGGACGGGACCGTCCTCGCGGTCGCTTTCCACGCCGAGCTCACGGATGACAGCCGCCTGCACGCGGCCTTCATGGCGATGTGCACCGCGGCGAGATCCGCCGATCGGGCCGCTCGCTAGGTTGTCCGGCACATGAGAGACCCACGCGTAGCCGCGCTCGCGCAGATCCTCGTCCGCCACTCGACGAAGGTGGCGGACGGCGACGTCTGCACGATCGAGGGCGAGTCGGCGGCCGAGCCGCTGCTCCAGGCGATCTACGAGGAGGTCCTCCGGGCGGGTGGAAACCCGATCGTCCAGATGGCGATGGAGGGCCAGTCCGCCTCGTATCTCGAGCATGCCTCCGATGAGCAGCTGCAGTGGGTCTCGCCCGTGGCGGCATGGGCGGTTGAGAACGCCGACGTCCGGATCGCCGTGATGGCGAGCCAGAACACCCGTGCGCTCTCCCAGGTGCCGCCGGAGCGGCAGGCGATGCGCCAGGCCGCGACGCAGGGCCTGATGAAGAGGGCGATGGAGCGGAGCGCCGAGGGCACGTATCGCTGGGCCCTGACCCTCTTCCCGACTCATGCGTACGCATCCGAGGCCGGAATGGGGCTACCCGCCTATGAGGACTTCTACTACGGCGCCTGCCTGGCGACTGATGACGACCCCGTCGGGGCCTGGACGCGGACCTCCGAGGAGACGAGGCGGCTCGCGGACTGGATCCAGGGCCGCTCCGAGGTCCACGTCACCGGCGATGGCACCGACCTGCGGCTCGGCATCGATGGCCGGACGTTCATCGCCGCCGACGGCCGGCACAACATGCCCGACGGCGAGTTCTTCACCGGCCCGATCGAGGACTCAGCCGAGGGACAGATCAAGTTCCACCTGCCCGCCAGCTATGCGGGCCGGGAGGTGGCCGGCGTCACCTTCAGGTTCGAGGGGGGCAGGGTGGTCGACGCGAGCGCCGAGAAGGGCGAGGAGTTCCTGATCGAGATGCTCGACACCGACGACGGCGCCCGCCGGCTCGGCGAGCTCGGCATCGGCACCAACTACGGGATCACGGACGGCACGGGCGAGATCCTGCTCGACGAGAAGATCGGCGGCACCGTCCACCTGGCGGTCGGGCGCTCATACCCGGAGACGGGCGGCGTTAACGAGTCGGCGATCCACTGGGACATGATCTGCGACCTTCGGAAGGGGGGCAAGATCGAGGTGGACGGCGAGTCGCTTCAGCGTGACGGGAGCTTCGTCGTCTAGTTCGGATCTCGCATCCATTCCGGGCGCGCTCTTAGAATCGATGGCATGTCCGGTCACTCCAAGTGGTCATCGATCAAGCACAAGAAGGGCGCGGCCGACGCCAAGCGGGGCAAGCTCTTCACCAAGCTGGCGCGCGGGATCACCGTTGCGGCCCGTGATGGGGGCGGCAGCGTCGACGCGAACCCCGCCCTGGGACTCGCCGTCCAGAAGGCGCGCGACGCCTCGATGCCCAAGGACAACATCCAGAGGGCGATCGACCGTGGCACCGGCGAGGGCGACGACGCCGCCGCGATCGAGAGCGTCGTATATGAGGGCTATGGGCCGGGCGGAGCCGCGATCCTGGTCGAGGCGCTGACCGACAACCGCAATCGCACCGGCTCGGAGGTGCGCCATGCATTCGATAGCCACGGTGGCAGCCTCGGCGAGCCCGGCTCGGTGGCCTGGCAGTTCGAGAAGCGCGGGGTGATCCTGGTCGATGGTGAGCGCTACGGCGAGGACGATCTGATGCCCGCGATCGATGCCGGCGCCGAGGACGTCTCGGACGACGGCGACCTGCTCAAGGTCACCACGGCGGCCTCGGATCTCGCGGCCGTCCGCTCGGCTCTCGAGGGGGGAGACATCGAGATCCAGTCCGCGGAGCTCTCGATGGAGCCGAAGAGCACGGTCGATGTCGGGGAGGGCGACGCGCCGGCGCTCCTGCGCCTGATGGACGCGCTAGAAGAGCACGACGACGTCGACTCGGTGCACGCGAACTTCGATGTCGCGGAGGAGATCCTGGAGAAGGCCGCCGCCGGCTGAGTGGTCCGCGTCCGGGGTCGGATGAAGGACATCCGGGGGGCGAGTGAGAATGAAGGGGCGTGATCGTCATCGGTATCGATCCGGGTACCGCCAACACCGGGTTCGGCGTGGTTCGAACGTCCGGTGAGCGGATGGTCGCGCTCGATGGAGGCGTGATCGAGACGCCGTCCGACCTTGCCGTCGAGCAGCGGCTCGCCCGGCTCCACGAGTCGCTCGGCGAGCTGATCCGCTGGCACGAGCCCAAGGCGATGGCGCTCGAGGACCTCTTCTTCGGCAAGAACGTCGCGTCCGCCCTGAGCGTCGGTGAGGCCCGGGGCGCGGCCATGCTGGCGGCCGCCAAACATGAGCTGTCCTGCTTCGACTACACGCCCCAGGCGGTGAAGAAGGCGGTCTGCGGCTCTGGCTCAGCCGACAAGGGCCAGGTTCAGCGGATGGTCGCGAGCCTGCTCGGGCTTCCCGAGCCTCCCGCGCCGGATCACGCGGCGGATGCGTTCGCCGTGGCGATCTGCCATGCGGGGACGGCCGGTGCACGCAGCGCGGTCTCGGCCTTCGGACGGCCGAGCGTCGGCACCACGCCGGCGATCGCCGCGCGCCAGCGCCTCGCCGGGTAACCGGTCCGGAAGGCATCCGGGCCGCAGCCCAGAATCAGTGGGAATGATCGCCTCCGTCAGCGGAGAGGTTCTCGTGCGCCGCCCCGACTACGTCGTGATCGACGCGAGCGGGGTCGGCTATCGCCTGGCGGTCTCGGCTGAGACGCTCAAGGCGGTGCCGGCGCGCGGGAAGCACACCGCCCTGCACGCACATCTCGTCGCCCGGGAGGACTCGCTCAGCCTCTTCGGGTTCGCCGGCGAGGAGGAGCGCGATCTCTTCCTCCACCTGATCTCGGTCGGCGGCGTCGGGCCGAAGGTCGCGATGGCCGTGCTTTCCGGGGGCTCGGTCCGGGAGTTGCTGCGCGCCATCGCCGCCGGTGATGCAAAGCGGTTCCAGGCCGTTCCCGGGGTCGGCAAGCGGACCGCCGAGCGGATCATCGTCGAGCTGCGCGAGAAGGTCGCCGGCGAGATCGCGGGGGACGCCGACGCCGCCGCGTCTGCGCCCGGGGAGGAGGACGCAAGATCCCTGGCCCGCGAGGGCCTGCTCAACCTTGGTTACACGCCGCCCGAGGCCGAGAAGCTTCTCTCCACTGCTGACGGCGAGAGCCCCGAGGAGATCGTGCAGGCTGCGCTGCGGAGCGCCGCGGGGGCGAAGGCGGCATGAGCGTCGAACCCGGCGAGGGGATCCGCACTCCGGGGATCGACGACGATGACACCGAGGTCGTCATCCACGATGCCCGGCCGATCGGGGCGGACGACGACTTCGACCGGTCCCTGCGTCCGCCGAAGCTCGAGGACTTCGTCAACCAGGTCCAGGTGACCGAGCAGCTGGGGATCTTCATCGAGGCCGCGCGGCGCAGGGATGAGGCGCTGGATCACGTGCTGCTCGCCGGCCCGCCGGGCCTCGGGAAGACCTCGCTCGCGTACATCATCGCGGCGGAGCTGAACGTGCCGATGGTGCAGACCGCCGGGCCGGCTCTCGAGCGCAAGGCGGACATCGCCGCGTTCCTGACCTCGCTGGAGCCGGGCAGCGTCTTCTTCATCGATGAGATCCATCGTCTGGGCCGAGCCGTCGAGGAGACGCTCTATCCTGCGATGGAGGACCGGCGCCTGCCGGTCGTCCTCGGGCAGGGAGCCGGGGCCCGCACGGTCACCCTCGACCTGCCGCCCTTCACGCTGATCGGCGCGACCACCAGGACGGGGCTGCTCACCACTCCGTTGCGCGACCGCTTTGGCGTCTGCCACCGCCTCGAGCACTACGAAGCGGCGGACCTCCGCGAGATCGTGCTGCGCTCGGCGCGGATTCTCGGCATCGAGGTGAGCCCGGATGGGGCGGAGGAGATCGCCGGCCGGGCGCGCGGCACGCCTCGCGTGGCCAACAGGCTGCTGCGGCGGGTGCGCGACTTCGCCGAGGTCAAGGACAGGGGCAAGATCGACTCAGAGCTCGCCTCGGACGCGCTCGAGATGCTCGAGGTCGATCGCGCCGGCCTCGACCGTCACGACCGCCAGCTCCTCGAGCTGATGGCCTCGAAGTTCGGCGGTGGCCCGGTCGGCCTCTCCACGTTGGCGGTCGCGATCGGGGAGGAGGCGGACACCGTCGAGGACGTGTTCGAGCCGTATCTCCTGCAGCAAGGGCTGGTGAAGCGGACGCCGCGCGGACGGGTGCTCACCGAGCGGGCCTACGAGCACCTCGGGCTGCCGGTCCCCAGCGGCCACCAGGTCGGCCTCCTCGACTAGACGGGGTTGGGCCAACGCGCACCCTCGCACCAGGGGCGAAGTCCCGGCCGGTTATGCCGACCGACCGCTTGTGACCGCGATCCTGATGGCGAAGCCGCATCTATTCGTCGGCTAGCCTTTTTCTCCGATGCCGTACTTCATCTGTCCGAACTGCGGGAACAGGGAGCTGAGCGGAGAGCGCACCGCGGGCTTCTCGACACGTCCGAAGGGCTGTTCCAAGTGCGGCTTCGGCTTCCTCTTCGAGCTGCTGGATGACTACATGCCGGCGCCCGGCGCCGCCTTCTTCACGTTGGACCAGCAGGCCCGGGTGCTCGACCTCGGCAAGGGCGCGTTCGAGCTCACCGGGCTGAAGGACGAGCAGGTGATCGGCCGCCCCGTCCGTGAGGTGCTCGGCCTGCAGTGGATCGACAAGGGCGACGGTGGCCCGACGGCCGGCACCGACGCCAACGGCGAGACCGACCCGATCGAGACGACCCTCGAGTGGGGCGTCCGCTCGCTCGGCAAGAAGGTTGCGGTGAACGCGGAGGGCGACCTGCCGACCGAAGCGGTCGCCGACCTCTTCCCGGCGTACGACGACGACGGCGGGCTCCTGCTCGTCCTGACGCCGGAATAGGTTCGGCCGCGGGTTTGGTGGCCGCCGCATGTGTTGGCCTCTTGCTGTGTTGCAATGGAGGCCGGAACGCCGCCCCAGACCGCTAGCGTGATCAACTCAACACCGTGAGCAACCGCCGTCGCAACCTCTTCATCCTCGCCTTCGTGGCGCTGTTGATCGTGGGATCCGCGATCGTCATCGCCACGAAGAAGACGACCCTCGGGCTCGATCTGAAGGGCGGCACCGAGCTGATCTTCCAGGGACGGCCGACGCCGCAGAACCCGACGATCAGCGGCGCCGACATGGACCGCGCGATCGAGATCATCCGAAAGCGGACCGACGCCCTCGGTGTGTCGGAGCCGGAGATCTCGCGGATCGGATCGGACTCCATCCGGATCGGGCTTCCCGACGTGTCGAACGCCTCCCAGGCCAGCAAGGAGGTCGGCCAAACGGCCCAGCTCTACTTCTACGACTGGGAGCCGAACGTCATCCCGAATCCGGCGAAGACGAACGTGGCGCCCAGCGAGTCGTCGTTCGACCGCTACTTCGATGCGGTCAAGGTCGCCTCCAAGCAGAAGCCGGAGTGCTTCCAGAACAAGTGCACCACGACGGGGCCTCGCTACTACCTCTTCAACTCGCAGACCCACGCCTATATCGCCGGCCCGTCGGACACGAAGCAGGACCTCTTCTCAGAGCAGCCGGGTCAGAAGCAGCCACCGAACAGCGAGATCCTCACGGTGCCACAGGGCACGCTCGTCGTTCAGAAGGAGCCGGATCCGGGACAGACTCAGGTTTCCGATCCGAACAGCCCGGACGCGAGCTGGTTCGTGATCCGGGATCGACCGTCGCTCTCTGGAACCGACATCACCGATCCGAAGGCGAACTACGACCAGTTCAACCAGCCCGACGTCACCTTCAGCTTCACCGGGAAGGGGCGCGAAGAGTTCTCCTCGGTCACCAAGGCGATCGCCCAGCGCGGCTTGCAGAATGCCCCGCCCGGCATCGCCGGCAACTCACAGGCCGCCGATCAGTACTCCGGCCACTTCGCGGTCGTCCTGGACCAGCAGATCAAGTCCCGCCCGATCGTCAACTTCGTCGACAACCCGAACGGGATCGACGGCCGAACCGGGGCCGAGATCAACGGCCTCAGCCAGCAGGAGTCGACGGACCTCGCCGAGATCCTCCAGATCGGAGCGCTGCCGATCACGCTGACGCCGATCTCGAGCTCCACGGTCTCGGCGACGCTCGGGCAGCAGGCGCTCGACCAGGGTCTGAAGGCCGGGATCGTCGGACTGCTGCTCGTCTGCATCTTCCTGCTCGTCTACTACCGCTTCCTGGGCTTCGTCGCCGTCGTCGGGCTGGCGATCTACGGCGTGCTCTTCTTCGCCCTGATCAAGCTGATCCCGATCACCCTGACCCTGCCGGGCATAGCCGGGTTGATCCTGACGATCGGGGTGGCGGCCGACGCCAACATCGTCATCTTCGAGCGGATCAAGGAAGAGGCGCGCGGCGGCAAGTCGATGTTGAGCGCGATCTCCGCCGGCTACAAGCGCGGCATCGCGACGATCATCGACGCGAACGTGATCACGCTGATCACGGCGTTCATCCTGTTCGCGCTCGCGACCTCGAACGTGAAGGGATTCGCCTTCACCCTGGGCGTTGGGACGATCGCCTCGCTGTTCACCGCGGTGGTCTTCACCCAGGCCTTCCTCGGGCTGTTCGGCCGCGCCCGCTTTCTGCGCTCGCCGACCGTCCTCGGCGCGCGGGAGGCGCGCTTCAAGTGGAAGTTCGACTTCACCCGGGCGAGCCGGATCTTCTTCTCGATCTCCGGCGTCATCCTGCTGATCGGCGCGATCTCCTTTGCCACGAAGCAGCTCAACCTCGGCATCGACTTCAAGGGCGGCAGCCGCGTGACGGTCGGCCTGCAGAAGGCCGTGACGGTTGACGAGATCCGCACGACGCTGGACGGCGTCGGGATCAGCAACGCCCAGGTCACGAAGGCGACCAACAAGCAGCTGGGCACCAACGTCATCGAGATCGATTCCGAGTCGACCCCGACTGAGGTTCAGAAGATCCAGCCCGCCCTGCAGCAGAAGTACGGCATCGTCCCCAACGGCTTCAACGCGACCACCGTCGGGCCGACCTTCGGGCAGCAGGTGGCAAACAGCGCGATCGAGGCGATCATCTTCTCCCTGCTTGTGATCTGCGCCTATGTCGCGTTCCGGTTCGAGCCGAAGTACGCCGTGCCGGTGATCATCGCCCTCCTGCACGACGTCCTGATCACGGGAGGCGTGTATTCGCTGACGGGGAGGGAGGTGACCAGCGGCACCGTCGCCGCTTTCCTGACCATTCTCGGGTACTCGCTCTACGACACGGTCATCGTGTTCGACCGGGTGCGTGAGAATGTGCCGCGGTTGCCGCGCGCGACCTTCTCCCAGATCGTCAACCGCTCGATGAGCGAGGTTCTCACCCGGTCGCTGATCACCGGTCTGTCGAGTGTCTTCCTGGTGACGGTGCTCTTCATCTTCGGCGGCGCCACGCTGAAGGACTTCGCGTTCGCGATGATGGTCGGCCTCGCCTCGGGTACGTATTCGTCGATCTTCATCGCATCGCCTGTCCTCACCCACTGGAAGGAGCGCGAGCCCGCCTACCGCCGGCGCCGTGAGCGGATCGAGGAGCAAATGGGGGGTGTGGTCCCGGCCTTCCCGGAGGAGAACGTGGTGGCGCGGGTCGACGGCGGGCCCGCGGAGCCCGTACAGGCGGAGACACCGGTGCCCGCCGCTCCGGCCCCCAGCCGCTCCCAGGTACCGGGCGTCGTGCCCGAGCCGCCGGGACCGGTGGCGCCGCCGCCGGCCCCCGCGCCGCCCGAGCCGGCCGCACCGGTCGGTCCGCCCGAGGAAGGCGGCTCCCCGTCCGATGGGGGTGACGGCAAGGCCCCCACGGGAGGCAACGGCAGCGCCGAGGGAGAGCGACCCGAACTCAGCGAGGCGAGCGCCGCGGCCCTCCGCCGGGTGCGCGAGCAGTCGGGCGGCCGCAAGCAGAAGCGGCGCCGAAAGCACGGGAGGAACAGGTAATGGCCGCATTGGTCTGGTTCACGATGGGCGTCGCGCTCTGGCACTTCACGGTCTTCGTCCCCGATCGGTTCCGCGGTGGCATCGTGGGCGCGTTCCTGGGCGCCGCCGCCGGAGCGATGGTGAGCGGGGCGATTGCGCAGATCGTCCTGGGCAACGGCATCGGCGACACCGACCTGGCGACGGCGCTCTACGCCGTGCCGGGCACCGTGATCGGCCTCGCCATCGTCTATGCGATGGGCGTGCGCGCCGGCGTAGAGGCCGAGCGGCTCTAGCCTCTCCCCGGCCTGAACACGCTCCGCCTTCGAAGCGGACCGCGCCCGCGACGCGCGGCTGAGCATCCTGGGCTAGTCGGTGCTTCGGTTCACCCGGCGCCAGGTCGAGGACGACGCCCGGGCGGTCGCCCGTACCACTCGCGGGCGAATGGCGCCTATGTTGGACAGGTGAGCGACCTCCTCAAGCGAATCGAGCGGATGCCGATGGCGGCGCGCCTCGCGGTCCTTGCCGCTGCCGCTGCGCTCGTTCTCGTCGTCGGAGTTGTCCACGACGATGGCTCGAACGCCGACGGCGGGACGGCCGGAGCGACGGCTCACTCCCCGTACCTCGGTCCCCGCGGCGGCGGGCATTCATGGATGCGTTCGCGGCGCAAACGGGTCTCGGTCATCTGGGCGATCGGCGACGGGGCCGATGGCGGCGCCGACAGCCGGGCCGTGGCGGCGATGGTTGGCGCACAGCGGGTCGACCGGCTGCTCTACCTCGGCGACGTCTATGAGGCGGGAACCGCCGGCGACTTTCAGAACAACTACAGCCCGGCGTATGGACGGTTCAACGCCATCACCGCCCCGACGATCGGCAACCACGAGTGGCCGAACGTCGTCACCGGCTACGTCCCCTACTGGACCGCTGCGCGCGGCGCGCCGCCGCCCCTCTGGTACGCATTCGCCGCGTCGGGCTGGCAGCTGATCAGCCTCAACTCGAACGTCCCGACGTCGTCAGATCAGCTCGCCTGGCTCAGAGCCAAGATCGACCGGACGCCGCGCTACGGGACCTGCCGGATCGCCTTCATGCACCACCCGGTCTTCAGCGCCGGCCTGCACGGCGACCTGAGCGCGCTGCGGGGGATCTTCGGAGAGCTCGAGGGCCATGCCTCGATCGTCCTCGCCGGTCACGACCACGACATGCAGCGCCTGAGGCCGGTCGGCGGCATCACCCCCTACGTCGACGGCGCCGGCGGAAACGAGCTGTATCCGGTCAACCGGCGGGACCCGCGCCTGGCATTCGCCGACGACAGCCATCACGGCGCCCTCCGCATGAAGCTGCGCCCGGGCCGCGCCATCCTCACCTTCGTCGGTGAGGACGGCACAAGGCTCGACCAGAGCACGGTGGGCTGCCGACAGCCCTAGACCGGGCCGGTTCCGTCGGGGGCCGAACTCAAGATGGGTGGATGCCCTCGGCAGGACCCGCCCGCGCCTTTCAGGCTGACCCGTACGACTACGGGGAGGTCCGGCGGCTCGCGGCGGAGCTGAAGCTCGCCGAGCCCGTCGCCGTGACGCTGGTCCGGCGCGGCTATCGCACGGTGGACGCGGCCCGTCGCTTCCTCGAGGCGCGCGAGTCCCATGAGCCCACCGAGTTCCGGGGCATGGAGGAGGTCTGCGAGCAGATCCTCTCGGTGGCACGGGGCCCCGGTCGGATCACCATCCACGGCGACTACGACGTCGACGGCGTGACCTCGACGGCGATCCTCGTCTCCAGGCTTCGCTCCCTTGGCGCCGAGTGCGACTGGTTGATCCCAGACCGGCTCTCGGACGGCTACGGGCTGACGATGGCGAGCGTGGAGGAGCTGCGGCGGCGCGGAACCGAGCTCGTCGTCACCGTCGACTGCGGGATCGGCTCGGTCGAGGAAGTGGCGGCGGCGCGTGCCGCGGGGATCCAGGTGATCGTCACCGATCATCACCTGCCCGGCGAGCGGCTCCCGGACTGCCCGGTGATCCACCCCGTGGTCTCCAACTACCCCTTCGAGGGCCTCTGCGCGGCCGGCGTCGCCCACAAGCTCGCCACCGCGCTCTGCGATGCCGCGGGGCGGGGCGCCGTGGAGACAGCGGGGGGGAGGCGTGATGCGAGGGCGCGCGACAGCGCGACCCGTGATGTGCGGGTGGCCGACCTCGACCTCGTCGCCCTCGCCACCGTCGCGGACATGGTTCCGCTGGTCGGCGAGAACCGCCGCCTCGTCCGCGAGGGCCTCCGCCTCTTCCGGGACAGCCCGCGCGTCGGCCTGCGCGCCCTGATGGCGGCCGCCTCGGTCGACCCGGAGAGCGTCGACGCAGGCGCGCTCGGCTTCCGCCTCGCCCCGCGGATCAACGCCGCCGGCCGTCTCTACCGCGCCGACGCAGGAGTCGAGCTGATGCTCACCGACGATCCCGACCGGGCCAGCGCGATCGCAGCCGAGCTCGATCGCGCCAACGCGGAGCGCCGCTGGGCGGAGCGGAAGGTGGTGGAGGGGGCGGAGCGCGCCCGCTCTGAGCTGCCGGCGTCCCTGGCGGAAGCCCCCGCCCTGGTCCTGGCCGGTGAGGGCTGGCATCCCGGGGTCGTCGGCATCGCGGCCTCCCGCATGGTCGAGCGTCATTTCCGGCCCACCATCCTGCTCTCGGTGGAGGGTGGCCGGGCCAAGGGATCGGCCCGGAGCATCCCCGGGTTCGACCTGGTGGCCGCCCTTGACGCGACCGCTGAGCACCTCACCCGCTACGGCGGTCACCGAGCCGCCGCCGGCCTGGAGCTCGACGCCACCCGCCTCGACACGTTCCGCGCGGCCTTCCTCGAGCACACCGCCTCGCAGATCGAACCGGGCGACCTCGTCCGCTCCGAGCGCCTCGACGCCCTGGTCGGCGTGGGCCGCGAGGGGATCGGCATGGACCTCGCCCGCCAGCTGGAGAGCCTCGGTCCCTTCGGGATGGGAAATCCCGGCCCCCGGCTGTTGGTCCCATCGGGACGGCTGCGAGAGGTGCGGCCGCTCGGCGAGGAGGGCAAGCATTCCCGCTTCCAGCTCGAGAGCGGAGCCGGACGCGCCGCCGGTGTGGCGTTCGGGATGAATGGTGAGATCACCAACCGGGAGAACCAGGCTCTCGATCTCTCCGTTGAGCTGGAGGTCGATCGCTGGAACGGCGCGGAGCAGCCGCGTGTCGTCGTGCGAGAGCTCTATCCGCTCGACGGAACCGAGGGGGAGGAGGGCGGCGCCTGCGGGGACGGCTGCCCGGCCCCGGACGACGACTTCTGGAGTCGGCTCGAGCGCGAGCTCGCGCGCGTCGCCGGGGGGCGGCCCGGCGGCCTCTTGGACGTCCGCGCCCCTGAGGGAGCCCGGCGAGAGCAGGTCGACCGCCGCGGCGGCGCGGCCGTCGCGTCCCTGGCCGAGCTGATCTCGAGCGGCGAGTCGGTGCTGGCAATCTGCGCTGATGCAGGCCGGCGCGCGAAGCTCGCCTCCGCGGCGGCCGATCCGCGGCGCTTCGGCGCCGCCCTCCCGCGCATCGCCTGCTGCCGGTGTGGAGCCGAGTCCCTCGACTCCGCCCTGAGCACCTCCTCCGATGCCGGAGCCGGCCTGGTCCTGGTCGACTGGGCCGTGGTCGCGTTGCGGCCGGAGGCCCCCCGGGGCTTTCGCCACGTGGTCGTGATCGATCCGGCACCGAGCGAAGCGGTGGAGGGCCTGGCCTGGGCCGATCCGGAGTCCCACGGCTTCCTCCATCTCGCCTGGGGGCCGGCGGAGCTCCAGCTCACCGAGCGCCTCCTCGGCAGGGAGTGGGACTTGCGCGGGGCGATCGCGGAGATCTGGCGGGCGCTCGCCGCGGCCGGGGGAGAGTCCGGGGGCGCAGCTCTGCGCTCGGTCCTCGCCGGCGCCTCCGATTACGGGCGAACGCCGGAGAGCGCCGCCCGCTGCGTGCAGGTTCTCTGCGAGCTCGGATTGTGCGAATGGAAGCCCGATCGCGCCACCCCCGCGCTGCGGGTTTTATCCTCGGAGAGGACCGATCTGGCGCGATCCCGGGCCTACGGGGCCTGTGGCGTCAGACACCAGGAGGCCATCCGATTCCTGCAAGCAAGAGCACAGGCGTAACCGACACCACCAACGGCGATTCCGTCGCCGGTGATGGCGCGCTGCGCGACTCCGATCGCCGGGGCCACACGCGCGTCGGCGAGCCGGTCGGCAGCGCGAGCACGCCGCGCGCCGACTCGATCACCCGCGAGCTGACCCCCGATCAGCGCGCCCTGCTCGGGGACCTCTTCGCCGTGATCGAGGAGCACAAGTCGGATGCCGCCGAGCCCGTCGACCGCCAGGAGATCGAGCGCGCCTTCGCCTTCGCCTGCGAGAGCCACGCAGGCCAGGAGCGCAAGTCCGGTGAGGACTTCATCACCCATCCGCTGGGGGTGGCGCGGATCTGCGCGGGGCTTCGGCTCGACACCGCGACGCTCTGCGCAGCCTTGCTCCACGACACGGTCGAGGACACCAGCGCCAGCCTCGCGGAGGTGCGGAGCGACTTCGGCGACGAGATCGCCCAGCTCGTCGACGGCGTCACCAAGCTCACCGAGATCACCTTCAAGAGCCGTGACGAGAGGCAGGCCGAGAACTACCGCAAGATGATGGTGGCGATGGCCACCGACGTCAGGGTGATCCTGATCAAGCTGGCCGACCGCCTCCACAACATGCGCACGATCGGGGCGCTGCCGAAGCAGAAGCAGCAGGAGAAGGCCCGGGAGACCCTCGAGATCTTCGCTCCACTGGCACACCGCCTGGGAATCCACGCGATGAAGTGGGAGCTCGAGGACCTCTCGTTCGCGACGCTCCACCCGCGCAAGTACGACGAGATCAAGGAGCTGGTCGCCCAGCAGCGCACCGAGCGCGAGCGCTACGTGGAGGAGGCCGGCGCGTTCCTCGCCAAGGAACTGGCGAAGGTCGGGATCGACGCCGAGATCTCAGGCCGTGCCAAGCACTTCTACTCGATCTACACGAAGATGACCCGCAAGGGACGGGAGTTCAACGAGATCTTCGACCTCACCGCGATGCGGGTCCTGGTCGGCTCGGTGAAGGACTGCTACGGCGCCATCGGCATCGTGCACTCGCTCTGGAAGCCGCTGCCCGGCCGCTTCAAGGACTTCGTCGCGATGCCGAAGGCGAACGCCTACCAGGCCCTCCACACCACGGTGATCGGGCCCGAGGGCCGTCCGCTCGAGATCCAGATCCGCACCCCCGAGATGCACGAGTTGGCCGAGTACGGGATCGCCGCCCACGTGATCTACAAGGAGGGTGCCTCGGGAGCGGACCCGGGCAAGGAGAAGATGACCTGGCTGCGCCAGCTGATCGAGAACGAGCGCGACCAGGGCCCGAAGGCCTTTCTCGAGGCGCTGAAGGTCGACCTCTTCGAGGACGAGGTCTTCGTCTTCACGCCGAAGGGAGAGGTGAAGAACCTGGCCGCCGACTCGACCCCCCTCGACTTCGCCTATTCGATCCACACCGATGTCGGCCATCGCTGCGTGGGGGCGAAGGTGAACGGGAAGATCGTCCCGCTCCACTACCAGCTGCGCAGCGGCGACATCGTCGAGGTCCTGACCGCCAAGCAGGGCCGTGGTCCGTCGCGCGACTGGCTGAAGCTCGTCCGCACCAGCCGGGCGCGAAACAAGATCCGCGCCTGGTTCCAGCGCGAGGGTCGCGAGGACGCCGAGCACGAGGGACGCGAGCAGCTCGCCCAGGCGTTCAAGAAGCGCGGCCTGCCGTACCCGAAGCTCGCCGGGTCGCCGCTGCTCGTCGACGTGATCCGCGAGATGGGCTTCCGCAAGGCGGACGACTTCTACATCGCGCTCGGGCAGTCCAAGATCTCGACGAAGGTCGTCACCAACAAGGTGATGCAGCGCCTGAAGCGCGGCGAGGCCGTCGACGAGCAGCCGGCCGAGGGTCTGATCAAGGGAACCGACGAGGCTCGCCGGCGCACCCGCGAGGCCACCAGCTTCGGCATCAAGGTGAAGGGCATCGAGGACGTCGTCGTGCGGCTCGCCAAGTGCTGCCGCCCGGTGCCCGGAGACGACATCGTCGGATACGTCTCGCTGGGACGTGGCATCACGGTCCACCGCGAGGACTGCCGCAACGTCGCGGCGCTGAAGAAGGCCCCCGAGCGGTTCACCGAGGTGAGCTGGGACGGCGACAACGAGTCCTCCTACCGCGTTGAGCTTCAGGTCGATGCCTGGGACCGAACCCGCCTCCTCGAGGACCTATCGCGCACATTCGCGGAGGCGGGCCTGAACATCCTGGAGGCGCGCTGCACCACCAAGCACCCGATGGTGAAGAACCGCTTCGTCCTGGAGGTGGGTGACACCGAGCAGCTCAAGCAGTGCATCTCCCGCCTGCGCAACGTCGACTCTGTCTTCGATGCGTACCGGGTGACGCCGACCGGCTAGTACCAATCCTTTTCGGGTCGAACCGCGTTATAGGTGGCGACGATGCTGCAGCACAGGGAGAGAGGGAAGCGGCTCTGGTTCGCGGTTGCACTGGCGGGCGCCCACTTTCTGTTCGCCGGCGGACTCGCCCTCGCCTCGGCCCCGATCATCCAACAGGGGGACGACACCTTCTCGGCGCCCAGCTACACGATCGATCAGGGCGAGGTCGCCCAGCTGCAGGTCAGCAGCGGCAGCCACAACGTGACCGCCCATCAGAAGGGTCCTGACGGCGGAGCCCTCTTCCGCAGCCCGACCATCTCGGGTGGCGCCACCGGCGTTCAGGGCACGCAGTACCTGAGCACGGGCGACTACACGTTCTTCTGCACGGTTCACCCGACCACGATGCAGGCGACGCTCCACGTCAGCGGAAGCGGAGCGCCTCAGGCGCGACCGTCCGCGAGCGTCTCGGTCCGCAGCAAGAAGCTCGCCAAAGTGAGCAAGAAGGGCATCCTGGTGGCGATCACCACCAGCACGAAGATCGATGGCGTTTCTCTGATCGCCAAGCTCGGCAAGGCGAGGATCGGCAAGGCCAATGGTCTCTCACTGGCCGCGGGCCGGCAGTTCGATGTCCTGAAGATCAGCAAGGCGGGCAAGCGCAGGCTGAGAAAGAAGAGCAAGGCGAAGGTCACCGTCACCGCCACGATCCCGTTCGGCTCTCCCGCCACCGCCAAGTCGAAGCTGACCTAGCCCTCCGCTGCGCTCCGGACCCGCCCGGCGACCTCTCGCATCTCGTCCTCCGACGCGTAGCTGGTGCGCGGCCAGAAGAACCCGCGCAATCCGTCCTTCGGCTTGCGGGGAACGACGTGAACGTGGAGGTGGGGCACGCTCTGGCTGACGATGTTGTTGAGGGCGACGAAGGAGCCGGGCTTCTTCATCGCCTTGGGCACCGCCGCCGAGAGCAGCTGGGCGTTCGCGAACAGGGGGCCGACCAGCTCGCCGGGTAGGTCGGCGAGGGTCACGTGGTGCTCGCGCGGCACGAGCAACGAATGCCCCGGGAACAGCGGCCTGTTGTCGAGGAAGGCGATCGTCCGCTCGTCCTCGAAGACCATATGGGCCGATTCGTCCCCGGCGATGATCCGACAGAAGCGGCAGTTAGGGTCCTGGGTGGCCACGTCCGCGATACTGTCAGAGGGCGCGGGGAGGAGAGAACGCTGACTCGATCCAGGACACTTCGCAGAGCGGTGCCGCTCTTGCCGTTGGCGCTGCTGTTGCTCCTCACCGATTGGGCGGTCCCCGCCGGGGCCGGGACCCCTCTCAAGACCGGAACCTACAGCGGCAAGACGACCCAGGAAGCCGTCACCACCGCCTTCAGGAAGATCGAGTTCAAGGTCAAGAAGGGGAGGGTCACGATCACCGCCGAGCCATCGGTGGCGCGCGCGGAGTGCGTCTCCACCCCGGTCTTCACGCTCGACGGTACCTCGAGCAAGAAGCTCGGCAGACAGCGGACCTTCACCATCACCCACACGTCCCTCGGCAACAAGTTCGACAAGATCCACGGCAAGTTCGTGAGCTCGACCGAGATCCAGGGTTACGCGATCTATCACTTCAGCGCGCAGGACCTCTGCTCGGCTGGGAAGAGCAAGGTCAACTTCACGGCGAAGCACAAGTAGCGGCCGCTTGTGGCCGCGGCTATGTGGCGAAGCCGTGAACCCCTACGCCACGATGGTCAGCGCCCCCGGGTCGACCCCGAAGGTGAGCTCGGTGTGCTCGCCGATGAAGTCGCCGTCGACCTGAACCGGGAAGGGCCGGGGCTGGCCGTCCTCGTCCATCGAGATCGTGCGCACCGTCGCCTCGCTGACGGCGTCGAATTCATCGATCTGGCGATTCTTCGATGCCTGCAGCCGAGCGCTCAGAACGCGAGCGGCGATCGGCAGCATGTCGCGCTGCTTCGCGCGCCGGAGCAGGGCCATGGAGAGAGCACCGTCGTCGAGGCCGACGTCTTCGCAGACCCGGATCGGGACGTTCGCGAAATAGGTGAAAGGGTCGGAGTTCTGGGCGATCGCCGTGACGCCCTCGTGCTTCGCGCCGGCGATCTCGAGCTCGAGCCGCACCGGGTCGTGCAGGTACTGCCGGTAGAAGGCGCTGATCGCCGCCCACGTGTAGTACCACTGGCGGGCTTTGGCCTTGAGACGAGGATGGGCGTCGACCTGCTTCACCACCGTCGCGTCCAGCCCAACCCCGCATGCGAAGACGAAGTGGCGCCCATTGCATCGCCCGAGGTCGATCTTGCGCGGCTGAAAGTCGTCGGCGAGCCCGATCAGGTGCTCCGTCGCGTCGACGACGTCGTTCGGGATGCCGAGGGTGCGGCAGACGACGTTGGTCGAGCCCCCGGGGAGCACCGAGACGGGAACGTCGGTCCCGGCCAGGCCGTTAGCGACCTCGTTCAAGGTTCCGTCTCCCCCGAAGGCGACGACGATGTCGTACTCGCCGTGACGGGCCTCGCGGCCGATCTCGATCGCGTGCTCGGCGGCCTCGGTGTCGACCGCCTCGACCTCGTAGCGGGCCTGCAGCGCGTAGACGACGAGATTCTTGAGCCGGTCCGAGACGGTGGTCGCGTACGGGTTGACGATGATCAGCATCCGCTTGCGGTCGGCGTCCGGCTCGAGCGGGACGGCCCGGGCGGCGGGGGAGGGGTCTCTGCGGGCAGGGGCCATCGTGGACACGCCTAGCTCCTAACCCTCGGCCACGGCCGGGTTACCGCCCGGGATCAGGTCGCCGAGCTCGTCGGCCGGCAGGTCCGAGGTCGCCTCGTACCGGAGGACATCGCCATCATCGACCTCGCGAACGTGGCCCGCGTTGACCAACAGGTCGACGTGGCCGATCACCTCGGAGAGGGTGAGGAAGGCCTGGGTGACGGCGACGTCTCCCCAGATGGCCTGGGCGAGCTCATGCCCGGTTCTCGGCTGCTCGGCGATCAGGCCGTAGAGCTTCTCGGCGCGCCGCTGGTGCATCGCGAACCGCTTGTCGATCAGGGCGACGTGGTCCATGATCGGCTCGCCGTGGCCGGCGAGGACGATCTCGGCGGGCAGCTCGCGCGTCTTCTTCAACGACTCCAGATACGCGACCAAGGCCTGGGTGCGCTCCGCCGAGCCATCGAGCGGGCGTGAGATCAGCGGGTTCGACGAGATGTGCTTGATTAGATGGTCGGCGGCGAGCAGGATCCGCCGGTCCGCGTCCCAGAAGACGGTGTCCGAGGGACTGTGACCGGGGCGGTGCTGGACCTCCAGCCGCCGGTCTCGCAGCTCGAGTAGCTCGCCGTCGTGCAGCGGCCTCGTCACCTTGGCCTTGGCGCCCCAGGCCCGGAAGCTGCCGGTCACCTGCCGCAGGGCCGTAACCACCTCATCGGAGATCCCGTGCCGGTGCATCAGCGCCGCGGCCTCCTCGTCGTCGCGCTTGGCGTCGTCGCCGAAGTTCTCGACGAACGGCACGAGCAGGTCGAGCGCGGCCACCTCGGCGCCGGAGCGCTTGGCGACGATGTCGACCAATCCGAGGTGGTCGATGTGCTGGTGGGTGATGATGACCAGCTCGATGTCCTCGATCCGATAGCCGAGGGCATCGAGTTGGCGCTCGAGCTCGTCCAGGGCCTTGCCGGAGTTCGGCCCGGAGTCGACCAGCGTGAGCGGATCGTCCTCGAGCAAGTAGGTGTTGACGCGGCCTACCTGGAAGGGGGTCGGGATCCGCAGCACCCGGATGTTCGCGTCCGTGATCTGCTGCCAGACCTCGACGGGCGTGTCATTCACGACCGAATGAGCCCCAGCACCTCGTCGCGCTTCTCCTCCATGTGCTCCGGCGAGACGAGCGATTCGAGGTTGAGGCGGAGAAGCGGCTCGGTATTCGAGGGGCGGACGTTGAAGTGCCAGTCCGGATAGTCGATCGAGACCCCGTCGAGATGCCCGGCCTCGCCGTCCGAGTAGCGCTCCTCGATCTCGCGCATCTTCGCCTCCTGGTCGGCGACCTCGGAGTTGATCTCCCCGGAGATGAAGTACTTGGAGCGGAACTCGGCCATCAGCTCGGAGAGCGGGCGGCCCTCCTTGGAGATCAGCTCCAGGATGAGCAGCGCGGGGGTCGTGCCGGAGTCGGCGCAGTAGAAGTCCCGGAAGTAGTAGTGGCCCGAGACCTCGCCGCCGAAGACGGCATCCGTCTCTCTCATTCGCACCTTGAAGAAGGCGTGCCCGACCCGGCTCAGGTCCGACTTCCCGCCCGCCGCGGCGATCGTGTCGGGGACGGCCCGGCTCGAGCGCGGGTCGTAGAGGACCGTGGCGCCGGGGTGCTTCGCGAGCGCCGCGCGGGCCAGCAGCGCGCAGACGAAGTCCCCATCGCAGAAGGTTCCCTCGCCATCGATGAAGAAGCAGCGGTCGGCGTCGCCGTCCCAGGCGATCGCCAGATCGACCCGCTCGGCCTTCACGTGCTCGACGATGAATCGCCGGTTCTCCTCGAGCAGCGGATTCGGCTCGCGGTCGGGGAAGTTCCCGTCGGGCGTCCAGTAGGTCGTCGTCACCTCGAGGTTGAGGCGCTCGAGCAGCGGCCCGACCATCGGACCGGCCATCCCGTTGCCGCCGTCGGCGAGGACCTTGAGCGGTCCGATCGCGTTCGCGTCGACGATGCCGAGCATGTGCGCGTGGAAGTCGGGGTAGATGTCGATCTCCTCGACGGAGCCGCCGCCGGGCGGATCCGGCAATCCGGCCTCGATCTCGGCGCGGACGTCCTGGATGCCCGCGTCGCCCGAGAACGCGAGGGCGCCCTCGCGCATCAGCTTCACGCCCGTGTACGGCTTCGGGTTGTGGGACGCCGTCACCATCGCGCCGCCGTCGAGCCCGCGAGAGCCGACCAGGAAGTAGCTCATCTCCGTCGCGATCTGGCCGGCGTCGAGGACGGTGACGCCCTCCTCGACGAGCCCCTGCCGCACCGCCGCTGACATCTCGGGCGCGCTCAGTCTCATGTCGCGCCCGAGGCCGACTTGAAGCTCGGAGGTCTCCTTGCCACGCAGCCGAGCGAGGACCCTGGCGAAAGCGCGCCCGATCAGATGGGCGGTCCCGGCATCCATCTGCTCGCCGTAGATGCCGCGGATGTCGTAGGCCTTGAAGATCTCGGCCGGGGGAGCGCTCGCTTCCATCGTCAGCCGAAGGCCTTGCGGACCGTCTCGAAGCTGTCCTCGAGAGTCTGGTTCATCACCCTCGTGTCGCCGAGTACCGGCATGAAGTTCGTGTCGCCGCCCCAGCGCGGGACGACGTGCATGTGGATGTGATGCTCGACGCCGGCGCCGGCCACGCGGCCCTGGTTGAAGCCGACGTTGTAGCCGTGGGGCGAATAGCTCGACTCGAGCGCCGCCATGCCGCGCTGGGCGAGGGACATCATTTCCGCGATCGTCTCGGCGTCGAGCTCCTGCAGCGCGCCGACGTGGTCGTAGGGCGCCACCATCAGGTGGCCGTTCGTGTACGGGAACTTGTTGAGGATCACGAAGCAGTGCTCTCCGCGATGGACGATCAGGTTCGCCTCGTCGTCACCCTCCGCCGGCTTTGCGCAGAAGATGCACTCGCTCTCGATGTCCTTGGACGCGTCCTTCACGTAGGCGAGGCGCCAGGGCGCCCAGATCCGCTGAGTGGCCACAGCGGCCGAATCTACAACCAACCCCGCTTGCGGAAGAAGGTGACCATCCCGACCAGGAGGACCACCATGACCCCTGCGATCACGTAGAAGGCGGTCAGGTTCTGTTCGCCCGGGACGCCCACGTTCATCCCCCAGATGCTGGCGACGAGGGTGAGCGGCAGGACGATGACGCTGATCCCGGTGAGCACGCGGAGGATGTCGTTGACCCGGTGCGAGATCACCGATTCGTTCGTGTCCTCGAGCGCCTCGACGACCTCCTTGTAGTTCTCGAGCATGTCCCAGATCCGCTCCTGGGCATCGACGATGTCGTCGAAGTAGATCTCGAGGTCCATGTCGGGCGCCAGGTATCGTTGCTTGACCTTCTCCAGGTCCCTGAGCACCGGGCGCTGTGGGCGGATCACCTTGCGGAAGTTGATGATCTCCTGCTTCACGTTGGAGATGTCCCGCACGACCTCCTCGGAGCGACCGTCGAAGATCTCCTCCTCGAGCACGTCGAGCTTGTTGCCGATCTTGCGGAGCATCGGGAAGCAGTAGTCGAAGCCGTCGTCGACGAGCCGGTAGAGGAGGTATCCCGAGCCGCGCGAGAAGAGCTGCTCGCGGATCTCCTCCTTCTGGCGGCAGCGCTCGAACAGGTACTCGACGGGCTGCAGCGGCTGGTTCGGGATCGTGATCAGGAAGCCGGGGCCGACGAACAGGTCGAGCTCTCCGGCGCCCAGCCGCCGAGCCGCGCGATCAAAGATCGGGAAGTGCAGGACGATGAACAGGTACTCGTCGTAGACGTCGATCTTCGGCCGCTGGTTGCGCGAGAGGACGTCCTCGAAGTCGAGGGCGTGGAAGTCGAAGTTCTCCTCCAGCCAAGCCTGCTCCAGGCCGCCCGGCTGGTCGATCTTCACCCAGCGAAGACCCTCGGCCGCGATCTCCTCGACCTGCGGGGCCTGAGGCTCAGGCGGAAGCGGCGCGACGAGCTCGCCGGCGCGTGTCCTGCGCAGTCTGGGGCGAGGGAGGTTCGGCATCGTCCGTACCTGGGCTCATCACTTCCAGTTCCATGACCGGAGTCACTTTACGCCACGCGTCGCGCGGCGGGCGCATGGGCGCGCCCCAATTTGCGCGTGGCAGGCGTTGCTATATTGCCTGGTCACATAGTCACCACATCAAGAGGGGTGGAGGGACTGGCCCGATGAAACCCCGGCAACCCCCTCGGATCTAGGTCCGAGGAAGGTGCCAACTCCAGCAGGTGTTGTTGGTTTTCGTGACCAAGCGGCCTGGGAGATGTGGGAAGAGCGCTCCTCACGGAACCTCCGCCCACATCGAGCCGGCGGAGGTCTTTTCGTTAGAGGAGCCAGATGGCAGTCGAATCTCTCAAATGCAAGGAATGCGGGGAGACCTATCCGCTCGAGGCGCACTTCGTCTGTGAGCGATGCTTCGGGCCCCTCGAGGTTTCCTATGACTTCTCCGATCTCGACGCCGCCGAAGCCCGCCGCAAGATCCAGGCCGGCTCGCGAGGCATCTGGCGGTACGCGGACTTCCTGCCCTTCGACGGGCGCCCCGGGGACCCACTCGAGCCGGGCCTGACGCCGCTGATCCGTGCCGACCGGCTCGCCGAGCGGCTCGGCATTGGCGAGCTCTGGATCAAGAACGACGCCGCCAACCCCACCCACTCCTTCAAGGACCGCGTCGTCGCCGTCGCGATCGCCAAGGCCAAGGAGCTCGGCTTCGAGACAGTGGCCTGCGCCTCCACCGGCAACCTCGCCAACGCGGTCGCCGCCCACTCCGCCGCCGCGGGGCTTGACTCCTATGTGTTCGTGCCGGCCGACCTCGAGGAGCAGAAGCTGCTCGCGACCGGTATCTACGGGACGAACCTCGTCGGCATCAAGGGCACCTACGACGACGTGAACCGGCTCTGTACCGAGCTCAGCCAGACCCACCCGTGGGCCTTCGTCAACGTCAACCTGCGCCCGTACTACTCCGAGGGCTCCAAGACCCTCGCCTTCGAGACGATCGAGCAGCTCGGCTGGAACCTGCCTGACCGCGTGATCGCGCCGGTCGCCTCGGGCTCGATGTTCACCAAGGTCGCGAAGGGAATGAGCGACTGGCTCGACCTCGGCCTGGTGGAGGGCGAGCTGCCGGTCTTCTGCGGCGCTCAGGCCGAGGGCTGCTCGCCGGTGGCGACGGCCTTCGCCGAGGGCTGGGACGTCTGCAAGCCGGAGCAGCATCCGAACACGATCGCGAAGAGCCTCGCGATCGGCGACCCGGCCGACGGCCCGTACGCCATCGACCTCGCTCGCACGACGAACGGCGTGATCGAGTCGGTCAACGACGACGAGATCCGCGCGGGCATCAAGCTGCTCGCGGAGACGACCGGCGTCTTCACCGAGACCGCCGGCGGGGTGACCGTCGGCGTACTCGCCAAGCTCGCCGAGGCCGGCGCGATCTCCTCCGAGGAGAGCGTCGTCGTCTACATCACAGGCGAGGGCCTGAAGACGCTCGACGCGGCGCGCGAGTCATTCCGCATGCATGAGATCGAGCCCACCCTCGACGCATTCGAGGCGGAGTTCCAGGGAGTGGGGGCCTCGGCCTAAGAAAGCCGCCGAGGGGACCGATGACTAAGATCTCCGCCCGATGAGCGTCACCGTGAAGATCCCGGCCCAGCTCCGCGCCGCCACCGGCGGGGACGGCGAGCTCGAGGTCGAGGGGTCGACGGTCGGCGAGGCGCTGGATGCGGTCTTCGACCAGCACGACGGCCTCCGCGAGCGGATCACCCAGGACGGCGATCTGCGCCGCTTCGTGAACGTCTACGTCTCCGGCGAGGACATCCGCTTCCAGGACGGCCTCGACACCGCTGTCAACGACGGCGACGAGGTCACGATCCTCCCCGCCGTCGCCGGCGGCTGAGAACCCGCCCAGCAGGTCTACGGCGGCCCCGTCATGCGGGGAACGTCCGCATCGTCCGAGCCGACGATGCGACCGCCGCCGCCGTCAGTGAAATGGGAGCGTCAGGATCCGAGCTACTCCAGCCAGGAAGACGAGGGTCCCGAAGCCGAGGGCGCCGAGCGCGATGCGGTCCACGCTGAACTTCGGGGAGAGCCCGGCGAAGAAGAGGACCGCGGCGAAGAAGATCGTCGCCAGGACGTAGTCATCGGAGTTCTGGTTGGCCCTGCGGCCCTCCTCGAACCGGGCCGAGGCCTGCGCGGTGAGCTCGTTCGACTGCTGGAGTCTCCGGGGCCGGTAGGAGGGGAGCTGGAACGGCGTCGCGACCGCCTTGGGGTTGGTCAAGGGATGCTCAGCGGACCACTCGCGAAACGCCGGCTTGAACTCGTTGCGGAAGAAGCGGCGCTGGAGGATGCGCATGAGGTGATGGTTCCCCTCGGTGAAAGCGACCGCGTACTGCGTGAACAGATCGGCGTCGATCGTCACCAGCGAGAACCCCTCGGAGCTCGCCTTGGCCGATTCGGTGCGTTCGGCACTTGCCTCCGTGAACTTGGTGGCCTGCACGCCGCTCCAGCGAGTCGCCTCGTAGGCGCTGAAGGCGGTGGCGACGGTCGCGGCGGCGAGCAGCAGCGCGGACCACAACTCGGCCCACTCGCGGGCCCCCCGGGCCGTCCCGCCGCTGCTCTCTGCGTCCGCCTCACTCAACGCCGCGAAGGATATGGGGGGCCCCGGCAGTTGAGCCGGGTCCGGCCTGGATCAGGCGGCTGCTGAGCGCGCCCGGCAGGATTCGAACCTGCGACTTCCGCCTCCGGAGGGCGGCGCTCTATCCAGCTGAGCTACGGGCGCGAGATGGCAAGTCTAGGCTAGGCCCGTGGATCTCTCGGTCGTCTTCCTCGGCACCGGCGGCTCCGTGCCCTCGGCGCGGAGGGCGACCGCATGCCTGCTGATCCGAGCGGGCGGCGCGCGGATCCTGGTCGACTGCGGCGAGGGGGCCCAGCGGCAGATGATCAACTCGACCGGGCTCGTCCAGGTCGACGACATCTACATCACGCACTTCCACGCCGACCATTACCTCGGGCTGCCGGGGCTGCTCAAGACCTACGACCTGATGGAGCGGCGGGCGCCGCTGCGGATCATCGGGCCCGCCGGGCTCCACGGACTCTTCGATGCGCTGCGGCGGATCTTCGGGCGTTTGCGCTATGAGGTGGAGCTGATCGAGCTCGGGCCGGGGGAGGGGATCGACCACGACGGCTTCGAGATGCGCGCCTTTGACGTCGAGCACCGGATGAAGGCGCTCGGCTACGCGTATGTCGAGCCTGAGCGGCCCGGGCGCTTCGACGTCGAGGCCGCCCGCGGCCTCGGGATCAAGGACGACCGCGACTTCGGCCGGCTCCAGCGCGGCGAGACCGTCGCGGTCGACGGCTCGGAGGTGCGCCCGGAACAGGTGCTCGGCGAACCGCGCCACGGCCGCAAGGTCGTGATCACCGGCGACACCGCTCCGTGCGAGATGACCCGCATCGCCGCCCACGCCGCGCAGCTGCTGGTCCACGACGGAACCTTCGCGGTCGAGGAGTTGGCCCGGGCTGCGGACACCGGTCACTCGACCGCGCGCGACGCCGCCCAGCTCGCCGCCGACGCGGAGGTCCACATGCTCGCGATCGTGCATGTCTCGTCGAGGTACAACGTCTCCGCCGTGCTCGGCGAGGCGCGCGACGTCTTCCCGAACACCGTCGCGCCGCGGGACTTCGATCTGGTGGAGATCCCGTTCCCCGAGCGCGGGGATCCCGAGCTGGTCCAGGAGGGGGCGAGGCAGCGGCCCGAGCCGCGGGCCGAGCCGGCGCCCACCGCCGACTAGGCCGAACCGGCGAGGCCGGCGATCGCGCCGGCGACCGCCGGCGCCTGATCCTCCTGGGGGAAGTGCTTGGCCGGAAGCATCTTCGCCTCGATTCCCAGCGTCTCCTCGAACACCTGACGGCGTTCCGTCCCGAGCGCCGGATCGCGTTCTCCCCAGACGATCGACGCCGGCCAGCCCGCCGCGCGCAGCCCATCGACGTAGAAGCGCTCCCTCTCCTCGGTCAGCTCGAAGCCGCGAACGATCTGCCGGAAGGACCGCCCGCCGCCGTCGCGATGGAGCAGAGCGATATGCGCGTCGACCTCGTGCGGCGGCGTCGAGGAGCGGTCCGCGATTCCCTGCAGATAGAAGAGCCAGCGGGCCACCGGCGGGCGGATCGTCGCCACCCAGAGCGGCCCGATCACGGGCGGCGCCGCCAGGTCCATGCTCCAGACGCGCCGGAAGTGTGCGACATCGATCAGCGTGTCCAGGACGGTGAGGGACCGCACCCGCTCGACGTTCCGCAGCGCCCACTCCAGCGCGACGGGCCCGCCGATGTCGTGGAGGACCAGGTGGCAGCTCTCGATGCCGAGCGCGTCGATCGCCTCGCCGGTCCAGCGCCCGAGCCCGGACCAGGTGTAGTCGAAGCCCACCGGCTTCTCCGCAAGGCCGAGGCCGGGGAGATCGAAGGCCACTCCGCGAAGCCCGCGCTCGGCCAGCAGCGGCAGGACCTTCCGATACAGGTAGGAGCTGACCGGGATGCCGTGCATCAGGACGACCGGATCGCCCTCACCCTCCTCGCGGACGAAGCTGGCGAGGCCGCCCGCCTCGAACTCCCGGCCGGCCCGCCGGTGCGCTTCTATCGCCCCCGCAACCGCGCTGCGCATGGAGGCATCATCCCGCCTCGGGGAGGCTGTGCCTTACTTCCGCTTCTTCTTGCACTTCCGGCACGAGGAGCGCCGGTGCTTGTGCCGCCCTCCGTCCAGGTGTCGCTGGGGCTCCCCCGCCGCCCGATGCCAAGGCGAAGCCCAAGACCGGAACGTCGTGCAACTGGCTTCGAGCCCGAACGATTCCGCCACACCCGCTGCTACGCTGGCCGGGCAAGCCCCTTTAACCCGGTCCCGCGAGGCCAGGAAGGAGCAGCATGAGCGACGAGAAGGTCGTCCTCGATCACGACGATCTACGGCGGGCGCTTGTCCGTATCGCCCATGAGATCGTCGAGAAGAACGAGGACTCGGATCGGCTGGCGCTGGTCGGCATCCACACGCGCGGAGCCGTCATCTGCCGCCGCCTGCACATCCTCCTCGCCGAGCTCTCCGGCGCAGAGGTCCCGCTCGGGGATCTGGACATCTCCTTCTACCGCGACGACATCGAGCGCCGCGAGCCGCGCGACGCGCCGGTCGTCCACGACTCCCACCTCGACTTCGACCTCGCCGGCCGCACGATCGTCCTGGTGGATGACGTCCTCTACACGGGGCGCACGGTCCGCGCCGCGATCGACGCGCTCTTCGACTACGGCCGCCCGGCGCGCGTCCAGCTGGCGGTGCTCGCCGACCGCGGACATCGCGAGCTGCCGATCCGCCCGGATTACGTCGGCAAGAACCTGCCGACGGCTCCCGGCGAGCGGGTGAACGTTCGACTGGAGGAGACCGACGGAACAGACGAGGTCGCGATCACCCCCGCCAAGGCGGCCGCATGAAGCACCTGCTCGGTGTGGCGGAGCTCACCCGCGAGGAGATGGAACGGATCCTCGAGCGGGCGCAGAGCTTCGCCGAGGTCGGGCGCCGCGACATCAAGAAGGTGCCGACCCTGCGCGGCCGCACGATCGTCAACCTCTTCTACGAGGCCAGCACCCGGACGCTCTCCTCGTTCGAGCTCGCGGCGAAGCGTCTCTCCGCCGACGTGGTCAGCGTCAAGTCGGCCGGCTCGTCGGTCGACAAGGGTGAGTCGCTGAAGGACACGGTCGCGACCCTCTCCGCCTACGACCCCGCTGCGATCGTGATCCGCTCTCCGCACGCCGGCGCCGCGGGCCTTGTCGCCCGCTGGACGGAGGCCTCGGTGATCAACGCGGGCGACGGCAAGCACGAGCATCCGACGCAGGCCCTGCTCGACGTCTTCACCCTGCGCCAGCGGCTCGATTCGATCGACGGGGCGAACATCTGGATCGTCGGGGACGTCCTGCACAGCCGGGTGGCCCGCTCCTGCCTGCTCGCCTTCCAGAAGACGGGGGCGAAGGTCACCCTCTGCGGGCCGCCGACGCTGATCCCTCGCGGGATCGAGGCCCTCGGCTGCGAGATCTCCTACGACCTCGAGGGGCTTGGCGAGGCGGATGTCGTCTATGCCCTCCGGATGCAGCGCGAGCGGATGAGCGAGAGCTTCGTCCCGTCGCTGCGCGAGTACGCGGCCAGGTACCAGATCGACTCCAGGCGGCTCGGCCCGCGCCAGCTCCTCATGCATCCGGGACCGGTGAACCGCGGGGTCGAGCTCTCGCCCGACGTGATCGACTCGCCGCAGTCACTGATCAGCGCGCAGGTGGAGAGCGGCCTGGTGGTCCGCATGGCGATCCTCTACGAGCTGCTCGCGGGCAGCGACCGAGCGCGGCCGGAGCCCGGGCCCGCCCCGGCCGACCCGCCGACGATCGGACAGCCCGCATGAACGTCGCGGTCAACGGGTCTGACGGGAGCGCCGCCGCCCCCAAGCTGATCTCCCGGGCCGGGCCCGGAGCGAACCTGATCGTGCAGGGCGCTCGTCTGATCGACCCGAGGACCGGGCTCGACGCGGTCCGTGACCTGGTCGTGCGCAACGGCGAGATCGCCGAGATCGCCGAGCGCGGAGCGGCCCCGGAGATCGAGGGGGCCGAGGTGATCAATGGAGAGGGATTGCTCGGCGTCCCGGCTTTCGTCGATCCCCACGTCCACTTCCGGGTCCCGGGCCAGGAGCACAAGGAGGATCTCGAGACCGGCACCCGCTCCGCCGCGGCCGGCGGGTACTGCGCGGTGATTGCGATGGCCAACACCTCTCCGCCGATCGACTCCGCCGCGGTCCTCGGCTCGGTTCGCGACCGCGCCGAGCGCGAGGCCTCGATCCCGGTGGGTTTCATCGCCAACGTGACGCGCGGGATGGGCGGCGAGGAGCTGACCGAGATGGCCGAGCTCTCGGATGCCGGCGCGATCGGGTTCTCCGATGACGGTCTGCCGATCGCCAATGCGAGGGTCCTGCGCCGCGCGCTCCAGTACCAGCGTCTGGCCGGCGGGGTGATCGCCCTGCACGAGGAGGACCCCGATCTCTCGGCCGGCGGCGTGATGAACGAGGGGGAGGTCTCCGCGGTGCTCGGCATGGCAGGCATCCCCGCGGTCTCCGAGTCGACGATGATCGCCCGCAACTGCTCGCTCGCCCTCTATGAAGGGGCCCGGATCCACGTCCAGCACCTCTCGGCGCGCGCCTCGGTGGTGGAGATCGCCCGCGCCAAGGCCGCTGGCGTCCAGGTGACCTGCGAGGCGAGCCCGCATCACCTCGCCCTCACCGACGAGGCGGTCCGCAGCCTCGATGCCCGCTTCAAGATGAACCCTCCTCTGCGCACCGAGGACGACCGCCAGGCGCTGATCGAGGGCCTGCGCGACGGCACGATCGACTGCGTCGCGACCGACCACGCCCCCCACGCGGCCGAGGAGAAGGAGGTGCCCTTCGAGGAGGCGGCGATGGGAGTGACCGGCCTCGAGACGGCCTTCGCCGCCCTCTATACGGACCTCGTCCTTCCGGGCGTGCTCTCCCTCGAGATCCTCGTGGAGCGAATGACCTGCGGCGGCGAGCCGTTCGGGATCGAGGCGCCGCGCCTCGAGACCGGCGCGGTGGCGAACGTCGCGCTGATCGATCCCGAGCTCGCCTGGACGGTCGGCGAGGACGGCTACGAGAGCCGCTCCTACAACAGCTGCTTCGGCGGGCGCGAGCTGATGGGCCGGGTGCTGGTGACCGTCGCCGCGGGCCGGGTCGCCTTCCGCCAGCGGAGCTTCGCCATGGGGGTCGCCTCGTGAGCGGGAAGCTCCAGCCGGACCGGGCGGCGCTGGTCGTGGTCGACGTCCAGGAGGGCTTCCGCAAGGCGATTCCGGGCTTTGAGCGGGTGGCCCAGGCGACTGCGACCCTGATCGAGGGCGCCGGCGTCATCGGTGTTCCAGTTGTGGTGACGGAGCAGTACCCGAAGGGGCTGGGGGAGACGGCGGCCGAGGTGGCCGACCACCTTCCCGAGGGCACCGAGCCGCTCGAGAAGGTCTGCTTCTCGGCGACCGACGCCGATGGCTTCGACCTCGGCGGTCGCGATCAGGCGCTCGTCTGCGGGATCGAGGCCCATGTCTGCGTGAGCCAGACGGTCCTCGACCTGCTCGGCGCCGGCACCGACGTCCAGGTCGCCGAGGACGCGGTCGGCTCGCGGAGCGAGGAGAACAAGCGGGTCGGGCTCCACAAGATGGAGCGCGCGGGCGCGGTGCTCACCAGCGTCGAGACCGCTCTCTTCGAGCTGCTCGGCCGGGCCGGCACCGACGAGTTCAAGCGGGTGCAGCGGCTGATCCTCGATTACGCCCCGAATCCAGAGGTCGTCGGATGAGTGGGTACATCCTCCTCGAGGATGGAACGAGGCTCCACGGGGAGCTGCTCGGCTCCGGCGGCGAGGTGACCGGCGAGGTCGTCTTCAACACCTCGATGACGGGCTACCAGGAGGCGGTCACAGACCCCTCGTACGCAGGCCAGATCATCACCTTCACCTATCCGCTGATCGGCAACTACGGAGTCTCGGCCGACGCGATGGAGTCCGAGCGCGTCCAGGCCCGCGGCGTGATCATGCGAGAGGGCAAGAACACCGAGGACGCGGCCACCGCGGAGGGAGGCTGGCTCGACTGGCTGCGCGACTGCGGCGTGCCGGCGATCGGGGGAATCGACACGCGGGCGCTGGTCCGCCACATCCGCGACCGCGGTGCGATGCGGGGCGGCATCTTCCCCGCCGAGCTCGCCGAGTCCGAGGCGCGGGACCGGGTCGGCGCGGAGCCATCGATGCAGGGCGCCGACTTCGCCCACCAGGTCACTCCACCCGAGCCGGTCGAGATCGACGGGGACGGTCCCCACGTCGTCGGCATCGACACCGGAATCAAGCGCAGCATCTTGCGGCAATTCCGCGAGCGGAATTGCCGGTTGACCTTGCTCCCGTGCACAGCTTCCGCTGAGGAAGTCCTGGCCAGGGATCCCGACCTCGTCTTCCTCGCAAACGGCCCGGGCGATCCGGCGGCGCTCGACCATGTCGTCGAGAACGTCCGCGGCGTGGTCGGAAAGAAGCCGGTGGTCGGGATCTGCCTCGGCCACCAGCTGCTCTGCCGCGCGATTGGCCTGGAGACCTTCAAGCTCCCCTTCGGCCACCGCGGAGCGAACCACCCGGTCAAGGACCTCGAGACCGGGCGGATCGACATCACCTCCCAGAACCACGGGTTCGCCGTCGCCGGACCCGAGGGTGAGCAGAAGCTCGAGGCCGATGAGCCCGTCAGCTGGCAAACGGACTTCGGCGAGGCCGAGCTCTCCCACCTGAACCTCTACGACCGCACGGTGGAGGGACTGGTGCTGAAGGACGTACCGGGGTGCACCGTCCAGTACCACCCCGAGGCAGGCCCCGGTCCGCACGACGCCCGCTACCTCTTCGACCGTTTCCTGGAGCTGGATATGCGAGGCCGCGGCGGAGGCGAAGCCGAGCAGCGAGCCGTTTGACCGAGATGCCCAGGCGCGACGACATCCAGAAGATCCTCCTGATCGGCTCTGGGCCGATCGTGATCGGGCAGGCCGCCGAGTTCGACTACTCCGGGGTGCAGGCCTGCAAGGTGCTCCTGGAGGAGGGATACGAGGTCGTCCTGGTCAACTCGAACCCGGCGACGATCATGACCGACCCGGAGTTCGCCGATCGCACCTATATCGAGCCTCTCCTGCCCGGCCCCGTGGCGAAGGTGATCGAGCGCGAGCGGCCGGATGCGCTGCTGCCGACGCTCGGCGGCCAGACGGCCCTCAACCTCGCCAAGGCGCTGCACGACGACGGCACGCTCCAGCGCTTCGACGTCGAGCTGATCGGCGCGAACTACGACGCGATCCACCGCGCTGAGGACCGCGAGGCATTTCGCACCACGATGGAGACGGCCGGTCTCAGGGTGCCGTTCTCGATGATCGTCGAGTCCGTCCAGGAGGGAGAGCAGGCCCTCGAGTCCGGCGAGCTCACCCTCCCGATCATCGTGCGGCCCGCGTTCACGCTCGGCGGACACGGCGGCGGGGTGGCGAACACCGAGACGGAGTTCGCGCAGGTCGTCTCGGAGGGCCTCGCCGCCAGCCCGATCAACCAGGTGCTCGTCGAGGAATCGGTGCTCGGGTGGGGCGAGTTCGAGCTCGAGGTGATGCGCGACCGAAACGACAACGTCGTGATCATCTGCTCGATCGAGAACGTCGACCCGATGGGCGTCCACACCGGCGACTCCGTGACCGTCGCGCCGGCGCAGACGCTGACCGACTCGCTCTACCAGGACCTGCGCGACCAGGCAATTCGCGTGATCCGCGCCGTCGGGGTCGAGACCGGCGGCTCCAACGTCCAGTTCGCGGTCGATCCCGAGAGCGGGGAGATCGTCGTGATCGAGATGAACCCCAGGGTCTCGCGCTCCTCGGCGCTCGCCTCGAAGGCGACCGGCTTCCCGATCGCGAAGATGGCGGCGAAGCTCGCCGTCGGCTATGCGCTGGAGGAGATTCCCAACGACATCACCCGGGCCACGCCGGCCTCGTTCGAGCCGACCATCGACTACGTCGTCACGAAGATGCCTCGCTTCGCCTTCGAGAAGTTCCCCGGCGCCGAGGGCCGGCTCTCCACCCACATGAAGTCGGTGGGGGAGGCGATGGCGATCGGGCGAACCTTTCGAGAGTCGTTCGCGAAGGCGATGCGCTCGCGCGAGCTCGACGACCAGCCGGACGTCCCCGCTTCCACCGGTGAGCTGCTGGAGCGTCTCGCCACCCCCTCCTCCGACCGCTTCGACCTGATCGCCGCCGGCTTCGAGCGCGGCGTGGAGCTGGAGCGCATCCACGAGGCGACGATGATCGATCCCTGGTTCCTGCGCGAGCTGCAGGCGCTGGCGACCGAGGGTGACGGCACCGAGGGACTAGAGCGCACCTACCGCGCCGTCGACACCTGTGCCGCGGAGTTCGAGGCGCGCACGCCCTACTTCTATTCCGCCCATGAACGTCCCTCGGCGAACGGCTCCGCCGGAGAGGTCGACCGGGGCGACCGCCCCTCCGTCGTGATCCTCGGCTCGGGTCCCAATCGGATCGGCCAGGGGATCGAGTTCGACTACTGCTGCGTGCACGCCGCGATGACCGCGCGCGAGCTCGACCGCGACGCGGTGATGGTCAACTGCAACCCGGAGACCGTCTCGACCGATTACGACACCTCTGACCGCCTCTACTTCGAGCCGCTCACCGAGGAGGACGTGCTCGCCGTCTGCGAGCTCGAGCGGCCGGAGGGCGTGATCGTCCAGTTCGGCGGGCAGACGCCACTGCGGCTCGCGAAGTCGCTGGAGGAGGCGGGAGTGCCGCTGCTTGGCACCCCGGTCGACGCCATCGACCTGGCCGAGGATCGCGGCCGCTTCGGCGCGCTCCTGCGCCGACTCGAGATCAAGCATCCGCCGTACGGGACCGCACTCTCGGCCGAGGAGGCGGTCGCGATCTCGGAGGATGTTGGGTTCCCGCTGCTCGTCCGGCCCTCCTACGTGCTGGGTGGCCGGGCGATGGAGATCTGTTACGACGCCGAGACCCTCGCCGCGTACCTGGAGGCCAACGTGAAGGCCGACCAGGAGCACCCGCTGCTCCTCGACCGCTTCCTCGAGAACGCGATCGAGGTCGACGTCGACGCGCTCGCCGACGGCGAGCGCTGCTTCGTCGCCGGCGTCATGCAGCACGTCGAGGAGGCGGGCGTCCACTCGGGCGACTCCGCCTGCGTGATCCCGCCGATGAGCCTCGGCGAGGAGATGCAGGAGGAGATCCGCGAGACGACCCGCAAGATCGCCCTGGAGCTGGGCGTGATCGGGCTGATCAACGTCCAGTACGCGGTGGCCGACGGTGAGCTCTACGTGATCGAAGCGAATCCACGGGCCTCCCGCACCGTGCCGTTCGTCAGCAAGGCGATCGGCACCCCGCTCGCCAAGATCGCCTGCCGGCTGATGCTCGGCGAGTCGCTCGACGACCAGGATCTGCCCAGCGAAGCCCCGACGCACATCAGCGTCAAGGAGGCCGTCCTGCCCTTCGCGCGCTTCGCCGGCGCCGACGCCGTGCTCGGCCCCGAGATGCGGAGCACCGGCGAGGTGATGGGAATCGCCTCCGACTTCCCGACGGCGTTCGGCAAGGCGCAGGCTGCAGCCGGCGTCTCGCTGCCGGAGGAAGGGACGATCTTCATCTCGGTCACGGACTCGGACAAGCCGGCCGCGACCCAGCTCGCGACCCGCTTCCACGACCTCGGCTTCAAGGTGATCGCGACCGCCGGCACCGCTCAGGCGATCTCGGCGATGGGCGTCCCCGTCCGCAAGATCAACAAGATCGGCGAGGGCTCTCCGCACGTCGTCGACTGCATCCGCTCCGAGGAGGTCGACCTCGTCATCAACACGCCGACCGGCTCGGGCGCCCGCGCCGACGGCTACGAGATCCGCACCGCCGCGGTGAAGCACGGGGTCCCGTGCGTCACGACGATGACCGGCGCCTCCGCCGCTTCGAGGGCGATCTTCGCGGCCGTGCGCGGCGATGTGGACGTCCGCACGCTGCAGGAGCTCCACGGCACCGCACCAAGCGCGACCTCCTCTGCTCCGGCGACGGCACCAGAGCAGGGAACGGATTGATGGACGCACCGTCGCCTCCGCGTCCGGGGGCCGCTGCGCGAGAGCTCGGTGAGCGGGTGACCGCCCCCTTCGGCAGGCGCCTCTGCGAGGTGACCCGAAACTCCGCCTCCGGCGGGTACCGGATCTTCTCCGCGCTGGACCCGGCCGGCCCGGAGCCCGCCGCGGGGCAGTTCTACATGCTCGCCGCGGACTCGGGCTGGGGCGGGGATCGGGGACGGCCCTTCCTCGCGCGTGCCTTCTCGGTCGCCGACGCCGAGCGGCAGGGCTCGGGGGTGAGACTCGACTTCCTCGTGCAGGCGGTCGGGCCGGGCACCTCGCGGCTCGCCGACCTGGCACCGGGGGAGGGCCTCTGGGTCCACGGGCCGCTCGGGAGGCCGTTCGCGGCGCCGAGCGATCTCGCCCCCGGCGCCCCCGGCGCGATTCTCGTCGGCGGCGGGATCGGCGTCGCCCCGCTGGCGCTCTGGCGCCGGCGGCTCCTCCGGGCGGGGATCCCCGCCCGAGTGCTGCTCGGCTTCCGCGACCGTCCGAACTCCGGAGGCCTCGAGCTCTTTGAAACGGGTCGCTCCTCGGCTTCGCCTGCGGAGCGCCCTCGCATGTGCAGCGAGATCCGCCTGGCGAGCGAGGACGGGCACACCGGCCACCGCGGCTACGTAACCGACCTGCTCGCAGTGCTCCTCGAGGGCGACGATGCCGGCAGCGCGGCCATCTACGCGTGCGGGCCGCCGGCGATGCTGGAGGCCGTGCGAGTCCTCTGCGGCGTTCGCGGCCTGGCCTGCGAGCTGGCGCTGGAGGCGCCGATGGCCTGTGGCTTCGGGGCGTGCTTCGGGTGCGCGATTCCGCAGAGCGACGGGGGGTATATCCGTCTATGCGTCGATGGGCCCGTCCTCCGCGGCGACGAGATCGAGACCGCACTTGTCCCAGGGTCCGGACATTGATCGACTTCTGCGGTATCGAGCTGCGCCACCCGGTGATCAACGGCTCCGGCACCTTCGACGCGATCGCGGCCCGCCGCGCCTTCGGGGACGAGTTGCTCAGCGAGTTCCCGTTCTCGGCCTTCGTCTCGAAGACGATCACCCCAAAGCCGCGCGCCGGCAACCCGCCGCCGCGCCTCTGGGAGACGCCCTCCGGGCTGATCAACTCGATCGGGCTGCCGAACAAGGGACTCGACGGGTTCCTCGAGCACGACCTCCCGCAGCTGGCCGAGCTGCCCGTTCCGCTGATCATCTCCGTGATGGGGACGAGCCATGAGGAGTTCAGCCGGCTGGTGGAGGGCGTGGGCGGCCGCGAGGAGGTGGCGGCGCTGGAGCTCAACGTCTCCTGTCCGAACGTCAAGTCCGGCCTGATCGTGGGCGAATCCCCCGAAGAGGCGCGCTCGTTGCTCCGGCGGGTGCGGGCTCTCACCGAAAAGCCCCTGATCGTGAAGCTCACCCCGAACATCGCCGACCCGGTGCCCGTCGCCGTCGCCTCGGAGGAGGGCGGGGCGGACGCGGTCTCGCTGATCAACACTCTGCGGGCGGTGGCGCTCGCCCCCGATTCGGGCGAGCGCTGGCTCGGCGGAGGCACCGGGGGCCTCTCGGGGCCCGCCGTCAGAGCGGTCGCCCTTGCTCAGCTGGACGCCGTTTCGGCCGCTGTCTCGGTGCCGATCGTGGCGATGGGAGGCATTGCAGGCGGCGGTGATGCCGCCGAAATGCTCCGCGCCGGTGCAAGGATCGTTGCCGTCGGCACGGAGAGCTTCCGAGATCCGGCCGCCGGTTCGCGGATCGCGGCCGAGCTCGGCGGGGAGCTGGCTCGGATCTCCGGATAGACGGGAGTTTTTTTCACAAACCGCGAAAAGGTCTTTCCGCTCCCCGCGGCCGCGGATATACTGCCGCCCCGATGCAGGCCCCGGTCCAGTCCTCCAACGCCGCGCCCGAGCGATCGCTGGACCAGAGGATGGAAGCCCTGAAGAGGGCAAACGACATCCGATCCAAGCGTGCCCAGCTGAAGCGCGACCTCAAGGGCAACAAGGTGAAGATCCAGACGCTGCTCATGGATCCGCCCGAGTACGTCCAGACCGCGAAGGTCATCGACATGCTGATGGCCGTCCCGAAGTACGGGCGCGTGAAGACGAACCGCATCCTCAACCAGTGCCGGATCTCCCCGTCGAAGACCATCGGCGGGCTCTCCGAGCGCCAGCGCGCGGAACTCGTCGCACAGCTGCGCAAGTAGCGCGGCACGCACGGAGATTTCGCGGCCGTCGGTGCGGTCATGATCTCCCTGACGTGGGGAAGGTCTTCGTCATCACCGGTCCGTCCGGGGTCGGAAAGGGAACGCTGATCGAGCAGCTGCTCGAGCGCGTCCCGGAGCTCGAGCTCTCGATCTCGGCGACGACCAGGGAGCCCCGCCCCGGGGAGGTCGACGGTCGGGACTACCACTTCCTCACCCCGGAGGAGTTCCGCCGGCGCCTGGAGGCGGGCGACTTCCTCGAGCACGCCAGCTACAGCGGCAACTACTACGGGACGCTGCGCAGCGAAGTCGAGCGGCGCCTCGCGGAGGGCCGCTCGGTCGTCCTGGAGATCGAGGTCCAGGGCGCGCGGCAGGTCCGGGATGCGATGCCGGAGGCGGTGCTGATCTTCATCGCCCCTCCCGACGAGAAGGTCCTGCGCGAGCGGCTCGAGGGAAGGGGGACCGACTCCCAGGAGGCGATCGAGCAGCGCCTCCGAACCGCCGAGATCGAGCTCGGCGCGCGCTCGGAGTTCCCGCTCGAAGTGGTGAACGACGAGGTGCAGAAATCGACCTCCGAACTGGAGGGGCTCGTCCGGGGCGAGCTATCCCTACACTGACTCCCATGTCAATGATCACGCCAAGAGTCGACAAGCTTCTCGAGCACACCGACACCCACTACGCCGCGGTCTGTGTCTCGGCGAAGCGGGCCCGCCAGATCAACGCGTACTACCACTCCCTCTCCGAGGGGGCATACGGCGAGTACACCCCGCCGATGGTGGAGGTTCCCAGCGGGAACTACCTGACCATCGCGCTGGAGGAGACGGCGGCCGGCAAGCTCAAGTACGAGTACAAGGCCTAGCTGGCGTTCCAAGGAGGGCGTGATGGCCCGGATCCTGGTCGGGGTGAGTGGTGGCATCGCGGCTTACAAGTCGCTCGAGCTCGCACGTCTCGCCACCAAGGAGGGGCACGCCGTCCGCGTCCTGATGACTCCGGCGGCGCAGCGGTTCATCGGCGCGGCGTCGTTCGAGGGGATCGTCGGCGCGCCGGTCCTCACCGATGAGTTCGAGCGCGACCCGACTCGCGGCGCCTTTCCGGGCGACCCTGTTCCCGAGCACGATCCGATCGGCCACCTCGAGGTCGTCGGCAACGCCGACGCCTACCTGATCGCTCCGGCCTCGGCGAACACGATCGCGAAGCTCGCCGCGGGGATCGCCGACTCGATGGTCACCACCTCCTTCCTCGCATGTGCGGCGCCGCGGCTCGTGGCGCCCGCCATGAATGACCGGATGTACCGCGACGCGGCAACCCAGGAGAACCTGGCGACGCTTCGTCGGCGGGGCATCAGCGTGATCGAGCCCGACGAGGGCGCTCTCGCTTCCCGCGGCGAGCACGGCGTGGGCCGGCTGCCAGAGCCGCGAGTGCTCCTCGACACGATCGAGCAGGCGGCGCCCGGTCCGATCGGCCCATGGGACGGCCTTCGCGTGCTGGTGTCGGCCGGCGGCACGCGCGAGCCGATCGACCCGGTTCGCTTCATCGGCAACCGCTCCTCCGGTCGCATGGGCCTCGCTCTCGCGGAGCGGGCCGCCCGCCGGGGGGCGGAGGTGACCCTGGTGGCCGCCAACGTCTCCCTTCCGGCTCCCCCCGGGGTTCGGCGGGTCGATGTCGAGACGGCGGCCGAGCTGGCCGGGGCGCTGGAGCGAGAATTCGACTCCAGCGACGTGCTGGTGATGGCCGCCGCCCCGGCCGACTTCCGGCCGAAGCGAGCGGCGGGGGAGAAGATCCATCGCGAGAGCGGCGGCGGCTTCGAGCTCGACCTCGAGGCGACTGAGGACATTCTCGCGTCCCTCACGGCTGATCGACGCGAGGACCAGACCATCGTCGGCTTCGCGGCCGAGACGGACGCCGATCCGGAGCGCGCCCGCGAGAAGCTGGAGAGAAAGGGCGCCGACGCGATCGTCTTCAACGACGTCTCCCGATCCGAGATCGGCTTCGAGAGCTCCGAGAACGAGGTCGTGATCGTCGAGCACTCGGGAGAGCATCCGGTCCCGCTCTCCTCCAAGGGGAAGGTCGCCGACGCGATCCTCGATCGCGTCGATGCGATCAGGTCCGGATCGGCCGCCCGCCCGGTGGAGCCTCGCGACTAGCAGGGCGCCCGAGTTGCCCTTGCGCGCCCTTTTACACTGGGTTCATGTCGCAGGACCGGCAGATCGGGGGCGATGACTCCCTCTACACGCTCTATCGGCGAGGCATGGAGCTGCTCGAGGACGGGGACTTCGAGGAGGCGGCCGTCCCACTGAAGGAGGCCGCGCGCCAGGCGCCGGAGAAGAGCTCCGTGCGGGAGGCCCTCGGCCGCGCCCTGTTCCGCACGCGCCACTACGCGGAGGCGGCGACGGAGTTCGAGGCGGTGGTCGAGACGCACCCCGTCAACGACTACGCGCACTTCTGCCTCGGCCGGGCGCTCAGCAAGACGGGCGAGACGAGGCGCGCGCGGCACCATCTGGCGCTTGCCTCGAACCTGCGGCCCGAGCGGCGGGACTACCGCATATACAGAGAAAGGCTCTCCGCAAGCGCTTGAGAGCCCTGGTCCAGCGCGTCAGCCAGGCGGCCGTCGACGTAGAGGGGGAGCGCGTGGCGCAGATCGGGCCCGGGATGCTGGTGCTGCTCGGCGTGGCGCGGGACGACACCGAGGCGCAGGCGGACCGTCTCGCGGAGAAGGTCCGGGCGCTGCGGATCTTCGACGACGCCGAGGGGAGGATGAACGAGCCGCTGGGCGAGCGCGAGATCGTCTGCGTCAGCCAGTTCACGCTCTACGGCGATACGAAGAAGGGGACGCGGCCGAGCTACATCGAGGCCGCACCGGGCGATCAGGCGGAGCCGCTTTACGATCGCTTCTGCGAGCGGGCCGGGGCGAAGAAGGGCGTCTTCGGGGCGTGCATGGGGGTCGCCCTGATCAACGACGGGCCTGTAACAGTGATGTTGGAGGTCTAGGCACTCGTGGCTATACTCGCCTCGGAACCTTTTTTCGCACCTAGCCGCAGGTCGAAAGGTGGGCGAGCGCCCGCCTTTTTTTGGTCCCATATATGGACAAAGAACTCCAGCAAATCCAGTCGACAGTCGAGACCCGGCTCCACCATGAGGAGCCGGACGTCGAGCTGCTCGCACTCGACCGCCCCGCGGCCGAGCGCCTGCGTCTGGTGATCGACAGCCCGGACGGCGTCGACATCGCCCTCTGCGAGAGGGTCACCGGGGTGCTTCGAGACCTGCTGGAGGACTGGTCGCTGGAGGTCTCATCGCCCGGCCCTGAGCGGCCACTGACCAAGCCCGAGCACTTCCGCCGCTTCCTCGGCAACCGGGTCCGAGTCAAGACCAGCGAGGAGATCGCCGGGCGAAGCAGCTTCACGGGCACCCTGACCGCCGCGGATGACGAGCGCGTCAGCGTCGAGGCTCCCGACGGCGCGGTCACCATTCCATTGCAGAGCGTTCGCCGTTCAACTCTTGTCCCCGAGGAGGTCGCATGACCCAGGAGATCGTCGATGCCGTCAAGATGCTCGAGCAGGAGAAGGGGATTGCGGCCGACAAGCTGATGGACGCCCTTCAGGACGCGCTCCTCTCGGCCTACAAGAAGACCCCGGGCGCGGCCAAGTACGCAAAGGTCGAGCTCGACCACTCGAGCGCCGACTTCCGCGTCTACGAGCTGATCGTCCCGGAGGACCTCGAGAAGAGGCTGCTCGACGAGCAGTTCGAGGAGCAGCTCCAGGCCGCCGAGGCGGCCGAGGCGGCGGGCGAGCCCGTGCCCGAGATCCAAACGACCGGTCCGACCGTCGACCCCGAGACCGGCGAGCGCCGGGAGCCCGAGGAGGAAGAGCTCGAGCCCGAGCGGCTCGCGCCCTTCATGGACCAGATCAAGACCCGCGACGTCACCCCCGACGACTTCGGGCGCATCGCCGCCCAGACGGCCAAGCAGGTGATCCTCCAGCGGATCCGCGAGGCCGAGCGGGGGATGATGTTCGAGGAGTACAAGGACCGCGTCGGCGAGCTGGTCACCGGGATCATCCAGCAGTCCGACAACCGCTACACGCTGGTCCAGCTCCGGGAGCGGGTCGAGGCCCTGCTGCCCCGCTCCGAGCAGGTCTACAACGAGCGCTACGACCACGGCATGCGCGTCAAGGCCGTGATCACCGACGTCTCGGCGGACACCAAGGGACCGAGCATCGTCGTCTCCCGCCGCAACTCCGAGCTGATCAAGAAGCTCTTCGAGCTGGAGGTCCCGGAGATCGCCGACAAGCTGGTCGAGATCACCGGGGTGGCCCGCGAGCCGGGCTGGCGCTCGAAGATCGCGGTCGTCTCCCACGCTGACGGCGTCGATCCGGTCGGCGCCTGCGTCGGGCCGCGCGGCTCGCGCGTCCGCATGGTCGTCTCCGAGCTCCGCGGCGAGAAGATCGACATCATTCCCTACAACGACGAGCCCGCCCGGTTCGTCGCCAAGGCGCTTTCACCCGCACGCGTCCGCGAGGTGCTCGTCGACGACGAGACCAAGGAGGCGACGGTGATCGTCCCCGACGATCAGCTCTCGCTGGCCATCGGGCGCGACGGCCAGAACGCCCGCCTCGCCGCGCGGCTGACCGGCTGGAAGGTGGACATCACCTCCGAGACCGAGTTCGCCCAGCAGGAGGAGGACATCGAGTACGAGGGCGAGGAGGCCGCCGACGGCCGCTGCATGGCCGTGATGACGACCGGCCGCCGCTGCCCGAACGCCGCCCTCCAGGGCTCGCAGTTCTGCGGCCTGCCGCAGCACCAGGCGCTGGGCCGCTTCAGCACCAACCAGGTGGCGGTGCTGAGCCCGCTGACCGACGAGGAGGTCGCGACGCTTGTCAATGGCTCCGCCGACGATGCCGCCGTCAAGGCGATCGTCGAGAAGGCTGAGAGCCAGTTCGACGAGAACGCCGAGGCGGAGGAGCCTGAGACCGACGAGCGCGCCGAGGCCGAGGAGGCTCCGGCCGCGGAGACCGAGGAGGGCGAGCCCGACGAGCAGCCCGCCGAGGAGGAGTCTCCCGCCGAGGAGCCCGCCGCCGAGGAGGAGGCGCCCGCCGAGGAGGAGGCGCCCGCCGAGGAGGAGTCTCCCGCCGAGGAGGAGGAGCCCGCCGCCGAGGAGGAGGCGGAGGCGGCCGTCGACGGTGGCGCGCCCGATGAGACGAAGGTGACGGCCGGCGAGGAGCAGTCCGACTAGGAGATGGCGAAGAAGCGCGTACACGAGATCGCGAAGGCACAGGGTCTGACCAGCAAGGAGCTGCTGGCGAAGCTCAAGGCTGCCGGCGTGGAGGCCAAGGCCGCTCAGTCGAGCGTCGAGGAAGCGGACGCCCTGGCGGCGCTGAAGTCCTCCGGAGACGGAGCCTCCGCCACCGCGACGAAGACCACGGCCAAGACCAAGGCCAAGGCGGCGCCCGCCGAGGCCCCGAAGAAGGCCGATGCACCCGCGAAGGCGAACGGCCCCGGACCGGCCGAGCCCAAGCCGGCCGCTGCGGACGGTGCCGGCGCCAAGAAAGCGGGCCCCAAGCGCCGCCGCCGCGTCGTGATCGACTCGCAGGCCGCGCGCCGCGACCACATCGCGAAGACCCAGCCGCCCCCCCGGCCACCGCGCCGCCGCGGCGGCCGCCGCCGCCGCCCGCTGCTGGAGGAGCCCAGCGACAGGGAGCTGAAGCAGCCTGAGGAGCAGCCGCCGATCAAGATCAACTCCGGCGCCACCGTCCGTGAGGTCGCTGAGAGCCTGGGTCTCTCCGTCGCCGAGGTCATCAAGGCCTTGATGAAGGAGGGTGAGATGGCGACCCTCACCCAGACGCTGACCGACGAATCCGTCGAGTCCATCGCCAAGCAGTTCGACCGCAAGATCGAGATCGTCACCGCCGCCGAGGAGGAGGTCGAGGGGCCGGCCGTGGAGGAGGACGACGAGGGCGATCTGGTCGATCGGCCCCCGGTCGTCACCGTGATGGGCCACGTCGACCACGGCAAGACCTCGCTGCTCGACGCGATCCGGCAGACGCAGGTGGCCGCCGGCGAGGCCGGAGGGATCACCCAGCACATCGGCGCCTACCAGGTGAACCACGACGGCAAGACGCTCACCTTCCTTGACACGCCCGGCCACGAGGCCTTCACCGCCATGCGCGCCCGCGGCGCCAGCGTGACCGACGTGGCCGTGATCGTGGTCGCCGCCGATGACGGGGTGATGCCCCAGACCGTGGAGGCGATCGATCACGCCCGCGCCGCCGGGGTGCCGATCCTGGTCGCGGTCAACAAGGTCGACAAGGAGGGCGCGGACCCGAACCGCGTCCGCACCGAACTTGCGCAGCACGAGCTCAATCCCGAGGAGTGGGGCGGGGACACCGTCTTCGCCGACGTGTCCGCGAAGACCAAGGACGGCCTCGACAACCTGATCGACATGATCCTGCTGGTCACCGACCTCGAGGAGCTCTCGGCGAACCCCGATGCCCAGGCTTCCGGCACGGTCGTCGAGTCCCGGCTCGATCCGGGCCGCGGCCCGGTCACCGGCGTCCTGGTGCAGCGCGGCACGCTGCGAATCGGCGACGCCGTCGTCGCCGGTCCCGTCTGGGGCAAGGTGCGCGCGATGCTCGACGACAAGGGCGATCGCGTCCAGCAGGCGACGCCCGGCATGCCGGTTGAGGTCCTTGGCTTCGATGGTGTCGTCGAGGCCGGCGAGCACGTCCAGGTGGTCGAGAACGAGCGCAAGGCCCGCGCCTCCGCACAGGAGCGCGAGACCCGGCTGAAGGCCGAGCAGCTCGCCCGGCGCCAGGCTCGGAAGGTCACGCTCGAGGAGGTCTTCCAGAGGGCGAGCGAGGGTCAGCTCAAGGAGCTCAACATCGTTCTCAAGGCCGATGTCTCCGGCTCGCTGGAGGCGCTCGAGGACGAGATCGCCAAGCTGCCACAGGAGCAGGTCCCGGTCAACGTGATCCACGCCCAGACCGGCGGGATCAACGAGTCCGACGTGATGCTGGCGGCCGCCTCAGACGCCGTGATCATCGGCTTCAACGTCCGGCCGCTGGCGGAGGCCCGCCGCGCCGCCGAGCAGGAGGGTGTCGACATCCGCACCTACACGGTGATCTACAAGGTCACCGAGGAGCTCCGCGCGGCGATGGAGGGCATGCTCGAGCCCGAGGAGGTCGAGGAGGGCCTCGGCGCGGCCGAGGTGAAGCAGACGTTCAAGGCGTCGAGAGTGGGAACGATCGCCGGCTGCCTGGTGACCGACGGCAAGGTGGTTCGCGGCGCCAACACGCGACTCGTCAGGGACGGGACGATTGTCTGGACCGGCAGGATCGGCTCGCTTCGCCGCTTCAAGGACGACGTCGCCGAGGTCGACGAGGGCCAGGAGTGCGGGATCGTGCTCGAGGGCTTCGCCGACATCAAGGAAGGCGATGTGCTGGAGTTCTTCGAGACCAAGCAGGTCGAGAAGACCCTCGAGTCCTAGCGCCTCGGCGCTGTCATTCCCGAGGCGGCGGACGCGAAGCGGAGCAGCGACCGGGATGATGTCGGTATGACCGCGTTCGTCGAGCTGATCGAGATTCGCCTGCATTTCCGGGAAGTTCACGATCTGAAGGGCAAGCGCAAGCTGGTCAAGTCGCTGAAGGATTCGGTCCGCCAGCGCTTCGGGGCCTCGGTCGCCGAGATTGACGGACACGACAAGTGGCAGCGCTCCGTGCTGCTCTGTGCCCTCGTCGGTGGCGGCGAGGTCTCGGATCGCGCGGACGGGCTCGTCAGGTTCGTCGAGAGTCGCTGCCCGGATGGATGCGTCGTCGAGCGGGACCTGCTCAGCCTCCGTGACATCAGGGACTGAACCTGCTCTTAAGGGATCTGCTGTTATCGTCGCCCGGGATGGGGACGGCCCGGATGCGGCGCGTCAACGAGGCGATCCGAGAGATCCTCGCCGACGCGATAGCCACTGAGCTAAAGGACCCGCGGATCGGATTCGTGACCGTGACTGACGTAGACACCACTGCCGACCTGCGCGCTGCGCGCGTGTACGTCAGCGTCCTCGGCTCCGAGGAGGAGCGTGAGAGCTCGCTCAAGGGGCTGCGGTCCTCCCACGGCGTCCTGCAGGCCAAGATCGCCGGCGGCATGCGGATGAAGCGGACACCGACCCTGACCTTCGAGTACGACGACACGGTGGAGCGCGGCGATCGGATCACGCGTCTCCTCGAGGACGAATGACGGAAGCGACGGAACTCTTGACCAGCGATCTCGACCTCGTCGCAGAGGAAATCCGCGCAGGGGAGCGGTTCATCCTGACCACGCACGAGAACCCGGATGGCGACGCGCTCGGCTCGCTGCTCGCCACCCACCGGATCCTCGGGGCGCTCGGCAAGGACTCCGTGATGTTCCTCGCGGCCAAGGAGTTCCCGCTGCCGGTCGAGTACCGCTTCCTCCCGCTGGAGGAGGTCTTCCACGAGCCTCCGGCCGACATTCACGACCGCCTCGTGATCTTCCTCGACTGCGGGAACATCGACCGGATGCCCGTCGACTTCCTGCGGACCGATGGCGTGAAGATGATCAACATCGATCACCACCACGACAACACGCGCTTCGGCACCGTCAACCTCGTCGACGTAGATGCCTCCTGCACCGCCGAGATCGTCTACGACCTGGCGGGCCTGCTCGGGGTGGAGCTGACCCCGGAGATCGCCAACGCGCTCTATGTCGCGCTCGTCACCGACACCGGCAAGTTCATGTACGAGAACACCGACGCCCGCTCGCACCGGATGGCCGCCGGTTTGATCGAGGCCGGCGTGGAGGTCAGCGACGTCTACAGGCGCCTCTACGAGCATGCCCCGGTCGAGAAGCTCAAGCTGCTGGCGCAGGCCCTCGACAAGATCGAGGTGGTCGACGACGGACGGCTCGCCGTCACCTACATCTCCAGCGATGACTACACCACCACTGGCGCGAGCGAAGCCCTGACGGAGGGCGTCATCGACCACCTGCGCACGATTGACGGAACCGCGGCCGCCGCGGTCGTCCGTGACCAGGCGGAGGGCGGTCGCGCCGCCCGCAAGGTGAGCATGCGCTCGACTGACGGGCGCGTCGACGTCTCGGCGATCGCGCGGGTCCACGGTGGCGGCGGGCATCGCCGCGCCGCAGGGTTCGGCACCGATCTGCCCTTCAAGCGGATCGTCGAGTTCCTGATCGCCGAGATCGACTCGCAGCTCGATCCGTAATGGCCGAGCCAGAGCCGACCCCCGCCCGGGGGCTTCTGGTCGACAAGCCGGCCGGTGTGACGTCCCATGACGTGGTGGCGGAGGTCCGGCGCGAGCGCGGCGGGAAGGTCGGGCATGCGGGCACCCTCGATCCATTCGCAACGGGTCTGCTCCTCGTCCTCCTCGGCCGTGCCACCCGCATGCAGCGCTATCTGCTCGAATTGCCGAAGACCTATGTGGCGACCGCACGGCTCGGCTGGCGCTCATCCACTGGAGACCCTCACGGCGACCTCGAGGAGACGGGGCGCATCCCCGACCGGCTCGAGCTCCCCACCGGCGAGATCCGGCAGCGCGTGCCCATGACCTCGGCTGTCAGGGTCGACGGCGAGCGCCTCTACAAGAAGGCCCACCGCGGGGAGACGGCGGAGACGCCGTCCCGGCGGGTCACGGTTCACCGCGCGGAGCTGCTCGAGAGCGACTCCGAGCGCGCCACCTTCGAGGTCGAGTGCTCGTCGGGCACCTACATCCGGACGCTGATCGAGACGCTCGAGGATGCCTACTGCGAGACCCTCCGCCGCACCGCGATCGGCGAGCTGCGGGTCCCGGACGGCCCCCCAGAGGAGATCTCGGTGGAGGAGCTGATGGAGTTCCTGCCCGAGCGCGAGCTCACGGAGTCGGAGGCAAAGGCCGTAAGCCATGGCATCCCCGTACCCCTGGGGTCAGGTCTTGCATCGCACAATGCTGGCCTGCAAGACCTGACCCCGAGGGTGCGCCTCACCGGCGATGGGCGCCTGATCGCGGTCGCGCGCCCGGATGGAGAGAATCTCCAACCTGAGGTGGTTCTGAACTGACGATTCAGGTGACAAAGCTCCCCGACGCGACGCCCCGCGAGCGCCACGTCGCGATCGGCGTCTTCGATGGGGTCCACAAGGGCCACCAGGCCGTGATCGACAAGGCCGACACGGTACTGACCTTCGATCCCCATCCGCTCAGCGTGATCAACCCGGACGCGGCCCCGAAGCTGATCATGCCCTTCGACGTGAAGCGCGACGTCATCGATGGCCTCGGCGTCCGGGAGCTGGTGGTCATCCCCTTCGACAGAGAGTTCATGAAGATCCCCGCCGAGGACTTCATCTCCCAGATCCTGATCGAGCGCCTGGGCGCGAAACGGGTATCCGTCGGCGAGAACTTCCGCTTCGGCGCCAAGGCAAAGGGCGATCCACGGATGCTGGCCGGTTGCGAGGAGTTCGAGACTCGGATCGTCCCGCTGGTGGAGGTCGACGGCGAGACGGTCTCCTCCACACGGGTCCGCGCCCTGGTCGCCGCGGGGGAGGCGGACGCGGCGATGCGCGCCCTCGGTGCTCCGTTCATGCTCGAGGGCCGGGTCGTGGAGGGTGACCAGCGCGGCCGTGAGCTCGGTTTCCCGACCGCGAACCTCGTGCCCGACGATCGCCTGGTCGTCCCGGGCCACGGCGTCTACGCGGCCTTCGCCAACGGGCACCCCGCGGCGGTCAACGTCGGCATCCGGCCGACGTTCGAGACCGGGAGGGGGCTCCTGGTCGAGTCGTACCTGTTGGATTTCGACGGCGACCTCTACGGTCAGAACCTGCGGGTCGCGTTCGTCAGCCGCTTGAGGGGCGAGCGCCGGTTCCCGAGCGTCGAGGAGCTGATCGCCCAGATGCACAAGGACGTCGCCGAGGCGCGCGAGATCTGTGCCCGGTACGAGAGCCGCGGGACGAAGTGATCGCTACCCTGTTGCGTCGATGCCGCTGACGAAGGACAGAAAGCAGGAGCTGATCGGCAAGTTCGGCCGGTCCGGCGAGGACACCGGCTCCGCCGAGGTCCAGGTCGCGCTGCTCACCGCCCGGATCAACGAGCTAACCGAGCACCTGCGCACCCACAGCAAGGACCATCACTCCCGCCGCGGTCTTCTCAAGATGGTCGGAAAGCGCCGGCGCATCCTTCGCTACCTGGAGCGCAACGATCTGGAGCGCTACCGGGCCCTCGTCGCGGATCTCGGCCTGCGGCGCTAGAGCCGGACGCCCGAGTGATCGAAGCCGGCACGAGAGCACCGGACTTCACTCTGCCGGATCACGAGGGGAACGAGGTCTCGCTTTCGGACTTCGCGGGCCGCAGGCTGATCCTCGCCTTCTACCCGCTCGATTTCAGTCCCGTGTGCACGGATCAGCTCAGCCTCTACCAGGAGGTCCTGGGCGACATCGAGGCCCAGGGCGCGGTTCTGGTCGGGATCAGCGTGGACTCGGCCCACTGCCACCGGGCCTTCCGCGAGCAGCTCAACCTGACGATGCCGCTGCTCGCCGACTTCAACCCGAAGGGCGCGGTGACGAAGGCATACGGGGCCTGGATCGATCAGGTCGGCCATGGCAATCGCTCGCTGGTCCTGGTCGAGAACGGCGAGGTGACGTGGTCCCACGCCTCGCCGACGCCACTCGAGATCCCCGGCGCCAACCTGATCTTCGACGCGATCTCGGCCTGAGCCTGCGCCTTCGCCCTAGAGGCCGGGCGAGAAGCGGATCGCGTAACCGTCTCCGCTTCGCATGTGGACGCGCCAGCGCGGCCCGGACCCCTGATTGAGCGACTCGCCCACCGCGGAGGTGTCGAACCGCAGGCCGGCGACGGTCATCCAGGCGTGAGACTTGTTGGCGTACACGGTGATCCATGCCCCGTTACCGGGATAGCCCCAGTGCCTGAGCGCGCCGGAGGCCATCGGGTAGGGGAGGAGGCCCGCCGCGTGCAGGACGTAGCTCACCGCCCCGGAGCAGTCGTATCCCTTCGACTCGAAGGCGCCATGCCCGCCACCCCAGATGTATGGCTTCGTGTGGATCCGGTTGCCGGCGTCGATCGCGTTGCGCACCGGGAGCGGCGCGTTGGCGGGGGCGACCGCCGTGCCGTCCGGGAGCAGCTGCGCCGTGCCGGCGCTGGACACCATCCGGGCATGCTTCTGGTCGCGCTGCCGCTGGACAGCCCTCTTGACCCACTCCGCCTCCCTGCGCCCGACCCGGCCATCGACGTACCAGCGCCGGTGGCGCTCGAGTCGCCGCACCGACTTGAAGGTGGCCTTGCCGTAGATGCCGTCCGGGCTCGCCGGCTGCTTGAGCCGGGTCAGATCCCTCTGCAGCTGACGCACGTCCGTGCCTCGCCGGTGCGGCCACAGCGGGCGTCTGCCGAGCTTGACCCGCACCATGCCATGGTGTCTCGCCGCCGATGCCGGCGGAGCGAATGCGAGTGCCATGAGGGCGGCCGCGATCAGCGTCGCGGCGACACCAAGCAGGCCAGGGTTCGTGGATTGGGCAAAGCGCGGGCAGCAGTCACTGTCGGTTTTCATCTTCGGACCTCTCTCTTGTCGTGCTTCCGGGGTTAGCTGCCGGGCTCACGCGGAAGAGAGTCGCGTTACGCCGTCGCTCGGACGGCGATTCGCCCCAGGGACTTGGGTCCCCCGGCCGCTCGCGCACGGTGCGCGGCGGTTCAGCCAGGTCTGTCGTCCGACCTCCAACCCCAGTATTTGGTGTGAGTCGCGCTCGGCCGGGTGGCGACGTCAGCTAGCGAACATCCGGGCCTACCCTCTAGGTCGATGAGCGAGCTGACCAGCGCCTCGGTCCCGCCGATCGGCGCAGACGATCACGTGACGGGCGAGGGGATCGAGGCGATCGTCTACGCCGACTTCGGCTGCCCGTACTGCGCGGCAGAGTGGGCGCGCCTCCGGGAGCTGCCGCTTCGCCTCTGCTTCCGGCACTTCCCGATGGCCTCGAAGCACCCGCGCGCGCCGGCTCTGCACGCCGCGGCCGAGGCGGCGGGCGCGCAGGGGGCGTTCTGGGAGATGTGCGACTCGTTCTACTCGGACCGCGGGCGGGTCGACGATCCGCACCTCTGGGAGCGCGCGGAGCGCTTCGGGCTGGATCTCGAGCGCTTCCGCTCGGACAGCCGCTCCGACGCCGTCCGGGAGCGCGTCGAGCGCGACTTCGCCAGCGGGATCCGCGCCGGGGTGGGCGGCACGCCGACGGCCTTCCACGACGGGCAGCACCTGCGCGGCGACGTGGTGGAGGCCCTGATCGGGCTCACGCGCAAGTAGCGGCCGCTACCATGCGCGCGACAGAGAACGAGAGTTCTTAAGCGAAAGGCCGTCAACCGGACGGCCGAAGGGATACAAGACATATGAGCATGTTCGACGTAAGCCGAGTCTCGGTGGAAGTAGGCGGCGAGGAGATTTCCTTCGAGACCGGAAAGCTCGCCCGTCAGGCGAGTGGAGCCGTCGTGGTGCGCTCCGGCGACACGATGGTCCTCTGCACCGCGACCGCGGGCAATGACCGCGACGTGGACTTCCTCCCCCTCACCGTTGACGTTGAGGAGAAACACTATGCCGCGGGCAAGATCCCCGGCTCCTTCTTCCGGCGCGAGGCGCGCGCGGGCGAGAAGGCCACACTGACCGCGCGGATGATCGATCGTCCGCTGCGCCCGCTCTTCCCGAAGGGATGGCATCGCGAGACGCAGCTGGTCTCACAGCCGATGTCCGTGGACCATGTCCACCCCTACGACATCCTGGCGATGAACGGCGCCTCCGCCGCGCTCGCCATCTCCGACATCCCCGTCGCCAAGCACGTCGGCGCGGTCCGGATCGGCAAGCTCGACGGCGACTTCGTCGTCAATCCGGAGGAGGAGAGGCTCGAGGAGCTCGACATGGATCTGATCGTGTCCGGCACCGACGAGGCGATCCTGATGGTCGAGGCCGGCGCCAACGGCGTCACCGAGGCCGAGATCCTGGACGCGCTCGACATCGCGCACTCCGAGATCAAGAAGCTCGTCGCGACGATGGAGGAGCTGCGTGGCAAGGCCGGCGTGGAGAAGCTCGAGATCGAGGCTCCCACGGTCGACGAGGCGACGCTCGAGTCGATCAAGAGCTCCCATGGCGCAAAGCTCGCGGAGGCCGCGCAGGTTCAGGCGAAGCTCGAGCGCCAGGATGCGATCGACGCCGTCGAGGCCGAGGTGCTGGAGCAGTACGCGCCCCCGACCGATGACGAGCAGCCCGACCGCGAGCGGCTGGCCGAGGTCAAGGCCGCCTTCTCGAAGCTGGAGAAGGACACGATCCGCAGGCACATCGCCGTCGACAAGAAGCGCCCAGACGGCCGCGCCCAGGACGAGATCCGGCCGATCGAGACCGAGATCGACATCGCGCCGCGCTCGCACGGCTCGGCGCTGTTCACGCGCGGAGAGACGCAGATCCTCTCCAACGTCGCGCTCGGCACGACCCGCATGGACATGAAGGTCGACAACCTCGGCCTCCAGGAGACCAAGCGGTTCTGGCACCACTACAACTTCCCGCCGTTCTCGGTGGGAGAGGCCGGCTTCATGCGCGGACCGAAGCGCCGCGACATCGGTCACGGCGCGCTCGCCGAGCGCGCCCTGCTGGCCACGATTCCCGACGAGGAGGAGTTCCCGTACGTGATCCGCGTCGTCTCCGACACCCTGGAGTCGAACGGGTCCTCGTCGATGGGCTCCGTCTGTGCCTCCTCGATGGCCCTCCAGGCCGCGGGCGTTCCGGTCACCGCGCCGGTCGCCGGCGTCGCGATGGGGCTGATCAAGGAGGGGGACGACTACATCGTCCTCACCGACATCGCCGGCGTCGAGGACCACCTGGGCGACATGGACTTCAAGGTCGCCGGGACCAAGGACGGGATCACCGCCCTGCAGATGGACATCAAGATCACCGGCGTCACCCTGGAGATCCTCAGGGACGCCCTCGATCAGGCCAACAAGGGCCGACTGTTCATCCTCGACAAGATGGCCGCGGCGATCGATGCGCCGCGCGAGCAGCTCTCGCAGTTCGCGCCGAAGATCACCTCGATCAAGATCGATCCGGAGAAGATCGGCGCCCTGATCGGCAAGGGCGGCGAGACGATCCGCGGCCTCTCCGACGAGTTCGAGGCCGAGATCGACGTTGACGACGACGGGACGGTGCGCCTCTACGCACCCACCGGCGAGAGGGTCGACGCCCTCGCGGAGCGGATCACCGCGATGACCAAGGACGCCGAGATCGGAGATCGCTACACCTCCGGCAAGGTGGTGAAGACCACCAACTTCGGCGCCTTCATCGAGCTCAGCAAGGGCACCGACGGCCTGCTTCACATCTCCAACGTGAAGCCGGGCGAGCGGGTCGGCACGGTCGAGGAGGTCCTCAACCAGGGCGATGAGATCGACGTCACCGTCGTCGAGGTCGACAAGGAGCGAGGCCGGATCGGCCTGCGACTCACCGAGGACCCCGACGTCTCGGGCAAGTCGGCGGAGGACCTCGCCGGTGTCGGCACCGGAGACCCCGGACCCCCGCGTCGCCGTGATGGCGGCGGCGGCCGCGGCGGGCCCCGGCGAGATCGCGAGGGCGGCGGCGGAGGCCGTCGCCGCGAGCGCGACGGCGGCGGCAGAGGCCGCTGAAGCCGGACCGCGTGAGCAAGCCCGAAGCTCAGATAACCGAGCTCGACTCCGGGTTACGGGTCGTCACCGAGGCAGTGCCCTCGGTGAGATCCGTTGCCCTGGGGCTCTGGGTTCGCACAGGCTCGAGGGACGAGACGCCGGCGCAGGCCGGCGTCTCGCATTTCCTGGAGCACCTGCTCTTCAAGGGCACGAAGCGCTATTCGGCGATCGAGATCGCCGAGACCTTCGACGGCCTCGGAGCCGCGGTGAATGCGGCGACCGGCAAGGAGTCGACGAACCTGTACGCGCGCTTTCTCGACACGCACACGGATGAGGCCTTCGACCTCCTCTCGGAGATGCTGCTCGGCCCGACCTACCCGGAGATCGACTCTGAGCGCGAGGTCGTGCTGGAGGAGATCGCGATGTACGAGGACGAGCCTCAGGACAAGGTCCACGACGTGCTCGACCGCGCGGTCTTCGGCGGCCATCCGCTGGGCAGGCGCGTGCTCGGCGAGGCCGAGGTGATCAGCTCTATCCCGGTTCCGGACATCGACGCCTACCACCGGGCCCGCTATACCGGTCAGAACATCGTCGTCGCGGCCGCGGGGAACATCGACCACGAGCGGATCGTCGAGCTCAGCAGGCGCCACGTCGAGCCGCCGGTCGCCAATGGCGACCGCCCGGAAGTCGAGCGGCCAAAGGTCGATGGGGCGCAGATCGCCTTCCAGCAGAAGGACACGGAGCAGTTCCACATCGCCTTCGGCGGCGCCGGCATCGACCGCGGCGACGACCGCCGCTACGCGCTCAGCATCCTCGACGCGGTCTTCGGGGGCTCCACGTCCTCGAGGCTCTTCCGGGAGGTTCGCGAGAAGAAGGGACTGGCGTACTCCGTCGGCTCCTACACCCAGCAGTACGTGGACAGCGGGCTGATCGGCATCTACATCGGGACGCGCCAGGACAACGTGCAGGAGGCCTGCGAGATCATCGGCCGCGAGCTCGCCTCCATCCACACCGACGGCATCACGGACGAGGAGCTCGCCCGCGCCAAGGAGCACGTCAAGGGCCGGATGGTCCTGTCGTCCGAGTCGACCTCTGCCCGCATGGGCAGGATCGGCAAGTCGGTCCTGTTCGACACTCCGCTCCTCAGCCTGGACGAGCTGATCGAGAGGGTCGACCGCGTCACCTCCCAGGAAGTCGCCGAACTCGCCCGCGAGCTCTACGCGCCCGACTCGCTGTCGGCGGCCGCGATCGCCCCCAGCGAGGACCGCTTCCGCTCGGCGCTTGCGCCGGTGAGCGAAGCCCTCGCCGCCGCGTAGCCCTCAGTCCCCGTCCTCGGGATCCCGCGTCGTGATCTCGCCCGGGGCGTTGGTGAACGCGGGTGGGAAGTGAGCCGCTCGACGCTCCGAGGAACTCCGAACGCCCCGATCAGCAGGAGCAGCAGGACGACCAGGGCTGCGATCCAGAGAGCCTGAAGGCCGATGAGGATCCCCACACGATCGCGAGGAGAAGGCCGAGGATGAGCCAGCCGCCCGGCTTCAGCCTGCGGGCACGATGACGGCGGTGATGAACCCCAGGCATGCCATCGAGGTTACGCCAGGGGTTCGGAATAGCATTGACCCCGTGGCTGATCTCGACTCGAAGTACCGGCCGCTTCTCGAGGCGCGGCTGGAGAGCGGGGAGGAGCTGCGCGGGCTCTGCGTTGCCTCGCAGCAGAAGGGGATGTTCAAGGGCGGGGCCGCGGTGATCGGGACGACCGATCGCCGGCTGCTCGTGCAGCCGCTCGACCGGCGGGGCAATCCGGACGGCTCCCCTCAGTCGATCGCCCCTGAGCAGGTCGCCTCGGCCAAGGCCGGTCCCGCCGGCGGCGGGTGGATCAACGTCGACACGGCCATCCTCGACCACGCCGCTGTCCGCCTCCAGATCCAGACGACGGGCGGCGAGAAGCTCAAGCTGATGCTGATGCGCGGCGAGGGCAAGGTCCTCGGCAAGCTCGGCGGCGGCGAGGCTCAGCGCCAGGGGCTCGAGGCGCTTGCCGAGTGGTTTCGCGTCGAGGCACCATAAGATCGCCGCATGGCCGAACCGATCAAGGTCGTCGTCTCGGGTGCCGCCGGGCGGATGGGGGAGACCACGTGTGCGGCCGTCGAGGGGGCGGAGGACATGGAGCTCGTCGGCCGCGCTGACCCTGCGCTCGAAACGCCGGTCGAGGACCTGCTCGACGGCGCGGACGTGTTGGTCGATTTCACCACGCCGGACGCGGCGCCGGCCAACGTCCTCGATGCTCTCAGCAGAGGGGTGCACGCGGTCGTCGGCAGCACCGGCTTCGACCTCGACGAGATGCGCGCGGAGGTCCATGGAATCGGCGGTAAGGCCAACTGCTTCGTCGCGCCCAACTTCGCCATCGGGGCGGTGCTGATGATGGAGGCGTCGAAGCTGATCGCGCCGCACATGCCGGAGGCCGAGATCATCGAGCTCCACGGCGATCACAAGAAGGACGCGCCGTCCGGCACGGCCAAGCGCACGGCCGAGCTGATCCGCGAGGCCGGAGGCAACGTTCATGAGCCGATCCACTCGGTGAGGCTTCCCGGCCTCGTGGCCCATCAGGAAGTGACCTTCGGCGGGGAGGGCCAGACGCTCTCGATCCGCCACGATTCGATCAACCGCTCGAGCTTCATGCCCGGGGTGCTGCTTGCGGTCCGCAAGGTGGCGGACCTGCCCGACCGCTTCGTTATCGGACTGGAGGAGCTGCTGTGACCGAGGATCTGGCAAGGCTGGACGCCACCGCTCAGGCGGAGCTGGTGCGAATTGGGGAGGTGAGCCCCGAGGAGCTCACGCGGGCCGCGATCGAGCGTGCCGAGCGGCTCAATCCCGACCTCAACGCGATCATCCACCCGCTGTATGAGCAGGGGGTGGAGGAGTCTCGCGGCGAGCTGCCCGACGGCCCGTTCCGCGGCGTGCCATTCCTCTTCAAGGACCTCGGCGCCGGCCTCGCCGGGCAGCCGCTCCACATGGGGATGAAGGGGCTCAAGGAAGCCGACTTCCGCCTCCCGGTGGACACCTTCCTCGGCGCGCGCTTTCGCGCCGCCGGCCTCGTCACGATCGGCAAGACCAATACGCCGGAGCTGGGAATCGTCCCCACCACCGAGCCGGAGGCCTACGGACCCACCCACAATCCCTGGGACCTCACACGTTCGCCGGGTGGTTCCAGCGGCGGCTCGGCGGCGGCGGTCGCCGCCGGCATCGTGCCGATCGCCCACGCGAACGACGGCGGTGGCTCGATCAGGATCCCGGCGAGCTGCTGCGGGCTTGTCGGCCTCAAGACGAGCCGGGGGCGAACCTCGCTCGGCCCGCTGATCGGGGACACGATGAGCGGCCTCACCGTCGAGCACGTGCTCTCGCGATCGGTGCGCGACGTCGCCCTGGCTCTCGATGCGACGCACGGCCCTGCTCCGGGAGATCCCTATGTCGCGCCCGCGCCGCTCCGGCCGTACATGGACGAGCTCGGGGGCGCCCCCGGCTCTCTGAGGATCGCCGTTCTTACCGATCCGATCGGAGCACCACACATCGAGATCGATCCCGTCGTCATTTCGGCCACCCGTGAGGCCGCCGCGATGCTGGAGGGCCTGGGCCATCAGGTCGACGACGACGCACCGGCGGTTCCCGCCGAGACCTTCGACCTGATCGAGACCTTCCTGACCCGCTGGTACGCCGGCCAGACCGAGATCCTCGACCAGCTCGGTGTCCTCGCGGGGCGCGAGATCGGACCCGGCGACGTTGAGCCGCTCACCTGGGCGATGGCGGAGGAGGGCAGGCGGCGCCATTCGGGCCAGTACCTGGCCGCGGTCAGCCAGCATCAGGCGGTCGGGCGCATGCTCGGCATGTGGTTCGACTCCGGTCACGACCTGCTGCTCACCCCCACGATGGGCGAGCCACCGCCGCCCCTGGGGAGCTTTGCGCATGACCCCGAGGATCCGCTGAAGAGGATCCATAGGGGAGAGGTGACCGCGGCGTTCACGGCTCTGATCAACGCGACGGGCAACCCGGCGATCTCGCTGCCGCTTCAGTGGAGCGAGGACGGACTGCCCGTCGGGATTCAGCTGATCGCACCGCTCGGTCGCGAAGATGTGCTGCTCCAGATCGCCGCCCAACTCGAGGAGGCGCATCCATGGGCGGATCGGGTGCCAGGAAGCGAGGGTGCCCCGCGGGGCAACGCGATTCACGTTGGGTACCCTCAGGCTGATGCCTGAGATCGGAGGGGTACTCACCGCGATGGTCACGCCGTTCGCCGAGGATCGCTCGGTGGACGAGGCGACCGCACGCCGGCTCGCGCGTCACCTGGTCGAGATCGGCTCGCACGGACTCGTGCTGGCCGGGACCACCGGTGAGTCGCCCACGCTCGACGACGCGGAGAAGCTCGGGCTGCTCCGGGCGGTTCGCGACGAGCTCGGCACCGACGTTCTCTTGATCTGCGGGACCGGGTCGAACGACACCAGGCACTCCGAGAGGCTCTCGGCCGCGGCCGCGGACGCCGGCGCCGACGCGCTGCTGGCGGTGACGCCCTACTACAACAAGCCGAACTTCAGCGGCATCAAGGCTCACTATGAGGCCGTCGCCAGGGCCGCCGGAGTCCCGGTGGTCCTCTACAACATCCCCTCGCGGGTGGTGGTGAATCTCTCCGCCGACCAGCTCGCCGAGCTCGGGCAGATCGAGAACGTCGTTGCGGTCAAGCAGGCGAACGACGACGAGCTCCAGCCGATCGAGGGACTCCGGGTGCTGGCCGGCAACGACGGGACCTTCCTGCGCACTCTCGAGATGGGAGAGCCTGGAGGAGTCCTGGTCGCCTCGCACCTCGTCGGACGGGAGATGCGGGAGATCTACGACGCCGTGCACTCGGGCGAGCTCGACCGCGCGCGCGAGATCGACACCTCGCTGCGCCCGATCTACGAGATCTGCGGGAAGACGAATCCGATCCCGGTGAAGGCGGGCCTCGAATTGCTCGGAGTCTGCTCGGCCCGGGCGAGGCTGCCGATCACCGAAGCCGACGACGATCAGAGGGCCGAGATCAGGCGAGCTCTCGAGGCTCACGGCCTGCTGGCCGGGAGCGCCGCCTAGGTTTGACCAGCTCGAGCGTTCGGATCCTCCCTCTGGGTGGCCTGGGGGAGATCGGGAAGAACATGACCGCGGTCGAGGTGGAGGGGCGGATCGTCGTGGTGGACACGGGACTGATGTTCCCGACGGCGGACATGCTCGGCATCGACCTGGTGCTGCCGGACTTCTCGAGCCTGCGCGAGCGAGCTGACGACATCGAGGCGATCGTGCTCACCCACGGCCACGAGGACCACGTCGGCGCACTCCCGTACGTGCTCCGCGAGATCGGCATTCCGCCAGTCATCTACGGCGGGCTGCTGACGATCGGCATGGTCCGCTCCAAGCTCGACGAGCACAAGCTGCGCGACGTTCCGCTCCAGGAGCTGCCCGCCGGCCAGCAGGTGAGCGCGGGCCCGTTCGGGATCGAGCTCGTCCACATGGCGCATTCGATCCCCGATGCCCGCGCGGTGGCGCTGAGGACCGGCGCGGGAACGGTGCTGATCACCGGCGACTACAAGTTCGACCAGACCCCGGTCGACGGGATCCCGGCCGACGTCTCCCGCCTGGCGGAGCTCGGCCGAGAGGGCGTGCTCTGTCTCTGCGGCGACTCGACCAACGCGGACCGGCCGGGCGTCGCTCCGTCGGAGTCGAGCGTCGGCCCCGCGCTGCTCGAGGTCTTCGGCCGCTGCACCGGTCGGATCGTCGTGACCTCGTTCGCCTCCAACGTTCACCGGGTCCAGCAGGTGATTGACGCCGCCGCCCGCCTCGATCGTCGCGTCGCCCTCGTCGGTCGCTCGATGCGCAAGAACTTCAACATCGCCTCGAATCTCGGCATCGCCTCGGCGCCCGAGGGTCTCTTCATCTCACCGAAGGAGATCGAGGACTTCCCCGACGACCGGGTCGTGGTGATCTCGACCGGCAGCCAGGGCGAGCCGCTCTCGGCGCTGCGCAGGATGGCTCACCGCGACCACCCCGACGTCGAGCTTCATTCCGGCGACACCGTGATCTTCTCGGCGACGCCGATACCCGGCAACGAGCGCTCGGTCAACGAGACGATCGACCGGATCTTCCAGATCGGCGCCCAGGTGGTGACCGCGGCGGACGCCCCGATCCACGCCTCGGGGCACGGCTGGCAGGAGGAGCTCAAGCTGATGCTCAACCTGACCAAGCCCGAGAACGTCTTTCCGTTCCACGGCGACTACAAGCGGCTCAAGCTGCACGCCGACCTGGCGGAATCCGTGGGCGTGGACCGCGACCGGATCTTCACGGGCCGCAACGGGCTGGCCCTGGAGATTGACGAGTCCGGCGCCCGCTTCGGGGAGGACGTCCACGCGAGCATGATCTTCGTCGACGGGGTATCCGTCGGCGAGCCCGACGAATTCGCGCTCCGCGATCGCCGCAAGCTCTCCGACGACGGGGTCTTCATCGTCGTCGCGACGATCTCGTCGGACGATGGGTCTCAAGTCGCCGACCCCGAGGTGATCTTCCGCGGCGTGCCGTTCGCGCAGGAGGCGGACGGACTGCGCGACGAGCTGCGGGACGTCGTCCAGGAGACGCTCAACGACGCGGCCGACGAGGAGATTCGCGAGATCTCCCTCCTTCAGCAGGATCTCCACGACGACATCGCCGAGTTCGTCTACGAGAAGCTCCGCCGCCGGCCGCTGGTGCTGCCGGTCGTCGTCGAGGTCTGACGTGGCTGAATCCTCGCTGCGACAGCGCCCGCCGGCGACGGCGGATGAGGAGATCATCTACGCCGAGAGCGCGGCGGTGCTCTCCGAGCGTTCGGAGGTCGAGCGGCTGGGCCGCATCGAGCGGGAGCTCGCCTTCGGATTCCAGCAGCTCGGTGAGATCGGGCCGGCGGTGTGCGTCTTCGGCTCCGCGCGCGCGGCGCCGTCCGACCCCGACTATGCGCTGGCACGCGAGATCGGGCGGGCCATCGGCGAGGCCGGCTTCGCCGTGATCACGGGCGGCGGGCCAGGGATGATGGAGGCCGCGAACCTCGGCGCCCAGGATGCCGGCGCCCTCTCCGTGGGGCTGAACATCGAGCTCCCACGCGAGCAGGCGCTCAATCCCTACGTCGACCTCGGCATCGAGTTCCACTACTTCTTCACGCGCAAGCTGATGTTCGTCCGCTACTCCGACGCGTTCGTCGTCTGCCCGGGCGGCTTCGGGACCCTCGACGAGACCTTCGAGGCGCTCACGCTGATCCAAACCGGCAAGGCGGTCGACCACCCCGTGATCCTCCAAGGGCCCGTCTTCTGGTCCGGCCTGATGGAGTGGATCGGCTCGCAGCCGCTCACGGACGGGATGCTCTCCGCGGACGACTTCGCTCAGGCGGAGGTGGCCGACGGCGCCGGCGACGTCATCGCGCGGCTGTGCGCCGGGGTCTGCGCCCCCGGGTAGAGCCCGCGAGGCTCGTCCCGCGATTGGGTCGCCGGCCTCGATGAAGAAAGAGCCCCCGGTGGTCGAGGGAGGGGCGACCACCGGGGGCGATGCGTTGGCGTTTCATCACCGGCGGCCATAAACACCGCCGCCGAATCAATGCCTCAGCGGTCTCGCCGTGGTGTGTGGGGTTTCGCGCCACGGCGAGGTGTCTCGTCCGGTGATGAATCTATGAGCTGTTCTTGAACGTTTGCTAAAGCTTTGATCGGCAGGCGAACGGAGAACCGGGCGCCGCCGTACGTGCTCCGGCCGGCGGATACCGAGCCGCCGTGCGACTCGGCTACCGCCCGCACGATCGCGAGGCCGAGTCCGCTGCCGCCACCGCCGGACGTGTCGGCTGGGCCTTCTCCGCGGACGAAGCGGTCGAAGATCTGGTCCTCCATGTCGGCGGGGATCCCGGGCCCGTCGTCGAGCACCTCCAGCAGGGCCTGGCCTCCGTCGCGGCGCGCCGTCAGCTCGATGGTCGCCTTCTCGGGCGTGTGGCGCACGGCGTTCTCGAGCAGGTTGCGGATCAGCCGGTGGAGCTCGTCCGGGTTTCCGTCGAGCGGTAACGGCCCATCGAGATGGCTCTCGATGCGGCGACTGCCGGCGAGCGGCTGGACCTCCACGAGGGCCCCGGCGGCGATCGCGGCCAGGTCGAGGTCCTTGGTTGCGGCCTGGCGCCCAGCGTCCGCGCGGGCCAGCAGCAGCAGGTCGGAGACCAGGCCGGACATGCGCTTCGTCGAGGAGAGGGCGGAGTCGACGGCGTGGCGGTCGTCCTCGGAGCCCACGTGTGCCGCCTCCAGCAGCTCCAGGTTCGCGTGGATGCTGGTCAGGGGCGTGCGGAGCTCGTGAGACGCGTCGGCGACGAACTCCCGCTGGCGCTCGAGCGACTGCTCTCGCTCCGAGTGGGCCTCATCGAGTGCCTGGAGCATCCCGTCCATGGTGCGCGCCAGCTCGCCGACCTCATCGTCGGTCTCCGGCACCGGGATGCGCTTCGAGGGGTCGCGGGTGCTGGTGATCTGGCGGGCCAATCCGGTGAGCGCCTTGACCGGCCGCATCGCCCGGTCCGCGACCGCGAGCCCGGCGAGCAGGGCGAGCAGGGTGCCGCCGAGTACGCCTGCTCCGAGGAAGTACCAGAGGCGCGCCACCGTGCCGTCGACGGTCTCAGAGGTGCGCGCGTACTGGACGTAGCCCACCACCGTTCGTGCTCCCGTCAACGGGCTCGAGCTGGTAATCGGCTCGGTCGCCACGCTCAGGCTCCCTACGGTGTGAATCCCCTTGCTCGGCTTTCCCATGTTGGCATTTCCGTTGGTGACGTCCAGGGAATGCCCATACGCGTCGTAGATCCGGATCAGGGCCTTGTCCGCGGCGGCGAAGTCGTGAATACGCGGGCTGTCCACGACGGTCTGACCAGTGGTGGCCGTGTAGATCCTGGTCTCGGCGGCGAGGGATCGCGCCGCGCTGCGGAGCTCCTCGCGGAAGTCGCTGCGGATCCGGTTGCCGACGACCTGGCCGAGGACGAGCGCGAAGCAGACGAGGATCAGGAAGGTCAGGCCGGCGGTCGTGACGGCGATTCGCCAGCGGACCGGGATGCGCTCGAAAAGGGGGAGCCGCCGACTGCGAATCCAGCTCACGTGGCGCCCTTCAGCACATAGCCCGCACCCCGCTTGGTGTGGAGGAGCCGCGGCTCGCCCCCCGATTCGAGCTTGCGCCGAAGGTTGGAGATGAAGACGTCGATGGTGTTCGTCTGCTCGAAGGGGTCGTAGCCCCAGACATCCTCGAGCAGGCGCTCGCGGGAGACCACGAGCTTCTGGTTGCGGGCCAGATACTCGAGCAGCTCGAACTCGCGGTTGGTCAGCTCGATCTCGCGCCCGCCCCGCTTCACCTCGCGCGTGTCGGGGTTGACCAGCAGATCGCCGACCACGATCGAGGCGCTTCCTCGCGGCGGGCGGCGCCGCAGCAGGGCCCGGATCCGAGCGAGCAGCTCCGAGCGCTCGAAGGGCTTCGGCAGGTAGTCGTCTGCACCCGTATCGAGGCCCTCGACTCGGTCCTCGGTCTCGGTCCGGGCGGTGAGGATCAGGATCGGCACGTCGCTCTCGGCCCGCAGCCGCCGGCAGACCTCCATGCCGTCGAGCCGAGGCAAGCCCAGGTCGAGCACGACCAGATCAGGGCTGAACTGCTCCGCCGCCGTCAGCGCCTCGGCGCCGTCGCCCGCGCTCCGGACCTCGTGACCCTCCGCGCGCAGCGAGCGCCGCAGAACGTCCGCGATCGCCTCATCGTCCTCGACTACGAGCACGCGGGCGGAGGCTGTGGCTTGCTCCATCACCGTCTTTAGGTTAGATGCGAATTCGCCTCTCCCAAGGGGCCTTGAGGCAATGTTTAGGCACGGGCTCACGCCTGGCAGGGGAGGGGGCTCAGGCGTCGAATGAGGTGGGCGGATGCTTGCAGACCGCATTTTCGGCGCGCCTGAGCGGCGAGATCCGCCCAAGCGCAAGAGACAGCCTGCCCGAGCGCAAAAGCGCAAGGGCGGCGCCCGGCCGCGTGCCAACGCTCGCGGGCGCGCCCGTGGCCGAACCTCTCCCGAGGTGATGCAGCGCCGCCTCGACCTGGCAGGTCTCTGCTGCATCGGGCTGGCGGTCTATCTCGGGTACGTCATCTACCTGGGCTGGAACGGAGGCACCGTCGGGAACGGCTCCCAGACCGCGCTCGACTACGCGGTCGGCGCGGGCGGGATCGTGGTGCCGGCCGCCTTCGGGCTCGCGGGTGTCGGGCTGATCCTGAGGCCGTTTCTGCCGTCGCCGAAATCGATCGCGATCGGCGTGATTGCGATCGCCGCCGGATTGCTGCTGGCGCTCGCCGCGCAGACGGCCGGAATCGGCCCGGAGGGCGTGCGGAAGGGCCTCTTCGATCCGAGCTTCTTCCCGCATCACGGCGGTGGCCTCGGCGAGGTTCTCTACTGGGCCACGACAACCCTCTTCCAGCGCCTCGGCGCCCAGATCATCGCGGTGCTGCTGCTCGTCTCCGGCCTGCTTCTGCTCACCGGGCGGTCGGTGTCCGACCTGGTTCGCGCCGGACGGCGGGGCTTCGATCGCGCCCAGCGCGGCACGATCGGTTTCGCGACGGCCATCAAGGAGAGCCGGATCCACACGGATCCCGACCTGATCGACACCACCCCCGCCGACACCGAGCCGGTCTTCGGCCCGCCGGAGCCGGTCGCGGATGGAGACGACTTCCAGGTGATCGTCGGCGGCGACGAGTCGGTGACCGAGAAGGTCGCGAACTTCGACGACGCGGTCCGGATCGCCGACGAGCCGGACACGAGCGAGCTCGCCGACCTGGAGAACGACGAAGCCAAGACGATCAGGGTTGCCAAGCCAAACGCGCCCGAACCCGGCATGCCCGGAAGCGAAGCTGAGGACATGCCGGTTGATGGCGAAGCCGTGCCAGAGCCACCGCCCAAGCTCACCCCGATGGGCGAGAAGCGCGGCGGCGTCACCGAGTCCGACGAGATCGACTACACACCGCCGGTCGCCGAGCGCGTCCTCGAGCACGGGGCTCCCGACAGGGGACCGGACAAGCAGGACCACGAGGCGATCGCGCGCAACCTGTTGGAGACCCTCGGCCACTTCGGTGTCGAGGCCAAGATCATCGGCACGGTCACCGGGCCTCATGTGAGCCGCTACGAGCTCAAGCTCGCTCCCGGCACCAAGGTCTCGAAGATCACCCAGCTGAAGGACGATCTCGCCTACGCGTTGGCCTCGACCGACATCCGGATCCTGGCGCCGATCCCCGGCAAGCAGGCCGTCGGCGTCGAGGTCCCGAACTCGCGCCGCCGGCTCGTGCGCCTGGGCGACATCTACGGCGGCCGGCCGCCGGGTGGCTCGCCGCTCGTCGCCTGGCTCGGCAAGGACATCTCGGGCAGCGCGGTCTGGACCGACCTGCAGAAGATGCCTCACGCCCTGATCGCCGGCACCACCGGCTCGGGGAAGTCCGGCAGCGTCAACGCGATCCTCAGCTCGATCCTGCTGCACGCCTCTCCCAACGAGGTCCGGTTGGTGCTGGTCGACCCGAAGCGGGTGGAGCTCAACCACTACGAGCGGATCCCACACCTGCTGACGCCCGTCGTCACCTCTCCGCGGCTGGCGGCCAATGTCCTCAACAACCTGATCGCCGAGATGGAGAGCCGCTACCAGATCATGGAGCAGGCGCGGACACGCAACCTCGGGGAGCTCAATCAGGTCCGCGAGCGGGATGGCGAGGCGCCGCTCCCGTACATCCTCTGCGTGATCGACGAGCTCGCCGACCTGATGATGGTCTCGCCCGCGGAGGTGGAGGACGCGATCATCCGCCTCGCCCAGAAGGCGCGTGCGGTGGGCATCCACCTGCTGCTCGCCACCCAGCGTCCCTCCACGGACATCATCACCGGGACGATCAAGGTGAACATCCCGTCACGGATCGCGTTCGCGGTCTCCTCGCAGGTGGACTCGCGGGTGATCCTGGACCAGGGCGGCGCGGAGACGCTGCTCGGCCAGGGCGACATGCTCTTCCGCCCGGCCGGCACCTCCAAGATGCAGCGGATCCAGGGCGCGTTCATCACCGAGGACGAGATCGCCAAGATCACCGATCACTGGTCCGACCAGGGCGAGCCCGACTTCGCCGAGGAGCTGCTCGAGACGCCGCAGGTCACCACGGGCGAGGGCGACGCCGACGACGACTTCGATCCGGACTCCGATGACCTCCTCAATCAGGCCGCCGAGCTCGTGGTCGACAGCGGCACGGCTTCCGTCTCGATGATCCAGCGCCGCCTGCGCGTCGGCTATACCCGCGCCGGCCGCCTGATCGACATGCTCGAGCGCCGCGGGATCATCTCCGGCTACGAGGGCTCGAAGCCCCGCCAGGTCCTGGTCTCTCTCGCGGACCTGCCGCGGGTGCTGGGTGGGGGAGAGGCGCCGCCGGAGGAAGCCTCCGAACCGGTCGCTGCGCCCGCCGACGGCGAGTAGCCACGCCCAGGTGGGGCGCTTTACCGTCGCATAGCAACGGAAAATCGCCCCACCGGCGAGAATGGGTCCAATGAGCGTTCGCGCGGGAATCCTCGTCACCGGCACCGAGGTGCTGAGCGGCTATGTCACGGACCGCAACGGCCCGTGGATCTCGGCGCAGCTGGCCGATCTCGGCGTCGAGGTCGCGGAGATCACCGTCGTCGGCGATCGTCGCGAGGATCTCGAGAGCGCTCTGCGGCACATGCGCGACGAGGGTCTCGACCTGATCTTCACGAGCGGGGGGCTCGGGCCAACGGCGGATGACCTGACCGCTGAGGTGGTCGGCCGCTTCGCCGGCCGCGAGCTGGTCCTCGACGAGGAGATGGAGCAGAAGATCGCCGACATCATCGCGCGCTACGCGCGGCGGCTTCGCTTCGATCCCGAGGCCGTCCGGGAGGCGAACCGAAAGCAGGCGATGATTCCCGAGGGAGCGACGGCCCTCGACCCCGCCGGGACCGCTCCCGGACTGGTGGTGCCCGCGAACGGCCAGGTCGTGATCGTGCTGCCCGGCCCGCCGCGCGAGCTGCAGGAGATGTGGCCCCGGGCCCTGGCGGCGCCGGCGGCCCAGGATCTGCTCGGCCGGGCGGAGCCCTACAGGACGATGTCGATCCGGATGTTCGGGATCCCGGAGTCCGAGCTCGCCAAGGCGCTGCGCGAGATCGAGGACGAAGGGGTCGCCCTCGATCGGCTGGAGGTGACGACCTGCCTGCGCGGCGGGGAGCTGGTCACCGACGTCCGTCACCGCGACGGCTCCGAGGACGCGGCTGAAGGACTCCGCGCGGGCCTGGCGGAGCGGCTCGGGCGCTTCACCTACACCGAGAGGGGGGAGTCGATCGAGGAGGTCGTCTTCCGGTTGCTCGGCGACCGCACGATCGCGGTCGCCGAGTCCTGCACGGGCGGGCTGCTGGCCGGCCGGCTGACGCTGCGACCCGGGTCGTCTCGGTGGGTCGCCGGCGGGGTGGTCGCCTACTCGAACGAGGCGAAGGCCGATCTGCTCGGCGTCGATCCGGCCGTGATCGAGGCCAAGGGCGCGGTCTCGCAGGAGGTTGCCGAGGCGATGGCGGACGGCGCGATCGAGCGCTTCGGCGCCGACGTGAGCTGTGCCGTCACCGGGGTCGCCGGCCCCGACGGCGGCACAGAGGAGAAGCCCGTCGGCTACGTCTGCTTCTGCGCCAAGACCTCCGACGGGAAGATCCTCGCCCGCGATCCCGTCCTGCCGGGTAGCCGCAACGACGTTCGCGAGCGCTCGGTGGTCGTCGCCCTCCACCTGATCAGGTACCTGCTGGAGGGCAGGGAGCCGCCGCGGTAGGCGGCCGGACCTCCACGCCGTCGGGCGAGGGGAGTTCTCGCAGGCGCCGACGGGTGAGCAGGGGAGAGAAGCGCCGGGCTGCGACTCAACGGCCTGGTGAACGGACGTCCTGGCAGGCGGGTCTTGTCGGCCGAAGTGGGGTCTAGCGTTCAGCCGTGGCCAAGGAGCGGCTCAAGAGTCCCAGGGCTCGCCTGTTCGTCGCCCTCGATCTGCCGCAGGACGTGCGCGCCGGACTGGTCGAATGGCAGCAGACGGCGCTCGCCGATCCGGCTCTGCGCATCGTCAGGCCGGCGGCCCTCCACATCACCCTCGTCTTCCTCGGCTATCAGGCGGAGAAGGACGTGAAGGCGATCGCGAAGGCGGCCTTCGACGTCGACGCGGAGGCGCCGGCCGTCGAGCTCGCCGTCGACCCTGTGGGGATCCCGCCGGGCAAGCGCCCACGCCTGATCGCGCTGGACGCGCACTCGGAGGAGACCGTGGCGCTGCAGGCGCAGGTGGAGGGAGGCCTGGTGGAGGGCGGCTACTACGAGCCGGAGAAGCGCCCCTTCTGGCCGCATCTGACCGTGGCGCGGGTGAAACAGGAAGCGCCGAAGAGCCGGAAGCCCGCCCTGATCCGGAGCCCGCCCCATCCGCTGCCCGAACATATGTTCCGGTTCTTCCGTCCGACTCGTCTGGTGCTCTTCAAGTCCCACCTGCGCAGGACCGGTGCGGAGTACGAACCGATGGCCGAGTTGGAGCTTCCGACCGCCCACGATGACCATGAGACAGAGAGGTGAGTGAGATGGCAGATCAGAAGCCCAACTTGAGAGAGGCCGGCGAGAAGGAGGCGAAGGCGCGCGACCAGGCGCTGAACGCCGCCGTCACGCAGATCGAGAAGGAATTCGGTGCGGGCGCCCTGATGACGCTGGGCGACATCGGAGGGCTGAACGTGGAGTCCATCTCCACCGGCGCGCTTCCCCTGGACATCGCCCTGGGCGTCGGCGGGGTGCCGCGCGGGCGCATCGTCGAGATCTTCGGGCCGGAGTCCTCCGGCAAGACCACGCTCGTCTACCACATCATCGCCGAGGCCCAGGCACGCGGAGGCGTCTGCGCCTTCATCGACACCGAGCATGCGCTCGACCCGGTCTACGCGCGGAAGATCGGCGTCAACACCGACGAGCTGATGATCTCCCAGCCCGACTACGGCGAGCAGGCGCTCGAGATCGTGGACGTGCTGGTGCGCTCCGGCGCCGTCGACGTCGTCGCGGTGGACTCCGTCGCTGCATTGACGCCGCGGGTGGAGCTGGAGGGCCAGATGGGCGACTCCCATGTCGGCCTGCAGGCGCGCCTGATGTCGCAGGCGCTGCGCAAGCTGGCCGGCAACCTGAACCGGGCCAACACGATCTGCCTGTTCACCAACCAGATCCGGGAGAAGATCGGCGTCATGTTCGGCTCCCCGGAGACCCAGCCCGGCGGGCGCGCGCTCAAGTTCTATTCCTCGCAGCGACTCGACATCCGCCGGATCGAGACCCTCAAGGAGGGCACCGAGGCCGTCGGCAACCGGGTCCGCGTGAAGGTCGTGAAGAACAAGGTTGCCCCTCCGTTCCGTCAGGCCGAGTTCGACATCGAGTACGGCGCCGGGATCTCGAAGGAGGGTGGCCTGCTCGACATGGCCCTGGAGCACGACCTGATCCAGAAGTCGGGCTCGTTCTTCTCCTACGGCGAGACGCGGCTCGGCCAGGGCCGCAACAACACCAAGGAGTTCCTGCGCGACAACCCGGAGCTGGCCGCGGAGATCCAGGGCAAGCTCTACGCCAAGCTCGGGTTGGGCGAAGGAGGCGAGGCGAAGCCCGAGGCCGGCGAGGATGCAGACGCGCCCAAACCCGTCGAGGCGGTCAAGGACAGCAACGAGGCAGAGGCTCGGCCCGCCACGAAGGCCGAGAAGGCAAAGCCCCAGAAGAAGGCCGCCTAGCTCGTTTCGGTGGGGCGGCGCGACGAGGACCCGTATGAGCTCGCGCTGCGGGCTCTGAGCCACAAGGAGCGAACCGAGTCCGAGCTCCGGGCGTGGCTCGCCGAGCGCGAGGTGACCGAGGTCGAGATCGAGCAGGCGATTGCGCTCCTGATCGACGCCGGCGCGATCGACGACGCGAGCTTCGCCCGCCGCTACGCGGAGGACAAGGTCCAGCTCGCCGGCTGGGGCCCGGACCGGATCGCGTCGTCGCTGGAGAAGCGGGGGGTCCCGCGCGAGCACATCGAGGCCGCGCTCGGCGGGGACGACCAGGAGGCGCTGCTCGAGCGCGCGGTCTCCGTGCTCGGGGATCGGGGGATGTCCTGCGAGGACGGACGCGAGCGAGAGCGCGCGCTGGGGCTGCTCGTCAGGCGTGGATATCCGCTGGATCTGGCCTATGAGGCGGTCAGAACTGTCGAGCGGCCGCCGCGAAGATAGGATCCGCGCCGATGGACGGCAACTTCTTCTTCGTCATAGCCGGCGTCCTGGTGCTCGCCGCGGTCGGGATCTCCTTCGTGGGGATTCGCGGGAGCGACTCGTTCCCGCCGAATCGCGGGGTCCTGCTCGGCGTGGTCGCGCTCTTCGTGCTCGTCGTCGGGACGACCATGGCCTTTGCGATCGTGAAGTCCGTCGATGAGCAGAACAAGCGGAACGATCAACTCGCAAAGGAGCAGCCCTCGAACACGGGCGAGACTCAGCCCGCCACCCCCGGTGGGCAGCCTCAGGCCGGTGCCGCCGAGACGTTCAATGTCTCCTCGCCGGCGGACGGCAGCACGGTCTTTCAGCCCAACGGCCTCCAGGCAAAGCCGGGCAACGTGACGATCACCTATACGAATCCCTCGCCGGTCTCGCACAGCATCGCCGTCGCCACGGCGAACGGGAACGTCCTCGGCCAGGTGCAGCCGTTCACCAATGGCAAGCGCTCGTTGTCGCTGACCAATCTCGCACCGGGGAAGTACGTCTTCTACTGCACCGTCCCGGGTCACCGCGAGGCCGGGATGCAGGGCGATCTGACGGTCACCGGAGGGCCGACGCCCTAGCTCCGGCGGCTGTATAGTCCCTTTGAGGGCTGCTATACACCTGGCATGATCGCCGAGGCGGACGCAGAGCGCCTCCGGAAGGCGCACAGCGACTTCGAGCGTGCTCGTGGCCGGGTCTGGGTCGAGCGCGTCAGGGTCGGGCTCGAGTACCGGCGGGCGATGCGGCGGATCGACGAGGACGTCGCGGGCGTGCGCCTGGAGCGCGACCGGCTGATCCGCGAGGCGGTCGCGGCGGGCGGCAGCTACCGGGAGGTGGCGGGCGCGCTGGGCCTGTCGCACAGCCGGATCCAGCAGATCGTCAACTCGACCTCGAAGTAGGCGTGCCGTCGCTACATTGAGCGCGATGCGCTACCACGTCACCACGTTCGGCTGCCAGATGAACGAGCACGACTCCGAGCGGATGAAGGGGATGCTCGACTCGCTCGGCTACGTCGAGTCGCCGGAGCGCGACCAAGCGGACCTGATCCTCTTCAACACCTGCTCGATCCGAGAGTCGGCCGACAACCGCTTCATTGCGCACCTGGGGGAGGCGAAGCGGCTCAAGTCGGAGGACCCGGCCAGGATCGTCGGCGTCGGCGGCTGCTGGGCGCAGTCGGTGAAGGAAGAGGTCTTCCGGCGCTTCCCCTTCGTCGACGTCGCCTTCGGCCCCGGCCAGATCCACCGCCTGGCGGAGTTCCTGACCTCCGACTCGCTCACGGCCCAGGGCTACTTCGAGTTCGAGGACGTCTCCGGGCACCTGCCGATGAAGCGGGCCCGCGAGTTCCAGGCCTGGGTCCAGATCTCGCAGGGCTGCAACTGCGTCTGCTCGTACTGCATCGTGCCGTCGGTGCGCGGCCGCGAGGCGAGCCGCGACCCCGGTGAGCTGATCGCGGAGATCGAGCGGCTCGCCGGCGACGGCGTCAACGAGATCACGCTGCTGGGGCAGAACGTGAACAGCTATGGCCGCGACCTGCCGACCGACAGCCGGATCAGCTTCGCCGAGCTGCTCGGGCGCGTGGACGCGGTCCCCGGCGTCGACCGCATCCGCTATACGAGCCCGCATCCGAAGGACATGAAGGAGGACGTGATTCGCGCGCACGCCGAGCTCGACGCCGTCTGTGAGCACATCCACCTGCCCCTCCAGTCAGGGTCGACACCGGTGTTGAAGCGCATGCGGCGCACCTACAGCCGCGAGCGCTACATGGGTCGGGTCGCGCTGATTCGCGAGCACGTCCCGGACTGCGCGATCACCACCGACATCATCGTCGGCTTCCCGGGCGAGACCGAGGCGGACTTCGAGCGGACGCTCGAGGTGGTCGACGAGGTCGGCTACGACGGTGCCTTCACCTTCATCTTCTCCCCGCGGCGCGGCACGGAGGCCGCGGGCTTCGACGATCAGCTTCCCCACGCGGTGAAGCGCGAGCGGATGGAGCGCCTCGTGGCGCTGGTCCAGCGGCGGGCCAGGGAACGCTCGGAGCGCTTCATCGGCCGCACCCTTGAGGTGCTGGTCGAGGGACCGAGCCGCACCGATGCATCGAGGCTTCGCGGCCGCACCCGGCACAACAAGACGGTCAACTTCGACGGCACCGCCGCCCCCGGTGAGCTGGTCGAGGTCGAGGTCTCCGGTGCCACCTCGACCACGCTGAGCGGCACCGAACGGCTGCTGAGCCGCGCGGCGTAGCCGCTGCCCGGCGCAACCCGGATGGACGTCCTGGCGCTGTTCGGCCCGACGGCGGTCGGCAAGACCGGTGTCGCGATCGCGGTGGCGGAGCTCTTGCGAGAACGCGGGGAGGACCCCGTGGCGGTCAACTGCGACTCGATCCAGGTCTACCGCGGCCTGGAGAGGCTGAGCGGCGCGGCGACGGCGGAGGAGCGGGAGCGGCTCGAGCATCGGCTGCTCTCCTTCATCGAGCCCGGCGAGGAGTTCAGCGCCGGCCGCTACGCGGAGGCCGCCCACGCGGAGATCGACTCGCTGCTTGCGGAGGGCCGCCGCCCGATCGTGGTCGGCGGCACCGGGCTCTACCTGAGGGCGGCCCTGGCCCATCTCGATCTCAGGCCGCCCGTGCCCGCTGAGATCCGTGACGAGGTTGAGGACGAGATCGCGGAGCGAGGCCCCGAGGCGTTGCACGCGGAGCTGGCCCCGGACCTGGCGGCGAACGTCGACCCCAACGACACGAAGCGCATCGCGCGCCTCACCGAGCTGGAGCGCTCCGGCATCGACCCCGCCCCCGGTGGGGAGGGAGTGTGGACGGCGGAGCTCCGACACCCGACGCTGCTCGTCGGGCTGACGATGGACCGCGAGCGATTGGCCGAGAGGATCGACGGACGCGTGGAGGCGATGATCGCCGGCGGAGCGACGGGGGAGGCACGTGCCGCTCTCGAGGCCGGGCCGTCCCGGACGGCCCGCGCGGCGCTCGGCTTCGAGCAGCTCGTCTCGGACATCGACGCGGCGCCGTCGCGGGAGGCGATCGAGTCGATCAAGGCCGCGCACCGCTCCTATGCGCGCCGCCAGCTCACCTGGATGCGCCGCATGGAGGGTGTGGAGCTGATCGACCGAACGGAGCGCGATGATGGCGACGTGGCGGCGGAGATCATCGAGAGGCTCGGCTCGGGATGAAGTTCGAGAAGTGGCAGGCGCTCGGCAACGACTATCTGATCGTCGAGGCGGCGGCGCTCCCATGGGAGCTGACGCCCGCGCGAATCGAGCGTATCTGCGACCCGCACTTCGGCGTCGGCTCCGACGGGATTCTGCTGCTGGTGCCCGCGGAGGACCCCGCGATCGTCGCCGAGCTGCGGATCTTCAATCCGGACGGCTCGGAGGCCGAGCTCTCGGGCAACGGTGCGCGCGAGGCTGTCATGTACCTGCGGCGCTCCGGCTGGACCGATGCGGACGAGTTCACGATCTCGACCAAGGCCGGGCCGATCGCGCCGACGATTCGATCCGATCGCGAGTGCACCTTGGAGATGGGGCGGGCGAGCACGGCCTCCGAGGACTTCCCGTCGGGCGGTGCCGGCGGGCGCGGTGAGGTGACCGCCGCCGGCAGGGCCTGGTCATTCCAGCACGTCTCGATCGGCAATCCGCAATGCGCGATCGCGGTCGGGGAGGAGCTCGAATCGCTCGATCTGCCCTCGATCGGCCCGGAGATCGAGAACAGCGATCTGTTCCCGAATCGCACGAACGTGAGCTTCTTCCGCGCCGACGGCGACCGGGTCCGCGCGCGGATCTTCGAACGCGGGGTGGGGGAGACGCTCTCCTCGGGAACGGGAGCATCGGGAGCCGCCGTCGCCGCGCACCTGGCGGGCGCCCCGACCGACCTCACCGTCGAGCTCGATGGTGGCGAGCTGCAGGTCGAGATCGGCGAGCAGCTCGCCGTTCGGCTGACTGGGTGGGCCGAGCCCGTCTACTCCGGCGAGCTCTCGCCCGAGTTCCTCCGCGCGCTCGAGCAGCTCGGCTAGCGCCGCGCACCGCGCTCCCCCTACTCTTCCGGATCCGATGGCAGCACCCGTCAAGAAGAAGGGCCTTGCCGCGCCCTCCGAGCGCCTCGAGGTGATCGCTCCCTACATGTTCGCCGAGCTCGAGCGGCGGATCGAGGCGAAGCGCGACGAGGGGATCGACGTGATCAGCCTCGGGATCGGCGATCCGGACACGCCGACGTTCCGCTACGTCGTCGAGGCGATGCGCGAGGCGGTGGGGGATCCCTCCACCCAGAAGTACCCCAGCAACCGCGGGCGGCTCGAGTTCCGCGAGGCGTTCGCGGATTTCTACCTGCAGCGCTTCGGTGTCGAGATCGACCCGGTGACGGAGGTGATTCCGGCGATCGGCGCAAAAGAATGCATCTACAACCTCTGCTTCGCGTTCCTCGATCCCGGGGACGTCGCCCTCTCGGCGGACCCGGGCTATCCGGTCTACACCGGAGGACCCGTGCTCGCCGGCGCCGAGGCGCACCTGCTCCCGCTCCGCCCGGGCCTCGGTTTCGCCCCCGATCTCGACGCGATCCCCGAGGAGAAGCTCGCGGCCGCGCGCCTGCTCTTCATCAACTATCCGAACAACCCGACCGGAGCGGTCGTGCCGGACGGTTTCTTCGAGCGCGTGGTCGAGGTGGCGACGCGCCACGAGATCCTGGTCGTCCACGACAACGCCTATTCGGAGACGACCTACGACGGCTACGTGGCGCCGAGCTTCCTCGCCACGCCGGGGGCGAAGGAGGTGGGCGTCGAGGTCTTCTCGCTCTCGAAGGGCTACAACATGACCGGCTGGCGCTGCGCGGCGATCCTTGGGAACGCCGAGGCGATCAAGACCTACTGGCGCCTGAAGACCAACGTCGACTCCGGCCTGTACGAGGCGGTGCAGCTGGCCGGCGCGGCGGCGCTCCGCGGCCCGCGCAAGGAAGTCGCCGAGATGTGCCGAATCTATGAGCGCCGCCGCGACCTGGTCGTCGAGGCGCTGCGGGACATCGGCGTCAGCGTCGAGGCTCCGAAGGGCACGATCTACATCTGGGCACCGGTCCCGGACGGGCACACGTCGGCGTCGTTTGCGGAGCTGGTGCTCGAGGAGGCGGCGGTCGTCGTCTCGCCGGGCTCCATGTACGGCCCGAGCGGAGAGGGGTTCTTCCGCATCTCGCTGACGACGCCGGACCAGCTGCTGCGCGAGGCCGTCCAGCGTCTGCGGACTCACCTCAGTTAGTCGGGTCGCTCTTCTCGGAGCGCCCGATCATCACAACTGGCGCAGTCTTTAGACCGACCACGTACCGTGGCCGGGGCGGGATCCTCGGCACGGGGGCGAATCGGCCTTTAGCGGCGCCTCAGCTAAAGGAGCCACGCTGTCGCGCCGAGCCTTCACCTGATGAGCGAAATCGGACTGATACTCGCATTGGGCTGCGCCCTGATCTCGGGCGTGGCGCTGCTGTGCAAGCACCGCGGCGCCGTCAATGCCCCGGACGTGGCGATGCGCAGCCCGCTGCGCAGTGCCTCAGCGCTCTTTCGCTCACGGTGGTGGGCGATCGGCTTCGGCCTCGCCTTCCTCGCTTGGTGCCTGCACGTGGCGGCGCTCTCGATGGCGCCGCTGTCGCTGGTCCAAGCCGTGATCGCCGGCGGCATCGCGATGCTCGCCATTCCGGCCCGGCGCTGGTTCGGGATCGCGGTCTGCAGGCGCGAGATGGCCGGCATCGCGCTATGCGCCGCCGGCCTGGGCTTCCTGGCTCTCACGGCCGGGCACGCCCGCTCCCAGGTCGGATTCGACCCGGTGACGATGCTGGGCTTCCAGTGCGGAATGCTGACGATCGGGGGCCTGCTCATCCTGACCGCGAGCAATGGCCGGCTGCTCGCACACGGATCGATGCTCCTGGCGATCGCGGCGGGCACCCTGCTCGGCGTCTCCGACATCTCGCTGAAGGCGCTGTCGGAGCTCGTCCCCGCCGACGCCGTGAGCCTGCTCAGTCCCTGGACCGTGACGGCAATCGTCGGCGGGATCGGCGCTTTCCTCGCCCTGGGGCGCGGCCTGCAGATCGGAGAGCCGGTCGCGGTGATCGTCGCCTTCTCCGCCTCGGCGACCCTGGCCGCCATCGCGGGCGGGATCGTCGTCTTCGGCGACCCGATGGGCTCTGACGCCCTCGCGGTGATCGGCCGCTCCCTGGCGTTCGTCGCCGTTGTCGGAGCGGCTGCGCTGCTCCCGGTGGTTCCCTCGCGGCCGGTGGCCGCTCCGTCCTCGCCCTAGCCTTCGGGCTATGCGGATATGCGCGTCGCTCGCTTTGTCGCTGGCAATGGCGTTTGCGTGCGTGGCGCCGGCCCAAGCGTCCCCTGTCAGCCCTCGCCTGGCTGAAGTCCACGACTTTGCCTTCGGGATCGGTCTCGATGCGAACGATCCCGCGGTGCTCGGCGCCCTCGGGCGGTACGACCTGGTCGTCGTCGACGGCGAGCTCACCAAGTCCGCCAGCGTCGCTCGTCTCCGCGGAGCGGGCGCCGTGGTCCTCGGTTACCTGAGCGTGGGGACGATCGAGCCGTTTCGCTCGTGGTACCCGAAGCTGAAGCGCTTCGCCCTCGCCGATCGCTTCAAGCAGTTCGGGGAGATCTACGCCGACGTCGACGCCCCGGGATTCCGCCGCGCGATCTCCCGCCGGATAGCTCCGCGCCTCCTGCGCAAGGGGTTCGACGGTCTCTTCCTCGACAACACCGACATGGTCGAGACGCACAAGCGTGAGCGCCGCGGGATGAGAAGGCTGATCCGTTCCCTTTCGCGGCTCGTGCACGGCGGCGGGCACCTCCTGTTCGCCCAGGACGGCGAGGCCTCGATCGGCCGCTTGCTCCGATTCTTTGACGGCTGGAACCGCGAGGACGTGACCTGGACCTACAGCTTCAAGCGTCGCCGGTACGTGCATCAGCCGGTTGGGAGGATCGCCGCGGCCCAGACCTCCCTGCGCAAGATCGGTGAACGAGGGCTGCTCGTCACCGCGACCGATTACACGAAACCCGGAGACGCTGCGGCGCTGCAGGAGTCCCTGGGGAACGCGTGCGCCGCGGGGGCGATCCCCTTCGCCAGCAACATCGGCTTGACCAGGTTGCCGCCGGCCCCCCTCACGTGCGGGTCGGGGTGACCGGCGCCTAACATCTGATCAGTGCAGAGAAACCGCAACGGGCGGCAGTCCGAGAGCTCCCACGGGAACGGTCCCGCCGGAATCAGCAATCCTCGCGCCCGCCAGCGCGCCATCGCCATAGGGGTCGTCCGGGACGACGAACATCGCGACGATCCGCTGGCCGAGCTCAAGGAGCTGCTGCGCACCGCGGGCGTGGCGACCGCGGGGGAGATGACTCAAGCGCGCACCGCCCCCGATCCCGACCGCTACCTGGGCCGGGGCAAGCTCGCGGAGCTGAAGCGCGAGGTCGCCGCGGCAGACGCCAACCTGGTCGCCGTCGACGATGAGCTCGTTCCGCGGCAGGAGCGGAACCTCGAGCAGGCTCTGGGGGTGCCCGTGATCGACCGCACCGCGGTGATCCTCGACATCTTCGCCGACCACGCCCACACGGCGGAGGGAAAGCTCCAGGTCGAGCTGGCGCAGCTCGAGTACAACCTCGCCCGCATGAGAGGGCTCTGGACCCACCTGGAGCGCCTCGGAGGCGGAATCGGCACCAGGGGCCCCGGCGAGTCCCAGATCGAGACCGACCGGCGCCTGGCGCGCGACCGGATCACCTCGCTGCGCCGGCGGCTCGAGCGCCTCGAACGCAACCGGGCGGTGATGCGTGCGGAGCGGGAGCGGGCCGTGATGCCGACCGTCGCGCTTGCCGGCTACACGAACGCCGGGAAGTCGACGCTGCTCAACGCCTTGACCGGCGCCGGAGTCGGCGTGGGGGAGCGGCTCTTCCACACCCTCGACCCGACCACGCGGGCCTTCACGCACGACGGCCGCCGCTTCCTGCTCACCGACACGGTCGGGTTCATCCGCAAGCTGCCGCACGCGCTGGTCGAGGCGTTCAAGGCGACTCTTGAGGAGACGGTCCTGGCGGACCTGATCCTGCACGTGGTCGACGGCTCCGAGCCGGAGGAGGAGCGGGCGGATTCGATCTCAGCCGCCGACGCGGTGCTCGCCGAGATCGGCGCCGATGCCTCGCCTCGCCTTCTGGTGATGAACAAGGTCGACCTGCTGGACGACGAGGAGCGCCGGGAGCTGGCGCTCCGCCACCCGGACGCCGCGCTGGTCTCGGCGGAGACGGGGGAGGGGCTGGAGGAGCTGCGGGCGCGGATCGCTGCCTCGATCGGCCAGGGGCTCACCGAGGTCGAGTTGCTCGTGCCCTTCGACTCGGGCGACCGCCTTTCTGAGCTCCACGAGATCGCCGGTGATCTCGAGCGTGAGGATCGAGAGGACGGGGTTCTCGTACGCGCGCGACTGCCCGGCGCCCTCGCCGATCGCTTCGCCGATCTTTCGGTCAACGGAGGACGAGGACGATCTCGAAGCGGAGTTCCAGCCGCCGGCGATTGATGGATGAGCTCAGGTTCATCAGGCTGAGCGAGAAGGCGATCCTGCCTACTCGCGCGCACGACAACGACGCCGGGCTGGATATCTACGCGGCCGAGGGCGCTCGCATCGCGCCCGGCGCCAGGGCCAGTGTCCGCACCGGTCTTGCGGTCGCGATTCCCGACGCCCTGGCGGGCCTGGTCCTTCCCCGCTCGGGCCTCGCGCTGAAGCACGGCATCACGCTGGTCAACTCGCCCGGGCTGATCGACCCGGGCTACCGGGGCGAGGTGCGCGTGCTCCTGCTGAACACCGACCAGACGACGGACTACCTGTGCAAGCCGGGCGACCGGATCGCCCAGCTCCTCCTGGTACCGATCGCCACGGCGAGCCCGATGCTGGCCGACGCCCTCGACGCGTCGCTCCGCGGCCCCGCGGGGTTCGGTTCAACCGGCGCCTAGCCCGTTCGGCTTAGGAGAAGGAGACCTGCGGAGCCTCACGCTCCGCGGCTTCGCCGATCTCGAAGAAGGGCTTGGCGGTGAAGCCGCCCTGATTGGCGATCATCGACCACGGGAACTGCTGGATCCGCGTGTTGTACTGCTGGACGTTCGAGTTGTAGATCCGGCGCGAGGCCTGAATCTCGTCCTCGAGCTCGGAGAGCTGGCGCTGGAGCTGCTGGAAGTTCTCGGTGGCGCGCAGCTCCGGGTACTGCTCGGCGACGACGCGGAGGCCCCCGAGAGCCGAGCTGAGCTGCGTCTCGGCCTTGCTTGACTCCTCGGGGCCGGTCGCCTGCATCGCCGCGGCGCGGGCCTGCGTGACCTTCTCGAACGTCTCTCGCTCGTGGGTCGCGTAGCCCTTGACGGACTCGACCAGGTTGGGCACCAGATCGTGCCGGCGCTTCAGCTGCACGTCGATGCCGCTCCATGCCTCCTCGGTGCGGTTCCGCAGGCTGATGATGCTGTTGCGGGACAGGACGTAGATCAGGCCGGCGAGCAACAGCAGCGCGATGATGATGATCACGACGACCATTGAGGTGATCCTATCCGGTAGACGCAGCGCGCAGGGCGGATTCGTGGGAGGCGGTCTCCAGCTCGTCCGGTAGCGGCTCCAGCTGCGGTCGCGTGCCCGTTCGGCGCTCGATGGCGAGCGCGATCAGGCGGTCGGCCAGCCGCGCGTTCTTGGGCAGCAGCGGCCCGTGGAGGTAGGTGCCGATCAGGTTGAGCCGCTTCACCCCCTCGTAGCCGTCCCGGTCGTTGTTGCCGTGTCCGTGCAGCACGCGCCCGAGTGGCTCGGCGCCGGGGCCGAGGTGGGTGCGCCCGCCGTGGTTCTCGAAGCCCGCGAGCACGAACGGTCCCTCGCCGAGGTCCACCTCGATCGAGACGTTGCCGATCAGGCGCGGTCCGGGGTCTCTCACCGTCTCGAGATCGGCGATTCCCAGCCCCGGAATCGACTGGTCACCGAGCTGGTAGCGGTGGCCGAGCAGCTGGTAGCCGCCGCAGACGGCCAGCAGCGCCGCGCCGTCCTCGACGGCCGAGGAGATCGCGTCGCGCTTGGTGCGGAGCATGTCCTCGGCAACGAGCACCTGGTCTCGGTCCTGACCGCCTCCGACGTAGATCATGTCGTGATCGGCTGGGTCGAAACCGTCTCCGGGACCGGCGGCGGCGTAGCGGAACGGGATGCCCCTCCACTCGCAGCGACGCTGGAGGAAGATCATGTTGCCGCGGTCGGCGTAGATGTTCATCTGCTCCGGGTAGAGGGCGAGCAGGCGGAGCTCCGGCTGGCCGGCGCTCATGCCGGGGCCTCCAGCAGCACCACCGTGGAGTCGGCCTCGTTCTCCCCGGAGTTGATCTGCCGCCTGCCGGACGGGCGGAACCCCGCGTCGGCCGCCTCGCGCTCGAGCACCTCGGGTGCGATTCGGTGGAGCGTCTCGTCGTGGATGTCGCGTTCCATCTTGCCCTCGGGAGAGACGGTCTCGCGCAGGCGCCGGATCGTCAGCTCCCGGTCGCCGACCTGGACCCAGAGGGGCTCGCTCGAGTAGACCCAGCCATCGAGCTCGCGCATGTCGGGGAGGATCTGCGTTGAGGCGGCGCCCGAGGTGAGCAGGGTGGACTCGTCGACCAGGGTCAGGGCGAGGGCGCCGCCCGGCGCGAGCATCTCGCGCAGGCGGGCGAGCAGGGCGGGGCGCGCGGGAGGATCGACGATCTGGATCAGGTGCAGCGGACCGATCGCGAGCGCGGGGCGCACCGGCAGGCGAATCTCGGCAGGCGACTCCAGATCCTCCGCGACGACCGAGACCGCCACGCCACGCTGCTTGGCGAGGTGCTCGAGCTCGCGGATCAGGTCCAGGTCGCGCTCCACCGCGATCACCTCGTGCCCGTGACCGGCCAGGTGAAGGGCGACGCGTCCGGCTCCGGCCCCGAGCTCGGCGACGGGCCCGGCGGTCTGGGCGGCGAGCTCCACCCAGAGGGCCAGATCCGCGCCGTAGGAGCCGAACTCGACCTCCTGCCAGATCGCGGGCGAGGTCATTGCCAGTAGTCGGCCGCCAGGCCGCGGTTGGTCAGCAGCGTCCGCAGCTCGAGCAGGGCCGTGTAGGTGGGGAGGGCGAAGAGGCGGTCCGGTGCCGCGGCGACGGCGGCGTCGAGGGAGCCGGCGATCGGCTCGATCACCTCGATCGATCCTTCCGGCCAGCCCGCGTACTTGAGGCGCAGGGCCATCTCGGGAGCCCGGGTGCCGGCGCAGATCACGCGGCGGACGCCGCCCGACAGCAGCTCGAAGTCGGCGTCCCAGATCCAGGAGACGTCGCGCCCGTCGGCGATCCGGTCATTCAGCGCGAGCCAAAGGTCGATGCCGCCGTTCGAGGATTCGAGGGTCAGGGTGCGCAGCACCTCGTTGGCGCCGGCCGGGTTCTTGATCAGGAGGATGGAGACGGGCTTGCCGGCGACCTCGATGGTCTCGACGCGCCCGAAGACGGCCCGCATCGACTCGAGGCCCTCGCGGACCTGCTCCAGCGGGATGTTGGAGCGAAGGCCGGCGGCGACGGCGGCGAGCGCGTTGTAGACGTTGTAGAGGCCGGGGAGGGGCAGTTCGACCCGCAGGTCGCCGTCCGGCGTGGCGATTCGCACGGTCGAGCCGGAGATCCCGTGCAGCTCGATCTCGGTCGCGGCGATGTCCGGCGTGGGCCGGTCGGCATGGCAGTTGGGGCAGATGTAGTGGCCGAGATGGCCGACGAAGGCGCGCTCGTAGGAGTACGGCGCGCCGCACCGGCGGCAGTGCTTCGCATCGTGGGCGTGCTGGAGCTCCGGCAGCGCCTGGCTCGCGTCCTCGATCCCGAAGTAGGTGACGCCGGGGCGCCTGCGCAGCTCCCGGTCGCGACCGAGGTCCGCGATCAGGGGATCGTCGGCGTTCAGGGCGAACTCGCACGATCCCTCCATCGCGGCGACGAGCTCCGCCCACTCGTCCGCGAGCCGCTCCAGCTCCCCGTAGCGATCGAGCTGGTCCCGGAAGAGATTGCCGAGGACGAGCAGCCGGGGACGCAGGCTCGGGGCCACGCGTGGCAGCCAGGCCTCGTCCAGCTCGAACAGCCCCTCGTCCCCGGACTGCTCGAGCAGGGCGGTGGCCACGCCCCAGTGCATGTTCGATCCGGCGCGGTTGTGAACCGGGCGCCGACCTGCGGCCTGGAGGATCCCGGCGATCATGCCCGCGGTCGTGGTCTTCCCGTTCGTCGAGCTGACCACGATCGACCCGCGGTCGAGGCTGGACGCGAGCCTTTCGATCGCGTCGGGAGCCATGCGGACCAGAAGCCGCCCGGGCAGCGTCGTGCCTCCACCGCGACCGCTGCGGCGGCTCAGTGCGCCGACGGCGCGGGCGAGACCGCGCTTCGCCTCGAAGAGACCGCTCATTGCCGGAGCAGGTTAGGTGGGCCCCCGGGGCGCGATCACCCGGAGCGCGCGAGTGAGCGTGCGAATGGTCGCCGGCAGGTCCGTGAGGTGCTCGCCGTCGGCGTAGACGGCGAAGTCGCGGTCGGCGCTGACCTCGACCGTGGCGCCCCGCATCTCGGTGACCTCCTCGTTCTCGAGGTGCTCGCCCTTGAAGACCTTGGGCAGTCCCTTGATGTAGCGGAGCTTGCTGACGTCGCTCACGGTGATCACGTCGAGGAGCCCGTCGTCGAGCTCGGCGTGCGGAGCGATGAACATCCCACCGCCGAAGGCCTGGCTGTTCCCGACCGCCACGGAGTAGCCGTCGAACTCGAAGGGGTCGCCGCCGTCCAGGGTCACCTTGAACGCCGCCGGCTTCCAGGAGGCGAGCACCCTGACCGCGGCGTAGGCGTAGACGAGGTTGCCGCGGACGAAATGCGTCTCGTTGGCCACCCGGTTGGCCTCGGAGTCGAAGCCGCAGGAGGCGATGCACAGAAAGCGTCTCCCGTTCGCCTCGCCCACGTCGATCTCCCGCTCGTGTCCCGCAGCGAGCGCGGCGACCGATCCGGCCGGCTCGTTCGGGATGCCGAGCACCCGCGCCAGGTCGTTGCCGCGGCCGCCGGGGATGATCCCCATCGCCGCGTCCCTCTCCGCCAGGGCGCCGCCGATCGCGCCGATCAGGCCGTCGCCGCTCATCACCACGGGGACCTCGCCGGCCGCGGCGGCACGCTCCGCCTCGCCGACGCCGTGCTCGAGGGTCTCCGTGCGGACCACCCGGTAGTCCACCCGGCGGGAGGCGAGCTCGCGCTCGACCTCCGGCAGGAGCTTGAGCGTACGGCCCCCCGCGGAGTGCGGGTTCACGAGCAGCACGTGGCGGCGGTCGAGGCCCATCCGGTGAATCTAGTTGCGCGGCCCGTCAGGAGGTCGCCGGGCCACATAGTAGGTGCCCTCCGCGGCCTGGCCTCGCTCGTACTCCTCAAGGCCGGCTTTCCGGAATCCGCGTGAGAGAACCGAATCCGGCGTGTAGAAGGGGGTGCGATCCCCCCAGCTTGCCGCGACGATGGCGAAGCCTCCCGGGCGGAGCACGCGCCCGATCTCGGCGAAGAAGGGCGGCACATTCAGCTGTGCGACCAGATCGAAGGAGTCGTCGTCGAACGGCAGGCGCGATGCGTCCGCGACCTTGAAGGCGACCCGTCCCTCGGGGTCGAGGCCGATCCGCTCCTGAGCACGGCGAACCATCTCGGGCGAGAGGTCGACGCCGCGCACACGCGCACGGGGGAACTCGCGCGCGATCAGCAACGCCCCGTCGCCGAGGCCGGTGCCGATGTCGAGGGCCCGCTCCGGCTCGGGCCGGACGTGCAGGAGAGCGGCCGCGAGGGGGGCGAGGTGGATCGCCCCGGCGTGGTGGACGCGCGCTCCCCAGGTTTGCGCCCGTCCCTCCCAGTACCGGTGGCTGAAGCCGCGCAGCAAGGGCCAGGCGAACGGAGCTCGTGCGACCAGGGTGTTGATGGCCCTGCCGGCCAGGCGAATCCGCCTGCTTGGCGGGGCGGGATCATGGCCGGCCTCCATGGGGCGATGATCGCAGGCGCCGCGAGTACGCTTCGGCGTCTTGAGATTCCGGCGCACAGCGGTGCCCGTCTCGCTGGCGTTGATGCTGCTGGTGGGATGCGGAGGCGGTGGGGGAGAGACCTCCAGCGTCGCGCTGCCCGCCGGCTGCACCAAGGTCTCCGCGCCCGCTCCGAAGCAGGTTCATCTGGCGCGCCCGACGCGGACCCTGCATTCGCCGGCAACCGCAACGGTCGAGACGAGCTGCGGAAGCTTCAAGATCGCGCTCGAGACGAAGATGGCGCCAAAGACCACCTCCTCGTTCGCGTACCTTGCCCGGCGTGGCTTCTACGACGACACGGCCTTTCACCGCATCGTTCCCGGTTTCGTCGTCCAGGGCGGCGACCCGACCGGCACCGGCACCGGTGGCCCCGGGTACTTCGTCGATGAGCCGCCTCCGCGAGACCTCTCCTACACGCGGGGGATCGTTGCGATGGCGAAGAGCCCGGCTGAGCCGCCGGGGCGATCCGGGAGCCAGTTCTTCGTGGTGACCGAGGCCGACGCCGGCCTGACCCCGGACTATGCGCTGCTCGGGCGAGTGACGAGCGGGTTCGACGTCGTGCAGCGGATCGAGCAGCTCGGGACGGCGAGTGGCAAGCCGAAGCTGCCCGTCGTGATCCGGCGAATCACGATCGAGGGCGGCTGATGGCCAAGCTCCGCGTCGGCGACCAGGCGCCCCCGTTCGAGCTCGACGGCACGGGGTCGAAGACCTATCGGCTCAGCGACTTCCAGGACACGGGTGTGATCCTCGCGTTCTACCCGGGCGATTTCACCCCCGTATGCACGAGGCAGTTCTGCTCCTACCGCGACGACGGCGACCGGCTCGAGGCACTCGGCGTGCCGGTGATCGGGATCTCCCCGCAGTCGGTCTCATCCCACGAGGAGTTCGCCGAGCGCCACGGCCTCACCGTGCCGCTCCTCTCGGACCCTGGCAAGAAGGTCGCCCGATCCTACGGGGTGCTCGGGCCCACCGGGTTCATCCGCCGGGCGGTGTTCCTGGTCGATGGCGATGGCGTCCTGCGCCACCGCCACGTGGCCCCCCTCGGGCTGCGCTACCAGGACGCCGGGGACCTCGAGAGAGCGGTCTCCGCGCTCGCCTGAGAATGCCCGGCACCCTCGAGCCCAGTCCCTTCGAGGTCGAGTCCGCCGGAGTGCAGCTCTCCGGCGAGGAGGTGGGGGAGGGGAACCCCGTCATTCTGCTGCACGGGATCACTGCCACTCGGCGCTATGTGCTGCACGGCTCCAATGCGCTGGTCCGCCGCGGATACCGGCAGATCTCCTACGACGCTCGGGGCCACGGCGAGTCGGACCCGGCGCCGGAGGGAGCCGGGTATGGCTACGGGGCGCTGTCGGGCGACCTGAGAGCCGTGGCGGTGGAGCGCGCTCCCGATGCGCGGCCCGTGCTCGCCGGGCACTCGATGGGCTGCCACACCGCCGTGGCGCATGCCCTCGAGCACGCCGGGGATGTGGCCGCGCTCGTGCTCGCAGGCCCGGCGACGCTCGGGCTGCCCGCATCCGAGGAGACCCTGACCTACTGGGATCGTCTCGCCGACGGATTGGATCGGGGCGGGATCGACGGCTTCATGGAGGCCTATGAGGCCTCGCTCGGCGCCGATCCGGCCTGGGCGGAGACTGCGCTGCGGATCACGCGGGAGCGGATGGGACTCCATCGCCATCCGGAGGCCGTCGCGCGAGCGTTGCGGGAGGTGCCTCGATCGCGGGCATTCGACGGGCTCGAGGAACTGGAGGCCCTCGACGTTCCCGCGCTCGTCGTCGCGAGCTACGACGAGGCCGACCCGGGCCACCCCTACGCGGTGGCCGAGGCGTGGGCCGAGCGCCTGCCGAGGGCGCGCCTGGTCAGCGAGGAGCCCGGCAAGTCGCCACTGGCCTGGCAGGGCGGCCGGCTCTCGCGTGCGATCGCCGACTTCCTGGAGGAGCCAGATGCGCGGGAGAGGCTGGGGTGACGCGCGGCGGGAAACCGCGCCAGGTCCCGCTCGCCCGCGGAGCCGGTCTGCGTCGTCGGGCAGGCCGCCTCGTATATTTCTCTCCGTGAAAGAGGACGACGGGTATCCCATCCACTACGCGGCCGTGCAGCGCGGCACGCCCGTCTATGCCGTTGACGGCAAGCAGGTCGGCGTCGTCGATGAGATGGTCGACAACTTCCGCGAGCACATCCTGGATGGGTTCGTGATCGAGATGACCGATGGCGATCTCCGCTTCGTCGATGCGCCGGAGGTCGCCCGGACCGCGGAGCGGGCGGTTCGGTTGACAATCGACTCCGCAGCCTGCGCCGAGCTGCCGACACCGGAGAGGGGCGCCCCGGAGTTCACGCCGCGCCGCGCAGGCCGTCTCGGGAAGCTGCTCGGCGGCAGCTGGCGCCGGCGCTAGGCGCCGAGGCGCTTCTTCAGGCGGTTCGCGTCGCGGAGGGCATAGCCCTGCCAATCGTTGTTGTAGTAGGCGAAGACCTCGGTGGTTCGGCGCCACTGGGCGATTCGGCGGGCCCAGGTGTCGATCTCCGAGGGGGAGTAGTTGCCTTCGCGCCCGCGGTTGCCGCGGTGAAAGCGGATGAAGGTCCAGTCGGTGGTCCGCTCCAGGGTCTGGAAGGGGCGGCCGGGATCGTCCCCGATCACCAGGGCCGCGCCGTGCTCGCGGAGCTGCGAATAGACCTCCTCGGTGAACCAGCTGGCGTGGCGGAACTCGAACGCGTGGCGCCCCTCGGGTAACGCGGCGAGGGCGCCCGCCAGCCGCTCGTCGTCGCGGTGGAAGTTCTCGGGCAGCTGCCAGAGGACCGGTCCGAGCTTCTCGGTCGCGGTGAGCGCCTCGAGCGGCTCGTAGAAGCGCTCGATGTAGGGGTCCAGCATCTTCAGCCGCTTGACGTGGGTGAGGTAGCGACTGGCCTTGACGGAGAAGATGAATCCCGGCGGGCTCTGCTCGACCCAGGCCTCGACCGCGGTCGGGGAGGCGAGGCGGTAGAAGGTGCTGTTCACCTCGACCGTGTCGTAGTGCTCCGCGTAGTGCGAGAGCCAGCGCCTTTGCGGCAGGCCCTTCGGATAGAGGCGCTCGCGCCAGTGGGGGTAGACCCAGCCCGAGCAGCCGATGTGGACCGGCTTGGCCGCCAAGCGCGCTACCGGGCGCCGCGCCGGTTCAGGACGAGGACCGCGATGTCGTCCCGTGGCTCGCCGCCGTGGCGCTCGATCGCGGCCTTGGAGAGCCGCTCGGCGATCTGGTCCGCGCTCTCGCCGGCCGCCTTTCCGAGCTCCTTGGCGATCCACTCAGGGTCATCGCCGCTGCCGCGGTCCCGGGCGTCCAGCATCCCGTCCGTATAGAGGATCAGTGAGTCACCGACGGCGAGGGTCGCCTCGACATCGGCGAGGACGGGGGAGGGGAGGGCGCCCAGCAGCGTCCCCGGCTCGCCGACGGAGTCCACCCGGCCACCCTTGCGGAGGATCAGCGGGAGGGGGTGGCCGCCGAGGGAGACGGTGAGGTGCGCGGATCCGCGCCCGTTCGACGGGGTCTGGATGCGCGCCAGCGCGGCCGTGCAGAAACGAAGGTCGGAGCGCTCGGAGCTGATCGAGTCGTGCAGCGTTCGCAGGACCTGGCTCGGCGGACTCTCCGGTGAGGATGCGGTTCGGACGGTGTAGCGCGCCAGAGCGGTCAGCGAAGCCGCCTCCGGGCCCTTGCCGCAAACATCGCCGATCACCGCCGTCCAGGTGCCGGACCCGGTTCGGAAGACGTCATAGAAGTCCCCGCCGACCTCGTAGGCCTCTCCGGCGGCGAGGAAGCGCGAGGAGGCCTCGAAGCCCTTGATCTCCGGCAGGGAACGCGGCAGGAGGCTGTGTTGGAGGACCGAGGCGATGTGCGCCTGCTGCTCGTGCAACCGGGCGTTGTCGAGCGCGAGGGCGGCCCGGTCGGCGAGGCGCTTGGCGGTGCGGCGAGCGGTCTCGTCGAAGGCCTTGGTGGGGCGCATGATCCACAGGGTCAGAGCCCCGAGCACGGAGCCCCGGGCGCCGAGTGGGAGGACGATGCACGACCTGAAGCGGTGCCTGCGAAGCAATTCCCGCTCGCTCTCGCGAGTGGTGATCCCTTCGATGTCCTTGTCGGAGAGCCGGTCGAGGTAGACGGTCCGGCCCGTGCGGATCACCTCCGCGACCGGATGGGGGCCCTGCGGATCGATCGGAGCGCTGGCTCGCAGCTTCAGGAAGTGGTCCGCGACCTCGGTGTCGCGGCCCCTTGCGGCCAACCGCTGGATCGATCCGTCGGCCATCACCATGTCGACCATCGAGACGTCCCCGAGGCCCCTGACCGCGAGCTCAGCGAGGTGCTGGGCTCGCTGCCTCCGGTCCAGGACGTCCTCCATCAGCGCGCCGGCGTCCGCCAGCAGGTCGGAGGCGGCCTGCTCTCGATTGAGCTTCAGCCGGAGGCCGGCCACCCAGAGGCCGGCCAGCATCCCCGCGGCGACGGTCGCCAAAGCGACCAGGCGCTGGCCGCCGTCAATCCCCTGGTTCCAGACGATCGAGAGGGCGCCCAGGACGAGGCAGAAGGCCGCGACCACCGCGGTCTCGGGCAGGGACGCGCTCATCGCAGCGATCACGGGAGGGATCGCGAGGAGCCCGATGATGACCGCTTGGTTCGACGCCAGGCCGTCCGCCACGGCGATCGCGCTGGCGACCAGCATCGCGATCAGCGCTGGGCCTGACAGCTCCTGGAGACCCGCGAGAGTCGGTGGCGGTGTCACCAGCTCTCGGTCGCGAGCGGGCATGTGTTTAATCGTAAGTCCGCGCGGATGGAAACCGGAGAATCAAAGTCGCCGAGCGAGGGATGGGACGCGATCCGTCGCACGCGGCTGGCCGCGGAGCGCACGGAGCTCGCCTGGTGGCGCACGGCGCTCACCTCGATCGCCGTCGCCGTCGGGGTGGGCCGGGTCGTCCCCGAGCTCAGCGGGACGACGACGGAGTGGCCCTACGTGGTCGTCGGGATCGGCTGGGCGCTCTACTCGGTCGCGCTGTTCGGGTACGGCTCGATCAGGTCGAGCCGAGTGGAGGCGGCGGTGGATCGCGGAGAGATGATCCGGAGCTCACGAACGGAATCTCGCTGGCTGATGGTGTCCGGCGTGACCCTCTGCCTTGCCACCGTCGGCCTGATCGCCGCCTCGGCCTGACGCTCGCGGGGAGCGATTACCCGCGTCGCCGAGCCGGTGGCCCGCGCGTTGTTATGTCAACTTGCCGCCGTGGAGTACGAGCTGCGAGAAGCGCAGGCTGACGGTCCGGCGGGTCCATGAGCTCGTGGCCGCGCTGCGGGGACGAGGTCGACGCCCGGCCTGCGCAGGCGAACGAATCCGCCGGCGAGCTGCGGAGGCCGATCGCCGCGGCGGTTCGTGGCGATGGATGCATCCCGGTGGCGTGCGCCGGCCAGGAGCCCGCCGGTGCATGATCGCCTGACCGAGGCGAGTCGCCTCCACGAGGCGCTGGGGTACGGGCCGATCGCGGGCTACAACGGGCATCAGAGCGCCACCCGCTGGTTCGAGAAGTCCCTCGCCTGAGTTTCCATAACTGCTCTTCCCGTGCATTCCCTCATGCCGGGCGAAGGAGCGAAGGTATGCAGAGCGTCTATCGGCTCGAACTGCGCGCTACGGACTGGTAACGGCCCAGGTGCCGTCCGCGTAGCCATTGGCGGCAGATGTCGTGTATTGGATGGCGGCTCCGCGCCGGTTTGCTCCGTTGGCGCCACTCGCGGGGTCGGTGATCGTGTTGAAACCGGCGCTCGCAGACACCCGCTCGTAGACGCAGAGCTGACCGGCCGCCGCCTGACCCGGGCCTGGGCAGGCCGCGCTGGTGGCGCCGGGAGCGAGGCGATGCACAGCTCCAGGCCCGAGGGCGGCCGGGAGCTGCGGAGCGAACTGGATTGCATCGGGTGCGTTCTCGCTCGGGCCTCCGGCGACAGCCCAGATGCCGGTCAACGTCTCTCCCGAGGCCAGGCTGCTGTCGGCATTGAAGCCGGCACCGGCAGCACCGGCAGCACCGGACTGTCCGGCCGGACCGGCCGATCCGGCCGCACCGGACGGTCCCCGCTTCTTGGCCAGCTGTCGCTTGACCTCCTTCTTGACCAGGCTCTTCAGCGATGGCCCGCCGAGCGCCGGACTGACCACGGCTGCGGCCAGCACCACCGCGCCGAGTGCGACCGCAACCAGCGTGTTCCTCGAGGGGCTCATCAAATCCCGCCTCACCGGACGCTACCAGCATTCAAGGAAGGCGCACAACGCCTCGCAGTCTTTGCCTCTCAGGCGAGCGATGGTGGTGCATGGCTATCCGGCGGGAGGGATAGTTAGCCGGGTGGCGATCGTCGTCGGCACCTCGAGCTGGTCGGACCCGGGCTTCGTCGAGCATTGGTATCCGAAGGGCCTGCCCGCCAGGGACCGCCTCGACTTCTACGCGGAGCGCTTCGATGCGGTGGAGCTCAACTCGAGCTTCTATGCGATCCCCGCGATGAAGACGGTCGAGGGCTGGGCGAGGCGGACGCCCAAGGGATTCCAGTTCGACGTCAAGCTGCATCGCCTGCTCTCCCATCACGCCGCCCAGCTCAAGGAGCTGCCCCCCGACCTGCGGGACGAGGCGGAGACGAACGAGCGAGGCCGCGTCCAGCTGGACCCGGCGCTGCTCGACGAGATGGTGCGCCGGACGGCCGAGGCGATGAAGCCCCTGGCGGACGCCGGCAAGCTCGGCTCCTACCTTCTCCAGCTCACGCCTGCCTTCGATCCGAGGCACAACGAGCTCGACGAGCTCACGCCGGTGATCGACGGCCTCGCCCCGACGCCGGTCGCGGTCGAGTTCCGCCGTCGCAGCTGGGCGTCGTCGAAGCGATTCGAGGGGGTCCTGGACTGGCTCTCGGCCCACGATGCGGTCTTCGTCTGCGTGGACACCCCTCCCGGCGACCACGTCCCGATCTTCCCGCCGATCGATGCGGTCACGACCGAGTCGCTGGCGTACATGCGCTGCCACGGGCGCAACACGGAGGGCTACCTGCACGGCCGCAGCGTCGCCGAGCGCTTCGACTACGACTATCCGAAGGAGGAGCTCGAGGAGATCGCCGGGCGGGCGAGCGCCCTGGACGCCGAGGCCGACCAGGTCCACGTGATGTTCAACAACAACGCGCGCGAGCTGGCACCGCAGGCCGCACGGGCGCTGCGGGGCATCCTCGGCCAGGATCCGGGCCCGGAGCCCTAGCGATTCGGTCCTTGTTTACGACATCCCGGGATCCGCCCAACAAGTGGACGAAAGGAGACATCGGCGAGGCGACCCCAGGGGGATGAAGGCCGCCTCGCCGAGTTGGCCAACGTGCTGGACGCCTTGAAACGGGTGCCGCTGGCCGGGGGATCCGGATGCAGGCCAAACCCTACGGACGGCCGTATGCGTGAACATCCGGGCCGAGCCGCAGATCCAGTCAGTACAAATCACCCAATGAGCAGCGATCCCACGGCACTACCCGGCGTTCTCACGGCCCTCGCGGCCGGGTTCGTCTCCTTCCTCTCCCCCTGCGTGCTTCCTCTCGTCCCCGGCTATCTCTCCGCGGTCACCGGGATGGCGGCGGCCGATCTCGAGCAGGCGAACTGGCGGCGGGTGATAGTCCCGAGCCTGCTCTTCGTCTCCAGCTTCTCCGCGATCTTCATCCTGCTGGGACTCGGTGCCACGGGGATCGGCAGCACGCTTCAGCAGCACCAGCTGCTCCTCGACAAGATCGCCGCCTGGCTGATCATCGCGATGGGAGTCCTGTTCGTGAGCGCCCTCTTCATCCCGCGACTCAACCGGGAGTGGCACGTCGAGGGACTGCTGGAGCGCGCCGGGACCGGCGGGCCGCTGGTGGCGGGTCTTGCCTTTGGGCTCGCCTGGACGCCGTGCATCGGCCCCACCCTGGCCGCCATCCTGAGCGCGGCCGCCGTATCCGGCTCGGCCCTTCACGGCGGGCTTCTGCTCGCCGTCTACTCGGCCGGGCTCGCGATCCCCTTCCTGCTCACCGCCGTCGCGTTCAGCCGGATGACGACGGCGTTCGCCGTCGTCAAGCGCCACTACCCGCTGATCATGGCGATCGGCGGCGCAATCCTGATCGCCTTCGGCGTCGCGATCCTGACCGGCTGGTTCGACACCTTCAACCGCTGGGCCCAGGATCTGCTCAACAACCTCGGGATCAACTTCTCGTCGAACGTCTAGGACTGGCTGCCCAGCCAGTTCCCTAGACTCCGACCTCGATCATGAGCGCCAAGCCCACCACCTGCGTGATCGGCGCCGGCATCAGCGGCCTCACCACGGGCAAGGCGTTCTCGGACTGGGGCCTCCCCTACACGTGCTTCGAGGCCAGTGACGACATCGGCGGCAACTGGTACTTCGGCAATCCGAACGGCCGCTCATCTGCCTACCAGTCGCTCCACATCGACACCTCGCGGGACGGTGTCTCCTTCCGCGACATGCCGATGGGCCCCGACGAGTACCCGGACTACCCGCACCACTCCCAGATCCTCGGATACCTGCATCGCTATGCCGATGCGTTCTCGCTGCGGGACCGGATCCGCTTCGAGACCCCTGTCGAGCATGCGGAGCGCAAGCCGGGCGGTGGTTGGTCGATCCAGCTCGGTGACGGGTCGAGCGAGGAGTTCGACTTCCTCGTCGTCGGCAACGGCCATCACTGGGATCCGCGCCTCCCGGATTTCCCCGGCCACTTCGACGGAGAGTCGATCCATTCGCACCACTACATCGGTCCGAGCGATCCACTCGATCTCTACGGCAAGCGGGTCCTCGTGGTCGGGATCGGCAACAGCGCGGTGGACATCGTCTCCGAGCTCTCCCGCAAGGGAGTGGCCGAGAAGGTCTTCCTCTCCACCCGCAGCGGCGCCTGGGTGATGCCGAAGTACTTCCTGGGCCGCCCGATGGACACCCTGGTGAAGCTCAACCCGCGCCTCCCGCTGAAGCTTCAGCGCCGGATGGCTCGCATCCTCCCCCGGCTCGCATCCGGACGGATGGAGGACTTCGGCCTCCCCCACCCCAACCACAACTTCCTCGAAGCGCACCCCACCCTCTCGAGCGAGCTTCTCCTGAGGCTCGGCTCCGGCGACGCGGTGGCCAAGCCCAATGTCCAGCGGCTCGACGGACGGAAGGTCGTCTTCGAGGACGGCTCGACGGAAGAGGTGGACGCGGTCGTCTACGCCACGGGGTACAAGATCACCTTCCCCTTCTTCGACCCCGAGTTCCTCTCGGCCCCGGAGAATCGCTTCCCGCTCTACAAGCGGGTCTTTGTGCCGGGCATCGACGATCTCGCCTTCGTGGGCTTCGCCCAGACGATCCCGACTCTCTTTCCGTTCGTCGAGCTGCAGTCGAAGCTCGTGGCGCGCTATGCCGCCGGCGACTATGCGCTGCCCACCGTCGGCGAGATGGAGGAGACGATCGCGCACGACCAGCTGATCCACGGCGGCCACTACGCCGACCGTCCCCGGCACACGATGCAGATCGAGTGGTACACGTACGAGCACGACATCTGGACGCGGGAGATCCCCGCCGGGCGGGAGCGCGCGGCACGCGGAATGGCGCCGAAGCTCGCCGGCAGAGTCGTCACGGCGGAGGCCGCAGCTGCCTGAGGTCGTCGACGTCTCCTTCCTCGCTCATGGGGAGACCTGTGCCGGCTGGCACCTGACCGGCGAGGGCGACGCGTTCGCCGGCGACCGCGGGCGCCCGTGCGTCGTCATGGCCCATGGCTTCGCCGCGACCAGGGACTCGGGCCTGCTCCCCTTCGCCGAGGCCTTCGCGGAGGCCGGTCTCGATACCCTGCTCTTCGACTACCGCTGCTTCGGCGATTCGAGCGGTGAGCCGCGCCAGTTCGCGATGCCCTCTCGCCACCGCGATGACTACCGGGCGGCGGTCGAGTTCGCCCGAGGCCTCGACGGCGTGGATCCCGAGCGGATCGTGCTCTGGGGAACCTCCTGGTCGGGCGGCCATGTCGTCTACGTCGCGGCCGGCGACCCGCGGATCGCGGCGATCGTCTGCCAGACGCCGGACCTCGACGGGGTCAGGGCGCTCGAGCAGATCCGGCGCTACGCCGGGCTGGGCCACCAGCTTCGCCTGGGCGCGCTCGGGGTGAAGGACGGGATCGGCTCCCTGTTCGGGCGCGAGCCGGTGATGGTGCCGGTGGTCGGCCGGCCGGGGGAGCTGGCCGTGATGAGCAGCGACGAGGCCGAGCCCGGGATGCGGGCGATCGCCGGCCCGACCTGGCGCAACGAGGTCACGGCCCGGGGCGCCTCCGCGGAGATGTTCAACCGGCCGATCACGAAGATCGACCAGGTGCGCTGTCCGATCCTGGTCCAGATCGCCGACCGAGACAGCGTCGCTCCGGCCGCGGCCACGCGCGCGGCGGCCTGGCGAGCCAAGGGCCGGGTCGAGGTCCGCGAGTACCCGCTCGCCCACTTCGACATCTACGTGGGCGGGGGCCGCGACCGCGCAGTTCGCGACCAGCTCCAGTTCCTGCGTCGACACCTGGGCGCGGTCGAGGCCGAGGTGCCCGCCGCTCTAAGCTCACAGACGTGATCAGCGACGTCAGCGAGCAGGATTTCCAGGCCAAGGTCGTGGAGCGCTCCAAGGAGGTCCCCGTCGTGGTGGACTTCTGGGCGGAGTGGTGTGGCCCGTGCCGGACCCTCGGACCGGCGCTCGAGGACGCGGTGCGAAAGCGCGACGGCGACGTCGAGCTCGCCAAGCTCGACACCGACGCGAACCAGGCCATCGCACGCGAGTTCGGCATTCAGAGCATCCCCGCCGTCAAGGCGTTCAAGGACGGCAAGGTCGTCGCCGAGTTCGTCGGCGCCGTCCCTCCCGCCCAGATCGAGGCCTTCCTCAACCAATTCGTGCCGTCGAAGGCCGATCGCCTCGCCGAGTCAGGCGACGAGGATTCCCTGCGGCAGGCGCTCGAGCTCGATCCGCGTCACGCGCCGTCCGCGGTCGGACTGGGCCGGATCCTGCTGGGTCGGGGCGAGACCGATCAAGCGCTCGAGGTCCTGCGGCCGTTCCCGACGGACTTCGTCGCAGACGGCCTGATGGCGCGGCTCGAGCTCTCGCAGTCGGAGAACGGCACCGAAACCGGCGCGCTTCAGGCCGCCTTCTCCGCCTGGGACGACGGCAACCCCGACGAGGCGCTCGAGCAGCTGCAGGCCGTTCTCGCCGCAGAGCAGGATCCGAAGCGCAAGGACGGACTGCGCCGGGTGATGGTCGCGATCTTCACCGAGCTCGGCCCTGACCATCCGCTCGCTCGAGAGCACCGCCGGCGCCTCGCGGCGACTCTCAACTAGCGGTATACGACTTCGCCGTCAGCCGCCGGCGCTTCGCGCTCAGCTCCGGGGTGTAGCGGCCTCGCGCTCGCTGGGCACGGCGACCTCGATCGGGATGCCGAGGGCCTCGGCCTCCTCGATTCCCTCGCCCTCCTGGTCGCGGGAGCAGATGATCCGGAAGGCGCCCGTGCCGAGCTCGGGGTCGGGGACGATCGGCAGGCCGCGGATCTCCTCCCAGCCCAGGCGCTCGCACTCGAACGGGTTCATCCGGACCTCGCTGGCCGGGAACGGGCAGTTCGAGTTGTGCTGGTCGATCGCCCGGGAGATCGCCTCGAGATTCTTTGCCTCAGCGTTCGTCACCGCCGCTCAAAATAGCGGCCTCCGTCCAGGAGCGGGCGTAATCTCATTCGGTCGCAGGTGATCGCCCACGTGGACATGGATGCCTTCTATGTGTCGATCGAGATGCTGCGACATCCCGAGCTGCGCGGCAAGCCGGTGGTGGTCGCCTACGACGGCCCGCGCGGCGTCGTCACCACTGCTTCCTACGAGGCCCGGAAGTACGGCGTCCACTCCGCCCTGCCGCTGGTGACCGCGCGGCGGCGCTGTCCGCAGCTCACCGTCCTGCCGGTCGACATGCAGCTCTACAAGCGCGGCTCGGTGAAGGTGATGGAGACGCTCCGGGGGTTCAGCGATGACATCGAGGTCGTCGGGCTGGACGAGGCGTACGTCGACCTTTCGGGGTCGCCCGTTCCCCAGTCGCGGGCGATGGAGATCAAGCGGCGGATCAAGGAGGCGACCTACCTCGTCTGCTCGATCGGCCTGGCGCCGAACAAGCTGATGGCGAAGATCGCCTCGGACCTCGACAAGCCCGACGGTTTCTTCATGCTCGACCACGACAACTGGCTCGAGACGGTCGGCGAGGAGCCCGCCTCCCTGCTCCCGGGCGTTGGCCCGAAGACGTTTCAGCGTCTCCGCTCGAGCGGCATCGAAACCGTCGCCCAGCTCGCGCGTGCCGAGGAGCAGGCCCTCCGGCAGGCCTTTGGCCCGAACCACGGCGGGGGCCTGCGCGCCCGGGCGAACGGCATCGGCAGCGCCACGCTCAACGAGGACCGGGTGCGGAAGTCGGAGAGCCGCGAGACGACCTTTCCCGAGGACGTCACCGACCGGGAGCTCCTGCACGAGACGGTCGAGCGGCTGGCGCGGTCGGTCTGCGAGAGCCTCGCCCAGAACAGGCGCCGCGGGCGCACTGTGACCCTGAAGATCCGCCTACGGCCCTTCAAGACCTACACGCGCTCGCGCACCCTCGCTTCGCATACCTGCCACCCGGAGGAGGTCGTCGCGACGGCGCGTGAGCTGCTCGACCGATTCGATCCTCAGAGGCCGGTCCGGTTGGTTGGGGTCGGTCTGGCCGGACTGGCGGAGGACGAACTCCCCCACCAGCCCGACCAGCTCGCCGTCTAGCTACCGCGTGGTCAGCACGGTCCCCGTGGAGGGGAAGCCGAGCTTGGCCTTGGTGGCCGCGGTCAGGTCGTACTCGCGGTTGCCCGCGTAGGGGCCCCTGTCGATCACGGGGACGGTGACTGTCTTCCCGTGATACCTCAGGGTGACCCTGGACCCGCAGGGGAGCGTCTTGTTCGCGACGCCCACCTTCCCGGGGCTCAGCGTGCCTCCGCACGCCAGGCCGCCACCGTAGAGGCCGGGGCCGTAGTACGAGGCCTCGGCCGGCCGGAAGGCGTTGACCATGAGCCGGTGCGAGTGGACGCTCGAGTTGACCACCCTCGCGCGGGCGCGGTAACTGCCGGAGCCGCTTGCCCGCCAGCGGACCTTGTAGGCACCGTTCGCTCGGGTGTGCGCGTGAAGCTTGCGCCCACCGACCCGAACGACGACCTCTCTGCTGCCGCCGGGCGTGACGCGGCCATGGAGCTTGACGGTGTGATGAGCCATCACGTTCCTGTGGCCGGTCAGGCTGATCCCGGTGGCGGGGCCGCCCGCGGCGGTTGCCTGCGGGCCGGTTCCGGTCGGCGGAACCGACGCCGAAGCGCCCGCGATGCCTGCTGTGATCATCATTGCCAGGGCGGGCAGCAGCGCTACCGCAGCCCGCCTCCGCTTCCAACGGAAGCGACGCAAGTGAATCCACCTGCCTCTCTCTGCCGCCTACGGGGTTAGCTGACGGGCTCGCGGCGGGATTTGTCATGCGAGTCGCTCCTCGGAGCGCCGGCGCATCACCCAGTACCGCTAGGGGCGGAACACCGCCCCATTCGCCCCGGCCGGCTTGCTGCGATGGTGCCGGCGATGGGTCCCCCGCTCACGCGATGTCCGTCGACGTGATTAGGCGAGTTGTTTGGCGACTATCGAACGAGGCAGGGTAGGTTCGCTATTTGCGTACTTGTGTGACGGTCGGCACAGTTGGTATGCGACGATCATGGACGTGACCGACAGGCTCACCGGGCTCGATTCCTCATTCCTCCACCTGGAGCGGGATGGGACGCATATGCATGTCGCCTCGACGACCCTGTTCGAGGGCCCGCCGCCCCGCTATCTCGAATTCCGGAATCACATCGAGTCGCGTCTGCACCTCGTGCCTCGATTCCGGCAGAAGCTGCGATTCGTGCCCTTCGGCCAGGGCCGGCCGGTCTGGGTCGATGATCCGCACCTGAACCTCGCCTACCACGTCCGCCACACCTCGCTGCCGGCGCCCGGCTCCGAGCAGCAGCTTCGCGTGCTGGCGGCGCGGATCTTCTCCCAGCAGCTCGATCGCTCGAAGCCCCTCTGGGAGCTCTGGCTGATCGAGGGCCTGAAGGGCGGCCGCTTCGCCATCGTCGGCAAGACGCATCACGCGATGGTCGACGGCGTCTCCGGGGTTGACATAACCACCGTGCTCTTCGACGCCGAGAAGGAGCCCGCCGACCAGCCCGCGTCAGTGGAGCGCTGGGTCCCCGAGCCCGAGCCGAGTGGCGCGGAGCTGCTCAGCGAGGCGCTGGTTCAGCGAGTGGTCAATCCGGCCGAGATCACCCGCACGATTCGCCGCGTCGTCCGCGGGCCGCGCCGGGCGCTCCGCAAGGCCACGGAGGCGGTCGTCGCCGCGGGCACCTTCGCCTGGGCGGGGATCGCCGCGCCGAAGAGCCCCTTCAACTTCGATGTCGGCCCGCACCGCAGGTTCGCCTGGGTGCGAGCGTCGCTCTCGGACATGAAGCAGGTCAAGGACGAGCTTGGCGGCACCGTCAACGATGTGCTCCTGACGGCGGTCGCCGGAGGACTCGGCCGCTACATGCGCAAGCGCGGCCACTCGACCGCCGGTCTGGAGCTTCGCGCGATGGTCCCGGTCAGCGTGAGGACCAAGGACCAGCGTGGCTCCCTCGGCAACCAGGTGACGACGATGATGGCCCCCCTACCGGTTTGGTGCGAGGACCCGATCCGCCGGATGGAGCTCGTCAAACGATCGATGGGCGACCTGAAGCAGTCCAAGCAGGCGATGGGCGCCACCCTGCTGACGCAACTGGCCGACTTCGCGCCGCCCACGATCGCCGGCCAGGCCGCGCGCCTGCAGTCGCGGCAGCGCTTCTTCAATCTGGTGGTCACCAACATCCCTGGCCCGCAGTTCCCGCTGTACCTGCTGGGACGCCGGATGGAACGCGTCTTCCCGATGGTCCCGCTCGCGAAGAACCAGGGCGTCTGCATCGGAATCATGAGCTACGACGGGCAGGTCAACTTCGGCCTGATCGGCGACTACGACGGGATGCCTGACCTCGAGGATCTCGCCAAGGACATCGAGGAATCGATCGGAGAGCTGATCGAGGCCGCCGGTGGTGGGCCCGGGGTCCTCCGGCGTTTCGTGCCGGGGGCGGAGGTCGAGGCCGACACCGCGTCGCAGAACGGCCGCAGCGAGCGCGAGGAATCGACCGCAGGCTAGTCCGCGGCCGGCTCTTCCACGTCGCGGCGGTCCTGGCTGAACGCCTCCTTCATCGGAGAGCGCCGCGCCTCTCCCCAGATGGGCTCGTCGAACCGGGCTCGGACCATGACCTTCTGAAGCAGCGCCAGGTCCTCCTGTCGCGCCACGTCATAGCTCGAACCCGCCGCTGAATCCGGATGCCCCGGGTGCGTGACCCACTCGGTGACGCCCGGTTGAAGCGAGCGCAGCTCGGGCGGCTCCTCCGGCTCGTTGCTGCGGATGCGGCCGATCAGCATGTCCGGCGTGTCGATGCCCCGCTCGCGCAGCCACTGGCGGTGGTCGGGATTGACGGAGCGAACGGGAGCGCCGATCTGCTGCGCCATCTGGAACACGGGCGTGGCGAGCTCAGGCCGAGCGTGGCAGTGCTTGTGCCCGTTGAGGAAGGATGGCCAGCGGCCGAAGAGGTCGCCGAATCGCTCGAGCTGGACCCGCAAGGAGGTGCGGGCGGGCGCGCCGCTCCTCGACCCCCAGCGACCCTCGAACTCGATGTGCAGCCCGATCTCCACGTCGCTCTCGAGCAACGGGGCCGCCTCGCAGTACCGACGGTCCACCATTGCACTGACGGAGTCGACGGCGCCCATCTCGATCGCCTCGAGGATCCCCTTGTTGTAGGCCGGCCAGTAGCCGTAGTCGTCCGCGGTGATCACCAGCAGGCGACGGCTTTCTCCTCGGTTCGTGGCCACCCGGTCAAGGTTAGGCCTAGCTGACCTGTTGGATCGCCGCCTGGATGTCGGAGAGGCTGAATCCGCTGATCGGCTGGGTGCCCTTGGGGCCCTGGGCGACGAGCGACGGGGTCCCGTTGAAGCCGAAGCCCTCCGCGTCGGTCGTGCCCTTCGCGATCACGGCGTCCCACTTGGAGGAGTTGCGGGAATCGTTCCACCGGTTGATGTCCGAGACCCCGGCGGCGTTGGCGATCTTTGTGAGGAAGTCATCGGTGACGTAGCCGGAGTTCTCCTGCCCCTGATTCGCATAGAAGAGCTGCAGGTAGTTCCAGAAGCGGCTCTGCTCGCCGGCGGCGAGGGCTGCCTTCATGGCCGGCTTCGAGTCGGGCCCGATGATCAGGTAGGGCTCGTAGACGTACTTGGCGTCGCCGCTCTTCACTGCACTCGAGATCAGGCTCGGCGCCACCTGCTCGGAGAACGCCTTGCAGACCGGGCACTGGGGATCGCCGAACTCGGTCACGGTGACCGGCGCGCTCGCGTCCCCGAGCGTCTGGCCGCTCTGCGAGAGGCCCCGGAGCTCTGAGTTGACCTGAGCCACTCCCTTGACGCCGGCCACCGTCGTCGGCGTGCCGTTGCCGTCGTTCCCCCCGGACTGGCTGATCACGATCAGGGCGACGATCACCGCGATTGCCGCAAATGCCGCGAGGCTCAGGTACTGGATGCGCCGCTTGCGGGCGAGCTGCGCGGCGTCCCGCGACTCGGCGGCCTGCCGCTCGGCGCGCAGACGCTCTCGCTCCCGCTCCCTATCTGCCATGCGAGGGACTCTATCTGGGGCCGGCGAGCTCCCGGCCCGTGTACGCGAATGCGCGCGCCGCGGCGACCGCCAGCGAGAGCGCCATCACGACCGCGCTGGCCACGCACCACTGGCAGATCGCGTCGATCACGAACAGCTCCAGGTAGGTGAGATACGCGCTGAACCCGAAGCCCACGAGCGCCGAGAGAAACCCGCCGAACCGGCCCGGGTCGCCGGGTGCCAGGGCGGCCGCGAGCAGCACGACGTATCCGAAGACGCCGAACACGGCCACGTTGATGCCCGCGAGATGCGAGTAGTGGCTGTCGGCGACGGTCTCGCAGCCGTTGCCTCCGGCGAGGCACTTGGGCGCCCCTCCCCCGCTGTCCGCGATGACGATGTAGGTGGCGACGCCGATCCCCACCAGCGCGAGGACGGCGGCCGCGATCCGCAGGTGGCGCTCAGAGGGCATGCGCCAATGCTATGAAGCTCACGTGAACGGATCGGTAAGACCGCCCCTTTCGATTCGCCGGGCGGCCCCTGGTGATGCCGAGAGGATCGCCGAGATCTTCAACCAGGGCGTCGAGGACCGCGTCGCCACCTTCGAGACCCGCCCGGCGGGCGCCGGCGATGCCGCCCGCTGGATCGAGAGCGACCTCGTCGTGATCGCCGAGGCCCCATCTCCGGCCGCCACCAACCCCGCGGCCGGATCGGTCGTCGGCTGGGCGAAGGCGAGTCCCTATGCCGACAGGCACGACTACTACGACGGCGTGCGTGAGGCGACGCTCTACGTCGAGCGGGGCGCCCGGCGCACCGGGGTCGGCCGGCGGCTCCTGGACGCCCTCGCCGAAGTGGCCGCCGAGGAGGGCGTGCACAAGCTGATCGGAAAGATCTTCACCTCGAACGAGCCCAGCATCTCGATGGTCGGCGCCCTCGGCTGGCGCGAGGTGGGCGTGCACGAGCGTCACGGCATGCTCGACGGCGAGTGGAAGGACGTGCTTGTGGTCGAGAAGCTCCTGCAGCCGGCCCCGTAGAGCGCTGCTGACCGGCCGAAGGCGATCCCGGTTGCGTCCTGGGCGGCGGCGATGATCCGCGCGTGCACAGGATCCATTACCGGTTCGGGATCGTCCTGCTGCTCATCCTCGTGACGATCACGTTCACGCTGGCCGCGCCGGAGGGCGACGGAGCGCGTTTCGTGGCCGTGATCCTGCAGGCGATGGTGCTCGTGGCGGCCGTGGTCGCATCGCGCGCCCACCGCGCGGTGATCGTGCTGAGCATCGTCGCGGCGGTCGTGGGGATCGCAGGAAGCGCGGCGGCGCTCTTTGGCAGCGGAGAGTTCGGCAACAGCTCCGCCTCGGTGCTGGCTCTTCTCTACGTGATGCTGACGCCTCCCGCGATCATCACCGGGCTCCTCAAGCAGTTCAGGGATGCGGGCGGGGTGACCATGCAGACGATGTTCGGCGTCCTCTGCCTCTACCTGCTGGTCGGGCTCTTGTTCAGCGTGGCCTTCGCGACGATCGACCAGCTCAGCGATCAGGCCTTCTTCACCAACACCGGTGTTCACGGACGGGACGACTTCCTCTACTTCTCGTACACCACGCTGACAACCGTCGGATACGGAGACCTGGTCGCCGCCACAAACCTCGGTCGCGCACTCGCGATCACCGAGGCGCTGGTCGGCCAGCTCTACCTCGTCACCGTCGTCGCGGTGATCATCAGCAATCTGCGTCCTGCGCAGCCACGGCCGCGCCGGCGCGACCGGACCACCTAGCCGAGCTGGAGCAACGCCCAGAAGGCGTGGTCGCGCGGCGGGATGCGCGGCGGCACGCGGCGGTGCTGGCGGTTCCGCGCCCAGGCGAGATAGCCCTGCAGGCGTCGAGAGATCGAGCGCTTGGTGGCGGTCGTCGGCTCGACCGCGCTGTGCTCGAGCGCGAACAGCCAGGCATTCGCCTCCGACTCGAGCCGTGGCGCCGAGCGGCCCTTCCCGACCAGATGCCCGATCTCGTGAAGGGCGATGAAGTAGGAGACCTGCCCGCGAATGGGCGGGATCGAGATCTCGAGCCTGCCGCCGCGCCAGCGAATCGCCCGGCCGCGAGCCGAGGAGCCGGCGAGCTCGATCCCGTACTCGCGGCAGAGGTCCTCGATGTGCGCCTCCATGAGCTCGACGCCCTTGCGCGTTCGCGGTGTCTTCTCCTGCCTGAACACGGGCGGCAGGGTAGCCGCCCGCACGGATGGGCCTGGCCCGTCGCCATACTTGCGATATGGCGGAAGCGACGCATCTGCGCTTGGCGCTCGCCCAGATCGACCCCACCGTGGGCGACATCGAGGGGAACGTGCGCCTGGTGTCGGAGTCGATCGAGCGGGCCCGCGACGCGGGTGCGCAGCTCGTGCTCCTGCCCGAGCTCTGTGTCTCCGGCTATCCGCCCGAGGACCTCGTCCTGCGGGACGACTTCCTCGATGGGGTGAGGCAGGGTCTTGGCGAAATCGCCGCCGTCGTCGACGGAACGGTGGCCCTCGTGGGCTTTCCCGAGCGCGTCGAGCGCTCGGCCGAGGAGCTGGGGAGCTTCGATCCGCTGATCGACCCGCCCCCTCCCCCGGCCTACAACTCGCTCGCGGTGCTCGCCGGCGGCGAGGTCCGCGCCGTCTACAGAAAGTGCGATCTCCCGAACTACGGCGTCTTCGACGAGCGCCGCTATTTCGAGCCCGGGAGCGAGCCCGCGCTGATCGATGTCGATGGGGCCCTGGTTGGCCTGACGATCTGCGAGGACATCTGGCACCCGGGCTTCCCGGAGGCGGACGAGGTCGCGGCCGGCGCCCACCTCGTCGTCAACTCCTCGGCGTCGCCGTATCACAGAGGCAAGGGGCTGGCGCGCGAGCGGATGATCGCCGATCGCGCCAGGGCCAACGGCGCGTCCTTCGCCCTCTGCAACAGCTTCGGGGGCCAGGACGAGCTGGTCTTCGACGGGGCCAGCGTGCTGATCGGCGCCGACGGCGAGACCCTCGCGCGGGCCGCGCAGTTCGTCCCGCAGCTGCTCGTATGCGACGTGATGGTGCCGGCGATCGACGGATCCGACGGCGGCTCATCCCCACGCGGCGTGCCGGTCCTCGCCGAGCTCGCCTCGGGGGCCGATCCTCGGGGCCATGTCGAGAGGCAGGTTGCCGAGCCACTCGGTACCGAGGAGGAAGAGGTCTACGGCGCGCTCGCGCTCGGCCTGCGCGACTACGTCGAGAAGAACGGCTTCGAGCACGTCGTGCTTGCGCTCAGCGGTGGGATCGACTCGGCCCTGGTCGCCCTGATCGCGGTCGATGCCCTCGGGCCGGACGGGGTCAGCGTCGTGGTCATGCCCTCCCCGCATTCCAGCGACGACACCCAGTCCGACGCCAGGGCGATCGCGGCCAATCTCGGAGTCGATCTGATCGAGATCTCGATTGCCGAGGCGATGGAGTCCTACGAGCACGCGCTCGCCGAGACCTTTGCCGGTGCGGAGCCCGGTCTCGCCGAGGAGAACCTCCAGGCCCGGATCCGCGGGAACCTCGTGATGGCCCTCTCCAACAAGTTCGGGTGGCTAGTCCTGACCACCGGCAACAAGAGCGAGATGTCGGTGGGCTACGCGACGCTCTACGGCGACATGGCGGGCGGCTTCGCGGTGATCAAGGACATCTTCAAGCTGCTCGTCTACCGCCTCGTCCGCTGGAGGAACGCGCAGCCGGATGGCGAGCTGGTTCCCGCCTCGGTGCTGGAGCGGCCGCCCTCGGCCGAGCTGCGCCCCGACCAGCTCGACGAGGACTCGCTCCCGCCCTATGAGACCCTTGACCGGATCCTCGAGGCCTACGTCGAGCGGGACGCGGGGATCGAGGAGCTGGTCGCGGAGGGCCTCCCCGAGGAGACGGTCCTGGAGGTCATCCGGCTCGTCGACCGTGCCGAGTACAAGCGCCGCCAGGCACCGCCGGGCATCAGGGTGTCGACCAAGGCCTTCGGTCGCGACCGGCGCCTGCCGATCACGAACCGCTTCGGCTCTATGCGGGCACTTCCGCGCTAGGGGCCACCCGGCTTGGCGATCCACTCCCTGATCTGCGTGTAGACGTCGGGGTGGTTCAGGAGGTTCATGTGATGCAGGCCCCCGAGGTGGCGGCCGTTCTCGACCTCGAAGGGGATCCGGCGATCGCGGCCCGTGCCGGAAGCGCTCGGATAGTGGACGAGGAGGTCCCCGATCAGGCCGCCCAGGCCGTCGTGGCGACGGGTCAGCGTGGCGCCGATGAAGTAGTAGGTCGCCGTCGGCAGGAAGGGAACCTCCCGGCAGCGCTGGCGCAGGAACTCGTCGGGATCGGTGTCGCGCCAGTCCTCCTCGACGAGGCTGCCGTAGCGCAGGTCCTTGATGCCGGCGCTGCGGCCGTTGAAGAAGAGGTCCGCGAACGGCCGCGACTCCGGAAGGCGGCCGAGGGTCCAGCTGGCCGCGTGGGCAGCCCGCTCCAGCGGCGCGCCGAGGTGCGGGGTTCCGAGGCAGAACACGTGCCGCAGGTGCTCGGTCCAGACGTGCTCCTGCCGCTCGGAGTAGTGACAGGCGCTCCGGGCTACCAGGCCGCCCATCGAGTGGCCGACCAGCGCCAGCTCCTCGATCTGGGTCGGCCACGAGGCGACGAGCGCGTCGAGGGCCTCTGTCAGCCGCCGGCCGTTCTCGGAGACGCGCAGGCCGGTGTTGTAGCGCAGGTAGATCGGCGTGTAGCCGAGCTCGGCGCGCAGGCGAGAGCCATAGCTCGGAGAGGATCGCTCGCCGGACGAACCGACCTTCCAGGCCGCGTCGGTCTCGCACAGGCCGTGCACGAAGACGGCGAGCCTGGGGGTCGCGTCGGGGAAGGCCTTCGCCAGCGCGTCCGGGTCGAGCGCGACGTCGCGCCCCCCGCGGCGGACCGTGAGGCCGAGGGCGAGATCGGGATGGTCACGTGCGAGGCGGTCTCCGGCGATGCCGTTGAGGGCGCCGAGCGCCAGGCTGCCGCCCCTCGAGTCGGCGATGGCCGCGGAGCCCTCGCCTGCCCGCCCGGCGAGCGCTCGTCCGCCGGCTTGAAGCGGTGCGCGAAGGGCACCTCCGATGGCGCGATAGGAGGCGGCCGAGATCCCGTCGTGCATGACCCGGACGGGGGCGCCGATCGGGCCGAGGAGGCTGAATACCCGCTTCGCAACCGCGCTGTGCACCCCATGCGCGGTGACGCCTGGTTGTGCCAGCGATCCAGCAGCGATCTCGCTCAGGGAGCGGATCTCGGACTTCCGCATCGACGACACCATCTCATGTGCGCCGGGCGTTGTCGAGCGGACCGGCTCAGTCGCGGTGGGGCCGAACCGCTGCCGTCATCCGCACGAGAGCGCATACCCGTCCGTCGTCGTCGGTCAGCTCGCAGTCCCATATCCACGTGGTGCGCCCCCGCTGGCGGACCCGCGCGAGGGCGTTCACGTATCCGCTTGAAATCGGCCGCAGGAACGTCGTGTTGTTCGCCATGCCGAGCGCCACCTGGCCGTCGTCCCTGACCGCGACGTAGGTGGCCGCCGAGCAGAGGCTCTCGGCCAGCGACGCGTAGACGCCTCCGTGCACGATGCCGAAGGCCTGCATGTGTCGCTCCTCGACCTTGATCCGGGCGCGGGCGTTGTCCGGATCGAGGTCGATCCACTCGACCCCGATCTCCTCCGAGAAGCCGGCCGGCACGATCCTCTCCCGCTCCATGGCGCGGGACGATAGTCGGGGATACTCCCGCGGTGGCATTCATCGTCTGGACGGGGGTCGAGGGGTGGATGACCGAGGCGGCTGGAGTGGTGGTCCACGAGAGCGGACTGGGCGGCAATGGAATCCAGATCGGGGCCGATCCGGTCCCGTACCGAGTCGGCTACCAGCTGAACGCCAACGACGGATTCGTCACGCGGGCGGTCGATCTGGCCTCCAGCGGAGACGGCTGGAGCAGGCGCCTGGAGCTGATCCACGATGGCTCGGGGCGCTGGGAGGTCGATCTGATCGACGATGTGGGCGAGGTGCCCGGAGGCCCCTGGGATGGCACGCTCCCGGACCTCTCGCAAGCGCTCGACATCGACATCGAGAACTCGCCCTTGACCAACACGATGCCGATCCTGCGTCACGGCTTTCAGCGCGGCGGCAGCGGCGACTTCGTGATGGCGTTCATTCGAACCCCGAGCCTGCGTGTCGAGGCCTCGCCACAACGCTACGAGCACGTGCGCACGACCGAGGGCGGGTCGGTCGTCAGGTACATCAGCCGGGACGGTGACTTCACGGCCGATCTCGAGCTCGATTCGGACGGGCTGCTGGCCCACTACCCGCGTCTCGCGAGACGCGTGGAGCCGGGACTAAAGGTCGGCTAAGAGCTGCATCACGGGCGCCGCCGCTGCCCTAGGCTTCCACGCTCGTGGCGGTGACGGACGAACAGCGCGCGATGCTGCAGCTGCTGCTTGAAGGCGGGCAGGGCTATGAGGACATCGGCTCCCTGCTGGGCATCGCGCCCGACGAGGTGCGCTCGCGGGCTCGTTCCGCGCTGACGGAGATCGGTGGCGCCGACCCAGATGCGCAGGTCGGCCTCAGCGACTACCTGCTGGGGCAGGCCGATCCGATCGGCCGCGCGGACGCCGTTCGTCACCTGCAGAGCGATCCCGAGGCAAATGCGCTCGCGCAGCGCCTCGCGCAGAACCTGAGGCTGCTCGCCCCGCGGGCTGAGCTTCCGGAGATCCCCGAGCCGCGCGGCGGGCGCCGGGCGGCACCGCCCCCTCCCCTCGCCGCGGCGCCTGCTCAACCGCACGCGGCCGCGCCGCCAGCGGCCGCGCCAGGGCCTCCGAAGGGCCCCGGCATCGCCTCCCGGACCGCCGCCTTCTTCAGCGGGCTCGGCTCCGCCTCGGGCCCGCGCCGGACCCAGCTCATCGTTGGCGTCGCCACCGCGCTCGCCCTGGTCATCGTGATCATCGTCGTGGCGACCAGCGGCGGCGGCGGCGGCGGAGCGGCGGGACCGGCGACTGCAAGCCGATCGACACCACCGCGGCGCAGCAGGCGGGCGTTCCGACGACCGGGCTCGCGGCTGTGGGCGACTTTGCGAACGAGAGCTGCCCTCCCACCGGCCAGGTCACGCTGGTCCCCGTCTCACCGAAGAAGCAGAAGAACCCGAAGAAGCCGGCGATCTCCGGCTTCGCGCTGCAGACCAACGCCGCCCACCTCGAGCCAAGCGCCAGCGGCGACGAGTACGTCCTCTGGCTCTACGGGTCCGACCAGCAGGCCCGGCCGATCGGCCAGGAGACGGTCGGCTCGAACGGCAACCTGACCGGCGCCGCGCCGCTGGCCACCCAGGAGCTGGTTTACCTGCAAGCCCTGAAGATGATCCGGCTCTCGCGGGTCACCGCCGCCGAGAAGAACCAGATCCAGCAGGCACTGCGGGCGCAGCAGGGAAGTAAGAAGGCGACGGGAGTGATCTCGTTCGTAGGGACCCCGGTGCTGGAAGGCAGCGGCACCCAGCTGCTGCAGCAGCTCCAGCAGCAGCTCCAGCAGGCACAGAGCCAGGCCGGAGCGTCCACGAACTCGAAGGGCTGAGCGAGGCGCCAGCCGATGGCGTTGAGCGAGGATCAGCGCGCCCTGCTCCGGCTGCTCGTCTCAGGAGGTACCTACGACCAGGTCGCCGACGTGCTCGGGATCGGCGCCGGCGAAGTCCGCGACAGAGCCCACCAGGCCGCGATCGCGGTGGGTGAGTCCGGCGATGGCGAGTTCTCGCGGGAGGCCGTAGACCGGCGGCTGCGCGAGCTGGAAAGGGACACCGGCGCCACCGAGCCCTCACCGGGTCCGCCCGTCCCCGACAGGGCGGGCAGGCCGTGGGTGCTCTGGCTGGCGCTCGCCGCCGCCGGTGTGGCCGCCCTCGTCGTCCTACTGGTCGCGGTAACCGGAGGCGGCGGGGGTGGGGATGCGACGACGACCACGCCTGGCGCCCGGGAGGACGTCGCGCCGATCAAGCTCGCACCCGTCGGCGCGTCGAAGGCGAGCGGGATGATCTCGGTCGTCCGTGTCGCCGATCAGCCTGCCGTCGATCTCGCGATCACGGGACTCGAGCCGAGCGGGCCGGGAGAGAGCTACGTGCTCTGGTTCGTCGGGTCCGGCGGGCGAAGCCTCCCCGTGGCCTTCCACGCGGTCGGCTCCGATGGCAAGCTGACCGGCCGCACGGCGATCCCGACCGCGGCGGAGGGTTTGCTGCCGAGCTTCGAGGTGGCCGAGCTCACGCGGACGCGCCAGCGCAAGGCGGCCGCCGCCGTCCAGCAGGCGGCCCGGAGCGCCGCCCTCCCGCTGGTGACGGGCACGCCGGTGATGCGCGGAGCGCTGCGCTGAGCGGCCTCAGTCGGGCAGCAGCTTGCCGGGGTTCATGATCCCGGCCGGATCGAGCTTCTCCTTGACCGCGCGCAGCGCATCGAGGCCGAGCTCGCCGACCTCCGCCCGCATGTAGGGAGCATGGTCGCGGCCGACGGCGTGGTGATGGGTGATCGTCCCCTGGGCGGCGACGATCGCCTCGCAGGCGGCGGCCTTTGCCTCCCGCCACTGCTCGAGCTCCTTCCCGCGCCGCGCACGGGCGAAGAAGGTGAAGTAGAGCGAGGCCCCGTCGGGATAGGCGTGCGAGACGTGGCACATGACGATCGACCGTTCCCCGAGAGCACCACGCAGCGCTCCGCCCACGGCCCGGTAGAGCTCGTCCAGGCGGCTCCAGGTGTGAGCGGTCTCGAGCGTCTCGACGATCACCCCCAGGCTGATCAGCTCGTCTCGCAGGTAGGGCCCCCCGTAGCGGCTCCGCTCCCAGGAGCGCCCCGCGGAGGAACCGAGCGGCACTGCGCCGCCGAGGCGCAGCCGCGTCTGGCCGAGCGAGCGGCGTCGCCTGACGGACTCCCGTTCGCCCTCCCAGCCGCAGATCATCAGACAGCCGCCCTGGCGCCGGCGCAGCGCCAGGTAGCTGTCGAGGGCGCGCTTGCGCAGGCCCTCGGTCCCCGCCAGATCCAGGGAGACCCGGGTCTCCTCCTGGTCGGAGAGGCGCAGGACGTCCGGGGCCTCGTGGCCCTGGGCCAGGTCTCGGACGATCTCACGGCCCGCGTGGAAGTCCTCCGCGATCCATCCCTCGTAGTAGCGCTCCGCCGGCGCCGGACGCACTCGGCAGCTGACCTCGGAGATCACGCCGAGCGTTCCCTCGGAGCCCAGGACGAGCTCGCGCAGGGATGGGCCCGCCGCGGTGTGAGGCGTCTGCCGCGTCCTCAGGCGTCCGGTGGGCGCGGTGAGCTCGATCGAGGTGACGACCTCGTCGAATCGCCCGTAGCCGCTCGAGGCCTGGCCCGCCGAGCGCGTGGCGGCGAAGCCGCCGATCGTGGCCTGCTCGAAGGATTGCGGGAAGTGGCCGATCGTCGCCCCTCTGCCCCGCAGTGCACGTTCAGCGTCGGGGCCGGAGAGGCCCGGGCCGAGGGTTGCGGTGAGGGACTTCGAGTCGAGATCGACAGAGCGCAGGTGTGCCAGGTCGAGTGAGACGACCGCGTTATGGGGCCCGGCGATGGCGTCGAGTCCTCCGACGACGCTCGTCCCGCCGCCGTAGGGAACCACGGCCACCCCGTTCTCGGCGCACGCCGCCAGCACCGCCTCGACTGCCGCGGTGTCGGCGGGTCGCAGGATCGCGTCGGGGGCCCATTCGATCCGCCCGGTGCGCAGCTTGATCAAGTCCGGGTAGCTGCGGCCGGTGGAGCGGCGCAGCCGATCCTCGGCGCCGTCGAGCACCTCGCCCGCGGCGGAGCGGACGGCGTCCGGGACGGGACGCGGCTCCGGCAGGCAGACCCGCTCCATGGACACCGGTTCGGTGGCGTCCTCCGGGCGAACGCCAAGCTCCACTCGCAGGGCGCCGACCGCTCCCGGTGGCAGGTCCAGGCGACGATCAGGGTCGCCCCAGCCCCACCACTTCATCTCGGCCGTCAGCTCTGTCCCTCCGCCCCGGTCGCCGCCGTCTCCAAACCCATCAGCGCTTCATTCAGTGTCCGCCCGATGGCGCGGCGCATCATCGGCGAGCCGAGGCGCGAGAGGCCGCGCAGACGCCGGTCGAGGGACATGGTCACGTCGGTCTCGCCGCCATGCGGGCTGAGCTTGATCTCGGTGCGGGCGCGCTTCACGAAGCGCTCGAACGGCGTCCCCTCGACCGTCTGCTCGAAGACGAAGCGCTCGCCGTCGGTTGCCGCCACGCCGTGGTAATCGGCTCGGACCCCGCGCCCGTCGCGGGTCTCGAGCACCTGCGTCCAGCTGCGCCTCGCCGGCTCCTCCTCCGTGACGTTCTCCACGCGCTGGGTGTTCGGCCACCAGCGTGGCAGGTGGTACGGGTCGGTGACGACGTTCCAGAGCGCGCTCGCGGGCGCGGCGATGCGGCGCCTGCGCACGACGCGTGCCATGCGTGGACCTACTCCTCGCCGGTCAGCTTCCGCAGATCGCGGATGAGCAGCATGTGGGTGAGGTTGTTGCAGGCGGCCGCGAGGCTCTCAAGGTTCTCCATCGCCTCGCGCCGGGTGTTGTGGTTGGTGGACCGCAGTCCGGGCCCCACCACCGCCTCGAGCAGCGCCGCTTCGCGGTCGGCGGCCGTGCGAAGCACCTTCAGATTGCGGCCCCCCACGCCGAATCGGGCGAGCTCCGCGCTGGCCTTGACGATCTCGGCGTCGGTGTCGTCGTAGAGCTTCGTGCCGTCGATGCTCTCGGGCTGGACAAGCCGCCAGTCCTCGAGCTCCTTGATCAGCTCCCAGCGGGCGCCGGTCTGGTCGATCAGCTCATCGATGGTCAGTCTCGATCCCTTGCCGGCCTCGACGGCGGTCGCACGCCGTAGGGAGGCTGTCCCTCCCCGCTCCTCCCGTGCACCCGCCGCGAGCTCCTGGCGGATCACGCGGAGTGGCAGGAACTCGTCGCGCTGCATGCGCAGGATCGCGCGCAGGCGCTCGACGTCGGCCTGGCTGTAGAGCCGGTAGCCGCCCGGCGTCCGCCGCGGCGAGAGGAGCTTCTGTTCCTCGAGGTAGCGGATCTTCGAGATCGAGATGTCCTCGAACTCACGTCCGAGGATCTTCGCGACCGCCCCGATCGTGAGCGCCTTGCGGTTGGAGGGTGCGCCGTCGGTTGATTCGGGGGAGTGACTGCGGTCGAAGGGCGTGGGCGAGGCTTCCATGGTCACTTCTCCAGGTAGCTCAGCTTGTACTTGCCGATCTGGATCTCGTCGCCGTCGGCAAGCTGATGGGACTCGATTCTGCGGCGATTGACATAGGTGCCGTTCAGCGAGCCGAGGTCATCGATGTAGAGGCTGTCCTTGCGGCGCACCAGCAGGGCGTGGTTGCGCGAGACGGTGACGTCGTCGAGGAAGACGCCCGCCTCGGGCGTGCGCCCGATCGAGACGCGCTCGTCGTTGAGCGTGAAGCTCTCGCCCGCGCGGCCGCCTCCGGCACGGATCACCAGGGCCGCCCCGTGCTTCTCGACGACCTCATCGATGTCCACCTGGTGCATCTCGCCCGACTCGTCGACCGTGTAGGTCATCGTCGTCGGCTCGTCCTTCCCTTCAGGCCGGGAGAGGTAGGCGCCGCACTTCTGGCAGTAGTTGGCCCCCTCTGCGTTGACGAACCCGCACTCGGGGCAATGGATCGCCACGATGGACCCCTGTCTAGGTCGGAGGCTTGGTCGGGGGCTCTGAGTGGCCCGCGAGAATCTCGCTGAGCCGCTGGACGTCGTCTCCCTTGATCAGCGTCCCGCTCTCGGGGCGATTCTCACGTAGGCGATTGACCAGCTCCGCTCTCAGGATGTCGATCTGCCCGTGCAGGATCCGGCGGCGATAGGACACCTCCTGCTCCTCGGCGGTCAGATTGTCGATCAGCTCCTTGAGCTCTTCGTCGCTCATGGAGCCGATGTCGGGAAAGGTCTCGTCCTCCACGGACTCCTCAACTTTCAGGATAGGGCGGACGATTATATGGCTGCGGAGCAACCTCAACCGCGGCTTGAGTGTTTTGGCTACGCAGTTGCAAACTGCCGGATGCCGCTTCGGATGTAGGCGATCGTCCCCAGTACCCCCAGGGCCACGCCGACGATCAGCATCGCGCTCCACACCCAGCTCTCGGAGACCATCGCGAAGAAGATCGCGGCCATCACCGGCGTCACCGCGAGCCGCCCGAGCCAGTTGACCTGCAGCTCGCCGCCGCGTCGCAGCAGGATCTCCGCGAGCAACGCGGTGACCACCTCGCGCACCGCGAGCACCGCCAGCGCCCAGCGCGGCAGCAGCTCGAAGTGCCAGCAGACCGCCACCCCGCAGAGGATCGTCAGCCGGTCGACGATCGGGTCGAGGATCGCTCCCATGCGGCTGTACTGGCCGGTGGCGCGGGCCAGGAAGCCGTCGACGTAGTCCCCGACCGAGACCAGCCAGAAGATCACCGCGGCCCAGGCATCGCGTCCGTCGCCCGAGGAGAAGGCCAGATAGAGGAAGACCGGCAAGGCCGCGAGCCGGATGTAGCCGACGGCGTTCGGGATCGTCCAGGGCCGAAGCGGCTGCCCGGGCCTCGTCTGGCGTGGCGGGGGACCCGAGCGGTCGAGGCCGAACTGCCGCCGGAAACCCTTTCGCCGCCCCTTACGCAAGGATTGTCCGCGGCTCCGGGCCATTCAGATCTAGCGAGCATATGGAAGGCAAGGCGAAAACCGGCATCTCACCCACGCGCGCTGAGGACTTCCCTCAGTGGTTCCAGAGCGTGGTCCGCGACGCGGAGGTCGCGGAGCTCGACCACGTCCGCGGCTCGATGGTGATTCGCCCGTGGGGCTACGGGATCTGGGAGCTGATGCAGCGCGCGCTTGACGACGGCATCAAGGAGACGGGGGCCTCCAACGCGTACTTCCCGCTGTTCATCCCGCTGAGCTACTTCGAGGAGGAGGCGCGGCACGTCGAGGGCTTCGCCAAGGAGATGGCCGTGGTCACGCACCACCGCCTCGAGCAGGGCGAGGACGGCAAGCTCCACCCCGCCGCCGAGCTGCCGGAGCCGTTGATCGTCCGCCCCACCTCGGAGACGATCATCGGCCGCTCCTTCGCCAAGTGGATCAACTCCTACCGGGACCTGCCACTGATGATCAACCAGTGGGCGAACGTGGTCCGCTGGGAGCTGCGGCCGCGCGTCCTGCTCCGCACCACCGAGTTCCTCTGGCAGGAGGGGCACACCGCGCACGCGACCGAGGAGGAGGCGCTCGAGGAGACTCGCCGGATGCTCGGCGTCTACCGCGAGTTCGCCGAGTCGGTGCTGGCGATCCCCGTGATCGCCGGCGAGAAGCCCGAGTCGGAGCGGTTCCCCGGCGCCGAGATCACCCTCAGCATCGAGGCGATGATGCAGGACGGCAAGGCGCTCCAGTCCGGCACCTCCCATTACCTCGGGCAGAACTTCTCCGCCGCGATGGACATGGAGTTCACCGACCGGGAAGGCGAACGGAAGCTCTGCTACACGACCTCCTGGGGGCTCTCGACTCGAATGATGGGGGCGGTCGTGATGACGCACGCGGACGACAACGGCCTGCGGGTCCCGCCTCGCGTCGCGCCGCAGCAGGTGCAGATCGTCCCGATCACCCGGGACGACCCGGCTCCGGTGCTGGAGGCCGCCGCGCAGCTGCGGGCCGAGCTGGCGGAGCGGTCCTGGATGGATGCGCCGATCCGCGCCGAGGTTGACTCCCGCGACCGCAAGCCGGCCGAGAAGCGCTGGGAGTGGATCCGCAAGGGGGTCCCGGTGGTGATCGAGATCGGCGAGCGTGACATCGACCAGGGCGTCGTGACGATGACGCGACGGGACGACGAGAGCCTGGCCCGCGATGGCGTCCCGCGCGACGGCGCAGCCGACTCGGTGGTGGGCGTGCTCGGGGACATCCAGCTCGGTCTGTTCGAGGAGGCCGCCGGGCGACTGCGCGAGCGCACCCGCGACGACGTCACGACTCTCGAGCAGTTCCGGGAGTTCTTCTCTGGCGAGGAGGCGGACTCCGGGGGCTTCGTCAGGGCGCCGTGGAGCGAGGAGCCGGAGACGGAGGAGACCATGGGAGAGCTCGGCGTCTCAGTCCGCTGCATTCCCTTCGAGGCGGAGCTGCCCGGGGATGCTCGCTGCGTGATCACCGGCGGCCGGGCGAAGGTGATGGCGATCTTCGCGAAGGCTTACTGAGTTCTAGTCGGTCCTAAGGGAAATCTCACCATCGTGTCCCTCCGCGGGTGTAGGCTCGACCCGACGGGATGGGAACTCAGCAGCGGAACGGAGGCGCCAGGCGCCGACGGGCCGCGAGAGGAGGTCCGCTTTGAGAGATCCGGTGTCACGGCTCAGGCCTTTGCGAGGGGGGTTGGCGGCACCCGCGGTCTTCAACCTGAACGGGCCCGCCCACTACGTCCACTGGCACTTCTTCCAGATGTCGGTGGCAAACGTGATCGTGATCGGGCTGATGATCGTCGTCTTCATCCTGGCGATCCTCCTGCCCTTCCCCAAGCGGGAGATCGAGGAGTGAGCCCCGCACAGGAGAAGCGGATGTGGACGGAGAGGGTCCGGTCCCGCGCCGTCGGCGCGCTCCCGCCGGAGAAGCTCCTTCCCGACCGGCAGCCCGCGTACGTGTCGTCGTGGATCTACGTCTTCGGCGTCGCGACCATCGCGGCCCTGATCGTGGTCATCGGCTCCGGCGTGATCCTCGGCCTCAAGGGGCCGGCCTGGTGGCACGAGTCCGGCGTCGGGAAGTTCTTCAACAGCATCCACCTCTGGGGCGTGGAGATCTTCTTCTTCACGATGGTCGTGCACCTCTGGGGCAAGTTCTTCATGGGGGCGTGGCGCGGCGGGCGATCCTGGGTCTGGGTGACCGGCGCAATCGTGTTCCTGGTCGCGATCGGCACGGCGTTCACCGGATACCTCTCGCAGCAGAACTTCGACTCCCAGTGGATCGCCAGCGAGGGCAAGGACGGCCTCAACTCCGTCGGGATCGGCGCCTTCTTCAACGTCATCGACTTCGGCCAGATGTACACCTGGCACGTCATCCTGCTCCCGGTCGCCGTCGTGGCGATCGTCGTGGGGCACGTGCTCCTCGTCCGCAAGCACGGCGTGGTGCCGCCCTACGCGGCGAAGGTCGCGGCCGCGCCGCCCGTCAAGGACGCCGCGTGAGCCCGCGGGAGCCGACACCCGCCCCCCTCGAGTCGAGGGATTGGGAGGGCCCCTACATCCGCTACGACCTGGTCAAGGAGTTCGTGGTCGCTCTGGTGGTGATCACCGGGCTGGTCGTTGTGCTCGCGATCCTCTTCTCCTCTCCCGACGACAAGCCGGTCACGATCCAGCAATGGGCTCGCACCGATCCCGGGGACTTCGTCGCCACCGCGGTGACCGAGCTCGACGGCTCGAGCGAGGTCGCCACCTACGGGCCTCCCTACAACCACACCCCGGGCGCCGGGCAGAAGATCGGCCCGCTCAACCTGCAGAGCGCCGCCGGTGTCCACTTCCCGGTGAATACCGCTCAGGACTTTGTCCTGAGCCCGCTGGGGAGCATCCCCGGCAACGCGGCTCTGACCAAGGCGCTACGGGAATATCAGGCGGCTCCTCCAACCCAGCAGAAGGCCTGGACGGACGCCTATACGAAGGGGCTGGACGGCGCCAAGTATCCCGGCGGGGTCCCCCAGTTGCCGCCCGGCGACTATGGCCCGGTCGCCCCGATGATGGCTTCCCTGGCCGGTCTGGCCGCGACCGGCGGCCTCGACGGCGCCCTGCTCAACGCGAGCCAGTTCTACCAGACGAACTACACCAAGCCGCTCCTGTTCCTCTCCGGCGGCGACTACTTCGAGGGCCGAGCCATGGATCAGCACCTGCTCGGCGAGCAGTGGGGAATGATGAACGAGACCGGCAGCTATCCCGGGCAGGTCTGGCTCTGGCTGTACACCTTCTGGTACCAGATCGCCCCGTTCAACACCTCGGACAACGCCGACGCCCAGATCTGGGCGCTGATGATGCTCCTGTCGCTGGCGTTCGTCTGCATCCCGTTCATCCCGGGCGTGCGGCGCCTTCCTCGCCACCTCGGCGTGCACCGGCTGATCTGGCGCGACCACTACCGTCGTGTCGAGGGCCCAAGCTGAGCCCTCCCCGCACCTAGACGGCAGTCCGGGCCTTCGATCTGATCGAAGAGCTCAGGTGCGGGTGAAGCGGCGCCCGGCCACCGGCGAGGCTTCCTCGTCGAGCGCGGGGCGCTTGACGGGCTTCAGGTACGGCTCGCCGTCCTCCAGCTCCGGGCCGGTGACGTCGGCGGCTTCGGCGCTCGCGGCCTCGGCCTCGAGCTTGGCGATGCGTTCGGGGGTGAGCTCGCCGGCGTTCTCCTCCTCGATCCGCTCGAGCCACTCGGCGCCCTCCCGCGCCCTGGCCTCCTCCACCTCGACCGAGCCGCGATCGAGCGACTTGTCGATCTCGGCGAACAGGGCGTCGACCAACTGCGCCTGGGGGACCTTCCGGAGGGGTTTGCCGTGGGAGAAGATCAGGCCCTCATCCTTGGCGCCGGTGATCCCGAAGTCCGCGTGGGAGGCCTCGCCGATGCCGTTCACCGCGCAGCCGAGCACGGCGACCTCGACGGGCTCCTCGTATGCCTCCAGGCGCTGCTCGATCTCGGCGACGACCGTGTCCATGTCGAACTGGAGACGGCCGCAGGTGGGGCAGGCGATCAGCACGGGACCGCGCTCGCGCAGCTTCAGTGCCTTCAGGATCTCCCAGCCGACCTTGACCTCCTCCTCCGCGTGGAAGGTCGAGAGCGAGATGCGGATGGTGTCCCCCACCCCATCGGCCAGCAGGGTGCCAAGACCGACCGAGGATTTGAGGGAGCCCGACCACTTCGTCCCCGCCTCGGTGATCCCGAGATGGATCGGGTATGGGATGCGCTCGGACAGCAGGCGATTGGAGGCGATCGTGTTGGGGACGCTGGTCGACTTGATCGACACCTTGAAGTTCTCGAAGTCGAGCGACTCCATCATCTCGACGAACTCGACGGCGGCCTGGACCAGGGCCTCGACCGAGTTCTCCCTTTCGAGCTCGTGCAGATGCTTGGGCAGCGATCCGGAGTTGACCCCGATCCGCATCGGTACGTTGGCCGCCGTCGCCTTCTTCGCGACCTCCGCGACCTTCTCTCGCCCGCCGATGTTGCCCGGGTTGAGCCGGATGCAGTCCGCGCCGGCGTCGATCGCCTTCAGGGCAAGCGTGTGGTTGAAGTGGATGTCGGCGATCACCGGGATCGGCGACTGCTTGACGATCGTCTTCAGGGCCGCGACGTCCTTGTCGCGTGGCACCGCGACGCGGACGAGATCGGCGCCCGCGTCGGCGACCGTGCGGATCTGCTCCATGGTCGCCTCGAGATTGGCGGTCTCGGTCTTGCACATCGTCTGCACGGCGACGGGTGCGCCGCCCCCGATGGGGACGTCACGCACGAAGATCTGGCGCTTCGAGGCCACGGGGACAGGGTAGCCGGGGGGCTCATACGGGCGTTGAGCCGCTGTGAAAGCCGCTATTGCTTTGGCGCAGGCGATCTGAGATGATCGCGTCTCTAGGAGGGACTACCGAGGGAGAAGGATGAATCGCCGCCTGACTCGAATCGCGCTGGCCGCCGCGCTGACGCTGACCGCCACCATCGGCTTCGTCTCGAGCGCGAAGGCGACCTACCACGAGAACCTGATTCGTGAGGTTCACGACGGGGGTGGAGTGAACCCCGACTACGTCATGCTGCAGGCTTATTCGGCGGGCCAGAACCTCGTAGCCGGCAAGCACATCGTCACTTACGACGGCGGTGGCGGCCCGCTAACCGACTACACGATCCCGAGCAACGTGGCGAACGGCGCCAACCAGGCGACGATCCTGATTTCGAGCGGCGCGACGCCTGGCGCGGACTTCGCCAACGTCGGCAGCGGCCCCACCGGCCTCAATGTCGTCAACACCGGTGGCACCGTGTGCTTCACGGACAGCGACGGCGTGACCGGGCTCGACTGCGTCGCGTATGTGGGCAGCTTCGCCGCGACGGCATTCCCGCCGGTTCCTCCAGCCTCGCCATACGGCACGGCACTGTCGCTTGGTGGTCAGGACCTGAACGACAAGTCGATCGTGCGGACGATCGCGCGGGCCTGTCCGACACTACTGGAAGCGGCCGATGACACGAACAGCAGCGCCGCGGACTTCAGTGTCGGGAATCCGATTGCCCGCGGCAACTCCGTGACGCCGACAGAGACGGCCTGCCCGCCGGGCAACCCGACCTCGCCGACCAACCCCGCCGGAAAGACGCGGAAGCGCAAGTGCAAGAAGCACAAGAAGAAGAAGAAGCACCACGCTGCCTCAGCGAAGAAGCACAAGCACAAGAAGAAGTGCAAGAAGAAAAAGAAGAAGCACAAGAAGTAGCACTAGCCGCCGCGCGGTGACGGCTCCGCGGAGCCGCGGCTAGGACGTAGCCGGGTCAGGCCCCGGCCTGCTCGAGCTTCCGCTCCAGCCCTCCGACGCCATCGGAGCCATTCACCCGGATCCGCTTCAGCGTGTACATCTCGCTCTTCGAGGCGAGGCCCTCGTCGGTGGTCGTCGCTCCCAGGTAGCCCGCGGCTCGCACCGCTTGCTCCGCCTGGGCGTCGTAGCGGCCCGACGGGTAGCAGAAGAAGTTGACCGGCTGGTGGAAGCGCCGCCGGAGGATCCTGCGGGACCCCGCGATCTCATCCTGGAGCTGCGCGCCGCTCGCCTGGGAGACGTCGACGTGGTTGATCGTGTGCGAGTCGAGCTCCCAGCCGTTGTCGATCAGGTTCTCAACCATCGCGTTGCTGAGCTCGGCACCGGAGCGGCCGATCCGGCCGGCGATCGCGCTCAGAACCCCCGGCCACCCGAGCTTGCGCAGCTCCGGCCTGGCGTAGACGTACTGGCTGCGGTAGCCGTCGTCGAACGAGACCACCACGGGCTTCTCGGGGAGCTCACCGTCCTTGAACCAGGCGTCGTAGACCTGGTTCAGGCTGACGCCCGTATAGCCCCGCTTCTCGAGCGCCTCCAGTTGCCGGTCGAAGGTCTTCGGATCGACATAGAGCTCGGGCAGCTGCGCGGTGGAGGGCGGATCGGCGATCACGTGGTACATCAGCACCGGAACGGAGGCCTGGGTGCGGACGAGCTTCCCCGTGTCCGGCGGCGCGCCCAGTCCGCCCGGCCTGAGTCTCGGCCTGCCGCCGGAGCCACCCTTCCCGCCGGCCGAGGCCAGGGAGGGTTCGTTGCTCCCGCCGCCGCCGGACCGGTGCGAGGCTCCGAGCGCGACGCCGGCGGCCAGGCTGACCAGCGCCACCACCGCGAGCACGTTCCGACGGCGCCTGCCTGCCCTGCCTCGCCGCTCCGCCGCCCGGCGGGCGTCCCGGGTGTTCAGCCGTCCCTCCAAGCCGCCCCTAGCGCGAGTAGAGCGCCTCGATCTCCTCGGCGTACTTCTCGTCGATCGGCTTGCGCTTCAGCTTCATCGTCGGCGTGAGCTCGTCGCCGCCGGGTTCCCACTGCTCCCGCAGGAGCTTGAACTTCTTGATCTGCTCGACGCGGGAGAGCTTGGCGTTCGCCTGGTCGACGGCGGTCTGGATCGCGTCGTTCACCTTCTCCTCACCGGCCAGCTCCTCAACGGACTTGCCATCGAGCTCGTTCTGGGAGGCCCAGACCGGGGCGAAGTCGGGATCGAGCACGACCAGGGCGGTGTTGAAGGGCCGCGCATTCCCGATCGCCACGACCTGCCCTATGAGGGGGCTGGCGGCCTTCAGATTCGACTCGATGTTCGCGGGCGACATGTTCTTGCCGGCCGCGTTGATGATCAGCTCCTTCTTGCGGTCGACGATCTTCAGATAGCCGTCGGCGTCGATCTCGCCGATGTCTCCGGTCCGCAGCCAGCCGTCCTCGGCGAAGGTCTCCTCGTTCTTCTCGGGCAGGTTCCGGTACCCCGGCATGACGCAGTCAGCCTTGACCAGGACCTCGCCGTCCTCGTCGAGCTTGATCTCGACGCCCGGGGTCGGTGGGCCGACGGTGCCGAGCTTGATCCGGTCGGGTGGGTTGCAGGTCGCGATCCCGCAGGTCTCGGACATCCCCCAGAGCTCGCCGACCGGGATCCCGATGGCATGGAAGAACTCGAGGACCTCGAGGGGGGTCGGAGCGGCGCCGACGTTGACGGCGAGGGCGTCGTCCAGGCCGAGCTGGCGACGGAGGTTGGAGAAGAGCTGCTCCTCGGCCCGCGCGGCGGCCTCGGCGACCTCCGCCGGGACCTCCTCGCCCGCCTGCTCGGCGCGGACCTTCTGGATCGAAGCCTCGAGCCCCCGCTCGGCCAGCTCTCGCTGCTCATCTGGAAGCCCGGCGAGCATCGCCTCCAGGCCGGCCTTGAGCTTCTCGAAGATCCGAGGAACGGCGAAGAACCAGGTCGGATTCACCTTGGGCAGGAACTCGGCGATCTTCCGCGGGTCCGGGCAGATCGTCACCGACAGCCCGCGAGCCATCGGCAGGTAGTAGTGGGCGTTCCGCTCGGCGACGTGCGCGGCCGGAAGCCAGGAGATCACCTTCCCGCCCCGCTCCGGAAGCTGGATCAGCTCGTCGGCGGTGGCGACCGCGAAGAGGAGGTTGCGGTGGGTGAGCTGGACGCCCTTGGGCGGGCCCGTGGTGCCCGAGGTGTAGATCAGGGTCAGCAGGTCGTCGGGACCGAGCTCGGCGACACTTGCCGCGGGGTCGAAGTCCGGGTCCATCTCCATCAGCTCGTCGAGGGTGTGGTCGCCGCCGTCCCCGTCGACGACGATCAGGTGCTCCAGCTCCGGCAGGTCCTTGCGTGCCTCGTTGAAACGGTCGAGGAATGCCGACTCGATGATCGCCACCCGGGCCTTGGCGTCCGAGACGAGGTACTGGATCTGCTCGGGCGCGGAGGTCTGGTAGATCGAGAAGGGCACCCCGCCGAGCGAGACGGTGGCGAGGTCGCAGGGAATGAACTCCCAGCGGTTGTTGAGCATGATCGCGACGGTGTCGCCCTTCTTCACGCCGAGCTTCGCCAGTCCGCCGGCGATCCGGTGAACCCGGTCGCGCACGTCGTTCCAGCTGAGCTCGACCCCGCGGGCCTCGTCGCTGATCGCGAGATCGTCGCCGAGACGGTCGACCTGCTCGTAGAACGCCTTGATCAGGTTCTGGGCGGGCAGCCCGGGTGCCGCGGAGCCGCTCGCGTAGCGCTCTGACGTCGAAACCTCCACCGCCACTCTCCTCTCCTCCGTCGAATCCGAAGGGAAACGCTACACGCTCCCTGCTACCCGGCTAGCGGACGTGGAATCCCGACCCGGACAGGCGCCCGATGTCGTTGGTCAAGCCGATCACGAAGAGCATCAGGATGAGCAGGAAGCCGACCGCGCTCGCCCGCTCGATCACGCTGAACGGGACGCGGCTGCCCCTGACCTTCTCGACCAGGCTCCAGAAGATGTGGCCGCCGTCGAGCGGCAGGAACGGGAAGAGATTGATGATCGCCAGCGAGAGGCTGATCACGGCGAGCAGGGTGAGCGCCTCCCGGGCGCCGAATTGGATCGTCTGATGCGCGACATCGCTCACCCCGACGACGCCCGAGAGCTGCTTCCGCTGCTGTGGTTCGAAGATGCGGGCGAAGGTGGAGATCGTCTTCGAGGTCACATCCCACATGAAGCTGATCGAGCGACCGGCGGCGGCCGGGACCGAGAGGTTCTCGGGCACGAAGCCCCCCTCGCCGAAGCCGAACCCGACCCTGTAGCGACCCACCGGTCCACCCTCCTTGAGCGAAGGCGCGTTGGCGTCATAGAAGGGAATCAGCTTCACGGTCACCGGCTTTCCATCCCGTCGGACGACGAATACGGCCGGCGTCGTCGCCCGGCAGCCATTGACCGGCGTACCGGCGCAGGTATGGGTGTTGACCTGCCTCGCGATCGCATCGGCGCGGTCGCTGAGATCCTGTGCGCTCGGCCTGGAGCCGCCCTGGGCCGGTCGCACCCCGTCCACGGAGATGATCTGATCGCCGCTCTGGAGCACGCCCTGGGCCGGCTTGTCCTTCTCGATCGAGCCGATCTGGAGCGCGGTCGCCCGCTGCAGGCCGAGCGCGAGGAAGAAGAGCACGAGGAAGGCGATCAGGACGTTCATCGCCGGTCCGGCCCCGATCACCACGATCCGCTTCCACACCGGCTGGTTGTAGTAGGCCCGCTTGAGAACTTCGGGCGGCAGCGAGGCGGATCCCTCGACGGCGGCCGGGGTCTCGCTGCTCGAATCGGCGCCCTCGATCTGCTCGAGGATCCCCGGCTTGTGGAGGTGCTCGCCACGCTCGGCGGCCTCGAGCTCCTCCGGGTTCATCCCGGTGATCTTCACGAAGCCCCCCGCCGGGATCATCCCGATCCCATACTCGGTCTCCCCCCGCCTGACGCTGAACAGCTTGGGCGGAAAGAAGAGGAAGAAGCGCTCGACCCGCATCCCGGTCCTCTTGGCCGCGATGAAGTGGCCGAACTCGTGCAGGATGATCAGGGCGCAGAACCCCGCGAGCACGAGCAGCCATGGGACCGCGTCCGAAGCGATCTGGAAGACCGACGCGAGGACGCTCACGCGACCGCCAGTCCCTCGACCAGTCCGCGCGCGTGCTCGCGAGCGGACTCGTCGACGTCGAAGAGATCCTCGAAATGGCGGACTGGCCCGGACGGAAGCGCCTCCAGAGTGCGTTCGATCACCTCGGGGACGCCCGTGAATGGGATCCGCCGGGCGAGGAACGCCTCGACCGCCACCTCATCGGCGGCATTCAGCACGCAGGGAGCGGTCCCCCCTGTCTCCCCCGCCTGACGGGCGAGACGCAGGCAGGGGAAAGTCTCCTCATCGGGTCGCTCGAAGGTGAGCTGACCGACCTCGGTGAGATCGAGCGTAGGCACGTCGACGTCCGCACGCTCGGGGAACTGGAGCGCGTAGGAGATCGGCACCTTCATGTCGGGGTAGCCGAGATGGGCAAGCGAAGCGCCGTCGTTCAGGTGGATGAGCGAGTGGACGATCGATTGGGGGTGGACGACGACGTCGATCCGCTCGTAGGGGACGCCGAACAGGTGGTGAGCCTCGATCATCTCGAAGCCCTTGTTCATCAGGGTGGCCGAGTCGATCGTGATCCGGCCGCCCATCTCCCAGGTGGGATGGGCGAGGGCCTCCTCGGCGGTGATCCCCGTGAGATCGGTCCGCCCCCGGAAGGGTCCGCCCGACGCGGTCAGCACGAGCCGCTCGACCGTCCCGGGCGCCTCGGCGCCGATCAGCTGATAGAGCGCCGAGTGCTCTGAGTCGACCGGGAGGATTCGGGTGTCCGTGGCCTCCGAGAGTGCCATGACGAGCTCCCCGCCGATCACGAGGCTCTCCTTGTTGGCGAGCGCCAGGTCGATCCCCTCGGTGAGCGCGACGATCGTGGGCCCGAGCCCGGCGGCGCCGACCACGGCGTTCAGGACAAGATCGGGGCGCGCACCGAGGATGAGCTCGCGGACGCCCTGATCGCCGGAGAGGACCTGCCCTCCCCACGCGCCGCTGGCCCGCTCGGCGGCCTCGGGGTCGGCGAGGGCCACGGCCGGGACGCCGTGGTCGCGTGCCTGCGCGAGGACGCGCTCCCAGCTGGAGGCCGCTGAGAGCCCCGCGACCTGCAGCCCATCCGTGGCTCCGATGACCTCGAGCGCCTGTGTGCCGATCGATCCGGTCGATCCGAGTATCAGGACTCGCTTCACGGCGCCCAGTGTAGGTGGCGCCCGAAACCGCCCGTAAAGCCTTCGTGCGCGAAAACGGGAGGCCCGAAGGCCTCCCGTTTGGCGTTTCGTCCCCGTTTCGCTCTAGCGGACCATGATGGCCGAGAGCTGGAACTGCTTCACCTTCAGGTCGCCCGAGGTCTCCTTGCAGGCCACCGAGTAGGTGTGGGTGCCGCCCTGCGGGGTCGTGACGATGTTGATGCCCGCGCCGCTGCCGTGCTCGGCGGTATGACTGGGCGCCTCAACCTTGATCAGCGTGCCGTTGAGCGTCGCGTTGTCGAGCCGGAGATCGCAGTCACCGGTCGCGACGCCACCGTCGCCGTCGAAGGTCCCGTCGAAGACCAGCAGCGTCCGGCGCGGGAAGGCGACGGAGGTCTTCAGGGTGACCGAGGTACATGCCGTGAAATCCGTCTTCGGATCGCAATCGGTGCCCGCGTTCGTCCCGCTGACAGGAAGCACCTTCAGGCGCGCGTCCTTGCTCAAGCCCTTGTACTCGACCTTCTTCTTCGTCGCTGCGTACGCGCCGCCTCCAAGTGCCACGCAGAGGGCGATGAACCCGACTACGAGCCCCGCCGATGGCCGGCGGTTGAAAAGCTTCTTCATGCAGAACCACTCCCTTTCCGATGTCGTGAGCGTTCGCTGACGAAACAGCATGAGGCCGAGAAGTTTCGCCGCTTGCGAGGATGCATGCATGCCACTGAGAAGACGCGGGCGCAAGAAGCCCGATCCATCGCTCGATCCGGACGGCATCCGGGACGCCGTCCGCAGGACGGATGCCAATCCGCAGCTCGTCGCCACGGCCCGATTCCTGCGGGGATTGATTCCCGGGGGCGAGCCGGACACGGCGGAGATGCCCGAACCAATGCAGCGACTCGTCGAGGAGGTTCAGCCGAAGGGGCCGAGCACGCTCCGCGAGATCGGCAAGGGCGCCTTGCAGGCCTGGCAGGCGCTCTCCGAGGCCCAGCGGCGCAGGCAGGGCACGGCGGACGTCGCGATCCTGTTCACGGACCTGGTCGGCTTCTCGGACTGGGCGCTCGATGCCGGTGACGAGGCCGCTCTCGAGGTCCTCCGCAAGGTCGGCGACGTGGAGCAGAAGGCGATCTCCTCGAACAAGGGAGCCGTGGTCAAGCGTCTCGGCGACGGCGCGATGGCGGTCTTCAGCGATTCGAGGCAGGCGGTCGCCGCCGCGCTCGAGGCGCAGAAGGGAATCTCGGAGATCGAGGTCGACGGGTACCGGCCGACGCAGCGAGCCGGGGTCCACAAGGGCACGCCCCGCAAGGTGAAGGGCGACTTCCTGGGAGTCGACGTCAACATCGCCGCCAGGGTGGGCGACTGTGCCGCCGGCGGGGAGGTGCTGATCTCGGAGCCCGTCCGGGAGGAGCTCGACGGGCGCAAATTCAAGTTCGGTCCCTCGCGCGAGCTCTCGGCCCCCGGCGCCCCGGCGGACCTCGCGGTCTGCTCGGTTACCGCGGGCCGCAAGGCGCGCAAGTAGCGACGAAGCCTTCCGGCAAGAAAGGGGCTCTAGTAGACGAGCGCGACTGAGAGGTAGTAGCCGGCGACCACCGTGAAGAGCACCGCGTCGAGGCGGTCGATCAGGCCTCCGTGGGGGCCGAAGAGGCGGCCGGTGTCCTTGACGCCGAGGTCGCGCTTGATCAGGGACGCGAACAGGTCCCCGATCGGTGCGATCACGCCGATCGCCATCCCCATCAGCAGGGCGTCGATGCCCGGCAGCCAGTCCTGGTAGAGGCCGGCGAACCAGAACCCCATCGTCGCGCCCACGAAGCCTCCGATCCCGCCCTCGAGCGTCTTGTTCGGTGAGATCCGCGGGGTGATCTTGCGCGAGCCGAACAGCCTGCCGGCGGCGTAGGCGGCGGTGTCGCCCAGAAAGGTCGCCACCAGCACGTCGATCAGCAGCGCCCCGCCGTGGAGCGGGAGGTCTCGCAGCAGCACCGCGTGGGAGAACCCGATCCCCATCCAGGCGACGCCGAGGACGGTCATCGCGATCGAGACGGTGACCGCCTCGTGCGAGCGCCGAGCGGCAGCGAAGGCGAAGGCGAGCGGGAAGACCGCGGCGAGGATGAGGAGGATCTGGAAGGCAGTGCCGTAGTGGGCGGCGATCACCATCCCCGCGACGACGGCATAGGCCGGCAGCATGATCGGCTGCTCGGGCTCGGCCATCCGGAAGAACTCACGCACTCCGAGGATGCCGAGCACGACCATGGCGAGCGTGAAGGCGAGCCCCCCGACGCTCACGATCACGATCGCGAAGATGGCCCAGGGGATCGCGACGACCACCCGCGCCGTCGTCTCCGACATCTCCGGGATCAGCTTCTTCAGGCGGCGCTTGGGGTTCTCGTCCTCCTCGTCGCCCGCTCGGCGGACGACGATCTCCGGCTCGAGGTAGTCCTCGTCGGGGTACCCGCGCTCCCCCTCTTCGCGGTCGCGGCCGAACTCGAACGAGGGCGGCTCGATGTCCTCGTTCATTGCTGCCTTGCTCCGAAGCGCCGCTGGCGCTCCTCGTAGTCTGCCAAAGAGGCCTCGAATGCCTCGCGCGTGAAGTCCGGCCAGAGCTCGTCCCGGAAGACGAACTCGGAGTACGCGCACTGCCAGAGCAGGTAGTTCGAGATCCGCTGCTCGCCGCTGGTCCGGATAAGCAGGTCCGGCTCGTGCATCTCGGGCGCATAGAGGTGCTTCTGGAACTCCTCCTCCCCGCCACCGTGATACGCGGCGGCGGCGTCGAGGATCTCCGCCCTGCCGCCGTAGTTGAACGCGACGAACAGGGTGATGCGATCGTTGCGGTCGGTCTCGGCCTCCGCCCAGTCCATCCGGCTCGTGAGCTCGTCGGAGATGCCCTCGCGGCGCCCGATGAAGCGCATCCGCACGCCCTCCTCGTTCAGCTCGGGCGTCTCGCGGTCGATCCGCTCGGCGAACATCGCCATCAGGCCGTCGACCTCCTCCTTGGGCCTGGTCCAGTTCTCCGTGGAGAAGGAGTACACGGTGAGCTCCCTGATCCCGAACTCGGCGGCGTCGCGCAGCCGCGCCTTGACGACGTCTGCACCCGCCTGGTGACCCTCGATGACGGGCAGGCCTCGCTGTTGAGCCCAGCGCCCATTCCCGTCGGTGATGATCGCGACGTAGTCGGCTGACATTGGGCAAGCCTAGGCCGCGGACCTAGACCTCGAGGATCTCTTCCTCTTTGCCCTTCAGCAGGCTGTCGATCTCCGCGATCGCGGTATCGGTGTGCTTCTGCAGCTCGGTCTCGCCGTGGTGCTCTTCGTCGGAGCCGGCCTCGCCCTCCTTCTTCAGCTCGCGCAGGTCATGCATGACATCACGGCGGATGTTCCGGACGGCGATGCGGCCCTGCTCGGCGACCCCATGGACGACCTTGACGAGCTCCTTGCGCCGCTCCTCGGTGAGCTCGGGGATCTGCAGCCTGATCACGTTGCCGTCGTTCGAGGGAGTGAGCCCGAGATCGGACTCCATCACCGCCTTCTCGATCGTGTTGATCGACGACTTGTCGTACGGGGTGACGGTGAGCATCCGCGCGTCGGTCGCGGCGACCTGGGCGAGCTGCTTGAGCGGAGTCTGCGCGCCGTAGTAGTCGACGTTGAGGCGGTCGAGGAGGTGTGGCGAGGCGCGGCCGGTGCGAATGGTGCCGAGCTCGTTGCGGGTCGACTCGACGGACTTCTCCATCCGCTCGCTGGCGTCGGCCAACAGCTCGTCGATCATCTCGATCGTCATGTGCGCACCCCGGGAGTCGGCTCCGTAGCGGGCTTCGAGGACACCAAGGTGCCCACCCTCTCTCCGCTGACGATCCTATCTATGTTCCGCTCGTCTGCCATGTTGAAGACGTAGATCGGCAGGTCGTTGTCCATGCACAGCGAGAGCGCGGTCGAGTCCATCACCCGGAGGCCGCGCTCGATCGCCTGGCGGTGGCTGATCTCCGGCAGGAACTCGGCGGCCGGGTCGACGGACGGATCGGCCGTGTAGACGCCCTCGACGCCGTTCTTCGCCATCAGGATCGCCTCGGCGTGGATTTCGAGCGCCCGCAATGCGGCGGCCGTGTCGGTGGTGAAGAACGGGTTGCCCGTGCCGGCGGCGAAGATCACGGCGCGGCCCTTCTCGAGGTGCCGGATGGCGCGCCGGCGGATGTAGGGCTCGGCGACCTCGGTGACGGCCATCGCCGAGAGCACGCGCGTGTCAACGCCGACCCTCTCGAGCGCGTCCTGGAGGGTCAGGGCGTTGAGAACGGTCGCCAGCATGCCCATGTAGTCGGCGGTGGCGCGGTCCATGCCCTTGGCGGCACCCTCGAGCCCACGGTAGATGTTGCCGGCGCCGACCACGATCGCGACGTCGACCGCCTGAGCCCGGACCTCGCGGACCTGATTGGCGATCCGCTCGATCTGCGTCGGGTCGGTCCCGTAGTCGAGGTCGCCCATCAGGGCTTCCCCGGAGATCTTCAGCAGGATTCGGTTGAAGCGAGCCGAGGCCAAGCTCCAGCTACTCCTGCCCCACCTCGAAGCGCGCGAAGCGGGCGATTCGCACGTTCTCTCCCGTCTTGGCCGCGACCTCGGCTCGCAGGTCCTCGATCGTCTTGCCCTCGTACTTGTCCTCGTTGAAGTGCTTCTGGTCGAGGAGGACGAGTTCGGATGCCCACTTCTTCAGCTGCCCCTCGACGATCTTCTCCACCACGTTGTCGGGCTTCCCGTCGGCCTTTGCCTTCTCCTCCAGGATGCGGCGCTCGTCGGCGACTTCCTCCTCGGGAATGTCCTCGAGCGACACGTGCTGCGGGTTCATCGCGGCGATGTGGATGGCGACATCGCGAGCGAAGTCCTTGAAGTCGTCGTTGAGCGCGACGAAGTCCGTCTCGCACTGGACCTCGACGAGGACGCCGACGCGCTGCTGCTTGCGCTCTCCGGTCCCGCTCATGTGGGTGTACGACGCGACCACGCCCTCCGCGGTGCCGCGTCCGCCCCGCTTGGCGGCCGAAGCGGCGCCCTTCTTACGGAGGATCTCGATGGCCTTGGGCTCGTCGCCCCCGGCCTCCTCGAGGGCCTTCTTCACGTCCATCATCGGCGCCCCCGTTTTCTCGCGCAACGCCTTCACCTCGGCTGCGGACACCGCCATCAGGACTTACCTCCGCCCTGAGTCTGTGCCGGTTCGGGCGCCTTGGGCTCATCTGCCGGCTGCGGCTGCGGGATCTCCCCGCCGGCCTCGCGATCGGCCTCGGCCTGGTCGCCCTTGCGGTCATGCGCGGGCGCGTCGGGCGTCGGCGGTGGCTGCGGCACCTCGGCCGCAGCCTCCTTCGTCGCCTCGGCCTGCTTCGCGGCTGCCTGGGCCTTGGCATCGGCCTCCGCCTTGGCCTTCGCCTCGGCCTCGGCCTTCGCCTTCTCCTCCGCTTCCTTCTTGGCTTTCTCCTCGGCCTCGCGGCGCTTGCGCTCTTCGTCCTCGCGCCGCTTCCGCTCTTCCTCCTCGGCCCGGCGCTTCTCCTCCGCGGCGCGCCATGCGGCCGCGGAGGACTCGATCGCGGACCCCAGTCCGCCGATGATCAATTCACAGGAGCGAATCGCGTCGTCGTTCCCGGGGATCACGTACCGAACGGGGCTGGGATCGCAATTGGAGTCGACCAGGCCGATGATCGGGATCTCCAGGCGCTCGGCCTCGCGCAGCGCGATCTCCTCGGTCTTCAGGTCGATGATGATCACCGCGTCCGGGATCCGCTGCATGTCCGCGACGCCGCCGAGATTGAACTCGAGCTTGCGCAGCTCGGCCTCCATCGACATTCGCTCCTTGGTCGGCAGCAGGTCGAGTCGGCCGCCCTCCTTGAGCTCTCGGAGCTCGTGGAGGCGCTGAATCCGCTTGCGGATGGTGTGGAAGTTGGTGAGCAGCCCGCCAAGCCAGCGGCGGTTCACATACGGCATGCCGCAGCGCTCCGCCCACTCCTGGACCGAATCGCGCGCCTGTTTCTTGGTTCCGACGAAGAGGATCACGCCACCCTTCGCCGCGACCTCGGTCACGAACTCAGTCGCCTGGTTGAGGAGCTGCTCCGTCTGGAGCAGATCGATGATGTGAATCCCTTCCCGCTCTCCATAGATGAAGCGGCGCATCCGCGGGTTCCAGCGTCTCGTCTGGTGGCCGAAATGAACCCCGGCCTCCAGCAGCTCCTTGATGCCTATGTCGGCCATCTGATCTTCCTATCGCTTGTTGTTGTCTCGCGAGGGTCGGGCTTAAGCCTGACCCTCGACCGTCCTATCTGCCCGTCGTGGCTGCGGGAACCCGGGCTTGGCCGGGCAGCGTCCCGTGCCTCTCGGCGGGGGTTGGGTGCGAAGTCCGCGTGATTGTAGGTGGTGAGGGGCGAATGGCAGGTGCGGCCCGAAAACCGGCGATGAGGGACGCGCCACGGGCCGTTTCTCGGGCAATTGGCGGATTTCATTCGATATCCGGATGCAACCCGCCAAATCCGGTTCAGTGCGCCCTTGCCAGAGCCTCTCGCAGGTCCTCCGGGAGCGCGGAGGTGAACTCCAGCCTCTCCTCGGTGCGGGGGTGGGTGAATCCCAACCGCGACGCGTGCAGGAACTGGCGCTCGAGCCCGTGTCGCCCGCGGGTTCCGTATTCGGGGTCACCGGCAACCGGATGCCCGATCGCGGCGAAGTGCACCCGAATCTGGTGCGTGCGGCCGGTCTCGAGCCGCGCGTGCACCAGCGTGTCGCCCGGTAGCGCATCGATGACCTCGAAGTGAGTGCGGGCCTCCCTCGATCCAGCTCCCTTGACCGCCCTCCTTGTCCGCTGCCGGCGGTCTCGACCGAGCGGCGCGTCGATCGTCCCGCTGCGGCTTCCCAACCGCCCTTCCACCAGCGCCGTGTACTCCCGGACCACCTCGCGCTCCTTCACCATGCGCGCCAGCTCTCTATGCGACTGCTCGTTTCGCGCCACCAGCATCAGCCCGGAGGTGTCCTTGTCGAGGCGGTGGACGATCCCCGGCCTCGCGCCCTCTCCCCCGCCCGCGATGCCCTCGAGGAGATCGACGAGCGTCTCGCCCCTGTGGGACGGTGCGGAATGGACGACCAGGCCGGCGGGCTTCTCGATCACGGCGAGATCCTCGTCGAGGTAGACGATCAGGCGCTCCCCCGGCGGGGTCAGGTCCTGCATTGCGACAGGTTGGATCGCAAGACCTGACCCCTCAGCGCTGTGAGCGCTCGACGTCGATCAGCAGCAGGAGAACGCCGATCACGATCGCGACGTCAGCCAGGTTGAAGGTCGGCCAGAGCGGCAGGTCGATGAAGTCGGTGACGGCGCCGTCGCGGACCCGATCGGCCAGGTTGCCGAGCGCACCGCCGATCAGGAGCGCGGCGGGCGCCCAGACGAGCCAGCCGCTGCGCGCGCGCGAGGCCAGGTACACGAGGAACCCGAGCAGCAGCACTATCGTGGCCGCGATGAAGACGGCCGAGATGTCCCCGCCGATCCCGAAGGCGACGCCCTGATTGCGAACGTTCTCGAAGGCGAGGATGGGCAGAACCTCGACGCGGTCTCCACGGGTGATCAGCGAGGTGGCGAGCGCCTTGGTCCCCTGATCGAGCGCCACCACGACGCCGCAGGCCGCGAGGGCGGGAACCAGAAGGTCGAGGGAGCGCCTCAACCGTGAATCAGCGATACGACCACGCGTCCGACGATGAACAGGATGAGGATCGCGAGGATCGGGCTGATGTCGATCGCCATGCCGCCCCCACCGAGCGGCGGGATCACGCGGCGGAAGAGGTTCAGGTAGGGATCGACCACCTGGTGCACGAAGTCGACGGTCGCGCGCAGCCACGGGTAGTACGGCATCCGGGGAATCCAGGAGAGCAGGACCCGGATGAAGATCAGGATGAAGTAGACCGTGAAGAGCGCACCGACGTAGTTCGCAACGTCGACCCGGGTGATCGCCAGCAGAGGGATCACTTCCGGACCCGCTCCAATGAGGCATCGACTGCGGCATCGACCGTCTCGGCGAGCTTGTGCTCCTCGAGCGCCTTCAGGCCCGCCTCCGTCATCCCGCCAGGCGAGGCGACCGCTCGCTTCAGCGCCGCCGGGTCGTGGATCTCCAGCAGCCCGCCGGTGGCGCTCATCGAGCGCGAGACCATCCGCAGCGCCTGATCCTCCGTGAGGCCCTCCCTGACGCCCGCCTCGACCAGCACCTCCGCCATCAACGCCAGGTACCCCGGCGAGCATCCCATGATCGCCGTAGCGGCGTCGATCAGCTCCTCGTCCAGCTCGATCACGTCGCCGAGCAGGCCGAGCATCTCGGCGACCCGTGACCGCTCCCGCTCGCCGAGACGCTCCCCGTAGACCACGCAGAGCACCGCCTGCCGGAGTTGCGCCCCGAGGTTCGGCATCACGCGGATCAGATCGATGCCCGGCAACGCCTCGTGGAGGGTCTTGATGGTCGTTCCGGCGAGGATCGAAAGCACGGGCGTGCCCGCCTGGACCAGGTCAGGCGCGACCTCATCGAGGATGTTCGGCTTGACGGCGAGCACGACCAGGTCCGACCCGTCGGCGACCGCCAGGTTCCCCTCGGCCGCCTCCCCACCGACCTCCTCGGCCAGGGCCTTCGCCTTGCCGGGATCGGCGTCGGCGAACAGCATCGCCTCCGGAGCGCCCGTCTCCCCTCGCGCGGCAGCCCAGCCGCGCGCGAGTCCGCCCGCCATGTTCCCAGCGCCCACGAATCCAACCTTCATGGGCCCAACTCTATTTGGCGGCCAGGTGAGCCCTAGCTCTGGTTGAAGAAGCCGCCCTCGAGGAGGCGAGCCTTCTCCTCGGCGGAGACCTCGACGTTCTCCGGCGTCAGCAGGAAGATCCCCTGGGAGATCCGTTGCATTCCGCCGCCGAGTGCGTAGGTCATGCCGGATGAGAAGTCGATCAGGCGCTTGGAGAGCTCACGGTCAGTCGACTGAAGATTGATGATCACCGGCTTCGAGCGCTTGAACTCGTCGGCCACCTGCTGGGCGTCGTTGAAGCTCCTCGGCGTGACGACGTGCATGGATGCGACGCCTCCACCGTTGCCGGCGGGCGCGCGGCGGCGACCTCGGCGCGGCTGGCGCTCCTCGGCGGTGTCGTCCACCGCGCGGATGCGGCCGCGGCGAGGCGGCGGCGGCTCGTCGTCGCCGAAGATGTCGTCGATGTCCTCCTCGCGCCCGCGACCACGCCTGGAGCTGCGAACGGGCTCGCGCGGTGCGGCGGCGGTCTGATCGAGGGCCATCTCGCTGCCGGTGTCGCCCTCGTCGTACTCGCCCTCCTCGATGTAGTCGCCCTCAACGAGGCCGAAGTACTCGAGCGCGCGTCTCCATGTGTCTCTGATCGCCATCTCGGCTCAGATTCGGCTTAACGGTCGTTATTCCTCCAGCCGATGTTTCCCGATTATGAAGACTTCGACGCCCCGGTGAGCCCGATCATGCCCAGAGCACCGACCCGAGGCGGATGATCGTCGCCCCCTCCTGCACCGCAACGGGCCAATCCTGGCTCGTTCCCATCGAGAGTCGCTCCAGGCTGCGCTCCGAGGCGAGCTCGGCGAGCCGGGCGAAATAGGGCCGTGAGGCCTCCGGATCCTCCGTGAACGGCGGCATCGTCATCAGCCCCGAGACCCGGACCGGACAGCGCTCGATGAAATCGTCGAGCGCCTCAGGAGCAATCCCGCCCTTCTCCTCCTCACCGGAGAGGTTGACCTCGACGAGCACCTCGGTGTCGGGGTCGCCGTGGCGGCCGAGCTGCTCGAGCGCGGACTCGGATGCGACGGAGTGGATCAGCCGGACCAGCGGGAGGATTCGCCTGACCTTGCGGCTCTGCAGGTTGCCGATGAAGTCCCAGGTGAAGCGCTCCCCCCAGCGCTCGCTCTTTTCCTCGAGGTCCTGGAGCCGGTTCTCGCCGGCGAGCTCGACGCCGGCGTCCGCGAGGGCGCCCATGTCCTCGGCACGGATGTACTTCGTCGCGGCGAGGATCTCGACACGCGGCCCCACCTGCTCGCGAATCCGGGCGAGGTTGGAGCGGATTCGATCGACATCCAGATCGGTGACGGGCTCAACCACCAGTCAATCCATCCAGACGAGGCCGGCCTGGCGGCCGGTGCGCTCGCCGTCGCGGCGATGCGAGTAGAAGAGCTCGGGGTTGCACTTCGTGCAGAGATCCGCGGATTCGACCTCGGTGACGCCGGCTCGAGCGAGCAGCAGCCGGACCACCGCCGTCAGGTCGAGCATGCGCCCGTCGGCGACGCCGTCGAGGTCCTCGAACTCGGTGAGGACCTCCTCCCCCACCTCGTAGCAGCAGGGACCGATCCCGGGACCGATCGCGGCCACGGTGGCGTCGATCGCGGCGGCAGCCTCGTTGACGATCCCGCCGGCCAGCCCGCGCCAGCCGCAATGGGCCATGGCAACGCCGCGCCGCCCGGTCATTGCCACCGGCAGGCAATCGGCCACCATCACCAGCGGGGTGAGCTCCCGGCTCGGTGTGCTGTGGGCATCGACCTGCTCGGGGCTGGAGACCACGTCGGCATACACCCGGGGCGCCTGGGGCACCCGATGCTCGCGCAGCTCCGCCCCGTGGACCTGGCGTGCCATGACGACGCCGTTCGGGTCGCGTCCGAGCGCGGCCGCCAGCCGGCGCCGGTTCTCGCGCACGTACTCCCGCCTGTCGCCGGTCATGATCGCGACGTTGAGCGCCTCGTACGGCGGTTCGCTCGTGCCGCCGGTCCGGGCCGAGAACGCCGCGCGGGCTCCGGGCAGCTCCGCCTCGAGCCAGCGGACGCCGCCTTCCTCTCGCCATTCCATGGCGAGGGAGGCTAGATCAGGCGCTCGTCAGCCCTTTGGGATCTCCCCTCTGGCCGCGGCCAGGGCGATCCGGAGCTCCTCGTCGCGGCCCGAGAGCTCGCCGTCGAGCTTGCCCGAGAGCGCAGCCTCGAGGCCGTGCCCGATCGCCGGGCCCTGATCGACGCCCCCGGCGATCAGGTCCTCCCCGGTGATCTCGAGCCGGACCTGACGCCACCTCTCGGCATATTCGTCGAGCCACGCCGCTCCCAGCGCCCTGGCGACGAGCAGCTGCGCCGGGTCCCACGGCTGGGCGAGCCTGTATGCATCGGAGGGGCGCTCCGGCTCAGCGTCCACCAGCTCCCGGATCTGAGGCAGAGGCCGGACGATCGCGAGCATTACCGCGAGCTCCCGGTCCACCCAATCCGCCCATGGCGGACCCGACGCCAGTCGGACCACCTCCTCGACGCGCTCGGGTGCCGCCGGATCCAGGGTGGGCATCACGCCCCATTCGACGATCAGTCTCAGGGAGCGCGCCGGATCCCGCTCGGACGCGATCTTGCGAAGCTCGTTCTGTATCCGGTCGTCGGAGACCGTGGAGAGGTCGGTCTCCGCCAGCAGGCCCGCGGTCTCCGGCTCGAGATCGAACCCGAACCGCGCCGCGTAGCGGGCGGCCCGCAGCGCGCGCGTCGGGTCGTCGATGAACGAGCGATCGTGCAGGATCCGCAGGCGACCGGCCCGCAGGTCGTCGAGACCGCCGTGAGGGTCGAGAAGCTCCGCGTCCTCGGCCAGGGGATATGCCATCGCGTTCACCGTGAAGTCACGCCGGGCCAGGTCCTCCGCGATCGGCGCCGGGCGGACCTCGGGCAGAGCGCCGGGGCTCGGATAGCTCTCGGCCCGGGTCTGCGCGACGTCGATCCTCCGGTCGCCCATCTGGAGCCTCCCGGTGAGGAAGCGCTCATCCCGTTCGGGCTGGTAGCCGGGAATGTCGGAAAACGCCTCCGCGTCACCCTCGATTGCGATGTCGAGGTCGGCGCCATCGGTTCCCAGCAGGAGGTCGCGGACAACGCCGCCGACGAGGTACGTCGGAACGCGCACGGCGATGCGGCGCACCGCGTCGATGCCCGGCAGCGCGTCGATCGCCTGCGGCAGGCGGGCGGGGTCGATTTCGCTTGAGTCCGGCATTAGCGGTCTTGCCTATGGTGCCGATCCTATGCGCGCCACGCTCAAGAGCCTCTGGGCCGACCATCGCTGGGCGACGATCGGCACCGCCGCCGGCATCGGCGCTGTCCTCATCGCGCTGGTCGGGTACCTGGTGCTGAAGCGCCCGGCGGACAAGTCCTGCGTCGAGCCCTGCACGATCGAGACGACCACGACCGCCGGCCCGGTGATCAAGACGGTGAACTGGCCGTTCTACGGACGTGACAAGGAGCGGACCCGCTACGTGGACGCCCCTCACGTCAAGCCGCCGTTCGCGGCCAGGTGGACGTTCAAGGGCCGCAGCCTGCTCGAGTACTCGCCGATCGCGGTCGGTGGCGCGATCTACGGGATGAACAACAACGGCCTCGCCTTCTCGATCAAGAAGCGCACCGGGAAGGCGCGATGGATCCGTCAGATCGCCACCCGGAACGCCTCCGCCCCGGCCTACGGAAAGCACATGCTCTTCATCTCCAATCTCGACCCCGGACAGGTCATCGCGATCTCCACCAAGAACGGAAGGACGATCTGGCGGCGTTCGCTCCCGGGGCGCACCGAGTCCTCGCCGGTGGTCGTCGGCAACAAGGTGATTGCGGGGTGCGAGTGCGGGAACCTCTACGCCTTCGACGCCGGTACGGGCAAGACGATCTGGCAGACGCCGCTTGGCGGGCAGGTCAAGGCGGCGCCGGCTGTTTCCAACGGCGTCGCCTACGTCGGGGACTACTCGGGGACGATGAGCGCCGTCCGGATCAGCGACGGCCACATCGAGTGGCAGTCGGACTCGCAGGGCACCGGGGTCTCCGCGGGCGCTTTCTATGGCACCGCAGCCGTCGCTTTCGGCAGGGTGTATGCGGGCTCGAAGGACGGCCGCATCTACAGCTTCAACCGGGACACTGGAGACGTCATCTGGAGCCACACGATCGGCGGCGAGGTCTACGCGGGGACGGCGGCCGCCGCCACTCCGACCAGCCCGCCGAGCGTCTACTTCGGCACCTATGGAGGAACGCGCTTCTACGCGCTTGACGCTCGCAACGGGAACGAGCGCTGGTCCGCCGACGTCGGCGGCTCGGTGATCGGCGCGGCGAGCGTGATCGGAAACGTCGTCTACGTCGCGAACCTCAAGACCACGGAGACCGACGGCTTCAACGTCGCGAACGGCAACAAGGTCTGGAGCTTCAAGGACGGTGCGTACAACCCGGTGATCACAGACGGCCGGAACATCTATCTGACCGGCTACAAGACGATCTATGCCCTGAAGCCGCGGAGTCCGCAGGAGATCAAGCGCAAGGCCAACGCCGCTCGCCAGAAGAAGGCCGCGAAGAAGAAGCAGAAGAAGGCGAAGAAGAAGCAGAGCGGCAAGCAGAAGTAGCTAGGCCAGCCTGACGGGGATCCCGGCCTCGTTCATCCGCCGCTTCGCCTCGGCCACGGTATGCGCGCCGTAGTGGAAGATCGATGCGCAGAGCACGGCGTCCGCGTGCCCGGCTTCGACCGCCTCGACCAGGTGGTCGAGCTCTCCCGCCCCGCCCGAGGCGATCACGGGGACGCCGACGGCCTCGGCGACGCAGCGGGTGAGCTCGAGGTCGTAGCCGTCGGTGGTGCCGTCGCGATCCATGCTGGTGAGCAGCACCTCCCCGGCCCCCAGCTCCGTCGCCTCCCGGGCCCACTCGACGGCCTCGCGTCCCTCGACCCTGGTGCGACCGCCGTGGACGTAGACGTCCCACTCCGCGTCGCCGAACTGGCCCGGCGGCGCCTGGCAGGTCTCGGATTCGTCTCCGGCTCCGCGTCGCTTCGCGTCGATCGCGATCACGACGCACTGCGAGCCGAAGACAGCGGCGAGCTCGGAGATCAGCTCCGGCCGCACGAGCGCGGACGAGTTCACCGACACCTTGTCGGCGCCCGCGTCGAGCACGGCCTGCGCGTCCTCGACCGAGCGGATCCCGCCGCCGATCGTGAAAGGGATGAAGACGTTGTCGGCCGTGCGCCGGGCGAGCTCGACGATCGTGTCGCGGCTCTCGTGCGAGGCCGTGATGTCGAGGAAGACGAGCTCGTCGGCACCGGCGGCGTCGTAGCGCTCGGCGAGCTCCACGGGGTCGCCGGCGTCGCGGATGTCGACGAAGTTCGTGCCCTTGACGACGCGGCCGTTGTCCACGTCCAGGCAGGGGATGACGCGCTTCAGGACCATGCACTAAGGCTAGACCGAGGCCGAACTAGTCCCAGTCGCCCGCGGCGTAGGCCCACGCGATGAACAGCAGCTGCACGGGTAGACGCCCATAGAGGGCGGCGCGGCCGCCGGGGATTCCCTTCTCGTATCTCTCCGGCTCCAGCGCCATGTGGAGGTTCGCAGGGAAGACGGCGAGGAGCGTCGCGATCGACCAGATGCTTCCGGCCTTCCGGGTCGCCGGGTGCAGCGTCGCAAGCCCGCCCGCGATCTCAGCGACGCCACTCACGTAGACGAGCTCGCGATGGCGCGGGATGTATGGCGGCATGATCCGCTCATACCAGCGGGTCTTGACGAAGTGCATGACGCCCGCGACGAGGAAGAACGGGCCGAAGAGTCTCCCCATGCGAATGATCCTACGGGCCGAGGCTCGCCCGAGCCTCCGCCACGGTGAAGCGCTGCTCGTATAGAGCCCGGCCGACGATCACGCCCGCCAGGTTGCCCAGATCCAGCGCGGCGAGGGAACGGAGATCGTCGAGCGAACCGACGCCGCCCGAGTAGATCAGCTCGCCGTCGGTCGCATCCGCGGCATCCCGGAGGGAGTCGAGGTCCGGGCCCTCCATCAGGCCATCGACCTCCACGGGGGTGTAGACGAACCTGCTGATGCCCCTGGCCGAAAGCTCGGCGATCACCTCGGACGTGCCGAGCTCCGACGCCTCGGTCCAGCCCTCGGCCGCGACCTTCCCGGAGCGCGCGTCGACCGACGCGACGATCCGCTGCCCGTGGGCCGCCGCGATGGCCTCGGCCATGTCCGGGTCACGGACGGCGGCGGTCCCCAGCACGGCGCGCTCGACCCCGGAGGAGAACGCCTCCTCCACCTTCTTCGAGTCCCGGAGGCCGCCGCCGAGCTGGACCGGGACACCGACGGCGGACACAATCCGCCGTACGTGCTCCAGGTTGACCGGCTCGCCCGCGCGAGCTCCGTCCAGGTCGACCACGTGAAGCCAGCGCGCACCGCCGTCGACCCAGCGACGGGCCGCGACCACCGGATCGTCGTCGTAGGCCGTCTCCTGCTCGTAATCCCCCTGGATCAGCCTGACGGCCTTGCCGTCGCGGATGTCGATCGCCGGGTAGAGAATCAACTGCAGATGCGCAGGAAGTTGGCGAGTAGCCCGAGGCCGGCGGAGCTCGACTTCTCGGGATGGAACTGGACGCCGTAGAGGGGCGGCCGCTCTACGGCGCAGGCGAAGCGCTCTCCGTACGCGGCGGTCCCGAGCACGTCGGCCTCGGCCGCGGGGCGCGGAGCGAACGAGTGGACGAAGTAGAAGGGCGTCTCCTCGCCGAGGCCCTCGGTGAGCTCGGAGGAGTGCTCCCAGCGCACCGGCGACCAGCCGATGTGCGGAACCTTGTAGCCGTTCGCCTCGAGCGGGGCCACGGTCCCGCCGAGCAGTGAGAGCCCGCTCGCCCCGTCGTTCTCGACCGAGGACTCGAAGAGCAGCTGCATGCCGAGGCAGATGCCGAGCACGGGCACGCCGGCCTCGATCCGCCCGGCGACGAGGTCGTCGAGCCCGGTCTCGCGCACCCGCTCCATCGCCTTCGGAAAAGCCCCGACGCCGGGCAGGATCACGCCGTCCGCGGACTCGACGCGCTCTCGGTCCGCGGTGATCTCGGCCTCCGCTCCCACCCGCTCGAGGGCCTTCTCGACCGAGCGCAGGTTCCCCATCCCGTAGTCCAGGATCGAGATCCTGGTCATTCCGTCAGGGTTCCCTTCGTGGACGGGACTCCGCTCTCGTCCGGGTCGACCGAGACGGCTACGCGCAGCGCCCGCGCGAACGCCTTGAAGGAGGCCTCGATCATGTGGTGCGCGTTGGATCCGGAGCGGACCCAGAGGTGCAGGGTCATCTTCGAGTTGTTGGAGACGGCGCGGAAGAACTCCTCGGTGAGCTCGGAGTCGAACCCCGCGATCGTCACGTCCGGCAGCTCGGCGTCGAAGGCGCAGTAGGGCCTGCCGGAGATGTCGATGGCGCACTCTCCCAGCGCCTCGTCCATCGGCACCAGGGCGGAGCCGTAGCGGCGGATTCCCGCCCGGTCGCCCAGCGCCTCGTCGATCGCCTGCCCGAGGCAGATGCCGACGTCCTCGGTTGTGTGGTGCGCGCCGGTCTGGAGATCGCCGGAGGCCTCGACCTCGAGCCCGAGCCGGCCATGGCGCGCGAGCAGCTCCAGCATGTGGTCCAGGAAGCCGACGCCAGTCGCGACCTTTGCGTCGCCGCCATCCAGGTCAAGGCGCAGGGCGACCTTCGTCTCCTTGGTCTCGCGCTTGATCTCTCCTGTGCGGCTCATGTCTCTCAGTCCTTAGCCCGTGCCTCCGCCGAGTCAGCGTGCAGCGGGAAGCCCTCGGCGCGGGCCAATGTAGCGACCGTCGGCGCGAGCGCCCGGGCCGCGTCCTGCGTCACCTCGACGGTGGCGATCCGGCGCCGGAAGGCGTCCGGCCCGAGCGGCCCCTGGAAGCGCCCCGCGCCTCCGGTGGGCAGCACGTGGTTGGAGCCGGCGGCGTAGTCGCCGAAGGCAGTGGCGCCGCGCTCGCCGACGAACACGCAGCCGGCGGTCGTGACGCTCGGCGCCAGCAGCTCGGCGTCTTCGGTGAGGATCTCGAGGTGCTCGGGAGCGATCGCGTTCGCGAGGGTCACCCCGGCCTCCGTCTCGGGAATCGCGACCAGCGCGAGCGCTGCGTCGTCCGCGATCCCTCTCTCGGCGGCGATCCGCTCCACGCTCCGCTCGATTGCGTCGAGGATGCCCGTCTCCACGGCTGCCGCGACCAGCAAGCCGTCCGGCCCGTGCTCTGCCTGGGCGCAGAGATCGAGCCCGATCCAGTCGGCATTGGCCGTGTCCCCGGCGATCACCATCAGCTCGGAGGGTCCGGCGATCCCATCGATCCCGACCTCCCCCACCAGCTGGCGCTTCGCCTCCTGGACGTAGCGGTTACCGGGCCCCGCGATCACGTCGACAGGGGGAATCGTCTCGGTGCCGAGCGCCAGCGCGGCGATCGCCTGCGCTCCTCCGGCGGCGTAGACCTCGTCCGCGCCGCCGATGGCGGCGGCGGCGAGCATCAGGTCGAGCACCGGGCCCTCGCTCGCGGGTGTGGCGACGGCGACGCGCTCCACGCCGGCGACCTTCGCCGGAATGCACCCCATCAGCACGGTCGAGGGGTAGGCGGCGGCCCCGCCGGGCGCATAGATCCCGGCCGAGCCGACCGCGAACTCACGGAGCTCGATCGACTGTCCCTCGGGCAGCTTTACGCGGCGCGCGTCGGCGAGCTGCGCCTCGGCGACCGACCGGATGTTTGCCGCCGCGGTCTCCAGCGCGGAGACCAGCTCGGGGTTGAGCCGCGATGCGGCCGAGCGCACGGCCTCGCCGGGCCGGCGGAAAGCGCCGGGATCCACTGTCTTGCCGCCGAACCTGGCCTCGATCTCCGCCAGCGCCTGATCGCCGCCGCGGCGGACCTCGGCGATGATCTCCGCGACGGGCCCGCTGACCTCGCCCAGCGCGGGCTGCAGCGCCCGGACCTCTGTAGCCAGGGCACGGGGGTCACGCCCGTCCCAATCGAAGCGCGCGATCTTCATCGGCTCTTCTCGGGCCGAAGCCGCTCCACGAGGTTGTCGACCTCTGGGGCGCGAAGCTTGTGGGAGACGCGATTGGCGACCAGCCGCGCGGTCGAGGAGGCGATCTCCTCGCGGATCTCAAGGCCGTTCTCCTCGAGGGTGCGGCCGGTGGCGACCAGGTCGACGATCCCGTCGGCCAGCCCGACCAGTGGGGCCAGCTCCACCGAGCCCTTCACCTCGATCACCTCCGCCTGGCGACCGGTCTCCTCGAAGTAGCGCTCGGCGATCCTCGGGTACTTGGTCGCGATCCGCATGCCCCCGAGACGCCTCTCGGTCTCGCCGAGGCTCGCGTCCCCCTTCCGGCCGGCCAGGACCATCCGGCAGCCGCCGTAGCCGAGGTCGAGGATCTCGTAGACGATCCGGTCGGTGTGCTCGAGCAGCACGTCCTTGCCGGTGATCCCGAGGTCGGCGGCGCCCGACTCGACATAGGTGGGGACGTCCGAGGGACGCATCGTCACCAGGCTCATCTCGTCGACGCCGAAGATCAGCGAGCGGGAGTCGCCCCGCATCTCGGAGGTGTCGATGCCAATCCGGTCGAGCGCATCGAGGGTCTCCCCCCATAGCGCCCCACGTGGGATCGCCAACTTGAGGGGGCCGCCGGCGCGGGCGCGGGGCGCCTCCACCGTGGGGCTCATTTCGCGCCCTTCCTCGCCAGTCGCTCCTCCTCCATCTGAGCGAGGTGCACCCGCTCGAGGTACAGCCCGAATCCCGCGGCCGGCATCGCGCGGCCGAAGCGACCGACCAGGTCGTCATAGCGCCCGCCGCCGCCGAGGATGTGGCCGAGGGCCGGGTCGTAGATCTCCACGATCGCTCCGGTGTAGTAGCCGAGGTCGCGGAGGAGGCTGAGATCGAGCTGCACCCGGCCGGCGACTCCGCGCTCGACCAGGAGATCGTAGGTCTGCTGGAGGCGCTGTGCCGCTCGCTCCACGGCGGCCCCGCCGAGCTCGCGGGCCTGCTCGAGCACCTCGGCTCCGCCCCGCATGCCTGGAAGCCTCAGCAGGGTCTCGCGTCCGTGGGCATCGAGGCCCGCGACGTCGTCGACCGCCATCTCCAGCCCGACGAGGTTGTGCTCCGCGAGCCGGTCGAGGATGCGGGCGCGGTGCTCTCCCTCCACGCCCAGCTCGGTGAGAAGCTGGCGATAGAGATCGGCGTCGCCCAGGCCGAGGACCGCGCGGTTCAGCCCGACCGCGTCCAGCGAGGCGCTCAGCACTTCCAGGACGTCGACCGTGCCCTCCGGGGCGGGCGAGCCGAGCAGCTCGATCCCGGCGTGGAGGAACTGGCGGACCTGGCCTCGCTGCGGCCGGACGATCCGGTACGCGTTCCCGACGTAGGAGAAGCGATGCGGTGGCTGGGCATCGGCGAAGCGGGATGCGACCAGCCGCGCGATCGGGATCGTCATGTCTGAGCGCAGGGCGAGGAGCTCGCCCCGCTCGTCGAAGAAGCGGTACGCCCCCACCCCGCTGCGGCCCTCCCCGCGCTGCAGCACCTCGTCGTACTCGAGCGTCGGTGTGGCCACCTGGCCGTAGCCGAATCGCTCGAAGACCTCGATCAGGGTCGCCTGGAGAGAGCGAAGCTCGCGCATTTCGTCAGGCAGGATGTCCCGGGTGCCCGGGGGGATCGGGTGAATCATCGACCCATCATCCCGTCACCGGCGTTCACAGGCTGCAAGCTTCTCGGCGGCGCCTCTCCGAATAGGATTCTCGCAGCTACCCAACCGGAGGAGGAGACGAAGTGGCGGTTTTCGTGGAGATGGAAATGCAGTTGGCGCCGGACCAGTACGACGCCGTTGACGCGGCGCTGGACCCCAAGGGCGACCCGCCCGACGGGCTGATCGCGCACACGGCGCGCTTCGATGGCGACACCCTGAAGATTCTCGACATCTGGGAGTCGCCTGAGGCCTTCGGGGCGTTCGCCGAGTCGCGGCTCGGCCCCGGGATCGCTGAGATTCTCGGTGACGACGCGCCGGACGAGCCCCCGCAGCCCAATTTCACCGAGCTGCACAACGCCTACAGCGTCTGAGCTAGGCCGGAACGCGCTCTGAGGCGACCCGCTCGATGCGGGCGCCCAGATCGCGCAGCCGCACGTCGATTCGCTCATAGCCGCGATCGATCTGCGCGACGTTGCCGATCTCCGAGGTGCCCTGCGCGGCGAGCGCCGCGATGAGCATCGCCATGCCCGCGCGGATGTCGGGGCTCTCCAGTCGAGCACCGTGAAGCCGGCTCGGACCACTGACGACCGCCCTGTGGGGGTCGCTGAGGTGGATCCGAGCGCCCATCGCGACCAGCTTGTCGACGAAGAACAGCCGGTTCTCGAACATCTTCTCGTGGATCACGATCGTCCCGGCCGCCTGCGTGGCGAGCGCGAGTGCGATCGAGGTGAGGTCGGCGGGAAAGGCGGGCCAGGGACCGTCGTCGATCTTTGGAATCGCGTCGCCCTGGTCGTCGCGGATGGTGAGCTTCTGCTCCGGCGGCACGAGCAGGTCGCCGCCCTCGAGCATCGTCTGCAGGCCGAGCCGCCGGAAATGACGGCGGATGCCCTCCAGGTCCTCCGCCACGACGTCGCGGATACGCAGCTCGCCGCTCGTGGCGGCGGCCAGCGCCATGAAGCTGGCGATCTCGATGTGATCCGCGCAAACCGAGTGCTCGGCGCCGCCGAGCTTCTCCTGCCCGCGGACGGTCATCACGTTCGAGCCGATCCCGTCGACGTGCGCTCCCATCTTGCAGAGCAGCCGCGCCAGATCCTGGACGTGGGGCTCGGAGGCGGCGTTTGCGATCGTCGTCGGGCCCGGAGTCAGCGCCGCGGCGAGCAGGGCGTTCTCGGTCCCCATCACCGAGGGCTCGTCCATGAAGATCCGGGTTGCCTTGAGGCCGCCGGGCGGCGCGGAGAGCTCGATCCAGAGGTCGCCATCGATCCCGGCGCCAAGGTCCCGGAACGCATCGAGGTGGGCGTCGAGCCGCCTCCGCCCGATGGTGTCCCCACCGGGGGGCGGCATCTTGACCTCGCCGCAGCGCGCCAGCAGCGGCCCGGCGACCAGGAAGGAGGCCCGGATCCGGTTGGCGAGCTCCTCGTCGACCGAGGTGCCGCCGATCTCGTTGGCACGGAGCGTGACCTCGTTGTCGCCCGTCCAGGCAACCTCCACTCCAAGTCTCTCCAGGAGGCCGAGCATGGACTCCACGTCGCGGATCCTCGGCACGTTGCCGATGATGAGCTCCTCGTCGGTGAGCAGGCACGCGGCGAGGATCGGGAGCGCGGCGTTCTTGTTGCCCGCCGGAACGATCTCCCCCGAGAGCGGGACGCCACCCTGGATGATGAATTTCTCCATGGGCGCCTAGAGTAGCCAGCCGCATGGCGGACGTCTCAAGAGAGGATGCATGGCGGCTCGTCACCGAGTGGATCGACTCCGATTCGCTCAGAAAGCACCTGCTCGGAGTCGAGGCGGCGATGCGCGCGTACGCCCGCAAGTGGGATGAGGACGAGGAGCTCTACGCCGTCACTGGCCTCGTCCACGACCTCGACTACGAGCGCTATCCCGACCTCGAGACGGGCCATCCTCGCGTCGCGATCAAGGAGCTCACCGAGCGCGGCTACCCGCAGGAGGCGATCGACGCGGTCGCCGGTCACGCCGACTTCATGGGGGTCCCCCGCGAGACCCGGATGGCGAAGACGCTCTACGCCGTGGACGAGCTCTCCGGTTTCGTGGTCGCCTGCGCCCGGGTCCGCCCGACGGGTCTCGACGGCATGAAGCCGAAGTCGGTCAAGAAGAAGCTCAAGCAGCCGTCGTTTGCGGCCGCAGTCAATCGCGACGAGGTCCAGAGGGGAATCGAAGAGCTCGGCGTCGATCAGGACGAGCACATCGCCCTGGTCATCGAGGCGCTCGCCGAGCGCTCGGATGAGCTCGGCCTGTGAGCCGCTGGCTCAAGATCACCCTGGGGGTGGTCGGGGGAATCGTCGTTCTCCTGCTCCTCAACGCGCTCGTCGTCTCGAACGCGACGAAGAGCGCTTATGTCAGAGACGACGGAGCGCGACTCGTCGACACCTCGTCCGGGACGCTCCAGGTCCTCGATCAAGGGAGTCCCCAGGGAAGCCCGATCGTGCTGCTCCACTGCGAGACCTGCTCGATGGACTGGTGGGACAACCTCGCTCCGCTGCTTGAGCCGAGCCATCGGGTTATCCGCATCGACCTGCTCGGCATGGGTGGGTCCGACAAGCCCGGCTCCGGGTACTCCATCGAGGACCAGGCGAGTGCGGTCGCCGAGGCGCTCGCGAAGCTGCACGTCGTGGGGGCGACGGTCGTCGGACACTCGCTGGGCGCCAGTGTTGCGGTGGCCGTGGCGGAGCAGAGCCCGCAATTGGCGTCGAGGATCGCGATCATCGATCAGTCCCCGGAAGACGGGTTCGAGCACGAGTCGCTGGGCGAGCACCTCAGCATGTGGCCGGTGATCGGCCAGGCCATCGCCCGCCTCGTCCAGGTCGCTCCCACCTCGACGATTCGCGGCGAGTACGACAGGGCGTTTGCGCCCGGGTACAACATCTCGAGCGGCTTTGACAACCCGGACCAGCCCGTGGACGATCTCCGCGCGATGACCTACACGGCGCTCAAGGACACCAGCGACGCCGAGAAGGACTTCGTCGCCGAGCAGCCGCTCGATCAGCGCCTTGCCGCCGCTCACGTCCCGCTGCTCGTCATCTTCGGCGCCGAGGACCAGATCTATGACCCGCAGGCCGCAATCGCCCGCTACCGAGACGTCCCGGGCGCAGAGACGCACCTGATCCCCGGCGCCGGCCACTCCCCCAACGTCGAGAAGCCTGACCTGGTGGCGCCGCTGATCCTGGCGTTCGCGGCGCCGGCCCCCGCCGCGAAGCAGCCGGCACCCAAGAAGAAAGCTCAGAAGAAGAAGCGGCGGCCCGCAAAACGGGCCCGTAAATAGCGAGAAGGCCCGGTTTCCCGGGCCTTCTCTAAGAACAAGGTTTCCCTTGTTCCAGTGCTGAGCACCCTACGCCTCGCAACGGCGAAGTCAAGACGATGTCAACGGGTGTTGCCGCAATCTGCGGAGATTCGGCTTCCGCGCGGCGGGAAATACATGGAGGGCCGGACCCGTCGGTCCGGTTCCCGATAAACCCGTAGCCTGCACCGCCACCGACTGGAGGAGCCGTGCCGGAGAACCTGTTCAGACCGCAACTCGGCGAGCCACATCACCACGCCTACGTCGTCGACGACATCGAGGCGACCGTGGAGCGGCTGGCCACCCAGCTCGGGGCCGGTCCGTTCTTCCTCGTCGAGGACGTGCCGCTGGAAAGCGTCCTATCGCGGGGCGAGCCGGCAGAGTTCGCTCACGATTCTGCGTTCGGCTTCTGCGGCGGTGGCGCAATCGAGCTGATCGAACCGACACGCCTGACGCCAGACCGCGTCGAGGAGAGATTCGCCGGCGTGCGGCCGAGAATCCACCACGTCGCCTACGTGCTGCCCGCGGAGTCCGCCCGGGAGCTCCGCCGCGAACTCGACGAGCGGAACCTGCCCGAGTACCTCAGCTCCCAGCTCGGTCCCCTCGACGCCACCCTCCACGACGCGTCGGCCCTGCTCGGCCACGACATCGAGATCCACGTCGACAACGACGGCCTGCGCGAGTTCTTCGGAATGGTTCGCGAGGGCGCTGAAGGCTGGGATGGCTCTACACCGCTGCGGCCGGCCCCGAGCTGATCCGCCACGTCGAGATCCCTATTTGAAGGGGACGGTGACCGGACCCGGCTGGCGCCGGTAGACCGCGAAGAAGTCGCGGTCATCGGGGGTGAGATAGCGGCCGTCGGGCTGGTTCGATGGCCCGACCTGTGTCGGGCGGAGGCCATGGTGGTGGGTGTAGGTGATCAGGGTGTGCCAGTCGGCATTGATGTCGAACTGCATCGCCCGAACAGCGCCGGCGCGCTGCAGGACCCGGGCGAGCGTGGTCACGGTCATGTCGTTTGCGGCCGCGAAGATCAGGTTGCCGCGGCGGTCGATGCCGACCCCGGTGCGCCAGACGCGGACAGCGTTGCCGACCGTGAAGCCCCACTGGGTGCTGTCGTTCAGGTTGGGGTTGAGGCGACCGTGCCAGATGATGGGTGGCAGGCTCTGGCGCGACCAGGCAACGTTAGGGCCTGCGTTGGGGCCGCCGTTCCAGATCTTGATCGCGACCCGGCCGTCGCGGTAGCCGAGGAGCGTGGCGTTGCCCTTCGCCAGCGGCTCGTTGATCCGCCCGTTGTCGGTGGAGCCGTTGTTCACGTCTCGGTAGATGAAGCCGGCGTTGAAGGTCGCGAGCAGCCGCCTTCGCTGGCTCTCCGGGACCATCGCCGGCCCGCGCACGGCCGCGCTCGGCGGCTCGTAGCGCCCCGGATAGAAGGCGAGAGCCGTGCGCGTGTGATCGAACCAGGCGAGGTAGGCGAGGTTCCGCGGATAGTCGGTCTCGGGACGGAAGGTCGTCACCAGCACCGGCGCGCCACCGCGGACCGGCGGGCCGGTCGGCTTCCAGACCCCTTCGCCGGGCAGGCGGTGCGGGAAGACCGGCTTGATCCGCGGCGGCGTCGCGGCCCTCTCGCTCGGCGCCTTCGCGGCCACCCCTGTCGCAGGCAGGCTGGTCAGCTGCGGCCCGCCCTTGCTCGGCGCGTTCCAGCTGTAGTAGGCGTGCTCGATCTGATCGACCAGCTGGTTACCGAGGGGAACATCGGCCCGGACCCACTCGACGCTGCGCGGGAAGAAGGCCATGCTCGAAGGCCGCAGCATCCAGGTCGCATACGAATAGATCAACGGCGACAGCAGCACGACGAGGATGGACACAACCAGGATTCGCCGGCGTCGCCGCCTGCGCGCGGCCTCAGCCTCGCGCCTCCCCTCTCGGCGCGCCGCAATCCGGGCGAGTGTCTTCGAGTCGGACGGTGAGTCAGCCGCATCCGGCGGACGACCCACGACAGGACTGGCGCCAGCCCGCCGCATACGGTCCATCACTCCTCATGGCCGCCCTTCAGGCGAGCCCATCAGTGGCCGAGCAGGCGCTCGTAGTCGTGCCGGCGCTGGTCGAGTTGCCTCTGCTGTGTCTGTTCGCGCTTCTTCATCACCGTCACTTCCTCTCCGCGGGGCAGGCGCTCGCTGGTGGCTATACGAGCCCGGCCCCGGGGGCCGGGCTCGACCGATCCTCGGGGAAGCCTGCAGTCGGCCGGTGAAGGCTCCCTAAGAGGAGAAGTAGAAAACCCTCACATTTCACCCACGACTACCGGAGCGGCTTGGTGCTCCTGAGCCACTGGCCCACCGTGATGGTCCAGATGGCAGCCAGGAGGAGGGCGCCGATCAGAACGACCGGCAGCACGGGGATCTCGAGGGATTCCATCGGCCCAGGATGGAGGGAGGTCCTAAGCGGCAGTTCAAGCCGGGGCGATTAGCCGGTCGACGCGTGTGTCGGAGTCCTGTTGCCCGGGCCGAGGAGATCGAAGCCATCGGGGATCTTCAGGTATCCGGGCCGCCGTCCGGCACGATCGGTGTGTCCGTACTGCCAGACGATGCGCCGGCGCCGCGGGTCGATCAAGACCACACGATCGCGGTAGTCGTCGTTCACTCCGATCAGGCCATTTGGCAGGCGCTCCGCGAGGCTCGGGTGATCGAGCATCCCTGCGCCCGACTTCGGGCGATACGACCAGAGGATCTTGCCCGCCCTGTTGAACTCGTAGAGCCCACCGGGCTTCGCGTAATCGGCGACGAGATAGCGATTCGGCCCGAGTTGCTGCGGATCGGAGGGGTAGGTGATCGGCAGCTGGGTGCTCCAGATGAGCTTCCCGCCACGCGTGAACTCGTCGACGTACGAACCATGCACCTCGGAGACGAGGAAGTGACCGTTGGCCAGGGGGGTGTCGCCGTTCGGATAGGCGATGCTCCCCGGGGGATCGTGCGTGCACTGGCCGCTGGTGCCGATCTGAGACTTCGGGCGCCCGTTGGGGCCGATGAACAGGATGCGGCAGTTCTGCGCGTCGGCCACGGTGATCGTGCCGTCCTTCAGCAGGTAGGCGTCGTCCGGCTGGTTCAAATAGCCCGGTGGCGAGCCGGGCATCCGAGGGTGGCCGTACTGAAGGGAAACGTGGCCGGACGGGAAGCCGATCTCGACGATCGTCTCGTTGTCCTCTTGATTCGAGATCAGTCCGGCGCCTCCATGGATGAAGAACGCGTCGTCGGGGAAGAAGAAGCCGCCTCGAGGGACGGGCCTGCCCTTGCTCGGATACCGCCAGAGAATTCGCTTGGCCGAATCGACCAGCAGCAGCCGGTTGTTGCCCCTGTCCGCGATCAGCAGGCGACCGGCGAACCCGGGCTTCGCGGCGGGAGGTCGGTCCGAGCCACCGTTGCCGGAGCTCGAAATCAGCAGAACCGCACCTACGAGTACTGCCCCGGCGAGCCCTCCCACGGCAAACAGCAGTCTTCGATACCGGCGTCGCCGGCGTGCCTCTCTTCGTCGCTGGATTCGAGCCGCATCGGTAAGTGGCAGGCCATCGAGTCTGCACGCCGATCATCAAGGCGTCTTCAAGCGGTCCCATGAAAGCGAGACGGCCCGGTTTCCCGGGCCGTCTCTGTTTGAACTGACCTGATTGACCTTTCGATCAACCTGCCGTGTTCAAGTGCGATCACCCTAGCGTCCCCGACAGCGACGTCAACGGAGTGAAAAGGGCAGATCCCGCGTTTTGCGGCGATCCGCGAGAACGGGCGGTCTGCCGGATTCCGCAAAGTCCGCGAACAGGGCAGCGTGGATAGCGTCCCGGCGGACATGTCCTTCACCCCATCGCATCGCGGCGGCTCGGGATCTCCACTCCTCTGCCTGCATGGCTTCACCGACACTGGCGGACGTGGCCCTGGCGGGCGAGGTGAGCGAGGCAGCGATCGTCGACGCGGTCGAACACGCCATGGACGATGAGGCCACCTACTGCCAGCGCCCGCCGGCCTTCGCCCAATCCGACATGTGATCGACCGAGCAGAAGGCATCGGCGACTCGATGCTCGCCGCGATGGCGGACGAGCAGCACGTGCGTATCGGTGAGCTTCGCCCCGCAGTGCGAGCAGCCCGTCGCCCCCTCGTCCAGCGTGGCGGGCTCCGTCATCTCCCCGGCGTCCCAGTGGGCGCCCTGGATGGACCATGGGACGAGGTGCTCGAGCCGGCAGAACACGGCACGGCGCTCCCCCGCCGGTTCGTAGGCTCGGAAGCCGTCACCGGCCTCGACCTCCGCGCCGCACCAGGTGCACTTCTCGTCACTCATCTAACGGGTTGCTCCTCGTTTCACTGAGAGCACCCTCGCATAAGCTCCCACCGCGATGGCCGGGCTGCGAATAGTCGTGCTCGAGGGCGACCAGACCGGACAGGAGCTGCTCGATCAGTCCCTGCGGGTGATCGCGCCCGAGGTGATCGGCCTCGACGTCGAGCTGGAGCGATTCGACCTGTCCCTCGAGAACAGGCGCCGGACGAAGAACGAGGTATGCACCGAGGCGGCGAGGGCGATGATGCGAGGGCGCGGCCCGTCTGGTGGGGTGGGCCTCGGGATCAAGGCGGCGACGATCACGCCGGAGGGCGCCGATGACGTCGGCAGCCCGAACCGCCTGATCCGCGAGGCGATCGACGGCGTGGTGATCGTTCGCACCGGTCGCCGGATCCCGGGCGTCGTCCCCGTTGCCGGGATCCACCACCCGATCTCTGTGGTCCGCATGGCCGTCGAGGATGCCTACGGCGCCGAGGAGTCCCGCCGCCCCGAGAACGGCGATGAGGTCGCGCAGCGCACCGAGGTGATCCATCGCTCCAACTGCAGGGCGGTGGCCGAGTACGCCTTCCGGACGGCGGAGGAGATCCAGGGCCGCGTCTACGGCGGGCCGAAGTGGACGGTCAGCCCGGTCTACGAGGGGATGCTGAAGGAGGAGATGGACGCGGCGGCGGCGCGACACCCCGAGGTCGCCTACGAGCCCCTGCTGATCGACGCGACCTACGCCGGCCTGCTCACCGGTCGCGCCGACGCGCCCCTGGTGATCCCCAGCCTCAATCGCGACGGCGACCTGCTCTCGGACTTCGTCCTGCCCCTGTTCGGGTCGATCGCCGGTGCAGAATCGGTGCTGCTCGCGCTCGACGGCGAGCTGCGTGTGCGGATCGCGATGAGCGAGGCGCCGCACGGAACCGCGCCCGCGCTCGAGGGCAAGGACATCGCCAATCCGATGGGGATGATCCTCGCGGCGGCGGCGGTGCTCCACTACGCCGGCGTCGCCGGGATCGAGGACGCCGGCCGCGCCTCGCGCGCGATCTACGACGCCGTGCTGGAGACCGCGGCGGCCGGCGTCCGCACCCCGGACCTGAAGGGCCACGCGAGCACCACCGAGTTCACGGATGCGGTGATCGAGCGGCTCAGATGACCGGTGCGGTGCTCTGCGGCTCGGTCACCGGTCCCTGATCGACGACGCGCCGCCACTCCGTGATCCGGCCGTCGTGGATGACGAAGGCGGTCTTCGCGAACTCGCCGACACCGTTGCCGCACCGGCCCGGTCCGGGTCGCTCGGTGAGCTTGAAGGTCGCGATCGTGTACTTCCCCGACGAGATCGCCTCGGTCAGCTCCGCTCCGCAGGGAAGCGATTGGTTGAAGGCCTCGACCTCCCGGCGCTCGGTGAGGCGCAGGGGCGCGGTCCCGTTCTGGACGACGCTCGGGATCGCGAACCGGTCGGCGGCCGCCGAGACGTCACCGGCCCGCAGCTCATCGGCCCAGCTCCTGATCACCTGCACCGCATCGGCGTCCGCCCCGCCCGGGACCGTGCCCTGATCCGACGAGGACCCGCAGCCCGCGAGCGCCAGCGCGCTCAGGGAGAAATAAACGGCGGCCACAAACATCGCCGCCGGACCTGCGATCGCCCGCACGGTCATCGCTCCATCATGGCAATGCGAGGTGGCGGAGTTCGATCCCGCCCCTCTCAACGGTCGCCTCGCCCATCGACCGATTGGGTGACCGGCGCCGCTCCGTCGGGCTGCCGGGATTGAAGATCGCAAAGCCGTCGCGCTCCTCGTGCAGCGGCATGTGCGAGTGGCCGAAGACCACGGCGTCGGCATCCGGGAAGCGGGCGCGAAGCCGCTCGAGTCGCCCCTTGGCCGGTCCGGCGTCATGAATCACCGCAATCGTGGCGCCCTCCAGGTCCAGTGAGAGCGACTCCGGCAGCTCTCGCCTGAGCTCCGCGCTGTCCACGTTGCCGTGCACCGCCGCGACCGGCCCGATCTCTCTGAGCTCCGCGAGCACCGACGCCTCGCTGAAGTCACCGGCGTGGACGATCAGGTCGGCGGCGCGCAGGGCCTCCACACAGGGCTCCGGCAACCGGCGGCCAGCGCGCGGCAGATGCGTGTCGGCGATCAGGGCGAGCCCGGTCAGCTCTCGTCGCGCTCCGAGCGCTCGCGTTCGGCCAGCTTCCGCTCGAGGTAGGCGGACTTCGCGGCGCGGCGGCGATGCTGGCGCTCCTCGGCAGGGGTGATCGAGCCGGGAATCGCCTCGTGCTCCTCGGTCGCCCGCTCCCGCTGGGTGCGGCGAAGCTCCTCGGTGGTCGGCTCGCGCTTGGGCATGATCAGCGGATTCCCACAAGGTGGAGCTCTAAGCGTCGGCGAGTTCCTTGACCTTTCGGCGCGGGTATACGAACATACGTTCGATGCCCGTCGCATGCGCCCTGATCCCCCGATTCCGGCTGATCGCAGCCACGACAGAGCACCGGGAAGCAAGGATGAAACGGGTTGCTCCTCACTCCGCTCGGAGCGCCCTCGCATTACCCGCTGCCCTTGCTCCCGAGCCCGGCGCCGCGCAGCTGATCGGCGAGGTCTCGGAGCCCGCGGAGCGCTTCGGGCTGCGGGCTGGGATGAGGATGGGAGAGGCGCTCTCGCGCTGCCCCGAGCTCGCCCTGATCCCGCCCGATCCCGAGCACGCCGAGCGCTCCTGGGAGGAGGCGCTGAGGAGGCTGGAGGGGATCGGGGCGCAGGTCGAGTCCGCCCGCGCCGGCGAGGCCTTCTTCGAGGCGGGCGGCCTGAGCCGGCTCTGGGGAGGGATCGAGGGAGTGCTGAAACGCATGCGCCAGCAACTCGGTCGATCCGTGTGTCTCGGCGCCGGTCCCGGCCGTTTCTGCGCATACGTGGCCGCCGCGAGCTCCGGCGGGATCGTCCCCAACGGTGCCGCCGCGGACTATCTCGAGCCGCTGCCCGTATCCCTGCTCTGCGGGCGCCTCGGTGGCCAAGGAGAGGCCGACGACCTCCCCAACGAGCTCGAGCGGCTCGGGATCTCCACCCTCGGGCGGCTCGCGGGGCTGCCGCGCGATGCGGTCGCCGACCGCTTCGGGCGCCTTGGCCTGCGGGCGCGGGCGCTGGCGCGCGGAGAGGACGATCCGCTTCGCCCGCGACCGGCGCACGAGGCGATCGCGGTGGAGCTCGAGCTGCCCGAGGCTGTCTCCGGGCAGCAGCTCGAGAGGGCGCTGGAGCTGCTGATCTCCCGCCTGCTCGCCCACGGCGCCAGGCGCGGTCGAAAGCTGCGGACACTGCGCCTCTCCGCCCGGCTCGCCGCCGGTGGAGGCTGGCGGCGCCAGGTCGCGCTGCGACGAGCGAGCGCGGACCGCTCCCGGCTTGCCGACGCCCTGATCCCCCACCTCACCCTGCTGCCGGCACCGGCGGCGACGCTGCGGCTCGAGGCGGTGGCGCTCGGGCCCGAGACCGGCGATCAGCTGTCTCTCTCGGCTCCCGATGAGGAGCGGCGCAAGCGCATCTCCGAGGCCGTCCGCCAGACCCGCTCGGCCGCCGGCGCCGACTCCCTGATGCGGGTGCTGGAGGTCGATCCGGGCTCGCGGGTGCCGGAGCGGCGTGAAGTGCTCATGCCGTTCCCCGAGGAACCTTGAGACCCGGCCGGGTCAACAAGCCCTGGCCGGTCCCGGTCCAGGTGGACAGCGACGGAACGCCGCGCGCGGTCGGCCGGCTTGCGGTCGAGTCGGTGCGCGAGGAATGGCTGGTCGAGGATGGCTGGTGGACGCAGAAACCCCTGCAAAGAAGCTATTTTGAGCTGGTCCTCGAGGACGGCAGCGACGTCGTCGTCTTCAGGGAGCAGGACTCGGGCCGCTGGTTCCGGCAGCGGGATTGATGCCGCCCCCGGACGCGAAGCAGAGGAGGCGGCATTGAGGAGGTTTACCGAGCTCCACTGCCACAGTGCCTACTCCTTCCTGGACGGCGCCTCCGACCCGGCCGAGCTGGCGGCCACCGCCGCCACCCTCGGCCACGAGGCCCTCGCCCTGACCGACCACGACAACGTCTGCGGCGCGATGGAGTTCTCGCACGCCTGCAAGGGCGTCGGCGTCCGCCCCATCCTCGGCTGCGAGCTGACCGTGGAGGTGCCGAGGCGGATGCCTCGGCCGGTCCACGTCACCCTCCTGGTCGAGAACGCAAGGGGCTGGGCGAGCCTCTGCCGGCTGATCACAGAAGCGCACCGTGGAACGCGTGAGCCACCATCAAACGGGTTGCGCTCACGCGCACCCTCGCATATGCGAGATCCCCTCCCGCCGTCGATCCCGATCGACGAGCTCGAGCGCCACACCGAGGGGCTGGTCTGCCTCTCGGGCTGTGCCCGTGACGGCGCCGTGGCCGGCAGCTGGGAGCGGGGCGATCCGGCCGGCGGCGCCCATCTGGCGGAACGGCTGCTCCGCGCCTTCGGCCCGGACCACTTCCGGATCGAGCTGCAGCGCCCGCTCTGGCGGCACGACCGCTCTCGCAACCGCTGGCTCTCCTCGCTGGCGGAGCGGCTCGGCGTCCCCGCAGTGGCGACGGGCGACGCCCATGCCCACGAGCGCTCGCGCCTTGCCCTGCAGGACGCGATGGTGGCGGTGCGGCTGGGGGCGACCCTCGACGAGACCGAGGCGCTGCGCCGCGGCAACTCCGCCTCCGCCCTGCTCTCCTCATACGAGGGTGCGCCGGGAGGCGCAACCCGTTTAATGGGGGGCGCTCGCTTTCGCGACCATCCAGACGCCGTCGCCGAGACGGAGCGGCTCGCCGAGCGCCTTCGCTTCGACCTCACTAGGGAGCTGGGCTACAGCTACCCCGGCGCGGAGGAAGACATATGCGGCGGCCACAAAAGCCGCCGCCGAACAGACCGCCGTCTCGCCGAGCTCTGCCGCATGCGCCTGATCCACCGCTACGAGGGGACGCCGCATCGCGCCGAGGCCGAGCGGCGCCTTGACGAGGAGCTTGCCCTGATCAGGAAGCTGCGCCTCTCGGGGTTCTTCCTCCTCCACCAGGACATGCTCGAGCTGGCCCGCGAGGTGGCGGCCGAGGTGCGTGGCCCGGACTCCGCCCGGCGGCTGCTGCCGCCGGGGCGCGGCCGTGGCTCCAGCGTCAGCTCGCTGGTCTGCTACCTGACCGGGCTCTCGCACATCGACCCGGTGAAGAACGACCTCTTCCTCGGTCGCTTCCTGAACGAGGAGCTGACCGACGTCCCTGACATCGACCTCGACTTCCCCAGGGACATTCGCGAGAAGCTGATCCCGCGGGTGCACGAGCGCTACGGGCCCGAGCGTTCGGCGCTCGTCGCCTCGTTCGCCACCTACCGCGCGCGCGGGGCGATCCGCGACCTCGGCAAGGCACTCGGCCTTCCGCTCGGCGAGGTGGAGCGCTTCGCCCGCGCCGTGGACGTCTACGAGGCGAGTCGCGACGCCTGGGACCGGATGGAGGAGACGCTGGGCAAGCTGCGGGCCCGCTCCCCGCGCTGGCGGGCGCTGGCCGAGCTGCTTCCGGAGATCGCCGGCCTCCCCCGCCACATCTCGCAACATCCGGGCGGGATGGTGATCTCGACCATGCCGCTGGTCGAGCTCTGCCCGGTTCAGCCGGCGGCGATGGAGGGTCGCCAGATCGTCCAGTGGGACAAGGATTCATGCGCGGATGCAGGCTTTTTGAAGATCGATCTGCTCGGGCTGGGGATGCTCTCCGCGGTCGAGCGCTGCGTCGACGAGATCGCGCGCACCCGCGGCGAGCGGATCGACCTCTCCCGCGTGCCGCTCGACGACAACGAGATCTGGGGCGCGATCCAGCAGGCCGAGACGACCGGCGTCTTTCAGATCGAGAGCCGGGCACAGATGCAGATGCTCCCGCGCACACTGCCTGAGAACCTGGACGACCTGACGGTGCAGGTCGCCCTGGTGCGGCCGGGGCCGATCCAGGGTGGGGCCGTCCATCCCTACATCGAGCGGCGCAAGCGGCTGCGGGCCGATCCCTCATACGAGATCCCCTACGAGCACCCCTCGCTCGAGCCGGCTCTGCACGACACCCTCGGCGCGATCGTCTTTCAGGACCAGGTGCTGGAGGTGGCGATGGCGCTGGCCGGCTTCTCTGTCGGAGAGGCTGAGGGGCTGCGGCGGGCGATGAGCCGCAAGCGCTCGCAGACGGCGATGGAGCGCTACCGCGAGCGGTTCATCGAGGGCGCAATCGGCCGCGGCGTCTCGCGCGAGATCGCCGAGCGGGTCTTCGGCCAGATCGAGGGCTTCTCCGGCTTCGGCTTCCCCAAGTCGCATTCCGCCGCCTTCGGGCTGCTCGCCTACCAGTCGATGTGGCTGCGGGTCCACTACGGCCCGGAGCTGCTCTGCGCCCTGCTCAACGAGCAGCCGATGGGCTTCTATCCGCCGGACGCGCTGGTCCACGAGGCGCAGCGGCGCGGCATCGAGATCCTCTCCCCGGACGTCAACGCCAGCGAGCTGGACTGCCGGGTGGAGACCACGGGGGCGGAACCCGGCTCCGCCGGAAATCCCCCGGTCCGGATCGGACTCGGCTACGTCGCCGAGGTTGCGGAGGTCGATGCGCAGGCGGTGATCGAGGAGCGCCGGCGCGGCGGCTCCTACAGGAGCATCTCGGACCTCGCCGGGCGCTCGGGCTCGGGCGCGGCTGCGTTGCAGCGCTTCGCCTGGGCAGGCGCCTGCGACGGCCTCGTCCACCCGGGGTCAGGTCTTGCATACGACAAATGTGGCCTGCAAGACCTGACCCCGGGATTGGGCGAAGACCTGACCCCGGGGTTGGGCGATCCGGACGACGAGATGCGGCGGCCGGCGCTCTGGGAGGCCGGCGGATCGGCTCGCGCCACCCGCACCAACGACGGAGCGCAGCTGGCTCTACCGCTGGATGGCTCCCCCACCCCGCCGCTCCCGCAGCTCGGCCCGTGGGAGAAGATCGTGGCCGACTACCGGACTACCGGGATGACCCTGGGCCGCCACCCGATGGAGCTGATCCGGGAGACCCTCCCCACGAAGCTGCTGAGTAGTGAGGATCTGGGCCGTACGCGCGACGGCGCCCGGGTCGGCGTGGCGGGGATGGTCGTCGCCCGGCAGCGGCCGGCGACCGCCAACGGCGTCGTCTTCATGCTGCTCGAGGACGAGCGAGGGACGATCAACCTGATCGTCCCTCCCCCGGTCGTGGAGCGCTGCCGCCTGGCGGTGAGGACCTCGGGCTTCGTCCTCGCTGCCGGCATGCTCGAGCACCGGGAGGGAACCACGAACGTGGTCGTCACCAAGATCGAACGCCTGAGCACCGACGAGCTTCCACCTCCGAAAGTCCGTGACCTCGAGCCGCCCGTTGATCGAGAGACCGGGAACGATCCGGAGGAGCGACAGCGGGAGCCGGCGATGGCGGGTCCCTCAGCAGTGGGGCTCTCCAAGCGCGGCTTCGACGGCGTCCGCGAGGCAGCGATGGCGGAGCTCGCCGCATCACTGCCGGCCCCGCACAGCTTCGGGCGGCGGGGCCGCTAGAGCGACCTGACGGCGGCGATCACCTCGGAGAGGTCGCCTCGATCGAACAGGTGACCGTTGCCGTCGTGGGGATGCACCTCGGCCTCGGTGAGCCTCTTCGCGTACAGATCGAGGTGAGCGAAGGGGCTCACCTCGTCGTCGCGGCTGTGGAAGAGGACGACGGGCGGCAGCCGCGTCTCCTCCCCCGCCCAATCCCCGGGCAGCGCCCACTCCCGCTCCCACTCGCTTTGCCCCCAGTACGGCGCTCGGGCGATCACGAGGCCGGCCACTCGATCCTCCAGCCCACCCTCGGCGGCGTACTTGAGCGCGACAGATCCGCCCAGGGAGTGGCCGAAGACGATGACTCTCCCCTCCACTCCGGCGAGCTCCGCGGCGAGCCGATCGCGCCACGGCTCGTAATGCGGGTCCTCGATGCCCGGCATCTTCGGGAAGAGGACCTCGTACTCCGCTCCGAGCTCCTCGCGAAGACGCCGAACCAGCGGATCGCTGCCCTCGCCCGGCCCCTGCGGACCGGAGCTGTGTGTGAGCAGGACCGTGCCGGTCACGGCTAGAGGCCGCGCTTGGCGCCTATGGAGAAGTCGTAGTTCGTGACTGCGTGCGGCATCCAGGCCCTATTTGTGGACTCGACGTCGCCGCCAACATATCCACCCTTGCCCCCTCTGCAACTTCCCCTGCAAATAGTCGGGTTCCGTCCGAGGCCATCCATACCTTCCCGCCCATGGGAAAGCTCATAGACATAAGGGAGCGGCTGCTCGACGCGGCCGATTTGGTGATCGACTTCGCGACGCTCGGCGAGTACGGGATCGAGCCCGAACCGGTGCGCGAGTGTGAGCGGCGGCCGATCGGCCTCGCCTCTGGCTCACCGCACCACCTGCACGACCGCGCCGGCGTGCAGGACCGAATCGCCGCTTAACGCTAGTCCGCCTCGCCGCGATCGATCCCGGCGAGCACCTCGCGGCCGACCTCGATCGCGCGCCCAAGCGCGGTGGGATCGAGGTTGTCCACCGTGTCGGTCGGCGAGTGGTAATTCGGGATCGTCGCGTCCTGTGTGCTGAATGTGATCGCTCGGCCGCCCCGCGCCATCACGGGCGTCGTGTCATAGGTCAGGCCGGCGTTGTGTCCGGTGCCCTCCAGCCGAAGCTCGGGCCGGCGCTCGGAGATCCCTTGAGCGATTCGACCCAGGTGGGCGTCTGCGGGCCACTTGCTCAGAACCCCCTCCCGGCGGAGAAAACGAAGCGTCGCCGGTGCCCCCACCCCGTCGAAGTTGAGAAAGAGCCACGAGCGCCAATCCTCCGGGCCGGCCTCGAGCTCGCGCACGAAAGCGTCCGCGCCGAGCACGCCGGCCTCCTCGCATCCCGTGAACAGGCAGACGACCCGGGTCGCGGAGAGCGGCTCGGCGTGAAGCTCGCCCGCCAGCGTGGCCACGGCGGCCACCCCGGTGGCGTTGTCGTTTGCGCCGGGGACGTCGACCCCGCGCATCTCCCGCTCGATCAGCATCCCGAGCCCGGCGAGCAACACCCCATACGCGCCGGCGAGCAGCCGCCTGCCCAGTCCCAGCCGCCGAAGCAGCGGCGCGGCCACCGCGGTTGCGAACGCCGCCGCCTGCGTCGCTATCCAGGCGTGCAGGAACGGCAGGAAGCGCCGGTGGAACATCAGGCCGCTTCGGGAGCTGTCCAGGTGACAAACGAGGCAGACCGTGCGCTCGACCTCGGAGCGCGGCTCGATCGTCGCAACCACGTTGCGGCTGGGGCGTCTCGCCATCGCGCGCGTCAGCGGCCGCCGCACGAGCCCGTCCTCGGCTGCTGTCAGCGCCGCCCCCGCAGCGGCGAGCGCGGACGCGACCAAGGGCCGCCGCCGGGCGAGCGGCAAGCCCAGCAGCGCAATGGCAAGCGCAGCGCCGTAGGGGCCGGCGAAGGTCGGATAGCCGCCGAAGGGCACCTGCTCCACCGCGACCCCGCGTTTGGCAAGCCGATCGGCTACCAGCTCGGCAGCGCGACGCTCAGCCGGCCCGGTCGGACGCCGCGGTCCGATCTCCTCCGAGAGCAGGCGCACCCACTCGAGTGCGGCCTCGTCGGTGACGGTGGTGTCGGTTGCGGTGCTCATCGAAGCGAGCATATGGCGCGCAGCCCCGAGACCCGGATCACGCAAAAAAAAGCCGACCGGCGGGGCGGCTCTGAAGAAGACCGGCGGCGACCTACTCTCCCGGGAGGTTGCCCTCCAAGTACCATCGGCGCTGAGAGGCTTAACGGCTCTGTTCGGAATGGGAAGAGGTGTTTCCCTCTCGCTATCTCGCCACCGAAAAGGGTAGAGACGGCCCCCGTGGAGCTTGAAAACCGCACTAGACCGGGAAGAAGCAGAAAAATCCGTCAAGCCCTCGACCCATTAGTACCGGTCTGCTGATCGCATTACTGCGATTACACAGCCGGCCTATCGACCTGGTGGTCTACCAGGGGTCTTACTCCCTCAAGGGGATGGGAGAGCTCATCTCGAGGCTGGCTTCGCGCTTAGATGCTTTCAGCGCTTATCCGTGCCGCGCGTAGCTAACCAGCAGTGCCCTTGGCAGGACAACTGGTACACCAGAGGCGCGTTCATCCCGGTCCTCTCGTACTAGGGACGACTCCTCTCAACTCTCCAACGCCCACAGAAGATAGGGACCGAACTGTCTCACGACGTTCTGAACCCAGCTCGCGTGCCGCTTTAATGGGCGAACAGCCCAACCCTTGGGACCTGCTCCAGCCCCAGGATGCGACGAGCCGACATCGAGGTGCCAAACCGCGCCGTCGATATGGACTCTTGGGCGCGATAAGCCTGTTATCCCCGGAGTACCTTTTATCCGTTGAGCGGCCGCAATTCCACTTTCCACGGCCGGATCACTAAGCCCAACTTTCGTTCCTGCTTGACCCGTCGGTCTCGCAGTCAAGCTCCCTTGTTGCCTTTACACTCTGCGCACGATTTCCAACCGTGCTGAGGGAACCTTTGGGCGCCTCCGTTACATTTTAGGAGGCGACCGCCCCAGTCAAACTGCCCACCTGACACTGTTCACGCCCCGGATAACGGAAGCGTGTTAGAAGCCCAAAACACCAAGGGTGGTATCTCAAGGTTGGCTCCCCTGCGGCCGAAGCCACAGGTTCAAAGCCTCCCACCTATCCTGAGCGAGATATTCCGAACTCCAATATCAAGTTGCAGTAAAGGTTCACGGGGTCTTTCCGTCTTTCTGCGGGTACTCGGTATCTTCACCGAGACTCTAATTTCACCGAGCCTATCGTTGAGACAGCGTCCAACTCGTTGCGCCATTCGTGCAGGTCGGAACTTACCCGACAAGGAATTTCGCTACCTTAGGACCGTTATAGTTACGGCCGCCGTTTACCGGGGCTTAGCTTTGCTGCTTCGCCACCGAAGTGGCTAACAACGCCGCGTAACCTTCCGGCACCGGGCAGGCGTCAGCCCCTATACGTCGTCTTGCGACTTAGCAGAGGCCTGTGTTTTTGGTAAACAGTCGGTTGGACCTTTTCACTGCGGCCCCCTCGGGCTCCACTCGTAAGAGCTTCACCCTACCGGGGCGCCCCTTCTCGCGAACTTACGGGGCGAATTTGCCGAGTTCCTTAACGATAGTTAGCTCGCTCACCTCAGTATTCTCTACCTGTCCACCTGTGTCGGTTGTAGGTACGGGCACGTATGTCCTGCCTAGAGGTTTTTCTCGGAGGCATGGCTTCAGGGACTGGCCGGCGGTCAAGCCAGCTGGCATCGCACCTCGCCGTAACGCCGCGGCGGATTTGCCTACCGCGACTGGCTACGTACTTGCCCCAGGACGACCATCGCCTGGGTTCCCTTAGCCTTCCCCGTCACCCCATCGGTCATAGCGGACACGACGTGGTACAGGAATATCAACCTGTTGGCCATCGGCTACGCCTTTCGGCCTCGCCTTAGGTCCCGACTGACCCTGAGCAGACGAACTTTACTCAGGAAACCTTGGACAATCGGTGGAGGGGATTCTCACCCCTCTCTCGTTACTCATGCCGGCATTCTCACTTCCGGCTCCTCCACGGCTGGCTTTCGCCGCCGCTTCGCTGGCACCGGAACGCTCTCCTACCGCTCACAAAGTGAGCTCACAGCTTCGGAGGGTGGCTTGAGCCCCGTTGAATTCTCCGCGCCCGAACACTTGACCAGTGAGCTGTTACGCACTCTTTCAAGGAATGGCTGCTTCTAAGCCAACCTCTTGGTTGTCTCTGCATTCGGACATCGTTCTCCACTTAGCCACCACTTAGGGTCCTTAGCTGGTGATCTGGGTTGTTCCCCTCTCGCGTACGAAGTTTATCCCCCGCACACTGACTCCCGGGTTTAACGTAACGGTCTTCGGAGTTTGCCTGAAGTCGGTAACCTGGTAGGGCCCCTAGTCCAAGCAGTGCTCTACGGCCGAAACGCATATAGCCCGAGGCTATACCTAAATATATTTCGGAGAGAACCAGATATCTCCTGGCTTGATTAGCCTTTCACTCCGATCCACAGGTCATCCGCCCAGTTTTCAACCTAGGTCGGTTCGGCCCTCCACGAAGTCTTACCTCCGCTTCAGCCTGCCCATGGATAGCTCGCCAGGTTTCGGGTCTAGCGCGCATGACTGTGTCGCCCTATTCAGACTCGCTTTCGCTACGGCTCCGCTCATCGCTTAACCTTGCCATACACGACTAACTCGCCGGCCCGTTATGCAAAAAGTACGCCGTCACCCCGAAGGGCTCCGACCACTTGTAGGCACGCGGTTTCAGGTACTATTTCACTCCCCTTCAGGGGTGCTTTTCACCTTTCCCTCACGGTACTAGTTCACTATCGGTCACCAGGGAGTACTTAGCCTTGGAGGGTGGTCCCCCCGGATTCAGACCGCGTTTCACGGGTGCGGTCCTACTCAGGAACTCGATCGGCAGGTCAGTGCGTTTTCGTCTACGGGACGATTGCCCTCTGTGGTGCGAGGTTCCACTCGCTTCGACTAACACCTGACTTGGTAACTGCCGCCGGATCGGACACGATCCGGGCACGAGTCCTACAACCCCAAGCATGCAACGCGTGTCCGCTTGCACATGCTCGGTTTAGGCTGATCCCCTTTCGCTCGCCACTACTCGGGGAGTCTCGGTTGATTTCCTTTCGTCGGGGTACTGAGATGTGTCAGTTCCCCCACTTGCCTCCCAGGACCTATGTATTCAGTCCTGGGTGACGCCGCATTACCGGCGCCGGGTTTTCCCATTCGGAGATCCACGGGTCAAAGGCTGTTCAGCGCCTCACCGTGGCTTATCGCAGCCGTCCACGTCCTTCTTCGTCTCCTGGTGCCAAGGCATCCACCGTGTGCCCTTACTATCTTGACGGTGAGCTGCATACGCGCTGAGTGCGCGTATGCTCGGCTTCTATCCTTTTGCGCCTCCCCCGATGTCAGTGGGGAGACGCAAGAACACCCCTCATGAAATGCGTGCGCCCGAAGGCGCACCCGTCGCATGAAGGGCGCTCGGTCTAGTGCAGTTTTCAAGGTCCACGGAGGCGCCCGGACGGGGGTCTCCCGCCGGCGTCTCTGAAGACTGAGCAGCGCAAGGGACGCTCGAGAGCGTCCAGTCCAAGCCCGGTCGACGTATCTAGGTCTCCCTAGAAAGGAGGTGATCCAGCCGCAGCTTCCGCTACGGCTACCTTGTTACGACTTCACCCCAATCACGAGTCCCACCTTCGACGGCTCCCTCCCGTAAGGGTTAGGACACCGGCTTCGGGTGTTACCCGCTTTCGTGGTGTGACGGGCGGTGTGTACAAGGCCCGGGAACGTATTCACCGCGGCGTTGCTGATCCGCGATTACTAGCAACTCCACCTTCATGGAGGCGAATTGCAGCCTCCAATCCGAACCGAGACCGACTTTTTGGGATTCGCTCCACCTCGCGGTATCGCAACCCTCTGTATCGGCCAATGTAGCACGTGTGTAGCCCTGGACATAAGGGGCATGATGACTTGACGTCATCCCCACCTTCCTCCGGTTTGTCACCGGCAGTCTCCTATGAGTCCCCAACTTAATGCTGGCAACATAGGACGGGGGTTGCGCTCGTTGCGGGACTTAACCCAACATCTCACGACACGAGCTGACGACAGCCATGCACCACCTGTGTAACTGTCCCGAAGGAAGACCGTGTTTCCACGGCTGTCAGTTACATGTCAAGCCCAGGTAAGGTTCTTCGCGTTGCATCGAATTAAACCACATGCTCCGCTGCTTGTGCGGGCCCCCGTCAATTCCTTTGAGTTTTAGCCTTGCGGCCGTACTCCCCAGGCGGGGCACTTAATGCGTTAGCGCCGGCACGGGAGGAGTCGACACCTCCCACACCTAGTGCCCATCGTTTACGGCGTGGACTACCAGGGTATCTAATCCTGTTCGCTCCCCACGCTTTCGCGCCTTAGCGTCAGTTCCGTCCCAGCGAGCTGCCTTCGCCGTTGGTGTTCTTCCTGATATCTGCGCATTCCACCGCTACACCAGGAGTTCCACTCGCCTCTTCCGGACTCTAGCCCGGCAGTATCCACTGACATTCAAAGGTTGAGCCTTTGACTTTTACAGCGGACTTACCGGGCCGCCTACGCGCGCTTTACGCCCAATGATTCCGGACAACGCTAGCCCCCTACGTATTACCGCGGCTGCTGGCACGTAGTTAGCCGGGGCTTCTTCTGGAGGTACCGTCAGTCCAGGACGCTATTCGCGCCTGAACCTTCGTCCCTCCTGAAAGAGGTTTACAACCCGAAGGCCGTCTTCCCTCACGCGGCGTTGCTGCGTCACGCTTTCGCGCATTGCGCAAGATTCCCCACTGCTGCCTCCCGTAGGAGTCTGGGCCGTGTCTCAGTCCCAGTGTGGCTGATCGTCCTCTCAGACCAGCTACCCATCGTTGCCTTGGTGAGCCTTTACCTCACCAACAAGCTAATGGGCCGCGGGCCCATCCCAATGCGGAGGCCGAAGCTTCCTTTACTCGCTGCACTGATGTGCTGCGAGCACATCCGGTATTAGCCCGAGTTTCCTCGGGTTATCCCGGTCATCGGGGCAGGTTACCCACGTGATACTCACCCGTTCGCGGCTTTGCCCCGGGCCGAAGCCCGGTTCGTCGCTCCACTTGCATGTGTTAAGCACGCCGCCAGCGTTCGTCCTGAGCCAGGATCAAACTCTCCGTAAAAAATGTGACGTGACTGAATCGTCAGTCACAAGAGAGCGTGTCATGTAGCTGACTTCTGCCACCGCGTACACAGGGCGGTGGCCGACATGACGGAGTTATTCAACCCCCGCCCGTGCATGTGGGCGGGAGTCGGGCTCGAGTAATGAGGGAAACATCTCCCTCATCACGCGCTGCTCAGTTTTCAAAGACCACTTGGCGGGGTGACGTGTCTCGTCGCCTCCACTCGGTCTCGCTCGGGTCACAAAAAGGGCCCCTCGTTCGGAGGGGCCCGTCGCGATCGACCGCCGAGCGGCCGACCAAGGCTCCTCTTACGAGGCGGCTCTCTTCGTAGTCCGAAGCAAGAGCGACCGGGGAGTATAGCCCGCCACGGGCGTCAGGTCGAGGCGTGGAGCCAAAAATATCCGCGCGCCCAAACTGCCTGCAAATCCAGGGCTTAGGAGGTCAGCAGGCGGATGAAGCGCCGCTTCCCGACCTGGAGAACGCGGCCGCCGAGCTCGCCAGCGGCCACGTCGAGCCTCTCTGGAGGGAGGGCCTCCCCGTCGATCTTCACCCCGCCCTGGGCGATCAGCCTGCGGGCGTCGCTGGTGGACATACCGAAGACGCCGGCGATCAGGGCGGGCAGATGCACGTCCCCGCCGTTGACGCCCTCGGCATCGGCCAGGAGGAGCTCGGGCACGTCGTCGGGGATCTCATGGGCAATGTGGAGCTTGTCGAAGTGGGCCTCTGCGGCGTCCGCTGCCTCGGTCCCATGGAAGCGCTCCACGATGCGGCGGGCGAGCGCGCGCTTCGCCACCACAGGCTGGGCATCTGGCTCAGGCTCACCGAGCAGGAGCTCGTAGTAGACGCCCATCGCATCGTCCGGGATCCGCATCAGCTTCCCGAACATCTCCTCGCGCGGGTCGGTGACCCCGACGTAGTTGCCCAGCGACTTGCTCATCCGCCGGACTCCGTCGATCCCGGGCAGGATCGGCAGGGTCATGATCGACTGCTCGGCGACGCCGTAGGCACGCTGGATGTCGCGGCCGAACAGCAGGTTGAACTTCTGGTCGGTCCCCCCCAGCTCGACGTCAGAGCGGATGGCCACCGAGTCGTAGCCCTGGAGGATCGGATAGAGCAGCTCGAGGGATGAGATCGGCTGATCGGCCTTCATTCGCTTCGTGAAGTCCTCCCGCTCGAGCAGGCGCGCGACGGTCACCTTCCCCATCAGCTGGAAGAGCTCCTGCGCGGGCATGTCAAGCCACTCGCTGTTGAAGCGGACCTCGGTGGCGCCGCGGTCCAGGACCTTGAAAGCCTGGTCCTGGAAGGTCTTCGCGTTGGCCTCGATCTGGTCGGCCGTCAGGACCGGCCGCTGCGTGTCGCGGCCGCTCGGATCCCCGACCCGGGCCGTGTAGTCGCCGATGATCAGCACCACCTGGTGTCCCTGCTGCTGGAACTCCGCGAGCTTGCTGAGGACGACGACGTGCCCGAGGTGGATGTCGGGGGCGGTGGGATCGATGCCCAGCTTGACCCTCAGGGGCTCGCCCTTGGCGAGCTGCTTCTCGAGCGCCCCCTCGGGGAGGACCTCCTCCGCCCCGCGACGTAGAACCTCCAGGTCAGTCATGCGCGCGCACGCATGGGCCGACGCCGGTTTTGACCCGGAATTCCGTCACGAGGCCAATGCTAGACTGCCCCGTTCCGCCTGGCCGGGCACAGATCAACCGAGGGTGCGCGCAACCGTAGCCCGATTTGTGTTGATGCCCCTAGATTTCACGTTCAGGCGCATCTGGATGCGGGCGCAGGCTGGACACCAAGCGTCGCGCTGAGCCACATGACAGACGACTTCGATTTTGACTTCGACGTAGACCGGGGCCGATCGGCATCGCGGACAGAGGACCGCGAGCCGAAGGAGAAGGAAGCCCCAGGGAACGGCAATGGCCGTCAGTTGCCCGAGCTGCATTACGGCGAGGCCAATGGCGGCGAGGGCGACAGCGGCGAGTCCCGTCGAGGCCGCGGGAACGGGAATGGCGCCGGCAGTGGCTCTTCGCGCACCACTCCCCTCGCGCCTCCGGGGCCCGACGAGGGTGACTGGCTCAGCCTCGGCGATGACGACTTCTCGCCCGGCGCGCGCTCTCCGCTGCGCGAGCGAGACGACGGGCCCGCCGGTCCGCCCACCCCCGGCGAGGCACGCAACTTCGCCAAGGAAGCGCGCCGCCGCGCGTCTCGTCGCCCGAGCCCGATTCTCGATCTGGACGTCGAGAGGGACCGCATCGATAGCGAGGACGCCGATGAAGTGGACTTCGAGTCGGTGCTCGAGCAGCAGCCGCAGAAGAGCGGCGTCGCGCGGCGGGGGTCCGCCGTCCGCAACGCCGTCCGCGGTGGCGTGCAAAGCCTCCGCCGCGTGGGCGGCGAGCGGATCGCCGAGAGCCGCGATCGCGTCCAGGCGCTTCGCGAGCGCGTTCCCTCGAGCCTCCCGCAGCCTCGCCCGGCTTCGGCCGGTGGCGACGGCAAGCCACCACCACCGCCGCGTCTTCCCCGCCGGATCAGCTCACGGAGGCCGCGCAAGCCGCAGCCGGGTCGCATCAAGAAGCTGCGCCTGCTGATCATCCTCGCCGGCCTCGGGCTGCTGGCGATCGTCTCGACCTTCTTCGGGATGATGATGGCGATCTCGCAGGACCTGCCTCAGCTCGAGAACAAGAAGGAGTTCGCCGAGGCCAAGAACTCGGTCGTCCTCGACGACCAGGGCAACAAGATCGGGACGTTGCTCAACAACAACAACCGTGTCCTGGACGACTCTGATCAGATCTCCCCGTATATGAAGCAGGCGGCCGTCGCGATCGAGGACCGCCGCTTCTACGAGCACAACGGCGTCGACATACAGGGCATGTTCCGAGCCGGCCTCGCCGATCTCCTGCCCGGAGGATCCACACAGGGCGCCTCGACGATCACCGAGCAGTTCGTCAAGAACGCTCTCGAGGCTCAGGGCAGCAGAACGGTGTTCGAGAAGTTCCGCGAGGCCGCGCTCGCCTATCACCTCGAGCGCCAGTGGACGAAGGACAAGATCCTCACCGAGTACCTCAACACGATCTACTTCGGAGAGGGGGCCTACGGCATCGAGGCCGCGGCGCGCACGTACTTCGGCAAGCACCACCCCGGCTGCGGGACGACCGGGGGCGATCCCTGCGCGAAGGTCCTGACCCCTCCCGAAGCCGCGATGCTGGCCGGGATCATCGCCTCGCCGTCGGCCTTCTCCCCCCGGGCGAACCCGCAGGCGGCACAGGACCGCCGCAACCTGGTGCTCAAGGACATGCTGGACCAGGGCGACATCACCGAGTCGGAATACAACGCCGCGGTCGCCGCGCAGATCCCCGTCGCGTCGGACATCGCGCGCCCGAGCGACGACTCGCTCTCCCCCTACTACACCTCTTGGCTCCGCCAGCAGGTCGTCGACCTGTACGGCGCCGGCCGCGCCTTCGGCGGCGGCTACCAGGTCCACAGCTCGCTCGATCTCGACATGCAGAACACGGCGCAGGACATCGCGCAGAGCACTCTCGCCGGAGTGGCTCCGACCGCCTCGGCCGTGGTGATCGACAACTCCACCGGTGAGGTCAAGGCGATGGTCGGCGGCAACGACTTCCGGTCACACCCCTTCAACCTGGCCACCAACGGCCACCGGCAGCCCGGTTCAGCGTTCAAGCCCTTCACGCTCGCGACCGCGCTGACCCAGGGGATCTCGCCGAACACCTCCTACGCCTCGAACGAGAAGATCTTCAAGGTCCCGCACTCGAAGCACGAGTACTTCGACGTCCACAACTACAGCGACGAGTACTTCGGCAGCTCCAGCCTCTACGACGCGACGCTCCACTCGGACAACTCGGTCTTCGCCGAGCTGGCGCTCGGTGACACGCTGCGCTGTACCTCGGGATGCGGCGGCAGCCCCGCCGTCAAGGGCGGCACGAAGCGGATCGCCCACACGGCGCACCGGATGGGGATCGTCACCAAGTTCTCGACGAACCCGTCGATGGTCCTCGGAGCGATCGACCCGGGCGTCACGCCGCTCGAGATGACGCACGCCTACGAGACGATCTCCACGGGCGGCGAGCGCGTCGGCGGCAACCTGGACAGCACGGTTGGTCCGAACAACAGGCCGTACGACCTCGGTCCGGTGGCGATCGACAAGGTCACGGCTGCGAACGGCGACACGGTCGCTGAGAACAAGCCGAGGAAGATCCGCGTTCTCTCCTCGAGCGTCGCGAACGAGGTGAAGAGCATCCTCCGCGCGAACGTGCTCGGCGGCACCGGGAGACTCGCCCAGACCGGCGGCTTCGCCTGGGGCAAGACCGGCACGACCGAGAACAACGGCGACGCGTGGTTCTGCGGCGGAAGCGACCACTTCACGGCATGCGTCTGGGTCGGCCATCCGGACAGCACCGAGTCGATGTCGACGGACTACAACGGCGGCCCGGTCGACGGCGGCACCTACCCCGCGCTGATCTGGGGGCGGATCATGTCGGCGGTCGAGTCGATCTACCGCCAGCACAAGGCCGAGGCCAACAACAAGGGCAGCTCGAGCAGCTCGACTTCGAGCAGCAGCAGTGGAACTCCGTACTCTCCGCCCTCGTCGAGCTCCTCGTCTTCGTCGTCTTCTTCCGGCACCGGCGGTGGTGGCGGAGGAAACACCAGTGCCCCTGCCCCCACCCCCGGCGGCGGTGGCGGTGGCGGTGGGGCCGGCGGCGGTGGCGGTGGCGGTGGCGGTGCCACGGGCGGCACCGGCGGTACGGGTCTCTAGCTACGCAGCGCGGCCGATCGCGCTCGAGGCCGAGGCGGGCCACGGTCGGGAGACGAACCGGCTGCCCTTCACGCAGTGGCGCCACGGAAGCTCGGCGGCCTTCGTGATCCCGATCCGCGGACCGGTGATCGCTTCCACGTCGCTCCACTCCTCCCGGCGAGGGGAGATCTCAAATGGTGATTCACCCAGGTCCGCGCCGTTCAGGGACAGCCCGACGCCGAGCGCCTCGGTGAGTTTCCCCGGGCCGGAGCAAAGTCCCTCGGTGTCCTGGCGGGCGCGCCGCTTGCGCATCAGCTCGATTCCGCGCGTCGGCTCCAGTGCGCGGATCAGTACGGCGGCCGCGCTGCCCTCGGGCTCGGCAACGGCGTTCAGCAGGCTGTGGATGCCGTAGGAGAGGTAGACATACGCGTGGCCAGGCGGGCCGAAGAGGACTTCGTTGCGCGCGGTCCGCCCGATGTAGGCGTGGCAGGCCGGTTCGGTCTCGTCGTAGGCCTCCGTCTCGACGATGATCCCGGCGGTCTCGCCGACCGCCAGCTCGCATCCGATCAGATCGCGCGCGACCTCGTGGACGGAGCGGTCGAAGAAGTCGCGGTTCACGCTCGGAGTGTGGTGAGCGCCTCGCGCGCTTTCTCGAGTTGCTCCTCCACGCGTGCAGAGGAAGTGCCGCCCGCCGACACCTTCGACTCGATCGTCCGCCCGGACTCGAGAGCGCGCCGGACGGCCTGCCTCGCGTCGTCGGGGACGCCGTCGAGGTGCGTATCGGTCAGCTCCGAGAGCGGCTTGCCGGCCTCGAGGGCCGCTCTGACCAGGCCGCCGACGAGGCCGTGGGCCTCCCGGAACGGGACGCCCTCCTGGACCAGTGCGTCGGCGAGGTCGGTGGCTGCCAGCATCTCGTCCTCGGCCGCCGCAGCGAGCCGCTCGCGATTGAAGCTGATTCCGCCCAGCATTCCCGTCGCGGCAGCCAGGCAGAGCTCGAGGTTGTCGATCGCGTCGAAGAGCGGCTCCTTGTCCTCCTGGAGATCCTTGCTGTAGGCGAGCGGCAGGGCGTGCATCGTGCCGAGCAGGCTGGCCAGCGAGGATGCGACCCGCGGCGCCTTGCCGCGCAGCAGCTCCGCGGCGTCAGGGTTCTTCTTCTGGGGCATGATGCTCGAGCCCGAGGCGAAGGAATCGGGGAGCTCGCAGAATCCGAACTCCTGGCTCGACCAGAGCACGATCTCGGACCCCAGCCGTGAGAGGTGCATCGCGCAGATCGAGGCCGCCGAGAGGTAATCGAGGGCGAAGTCGCGGTTCGAGACCGCGTCGAGCGAGTTCGGACAAGGCCGCTCAAAGCCGAGATCGGCGGCGAGCGCGTCCCGGTCGACATCCCAGTTGAGCCCGGCCAGCGCCCCCGAGCCCGCCGGCATGTCCGTCGTCGCCTCGGCCGCGCGGAAGAAGCGGCGGGCGTCGCGCTGGAACATCCAGAAGTAGGCGAGCAGATGGTGGCCGAGGTAGACCGGTTGGGCGCGCTGGAGGTGCGTGTAGGACGGCGCGGGCCAGTCACGGTGGGCCTCGGCCTGTGCGATCAGGGTCTCCATCAGGCTCTCGAGCAGGGCGATCGCGCGGGCGGCGTGAGCCCGGACGAGCAGCGACAGGTCGGTGGCGACCTGGTCGTTCCGCGAGCGCGCGGTATGGAGCTTGCCGCCGAGCGCTCCGATCAGCTCCGTGAGCCGGCGCTCGATCGCCATGTGGATGTCCTCGTCGTCCTCTCTGAACTGAAAGGACCCGGCCTCCAGCTCCCCCCCAACCCGGTCGAGACCCTGGGTGATCTGCTCGAGCTCCGCCTCGTCGAGCACATCGAGCCTGGCGAGGGCGCGAGCGTGCGCCTTCGACTGCTCGATGTCGAACGACGCCAGGCGCCAGTCGAAGGAGATCGAGGAGTTGATCCGCCGGAACAGCGGGTCCTGTTCTTCGCCGAAGCGGGACATGACCCGGAGTCTAGGGTTGGATACCGAGCGCTTCGCCGAGCGCCGTGCAGACCCGGTCGACCTGCGATTCGGTCATCGAGGTGAAGAACGGCAGAGCCACGGAGCGCTCCGCCACCCGCTCCGCGATCGGGAACTGGCCTTCCTCGAAGCCGAAGCGCTCCCGGTATGGCGGCATCAGGTGGATGCATGGCAGGTACGCCTTCGAGGCGATCCCGTTTGACGCCAGGGATGAGATCACCGCCTCACGGTCGCTCCCGCCGGGCAGCTGGACCACGAATACGAACCAGCTGCGTCGCTCGTCTCCGCGGTTCTCGCAGGGCAGGACGATGTCGTGGTCGTCGTGCTCCCCGGCCGGTGCGGCGCCGAGCTGAGTGAGCCGCTCTCGGTATAGGGCGGCCACGTTCTCGCGCGCATTCAGCATCTCTCCAAGGCGCTCGAGCTGTGCGATCCCGATCGCGGCGTGGAGATCGCTCAGGCGGTAGTTGAAGCCCAGCCGATCATGCTCGATCTGCCCCATGTCCGGGGCGCGCCCCTGGTTCCGCTCGCTGCGTACCGCATCGGCGGTCTCGCGATCCGGGGTGATCAGCATCCCACCCTCGCCAGTCGTCATCTGCTTGTTCGCGTAGAACGCGAAGGTGGCGATGTTGCCGTCCATGCCGATCTTGCGGCCCGTCCTGTCGACCGCGCCGAGGGCCTGACAGGCGTCCTCGATCAGGCCGATCCCGCTCTCCGAGGCGATCGTGCCGAACGCCGGCAGGTCCGCGGGGTAGCCGAAGATGTGCACCGGCAGGAGGCCCGCGGTCCTCTCCCCCACCGCCGCGGCGGCCAGCACCGGATCGAGGTTGAGCGTGACCGGGTCGATGTCGCAGAAGGCCGGGGCCGCTCCCTCGTAGAGCAGGCAGTTCGTCGAGGCGACGAAGCTGAGCGGGCTGGTGATGACCTCGTCCCCGTCCGACCAGCCCTGCGCCCGAACGCCCAGATGCAGCGCCGCCGTGCCGCTCGAAACCGCGACGGCGTAGACGTCGCCGCCGATCCAATCCGAGAAGTCTCGCTCGAACTGCTCGAGCTTCGGACCCAGCGAGAGAGAGCCGGAGCGCACGACCTCCAGCAGCAGCTCCTCCTCGCGCGGGCCGAGCTCAGGTCGTGCGAGCGGGATCGGTTCGTTCACTCGGCGGGGTGGTGTCTTCGCGTGGCTGGAAGGCGTACTCGAGCGAGTCGACCAGCGCCTCCCACGAGGCCTCGATGATGTTCTCGGAGACGCCGATCGAGCCCCATTCGCGCTCGCCGTCGGACGAATCCAGGAGGACGCGGGTGACGGCGCCGGTCCCGTGGTGCTCGTCGAGGATCCGGACCTTGTAGTTGGTGAGCTCGATGTCGGCGAGGTGCGGGTGGCGGTCGATGATCGCTTCGCGCAGCGCCGTGTCGAGCGCGTTCACCGGGCCGTTGCCCTCGGCGGTGCGGAGGTAGCGCTCGCCCTCGACCCAGACCTTGATCGTGGCCTCGGTGACGACCTTGCCGTCCTCGCGCTTCTCGACCAGGACGCGGAAGCCCTCGAGCCGGAAGAGCGGCTCGTAGTCCTCGCTCTCCTTGCGGAGGAGCAGCTCGAACGAGGCGTCCGCCGCCTCGTAGTGATAGCCGCGGTGCTCGCGCTCCTTCAGGGTGCGAAGCGCCTTCGCGGCCTGCTCGTCGTCGAGCGGGATTCCGGAGCGCTCGGCGCGCTGCAGCACGGTGCCCTTGCCGGAGAGCTCCGAGACCACCATCTCGCGCTCGTTGCCGACCTCGGCGGGCTCCATGTGCTCGAAGGTGCGGGCGTCGGCGTTCACCCCGGCCACGTGCATGCCGCCCTTGTGCGCGAAGGCGTTGCGGCCGACGAACGGCTGGTCGGGATCCGGGTTGACGTTGAGGAGCTCGTCGATGTAGTGCGCGATGCCGGTCAGTCGGGCGAGCCGCTCGGGCGCGACGCACTCACATCCCATCTTCAGCTGGAGGTCGGGCAGGATCGAGGTCAGGTTGGCGTTGCCGGTGCGCTCGCCGATCCCGTTCATCGTCCCCTGGACGAGGCTCGCGCCCTGATCGACGGCGGCGAGCGAGTTGGCGACGGCGCACTCGAGGTCGTTGTGGGTATGGATTCCGACGGGGACCTCGAGGGCCTCGACCGTCGCCTTAGTCGCCTCTCCGATCTGGCTCGGCAGGCTCGAGCCGTTGGTGTCGCACAGGGTGACGTTCTCGGCCCCCGCGTCCGCGGCGGCCCTCAGGCACTCCAGGGCGTAGCCGGCGTCGTCGCGATAGCCGTCGAAGAAGTGCTCGGCGTCGTAGATCACGCGCTTGCCGGCGTTCGTCAGGTAGGCGACCGAGTCGCCGATCATCGCCAGGTTCTCCTCGCGGCTCACCTTGGTGACCTTCTCGAGGTGGAGCCCCCAGGTCTTGCCGACCAGGGTCACCACCGGCGCGAATCCGGTGGCGAGCAGCTGCAGGGCGGGATCCTCGGCAGCCGCCGTGTCCCGGCGCCGGGTCATCCCGAACGCGCAGACGGCCGCCTGCTGGAGCTCGGTCTCGGCGAGCATCTCGAAGAGCTCGAGCTCCTTGGGGTTCGAGCCCGGGAATCCGGCCTCGATGAAGTGGATGCCGAGCTCGTCGAGCTTGCGGACCACGCGCGCCTTCTCCTGCGCGGAGAGGGACATGCCCTGGCCCTGCATGCCGTCGCGCAAAGTCGTGTCGTAAAGGAGTACCTGTCTCATTTGCTGCCTTTCTGCTTCGTGATGGGCGAAAGAACCCCTGAACGGGGTCATGCGGACCGCCGGTCGCTAAGCGACGGCGGCCTGCGTAATTCGCCCTGTGAAGCGGCGCAGCATCAGGAACCCAGAGTACCGGAGGCGGGTTCGCCGACCTCCTCGGCCTCGACCTCTGCAGGGGTCGGCTCACGAGGCGCTTTCCCGGTCGGCTCGCCCACGGGGTCGAGCCACTCGCGGTACTCCTCGAGGCGACCGTAGAGGGCGTCGTCGAACCTGGACTGGATCACCCGCGTGATCTCCCCGGGCTCGCCGATCTCGTGGTCGTCGATCTCCCGCACGGGGACCAGCTCGGCGGCCGTGCCGGTGAAGAAGACCTCCTCGGCCAGGTAGAGCTCGGCGCGCGCGATGTCGCGCTCCACCACCGTGTAGCCGAGGTCGCGGGCGAGCTGGATCACCGACTTGCGGTTGATCCCGTCGAGGATCGAAGAGGCGTGCCCCGGAGTGACGATCTCCCCCTCGCGGACGAGGTAGATGTTCTCGCCGGAGCCCTCGCAGACGAAGCCGCGCTCGTCGAGCAGGATCGCCTCGTCGTAGCCGGCGTTGGCACTCTCGGTCTTGGCGAGGATCGAGTTGAGGTACTGGCCGGACGCCTTGGCGTGCGGGATCAGGCCGGCGGGCGAGATGCGCCGCCAGGACGAGACCTTGGCGCGGATGCCGGTGCGCTTGCCCTCCTCCCCGAGGTAGGCGCCCCAGGGCCAGACGGCGATGATCACCTCGACCGGCGCGCTCTGCGCGTAGAGACCCATCTCGCCGTAGCCCCGGAAGGCCAGCGGACGGATGTAGCAGCTGCGCAGCCCGTTCCGGCGGATCAGCTCCTTGGTCGCCTCGCGGATCTCCTCGAGCGGGTAATCGAGGGGCAGGTAGTAGAGCTCTGCGGACTTGGCGAGGCGGTCCAGGTGGTCCTGGTGGCGAAAGATCGCCGGACCGATCCCTGTGTCGTAGCAGCGGATTCCCTCGAAGACGCCGGTGCCGTAGTGCAACCCGTGCGTGAGGACGTGCACATTCGCCTCGTCCCACGGGACGAACTCACCGTTCTTCCAGATCAGCTCGGCCTTCTCCACGAGTCGGTCAGTATGAACGATGGCTCACCCGAGGCGCAAGAAAACCGCTTCAGTCCGGTGGACGTGCGGATGCCGCCGCTTTGTATGGAAAGGAGCGCTTTTCCGGTCGGCGCTCGCTTTTCGCGAAATGCGAGCGCGATTCCGCAGAGCACGCGAGGTGTCTGCATTCTGTCCTCCGCGCCCTTCCACGTTTCCCATCGCAGCGGCCCGGCTCCGCGGAGCCGCCTCACCGGCAATTTGGAATCAAGCGTCTAGGCTCCCTTACCCACCCGAGGGAAGGAGAGGCGATGGGCGAGCGCTGGTTCACAGAGGAGGAGCTGGGCGAGATGTCTCGCCCCACGATGGATCGCGCGATCGAGGCGATCGACAGCGGCGATGCCGAGGAGGCGAAGCGCCTTTGTGAATCGATGAAGCACGAGTCGCAGTTCATGCACGACCTGCTGGTCGACGGCACGGCCGGCCTGATCTCCTTCATCAAGGAGAAGCTCGGGGACGACGGGGTGGGCGAGGCCTGGGAGTGGAGCCTGGAGCGGAGCTGGAAGCAGGCGGTGACGAAGATCTCGGAGTCCGACCGCAGGGCGATCGCGCAGGCTCTGGCGGCGACGTGGCGGGCGCACTCGACCAGCGCGGTCGGCCCCAGGCCGGGGGCCTTCGAGGTGGCCGAGGACGAGGAGAAGCTCACCTTCACGATGAACCCGTGCGGCTCCGGCCAGCGCCTGTGGCGCAACGGCCGCTACGGGCCTGACGGCTGGGGCGTCACCGACGAGGCGCACGACTGGAGCTACGGCCGCAAGGGCTTCCCCCTCTACTGCACCCACTGTGCATTCATGAACGAGCTGGGACCGATCAACTGGATCGGCTACCCGGTCTACCCCTCCGATCCGCCCGAGGACTTCGATCGCGATCCCTGCACCTGGTACTGGTACAAGGACCCGGACGACATTCCCGAGCGCCACTGGAAGCGCTACGGGCTGGAGCGGAAAATAGGCCGCGCTAATCCCGCCGCGGTGCGCCGAGCGTGAACGTGTTGAGGCCGGCGCCGCCGTCGATCCCGATCGTCTGGCCGGTCACGTAGCCAGCGTCCTCGGAGGCGAGGAACGACACGAGCGCCGCGACCTCGGCCGGCTCTGCCATGCGGCCCGACGGTAGCGTCTCCCGCAGCCGCTCGAGGACCTCAACGGGCATCGCGAGCACCTTCTCCGTGGCGACCATCCCGGGCAACACGGCGTTGGCAGTGATCTCGCGCCGCACCCCCTCGACGGCGAGGGTCTTCACCATGCCCAGCAGTCCCGCCTTGGAGGCTGAGTATGCGACCTGGCCGGGGAGCCCGCCGAGAGCCGCGCCGGAAGAGATCACCACGATTCTGCCCCAGCGGCGCTCGCGCATTCCCGGGAGACACGCCTGGATCGCCCGGAACGCGCCGGTGAGGTTGACCCCGATGTCGCCTGACCACTGCTCGTCGGTCATCCGGTGCGCCGGAGCGATCGTGTCCGTGATCGCCGCGTTGGAGACACAGATGTCGATGTAGGACAGGTCCGGGAAGGGGTCCGAGACGAGGTCCATCCGGATGTCGCATCCCTCGGCACGGTCCAGCGTGGTCACCTCGAGGTCGTCCTCGCCCAGCCTCGCTGCGATCGCCGCGCCGATGCCACCGGCGGCACCGGTGACCAGCGCGCGCCGTGGCCTCGCCGTGCCGTTCACACCATCGCCCGACCGCGGCCCCGTCATCTGTGCCGGCTGCCGGCTGGCTTGATCAGGCCGTAGTGGCCGTCGTAGCGCATGTAGATCACGTTGCCGCGGCCGCTCGCGGCATCGGTGAAGTACATGAACCGATGGTTGAGGATGTTCATCTCCGCTATCGCGTCCTCAAGTCTGGTCGGCCCGCTCATCCGGCTCTCCTCGTGGACGATCCCAGCGCTCTCGCCCGACCAGCCGATCCCGCTCGGTCCGATAACGCCGAGTCGGCCGTCGTCGCGGTGGTACGCGACGGTGTCGGCGCCTGTCTCGCGCTCGATGAACAGGTAGAAGTCGTGATCGAGGAACTCCATCTCCTCGGCCGCCTCGGCGGGGGTGAGCGGGTCGGTGGCGAAGGTCTTGCGGCGGACTACCTCCCGCTCCTCCGGCGCTCGCGGGAAGTAGTCAGGACGGTCGGTGGCGAGGCTGGAATGCCGCCACTCGCCCGCCTTGCGCTCGGTCGGACGGCGGGCCTGGTCGGTGCGACGGTCGACGAAGCTCCGCAGCTGCCGCTCGAGCCGCTCAGTGAGGCTGTTGACCGCCGCGATCGGGTCGAGGTCGGCGACCTTCGCCCTGATCATCGGGCCATTCAGGTCAATCTCGCCCTCGGCGCGGGCGGAGCGCTCGATCCGCGGGTTCGCTTCCTGGACGAGCACCACTCGAGCACCGAGGATCGGGATCTCGACGAGTCGGTCCAGCGCCCCGACCCTCTCCTCCGCATGCTCGCGCGCCTCACCCGGGACGTCGCCTCTCATCGTCACGTCTACCTGAATCACCTCCGACTACCTCCTTAGCTCGTCGCTGCTCAGCCTTGCCAGGATCGAGCAGAGGCTCGGCGGACGATCGCCAGAGTATCGGCCGCCGGATGGCACCATTCGGGTCGCTCTCCATCAGCGACGGGGACATCCTTGGGGCGGCCAGGGGGGCCAGCCAGCTCGTGCACAGGCAGGGTCACGGGTAGATGGCCGGCCGCTGCTCCTCAAGCCTCATCGGTCCCAACTCCACGCCCGAACCCCGCCTCGGCAGCACAGGTGCCCGCCCAGGCGCTTAACTGGCTGCACTGCTATCGGCGCCTCTATTCGCTACGCCTCCCTTCGCGCGAGAGAGGGACCGCCCTCACTGCTGGCCGCGGTCCAACAGAACCGCCCAGCCGAACAGGAGAAGCGCCCCCAACATCATCAGGATGCCCACCGAGAGCTCACCGTGCGCGAGCGAGCTGAAGGCGAACAGCGCGCAGATAAATCCGGTCCATGCACTCAGCCCCCAGATCGGTCGCCCATGCACCTGAAGCCTCCTAGGCAGGGGGTGCCATGGATCGGTCCATGACTATGGGAGTGGAGAGCATCTCGGGCCAGTCAACCACCCACGTCTTACAGCACCATGAGTACCTGATTAGAAGTGTCTTAGTGCCGGGGGCGCCCACCCGAACTTCGAGATCCGCCGCGCCAGAACCCGCGTAGAGCGGCGCACTTGAGCACCGGAACGTGCTGCTTGCGTCGTCCGGCTAGAGGGCGTGCAAGACGCCGTCTGTCATCTCGTCGGTTGAGCACTCGCCGCCCAGATCGGGCGTCCGCAGGCCCTGCTCGAGCGCCGAGTCCACTGCCGCCTCCAGACGCGCCGCCGCGTCGTGCATGCCGAGCCCGTACTTGAGCATCATCGCCACCGAGAGCAGGGTGGCGAGCGGGTTGGCCTTGCCCGAGCCCGCGATGTCCGGTGCGGAGCCGTGGACGGGCTCATAGAGGCCCGGGCCGCCCTCGCCGAGGCTGGCCGAGGGCAGCATTCCGAGCGAGCCGGTGAGCATCGCCGCCTCGTCGCTGAGGATGTCGCCGAAGAGGTTCTCCGTCACGATCACGTCGAATTCGGCGGGCCGGGAGACCAGCTGCATCGCGGCGTTGTCGACGAGCAGATGGTCGAGCTCAATGCCCTCGTACTCCGGGGCGAGCTTCGTGACCGTCTCGCGCCAGAGGCGCGAGGTCTCCATCACGTTGGCCTTGTCGACCGAGGTGACGCGGCTGTCGCGCTCGCCCGCGGCCTCGAAGGCGACCCGGGCGATCCGCTCGATCTCCTCCACCGTGTAGGCGCAGTCGTCGTGGGCACGGTCGCCCTCACGCCCGGAGTCGCCGAAGTAGATGCCGCCGGTGAGCTCGCGCACCACCAGCAGGTCGGTCCCCTCGATCCGCTCGCGGCGTAGCGGGCTCGCCTCGAGCAGCGCCTCGCTGGGGCGCACCGGCCGCAGGTTCGCGAACAGGCCCAGGCCCTTACGGAGGCCGAGGAGGCCCTGCTCCGGCCGGGGCTTGTCCGGGTCGGTCGTGTCCCATTTCGGCCCGCCCACGGCGCAGAGCAGGACCGCGTCCGACGCCCGGCACGCGTCGAGCACCTCGTCGGTGAGCGCGGTGCCGTGCTCGTCGATCGAGGCGCCCCCGACGAGGTGCTCGGTGATCTCGAAGTCGCCGATCGCATCAAGGACGCGCGTTGCGGCGGCGCCGATCTCGGGGCCGATCCCGTCGCCGGGCAGCAGGACGATCCTCATGAAACGGGTTGCTCCTCGCTTGTGCTCGGAGCACCCTCGGATCTACGCGCGTCGATGTTGAGGCGGACGTAGTTGAGAACCAGCGGGTCGCCGGAGAGCTCGAGCACGGCCTCGGCGAAGGGCCGGCGAAGCTCCTCCGGCAGGCGTGAGAGATGCGGGCCCATCGTCACCGTGGTGGTGAAGGCGTAGGGATCCTCCGGCTCGATCGGCTTGTCCTCGAGCCAGCAGCGAACCTCGTCGAAGCCGACGCGCCGGAGCCGCTCCTCGGTCTCGACCGGCGAGGTGAAGTTCCACATTACCGACATGTCTTCGAAGTGCGATGAGTACTCCGGCCGGGAGGCCACGGTCGCGATCGCACGGGCGTGATCGGCGACGTTTTCCTCCCCGCCGCACTGCGCGACCACCTTTCCACCCGGGCGCAGGGCGGCATGCAACCTGGAGAAGAGCCCGTCGTGGTCCATCACCCAGTGGAACGTGGCGGTCGAGAAGACCACGTCGACCGGCTCCGGGACCTCCAGCTCGGAGAGATCGGCGACGAGATAGTCGGCGCGATCGCCGAGGGACTCCCGGGCCTTCTCGATCATCGACTCCGAGGCATCGACGCAGAGCACGCGGCCGTCGGGCAGCTTCTCCAGCAGCTTCGCCGTCACCCTGCCGGAGCCGCAGCCCGCGTCCATCACGTACTCGTCGCCGGCGAGCTCCAGCCTCTCCAGGACCTCGAGCCCCCACCCGTACTGCGGATCGGAGACGCGGTCGTAGGTCTGAGCGTCCCACTCGCGCGGACCGGTGTTCATGGAGCGCGGTTCGCTCACAGCGCGGTCGTCACCGGCCCGGCGTCGGCGTTTCCGGCCGCCTCGAACCTGTCGATCGCCTCGGCCCGCTGGAGTGTCATCGCCACGTCGTCGAGCCCGTTCCGCAGGCGATGCTTGATGTCCTCGTCGATCTCGAAATTGAAGACCCCGTCCTTGCAGGTGACGGTCTGGTCGTCCAGGTCGATCCGCGCCTCGCCGGCGCCGGCGACCGCGCGACAGTGCTCCTCGTCGAGCACCACCGGCAAGAGCCCGTTCTTGGTGCAGTTGGTGAAGAAGATGTCAGAGAACGACGGCGCGATCACCGCGTCGTAGCCGTAGTCCTTGAGCGCCCAGACGGCGTGCTCGCGCGAGGAGCCGGAGCCGAAGTTGCGCCCGGTGACCAGGATCGGATGCGATTCGAGCTCGACCTCGCCCGAGCGGAACCAGTCGTAGAAGAGGAACTCGCCGAAGCCGGTGCGCTCCACCCGCTTCAGGAACTGCTTGGGGATGATCTGGTCGGTGTCGACGTCGGAGCGGTCGAGCACCGCGACTCTTCCTTCAATGACTTCAATCGGTTCCATGGCACCCCTTCGGCATCAAACGGGTTGTCCTCGCTTCGCTCGGACACCCTCGCATTACTAGTCCCACTCCCTGATGTCGACGAACCGGCCCTCGACGGCAGCGGCCGCGGCCATCTTCGGGCTGACCAGATGCGTTCGCCCACCGGCCCCCTGCCGGCCCTCGAAGTTGCGGTTCGAGGTCGACGCACAGCGCTCACCCGGGCTGAGGATGTCCGGGTTCATGCCCAGACATGCCGAGCAACCCGACTCGCGCCACTCGAAGCCCGCCGCCTGAAAGATCTCGTGGAGGCCTTCCTCCTCCGCCTGCGCCTTCACCTGCTGGGAGCCCGGCACGACCATGCCGCGCAGGCTCGAGGCGATCTTGCGGCCGTCGAGCAGCCCGGCGGCCTCCCTCAGGTCGGAGATCCGCGAGTTGGTGCAGGAGCCGATGAAGATCCGGTCCAGCGAGATGTCCGTCATCGGCGTCCCCGGACGCAGGTCCATGTAGGCCAGCGCCCGCTCGGCCGTCTCACGGTCGGCCGGGGAATCCATCTTGGTCGGGTCCGGGACCTGGTCGGTGACCTGCACGACCATCCCGGGCGTGGTGCCCCAGGTGACCATCGGCGAGATCGCCGTGGCGTCCACCTCGACCTCGGTGTCGAAGCTCGCGCCCTCGTCGGTCGGGAGCCGGATCCAGCCCTTGACGGCGGCGTCGAAATCGGCCGGGGCGCCAGGCCGGCCCTTGATGTACTCGAAGGTCGTCTCATCGGGCGCGACCATTCCGGCTCGGCCGCCGCCCTCGATCGTCATGTTGCAGATCGTCATTCGGTTCTCCATCGAGAGCGCCCGGATCGCGTCCCCGGCGTACTCGACGGCGTAGCCGCGCATCCCTCCCACCCCGAGGCGGCCGATCGTCGCCAGGATCAGGTCCTTGGCGGTGACGCCGAACCCGAGCTCGCCGGAGTAGTCGATCCGCATCGTCTTCGGCCGGCGCTGGACCAGGCATTGGGTGGCAAGGACGTGCTCGACCTCCGAGGTGCCGATCCCGAAGGCCAGGGCCCCGAAGGCGCCGTGCGTGGAGGTGTGCGAGTCGCCGCAGACGATCGTCATGCCCGGCTGGGTGACCCCGAGCTCCGGGCCGATCACGTGGACGATCCCGCGCCGCTCGGAGCCCAGCGAGTAGAGCGGGATCCCGAACTCCTCGCAGTTCGCCTCGAGCGCCTCGACCTGCTTGCGGGAGAGCTCGTCGGCGATCAGGTGCGCCGTGGGCGTCCCGTCGGTGGGCACGTTGTGGTCGGCGGTGGCGAGCGTCTTGTCCGGGCGCCTCACCTTGCGGTCGGCGAGGCGAAGCCCATCGAACGCCTGCGGCGAGGTCACCTCGTGGACGAGGTGGAGATCGATGTAGATCAGGTCGCGGTCGACCTCGTGGGCCTCCCAGATCTTCTCGAACAGGTTCTTGGCCATCGGTCCTCCTAACCTCGCCTCAGTCCGGCGGCGACCACGGCGATCAGCCGGGCCTCGGACGAACCATTGTTCTCGAAATGGTGCGGCAGATCGGCGTCGAAGGTGACGCTGTCGCCGTCGGCCAGCTCGTGACGCCGGCCATCGATGAACAGCTCGACGGCTCCCTCGAGCACGACTGCCGTCTCCCGGCTCCCGGGCTCGTGCACGGGCGGATCGTCGGCCGCCCCGGTCGCCGTCCCCGGGGCGAGCGTGTGGACCGACACGTCGGCGCGCTGGCCCGGCAGGGGGGGCGTCAGCTCCTCGACCACATGACCCCGGCGGCGACGGACGCGCCGGTCGCGCTCGCGAACGACCACCACGTGCCGGTCCTCGTCGAGCCGAAGCAGTTGCGAAAGGCTGAGATCGAGGCCCGCGGCGATCTTCTGGGCGACGGCAAGCGTCGGGCTGGTGTCGCCGCGCTCGACCTGGGAGAGCATCGGCGCGCTGACTCCGCTGCGCTCGGCCAGATCCCGCAGTGAGAGATCCATCGCCTCGCGCAGGCTCTTTACCCGGGACCCAACCGCTCCGTCCGGCGAGATCGCCGTGCCGGTCGAGCCGTTCTCTTGGAGCGCTGCCGCCATCGGCGGTGTACGTTATCACGTACGCTCGTATGTAGATCAGGCGGACTCGAGTACCACTACCGGAATCTGGCGATCGGTCCGCCGCTGGTATTGCTCATACGTCGGGTAGAGCTCCACCATCATCGGCCAGAGGCGCTCGCGCTCCGCACCGGTGGCCTCCCGGGCGCGAACGCGTCGCTTCTCCCCCTTCCACCAGGCGTTGGTCTCCGGCTTCGCCATCAGGTTGAGGTACCAGGCCGGATGCCGGTCGATGCCACCCTTCGAGGCGACGACGACGAGGTTGTCCCCGTCGGCGCGGCAGATCAGCGGATGGGTGCGCCGCTTGCCGGACTTTCGGCCCACCGACTCGACCAGCGCCACCGGTGCCCCATACGCCTTCCCGCCGATCCGGCCGTGGCTGGCCTTGTAGGCGACCGTGTGGAAGTCGGTGAACCGCTCCCAGAACCACCAGAAGGGCGAGCTGGCCTGGGGTGCATCAGGCACCCTCACGGCCCGGGCGTGCGCTCCACCGCGGCGTCGGCCGTCGCCTCCTCCGCCTCGCGAATCGCGACGCCCTCGAGGGCGTTCGAGATCGCTCGGACGAAGGCACGAGCCGATGCCTCCAGGATGTCCGTCGCCACGCCCTGGCCGCCTGCGAGACGGCCGTTGGCACGGACCGAGACGCTCACTTCGCCGAGGGCGTCGGTGCCCCCGGTGATCGCCTCGACCTCGTAGCGCTGGAGCTCGGCGTCGGTGCCGGTCGCATCGCGGATCGCGCCGAAGATCGCGTCCACGGGCCCGTCCCCGGATGCCTCCGCGATCGACTCCTCGCCGCTCGGGAGGACGACGCTGACGCGAGCCTTCGGCTCCCGCTGCGAGCCCGCCTCGACCTCGAACCAGCCGAGGTTGTAGGCCTCGGCGCTCTCGCGCATCTCGTCGGAGACGATCGCCTCCAGGTCGAGAGCCGTCACCTGCTTCTTCTTGTCAGCGATCGCCTTGAAGCGCTTGAACGCCTGGTTCAGGGCGCCGCCCTCGACCTCGAATCCCAGGTCTCGGAGGGCGTCCTGGAGGGCGTGGCGGCCGGAGTGCTTGCCCAGCACGATCGAGTTGGACTCCAGTCCCACCTCGGTCGCGTCCATGATCTCGTAGGTCGAGCGCTCCTTGAGCACGCCGTCCTGGTGGATACCGGACTCGTGGGCGAACGCGTTCCTCCCCACCACCGCCTTGTTCGGCGGGACCGAGTAACCGGTGAGGCGCGAGACCATCCGGCTGGTCCGGGCCAGCTCCCGGGCGTCGATGCCGGTATCCAGCCCGTGCGAGTCGCGACGGGTCCGGAGCAGCATCACGATCTCCTCCAGCGAGCAGTTGCCGGCGCGCTCGCCGATCCCGTTGACGGCGCACTCGACCTGCCGAGCGCCCGCGACCACGCCGGCGTATGAGTTGGCGACGGCCAGGCCCAGGTCGTCGTGGCAGTGGACCGAGAGCTCGACCCCATCGAGCCCGGGCACCAGCTCATACAGCCTGCGGAAGTAGGCGGCGTACTCCTCGGGCGTCGTGTAGCCGACGGTGTCCGGGATGTTGACCACCTGCGCGCCCTCGGCGACGGCGATCGCGCAGACCTCGGCGGTGAACTCGATGTCGGCGCGCGTGGCGTCCATCGGCGAGAACTCGACGTCGTCCGTGTAGGACCTCGCCAGCGCCACCGCCGCCTTCGCCTGTCCCTTGACGTCGTCCCGAGTGGTCTGCAGCTGGTGCTCGATGTGGATGTCGGAGGTCGAGATGAACGTGTGGATCCGCGGGCGCTCCGAGTCCCTGATCGCGTTCCAGGCCGCGTCGATGTCGGCCTTGTGCGTCCGGGCGAGGCCGCAGATCACCGGGCCCTGCACGTTGTGGGCGATCGACTCGACGGCCTCGAAGTCGCCCGGGGAGGTGATCGGGAAGCCGGCCTCGATCACGTCGACGCCGAGGCGCGCGAGCTGCTGCGCGATCTCGACCTTCTCCTGGGTGTTCAGCGAGATGCCGGGCGACTGCTCGCCGTCACGCAGCGTCGTATCGAAGATGTGGACCCGGTTCTCGTCGGATACCGGACCGCTTGCAGCGCCTACGTCACTCATCAGTACCTCCTTCTCCTGAAGCTTTCGATGACCAGTTCGTGAGTTCGCGGCTGTCGCGCCGCCGAGCGCTATTCCCCCCGGAGGGGGAGGAGAAGGAGAAGCGCCAGGCTGTCGAGCCGGTGGGTCATCGAGGTCAACGGAGAGTAGCGCAGCCGCTCGGAGCGGTCGAGCGATTTATTGGTCCGGGGCGCGGTCTAGCGTCACGCCCGATGCGCGCGGACCAGATCCAGGCGCGGGCGGTCGCCAAGATCGTGCTCGTAGCGCTGTTCTGGTGCGCGGTCGCGTTGCTGGTGGCGATCGCACTGCTCCACACTCGGACGACGCTGCAGTGGGTGGCTGCCGCGGTCTTCCTCGCCCTGGCGCTCGATCCCGCCGTCGGCCTGATCCAGCGGGCCTGGCCCGGCGCCGGAAAGATGCCGCGCGTCCTGGCGATCCTGCTCGTCTACTTGGTGGCCGTCGCCGCGATGGTCTTCCTGGTGCTCCACGTCTTCCCGCCGATTGTCCATGACATCGAGGGACTGGCGCACAAGCTTCCCGGCTACGTCCACGACTTCGAGAACTGGGCGAACGACAACAAGCAGTTCCAGGACCTGAACGCGAAGTACCACATCACCGCGAAGCTGAGCACGGAGGCCGCGACCCTGCCGTCGCACCTGAGCAGCGGCGCCAGCACGCTCGGATCGCTGACCGTGAGCGTCCTCGAGCACCTGATCGCGGCGATCACGGTGATCACCCTCACCTTCTTCCTGTTGCTCGACGGGCGCGGGATGGTCACGCGCGGCACGGGCCGGCTGCCCGAGCCCCAGCGGGAGCGCGCCCGGCGGATCGCCGACCGGGTGGCCGAGGTGGTCAAAGCCTACGTCAGCGTGAACCTGATGCTGGCGATCGCCGCGGGCCTGCTCACCTGGGGGTTCCTCCAGGCGGAGGGCTTCCACCTCGCGGTGCCGCTCGCCGTGCTGGTTGCCTTCCTCGACCTGATCCCCCTGATCGGGCTGACGATCGGAGGCTTCTCGGTGTTCGCGGTGCTGATGATCGACGGCGGACCCGGTGACGCGATCATCTGGCTGATCCTCTTCCTGGTCTACCAGCAGGCGCAGGATCGGGTGATCCAGCCGCTGCTCTACAAGGGCGGCGCGCTCAAGGTGAATCCGGCCGTCGCGATCGTCGCGGTGATCGTTGGGGCGAACCTCGCCGGCGTGCTCGGCGCTCTGCTCGCGATCCCGACCGCGGCGTCGCTCGGAGTCGTGCTCGACGAGCTGGTGCTCTCAGGTCCCCCCGGCGGGACGGCGGAGCCGGACCCGGGTAAGTAGCTCCCCCCCGCGCTTCCAGAACGGCCTCCCCCGGTCGCCCGCAAAGCGCTTCTCGGAACGATCCTTCTTGCCGTGCTTGTAGAAGAGCCTGGCCCACACCGAGTGAGGCTTGGCGAGCCGGAAGGCGCTCGGCAGTCCGACGACCGGCACGAGGATGCTCCAGATCGCCATCCCGAACTTCTCCTTCGCGGCGTTGACGAGAGCCAGGATGATCCCCGCGAGGCCGACCGTCCCCACGACCCTGAAGACCGCGTCCTCGACATGCACCGCGGCATCGACCCACCCGCGGAAGCTGACCAGCAGCATCCCCGAGAGCGCGGCCGCGACGACCACCGCGTCGATCGACCGGCGTCCCTCCTTGGACCAGTAGACGTCCTTGAGGTTGAGCCAGAGGGCGAACTCGTCGAGGGTCAGCCCGGTGCCGACGCCGAAGAGCACGGCGATGATGTCCCGCCACGGGTCGCCCGGGTGGATCGCGACCCCTGCGTAGCCGGCGCCCAGCAGGAGCAGGATCCCCCAGACGAGGTGGTGGATGTGCGTGCCGCCGACCTCGACGTTGCCCGGCCACCAGCTCACCTGGGCCTTGATCATGTGGGCGCTCGTCCGGATGAACCCGAACGTGACCAGGAAGGCGACGAAGAAGAGAAACTGCGTCTCTCGGCCCGTATCGACGATGCCGTCGCGATACGCGCTCGCGACGCTCCCTACCAGCAGCATGACCGGAACGCTATGGGATGGAGCGGACCAGTTCGCAGCTCTTGACGGTATCGACGCCGCCGTTGCCGCGGCACCTGTCCCGGCCGGTACCGCCGAGCAGCTTGTCCCGGCCCCCGCCACCGACCAGGACGTCGGCGCCGCCGCTCCCGATCAGCGAGTCCGCCCCGGCGCCGCCACGGAGCAGGTCCGGGAGCGCTCCGCCGATCAGCCGGTCACGGCCCGGTCCGCCGGAGAGCGGGCGCGCCACGCCGTTGATCACTCCGCCCACCATCACGGAAAGCCGGGGATCGGCATCGAAGACGTCCCTGCCGCCGGAGAGGTCGCCGACGATCGCCCCGATGTAGCCGGCCTCGCAGCTCACCTCCGTCGCGCTCGTCTCCCCGGGCTTGGCGTTGTCGAGGGCGCAGTTGGCGCCGCTGCCGTCGGGATCGCCGAGGCCCTCCGGGGCGGTCAGCAAGAGGCGTCCGTCCGGGCCGATGCGGGCGCCGATCCGGTTGTTGATATGGCGCTGGTCGTTGAGCGTGAGCACGTTCACCGCGGCCGAGGCGCTCGCCGTTTGCGGGTGCACGGTCCAGACGGCGTCGGTCACACCCGGCTGGGCCGCCGCCACCGAGGGTCCCACGGCCGCAGCGGCGGCAAGCATGCCGAGCACGCAGAGTCCCTTGCCGGTTCTCAGCTTCATCTCAGCGATCGTAACCCGGCTGCTCGGCCATCAGAGCGGCCTTTCGCTCGCCTAGGGAACGAGGACGACCTTGCCGATGTTCCGCCGCTCCGCGATGAACATGTGGGCATCGCCCGCCCGCTCGAAGGGGAAGGCCTCAGCCACCACCGGATCGATGAAGTCGCCGGACTCGAGCTCGGCGCTGAGCGGATCGAGCACGCGGTCGAGGCCCTCCGTGTCCTGCCAGGTGAGCATGTTCAGGCCGAACACGCCCTTGTTCTCGTTCATCACGGAGAGGCTCTTCCACCAGGGCATCGTGGCGAGGGGCATTCGCATCAGGCTTCGGGCCAACCCGGGAATGTTCCGGCCCTCGCCGGAGGTGAGCTCGGACGCCCCGTACATGATCAGCTTGCCGCCCTGCCGGAGCAGCCGGTAGTCCTTGCGGAAGTTCGTCGGGCCGGTCGCGTCCATGATCACGTCGACCCCCTCGCCGCCGGTGATCCTCCTGGCCTCCTGCTCGAAGTCCTGGGTGCGATAGTCGATCGGGTGGTCCACTCCCTGGGCCCTGATCGCATCGTGCTTGGAGGCCGAGGCCGTGCCGAAGATCTCCGCCTCCCGGGAGCGGGCGATCTGCGTCGCGGAAATGCCGACCCCTCCCGCGGCCGCGTGGATCAGCACCCGGTCGCCCGTGCGGATCCCTCCCATCATCACCAGCGCGACATAGGCGGTCGTGTAGTTGACCGGGAAGGCCGCGCCCTGCTCGAAGCTGAAGCGCTCCGGCAGGGGGAACGCCTGGCTCGCCGGGACGCTCACCATCGAGGCCTGGCCGCCGAAGCGGCTGCCGGCGATCACGCGGTCGCCGGCGCTCAGGGAATCGACGCCGTCGCCCACGGACTCGACCTCGCCGGCGACCTCGTACCCGAGGACGCACGGCGGCTTCGGCGCGTCGGGATAGAGGCCGACCCGGGCCATCGTGTCGGCGAAGTTGATCCCCGCCGCCTTCACGTCGATCCGCACCTCGCCGGGACCGACGGGTGGGTCGGGCCTCTCCTGAACCTGCAGCACTTCCGGCCCACCGTGGCCCGTGAGGACTACCGCTCTCATTCAGTGAGCATATTCCCGCTTCGCCATCGGGTGGCGGCCACCGGCGGCCGCTACAGCGATACGGCGCGGCCGACCGAGAAGCCCTCGAGCTCCAGGATCCGGTCGATCGTGGCCGGGTTGACCGGGGCGTCGGTGGTGAGCGCCATCACGGCGGTCTCGCCGCCGGACTCCGCACCGACGGCGGCCGAGACGATGTTCACACTCTCCTCGCCGAAGATCGTCCCGACGCGGCCGATCATCCCCGGCCGGTCGCTGTAGCGGAAGATCGCGAGATGCTCGGCGAAGGGGAGGTAGAAGTCCTCTCCCCAGACCCGTGCCAGGTAGGGGATGTTCCGCGGCCCGACTCCCGTTCCGGCGACCTCGACGACGTCCTCGCCGGTGTGGAGCCGCACCACCACGAGCTCGGTGAAGTCCTCGGACGTCGCGTCGCGGGTCTCCATCAGCTCGATCCCGCGCTCCTCCGCCATGTGCGGCCCGTTGACGAGGTTGACGGGCTCCTCGGTGTGGCCGGAGAGGATGCCGACGAGCGTTGCGATCCCCAGGATGCGCGTGTCCTGATCGGCCAGCCGGCCCCGGAACTCGACCTCCACCCGGTCGGGCGCGCCTCGGGCCAATGCCTGCGCCAGGCGGCCCAGCTTCTCGCAGAGCGGCACGAAGGGCGCAAGCTGCTCCATCACCTCGGGGCGGACGGCGGCGATGTTGACGGCGGTGGTGACCACGCCGCCGGTGAGCGCCGCGGTGACCTGCTCGGCGGTCACCACCCCGGCGCGGTCCTGCGCCTCCGCGGTCGAGGCGCCGAGGTGCGGCGTGACCACCACGTCATCGCGCTCCAGGACCGGATGCCCGCTGAAGGGCTCCTCGGGGAAGACATCGAGCGCGGCGCCCGCGAGCTTGCCGGCCTCGAGCCCGTCGACCAGCGCATCGAGGTCGATCAGCTCGCCGCGGGCGCAGTTGACGATCCGCGCCCCGTCGCGCATCTGCGCGATCGCGGCGGCGTCGATGAAGTTCACGGTCTCCGGCGTCTTCGGGAGGTGGAGGGTGATGAAGTCCGACCGGGCGTAGAGCTCGGCAGGCTCCTCGACGCCCTCGACACCCAGCTCCCGGAACCGCTCGGCGGTGACGAACTTGTCGTAGGCGACCACGTGCATGTCGAAGGCCTGGGCCCTGGCGGCGACCAGCTGGCCGATCCGGCCGAAGCCGAGCACGCCGAGCGTCTTGCCGTAGAGCTCGGTCCCCTTGAAGCTGGCGCGGTCCCACTTCTCGGCTGTCAGGGAGGCGTGGGCCTGCGGGACGTTCCGGCAGAGGGAGAGCATCAGCGCCAGTGTGTGCTCGGCGGCCGCGATCGAGTTCGCCTCGGGGGCGTTCGCGACGACGATGCCGCGCTTCGTTGCGGCGTCGACGTCGACGTTGTCGACGCCCGTCCCGGCGCGCCCGATCACCCTGAGCCGCTCGGCGCGCCCGATCAGGTCCGGCGTGAGCTTGGTGGCCGAGCGAATCAGGATCCCCTCGAACTCGCCGATCCGGCTCTCGAGCTCGTCGCCGTCCCAGTCGAGCCCGAGCTCGACGTCGAACTGCTCGCGCAGGAGCTCGACCCCCGCGTCGGCGATCTTCTCCTTGACGAGGACCTTCATCGGCGCACGTCGTCCGCGTTCTCGAGGGCCCAATCGATGCAGGCCGTCAGCGCCTCGACGTCGGCCGGGTCGACGGCCGGAAACATGCCTACCCGCAGCTGGTTGCGGCCGAGCTTGCGGTACGGCTCGATGTCCACGATGCCGTTCGAGCGCAGCGTCGCGGCCAGGGCCTCGGCGTCGATCTGCTCGGCGAAGTCGATCGTCCCGACGACGTGCGAGCGCTTCGCCGGATCGGCGACGAACGGCGTCGCAACCTCCGATGCCTCGGCCCATCCGTAGAGGTTCCGCGATGAGGCCTGGCTCCGCGAGACGCCGAACTCGAGGCCGCCCCCCTCCAGCAGCCACTCGATCTGATCGGCGAGCAGGAACAGGGTGGCGAGCGCGGGCGTGTTGTAGGTCTGGTCCTTGCGCGAGTTCTCGAGGGCGATCGCGAGCGAGAGGAACGATGGCTGCCAGCGCCCGTCGGCAACCGCGTCGAGCTCCTCGATTCGGGCGATCGCCGCCGGGCTGAGCAGCGCAAGCCAGAGCCCGCCGTCCGCGGCGAAGGCCTTCTGGGGAGCGAAGTAGTAGGCGTCGGCCTCTCCGAGGTCGACCGGCAGACCGGCTGCCGCGGAGGTGGCATCGACCAAGACGAGGCTGTCGTCCGAGCCCTCGGGCCGGTCGACGGGAACCATCACCCCGGTCGAGGTCTCGTTGTGGGCCCAGGCGATCACGTCCGCATCCGGGTCTGCAACCGGAGCGGGGGCGTCGCCGGGCTCGGCCGCGATCACGACCGGGTCGGCCAGGAACGGTGCGCCGGCGGTGGCCATGGCGAACTTCGAAGAGAACTCGCCATATGTCAGGTGGAGCGCGCGCTCGCGAACGAGCCACGCCGTGGCGGCGTCCCAGAAGGCGGTCGTGCCCCCGTTGCCCAGCGCGACTTCGTATCCGTCCGGGACGTCGAAGAGCTCCGCGAGTCCAGCCCGCACACGGGCGACGAGGTCCTTGACCGGTGCCTGGCGATGCGAGGTGCCAATCAGCCCGTTCTGCGTCGCCAGCTTCGCGAGTGCCTCCGGCCGCACCTTCGAGGGGCCGCAGCCGAACCGTCCGTCGGCCGGCTTCAACTCAGCGGGAATCTCAACCATGGTCCTCGTCATCAGCGGACCGCGGAGGGTAACTGGCGGGCCTGTCGGCCGCCATGGACTGCTGTTCGTCCACCCTGGACCGACCGCCGTCGCGTGGGGTAGTGTGGCTTCGCGCCCGAGGGGCCGGCTTGGCCGGGGGCGCGTCAGTCCCCCAAGACCTCGACTCTGGAGAGATATATGTACCCCATCAGCTATCAGGCTGATCCTGCGCTGGAAGGCAGGAACCGGCTGACGACTTTCTTTCGCTATCTGGTCGCGATCCCTTGGCTGATCGTCGCGAGCATCTACGGCTTCGTTGCCGAGATCGCCGCGGTGATCGCCTGGTTCGCAATCGTCTTCACCGGCAAGTACCCGCAGGGCATCTATGACTTCAACGCGGGCTACCTGCGCATGATCAGCAGAGTGAACGGATTCGAATACCTGCTCACCGATGAGTGGCCGCCGTTCGGCGGCGAAGAGGGGCCCGATTACCCGATCCGCGTCGGCGTCCCCGCCCCCCTGGACGAGTACAGCCGAGTGAAGACCGGGCTGCGCCTGATCATCGGGATCCCCGTCTACCTGTTGGCGATCGTCCAGGCACTGATTCTCATGGTCTGCACACTGGTCGCCTGGTTCGTGATCCTGTTCACGGGCAAGCTGTCGGATGGGCTGTTCAATCCGATGCGTTCCGCATCCGCGTATCTGACGAGGGCGGGCGGCTACTTCCTGCTCCTCACGGAGGACTACCCGCCGTTCTCCCTCGAGGAGGGTGGCGCCACGCCGCCGGCCGGTCAGATCAGCAGCGAGGCCGCCAGCCGCGAGGCCTGACGATGTCCGAGGTGAGCTGGGGCGGCGGCCGGGCCGTCGCCCCGGACCTCGACGCGATGGGGAAAGCCACGCGTTCGTCCAACGGCGGGCCTCGGTACTAGCAAGACGCCGCCGGGTGGCCTAGCGTGTGCCCGGAATCGGGCGCGACCCCTGACGCCCGGTCACAAATAGAGGGAGAAGAGAATGACGTTCAGCGAAGCGGTGAAGGACGGCTTCGATCACTACACGAAGTTCGACGGCAGGGCCGGGAGACCGGCGTTCTGGTGGTGGTTCTTGTTCGGCGTCCTGGTTGCGATCGGTGCCAACATCATCGACGCCATCCTCGGCACCTGGGGCGTCGTGAACGGGCTGGCCGCGCTGGCGCTGCTGCTGCCGAACATCTCGGTGTCGATACGACGGCTGCACGACACGGATCACAGTGGCTGGTGGATCCTGATCGGCCTGATCCCGATCATCGGGTTCATCGTGCTGCTGGTGTTCTACCTGCGCCAGAGCGATCCGGGCGAGAACAAGTACGGGCCGCCCCCGGTGGCGGGAGTTCCGGCGCCCAGCCCCGCATGACCCGCGCCTGAGGGCAGCGGATGGTAAGAGCTTCCGGTCAGTCGTCGATCCAGGGCATCATCGATCGGAGGCTCTTGCCGACCTGCTCCACCTGGGAGCCGGCCGCCTCCTCCCGCATGCGCTGGAAGTTCTCCTGGCCCGCCTCGTTCTCGGCGATCCACTCCTTGGCGAACTCGCCCGACTGGATGTCGGCGAGGATCTTCTTCATCGCCTGACGGGTCTCGTCGGTGATCACCTTGGGGCCGCGGGTCATGTCGCCGTACTCGGCGGTGTTGGAGATCGAGTGGCGCATCCCCTGGATGCCGTGCTCGTACATCAGATCGACGATCAGCTTGAGCTCGTGGAGGCACTCGAAGTAGGCGAGGCGCGGGTCGTAGCCGGCCTCGACCAGCGTCTCGAAGCCGGCGCGGACGAGCTCGGTTGCCCCACCGCAGAGCACGGCCTGCTCACCGAAGAGATCCGTCTCGGCCTCGTCCTTGAACGTGGTCTCGATGATCCCGGCGCGGCCGCCGCCGATGCCGCTGGCATAGGCGAGGACCTGATCGCGCGCGGTCCCGGTCGCGTCCTGGTGGATGGCCATCAGGCATGGGACGCCGGCGCCGTCGACGAACTCGCGGCGGACGAGGTGGCCGGGACCCTTGGGCGCGACCATCCCGACGTCGACGCCGGACGGGGGCTCGATCTGCCCGAAGCGGATCGCGAAGCCGTGGGCGAACATCAGCAGGTTGCCGTCGGCGATCCCGTCGGAGATCTCCTCGCGCCAGATCTGGGCCTGCTTCTCGTCGGGCAGCAGGATCATCACCACCTCGCCGGCGCTGGCCGCATCGGCGACGTCCATGACCTCGAGGCCCTCGCCCTGCGCGTCGTCCCGGCTCGAGGAGTCCGGGCGGAGCCCGACGACCACCTTGACGCCCGAGTCCTTCAGGTTGAGCGCGTGCGCGTGGCCCTGCGATCCGTAGCCCAGGATCGCGACGGTCTTCCCCTCCAAGACGGAGAGGTCGGCGTCCTTGTCGTAGAGGACTTCGTCGGCGGCGGCCATGCGGCGGCGGATGCTAGCGGGAGGCGGGTTCCGGCAACTGCCCGCGCAGGAGCTTGCCCGACGCCGTGCGCGGGAGGCTCGAGACGAAGTCGACGCGCTTCGGCACCTTGTAGCCGGCTAGCGAGCTCGAGCAGTGTGAGCGCAGGTCCTGCTCGCTCGTCTCACGCTCCTCGGCAAGGACGACCAGGGCGCAGACCGCTTCCTGCCACTCCGGGTCAGGGCGGCCGACGACCGCGGCGTCGGCGACGGCCGGATGGGATAGGAGCACCGCCTCGACCTCGGCGGGCATCACGTTCTCGCCGCCGGTGACGATCGTCTCGCTGCTGCGCCCGGTGACGTAGAGAAAGCCCTCCTCGTCGATGTGGCCGAGGTCGCCGGTATGCAGCCAGCCGTCGGCGTCGATCGCCTCGCGAGAGACCGTCGGGCCCTGGACCAGGATCTCGCCGTCCTCGATCCGGACGTGCGTGGTGAGCAGCGGCCTGCCGGCGGAGCCCACCCGGCGCTCGGCGTCGGCCATCGCGAGCGTCGTGACCTGGGAGCAGGTCTCGGTCATGCCGTAGGTCTGCACGACCGTCGCGCCGCGATCTAGCGCCTCCCGGAGGGCCTCGGGCGGCACCGGGCCACCGCCGATCAGGATCGCGCGGGGATGGGAGAGGTCCGCCCCGGCCTCGAGGAGCCGGATCAGCTGGGTCGGGACCAGCGAGAGCAGGCTGATGTCGCCCGACACCAGCGTGCTGGCCACCTGCTCCGTGTCGAACCCGTCCAGAAGCACGGCGGTGGTGCCGTAGATGACCGAGCGCAGGATGATCGACAGGCCGGCAACGTGGCTGAGGGGCAGACAGCAGAGCCAGCGGTCCTCGGGGTCGACGCCGATGTTGAACGCCGAGCCGACGGCGCTGAAGAGGAAGTTCCCGTAGGTGAGTGAGACGGGACGCGGCGTCCCCGACGTCCCGCTGGTGAGGATCCGGCACTGCAGGTCGTCCATGTCGTGCTCGCCCAGCAGCGGCAGGTCGGCCTCCGTCTGGGTGAGCTCCGCGGCGTCGTTCAGGTCGACCGCCGGGCGCTCGGCGGAGAGGATCGCGCTGCGCTCGGCTTCGGTCAGCTGCGGGCTGAGGGGCAGGGCCACCGCCCCGAGCTTCATCAGGGCATGGAGGAGGACAACCTCCTCGCGGCGGGGATGCATGGTGAGGGCGGCCAGACCGCCCCGTCTCACCCCGTACGCGGCGAGGCGGCGGGCGACCCAGGTCGCCTCGGCCTCGAGCTCGGCGTAGGTCACGCTGGACGCCTCCGTGACCAACGCGGTTCGCTCGGGACAGCTCTGCGCCCTCTGTGCGAGCCAATCGTCGAGCTTCACGAGCCGTAGCCTAGTTATCGTTGCCGCCGTGCCGCGACGACACAAAGACGCCCCGCCGGAGGATGAGCTCTACGCGCCGGTCGAATGGCGCTCCGAGGGCGAGTACGAGGACATCCTGTACGAGCGCGGAGACGCGATCGCGAAGATCTCGATCAACCGGCCCGAGGTCCACAACGCGTTCCGGCCGCCCACCCTGGCGGAGTTGCGCGACGCCTTCACGCGCGCCCGCGACGACGTCGAGGTGGCCGCGATCATCCTCACCGGAGCCGGCGGCGAGGCCTTCTGCTCCGGTGGCGACCAGCGGATCCGTGGGGACGACGGCTACATCGGGGAAGACGAGGTCGCCAAACAGGGAGTCGGCCGGCTTGACGTGGGCGACCTCCACGTCCAGATCCGGCGGCTGCCGAAGCCGGTCGTCGCGATGGTCGCCGGGTACGCGGTCGGCGGGGGCCACATCCTCCATCTGGTCTGCGACCTGACGATCGCCGGCGACAACGCCGTCTTCGGCCAGACCGGACCCAGGGTCGGTAGCTTCGACGGCGGCTTCGGAGCCTCCCTTCTCGCCCGCAACATCGGCGTCAAGAAGGCCAAGGAGATCTGGTTCCTCTCCCGGCTCTACGACGCCGAGGAGGCGCTCGAGATGGGACTCGTCAACGCCGTGTTCCCGCTGGCGGACCTGGAGCGCGAGACGGTCGCCTGGTGCCGCGAGATGGCCGCCCTCTCCCCCCTTTCGCTGCGGCTGCTGAAGGCGAGCTTCAACGCCACCGAGGACGGCCTCGCGGGGATCCAGCAGCTCTCCCACGACGCGACGCTTCTCTTCTACATGACGGAGGAGGGCCAGGAGGGTCGCAACGCCTACCAGCAGGGACGCAGCCCGGACTTCTCCAAGTATCCAAGACGGCCGTGACAGCGTGTAGATGAGGATCTGGCTGATGGCGGCGCGTCCGCGGACGCTGCCGGCGGCGATCGCTCCCGTGCTGGTCGGGACGGCCGCGGCGATCGAGCAGCACGGCGACCTCCGCCGGATCGGCACCTTCATCGCGGCGCTGATCGGTTCGATCTTCATCCAGATCGGCACCAACCTCGCCAACGACTACTCCGACGCGAAGCGTGGCGCCGACACCGTCGACCGGCTCGGGCCTGTCCGGGTCACCTCGGCCGGGCTGGTCGCACCGCGCAGCGTCCTGATCGCCACCTGGCTCGCATTCGGGCTGGCGGTGGCGGCCGGCATCTATCTGGCGATCGTGGCCGGCTGGGTGATCATCGCCGTCGGCGTCGCCTCGATCGCCGCCGGCGTCCTGTACACGGGCGGCCCGCGCCCCTATGGCTATGCCGGCCTCGGCGAGCTCTTCGTCTTCCTCTTCTTCGGCCTCGTCGCCGTGAACGGCTCCTACTACGTCCAGCTCGAGCGTCTCGAGTGGGTGCCCTTCGGCCTCTCTGTCGCCGTCGGCTGTCTCGCCACCGCGATCCTGGTCGTCAACAACGTGCGGGACATCGAGACCGACCGCCGCGCCGGGAAGCAGACGCTCGCGGTGCGGCTGGGACGAGAGGGGGCGCGCCGCCTCTATGCGGGGCTGGTCGGCGCCGCCTACCTCGCGCTGCTGGTGACGCTGGCGGCACACGGCGGGCCCTGGTGGGCGTTGCTCGGCTTGATCTCCGCGCCGCTGGCCCTGCGGCCCACAAGGGCCGTCATGACCCGCACGGACGGTCCGGCGCTGAACGGCGCCCTCGCCGGAACGGGCGCCCTGCTGGGCGCCTTCAGCCTCGCGGTGTCCGCCGGCCTGCTGATCGCGGCGTAAAGTCGCTTCATGCAGCTGGAGGAGCTGGACGTCGTCCCGTACTCCCTGCCGTTTCGCGATCCCTACGTGACGGCGCGCGGCGAGATCCACGAGCGGGAACTGATCCTCATTCGGATCCGCGGCGAGGGGATCGAGGGGCTGGGCGAGACCGCAGCGCTCTCCCTACGCGGCGGGATCGGCATCGAGGAGATCGCGGCGGAGATTCGCGGGCGATGCTGGCCGGCCCTTCTCGACGGCGGGGTCGATCCCGGCCGGATCTGGTCGGCGATCGCCCGCTGCCGCAACCGCGGCGCATCGGCCCAAGCCCTCGCCGCAGTCGACATCGCCCTCCACGACCTCGTCGGCAGGGCAACGGGCGATCCTGTCTGGCGGCTGCTCGGCGCCGGCGAGGTCAATCCGGTCGTCTGCAACGCCACGCTGCCGGCGGCGAACCCCGCGGCGACGCGCGCGCTGGCTGAGGAATGGTCGGCTCGCGGGTTCCACACGTTCAAGCTCAAGGTCGGCCTCCCAGGAGACGTCACGCAGGTCGCCACCGTGCGGGACACCCTGGGACCCGGAGCCGTGATCCGGGTCGATGCCAACGGCGCCTGGACGGTGGACGAGGCGGCGGAGCGCATCGGCGCCCTCAGGCGCCACGGCATCGAGCTCGTGGAGCAGCCGGTCGGCACCTTCGAGCAGATGGTCGAGCTCCGGCGCCGGCTCGAGGTGCGGATCGCCGCGGACGAGAGCCTCGTCTCCCCGTTCGATGCCCGCCGCGCGCGGCAGCTCGGGGCCTGCGATGTCGCTGCCGTCAAGGTGTCCAAGGTGGGTGGCCTCGGGGCCGCCCTCGAGATCGCCGAGGTGATTCCGTCATATCTGTCGAGCGCGCTGGAGGGGCCGGTCGGCATCGCCGCGGCCGCGCATGCGGTGCAGGCCCTGCGGACGAGGAACGGCGACGCCGGGGTTGCTCACGGCCTCGCCACGGAGAGGCTCTTCTCGGAGTCGATCGGGCGGGGACCCGTGGCCGAAGCCGATCGACTGCTGCTCGACGATCGCCCGGGTCTCGGAGTGGAGCTGGACGAAGGAGCGCTTGCGGCCCGCCGGCTCGGCTGATCTACGTTACGCGAGGGTGCGCCGCAAAGCGCAACCCGTCTGGTGATGATGGACCCGACCAACCGCAACACCGCACTTGCCTCTGCCATGGCCGAGGAGCTTGCCCGCTCGGGCGTCGAGCGCGCTGTGATCTCCCCCGGCTCCCGCTCGACGCCGCTGGCCGTAGCGCTCTGGCGCGAGCCCGGGATCGAGGTCTCGGTGATCCTCGACGAGCGCAGCGCCGGTTTCTTCGCGCTCGGCACGGCGCTCGCGACAGGCATCCCCGCGGTGGTCCTGTGCACGTCCGGCTCGGCGGCGGCCAACCTGCATCCCGCCGTCGTCGAGGCCGACGAGGCGGGCGTCCCGATGATCGTGCTCACCGCGGACCGCCCCCCCGAGCTGCGCGACATCGGCGCCGGCCAGACGATCGACCAGCTGAAGCTCTACGGCGATGCGGTGCGCTGGTTCTGCGAGGTCGGCACCCACGAGGCGGATGACGACGGGCTCCTCCACTTCCGAGCGGTGGCGTGCCGTGGCTATGTGGCCGCCGCGGGCGATCCGCGGCCCGGCCCGGTCCATCTGAACGTCCCCTGGCGGGAGCCGCTCGCCCCGATCGCGGTCGAGGGTGACGTCGTCGCCACCGACCCGCTCGCGCTGGAGGGACGACCCGGCGCGCCTCTCAATGCCATCGCCCATGCGACCGCCCGCGCGGACGAGGGGATGCTGGATCGCCTTGCGGGCCGAATCGAGTCCACGCAGCGCGGCCTGATCGTCGCCGGCCGCCAGATGGACCCGATGCTCTCCGAGCCCGTCGCCGCCCTCGCTGCCTCGGCCGGTTACCCGGTCCTGGCCGAGCCCACCTCCCAGCTCCGTCGCGGTCCACACGACCGCTCGCTCGTCGTCTCCGCCTACGACCACATCGCTCGAGAGCGTCCGGCCGAGCTCCAACCCGAGCTGATCCTGCGCTTCGGGGACATGCCGACCAGCAAGCCGCTCCGGCAGTGGCTCGGGGCGATCGAGGGGCTCGAGCAGGTCGTGGTCGACCCGGTCGGCGAGTGGCGCGAGCCCACCCGGCGTGCCGGCACGATCGTCCGCGCGGACCCCGCGACGACGGCGCGCGCGCTCACCGAGCGGCTGGGGCGCCTTCGCCCCGGCGCGCGAGCCGTCGAGGGCTCTCCCTTCGCCACGGCGTGGCTCGATACGGACCGGGCCGTCTGCGAGGCGGTCGACGGCCACCTTGGCGGACCGGGCGAGCTCAGCGAGCCCGGCGTGTGGTCGGCGCTGGGCCGCGCTCTGCGCGACGGAGACTCGGTCCTCGCCGCTTCCAGCATGCCGGTCCGCGACCTGGAGGCGTTCATGCGACTGGGGCCCGAGGGCGTGCGCTTCGCGTCCAATCGGGGCGCCAACGGGATCGACGGCCTCGTCTCGACATCCGCCGGCCTCGCCGCCGGCAGTGGCACGCGAACCTGGGCCGTCCTCGGCGATCTCGCCCTCTTCCACGATCTCGGCGGACTGGCGGCCGCCCGGGATCTGGCAGAGCTGCGCCTGATCGTCATCGACAACTCGGGCGGCGGGATCTTCCATTTCCTGCCTCAGGCGGAGGCGCTCGCGGAGGACGAGTTCGAAGCGCTGCTCGGAACCCCCAGTCGCCTGGAGGTGGAGAGGGCAGCGGACCTGTTCGGGCTCAGCGTCGCCCTGCCGTCGACCCGGGCCGAGCTCGACGACGCCCTGGCCACGGAGGCGCGGATGATCGTCGTCAGGACCGAGCGCCCGCGGAACCTGGAGCTTCACCGCGAGCTCAGCTCGCTAGCAGCGGCAGCAGCGCCTCGAACTTGAGCTCGGACTCCTGAAGCTCGGCCGCCGGGTCCGAGTCGGCCACGATGCCGCAACCGGCGAACAGGTGCGCCTCGCGGTCGCGCAGCAGCGCCGAGCGCAGCCCGACGCAGAACTCCCCGTCCTCGGCCGCGTCCATCCAGCCAACGGGCCCGGTGTACCAGCCGCGGTCGATCCCCTCGAGCTCATCGATCAGCTCGATGGCGGGCTCCCGGGGCTCGCCACCGATCGCGGGCGTCGGATGCAGATGTCCCGCGAGCTCGATCGCGCTGTGGGACTCGGCGAGCTGGGCGCGAATCGGCGTAGCGAGGTGCTGGAGGTTCCCGACCTTGACCACGAAGGGCTCCCCGTCGGCGTGAACCCAGACGGAGTGCGGGCGCAACGTGCGCTCGATCCGCCGCACCACGATGCCGTGCTCGTCGCGGACCTTGGGGCTGCGGAGCATCGCCTCCCCGAGGTGGTCGTCGACGGCCGGGTCGGCGCTGCGGGAGGTCGTCCCGGCCAGCGCGACGGTGGCGGCCACGGCGCCCGAGCGGCGCACCAGCAGCTCCGGGCTCGCGCCCACGAAGGCGGCCTCCGGCGTGCCGAAGCAGAAGCAGAAGCAAGATGGGAACAGCTCGCGGAGGGCGCCGAGCAGGGCACCCGGGTCATGGGCGGCCGGGGCCTCGACGGTCAGCTCCCGAGCGAGGACCACCTTGTCGACGGCGCTCGACCGGATCCGCTCGATCGCCGCGGCGACGATCCGCTCGTAGCGCTCGGGCGGGTAGCGGCCGGCGATCTTGCTGGCGGCACTCGGGTGCGGGTCCGCGGGCGTCAGCGGCGCTGCCCGCAGCGAGCCGAGTCTTCCCGCGACCCTCGCCAGGAGCTCCTCGGCGGTGGCCGAGGAGTCTGGCCTCACCGAGACGGTGAGGAATCCCCGCCCCTCGCTCCGCGCGATCGTCACCTCGGGCAACACCGCGAGCGCGGGTGGAAGCGAGGACCAGATCGGCTCCGTCCCGCCCGTAGGGGCGAAGGCCAGGCCGGTGGCCCAGACGGGGCCGGCGCCGGCGGGCAGGCCATCGGGCTCGGCCGCGAGGCGGTTTCGGGTCGTGCTGGAGCATCCCTCCGCGAGGTCGAGAAAGCGATTGGGCCCTCTGCTGATCACCTCGACAGCGGTGCCGATCCCGGCGAGCGCGAACCCGCGATCGGGCTGCTCCCAGCAGAACCACCGATCGGTGGCGAGACGCGAGCCGGAGGCGAGCGCCACCGGGTCCACCTCACTCTCGAGCTCGACCGTGGCCGAGACGAGCTGGCCGTCAGCGGCGCGCGACAGCGCCCCCTCCAGTTCGGCGAGCAGCGGTCCCGCCTCGAGGGCGACACTCACCATCAAACGGGTTGCGCTGTCCCGCACCCTCGCATCACTAGCTGTCGGGCTTGGAGCGGGCGATCGCGACCTCGCCCGTGCGGACCATCTCGATCAGGCCGTGCGGGCGGATCATCCGCTCGAAGGCCTCGACCTTGTCGGAGCTGCCGGTGACCTCGATGGTGAGCGAGCGACGGGAGACGTCGACGATCTTGGCCCTGAAGATCTCGGCGAACTGCATGATCTCGGCGCGGCCCTCGATCGGGGCGGAGACCTTGAAGAGGGCCATCTCGCGGGCAATCGTCTCGCCCGGCTCCATATCCCGGATCTTGATCACGTTGACCAGCTTGTGGAGCTGCTTGGTGACCTGGTCGATCGGATGGACGGCGCCGTCGACGGTCAGGGTGATCCGGGAGACCTCGGGGTCGTCCGTGGGGCCGACGGCCAGCGTGTCGATGTTGAAGCCGCGGCGACTGAACAGGCCGGCGATCCGGGCAAGGACGCCGGGGCGGTTCTCGACCATGATCGAGAGGACGTGCTTGCGGCCCGTGAGACGACCGGCTGCGGCGTCGAGATCCGCCAGGTTGATCAGGTCAGGGGTCCCGGCCTCCATGGCCTAGCCCACCATGTCCCTCGCGGCGGCGCCGGCAGGGATCATCGGGTAGCAGTTCTCGTCCTTGGTGACGCGGACATCGAGCAGGACGGGGCCCTCGGTGGCCAGCGCTTCGCGCATGGCGCCCTCGACCTCGTTCTTGTCGTCGACCATCATCCCTTTGGCTCCGAAGGCCTCGGCGAGCTTCGGCCAGTCCGGGCTCGGGCCCATCTCGACGGATGAGTAGCGGCCGTCCCAGAAGAGCTCCTGCCACTGGCGGACCATCCCGAAGTAGCCGTTGTTCATCAGGAAGACCTTGACCGGCACCTCGTGGCGCACGGCGGTGGCGAGCTCCTGGCAGGTCATGATCAGGCTGCCGTCTCCGGCGAGGCAGACGACCGTGTCGTCGGGCTGGGCGACGTTGGCGCCGATCGCGCTCGGCAGGCCGAAGCCCATCGTGCCGAGGCCGCCGGAGTTGATCCAGCGCCGGGGCTTGTCGAAGCCGTAGTACTGCGCCGCCCACATCTGGTGCTGGCCGACGTCGGAGGTGATGATCGCGTCGCCCTCGGTGGCGGCGAACATCGCCTCGATCATTCGCTGGGGCTTGATCTCGCCGTCGGAGCTGTCCTCGTAGGCGAGCGGGTACTCCTTCTGCCAGCCGTGGATCCGCTCCCACCACGCATCGAGCCGGGAGCGATCCGCCTGGATCGCCCTGTACTCCTTGGTCAGCTTGGGCAGGACCTCCTTCGCGTCACCGACGATCGGGATGTGAGCCGGGACGTTCTTGGAGATCTCGGCGGGATCGATGTCGATGTGGACGAACTTCGCGCGCGGGGCGAACTCGGAGAGCTTTCCGGTGATCCGGTCGTCGAACCGCGCGCCCACGTTGACGATCAGGTCGGCGTTGTCCATCGCGTAGTTGGCGGTGCGGGTGCCGTGCATCCCGAGCATGCCGAGCCACTGCTCGTGGCCGGCCGGGAAGCCGCCGAGGCCCATCAGGGTGCAGGTGACGGGGAAGTTGTCGGCGAGGCAGAGCTCGCGCAGCTCCTCGGAGGCGTTTGCGTTGATCACGCCGCCGCCCGCGTAGATCACCGGTCGCTGCGCGTTGGCCAGCGCCTTGGCGGCGATCCTGATCTGCTTGATGTTCCCCTCGGTGGAGGGCTTGTAGCCCGGCAGGTTGGGCGTCTCGGTGCTCGGCTCGTACTCGATGTCCGCGCGCGAGAGGTCCTGCGGGACATCGACGAGCACCGGCCCGGGCCGTCCGGTCGACGCGATGTGGAACGCGGCATGGACGTAGTCCGGGATGTATCGCGGGTCCTGGACCATGAAGGAGTGCTTGACGATCGGCATCGTGATGCCGTTCACGTCCGCCTCCTGGAAACCGTCGGTGCCGATCAGGTCGGTGCGGACCTGTCCCGTGATGAAGACGGTGGGCACCGAGTCGAGCATCGCGTCCGCGATCGGTGTGACCAGGTTGGTCGCGCCGGGGCCCGAGGTGGCGAAGGCGACGCCGACGCGGCCCGACGCCTTCGCGTAGCCCTCGGCCATGTGACCGGCACCCTGCTCGTGGCGAGCCTGGATGTGATCGAGCTCCGCGTCATGTACCGCGTCGTAGATCGGCAGATTGGCCCCGCCGGGAATCCCGAAGATGTGCTTGGCGCCCTCGGCCTTGAGGGCCTCCATCAGTGCGTCAGCGGCTCGCATGGGCCGATGGTAGCGAGCGGCTGCAAGGGCGCTGCACTGAGGAGCGCAGGGCGAAGCCGATGCTCGACTAACTTGCGGCGGCGGGAGCCCCTGCGGGCTTCCACCGGGTGCGCGGGTCGATCGCCGAGTCGATCACGCGGCCGCGGTGGCGCTCGATCGTCTTCAGCATCGAGCGGACCAGCTCGTCGCCGAGGTAGCTCGGCTTCAGGCCCAGGTCCAGCAGCTTGGTGTGGACGGGGTTGTAGTAGTGCTCCTCGGCCTCGACCCGCGGGTTCTCGACGTGGTCGATGTCGATCTCGAAGCCGACCTCGGCCGCCGAGCGCTGCACGAGCTCGGCGAGCTCGCCGACCGAGAACTGCTCGGTGAACTGGTTGAAGACGCGGTATTCGCCGGCGTCGGCCGGGTTCTCGACCGCCAGCTCGACGCACTGGAGCGTGTCGCGGATGTTGAGGAAGCCGCGGGTCTGGCCACCCTTGCCGTAGACGGTGAGCGGGTGGCCGACGACGGACTGCACGCAGTAGCGGTTCAGCACCGTCCCGAACCACTCGTCGTAGTCGAAGCGCGTACAGAGGCGCTCGTCCTGGGCGGTCTCGTCGGTCTCGATGCCGTAGACGACGCCCTGGTTGAGGTCGGTCGCGCGCAGTCCCCAGATCCGGCAGGCGAAGTGGATGTTGTGCGAGTCGTGGACCTTGGAGAGGTGGTAGAGCGACCCCGGCATCTTCGGGAAGGGCAGCGTGTCCTTGCGGCCCTTGTGCTCGATCTCGATGAACCCCTCCTCGATGTCGATGTTGGGCGTCCCGTACTCGCCCATCGTGCCGAGCTTGACCAGGTGGCAGTCGGGGGCGTGGTCGCGCAGGAAGAAGAGGAGATTGAGCGTGCCGATCACGTTCGTGTACTGCGTCTCGACGGCCTGCTCCCGGCTCGCCATCGAGAACGGCGCGGAGGGCTGCTCGCCGTAGTGGATGACGACCTCCGGCCTGGTCTCGACGATCACCTCCTCGAGGAAACCCGCGTCCTCGATCGCGCCGACGTAGGAGCGGATCTCGTTGCCCGTGATCTCGTGCCAGGCCGCGATCCGCTCGTCGAGCCCCCCGATCGGGGTCAGGGAGTCGGTGCCGTGGCGCTCGTGCCATTTGCGGCGGGAGAAGTTGTCGACGACGGACACCTCGTGGCCCCGGGCCGAGAAGCGCATCGCCGTCGGCCAGCCGAGGTAACCGTCGCCCCCGAGAATGAGGACGCGCATGAGAGGCGGCAGAGTAGCGCCCCGAGCGGCGCATCGTCGCGCCCGCACGGCTGATGCGAGGGTGTCGCATCGTGGGTGTTGCGATGCGACAACCCGATTGATGTAGGCATATTCTGGCGCCGCCTTGACCGTCCCCGTGATCGCGTCCGTCTTCCCCGAAGAGCTGACCGCGCTGCGCGCGTTCGGGCTCGCACTGGCCGTTCTGCTGATTGTCTTCGCGATCTGGCGCCGCCGCTCGCTCTCCAATGGAGCGGTACTGCTCGCGCTGCTCGGCGGGCTCGCCCTCGCGATCGTCTCGGGGACGGAGCTGCTCAACGCGGTCCTGTCCGCGTTCTCGTTCAAGCGCGGGAACGGGGGCCGGATTCTCGGTCTGGCCGTCTTCTCGATCGTGATCCTCTTCTTCCTGGTGCTGCGCGCGCTGACCGAGAGCGCGCGCATGAACCAGCAGCTCTCCTCGCTGCTCGAGGGTCTCGCCTGGGAGGAGTTCCGCCAATCGAAGCTGCCGGAGCGCTTCCGGGACAAGATCGCCGTGGTGATTCCGGCGTACAACGAGGCCGACAGCGTCGGCGACGTGATCCGCCAGATCCCGCGCGAGGTCTGCGGCGAGCCCACGGCGGTCCTCGTGGTCGACGACGGCTCGCGCGATGACACCGGTGAGGCCTCCGCCAAGGCCGGCGCGGTCGTTGCGCGCCACGTGATCAACCGAGGCGGTGGCGCCGCGCTTCGAACCGGATACAGGTTGATGTCGGAGTCCGGCGCGCTCGTCGTGGTCACGCTCGACGCCGACGGCCAGCATCTGCCGAGCGAGATGGAGCGCCTGGTGAAGCCGGTGCTCGACGACGAGGTGGACGTCGCCCACGGCTCGCGCGTCCTCGGCGATGCGGATCCCGACTCGCGCTCACGCGAGCTCGGGATCGTGTTCTTCAACAAGCTCGTCTCCTTCATCACCAGGACGAGGGTCTCCGACTGCTCCAACGGCTACCGCGCCGTGCGCACCTCCGTCCTTCCGCAGCTGGTCCTGCGCCAGGAGCAGTTCCACACCTCGGAGTTCCTGATCGAGGCGATCAAGCGAGGCGTTCCGGCGATGGAGGTCCCGGTGACGGTGGCCAAGCGGACGCACGGCCACTCGAAGAAACCGGCAGTGGCCCGCTACGGCCTCGGCTTCGCGAACGCGATCGTCCGCACCTGGCTCAGGTAGTGGATGCGAGGGCGCGCGTCAGCGCGACCCGTTATCTGTAGGTAGGCCCCGGCCGCACCTCGGCCGGATCCGGCAGGTAGAGGTCGGTCCCGCACCGCGGGCAGACCTGGACGTGGAGCTTGACGACGTTGTTGCAGGTCGGACAGCGCCGCTCGGGCTCGTCGTGCTCGGAGCGGTAGAGGATCACCGCGACCAGGCCGAAGAGCGGCACCACGGTCCCGACCAGGAACCAGATGAAGAACGAGCTGCCCTTCCCCCGACCCACGAAGCCCGTGGCGAGACCGAAGAGCAGGGCGATCAGCACATAGGGGGCACCGGCCATCGGCCGTCAGTCCGCGTCGAGCGGCCGGTGCGAACCGCCGAGCTCGTACGCCTCGTCCCGCAGCGGCCGCGGGTGCCCGATCGAGCCGACCTCGGAGAGGTCGCGCTTGAAGGGCAGGCTGACGGTCCAGTCGATCACGGCCCGGATCTTGCGGAACATCCCGGGGATCTGGCTGAGGTGGTAGGTGCGCGCCATCCACCAGGCGATGAATCCCGAGAACGTGCGGCCGCCGATCCGGCCGACGGCCTTGTAGCGGCCGAGGTTGACGAAGGCCGTCTTGCTCGAGTACACGTACGGCCGCGATTCGCCGATGCCGAGGTCCGAGGCGACGTTGCCGGCCACCACCTTCGCCTGCCGAATCGCGTACTGGGCGGCCGGCGGCGAGAATCCCCGCTTCCGGTCCGGCACGGCCGCGCAGTCCCCGATCGCCCAGATGCCCTCCATGCCCTTGACGGCGAGGCGCTCGTCGACCTCGACGCGACCGCGCTCGTCGAGCGGCACGGAAAGCTGCTTCAGGCTCGGATGCGGCTTCACCCCCGCCGTCCAGACGACGGTCCGGGTGGGGACCGTCTCGCCGGTGGAGAGCGTTGCGCTGTCGGCCTCGACGGCATCGAGCGTCGTCCCCAGCCGGATCTCGATGCCGCGCCCCCGCAGCTCCCGGACGGCGTAGTCGGCCAGGTTCTCGTCGATCTCGGGAAGCACTCGATCGGTCGCCTCCACGAGGATCCAGCGCATGCCGTGGAGGCGGGCGCGCGGATAGGAGTCCATCGCGTCGGCGGCGAAGTCCTGGAGCTCCGCCAGCGCCTCCAGGCCCGCGTAGCCACCACCGACGAACACGTAGGTGAGCAGCCGCTCGCGTCGCGCCGGGTCCTCCGTCGCGTTCGCCTCCTCGAGCGTCTCGACGACATGGTTGCGCAGCCAGATCGCGTCGGCCAGGCTCTTGAAGCCGATCGCGTGCTCGTCCAGTCCCGGAACGGGCACCGTCCGCGACACCGAGCCCAGCGAGAGGACGAGCTGGTCGTAGCGGATGCTCTGCGTCTCGCCCTCGTGCGTTCGCAGCTCGACGGTGCGGGCCGCCGGGTCGTGCGCGGTGATCGCGCCCAGTCTCAGATAGGTCCGCTTCAGGATCTCGCGGAGCGGCGTGACGACATGGCGCGGCTCGAGAAGCCCCGCGGCGGCCTCGGGCAGGAACGGCGTGTAGAGCAGGAAGTTCACGTCGTTGACGAGCATCAGCCGCGCCGACTGCTTCGGCAGCGTTCGCTCGAGACGCCGGGCCACGGTCGCGCCGCCGAACCCACCGCCGGCGATCACCACGTTCCAGGCCACTAGAGGCGCTCCTTGATCAGCTTCGTGACGGTCCCTCCGTCCGCCCTCCCCTTGGACTCCTTCATCACCGCGCCGACGAGCCGCCCGATCGCCTTGTCGTTCCCCTGGCGGACCTGCTCGGCGGCCTTCGGCTCGGCCTCGATGGCCCGGTCGACGATGCCCTCGAGCTCTGACGAATCCGAGATCTGAGCGAGGCCCTCCCGCTCGACGATCTCGGCGGGGTCGCCTCCGGCCTCCACGAGCTTTGCCAGCACCTGCTTCCCGGCGCCGTGTGAGATCGTCTTGCCCTCGACCAGGCCGGCAAGTGCGGCGACCGCCTCGGGTGTGGCCTGCGAGGCGAGCGGATCCTCCTCCGCCCCGGCCTGACGGAGTGTTGCGATCAGATCGCCGGTGACCCAGTTGGCGATCGCCTTCGCCGGAGTGCCGTCGGACGCGGCCACGGCTCGCTCGAAGTACTCCCCGAGCTCGGCCTGGAACGCGAGCGTGGTGGCCGCCTCGTCGGAGAGGCCGAGCTCGGTCAGGTAGCGCTCGCGCCGCGCGGCGGGAAGCTCGGGCAGCGACTCGCGCGCTTCCTTCAGCATCTTCTCGGTCGGCACGACCGGCACCAGGTCCGGCTCCGGGAAGTAGCGGTAGTCGTGGGCGTACTCCTTCGAGCGCAGGCTCGTGAGGGAGCCGTCGTTCGGGTCGAAATGGAGCGTCTCCTGGTCGACCTCCTCGCCGCCCTCGATCAGCTCGCGCTGGCGGACCAGCTCCGCCTCGATGCCGCGCTCCAGGAACCGGAAGCTGTTCATGTTCTTGAGCTCGGTCTTGACCCCGAGCTCCTCCGAGCCGGTGGGCCGGATCGAGATGTTCCCGTCGACGCGCAGGCTCCCCTCCTCCATGTTCACGTCGGAGACGCCGAGCTGGCGGATCGTGGTGCGCAGGAGCTGTGCCCACTCGCGCGCCTGCGCGGCGGAGCGGATGTCGGGCTCGGTGACGATCTCCACCAGCGGCGTTCCGCCACGGTTGAAGTCGACCAGTGAGGCGCCCGAGCCGTGGATCCGACCGGACTCTCCGACGTGCGTCAGCTTCGCCGCGTCCTCCTCGAGATGGGCTCGATGAATGCGGACATCCCCCAGCCGGCCGTTGACGGCGATCGGCAGGTCGTACTGGCTGATCTGGTAGCCCTTCGGCAGGTCGGGATAGAAGTAGTTCTTGCGGGCGAACTCGGACCGCGGCGCGACGTCGCACTCGAGGGCCGCGGCGATCATCAGCGCGTAGCGGATCGCCTCCTCGTTGATTGTCGGGAGCGTTCCGGGGTGCCCGAGGCAGACCGGGCAGGTGTGCACGTTGGGGTCATCCCCGAAAGAGAGCGCGCAGCCGCAGAACATCTTGGTCTTGGTGGAGAGCTGGACGTGGATCTCCAGCCCGATGACCGCCTCGTAGCCGTTCTCGGCGCTCACAGGCCCCATCCCCTCACGGTTGCCTCGTCGGCGCCGAAGTAGTGCCCGATCTCGTGGAGCACCGTCGTCCGGACGCTCTCGGCGTCGGTGTGGTGCTCCCGGTAGATGATGATCCGCTGCAGCCCGCCCCTGGGATCGAACAGGCCGAGCAGGCGGCCGCTTGGATGGCGATCCTCGACGATCACAGCCACGTTGGTGAGCTTCGAGGCGATCTCGGGCGGCAGCGAGTCGAGGGCCTCCTGGACGGCATCCCGGAACTCCTCGTCGGCCATCGGCATCGAGCTCCTCACGCCGGCCCTCCGTTGGGACGGAACCCGATCGCCCCCTCCAGGGCGTGGGCGGCGTCGAGCATCGCCGAGTCGCTGAAGGCCGGCCCGGCGATCTGGAAGCCGACCGGCAGCTCCGGTCCGCCGTCATCGGGCGGCGCCAGGCCGGCCGGGATCGAGATCGCGGGGATCCCGGCCAAGGGCATCGGGACCGTGCAGTAGTCGTTCATGTACATCGCCAGCGGGTCATCCGTCTTCGCGCCGAGCTCGAAGGCGACGGTCGGCGAGGTCGGCGTGACGACGAAGTCGAAGCGCTCGAACGCCTTCGAGAAGTCCTCGGCGATCTTCGTGCGCACCCGCTGCGCCCGCCCGTAGTACGCCTCGTAGTAGCCCGAGGAGAGGGCGTAGGTGCCGAGCATGATCCGGCGCTTCACCTCGTCCCCGAAGCCCTCGGCCCGGGTGTCCTCGTACATCTCCGTGAGTTCGTCGCCGTTCACCCTGATCCCGTAGCGGACGCCGTCGAAGCGCGCCAGATTCGCCGAGGCCTCCGCCGGCGCCAGCACGTAGTAGGCGGAGATGCCGTGTGGAGCGTGGGGCAGCTCGGTCTCCGAGACCTCTCCCCCGAGCTCCTGGATCAGGGCGACGGTGCGCTCGAAGACCTCCTTGACGCCGGACTCGATTCCCTCGGCCTCCGATGCCAGCTCCTTCGGGATGCCGAAGCTGAGCCCCTTGAGATCCTCCCGGCTCGGCCGCTTGATTCCGCCCTCGATGCCCAGGGACGTCGAGTCGCACGGATCTCGCCCCTCGACCGCCTGCAGCACCAGAGCGGCGTCTGTGACGTCCCGGGTGAGCGGCCCGCACTGGTCGAGCGAGGAGGCGAAGGCGATCATCCCGTACCGCGAGACGGCGCCGTAGGTGGGCTTCATGCCGACGATGCCGCAGAGCGCCGCGGGCTGGCGAATGGACCCGCCGGTGTCCGTACCGATCGCACACGGAGCGAGGCGCCCGGCGACCGCCGCGGCGCTGCCGCCCGACGACCCCCCGGGCACTCGGCCGGAATCCCACGGGTTGAGCACCGGCCCGTACGCGGAGTTCTCGTTCGATGAACCCATCGCGAACTCGTCCATGTTCGCCTTGCCGAGCACGCGAGCACCGGCCTCACGGAGCTTGCGGACAGCGGTCGCCGTGTACGGCGGCCGGTAGCCCTCGAGGATCCGGGAGCCGGCGGTAGTCGGGACCCCCTCGGTGCAGAAGATGTCCTTGACGGCGACGGGGATGCCGCCGAGCGGCCCCTCGCCGGCGGCCACGGCCTCGTCGGCCGTCCAGAGGAAGGCGTTCAGCGAGTCTCCGGCGGCCGCGTCGCGGTAGGCGCCGAAGTACTCGTCGGCGGAGAGCTCGCCGGAGCGGATTCGATCGGCCGCTTGAGCGACCGTGAGCTCGATCAGCTCGGCTCCATCACCGACCGCCATCGTCTACGCCTGGGGCGAGGGGACGCGGAAAGCGCCGGCGGCGGGATCGGGCGCGCGCTCCAGCATCTCGTCGCGCTCCCAGCTCGGCCGAGGCTCGTCGGGCCGCAGCACGTTCTCCAGCGCGATCACGTGAGAGGTGGGCTCGACCCCGTCGAGATCGAGCTCGGCGATGTGCTCGACGTGCTCGAGGATCCCCGAGAGCTCAGCAGCCATCCGCTCGACCTCCTCGTCGCTCAGCTTCAGCCTGGCCAGCTTCGCGACGTGAAGCACCTGATCCTTCTCGATCATGGCCGGATCATAGGGAGGGCTCTCGCGCGGGTGGCGCCGGATTTCACCCTCGACACGCGCTCCTGCGCGTGTCGATGAAATCCGGCGACAGGACCCGCGCGCCGAGCCGCCTGAATAGGATCGGTCCCGCGATGACGGGGGAGAAAGCCGAGCGGTTCGTCGTCCTCAACCTGCGCCTGATGGCGATCGGCTTCGCGATCACCGGCTTCTTCTTCATCGCCTGGCCGGACGGGACGCTCGACCGGATCACAGAGCTCGGCCACCACTTCGGCTTCCACACCGCGGCGCCGAAGACCGAGGAGCGGCTCTGGCTCTCGCTCGGCTTCGCCTACATGGTCGTGATCACGGCGATTGCCGTGATCGCCCAGGCCGACGTCGTCCGCTACCGGCCGATGATCCTGGCGCTCGCCGCCGGCAAGGCCGCCTCGTCGATCACCTCGTGGATCTTCTTCATCGAGGACGACGTGTTCGCCTACCTGCTCAACGGGATCGTCGACGGTTCGCTCGTCTTCGCCTCGCTGCTGCTCTGGTCGCTGGCCGGCCGGGTCGGGTCCCCCGCCGCTCCTCCCTGAAGGCGCCCGCCGGGGCTCCGGGCCGCCGAGCTCAGGACTCTGCGAGCGATCGCGGAGGCAATCGCCCCTGGTGAGGACGGGCTCCCGGCGGCGGAGACCGAGGTCCCGGTCGCCGAGCCGCTGGCTCGATTCCTCTCCCGGATGCCGGCCAGGACCGTGCAGGTGGTGCGGATCGCGCTTCGCACCTTCGAGCTCCTGCCGTTCCCCTGGCGCTTCAGCCGGATGAGCGTCGAGGCGCGGGCGGAGTACATGGCGAAGATGGAGAGCTCGCGCTTCTCGCTTTATCGCGACCTTCTCCTGCTGGCGAAGCTGCTCGCGATGATCGGCTGGGCACGCGACGCGCGCGTCCAGTCCGCGGTCGGCTTCGAATCCCGCTGCGCGGTCGCGGAGGGCGAGCCGCCGCCGTCTTCTACCGGCGTGGGCGATCTCGAGCCTCGTGGAGCCGGGGAGGATTGCGACGTCGCGATCGTGGGCTCGGGTGCGGGCGGGGCGGCCGCGGCGGCGATCCTCGCTCGGGCCGGCCTCGACGTGATGGTGCTGGAGTCCGGGCCCTACGTCGACCACACCAGCTATCCGACCGACCCGCTCGACGGGCTGCCGCTGCTCTACCGCGACGGCGGGATGACCATCGCGTCCGGCAAGCCGGCGATTCCGATTCCCGTCGGCCGCACCGTCGGAGGGACCACCGTGATCAACTCGGGCACCTGCTTCCGGGCGCCTCGAGAGGTTCTGGAGGAATGGCGCGACGCCGGCGGAATCGGATGGGTCGGCGACCTCGGCCGCTTCTACTCCGAGGCGGAGAAGGTGCTTGCGGTAACGCCCCTCAACCTCGAGACGCTCGGTCGCAACGGCCAGCTCTGCGCCGAGGGGGCCAAGGCCCTCGGCGCCAGCGGGGGGCCGATCAGCCGGAACGCCGGGAAGTGCGTCCAGTGCAGCTCCTGCCCCCTCGGCTGCGAGATCGACGCAAAGCGGGCCGCCCATGTCTCCTACCTCCCCCGCGCCGTCGCCGCCGGTGCGCGGGTGCGCGCCGGGGTCCAGGTGCAGCGGATCCTCACCGAGGGCGGTCGCGCCACCGGGCTCTCCTGCAGGGCGGGAATGCCGACGACCGCCGCCCAGGAGGCCAAGCGCAACGGCCGCCCCCCTGCTGGCCGCGACTGGCAGGTTCGCGCCAGGGCGGTGATCAGCGCGGGTGGCGCCTTTGGTACGCCGGAGCTCCTGCTCCGGTCGGGCATCAGCCACCCCGCGCTGGGGCGCCACCTCCACATCCATCCCGCGGCCTGGATCGGCGCCCGCTACGAGGAGGAGGTCCGCGGCTGGGACGGAGTGATGCAGAGCTACTACGTCGACCAGTGGCAGCCGGAGGGGATCCTGCTCGAGGCGACCTTCACCCCGCTCTCCTTCGGCGCGCAGTGGCTCCCCGGTGTCGGAGCCGCCTTCTCGGACCGCGTCGCCAACTTCGGCCACATCGCCTCGATCGGCGTGCATCTCCACGACCGCTCGGAGGGACGGGTGGGGCTGACCTCGAACGGCTCCCTGCGGCTCTCCTACCGCCTGCTCGAGGAGGAGGCGAGGACGATCCAGTTCGGGATCGCGCGGGCGGCCGAGATCCACTTCGCCGCGGGCGCCACCGAGGTCTACCCAAACGTCGGTCCCGTCTCGGTGATCCCTCGCGGCAAGCTCGCCGAGTTCGAGTCGATGAGACTGAAGCCGGCGGACCTGCGCCTCGAGGCTTTCCACCCGATGAGCAGCGCCCGGATGGGGTCCGATCCGGGCACCAGCGTCTGCGACCCTCGCGGCGCCGTCCGGGGCGTCGAGAGCCTCTACGTGGCGGACGCCAGCCTGCTGCCCACCTCGGTAGGGGTCAACCCGATGATGACGATCATCGCCTGCGCCACCCACGTGGCGGGTGACGTCGGCGCTGAGCTACGCGGCTGACGCGGCCCGAGGGCCCTTCATCGGCTGCATCCCCAGGTAGCCGCCGACCGTGATCGCGGCCGCGCAGACGAGCCCCAGCCAGGCGCCGATCTCGAGGTCCACCCCGCCGGCGCCAGGTGGATCGATCAGCCGGTAGACGATCAGGATGAGCGCCACGGCGCCGAACCCGGTGGCGGCCGAAGACCCCGCGAACGGATAGCTGACGGAGAGGCGGGCCAGTACGCACACGGCGACGGAGAGCCCCATGACCGCGGCGGCGGCCAGGATCACGTCGATGATGCTGAACGCCTGCCAGGCGGTCGCGTTCTCGCCTCCCGCCGAGTACCACGGCAGGAAGGTGGCGACGAGCAGGCCGAGGCCGCCCAGTGCCCCGACCATCTCGCCTCCACGCAAACGCCGGTTCAGTACCGCTCGCCCCCTGATGTCTCCTGCATCGTCAGGTACCCACCCACGGCGATGCCGGCGCAGGCGATCAGGCCGAGGAACAGCCCGATCTTCCGATCGGTGATGCCTGGGGTGTCGAACACCTGGTACAGGATCAGGATCGTGCCGACGGCCCCGAGGAGCGCGGTGGCCATCGCGGCCATCGGCGCATCGGCCCCGTCACCCATCAGTGCCATCGCGGCCGGCACCAGCGCCACGAGGATCACGATCAACAGATAGATGTCGAGGGGATTCTCCCCCTCCCACATGTTGTAGTTCCCGCCCCCTCCGACGTTGACGCCACCCACGGTCGTCACGCCGGGAATCCCGAACCAGGGCAGGAAGCTGATGATGAAGAGGGCGATCGCCGCGATCGCGGCTACGAGCTGCCCCTGAGACAACCGGTTGACGTCCAATTTGGCTCCTCCTGTTTCTTGGCTGTGGCTGAGCCTATATCTCCCCGGCGACCTCTTCCTGCATGGCCCTGAACCCGCCCACCGCGATCGCGATGGCTGCCGCCAGGCCGATGAACGCGCCGATCTTGCGGTCCGCGCCATCGGGAAAGTCCACGGTCAGGAACGCGGCGATCAGGATCACTCCCACTACGCCGAGCAGGAAGGTTGCAGCGGAGGCGAAGGAGAACTCCTCGGAGCTTTGCGTGAGCGCCAGCAGAGCCGGCAGCGCCGCCACGATCACGGTGATCAGGAGATAGATGTCGAGGGTGGAGCCCTTCCAGATGTTCTCCGACGAGCCGCCGCCGCTCGCGCCCTGAGGGAGCGTGATCCCTGCCGGAAGCGACGGACCGCTCACCCCGATCCAGGGCAGGAACATCGCAACGAGGAGCACGGCCGCCCCGATCGCGGCGATCAACTGCCCCTGAGACAACCTTCCGATCATGTTCGTCCTCCAGACTTGACGGGCGCGAGCGCCGGGACCCTACAGCGAAGACCCCCTGGGTGGTCTTATTTCTTGCTGCTCGACCGGGACGAGCTCGACTTCTTCTTCGTCCCGGAGCGCGAGCTCGACGACTTCGTCTTCGACCCCGAGCGCGCGGCCGGCTTCTTCGCCTTCGAGCGCTTGGTCGTGGTCGGGCCGCTCGAACGGGAGTTGCTCTTCGCCGGAGCCGACGCCGGGCGGGGCGACGGCGCCGCCTCCGGCGCGCTCGCCGAGGCGGCCCGTGTGCGGCCAGCGGCGACAGCGACCAGCGGCTCGAACCCACCCTCGGTGAGCGCCATCAGGGCGCCCGTGGTGATCGCGATTGCGGACGCGAGACCAAGGAACACTCCGATCTTCAGCGTCGGTGAGCCGGCGAACATCCGCCAGAGGATCAGCAGCACCGCCAGCGCTCCGAGCAGCGCGGTCACCGCCCCGCGCCGGACGGGGATGTTGACCCGCTGGCCCGCGGCGGCCAGAGAGGCCAGTGCGATCCCCGAGACGCCCGAGAGGATGATCAGGAACCCCGGCAGGTCGGTCAGCGAATCCCAGCCGCTGATCCCCGGGTGCGAGAGCGTCGCGGTCCCGTTGACAAGGCTGCCGGTGACCTCCGCACCGCCGCCGAACCAGTCGAAGAACAGGAACACGAACAGGCCGATGCCGGCGATCCCGGCGACGATCTCGCCTGAGCGCAATCGTGATGAGTCCAAGTCAGCCTCCGTCGATGGATTGGGGCCCGGATTCAACCACTAGCGGCTCCGATCAGTAAGTGGCCGCGTTCTGATGGCGAAGCCGTGCAGCCTGCACCGTATTCGCCACCAGCATCGCAATCGTCATCGGCCCCACACCGCCCGGCACCGGCGTGATCGCGCCCGCAACCTCCACCGCGGCGTCGAAGTCGACGTCTCCAACCAACCCATCATCGGTGCGGTTCGTGCCGACGTCGATCACGGTCGCCCCCGGCCGCACCATGTCGCCGCCGATCAACCACGGCCGGCCGGCCGCCGCGACCAGGATCTCCGCGCGCCGGCAGACCTCGCCGAGGTCGCGCGTGCGGCTGTGGCAGATCGTCACCGTCGCGTTGGCGCCGAGCAGCAGCGAGAAGACGGGGCGCCCGACCAGGTTGGAGCGACCGACGATCACCGCCTCCTTGCCGGCGGGATCCATCCCCGCCGAGGAGAGCAGCTCCATGATTCCCTGCGGCGTACACGGAACCAGACCCGGCTCGCCACGGGCGAGCCTGCCCGCGCTGATCGGCGTGAGCCCGTCCACATCCTTGTCGGGGTCGAGTGCGTTGACGATCGCAGCGGCGTCGATCTGCTCCGGAAGCGGCAGCTGGACCAGGATCCCGTCGACCTCATCGGAGGCGTTGAGCTCTCCCACCAGATCGAGCAGGTCGGCCTGTGAGATGGAGCCGTCGGGCTCATGGTGGAAGGAGCGGATGCCGACCTCCTCGCACGCCTCTCGCTTGCGGCGCACGTAGATCGCCGAGGCGGGGTCGTCGCCGACCAGCACCGTCGCGAGCCCGGGCGGCCTGCCGAGGTCCGCCGCGAGCTGCTCCACCTCCCCGCGGACGCGCTCGCGCACGGAGGCCGCGACGGCCTTGCCGTCGATCACGGTCGCGCTCACTAGCTGGCCTTCCTTAGAGGCGCGTAGTCGGCCATCAGCTTGCGCTCTGCGCCATCGCCGGCAAAGCGGACGACGATGACCCCGCCGGGCTCGACGGCCGTGACCACCCCGTCGCCAAAGCTCGCATGCACGATGTCGTCGCCGGTGACGAAAGACAGGGACGGGTCTGCCTTCGGTGTGGGGCCGGTCGAGCCGCCAAGCGACCAGCCGGTGATCGCCTGCTCCTGGGTGCCCTCGCGCTCGACCAGCTCGTCGGGCAGCTCGGAGAGGAAGCGGGATGGGAATCCCGTCTCCCGCCCGGCGAAGAGGCGGCGGCTGCGGGCGTGGGCCATCCAGAGGCGCTTGCGGGCCCGTGTGATCCCGACGTAGGCGAGGCGGCGCTCCTCCTCCTCGTTCCCCTCCTCGAGCGAGCGCGAGTGGGGGAAGACGCCCTCCTCGCAGCCGATGATGAAGACGGCGTCGTACTCCAGGCCCTTGGCGTTGTGCAGGGTCATCAGCGTCACCTTGGACTCGTCCCGGCTGATGTCGTCCTGATCGGTGTAGAGCGAGATCGCCTGCAGGAATTCCTCGAGCGGCGCGATCTCCGACGGCCCTTCGACATCACGGTTCACGTCGAACTCCGCGGCCACCCCGACCAGCTCCTCCAGGTTCTCGATCCGACCCTCGGCCTCGATGGTCCGCTCGGCCCGCAGTGCGTCGAGATAGCCGGAGCGCTCGAGCAGGGCGCGCAGCAGGTCGGCCACCGGTCCGCTCTCGAACTCGGCACGGAGCTCCTCGATCAGCTCGATGAACCGGCCGATCGACTTGATCGCGGCGCCGGAGAGCCCGGGAACCGCCTCGGGCTCCAGCGCGATCTCCCAGATGGTTCGGCCGGTCGTGTTGGCGTGCGCGAGCAGGCGTCCCTGGCTGGTGTTGCCGATCCCGCGCCGCGGGGAGTTGATCACCCGCGAGAAGCTCACCTCGTCGGCCGGGTTGACGAGCAGCTGCAGGTAGGCGACGGCGTCCTTGATCTCGGCCCGCTCGTAGAACTTCGTCCCCCCGATCACCTGGTAGGGGAGCTCGTAGCGGACCAGGATGTCCTCGAGCACCCGGCTGTGCGCGTTGGTCCGGTAGAAGACCGCGATCTCGTCGCGCGTCAGCCCGTCCTGGTCGATCAGCTCCTCGATCTCGCCGGCGACGAACCGGGCCTCGGCGTGCTCGTCCTCGAGCTCGACGACGTGAATCTTCTCGCCCTCGCCCAGATCCGACCAGAGGTGCTTGCCGAGCCGGCCGGTGTTGTGGGAGATCACGGCGTTAGCGGCCTTCAGGATGGTCTCGCTGGAGCGGTAGTTCTGCTCGAGCTTCACCACCGCGGCGTCCGGAAAGTCCTCCTCGAACTCGAGGATGTTGCGGACCTCGGCACCGCGGAAGCCGTAGACCGACTGATCCTCGTCGCCGACGACCGTGAGGTTTCCCTCCTTCCCGGCGAGCAGCTGCAGCAGCCGGTACTGGGCGTGGTTGGTGTCCTGGTACTCGTCCACCAGGATCCAGTTGAAGCGCTCGCGGTAGCGGCGGCGGACGTCCTCGAAGAGCTCGAGCACGTTGACCGTCCGCATCAGCAGATCGTCGAAGTCCATCGAGTTCGCGTCGAGCATCCGGCGCTCATACAGGCGGTACGCCTGGCCGACCATGTCCTCGAAGACCCCGCCGACCCGCTCCTGGTAGGTCTCGGCGTCGATCAGCTGGTTCTTGGCGTCCGAGATCCGGGCCCGGATGGCTCGGGGCGGATAGCGCTTGGTGTCGACCTCGAGCTCCTCCATGCAGCGCTTCAGCATGCGCAGCGAGTCGGCCTCGTCGTAGATCGTGAAGCGGCTCGTGTAGCCGAGCCGCTCGGCCTCGATCCGCAGCAGCCGCGCGCAGGCGGCGTGGAAGGTCATCACCCACATCCGGCGAGGGACGCCGCCGATCAGCGAGGAGACGCGATCGCGCATCTCGTTCGCGGCCTTGTTCGTGAAGGTGATCGCGAGGATCTGGTTCGGGTGCGCCCGGCCCGTGGCGAGCAGCCAGGCGATCCGGTGCGTGAGCGCCCGGGTCTTGCCCGACCCGGCGCCGGCGAGGATCAGCAGCGGCCCCTCGCCGAAGGTGACCGCCTCCCGCTGCGGGCCGTTCAGGCCCGCGAGCAGGCGCTCGACCTGGTCGACGCCGACCTCCACTGGCTTCGCTTCGGGCACGTGGCGAGGATAGTCCCCGCCCCGGCCCGCTCAGCGGGGCGGAGTCTCGCCGCGAAAGCCTGGACCATCCCGGGGAAGTTGAAGGTAGGGATGTCGGTGATCTTGTCGAGCTTCCACTGATCGCCGTCCTTGGCGAGGTCGACCTTCAGGGTCGATCCGTCGAAGCTGCCGCCGTGGAAGGTCACCGTCGCCGAGCCGGTGTCAGCACTCGCCGAGACATCTGTGACGTCGACCGAGTCCGGGTTATCGCTCGTGTCCGAGGCGTCCTTCTGGACGGACGGGACGCATGCGGATCCTTTCTGAGAGGCCGAGGAGGCCGCGGTCTATTGCGGCCGTGGAGGCCGCTATCCGCCGGCGGAGGTGGGGCCCTTCTTCGGCCGGAGCTCGGTGACGTCAGCGGGCCCTGCCTCCTCACCGGTGGCGTCCGCCAAGCGCCGCTCCAGCCGGGCGATCCGATCCGAGAGCTCCTTCATCGCCTCCGCGATCGGATCGGGCAGATGGATCCAGTCGGTGTCCGGTCCCTCGACCGGGCGGCCCTCGACGCGGACCGGATGCCCCGGGTTTCCGACCACGGTGGTCTGCGGCGGCACGTCCTCGATCACCACGGTGTTGGCGCCGACCTTGGCATTGCGCCCGACCGTCACCGGCCCGAGCAGCTTGGCCCCCGAGCCGACGGTGACGTCGTCGTCGAGGGTCGGGTGCCGCTTGCCGCGGGCGAACCCGGTGCCGCCCAGGGTGACGCCCTGGTAGAGGGTCACCCGGTCGCCGATCTCGGCGGTCTCCCCGACCACCACGCCGGACCCGTGGTCGATGAAGAAGTCCTCGCCGATCCTCGCGGCGGGATGGATCTCGATGCCGGTGATGGCGCGGCTGGTGTACGCGATCGTCCGCGGGACGAGGGGCACCTCGGCATCCCAGAGCGCGTGCGCGACCCGGTGCGCGAGCAGGGCCTGCACCCCGGCCCATCCGGTGAGGATCTCGAGCGTGCCGATCCCACGAGCGGCGGGATCGCGCTCGCGAGCGGAGGCGACGTCCGCCGTCACCTCCTTGAGCACGCGCCGGAGCGTTCCTAGTCCAAGCACGCCCCACAGACTAGACGCCGATTCAGGGTTGCCAGGGCAATTGCGCCCTCACCTGGCACGCCCGGACGCGAAGCGGAGGACGTGCCGGTACCTGGGGCCTACGGGGCGAAGAACGGCAGCGACATGTATCGCTCACCGGAATCGGGGACGATCACGACGATCCGCTTCCCGGCCATCTCCTCGCGCGCGGCGAGATCGAGCGCCGCTCGCACCGCCGCGCCGGCCGAGATGCCGATCAGGAGACCCTCTCGCTGCGCCGATGCGCGAGCCGTGTCGAGGGCGTCCTCGTCGCTGATCCCGACGATCTCGTCGATCACCTCGCGATCGAGCACGTCGGGGACGAAGCCGGCGCCGATCCCCTGGATCTTGTGTGCCCCGGGTGCTCCTCCGGAGAGCACCGGCGAGGCGGCGGGCTCGACGCCGACGATCCGGATGCCGGGACGGCGCTCCTTCAAGACCTGTCCCACCCCCGTGATCGTGCCGCCCGTCCCGACGCCGGCAACGAAGGCATCCACCTGACCATCGAGGTCGCGCCAGATCTCCTCGGCCGTGGTCCGGCGATGGATCTCCGGGTTGGCCGGGTTCGAGAACTGCTGCGGGATGAAGCCGTCGTGCTCCTTGGCGAGGCGATCCGCCAGCTCGACCGCCTCGTTCATCCCGCCGAGCGAGGGCGTCTCGTGCACCTCGGCGCCGTAGGTGCGGAGCAGCGCGGTGCGCTCTCGGCTCATCCCCTCCGGCAGCGTCAGGATCAGGCGGTAGTCGCGGGCCGCCGCGACCAGGGCCAGCGCGATGCCGGTGTTGCCGCTGGTCGGCTCGACGATCACGGAGCGTCCCGGCTCGATCAGGCCGTCCCGCTCGGCGGCGTCGATCATGGCCACGCCGATCCGGTCCTTGACCGACCCGCCGGGATTGAAGAACTCGAGCTTGGCGACCACCTCGCCGGGCAGCTCGGCGCCGAGTCGCGGCAGCGCGACGAGCGGCGTGTTGCCGACGACGGCGGAGCTCTCCGCTCCCACCCGCAGCGTGGTTGTCGTCCCGTTGGACCCGGCCATTGGAGAAAACTAGCGGAACCGGGTCAGGTATCCGGGGATTCGCCGGCGCTGGCGACTAGATGTGGTACATCCCCGCGCCGGCCTCCTCGGCCTCGCGGCGGGAGATGTCGGCGATGGTTGCGGAGCGGAAGGTCGCTCGCAGCGCCTCCACCCCCTCCTCCCAGATCCCCCCGGCCTCCTTGCCCTCCTGGCCGACGACGCCGTCAAGTGCCTGAACGACCTCCAGCACGTTGATCTGATCGGCCGGCTTGGCGAGCGTGTAGCCGCCCTTGGCGCCGCGGTGGCTGACCAGGATCCCGGCGCGGCGGAGCGTCGAGAAGAGCTGCTCGAGGAACTGGACCGGGATGCCGCGGCGCTCGGCGACCTGGCCGATCGGCGTCGGGTCCTCGCCCGCTCGCGCCAGCTCCGCCAGCGCAACCACCGCGTAACGTGACTTCGAGGTGACGGAGATCACGACAACCCTTTTAGCGGGCCGGGCGGCGTTCCGGTGAATCGCCGCAACCGCGCCCTCCTGCGCGTCCTCGCGCCGCTCGCCCTGATGGGCGTGATCTTCTGGTTCTCGGCGCAGCCCGCGGCCGGCCACCACGCCTGGTGGGTGATCGTGTTCCGCAAGCTCGGGCACATCACGGGGTACGCGCTGCTCACCGCAGCGTGGTGGTGGGCGCTGCGAGGCGTGGCGCGGGGGCCGGTGCTCTGGGCCGTGGGCATCTCGTTCGTCTACGCCTGCACCGACGAGCTCCACCAGACCTTCGTGCACGGCCGCACGGGAACGCCGCGGGACGTCGGGATCGACGCGATCGGAATGGCGATCGCTGCTCTCTTGATCGCCTTGCGCCGGTCCGCCCCCACCGGCTGGGGGCGGACCGGCGCAAGAGGCGGAGCCTCTAAATCCAGCCTTGCTCGGTCGCCATGAGGACCGCTTGCGCGCGGTCCAGGGCGCCGAGCTTGCCGTACACGTTGTGCAGGTGGCTGCGGACTGTGCTCGCCGAGAGATTCAGCTCGACCGCGATCTGCTTGTAGACCTTGCCCTCGGCGAGATGCCTGAGGACGTCCAGCTCTCGCGAGGAGAGCGGACACGGGCCCGTGGCCCGTCGACGTGACCCCTTGCCCTGGGGAAGCTCGTAGAGGACCATCCGCACCGCGTGCTCGTCCATGCCGCAGTTCTCCGCGGCCTCGACGAGGTCCTGGGTGCTGACGGGACAGTCCTCGACGTGGGCGGCGACCATGTCCGCAACGCGGATCACGGCGGCCATGCCCTCTACCTGACGGGTGTGATGGCGCTCGATCGCCTCGGCGACCCGGGCGTGGACACCCCAGCGCCGGGTGAGGACCCCGCCGACGAGGGCGTGGTCGATGCCGAGCTCGCGACGCTCCGCGGCGATGCGGTCGTCCGGCGTGGCGCCGCGCCGGTCGAATCGCTCGGCGTAGCCCGGATGCAGGCGCGCCAGGACCGGCCGGCCGATGTCGTGAAGGATCGCCGCCAGGGCCAGCTCGTCGCGGTCGCCGATCCCGCTCATCTCGGCGATCCGATCGGCCGCCCGCTGCACCGCAAGGGCGTGGAGGCGGAAGCGATCCGGGGCCAGGGCGAGACGCCCGTTCCCGTTGAAGATGTCGTAGGAGGGCGCGGAGCGCAGGATCGCCTCGACCGCCCCCGCGCCGAGTCGCTCGACGCCGCCGGTGACGCTGTGGATTCGGCCGGCGCCCTGGATCTGGCCGGCGGCGCGCACGATCGCGGAGGTGAGGCCCACATCGGCCTCGACGACGGCGGCGATCTCATGCGGCGGAGCGCCGCGGTTCACATGCTCGATCGCCTGCTCACGGCCCTCCTGCAGCGCCGGCTGGCGCTCGGCCTCGTCGAAGGCGGCGGCGAGAACGCGGCCGCGACCCTCGCCGCGTGTTCCGCTCTGAGTGCCGCGCGTGCGTGGGGCTGCGGTTGCCATGGGCTACTCATCGGCACCGGTTTACCGATTGTTTAGCCCATTCGTTGATCTACCCAGTACTTCTGTCCTCACCATCCGTGGAAAGCCGCTGAATGGCGCGCTGCATCCGCTCCACCGAGCGCTCCTTGCCGAGAACGGCCAGCGACTCGAAGATCCCCGGTGAGACCGAGGTGCCCGTGATCGCCACCCTGATCGGCTGATAGAGCTTCCCCGGCTTCACGCCGCGTTCGGCGAGGATCCGGCCCAGCGAGCTCTCGAGCTCCGCCGGCTCGAACGGCTCGGTGGCGCGGAGCGCATCGAGCGCATCGCCGAGCAGCGGCAGCGCGCCGTCCTTCATCACCTTCTTCCAGGCCTTCTCGTCCGTTTCCGGCTCCTCGAAGAGGAAGCCGATCAGGGGCCAGACCTCCTCGAGGGTCTGAGCCTTCTCCTGCGCGATCTCGCAGGCGGCGCAGAGGCGCTCGTCGGGCTGGCGGCCGAGATGGCGCGCGACGGCATCCGTGTAGGCGTCGAGGTCCATCTCGCGCATGAAGCGGCCGTTCAGCCAGCGGAGCTTCTGCTCGTCGAAGATCGCGCTCGCCCGGCCGACGTCGGCGACGTCGAACCGCTCGATCAGCTCCTCGGTGCTCATGATCGTCGTGTCGTCCTCAGTGCCCCAGCCGAGCAGGGCCAGGTAGTTGCGCACGGCGGCGGGCAGGTAACCCGCGTCGCGAAGCTCCTGCACGCTGGCGGCGCCGTGCCGCTTGGAGAGCTTCTTGCCGTCGGGGCCGTGCAGCAGCGGCAGATGGGCGTAGCGCGGTGGCGTCTTCCCCAGCGCCTCCATTACGAGCAGCTGCTTGGGGGTGTTGGAGAGGTGGTCGTCGCCGCGGATCACGTGCGTGATGCCCATGTCGACGTCGTCCACCGCGACGGCGAAGTTGTAGAGGACCGATCCATCGCCCCTGGCGATGACGAAGTCGTCGGAGCTCTGATTCGGGAAGCGCACCTCCCCGCGGACCTCATCGGCGACGACGGTGTCGCCCTCGTCGGGCACCTTGAGCCGCACGGCCCCCCCCGGGTCCTCGCTCGGAGTGCCGCGGTAGCCGCGGTTGCCGTGCTCCTTCTTCCAGGCGGCCACGTCCTCGCCGGTGGCGTGATCGCGATAGGCCACGCCCGCCTGGATCAGTCGCTCGAGCGCCTCCCGGTGCCGGTCGGCCCGCTCGGTCTGGCTCAGGGGACCCTCATCCCAATTGAGCTCCAGCCAGCCCATGGCGTCGAGGATCTGCTCGACGTTCTCGGGGGTGGAGCGCTCGCGGTCGGTGTCCTCGATCCGCAGCACCAGGGCTCCACCCCGGCCGCGCGCGTAGAGCCAGTTGTACAGTGCCGTCCTCGCTCCCCCGATGTGGAGAGCGCCCGTCGGCGACGGGGCGAAGCGGACTCGAACTGCGACTGATGGATCTGAGGCTTTATCTGAGCGCACCATGCTGATCGGCGCCCATGTTTCCACAGGGGGTGGGTTGCTCCGGGCGATCGAGCGAGCGGAGGAGCGGACCTGCGACGCGATCCAGATCTTCAACCAGAGCCCGAGGATGTGGCGGCCCACCCGCTACAGCGACGACGACTTCGCCGCCTTCCGCGAGGCGATGGAGCCCTCTCGCGTCCAGGTCGTCGCGATCCACATGATCTACCTGATCAACCCGGCGGCGAAGGACCGGGAGATGCGCAGGAAGTCGCTCGCCTCCCTGACCCACGCGCTGCGCGTCGGCGACGGAATCGGCGCGCTCGGCGTCGTCGTCCACCCGGGCGCGCTGAAGGACGACACGAGGACCAACGCGCGGAAGCGCGCCATCGGCCTGATCAAGGAGGCGCTCGCTCAATCGGAGAGGTGCCCGATCATCTACGAGAACACCGCCGGGTCCCCGCAGCTGCTCGGCCGCGACTTCGACGAGACCGCCGAGCTGATCGAGGCAACCGGAGGCCCGAAGCGACTCGGCCTCTGCATCGACTCCTGTCACCTCCACGCGACCGGCTACGACCTCAGTACGCCTGAGCGAATGTCGGACCTCGTCGACGAGATCGACGCCAAGGTCGGCCTGAAGCAGCTCAAGCTGCTGCACGTGAACGACTCGCGCGACAAGCGCGGCTCGAACCGGGACCGCCACACCGCGATCGGCCAGGGCGAGATCGGCCGCAAGGGCATTCGGGCGTTCCTCGGCGAGCCGCGCATCCAGGACGTGCCGGCCGTCTTCGAGGGGCCCGGCAAGGACGGGCACGCGCCCTCCAAGGAGGACGTTCAGCTCACCCGTCGCCTGTGGCGAGAGGCCACCCGGAGGCGATAGCCGTGCGCGGCGGCCGATGCCCGATACTGATTGACATGTCCGCCCCCCTGATCGAGTTCCCCGCCGACGACCCCGAGCGTGCCCTCCGATTCTGGAACGGAGTGCTCGGGGCAGAGCTCGATCCGCGGCCCAGCGATGCCGGGCAGGGCTGGGAGAGCGACGATCCGGCTCTCCGCCTCGGTGTGCACGAGCGCGGACCCGGGCCCGGCGATACCGCCTCCCTCCCCTACTTCACGGTCGGCGACCTTCCCGCCAGCTTGCAGCGCGTGCAGGATCTCGGCGGCTCGGTGATCCATCCGGGTGAGCGGTGGGCGATCTGCCGGGATTCCGAGGGCAGCCCGTTCGCCCTCGCGGCCGAGACCGGCTAGCGGCTACGGCCGCCAGGAGTAGAGGTAGTAGAGCCCGTAGGGATTCGCCGCGATCTCCCGGGCGTAGCGGATGATTGCGTCGACGTAGAGGCCTGAGTCGTTATAGGAGCGCAGCGCCCGCGCGTAGCTCCGCGGAGCGCCGTTGTGCCGCAGCAGGCTCGCGGCGGCGAGGATCGCGTCGTGTGGGTCGCGGATGTCGCCACCGTTGCCGTAGATCGCCCAGGTCGACGGGATGAACTGCATCGGTCCCTTCGCCCCGGCGACGCTGTCCGACTTCACCCGGCCGAACTTCGTCTCCACCAGGTGGATCGCGGCGAGGTAGTTCCAGTCGATGCCGTACTTCGCCTGGGCTTCGCGGTAGAAGGAGAGGAGGTCGGACAGCGGCGGCGGAACGCCCACCTTCAGCTTCCGAAGCCGGGCGCCGCGCGAGAGCCGGAGCAGGTCGCGGTGTGCCGCGGTCAACCGCCGCAGCTGGGCCGCGAGCGCCCCGGGCAGGAGCGGCATCACCCGCGCGGTCAGGTTCGGGTGCACGGCGAGGTAGTGGGCGTCGGCCTGGAGGGCCTCGGCCTGATCGAGGACCTCCTGTGGAGGCTGGCTTGAAGGCGGGTCCTCCCCGGCCCGCCAGCCGTCGATCGCCGCGCGCAGCGCCGAGTCGGTCCGCGCGAGCTGGTCGGCGACCTGTTGGGGCGTCGACGCCGATGCCCCGCCGCATCCGACGAGACCGAGACCCGCGATCGCCGCGATCGCAATCGCGCCGGCCGGCCGAGATGAGCGCCCAGACATTGGCTCGTTGATACCCGGTTTCACGTCACAGCGGGACAATGGGATCGGAGATGACGCCGCCGGTCGGCCAAGTGCTGCAGGAGGCACGGACGCAGCGAGGTATCGACCTCGCCGATGTGGAGCGGGTGACGAAGATCCGCGCCAAGTTCCTCCGCGCCATGGAGGAGGACCGCTGGGAGGCGCTGCCCGCGCCGGTGTACGCGCGCAGTTTCCTGTCGACCTACGCCCGGTTCCTTGGCCTCGACGGCGAAGCGCTGGTCGACGAGTACAGGAGGACCGCCGAGGGGGCCGACCGTCCCGAGCCGGTTCCCATCGGGGCGATCCGATCGGGGGCCGTCAAGCCCCGGGCGCGGCCGCTCAGGCCCGTCGCACTGGCGGCGGGACTCGTGGTGGTCGTACTTCTGGGCCTGGTGATCGTCGGGTCGCTCGGGAGCTCGGGCGGGAGCGGCGGTGGCCCCGCTCACCGGCACGAGGGCAAGCCTGCGCAATCGGGGATCGCGACAATCACGGGCGGCTCACCCGCTACGTCCCGGGTGTCGCTCAACCTCCGTTCGACCGCGCCGGTCTGGGTCTGCCTCGTGAACGCGGATCGACGGGCGCTCGTGGCCGAGACACTCCAAGCGGGCGAGACGCGAGGGCCGTTCGACAGCCGGTCGTTCGAGGTGACCTTCGGCAACGGCTCGGTTGAGATGACCATTGACGGCCAGCCGGTGAAGGTGCCACAGCTGGCCGAGCCGCTCGGATACCGGATCACTCCCAACGGGCCCCGGCGACTTGACGCCGCGTCCCAGCCGACCTGCGCGTGAGGCCCCCACCTGCACACGACCTGGGTCCTCCCCGGTTCAGGTGATCGAGTTGCGCAGGTCGAACGCCCGGATCGACTCCGGGGTGTCGTCCGGGGCATCGAAGAAGCGCCGGTTGACGCACTCGTGCCCGGGGCCGTCTCCCTCGTAGGCCCGCTCGACGCTGAACTGGCAGTGCGGAAGCGGCGTGCCGGTCATCTTGATGCCGCCAAAGCCCTCGCGGGCGCGCTCGGCGAGCAGGAAGAGGTCGAAGTCGATCTCCGCGCTGAAGACGTTGTTCATGCAGCCCATGAAGCGGCCGCCGGTGCGGGAGTCCTCGTAGGTGTAGAGGTACTTGCACCCCATCTCGAGACAGCCCGCCGGGTTGACCAGCTTGTCGCAGAAGGTGCGGCACTGGCGGCATTCGCCGGCGCTGCTCTTCCGGGTCTGGGTCTGCCTCGGCACGGGCGTTCAGTCTAGGACGCGCCGCAGGCGTCTTGGGGATGCGTGGGCTGCCGCGGGACTTGCGCGAAAGGGGGCAAGTCTGCTAGCCGCGAGTTGACTGGCGAGTCATGCGGCGGCCCGGGATCCGGTGCCGAGCAGCGCATCGAGCTCGGCATCGAGGCCGGCGGAGCGGCGCACGCGGTACTCGCGGCCGAAGCGAAGCTCGCGGGTTCCCTCTCGCGTCTTCATCACCAGCGAGACCTCGGAGTCACCCGGGAAGTTCTCGAGGATCCCTTTGAGCTCCTCGACCAGCGAAGCCCCGAAGGCGGACGCCTCGATGTTCAGCCTGAGGGGCCCCGTCTCGCGCGCGGCGCGCGCCTTCGCGACCTCGTCCTCGGTCGGCTGGAAGAGCTCCACCTCCTGCGCGACCAGCTTGGTCTCGCCCCGGCCCTTGTGGTCCAAGCGGCCCCGGACGACGATGATCGCGTCCGCCGCGAGAAAGTCCCTCGATGCCTCATAGGCCTTGCCCATCACCAGGAGCTCGAGCTGTCCCTCGATGTCGTCGAGGGTCGCGAAGGACATCAGGGAGCCGTTCTTCGAGGTGTGGCGCTTGAACTCGGTGATGATCCCGCCGACGGTCACCCACGAGCCGTCGGGCCGTTCGGCGAGGCTCGACAGCGAGCAGTCGACCCGGGCCCGGAGGGCGTCCTTCACCTCGGCGAGCGGATGAGAGGAGAGGAAGGTGCCGAGCGTCTCCTTCTCGAGGCGGAGGAGCTCGCGCTGGTCGAACTCCTCGGCCAGGATCGGAGCGTGGTGGTGGCGCGACGGGCCGCTCTCCTCAACCCCGCCGCCGAGGTCGAAGATCGAGGACTGGCCGAGACGCGAGTCCTCCTGCGCCTTCTGCCCGAACGCCGTCGCCGCCGGCAGCGCCTCCAGCATCCCCTTGCGCGAGGCGCCGGTCGAGTCGAGCGCTCCGCATTTGACGAGGCACTCCACGGCTCGCTTGTTCACGGCCCGGGTATCGACGCGCTCGCAGAAGTCCCACAATGAGGTGAAGTTTCCGGCGTCCGAACGTGCGTCGAGGATCGCCTGCACCGCGATGTGGCCGACGTTCTTCACCGCGTCGAGCCCGAAGCGGATGCTGTTGCCCGAGACGACGAAGCCGTGGTCGGAGCTGTTCACGTCGGGCGGCAGCACGTCGATCCCCATTTCGTCGCAGCGATTGACGAAGAACGGGACCTTGTCCTTGGTCGACATCACCGTCGAGATCAGGGCGGCCATGTACTCGGCCGGGTAGTTCGCCCGCAGCCACGCCGTCCGGTAGGAGATCAGCGCGTAGCACGCGGCGTGGGAGCGGTTGAACGAGTAGTCGGCCGCGGCCTCCATCAGGGACCAGAGGTCCTTCGAGACGCGCCGGTCGGTGCCCGAGTCAGCCAGGCCCTCGAGGAACTTCTCTTTCATCGTCGCCATCAGGTCGCGCTTCTTCTTGCCGATCGCCTTGCGCAGGTCGTCCGCCTCGGCGGGGCTGAAGCCGGCCATCTGCTTCGCGATCTCCATGAGCTGCTCCTGGTAGATCACGCAGCCATACGTCGACTCGGTGATCGGCCGCATCCGGGGATCGGGGTAGCGGACGCTGGAGGGATCGCGCTTGCCCCGCGCGTAGTCGGGGATGTAGCGCATCGCCCCGGGCCGGTAGAGCGCGCCGAGCGCGACGAGATCCTGGAACTCGGTGGGCTTCACGGCGCGGAGCGCGTCGCGCATCCCATCCGACTCGAACTGGAAGACGCCGACGGACTCCCCGCGGGAGAGCATCTCGTAGGTCTTGCGGTCGTCAAGCGGCAGGCTCTCCATGTCCAGCCTCTCGCCGGTGGAGCGCTCGACGATGTCGACGGCGTCCTCGATCACGTCGAGGTTGCGCAGGCCGAGGAAGTCCATCTTCAGCAACCCGATCTCCTCGATCGGGCCCATCGAGTACTGCGTGACCGTCTTGTAGGCGCGCTCCGACTTGCCCCCGGCCCCGTTCCCGTTCCCGTTGGCGCCGGCGGCCCCGCCGCGGTCCTCGGCGAGCTGCAGCGGGACGATCTCCTGGAGCGGCCGGTCGGAGATCACCACCGCCGCGGCGTGGATGGAGTGGTTGCGGACGATGCCCTCGAGACCCTGCGCGGTATTGAGGATCTTCTGCGCGTCGGGGTCGGAGTCGTAGGTGCGCTTCAGCTCCTCGCCCGGCTTCAGGCACTCCTCGAAGCTCGGGCTGCGGCCCATGATCGGCTCGGGGATCTGCTTGGCCAGGCGATCGCCCGCCGCGTAGTCGTAGCCGAGCACCCGGGCGGCGTCGCGGGTAGCCGCGCGCGGGGCCATCTTGCCGAAGGTGATGATCTGGGCGACGCATTCGCGCCCGTACTTGTCCTGGACGTAGTGGATCACCCGCTCGCGCCCGCGCACGGAGAAGTCGATGTCGATGTCCGGCATGGACTTGCGGCCCGGGTTCAGGAAGCGCTCGAAGAGCAGGCCGTTGGCGAGCGGGTCGAGGTCGGTGATCTCCAGGGCGTACGCGACGATCGAGCCGGCCGCCGAGCCGCGGCCCGGGCCGACCGCGATTCCGCTCCCCTTCGCGTAGGTGACGAAGTCCCAGACGATCAGGAAGTAGGACTCGAAGCCCATCTCGGAGATCACGCCGAGCTCGAAGTCGAGCCGCTCCATGGCGTTGCTCGGGATCGGATCGCCGTAGCGCTTGCGGAGCCCGTCGAGCGCGAGCTCGCGGAGCATCTCGCCCGGCTCCTTGCCGTCAGGGGTCGGGAAGCGCGGCAGGAGCAGCTGGCCGAGCTGCATCTCGACCTCGCAGCGCTCGGCGATCTCGAGTGTGCTCGCGACCGCCTCCGGCATGTCCGAGAACGACTCGGACATCTCGTCGGTGCTCTTCAAGTAGAACTCGTTCGTGTCGAAGCGCAGCTTCGGCTGCTCGATCGTCGACTTCGTCTGCACGCAGAGCAGCGCGGCGTGGCTGTCGTAGTCCTCGCGGCGCAGGTAGTGGACGTCGGCCGTGGCGACCAGCGGCCGGCCGAGCTCTCGCGCGACCCTGACGATCCCCTCGTTCGCCTTGTCCTGCTCCGGGACGCCGTTGCGCTGCACCTCGAAGTAGACCTGCTCCGGGCCGAAGGCCTGGATCAGGTCGTCGACGTGCGCGCGGGCATCGTCCGGCCTGTCCTCGACGAGGCGGCGGCAGAAGCGCGACTGCAGGCAGCCGGTGAGCGCGAGCACCCCGTCGGAGTGCGCGGAGAGCAGCTCGATGTCGACGTTCGCCTTGCCCCGCGAGAAGCCCTCGAGGAAGCCGGCGGAGCTCAGCTTGACCAGGTTTCGAAACCCGGCCTCGCTCGAGGCGAGCAGGGTCAGGTGGTTGCGCTCGTAGCGCGTTTGCTTCGGCGACTCGACCCGATCGTCGACGAGGTATGCCTCGAGCCCGATGATCGGCTTGATCCCGGCTGCCTTGCACGCCTTGTAGTGCTCGACCGACCCGTTCATCACCCCGTGGTCGGTGAGGCCGAGGGCCGGCATGTCGAGCTCGGCCGCCCGCGCGGCGAGCTTGTCGATCTTGCAGGCCCCGTCGAGCAGCGAGTACTCGCTGTGGACGTGCAGATGGACCGCTCCGGCGCTCACCCGTCGATCATGCCAACCGTCCCGGAGCGAACCAATAGGCACGGCAGCGTTACAAAGTCGTTACACCCCAGTTTGCGGGTACGGTTTCGTCCTTGATCTGGGTGTTGAGGCACGGGGACGCGGAGGCCGGCGAGGGCAAGCCCGACGCCGACCGCGACCTGACCGAGAAGGGCGAGCGCCAGTCGGTCGCTGCGGGCGAAGCTCTGAAGAAGCTGGGGGTCGAGCTCGATGCGTGCACCACCAGCCCCAAGGTCCGCGCGAAGCGCACGGCGGAGCTCGCCTGCGAGGTCCTGGGGGTCCCGGTTGAGGTCGACGACCGCCTCTCGGGCGGTGATTTCGATCCGATGGAGCTGGCCGCCGGGCGGGGCGAGGTGATGCTGGTCGGCCACGAGCCGGACTGCTCCCAGGCCGTGGCGCTGCTCACGGGCTCACGGGTGAAGCTGAAGAAGGGCGGCATCGCCGCGCTGGACGACCACATCCTCCACGCCCTGATGCGCCCAAAGGACCTGAAGGCGATCGCCGGCTAGGCCAGCCCCTCCGCCTCGTACTCGCGGAGGAACCCCTCGAAGAGGCGCCGGTGGCCCTGCTCGTCGTGGAGGATGTCGATCACCATGTCGTTGGTGACCGGATCGACCCCGTCGGTGGCCTCGACGACCTTCGTGTAGTGCTCGATCGCGCCGGTCTCGGCCTCGATCACGCCGCGGATCACGGCGACGATGTCCGTCTGGTGCTCGGGTGGCTGCAGGTATGACTGCTCGGCCGAGAAGCCCTGGGAGCCCGGCACCACCCCGTAGAGCTCCTTGATCCGCGCGGCGAAGAGCTTGGCGTGCCCCAGCTCCTCGGTGATGTCCTGCTCGAGGGACTCCTTGATCTCCTGGGCGCGGACGCCGTCGGGGTTGACCGAGTTGGCGAGGTAGCTCATCACCGTCTCGATCTCCATCCAGTAGGCCGTCTCGAGCATCCCGATGATCTCCTCGCGCTTGCCGCGCTGGTCGTCGGCGAGGATGCCCTCGGTCGCGCGGGTGCTGTCGGTCGCCGCCATCAGGGCGAGTGGTACCCGGGGACGGCCGCGGCTAACCCCTCACGAATCGGCGCAGCCCGCGCGTTGGAGCGATGAATTCCGCGCCCATCGAGAGTCTGAATGTCAGAACCCGAGACCAGGAGGAAGAGATGACCGTTGCCGCGATGACCACTTCGGCCGATGGAACCCCGATCGCATTCGATCGCGTCGGCGACGGCCCGCCCGTGGTCGTTGTCGGCGGTGCGTTCAACGACCGCAACAGCGCCGGCCCGCTGGCCGACCTGCTCTCCGAGAGCTGCGCCGTCTACACCTATGACCGCCGCGGCCGCGGCGACAGCGGATTCACCGAGCCGTATGCGGTCGAGCGCGAGATCGAGGACCTCGAGGCCGTGATCGAGGCGGCGGGCGGGAGCGCGCACCTCTTCGGGCACTCCTCGGGCGGCTCACTGGCCATCGAGACCGCCGCGCGCAGCGTCTCGGTCTCCAAGCTCGCGATCTACGAGCCTCCGTACATCGTGGACGAGAGTCGCCCACCTCTGCCCCGCGACTACGTCGAGCACCTCGAGCAGCTGACCGCCGCCGGCAAGCGCCGGGAGATCGTCGGCTATTTCATGACCGAAGCCGTCGGCATGCCCTCGGAGATGGTCGAGCCGATGCTCGACTCGCCGATGGTCGAGCCGATGGCGGGCCTGGCCCACACCGTCTCCTACGACGGACGGGTGATGCTCAGGGGGAGCATGTACGGCGAGCCGCTGCCGATCGAGTGGAGGGACGCGGTGACGATCCCAACCCTGGTGATGGACGGAGGCAATAGCCCCGCCTGGCTTCACAGCGCCGCCCGTGCGCTGGTGCGATTGCTGCCCGACGTCTGCTACCGGACGCTCGAGGGCCAGGACCACGGCGCGGCGCCAGAGGCGCTCGCCCCGGTCCTGGAGGACTTCCTCGCCTAGCGCCTACGCGCAGGACCAGGCGCTGGGCCCGGAGTCCCGCCAGATCTCTGCCGCGATCCGGTCCTGCTCGGCCTTGGGCGCGTCCTGCGGTGCGCCCTGGCCGCCGTAGGCCGCCCAGGTCGACGGGAGGATCTGGTACGCGCCGCCCGCGCCGCTCGAGGAGTTGAGCGCGTGGTAGTTCCCGCCGGACTCGCACATGACGATGTAGGTGGGGATCGCGTAGGGACCGCCGAAGTAGGCGGGGCTGCCGGAGCCGGAGGAGGAGGACTGCTGCTGCTGAGCGGCCTGTTGCCGGGCGACCTGCTCCTGCTTCAGCTGGGTCACCTGGCCCTGGGCGTCGGCGAGCGAGGATTGGGTCCCGGCGCGAGCCTGGGCCACGGCGGCGGCGCTCTGGTTGGCGGCCTGCCGGCTCGCCTCGAAGCTCGCCTTGGTGGCGGTGAGCTGCGCCGCCTCCTGATCGGACTGCTGCTTCAGGTCGGCTACCCGGTGGTAGTTGGCCGCCACCTGGTCTCGCAGCGAGGCGACCTTGTCGGCGATCCGCAGGTCGGCGTCGTGCAGGGCGCTGATGTAGTCGGAGCGGGTGGAGAGGTCGTCGAAGCCCGTGGAGTTGAGCAGCACGGTCACGTAGTCCGGCGTATCGCTCTCGTAGATCGCGACCAGCCGCCGATCGAGCTGCTTCGCGGCGACCCTGTACTGACCGCGGAGCTGATCGAGCTGGTGCTGGGAGTCGTCGAGCTGTGTTGCCAGCTCGCGCGAGCGGGCCTCGGCGTCCTGGACCTGCGCGTTCAGCTCCATCGCGTGCGCTCCGGCCTGGTGGGCCTGGGCGGTCAGTGAGGCGATCCGCGCGGCCTGCGCGTCGACGCGGTCGGAGAGCCGGCCCGCATCAGAGCGCGCGGCGTTGATCTTGTCCTTCAGCGACGGATCCTTGGCGCCGGCGAACCCGACGCCGACGGCCGCAATCGCGATCACCGCGACGCCCGCGCCGAGCGTCAGGCGGCGTCGCCGATACGCCCGGCGAAGCCGGAGGCGTGCGCTGCGGGCGTATGTGGTCGCTGCCGTCATCTCCTTCTGTGCCTGCGGGGTTAGCTGACGGGCTCACGCGAAAGGAGTCGCGTTACGCCGGAGCAGTGGCCGGCGATTCGCCCCATGACGACACGAGTCGCTCCTGACGGAGCGCTCTCGCATATGCGCCATCTGGTTGGGTTCCCCGCTCCCTCTATCGAGGGACTCGGCTCGATCGAGCCAGGAACGGTAGCGAACGCTCTCACAGGCGCGTTACGCCCGCCGCACCCCGATTCAGGCCGGTCCCATCTGCAAGGAATCGTGCAGCTCGGGCGTGGATCAGGCGTGAATCAAGCGGCGACGGCCAGCTCCCGGCCGTCCTTGTAGGTCCGGCAGACCTCGCGCAGGATGGCGAGCATCTGCTCGGCGGCCGGTGAGCGTGCCTCCTGCTCGCGGGTCACCGCCCAGACCCGGCGCACCGGCTTCTGTCCCCTCACAGCTCGCAGCTCGATCCCGGGATGTCCGCCGGCGAGCTCGGGCAGGATGGTGACGCCCAGCCCCGCCGCGACGAAGCCCTTGATCACCTCGTAGTCCTCGCTTCGGAAGCTGATCCTCGGCTCGAAGCCGGCGTTGCGGCAGAGCTCGATCACCTGATCGCGGCAGGAGCTCGGCAGCGCTCCGCAGAGCCAGTCCTCCTCCGCCAGGTCCGAGATTCGCACCGACTTCGCGGCGGCGACCCGATGGCTCGGCGGCAGCGCCACGCGCATCGCCTCCTCGTAGATCAGCTCGGTCTCGACGTCGCGGCCGAAGTCGAGCGGGAAGTCCGGGTAGTCGAAGACCACCGCGAGATCGAAGTCGCCTCGCTTCAGGGCGGGAAATGAGTCCTCGGGCTCGTCCTCGGAGAACTGCAGCTCGATCTTCGGGAAGCGCTGGCGAAACAGCGACAGCGCCCGGGTCATCAGGGTCGCGCTGGCGGTGGGGAAGCTCGCCAGCCGCAGGCGCCCGCCCTCGAGTCCGGCGATCTGGGCGAGCTCGCGCTCGGCCTCCTCGAGGCGGCAGATGACGGCGTCCCCGTGCTCCATCAGGGCCTCGCCGGCGGCGGTCAGCTTCGGGCCGTCGCTCGTCCGCTGGAGCAGGGGAATGCCGACCTCCCGTTCCAGCACCGCGATCTGCTGGCTGACCGCCGACTGCGAGAGGTGCAGCGAGTCGGCCGCCGCCGAGAACGAGCCCCGCGAGACGACCTCGGAGAGGACCCTCAGCCTCCGGATATCTAGCATAAGAGAAACTTATCAGCCCGAGAAGGAATCCATGTTGCGCTGATACCTCACGTAGAGGACCATCGGTCTCGTTCAAGAGGAAACGACCGAGAGGAGCTCAGATGGAGGCGCATGCGGGCACAGTCAGGATTTCGGCCGGCGCGGTCACCAAGCAGCGGCGTCGCGTGTTTCAGCTCCTCCGCGAGCTGACAGCCGCGCGCCGAGACCGGGCGGTCCAGACCCGTCACGCCAAGATCCGCTCGATCCCCGGTTCGGAGCACACGCACATCGTTCTCCCCCCGAAGGCCTACTGAGCGGCGTCAGGCGGTTTCTTCGTCGCCGCCACGGCTGGCGAGATAGGCGCCGATCCCGAGGGCGGTGATGCCCACACCGGCGCCGGCGGCGATCCGGATCTCCCGGCCGTAGGCCTTCCAGAGAAACCACACGACCGCTCTTCCGATCAGCTCGTACATCATTCGGTCTCCTTCCTGATTCGGTGGGCCAACCGGCTCTGCAGCGTGAAGAGCTCGATGAACCCGGGGCTTGCGTGCTGTGAGAACTCTCCCCCGGATTCGCCGAAAGATGCGAGCGAGCGGTCATAGAGCGCGTAGGGGGAGCTTCTCCGGATCGGGGTCACGGATCCACGGTAGAGCCTGAGCGCGATCTCGCCGGTGACGAACTCGTTCACCGAGTCCATATAGGCGTCGAGGTCCATCCGCAGCGGCTCGAGCCAGAGGCCGGCGTAGCAGAGGTAGGCCCACTGGCTCTCGAGCGTGCCCTTGAAGTTGTTCTGGTGGATCGTGCAGACGAGCTTCTCGAGCTCGCGGTGGGCGGCGAGGACGATCGCCGCCGCCGGGACCTCGTAGAGATCCCGGACCTTCAGGCCCACGACCCGGTCCTCGATGTGATCGACGATCCCGACGCCGTGGCGCTGGCCGATCTCGGCGGCCCGTTCGAGCAGCTCCACCAGCTCGAGTTTCTCACCATCCAGGGAGACGGGCCGGCCCCGCTCGAATCCGATCGTCACGTCCTGAGGCTCGTCCGGGGCATCCTGCGGCCGGGTGACCAGCTGGAAGACATCGTCTGGGGGAGCCTCGTCCAGGTCCTCGATCGTCCGGCCCTCCGATGAGCGTCCCCAGAGGTTGTCGTCGATGGAGTAGGGCGAGACCTCGGTCCCGCCCTTCACCGGGATGCCGTGCTCGCGCGCGTAGGCGATCTCCTCCTCCCTGCCCATCTGCCACTCGCGCACCGGCGCGATGATCCGGAGCTCGGGATCGAGCGTCGCGATCGTCGCCTCGATCCGCACCTGGTCGTTGCCCTTGCCGGTGCAGCCGTGGGCGATCGTGTCGCATCCGTGCTGGCGCGCGGCCTCGACCGCGAGCTTCCCGATCAGGGGCCTGCCGAGCGCGGTGAACAGCGGATAGCCGCCGCCGTAGAGCGCGTTCGCCTTGATCGCGGGCATGACGTAGCGATCGGCGAACTCCTCTCGCGCGTCGACCAGGACGGTCTCGACGGCGCCGAGCTGCTCCGCCTTGCCGGTGACGACCGCCCAGTCCTCCCCCGGCTGCCCGAGGTTGACGGTGAGCGTCACGATCTCGGCCCCGTAGCGCTCCTGGATCCACTTCAGCATGACGCTGGTGTCCAGCCCGCCGGAGTAGAGCAGCAGCACCCGCCCGACCTCGGCCGGATCGGCCTGGTAGGAGGCAATCCTCGGAGCTTCCGTGAAGTTCTCGTCCGCGGGCATTGAGCCGGGAAGTGTGGCGCTTTCACTCTGCCGCCGCTGAGACAATGACGGCAATGCATCGGTTCCTACGAATCAGCTCGGTCATGCTGATCACCGCTGGGCTCGTGGTCCTCTCCGACGCGGGCCTCACGCTGCTCTGGCAGGAGCCCCTCTCGGCCGCTTATGGAGCGTTCAAGCAGGGCCAGGCCGCGGATCAGCTGAACCAGCTCGAGTCGCAGTATCCGACGCCGGCGGACCTCTCGGCGATCTCGGGAGTTCGCGGCGTCTCCCGGAAGGCGCGCGTCCTCGCGGACCGGTTCAAGCCCCATCTCGTCGAGGGCCACGCCATCGGCCGGATCAAGATCGACCGGATCGGACTGAACATCGTCGTCGTGCAGGGGACCGACACCGCCTCCCTCGAGAAGGGTCCCGGCCACTACCGGAACACGCCGATCCCGGGACAGCCCGGGACGGTGGCGATCGCCGGGCACCGCACCACCTACCTCGCTCCCTTCCGTCACATAGACCAGATCCGGGACGGTGACCCGATCCGGGTCGAGATGCCCTACGCGGCGTTCACCTACACCGTCGAGAAGCATGAGATCGTCGACCCGAGCGACGTCGGCATCATCAAGTCGGTGGGTTATGACCGCCTCGTGCTGACGGCGTGTCACCCGCCGTACAGCGCGGCGCATCGATACGCGATCTTCGCGAAGCTCAGCCGCACCGATCTCTTCGACATCACCGGCGAGAGCCGCTGGCCCGCCCCATAGGCGAGGCTCGCTCAGTACGCCGCGGCGCTGATCATCGAGGGCGCGTCCGGTCTGCAGAGAACCGGGGTTAGAGACCGCCGGAGCCGCCGGGCGACGTCGTGCCGCCCGGATTCGGCGCCGGGGTGCCACCGCTCGGGGCGGTCGTGGTCGAGATCGTCGCCTGGGTGGTGCTCTGGACCGTCGTCTGGGGAACGGTCGTCGAGATGGATTGCAGCGGCGTGGACGTGGTCGTGCTGTTGTTGCCGTCGTTGCCCGCCACGATGATCAGGCCGACGACCAGGCCAATCACGAGGGCGACGAGGATTCCGATGGCCCAGCGGGCACGAGCGTTCACGGGGCGATGCTAACCGAGCGTCCGGCCGAGAATATCGAGCGCCTCGTCGACCTCTGCCTCGCCGATCACCAGCGGGGGCAGGAACCGCAGGATGCCGGCACCGATCGGGTTGACGATCAGCCCCTCCGCGAGGAGCCGCGAGGCCGCGTCCTTGGCGTCCACGCCCTCCAGCCGGGCACCGACCATCAGGCCCCGGCCCCGTGCCTCTCCGATGGAATCGATCCCCTCGAGCCCCTCGCGGAGCCGGCCCCCGAGCTCCCGCACCCGGCGGAGCAGCTCGGGGTCATCGATCACGTCGAAGGCGGCAAGCGAGGCCGCGGCGATCAGTGGTCCGCCGGCGAAGGTCGACCCGTGGTCGCCACGCTCCAGGACGTCGGCAGTCTCGGGCGTCGTCACGCAGGCACCGACGGGCATGCCGCCTCCCAGCGCCTTGGCGGTGGTCATCACGTCGGGGCGGGCCGGTAGCTGCTCGTAGGCCCAGAGCGAGCCGGTGCGGCCCATCCCGGTCTGGATCTCGTCAAAGAGCAGCAGCGCGCCAGCATCGTCGCAGGCCTCCCGCGCCGCGGCGATCACCTCGTCGGGAACGATGTTGACTCCCGTCTCACCCTGGATCGGCTCGAGCATGACCGCGGCGGTCCGGTCGCTCACCGCCTCCGTGAGCGCACCGGGGTCATCCCGGGGTACCGCGCGGAATCCGGGCAGGTATGGAGCGAAGCTCTCGTTGGTCGAGAGACCGGGGGTGGCGGAGAGCGACCCCATAGTGCGACCGTGGAAGGCGCCCTCCAGCACGACGATCTCCGGATCGGCGATGCCCCGGCCGTGGGCGTGCTTGCGGGCGAGCTTGATCGCGCACTCGTTGGCCTCCGTGCCCGAGTTGCAGAGGAAGGCTCTGCCGCCGAGGCTCGACTCACAGAGACGCTGGGCGAGCCGAACACCGCCCTCAGTCAGATAGAGGTTGGAGGTGTGGGTGAGCGTGCCGACCTGCTCGCGCACGGCCTCGACGACCGCGGGATGGCAGTGGCCGGCGGAGCAGACCGAGATCCCAGCCAGGAAGTCGAGGTACTCCTTGCCCTCGGAGTCCCAGAGCCTCGCCCCCTCTCCGCGCACGAACTCCACGGGCATGCGCGCATAGGTCTGCATCACCCAACGGGACTCGAGCTCCTGGAGCTCGGCGACCTTCACGAGCGTGGCCTCATGCCGTGATCTTCGTGCCGATGCCCGCGTCGGTGAAGAGCTCCAGCAGCAGCGTGTGCGGGCGGCGGCCGTCGACGATGTGGGTCGCCTCCACCCCGCCCGCGATCGCATCGACGCACCCCGCGAGCTTCGGACGCATCCCGCCCCCGACGCTGTCGAGCGCGGCTGTGACCTCGTCGGCCGTCGCCTGCGAGATGCGCGTCTCCGGATCGTCCGGATCCCGCAGCCAGCCGTCGACGTCGGTCAGGAAGATCGCCTTGTGCGCCGGCATCGCCGCCGCGACCTTCCCCGCCGCCTCGTCGGCGTTCACGTTGTAGGAGGCGCCCTCGCGGTCGGTGCCGACCGACGCGATCACCGGGATGTAGTCCTCGGCGATGTGCTCGATCACGTCGACGTTGACGTTCGTGATCTCGCCGACGAAGCCGACCTCCGCCGACTGCCCGACAGGCCGGACCTCGAACAGCGAGCCGTCCTCACCGCCGAGCCCGACCGCCGGCTGGCCGTGGCGGTTGAGCCGGGTGAGGATGTCCGAGTTGATCTTCCCGAGCAGCACCATCTTCGCGACCTCGACCGTCTCGGCATCGGAGACGCGCAGGCCCTCGACGAACTTCACCTCCATCCCCATCTTCTCCATGTAGTACGTGATCTCCGGGCCGCCGCCGTGGACGATCACCGGGTTCATCCCGACGTACTTGAGGAGCACCACGTCGCGGGCGAAGGCCTCGCGCAGCTCTTCGTCGCGCATCGCGGCGCCGCCGTACTTGATCACGATCGTGCGGCCGTGGAACTCCCTGATGTAGGGGAGCGCCTCGAGGAGGGTCTCCACCGAGCCGGTCACGTCGTGTACTCCGCGTTGATCCGGATGTAGTCGTGTGTGAGGTCGCTGAAGTAGACGTGGGCGCTCGCCTTGCCGCGGCCCAGGTTGATCGAAAGCTCCGCTTCTGAACCGTCCGAGGCGAGCTCCGCGGCCTGGATGCGGTCCGGCCCGAGCTCATCGAGCTCCTCCCCCGCCAGCGCCATCCCGGCGGCCTGGGCGATCCGGCCCCAGTTCGAGTCCCTGCCGAACAACGCCGTCTTCACCAGCGGTGAGTTGGCGATCGCCCGAGCGACCCGCTCCGCCTCGGCGATCGTCTGCGCGCCAACAACCTCCGCACGGCCCACACGCGTTGCGCCCTCGCCGTCCGCGACGATCTCGAGCGCGAGCTGGAGCAACACGGCCTCCAACAGCCCCTTAGGGATTGCCGCGCCCGACGAGCCGGTCGCCTGCAGCATGACGGTGTCATTCGTGCTCATCTGCCCGTCCACGGTGATCCGCTCCATCGAATCCGCCAGGGAGCGGCGCAGCGCCTTGTCTGGGTCCTCGATCACCGCATCCGTCTGGATGAAGCAGAGCATCGTCGCGAAACCCGGCTCGATCATCCCCGCCCCCTTGGCCTGGGCGGAGACCGTCACCTCGCCGGCGCGGATCGTGCAGCGCTTCGGGCCGCGGTCCGTGGTCATGATCGCCCGGGCGAAATCCTCGCCACCGCTCGCGGAGAGGCCCTGGGCCGCCTCGAGAACCCCGGTGGTCACCGCCTCGACGTCGAGCGGGACTCCGATCGTGCCGGTCTCGGCGACCGCGACGCTACGGGGCTCGACGCCGAGCGCCTGCGCCGCCGCGTCCCGCATCGCGAGGGCGTCCCGGTAGCCCTGCTCTCCGGTCGCCGCGTTGGCGTTGCCCGAATTGACGGCCACAGCGCGCAGCGCATCGGCGTCGCATTTCTGCCGGCAGACCCGAATGGGCGCGGCGGCGGCCGCGTTCCGGGTTAGCGCCAGTGCGGAGCGCACCTCGTCCGCGTCGCAGGCCAGCACAGCGACGTCGGTCTCGCCGCCGCCCTTCAGCCCGCAGGCCACACCGGCCGCCCGGAAGCCCGGCGCCAGCTCGGCGGGATCGAGTTGCTCGAACTCCGGGGGCGGCGTCACCCAGCGGGAGCGAAAGAACGTCTGCGTCGCGGGACTCACGAGATCCCCTCGCCTTCCGGCAACCCGAGCATCAGGTTGAGGTTCTGGATCGCCTGGGAGGCGGCGCCCTTCCACAGGTTGTCGATCGAGGCGAAGGCCAGCGTGCGGCCCGAGGCCTCGTTGAGGGCGAGATGGATCCGGCAGAGATTGGTGCCCCGGACGCCGCTGACGCCGGGGGGATCGGAGGTCACCTCGACGAACGGCTCCCCCCCGTAGCGCTCCTCGTAGAGGGAGAGCATCCGTGCGGGATCGACCGGCTCGGAGGTGCGCACGTAGCAGCTCACCAGCTCGCCCTGGTCGAAGGGCATCAGGTGCGGGACGAAGGTGAGTCCGGCGAAGGAGTCACCCGCGCCGTTGCCACCGGCGAGCTCCGTGAGCTCCTGGGCGATCTCGGGCGTGTGGCGATGCCCGGCCACCTTGTAGGGCCTTGTGTCGTCGGTCTCCTTGACGACAGCCATCTCCTCCTCGACTGCGCGCCCGGCGCCGGAGACCCCTGACTTGGCGTCGATCACGAGGTCCGCGATCAGCCCCTCGGCGGCCAGCGGCGCCAGGGCGAGGATGCTCGCGGTCGGATAGCAGCCCGGGTTGGCGACCAGATCGGCGCCCGCGATCGCCTCGCGGTGGAGCTCGGTGAGCCCGTAGACCGCGTCGCCCAGCAGCTCGGGCGCCCCGTGCTCGCCGTACCAGCGGCCGTAGGTGTCGAGGTCGTGCAGCCGGAAGTCCGCCGAGAGGTCGACAACCTTCGTCCCCTGCCCGTGCAGCGCGGAGACGACCGGAGCGGCCGCGCCGTGGGGGTAGGCGACGATCGCGGCGTCGACGTCGGAACCGTCCTCGGCGGATGGCTCCTCGAGCACCAGGTCGACCCCGTACCGCGGATGGAGCTCGTTGAGGCGCCGGCCCGCGTCCGTCCGCGCGGTCACGCGCGCGAGCTCGAGGCTCGGGTGCCTTCGGACGAGCTCGGCCGCGAGCGCCCCGGCGTATCCGGAGGCCCCGGCGACGAGGACCCTACTCACGGAGCGACCCCCCGATCTTGCCGACGGCCGCCTCGATCGCCTTCCTTCGCTCGGTGACCTCCTCGTCGGTGAGCGTCCGATCAGCGGCCCGGAAGGTGAGCCGGAGAGCAAGGCTCTTGCGCCGCTCTCCGACCTGCTCACCCCGATAGAGATCGAACACCTCGGCCGAGCGCAGCAGCTCTCCGCCGCCCTCGAGCACAGTGGAGCGCACCTCGGCGGCCGGGACGGAGTCGTCGACGACGACCGCAACGTCCTGGTGGACGGCGGGATAGGAGATCACGTCCTCATAGGTCTCATCTCCGATGGGCGAGGCGGCCACCAGTGGAGCAAGGTCCACCTCGAAGCCTGCGGCGGCGTCGAGATCCCACTCGCGACAGACGAGCGGGTGGATCTCGCCGATCCAGCCGCTGTCCTCACCGTCGACGATCACCCGGGCGCTCCGGCCTGGATGGAGGAACGGCTCGTCGCCGGGGGCGATCTCGAGCTCGGCCCCGAGCTGCCGGGCGAGCGCCTCGAGGACGCCCTTCAGCGCGTAGAAGTCTGACTCGGCGGGCTCGCCGCGCCATCCGCCCCGGTGCAGCGGGCCGGTGGCGATGGACGCGATCCGCCAGGGCTCGTAGGCCGGCGCGGGGCGCTTCCCGACGAACTTGCCGGCGAGGACGCCGTCCTGGGGGGAGCTCCCCTCGCGGAGGTGGGCGCGGCCGGACTCGAACAGCGCCACCCGCTCGGCGCCGTGCGCACGGTTGTAGCTCGCGGCCTCGAGCAGGGAGCCGACCAGCGCGGTCCGCTCGACCGAGTGCTCGGCCGACAGCGGGTTCGAGACCCGGATCGGCTCGGAGCGGACGTCGCCCTCCGGGATCCGGAGCCTGCCCGGCGTCCCGGGATCGGTGAGGCTGAGATCGACGACCGCGTCGAAGCCCAGGTCGCGCATCGCGTCCTCGGCCCTGCGGCGCAGGCGCTGCTCGCGGGTCAGCCGGCCCGCCTGGCCGCTCGTGGAGGGCAGGCTGGCGGGAAGGTTCTTCGCGTAGCCGTGGATGCGGCCGACCTCCTCGATCAGGTCGACCTCCCGGGTGACGTCGTAGTGGCGGTGGAACGGCACCGTCGCCTCCAGGTCGCCGCCGTCGCGGTTGACCTCGAAGTCGAGCCGCTCCAGGTACTCGGCGCATTGGTCGGGCGAGATCTCCATGCCCAGCAGGCGCGCGACCCGCTCGTGCCGCAGCCGCAGCCTGTGCGGCTCGGGAACGTCTGCGGCCTCGTCGATCGTGCCGGGAACGAGCTTCGCCCCACAGAGCTCGACCATCAGCTGGGAGGCGATCCTCTGTGCCCTGAGCGCCAACTCGGGGTGCAGCTGCTTCTCGAAGCGGTTGGAGGCGTCGGTGCGCAGCCCGAGCTTGCGCGAGGTCCGGAGGATGTTGACGCCCTTCCAGGTGGCGACCTCGAGCAGCACGCGCGTGGTCGTCTCGGACACCTCCGAGACCTCGCCGCCCATGATCCCCGCGATGCCCGAGGGCCCGTTGCGATCACAGACCAGGACGGCGTCCTCGTCGAAGGTCCGCTCGGCGCCGTCGAGCGTCGTCATCTTCTCGCCCTTGCTCGCGGAGCGGACGACCAGAGCGCCGTCTGGGACCTTGTCCAGGTCGAAGGAGTGGAGCGGCTGGGCGGTCATCAGCATCACGTAGTTCGTGATGTCGACGACGTTGTTGATCGGCCGCATCCCGGCGCCGATCAGCCGCGCCTTGAGCCAGAGGGGCGACGGCCCGATCTGGACGTCGGTGAAGACGCGGGCGCTGAACCGGGGGCAGAGCTCGGGCACCTCGACGCTCACCGACGCGTAATCGGAGACCTCGCCCTCGCCGGTCGCCTCGGTGTCATCCTCCCAGGGAGCATTCGCGAGAGGCTCGCCCGTGATCGCGTGGACCTCGCGCGCGACGCCGTACAGCCCGAAGCAGTCCACGCGGTTCGAGGTCGGCTCCAGCTCGATCACCGGATCGGAAACCGGGATCACCTCGCCGAGTGGCGTCCCCGGAGCCCATCCGTCCTCTTCAAGAACCGCGATTCCCGCCGCGTCGTCGCCAAGCTCCAGCTCGGCCTCCGAGAGGATCATCCCGTTCGATTCGACGCCACGCAGCTTCGCCTTGCCGAGCTTGGTGCCGTCCGGCATCACGGCCCCCGGCAGGGCCACCGGCACGGTCTGGCCGGCGGCGACGTTCGGGGCACCGCAGACGATCGTCCGGCCCCCGTCGCCGGCGTCGACCTCGCAGACGCTGAGCCGCTCGGCGTCCGGGTGCTTCTCGACAGAGAGCACCTTCCCGACCACGAACCCCTCGGGATCCGGGGCCCCGGCGTGGGTGATCCGCTCGACCTCGATCGAGTGCATGGCGAGCTCGTCGGCCAGCTCCTCGACCGAGAGCTTCGGATCGCAGTAGGTGCGCAGCCAGGAGTCCGGCGCCCTCATCGGAACTGCTCCAGCACCCGGACGTCGTTCTCGAAGAACTTGCGCAGGTCGGGGACGCCGTACTTGAGCATCGCGATCCGCTCGATCCCCATCCCGAAGGCGAACCCCTGGATCTCCTCGGGGTCGTAGCCGGAGTCGCGCACGAAGCCGTAGACGTTGGGGTCCACCATCCCCGCTCCCAGGATCTCGATCCAGCCGATCCCCTTGCAGAGGGGGTCACGCGAGCCGTCGCGCAGCTGGCCGCTGCCGCCGCAGCGAAAGCAGGAGACGTCGACCTCCACGCTCGGCTCGGTGAAGGGGAAGAAGCCGGGCCTGAAGCGGGTCTCGCGCTCCGGCCCGAAGATCGCCCGGGCGAACTCGTCGAGCGTTCCCTTCAGGTTTGACAGCGTGATGTCGGGGCCGACGGCGAGGCCCTCGACCTGATGGAAGATCGGGCTGTGGGTCGCGTCGAACGGATCCGAGCGGTAGCAGCGACCCGGGACGACGATGAAGATCGGCGGAGGCTGCGACTCCATCGAGCGCACCTGCATGGGCGAGGTGTGGGTGCGGAGCACGACGTCCTCGGGGCCGGGCGGCAGCTCGTCGCCGTTCGATGGGATGCGCAGGTCGCTGCGCAGGGTCGCCGGGTCGACGTAGAAGGTGTCCTGCGCCATCCGCGCCGGGTGGCCCGGCGGGTGGTTGAGCGCCGTGAAGTTGTAGTGGTCGAGCTCGACCTCGGGCCCCTCCATCACCCGGTAGCCGAGCCCGACGAAGATGTCCTCGATCTCGCGCTGGGTCCGGAGCAGCGGGTTCTGGGCGCCGACGGGCAACGCCGGCGCCCCCGGCAACGTGACGTCTATCGCGTCATCGGCAAGGCGCGTCCCCAGCTCGCTCGCGTCGAGCTCGGCGCTCTTCGCCTCGAGCAGCCCTTCGAGCTCCCGGCGAGCCTCGTTGCCGGACTTGCCGACCGGGCCGCGCTCCTCCGGCGGCAGATCGGAGATCCCCCGGAGGATCTGGGTCAGATCTGCCTTCCGGCCGAGGTAGCGGACCCGGAGCTCCTCGAGGTTCGCGGTCGTCGAAGCAGCGCCGATCGCGTCAGCGGCTTCCTTCCGGATCTCGTCGATGCGCTCAGTCATCGGTGTCTTTCACGGCTTCGCCCTCAGACGGGTTGCTCCTGGCGGAGCACCCTCGCATATCCGATGGAGAGCGATGGCCGCCGCCGCGGCCACGTTCAGTGACTCGGCGGTCTCACGCACCGGGATCGTCACCCGGACGTCGCACTGTTCGGCGACCTCAACCGGCAGTCCTTCTCTTTCGGCACCGAGACACAGGGTGGCCGCACCGTCGAGGGCCTCCACCGGATCGCCGCCGTGCGCGACGAGCGCGGCCCGGGGCCTCGGACTCGCGTCGACCTCGGTCCGGATCAGGGGCTCGGCGAAGACGGCGCCCATGCTCGCCCGGACGGCGTGTGCGCCGTAGGGATCGGCACAGCCGGGGCCGAGGATCACGGACCCGCCGACCAGCGCGTTGGCCGTGCGAATCACGGTGCCGACGTTGCCGGGATCCGAGACAGCGTGGAGATACACGCATGGCGCGGTCGGCCGATCCGCCCAGGACTCACGCCAGACCCCGATCGCCCGCGTCCCGGACCCGAGCTTCGAGACCTGGGCGAGCAGGGCGGGCTCGACCTCCGTCCCCCCCAGCCCCTCGCCTGCCGCGGTCAGCAGCTCGACGGGCTCCGCTTCGGCCGCGCGCGCGGCCGCGAGGAGATCCTCCCCCTCCGCGACGAAGAGCCCCTCGCGCTCGCGGCTGCGCCGTCTGCCGAGGCGGCGGATCAGCTTGAGCTTCTCGTTGTGTGGGCTGGTGATCATCTATGTGCCGGGGTTGGATCTGAGGGTCCTGGAACGAAAAAGGGCGGCCGCTTCGCGGACCGCCCGGGAAATCTGGCTCTGGCTGCCTGTCGCTAGGTGGCGGCAGCCTCCCGGGCAAGTTCCACGAATCGGCGAAAGCCATCGGGATCGGTGACCGCGATGTCGGCGAGCATCTTCCGGTTCACGTCGACGCCGGCCTCGCTGAGGCCGTGGATCAGCTGCGAGTAGCTGATGCCCTCCTGCCGGGCGGCGGCGTTGATCCGGGTGATCCAGAGTCGCCGGAAGTCCCTCTTGCGAGTGCGCCTGTCGCGGTACGCGTAGGCGTCCGAGCGCATGAGCTGCTCGTTGGCCAGCCGGTAGCTGGAGTGCTTGCGCCCGAAGTACCCCTTGGCGCGGCCGAGGACCTTCTTCTTGCGCCGCTTGCGGGCGACGGCGTTGGTGGCGCGGGCCATCAGCGACCGCCCTTCACGAGCAGCTTGTTGACCCGCTTCCGATCGGCCTTGGAGATCTCAGAGGGCCGCTCGAAGCGCCGCTTCCGCTCGGGCGACTTCTTCTCGAGGATGTGGCTCGAGTAGGCGCGCCTGCCGCGCAGCTTGCCCGTGGCGGTCTTGCGGAAGCGCTTCTTGGCGCCGGAATGGGTCTTCATCTTCGGCATCGGGGCCGACTATTGAAGCAGAGAGCCGAGCGGCGACGCGCGAGTCAGCTCGCGGCCGCTTCCTTCTCCTGCCCGGCGCCGCGCGCGGGGCCCAGGAGCATCGTCATGTTGCGCCCCTCCTGGAGGGGCGGCTGCTCCATCACGCCGATCTCCGAGACGTCCTCGAGAAGGCGGTCGAGCAGCATCCGGCCCCGCTCGGGGTGGCTCTGCTCGCGGCCGCGGAACATGATCGTCACCTTGACCTTGTCCTGCTGCTTCAGGAAGCGCTCGACGTGGCCGCGCTTGGTCTCGTAGTCGTGCTGGGCGATCTTCGGGCGAAGCTTGATCTCACGGACGTTCACCTGCTGCTGGTGCTTGCGGGCGGCCTTGGCCTTCTGCTCCTGCTCGTACTTGTACTTCGAGTAGTCGAGGATGCGGCAGACCGGCGGCTTCGAGGTGGGAGACACCTCGACCAGGTCGAGGTCGCGCTCGCGGGCGCGCTCCAGGGCCTCGGGCGTCGGGATGATCCCCACCTGGTCGCCCTTCTCGTCGATCAGGCGAACCTCGGGCACGCGGATGCGCTCGTTGATGCGAGTCGAATCGCGCTCGGGCGGACGGCGGTCGAAGCGGGAGACCGCCACTAGTGCGGCGTCCCGTGGTCAGTGCCCGCGGCTGGCGAGCGAAAACCGAGACAGCCGCGGACGCAGGAAGGCCGAATGCTGGTCGGCATTCGGCCGACCGAGGACAAGGGCTGGCGAAGGTTTGCAGCCGTCCAGGCGCGGGTGATGATCGCGGGACGCCGCACTTAACTGCGCATGAGGTGGAGCTTCAAGAAGAAGATGGGCGAGATTGGATCGGTGAGGCGGACACGGGGCGCTTAGATGCGCGTCGTGGTGTGGGTGCCCGGCATTGGAGCCAGTATAGCCAGCTAATCCGCGCCCACCTCATCTTTCAGGCGAGCGGCCAGATCGCCCGTGGGCATGGCGCCCAGGTCGCCGTCGCCGTGGTGGCGGACCGAAACGGTTCCCGCGTCGGCCTCCTTGTCACCCACGACCAGCATGTAGGGCGCCTTGGAGAGCTCGGCGTCACGGATCTTCCTGCCGACGGATTCGGTGCGGTCGTCGACCCGCGCGCGCAGGCCCGAGGAGCGCAGCGATTCGGCGATCTCGGCGGCTCGCTCGTTGTGCCGGTCGGCGACCGGCAGGATGACGGCCTGCACCGGCGCCAGCCAGAGCGGGAAGCGTCCTCCGTAGTGCTCGATCAGGATCCCCGCGAAGCGCTCCATCGAGCCCAGCAGCGCGCGGTGGATCATCACCGGCCGGTGCTCGGCGTTGTCCGCGCCCGTGTAGGCGAGATCGAAGCGCTCGGGCATCTGGAAGTCGAGCTGGCAGGTGCCGCACTGCCACGAGCGCCCGAGGGCATCGGTGACGTGAAAGTCGATCTTCGGCCCGTAGAAGGTCCCCTCGCCCGGGCTGACCTCGAACTCGCGCCCCTGGCGCTCCAGCGCCTCGCGCAGCGCCTCCTCCGCCCTCTCCCACTGCTCATCGGTCCCGATCGACTTCTCCGGTCGCGTGGAGAGCTCCACCCGGACGTCATCGAAGCCGAAGCGCTCGTAGAGCTCGTCGATCCCGGCGCAGATCGAGTCGACCTCGTCGGTGACCTGGTCGAGGGTGCAGTAGACGTGCGCATCGTCCTGGGTGAAGGCTCGGACGCGGAGAAGCCCGTGGAGGACGCCCTCGCGCTCGTAGCGGGAGACCAGGCCGAACTCGGCGAGCCGCAGCGGCAGCTCGCGATAGGAGTGCCGGCCCGAAGCGAAGACCAGACAGGCCCCGGGGCAGTTCATCGGCTTCAGCGCGTACTGGCGCTCGTCGCCCGACCCCTCGCGCTCGGCGGCGGCCGTGAAGAACATGTTCTCCTTGTAGTTGTCCCAGTGCCCGGAGCGGTGCCAGAGCTCGACGTCGAGCACCTGCGGCGTCTTGATCTCCTCGTAGCCGCGGGCATCCAGCTGCTTTCGCACCTCGGCCTCGATCAGCCGCAGCAGGACGGTGCCCTGCGGGAGCCAGAAGGGCATCCCGGGGGCCTCGGAACGGAACTGGAAGAGGTCGAGCTCGGGGCCGAGCCGGCGGTGGTCGCGCTCGCGCGCCTGCTCGAGGCGCTCGAGGTGCTGGGCGAGCTCCCTCTTGTCGAGGAAGGCCGTTCCGTAGACCCGGGTCAGCATCTGGCGGGTCTCGTCGCCGCGCCAGTAGGCGCCCGCGAGCGAAGTGAGCTTGAAGGCGCCGATCCTGCCGGTTGACGGTGCGTGCGGGCCGCGGCAGAGATCCTCGAACGGGCCGTTCCGGTAGAGCGAGACCGCCTCGGCGCCCTCGTCGCGGATCAGGTCCTCGATCAGCTCGACCTTGTAGTCCTGGCCCTGGGCGCGGAAGTGCTCGATCGCATCGCGCGCCGGCAGCTCGCGGCGCTCGAAGGGCTCGTCGGCCTTGACGTGCTCGGCCATCCGCTCCTCGATCCGCGCCAGGTCCTCCTCGCCGGGGCTGCCGTCGGGGAAGTCGATGTCGTAGTAGAAGCCGTTCTCGATCGGCGGCCCGATCGAGATCTTCGCCTCGGGCCAGAGGTCGAGAACCGACTCGGCCAGCACGTGGGCGGCGTCGTGGCGGATCAGCTCCAGGGCCTCGGGGCTCTTGTCCGTGACGATCTCGATCCGCTCGCCGTCGGCCACGGGCGCCGAGAGATCGCAAAGCTTCCCGTCCACCTTGAGGGCGAGTGCGGCCTTCGCCAGGCCGGGGCCGATCGCGGCGGCGGCATCGGCGCCGCTCGCACCGGATTCGAGCTCGAGCTCGGAGTCGTCTGGCAGCTTGACCTTGATCACCCGGCTAAATCTAGCCGTGGGCGTTACCACCCAGCTTGCAGGGATGCGCAACTCCGCCGCCGTACACCAGTTAGGAGAGCCAATGGGCATCGGCAGACCCAGGTCGTTCGCGTGCGCCGCAGTCGCGCTCGCGCTGGTGACGGTGGCCGCCCCGGCGGTCCCGGCCACGGCTTTCCCCAGGGGCAAGAAGGGCAAGCACCACCGCGTCTTCCGCTTCGGCTCGCGCCCGCTGGCGCGCGGCGCGAAGGGCAAGGACGTCCGCTACCTGCAGCGCTCCCTCACCCGGCTGGGGGTGCCCACCTCGATCGATGGGGTCTACGGCAAGGGGACGTTCAGGAGCGTCAAGACCTTCGAGCGGGAGCGCGCCTGGCCGGTCAACGGCGTCGTTTCGAGGAAGGACGCCAAGCGCATCAAGAAGATCCTCGCCAGGCGACGGGTGAGCGGCGGCTTCTTCGTCGAGGGCTACGTCAACCCCGCCCTCAACCTGACCTCGCGCAAGGCCGGCACGGCCACGGTCAAGGTTCTGAACGCAACCGGCGAGCTGGTCGAGCCGATCGCGGTCACCTTCGAAGGCGCCGAGTCCAAGACGGTCGCCTGGGACGGCACCCAGCCCGCCGGCATCGTCCCGGACGGCACCTACCAGCTGAGGCTCGCGGATGCGGGGACAGCGAGAGCCTCTGTCGCCGGCGGACAGACGCAGCCCTTCGCGATGCACCTGCATCAGTTCCCCGTTCCGGGTGCTCATTCGTACGGCGGAGCGGACTCGGGGTTCGGCGCGCCCCGTTCCGGCCACACCCACCAGGGCCAGGACCTGCCGGCGGCCTGCGGCGAGAAGCTCTACGTGTTCGAGAAGGGCCAGGTGACGGTGAACGCCTACCAGGCGGGCGGAGCCGGCTACTACGTCGTCATCCACGGTTTGATCACGGGCACCGACGCCGTCTACATGCACCTGAAGGCGCCGAGCTGGGCGCCGGTCGGGACCGGCGTGACCGCCGGCCAGCAGATCGGCAAGGTCGGCGAGACCGGTGACGCCCAGGGCTGCCATCTGCACTTCGAGCGCTGGAGCGCGCCGGGCTGGTACGTCGGAGGTGCGGCCTACGACCCACTGCCCGAGTTGCAGTACTGGGACTCCTACTCGTAGCGGTCCCGTTCAGTGG
>CAWAJF010000006.1:0-71857 GCA_963782345.1 uncultured Solirubrobacterales bacterium | reverse complement strand
CGTTCACGCGGCGGGCCAGCGCGGCCGCCGAGACGCCGGGCACAGGCCGCACGCCCAGCGCGCTGGGCAGCACGGTCGTGACGTCCGGGTTGGCCGCCTCGACCGCCGCGGCGTAATCCGGCCACGCGACGAACAGCGTCGGCGTGACCTGCAGCTGTGCGTCGCGCGCGAGGCCCACGATGCGCAGCGTCCCGCCCACGCCGGCCGGCGCGCCCGCCGCCTGCACGCGCACCCGGTCGTCGAGCGAGAAGTCCGCCGCGCTGCCGACGGCCTCGCCCGTCACACGCGGAAGCCGCCCGGCGCTCAGCTCGTCGGGGGCGCCGAGGTCGGCGCGGTCGTAGCCGATGATCGCCGCGTCGGAGTCGCCGCCGCGGCCGACGCGGACGGTGAACGTGCTCTGGCCGAGCCGCCCGGCGGCCGCGAGGCCCGGTACGGCACGGATGCGGCGCTCCAGCGACGGCGTGATGACGCTCCCCTGCAGCGTGCGCTGGCCATCGGTGCTGTAGACGAGCACCGGCGCCGACTGGCGCTCGATCGCCCCGACGAACGCCGTGATCAGGCCGTTCTGGATCGCCTGCTGGGTCAGGATCAGGAAGAGGAGCAGCCCGATCGCGGATGCGAGCAGTCCGAATCGCACCTTGGCGCGCCGCATCTCACGGAGGGCGAGGAACATCTGGCGATCGAGCTTAGTGGCCGTGCTGCGGTCGCCCGGAGGCCCAACGCACCCGATTGCGGCTCATGTCGGCAACGCGTCGGCCGTCGCTGCCGGGCGGCGCAGTGCGAAGCTCCGAGTACCCGTGATCGAGCAAGTCCGCACCATTTGCTTCACTCGAGTACAAGGGTCGACGTTGTCTTGAGGGCCCGATCCGTATGAATCCGTATGAGGGACGCCCGTTTCGAGTCGTGGAGCCGAGTTGAACCAGTCGCCCCGACTTCTTCGCATCAACTCGACGCGCGGCGCGCGTCCTTCGGCCCGGCTCTGGTCAGCGGCGATTTCGCCCACTACTGGGTCTACGTCGTCGGGCCACTCGCCGGCGCGGTGATCGCCGTCGCGTTCGCCTACATCCTGCGAGGGGCAGGAGGGACCGCGATCTCGCGGGCCGCCGGGTCGGGCGTGCTGGATCCGGGGCTCTTCGAGCGCAGGGCACGTCTGGCCGGCGACATCGAGAAGGGGAAGGTGGTTCCGCCCGGCATCGCGGAGCGCGATAAGCCGAGCGACGAGGCTTCGCCCTCGGACTGAGATTCCGACGAGGCGATCACCAAGAACCCCAAAGTTGCTGCTTCCATGCAAAGCAGCAACCTGTCGGCCGAGCACAGGTGGTACCGCTTTGGTACCGGATGCATCGTCCTATCTGTCCAGATCGTCCACGGCCCTGGACGCATAGGACACGACGGACGCTCCGAGACACATAGACGCCTGAATCCGCTCGGCTGGGGGCCGAAAGGTCGCTGGTTCAAATCCAGTCGCCCCGATTGAGTCGATTCCCTTCGATCGTCTCCTTACGTAGGAGGCGCCCGGAGTACGCTTGCCGGCATGGCGGAAGGAACGGAATCCTGCCGCGTCTGTGGAGCTGCGAATCCAACCGGCTCTCAGTTCTGCGGTGCCTGCGGAGCCAGTCTTGCGGAAGCCCAGAACTGCAGCGGCTGCGGTGCCGAGAATGCCGCCGGCCAGGCCTACTGCAATAGGTGCGGTACCCGGCTCGATGCCGCCTCGCACGAGCAGTCGAGTCCTGAGGCGGTATCCAAGCCCGACGGGGAGCGCAAGCAGGTGACGGTGCTTTTCGCCGACGTTCAGGGCTCGATGGATCTCGCCGAGCAGATCGAGCCCGACGATTGGCGCGAGATCATGCAGCGTTTCTTCGCACTGCTCTCTGAATCGGTCCAGCGCTTCGAGGGCACGGTCGACAAGTTCACCGGTGACGGGATCATGGCGCTGTTCGGTGCTCCAATCGCCCACGAGGACCATGCAGCCCGAGCCTGCTTCGCCGCGCTTCACATCGAGGAGGTCGTTGCCGAGTACGCGACCGAGCTGCGGCGGTCCCAGGGACTGAACTTCTCGGTCCGGATCGGGATCAACTCAGGCGAGGTGATCGCGGGAGAAATCGGAGAGAAGGGCGAGCCCAGCTACACGGCGGTCGGCCACACCGTTGGGCTGGCGCAGCGCATGGAGGCTCTCGCCGAGCCCGGCAAGGCCTACCTCACCGAGCACACCGCCCGGTTTGCCGAGGGGTACTTGGAGCTGCGGGACCTTGGGGAGTTCGAGGTCAAGGGCGCGAGCCGCCCGATCGGGGTCTTCGAGCTGATCGGCGCGGGGGCGGCGCGCTCGCGGCTCGACCTTTCGCGGGAACGCGGCCTGTCGAGCTTCGTCGGCAGGGCCAAGGAGATGGCGGTCCTGGAAGAGGCGCTTGAGCAGACAAAGCAGGGGCGCGGCGCGGTTATCGGAATCGTCGCCGAGCCAGGCGTGGGCAAGAGCCGCCTCTGCCACGAGTTCGCGGAGCGATGCCGGGCCAAGGGCATCGACGTGTACGAGGCCCAAGCGCAGGCGCATGGCGAGGCAATCCCCTTCCTGCCCGTACTGCAGATGATGCGCGGTTACTTTGGCATCGAGGACCGCGATTCCGATCGGGTTGCCCGGGAGAAGATCGCCGGCCGGCTGTTGCTGCTGGATCCCGAGTTCTCCGACGACCTACCGCTGATCTTCGACTTCCTTGCAGTGCCGGATCCTGAGCGTCCGGCCCCGCAGGTCAGCTCCGAGGCCAGGGAGCGGCTTCTACGCGGAGTCATCAGGCGCTTGTACCGCGTCCCCGACCGAACCGATGTCGTTGTGAATGTGATCGAGGACCTCCACTGGATGGACGAGGGGAGTGAGAAGTTCGTAGCCGAGATGGTCTCCGCGGTGGAAGGCACAGCCACCCTGGTGATTGTCAATTTCCGGCCCGAATACGAAGCCGAGTGGACCGACGTCTCGGTCTATCGGCGCATCAGCCTGGCGCCGTTCGGCCTCGACTCGACCCTGGAGCTGCTTGCCGATCTGGCGGGCGGCGATCCATCAATCGATGGGCTGGCCGAGATGGTCCACGAGCGCACCGGGGGCAACCCGTTCTTCATCGAGGAGGTCGTCCGCGAACTCGTCGAGGCCGGTAATCTCGAGGGTGAACGCGGCGCCTACCGACTCACCAAGCCGATGGGCGACGCGAAGGTTCCGGCGACGGTCCAGGCGATCCTCGCCGCTCGCATCGACCGCCTCGAGGCGGCGAAGACCCTGCTGCAGGCCGCATCTGTGATCGGCAAGGAGGTGCCCGAGCCGGCGCTGCGCAGAGTCGCCGGGCTCGATGATGAAGCCCTTGCCGAGGGCCTCAAGGAGCTGATCAGCGCCGGGTTTCTCTACGAGGCTGAGATCTACCCGGAGCGGGTGCTCGAGTTCAGCCACCCTCTCACCCAGGAGGTCGCCTACGGCTCCCAGCTCGGAACTCAGCGCGAGGCGGCACACGCCGCCGCCGGGCATGCATTGATCGAGCTCAACCCCGAGCGGCATGACGAACTGGCTGCCCTGATCGCCCAGCACCTCCAGCAGGGGAACGAGCCGCTGGAGGCGGCACGCTGGAACGCGCGGGCAGCCCATTGGGCCGGCTACGCGCACCCCCAAGACGCGCTGCGCCTTTGGACCAAGGTCTCAGAGCTGGCCGCCGGGTTGCCGCAGGACGAGGAGACCGTTGCCCTCGGGATGTTCTCCCGGCTGCTGCAGCTCGACTATTCGTGGCGCCTGGGGATGGAGACCTCCCGCGTCGACGCCTTGATCGCGGAGGGGCGCGACCTGGCGACCAGGACCAGCGACACACGCTCACTTGCCCTGCTGCGCTTTCTCGAGTCATCGCGGCCGGGTCTCGATCTCACTGCAGAGGAATGGACCGCAGCAGTCGACGACGCGATCGCGCTAACGGATGAGTCAGAAGACGACGCTCTGCGGATCGCCATTCGCGTCGCCGGCTCCTATGCGTCTATATGCGCTGCGGACTTCAAGCGCACGGAGCAGCTGCTCGACGAGGCGCTCGAGCTCGCCGACGGCGATCACGGCGCCGGCGCGGGCGTCATCCTCGGCTGCCCCTACGCGTGGGCGGTGATGGCCAAAGGGGGAATCCTTCGAGATCGCGGCGAGCTCGACGAGGGCGAGGCGCTCTTGGAGGAGGCGCTGCGGATCGCGGCCGAGCACGGTGATCCCGAAACCGAGAGCTGGACGCGGGGCGGGCTCTCGCTGCTCCACTCGATGCGCGGTGACCTCGACAAGGCGCTCGCCACGGCGCTGCGCAACTATGAGCTGACCGAGCACATCGGCGACGTCTTCTCACGGCATTGGGCTCTGATCTATCTCGGGCTCGCGCATCTGGAGCGGGACGAGCCGGCCGAGGCGCTCGAATACCTGGAACGTGGAGACCAGCTCTACTGGGACGCGATGAACAAGGGCGGCGAGGGCGACGGCTGGCGCAAGGCCCTCATCGGCGAGGCGCTCGCTGGGGTGGGCAGGACCGACGAGGGCCTTGCGAAGGCCGACCAGGGCGTCGCCATGATCCGGGAGCGCGGGCTCTACTGGGGCCTGGCGCGCGCCCTGCGCTCGCTGGCAAGGGTGCGCATTGCGGCAGGTGCTCCCGGTGCGATCGAGGCGCTGGAGGAAGCCGAGCAGGTCGGCACGGAACGCGGCTTTCTGGCCGAGGCCGACGCCGCCCGCGCCGAGCGGGAGGCTATGTCGCCCGTCGGCTAGGGCTCAAACCATGCTCGAAGCTCACCTTTGGACCGTCCGTGACAGAAAGCTGCATCGTCTCCGGACTTTGGCACGAAGAACGAGGCCCTCGAGGCCCTAGGCCTGTTCGGAGTAGTCGCTCTGGACGAGAAGCGGCGGCTTGACGTCGGCACCGCGGTACCGGATTGGTACCCACTGCTTCTTCCGATGAGTCCAGAACCTCCACGAGCCAGGACGCTGCGGACACGGAGGACGGTCGCGGACACAACGAACGCCCATCGACGCCGGCTGGGGGCCGAAAGGTCGCTGGTTCAAATCCAGTCGCCCCGACTAAAACCCCTGCTAACGCGGGGGGTTTTATTTTGCTACGCGGGGTCCAATTTCCGTGCGGGGTCCAATTTGTGCCGATCGACCGCGTTGCTTCATGCTCGGGAACCAGGCACGAAGTCAAAGCGTTGCGCGAACCAGCAACCGTTGGGTCCGCGCTCAGCTTGCGGAAGCTCAGCTGCTTCGGTGCCGACCCCCGAACCGGCCGCGGATCCATCTTCCGATCGTGACTCGGGGACACTCCCCAGAACCGTTCCTTCGGGCAGCGGGGCTTCCCGCCTGGGATTCTGGCTTCCGCCTTCACGCGAGGCTGTCGCCAAGCTGGTGAACCGGGGCTGGGCGGCTCCGCGGAGCCGCCGAGGAGTTGGTTTGGTGCCCTCAGGCCCCCGCCGGGGCCAAACCGCTGCGGTAGAGCTTCAGCAGGTTGTGGGTGGCGGCGATTAGGCGCCATTCCGAGCGGGCGGCGGCCCGGCCCCTTCGTTTGAGCCGGTCGATCCGCCGGTTCGCCTTGATCTGAGCGAAGACCGGCTCGACCATCGGCATCCGCTTGGAATAGAGAGCGCCACCCCGCTCGCTGTCGAGCACCCTGCGCATGAAGTCGTAGGGCCCGCCGAGCCGCGTCTTCCGCGGTCGGCCGCGAGTGGTGTCGGGGGCGACGATCGGGATCATGCCTCGCTCGCGGAGCGCGTCGAGATGGTCGTTCGACCAGTAGCCGGCGTCCGCCAGCACCACCTCGGGGCGCTCCTTAACCCCGGCCGTCTGGAGCTCGCGCTCCGCCGCCCGGATCATCGGATCGAGCTGCTCGAAGTCGCCGCCCTCGGTGGTGATCTCGGCGGCGACGATGACTTGCCCTTCGGTGGTCACTGCCTGGGCGTTGTAGGCGGGGATGAAGTTGCGCCCGAACTTCATCCGCCGGGCGTCGGGGTCGGTGGTGTTGATCTTGCCCTCGGGCCTCGGCGGTGGTGTGTATGGCTTCGGCCCCGGGCCCATCGACTGCCTGCCGCGCTCGCGAATCTTGCGCTCGCGGTAGGCCTCGTAGGCGCGCGCTCCCTGCCGCTGCGCTCGCCAGTCTCCGACCAGCCGCTCGTGGCAGAGCTCGAGGCGCTCTGAGCGATCGCGGGGGATTGCCCGCTTCTCCTCCGCTCGCCTCTCCTCGAGCCGGCGCTTCGCATCTCGCAGCCAGCCCTGCCTTCCCTGCCTCGTCGCGAGGTGGTCGGGCAGCTCGTCGCCGCGGGCGCTGCCGAAGCGCTCATCCTCGGCGGCGTCGACTTCGGCGGCCTCGGCGAGCACGTCCCTGGCGAGCTCCTCGTAGGTGCGGATCGCCGCATCGGAGGCGGCGGCGCGGAACTTGGAGCCGTCGACGGCGAGCACGCCGACCTCGACCAGGCCGCCCTCGGCGCAGAGCCCGAGCACCTGGCCGAAGAGATCGGCGAGGGCCTCCTGGTGGCGGACCCGGAAGCGGGCGATCGTGGCGTGGTCGGGGGCCTGGTTCGCGGTGATCACCCGGAAGGCGACGTCCTCGCGGCAGCGGCGCTCGATCCCGCGCGATGATCGCTCGCCGACGCAATAGGCGTAGGCGAGCGCGGTGAGCATCATCTTCGGCTCGTGGGCAGCGGCGCCGTGGCCGTCTGAGCGATAGGAGGCGTAGAAGGGCTCGAGGTCGAGCTCCTCGATCGCCTCGATCACGAACCAGGCGAGGTGGTCACCCGGCAGCCAGTCGCGCAGGTCGGGCGGCAGGAGCAGCGGTTGGTTTCGATCCGAGCTGAGGAAGTGTTGGGCCATGACCCAGTTTCTCCCTGCAAACGGACGGATTCATGGGGGTTTGTGCGACACCCTCACGCGAAAGGGGGCGGGCTCGGGCAGGTTCCCTACGCGCGCGCCTACCTGCCGGTCACCCGGCTCGAGGACGGCACGCTGCACAGGCTGGTCGTCAATCCTTCACTGGGGCGCACTGGGTCAGGTCAAACCGGGAGCCGGCTCGCCTTCTTCTTGCAGGTCTTGAACTTCTTCCGCAGGTGCTTCCTCACCGGCTTGGTGAGCTCGCCGTGCGCCCGCTTCTTCTTCAGCGCCTTCTTGTGCTTCTTCTTGCACCGCTTCAGGGCAGCGGCTTGCTGCCCCGTCGCGAGAGCGAGAGCGGGAGCGGGAGCGGGAGCGGCGGCCGGCGTACAGGAGGAGATGTCCGGATCCTGTGTCTCGTCACCCAAGCCGTCGCGGTCACAGTCAGGCTCGAGCAGTGCGGAAACGGCCAATTGGGATCCTGGCCCGCTAAAGCTAAAGGGCGCCGTAGTTTGCGGGGGGTCATCGCCAAACTTGACGAAGTAGCTGGAGCTGGGATCGGGGCGAACGCAGAGACCACTCGTCTGCAGGTAGACGCCGATCACGTCGCCGGCTTGGACGGCGATGCGCACGGGGTAGCTGTTCAGCGTGCTCGGCACAGGGGTTTGGACGCCGCTCTCCCCGACCATCGTGAAGTCGTTGCCGCCCGCGGGCCTCGCAACCTTGAGCTTGAGGTGGGGCACGTCGGTGGCAGCCGCCTGGTATCTCCACTGCGTGATCACACCGGCACTCGGGGCGGAATAGCCCCCCCCCAGGAACTCAGCGTCGAACGCGCAACCGTTGACAGGCGTAACTGTTGACCCGATCACCGTCGCCGCCCGTGCACCGGCGGGCGCAGCCATCAGCGCCGCCGCCGCGAACACCGCCACGAGGGTCCTCCTCGCCAGCTTACTCATCCTTCTCCCCGCTTCTCAGTTCTTGACGATTCGCGCCCTCGCGAATCTAGCCCGTCTCGAGCGGCATTTCAACGATTCATCCGTCCGGGTGAGACTCCACAGGAGGCGCGGGAGGGCCATCGTGGCGATACGGCGCCGCATGGGTGGCGCCGACGTAGCGCAAGGGCTAGTGACCCCTCCCGCGTGGCGGGCCCCAAAGGCGCCGTCGGAAACCGCTGCTTCGGACGACGAGCGGTAGCGGAGGGGCTCCGCGCCGCCGCGTCTCCTAGGCGCGAGAAGCGGGCGTCAGATCAACACCGCCGCGCGCTATGCGAAGCGGGAGTCTTGCTCAACTGACCTTGAGGTAGCGGCGGAGCGCTTTGCGGATCACCGAGGAAGTTGTTTCATCATCGCGCTCGGCGCGCCTGGAGAGTGCGTCTCGCAACTCGGGCTCCAGGCGGACTGACTCCACGGCGGCGGGCGCTGAGCCGATCGACGGCCGCCCCGGCCGGCGGCTGAGCGTCTCGTCGACGTCATAGCCGGCCTCGGCCCGCTTGCCGAGCTTCTCCACCATGTCATCGGTTATCGGGTTGCCGCTGGCCGTCCTGCCGTGTGTCTTCTTCTTCGCTTCTGTCATCTCAGCTTCCTGGGAGCAGGTGTCGATATTTCGGCCGCATCTTCATTGCATGGATCGCGAGCTCTGAGCCATCGTCACGCACGATCGTGAGAACCTCGAGCAGATCCGCATCGCGAGCCGGGCCGAGATACAGGCGGGTGTCGTCTTCCTGATCGTCGATGCTCATCGCATTTGCTGTGGCGTGTTCGATGTCCGCGTCGGCAATCCCGTGCTTGCGCGCCGACGGGTGAATCTCCACCAGAGAAGTGTATTACGAAACTCGGACGGCAGCCGGCAAGGACGGGGTCCAATTCGGGGTCCAATTTGAGCAAAAGTCAGCCGAACTCAGGAGAGCTCGTCGTGCCTGGACGGGCGTGACAGGACTCAGGCGGGCCGCGATCTCTGCGGCTGGGGGCCGAAAGGTCGCTGGTTCAAATCCAGTCGCCCCGACTGGACAAAACCCCGCTAAAGCGGAGGTTTTGTGCGATCAAGGACGGAGCTTTGAAGGTGCTTCGAGTCTTGTGTTGCGGCCCCTAAGGCTCCAATGGGGTTCTACTTCGACGGTGCCCGCCGCAGGTCGGTCGCCTTCCACAGGGAGGAGAGAACTCGCGCGCGTACCGGCGTCATTGCTGCGCCCCGCCCGTTCTCTTGCGTCTATGTGTCTCGCTCGGTGTCCTCGGCCCCGTTGAGCGTTTTGCGGCGGGTGTCGCAGGAACGGGGCTGGGCCTGCGCCTTCCGCTCACCTACGCGCCCCTCTCTTCGCCCTCACGACCTTGAACGCGACCTTCGCCGGCCGCGACTCGTTGCCCGCCGCATCGACCGCGGTCAGCAGCGCCCGATAGCTCCCCGGCTTGAGCGTCCGCTTGCCGATCCGCCCGGAGAACCTCTTCCCGTTGGGACCAGCGTTGCTCTGGGCGCGGAAGGCGCCCACGCGCTTGAACCGGGCGCACCTCCTGCGCTTGGCGCTCGAGCGGGTCTTCTTCAGGCACTTGCCCTTCAGCTTGCGCCCGCTCGTCCTTCGCTCGATCGCGAAAGTCACGGTGGCCGCCTCGGAGAGCGAGTACTTGAACTTCGTGCCCTTGGCGGCGGCCTTCACCGCCGTCTCCTTCTTGCCCTTTCGGTCGACCTGGAACTTGCTCGGCTTGGCCTTGGCCTTGCCCGTGAAGGACGGTGACGTCGTGTCGGCGGGGGCGGTGCCGGGCCCCGGGCCGTTGCCCGGCGAGGCTCCCGGCACGAAGGGCGGGCCGAACGCGGCCTGCACGATGTTGGTGCCGCTGAGGCGGGTCCAGACCGCGAGCGCATTACCGGAGGGGTCGAAGGCGACCTGGGGCGTGGCGGCGGTCGCGCCCGCGGCGGATAGGTCGGGGAGCGCGGTGAAGGACCCGCCGGCGGGGCGGAACGCGGCCTGCACGATGCCGTTGGCGCCGTTGAAGCGACGCCAGACGGCGAGCGCGTTGCCGTCGCCATCGAAGGCGACCTGTGGCTCGATGGCGCTCCCGCCGGCGCCGGAGAGGTCGACGCCGGCCCCGAAGACGCTCCCGGCCGGACGAGACGCCGCCTGCACGATGTTGTTGGTGCCGTTCGAGCGTCTCCAGATGGCGAGCGCGTTGCCGGAGCCGTCATAGGCGACCTGCGGCTGGCCCGCGTTCCGGCCGGCGGCGGACAGGTTAGTTCTCGTCGCGAAGTTGCTGCCGGGGGCGCGGAAGGCGGCCTGCACGATGTCGTTGGTGCCGTTCGAGCGCGTCCAGACCACGATCGCGTGGCCGTCGCTGGCGGAGGCGACCTGCGGCTCCCCCGCGTCCTCGCCGGCCGCGGAGAGATCCATCGGTGTGCCGAAGTTGCCCCCCGCGGGACGGAAGGCGGCCTGCACGATGTCGTTGGTGCCGTTCGAGCGCGTCCAGACCACGATCGCGGTGCCCGCGCCGTCGAAGGCGACCTGCGGGTCGAACGCGTCCTGACCGGTGACCGAGAGGTTGCCGAGCGGGGCGAAGCTGCCGCCGGCGGGGCGGAAGGCGCCCTCCACGATCTCATTGGAGCCGTTGAAGCGCGCCCAGACGGCAAGGGCGTTGCCGGCGCCGTCGAAGGCGACCTGCGACTGGTCCGCCTCGGTGAGCGAGAGATCCACCGGCGCGCCGAATCCCCCACCGGGCGGGCGGGAGGCGGCCTGCACCACCGAGGCGCTGTTGGGGGCGCTGTACCGTGACCAGATGGCGAGCGCGTTGCCGGCCCCATCGAAGGCGACCTGCGGTGTGAACGCGCTCTGACCTGCCGCGGACAGATCGGTGGCGGGGAGCGGGTCGAAGGGGCCGCCGGCGGGGCGGAAGCGCGCCTGCACGATGAGGTCGGTGCCGTTCGAGCGCGTCCAGACCGCGAGCGCGTTGCCGGAGGGGTCGAAGGCGACTTGCGGCTCGGTCGCGCCCCCACCGGGGGCGGAGAGGTCAACTGGGGCGCCGAACACCGGCACGGCGGCGGCGGGCGCGGCCAGCGTCGCCCAGCACGCCACGCAGGCCAGGACGCCGCCCGCGCCCCTGAGCGCCCGGCGGCTCCGCATCAGGCAGCGGGCGCGGGTCGTAATTTCCCTGCCCCCCCCGCGAGATCCAAACCGTCCAAGCGCCATCCGTTTCTCCCTCCGCTGAGCCTCTTCATGAGGCCGGATACCGAGCCCACCCCATCCGCTACTTTGAGGACAGCACGCGCACGCGCGTCCCGCAAGCAGGCAGATACCCCGGACTTTTCTCGCCACCACCCCGAGATTTGGGCCAATCGCCGTTTGACCAGCGGCAGCTACGGTGCTGAACTGGCATGTGAGATGGACTCGATCGGCACCGCGATGGCGGCTGTAGAGCTGATCGAGCGCGATGCCGAGTTGGGCGCGATCGAGCAGGCCCTTGCCGCCGCTGCCGATGGCAGGGGAACGAGCACCGTCGTGGAGGGCGCTGCCGGGATCGGCAAGAGCGCGCTGCTGGACCGCACCGCCGAGCTTGCCGGCGATGCCGGCCTCCAGGTGCTGGCGGCGCGCGCCGACATCCTCGAGCGTGACTTCCCCTACGGGGTGGTCCGCCAGCTGCTCGAGACAACGCTGCGGAAGGCCTCGACGGCGGAGCGGGAGCGGCTCCTCGAAGGGGCGTCCGCTCGCGCCGGCGACGTGCTCCTGGGGAGCGCCACGCCCGGCCGCGAGTCCGCGGCGCTGGTTGCTCACGGGGTCTACTGGCTGGCGTCGGCGCTGGCGGAGGACCAGCCGTTGCTTCTGCTCGTCGACGACGCGCACTGGGCTGATCGCGCCTCCGCGCGCACGCTGCTGCACCTGGCGCGCCGGCTGGGCGACGTGCCGATCGGGCTCGTCGTCGCGCTCCGCCCCGGCGAGCCGGGCGCGCCGCCGGAGATCAAGGAGCTGCTGGCAGCCGACCCGCGCACGACCGCGCTCGTGCCCAAGCCGCTCAGCGAGGCTGGAAGCGCCGACCTCGTCCGTCGCTGGCGGGACGACGCCGACAACGAGCTGTGCCTGCGCTGCCACAGCGCCGCCGAAGGCAATCCACTGGTCGTTGGCGAGCTGGCCCGAATCGTCTCCGATGCCGGCCCTGACGTACTCGCCGACGACGGCTCGCTGCGCGGCAGCGCCCACTCTCCCGTCCTCGACAGGGAGGTCCGCCGCCGCCTGGCCGGCCTGGAGCGGGCCCCGCGCGCGTCGGTCGAGGCTCTGGCCATTCTCGGCGACGGCACCACGCCCGCACGCCTGGCCGCGCTCGCGGGTCTCGAGCTCGCCGACGTCTCCTCGGCTCGCGATCCGTTGGTGGCCTCCGGGCTGCTGGCCGAGGGCGACCAGCTGGCGTTCTCGCACGCGGTGATCAGGCAGGCCGTCGAGGCATCGTTGTCGCGTGGCGAGCGCGCCGCAGGCCACCGTCAGGCTGCCGCCCTGCTCCGGAGGGACGCCGCACCGATCGACGCTGTTGCCGCTCACCTGTTGCTGAGCGATCCGGCTGGCGACGCCTCAACGGTCGCCACCCTGCGCGAGGCGGCGCGCGCCGCCACCGACCGCGGTGCACCCGAGACGGCGACGACGTATCTGCAGCGCGCGCTGGAGGAGCCGCCCGCCGCGGAGGAGCACGCCGCGGTGCTGGTCGAGCTGTCCACGACCGAGTTCGATTCCGGAGCGCCAGGCGCGGCCGATCACCTGCGCGCCGCGCTCCCGGAGCTGGAGGACCACGCGGCTCGCATTGACGTGCTCACGCGGCTGGCCGCGCTCGAGGTCCTCCAGGAGGGCGGGAAGGCCGACAGCAAGCTGTTCGAGGAAGAGATCGAGGCCGTGGGCGCCGAGAGCGAGTTGGGGCTCGCCATCGAGCTTGCCGCGCTCGACGTGCTGCTGATGATTCCCGGGCGCCAGCGCGAGCGCCAGGCGCGGGTAGCGGAGCTCCCGGCTCCGCCGCCCGATCCGGGTCCGCACCACCGGATCGCGATGGCGCACCGAGCCTGGATGGCCGCCGAGCTGGGGGAGGTGCCCCACCACGAGGTGCGCCGGATGGCACTCGAGGCACTCGAGGGCGACGCGCTCCTGAAGGCCAGCACGCATCGCGTCGCCTTCCACCTCGCCACGCGCGCGCTGCTCGTGTCCGATGCGCTGCCCGAGGCAGAGGCGGTGCTGCGGCGGATGGAGGACGACGTGATCCGCCGGGGCTCGCTGCGAATGCGCGCCGCGGTCGACTGGTATGTCGCCGACCTCCATCTTCGCGCGGGCCGAATCGGCGATGCGGAGAACGAGGCACGGCTCGTTCTTGCCTTCCACGAGGACCGCGACGCGGCGAACTGCGGCGCGGTCGAGGCGCTCGTGAACGCCTTGGTGGAGCGCGGTGAACTCGAGGAGGCGCAGGCCGTTCTACGCGAGCACGGCTGGGACGGCCCGCTGACAGAGCAGTACCGCGAGGTCGGCCTGCGCCTCGCTCGCGCGCGGCTTGCCCTGGCGCTCGGCGAAGCCGAACGGGCGCTCGAGGAGGCGCTCGACTGCGGCAGGCTCAGGGAGCTCCAGGGCCGCCCGAACCCGGCCTGGACGCCCTGGCGCTCAACCGCCGCGATGGCGTGTCTGCTGAGCGGCGACGGTGACCGGGCACTGTCGCTCGCCGACGAGGAGCTCGGCCTCGCGCGCGCATTCGGCGCGCCGCGCGCGACCGCCATCGCCCTGCGCGCCCGCGCGCTGGCCAGCGCCGACCATGACGAGGCGCTGGCGCTTCATCGCGAAGCCGTGGCCCTGCTCGAACGAGGCCCGGCCGAACTCGAGCACGCCCGCGCGCTCGCCGACGTCGGTGCGGCGTTGCGCAAGGCCGGCGACCTCACCGCGGCCCGGGATCCTCTGCGCGTGGCGCTCTCCGACGCCGATCGCCTTGGGGCCTCCGCACTTGCGGCGCGCGCCCGCGAGGAGCTGGTGGCGACCGGCCTTCGACCGCGTCGGGCACCACTCACCGGGGTGGGCGCGCTCACACCGCGTCAGCGCCGCGTCTGCGAGCTCGCCGCCGAGGGCCACACGAACCGCGCCATCGCCCAGGAGCTGTTCGTCACCGTCAAGACCGTCGAGACGCATCTCCAGGCGGCCTATCTCAAGCTTGGCATCGGCTCGAAAACGGAGCTGGCCGGCCCCCTCAGCGAAGCCGGTCCAGCTTCGCCATCACGTGCTTGACCTCGGTGGTAGGCCGGCCTTCACGCCGCCGCCTTGGCTTTCTCGTGCTCGACCGTGATCGTGCAGTCGTCACGTCCGTAGAAGATCCAGGCTGGGGGTCCCTGCCGCCCGCGCCCCGCCGGCATGGAAGCTCCGACCTCCCGACGCGGGTCGGACCCACTCTCGGTTTCGCGTCTGAAGGAGGGGCGGGGCAGGGACCGGCCGCGTCAGCTCAACGGCGATCGCGGTGTTTCGGCGCTGCGCGCAGGCTAATGCCGAACCCAACCGCGAGACCCGCCAAGACCGCGAGGTAAGTGACGGCCCAAGCGAGCGTGCCGCCCCCTCCGGTGGCGAGCAGAAGGGGCATGATCGCCAGCAGAAGCACCAGCAGCAGCAGCCAGATCACCTTGACAGCCTACAGCGGCCCGGTCCCCGCGGAACAGTCGAACCCGAGACCGTCCGGCCAGGTGCCTCCGCTCCTCCTCTGGGCGGGGAGCGAACGCCCGGTGGAAAAGCGCTGCTCTTGCGTGCAAAGCGGCACCCTGAGCGACTTCGCGGAGCCGCACTCCTGCTCTCGCTTCCTGGGACCAGCGGATACCCGCAAATGCAGTTGCGCTCCACGCGTTCGCAGGCTAGGTTCGGCTCCCAATGGTGCTCTCGCTCCGCCGTCGATCCACTCCGGTCCTGCTGGCGGCCCTGGCGTTGGCGGCTCTGGCAACAGCACCGGCATCCGTCGAGGCGGCCACGTTCGGCGCCGACCTGAACCGCATCCCGAACAACACCGGCGCCTGCCAGAACTTCGGCTACGGCTCCATCACCTGTTCAGCGGAGTCGATCGACCTGAGCACGGGCGAGTCGAACTTCCCCCCCGCCGGGAACGGGGTGGTCACCCAGGTACGCGTCCGGGTCGGACCGACCACCGCTCCCATGCAGATCGTCGTCGAGGAGGCGCTGCGCAAGGACAATCCGGCCGATCCCGGCCACCCCACCTACGCTTGCTGCAAGGCGATCAACGCCAGCTCGGTCTTCACGCCCGCCGCCAACTCGATCACCCCGGTCGCCGTCAACCTCCCGGTCAAGCAGGATTTGGCACCGGAGGCGAGCGGCTACTACGTCGACGATCACCTGTCGCTCTCGGTGCTCGATCCCAGCGTGCCGATCCCCGCCAATCTCGACGCCAACGCCAGCGACGGGCTCTGGTTCCCGGCCTGGCAGGTGGGCCAGGAGCGTGCCGGGATCTACGGCACCGCCGGCGCCATGATCCTCTTCAATGCCGACTGGACCGCCACCTCGAGCGCGCCGGGCACCGGTGGGGATCTGGTGGAGCTGGCGCGGACAGCCCGGGTGCAGGGCAATCACGCGCTGTTCAGCGTGCTCTGCAACCTGAGCGTGCCCTGCCGCGGAAACGTGAAGCTGCAGAACCTGAACGCCCGCTTGGCCAGCCTCGCCGGCCCGCAGCTGCTGGGGACCGCGTCCGCGCGGGCCCGGATAAAGACCTACGCGAAGGGCAAGCTCAAGATCCCGGCGGGTAAGAAGCGGACCGTGCGGGTGGCGCTGAACGGCAGGGGCAGAAGACTGCTACGGGGTCGGCGCCGCGCCCGGGTGTGGGCGAAGGTCACCCTCACCGGCCAGGCTCCGATTCCGCCAACGCGGCTCAAACTCAAGCGTTGAGCAATGACGCCACGCCGCGCGCCGAGTATGAGCGGATCCGTGCGGATGCGGTTCGACTCGCGGGTGGCCCGGGCGATATGCCCCAACGGGTGGCGATTCTGCACTCGATCTTCGTCGACTCGGGGGGCAATCACGCCTTCCCCGAGGTGGCGCTTCACGGGGCGCTCTGGGCCTACGCCTTCTACGAGCGGCGGGGCGCGGTCAGCCGCCTGATCAGCTACCGCTACTTCTACGACCGCGAGGAGCGCGCTCGGCGCGCCTACATGCTCTACGGGTTCTCGCAGGGCTTCAAGCAGGCGAACCGATCGGTGTTCGTAGACACCTACACCAACTACCACTTCAGCAAGCACTTCGGCGAGGCCGAGGGCGCTGCCGAGCTCCTGTCAGCCGAGTTGCTCGAGGCCCTGGGCCGTGTCCACCACGCCCGCCGCGCCGGTCGGAAGCTGTCGCTCGCCGATCGCGGCGAGGTGTTCAAGACGGCGCTCCTATTCGAGCAGGAGCGCACTGTCGGCCCCAAGGTGCGCGAGGAGGTATTGAAGTTCGACTGCCCGGTTCTCACCGAGCTGGTGCTGCGACCGCTTGTCCGTTTCGCGTACTTCCCGCGCACGACGATGATGCTCTTTCACGACTTCGGGGACACCGACGAGCGAATCGAAAAGGCGATTCGCAGCTATGAGCTCGCCGAGCGTGCCGGCTGGCCGACCGTCGCGGAGACGATCCGCTACCAGGGCGTCCTCCCGGAGCGTTGCTTCGATGATCCGCTCGGCTACGCGGATGAGCTGCGCTCGGAGTTGACCGACGCGAGCTGAGCCAGGTGGCTCGGCAAACGACCGCCTTGCGCGAGACGGAGCGCTGCGAGGCCGCGTCCTCCTCGTCGCGCCTAAAGCGGGAGCACTGGCGATGCGTTCCGCACCGCAGACGCACCTCACGCCCGTCCAGCCTCAGTCCTGACAGCGTTGTTGGACTGTGGCTCTTGCGCACTTGGAGGGTCGACCCTGCTCTGTCGCGGACAAGGTCGGCACCCCTCCGGATGGAGAGCAGCGGCTCTCGCACTCCTCGCGAGATACTGCGGGGGCGATGTCGGAGGAGAACGTCCGAGTTGTCAGAGGTTTCTTCGAAGCGTGGAACGCAGGGGACATGAAGGCAGTTCGCGAGATCCATGACCCCGATGTCATCTTGCGGACCGTTGAGAATTGGCCAGAGCCCGGGCCCTACATAGGTCGGGCGGCGGTCATGCGCTGGTTCGGGCAACTTCGCGATACCTGGGACGACGACGAAGGGGAACCGATCAACTTCATCGACGCCGGGGACCGCGTTGTTGTCCGGTTCATCTACCGTGGCGCAGGCCACCACGGCCCTAATTTGAACATGGAGTTCACGTGCGTCTTCACGCTCCGTAACGGAACAATCTCCGGTCTGGACTTCTTCTGGAATCACGCGGAAGCCCTCAAAGCCGCCGGGCTGCGGGAGTAGGCGATGTCGGAGGAGAACGTCGAGATCGTGCGCAGGCTGATCGCGGCGTGGAACGAGCATGACGAGGCCCTGGCCACCAGCTGCCTGGCTGATGACATCGAATGGGCACCCGCCGGCCCTGCCGCCGTGGATCGCGTCTTGTACCGCGGCCGCGAGGAATGTGCCCGGGGGTTTGCTGCGGTCTGGGAGACCTGGGAGGAGTTTCGCTTCCAGGAGGCGGAGATCCGCGACCTGCACGACTCGGCTCTCTGGCTGGGGCGCGTTCATATGCGTGGACGCGCCAGCCACGTTGAACTCGACCAAGAGTTCGCAAACCGCTTCGAATTGCGGGACGGCTTGATCACCAGAGTGCATGCGTTCCTCGCCTGGCGCGATGCCCTCGAAGCCGCCGGGCTGGCGGAGTAGGCGATATCACTGGAAAACGTGGAAGCCTTCCGACGCGCCGTAGAGGCGAACAACCGCGGCGACTACGACGCGCTCCTGGAAGAAGTCGACCCCGGGATCGAGTGGCGGGCTGTGTTCCAGGTGAAGTTCGGCGGACAGGCGATCACTTGCAGAGGGCATGAAGGCGTCCGTGAGTACCTCCAGGACCTGGACGAAGGCTTCTCCGTCCGGCAGGTCGAGATCTCGGAGGTTCGCGACCTCGGCGAGCGAATCGTCGCAACCGGCCACGTTCGAGGTCGTGGAAGGGTGAGCGGCGCTGAAATCGATTCGCCCATCGGCTTCGTGATCGAGTTCAGGAACGGCAAGGTGTTCCGGATGCGCGACTACCTCGATTCCCAGGAGGCCCTCGAAGCCGCCGGGCTTGGGGAGTAGGCGATGTCACAGGAGAACATCGACGCCATCCTGAAGGGAGTGAGGGCTCTGAACCGCCGCGACGCGGACGCCTTCACAGCGGTCGTCAGCCCCGACGTCGAATGGGAGACGAACCCCGAGATGGTGGGTCTCGGAGGGATCTACCGCGGACGAGCGGGGGTGCGAGAGTTCTTCGAGCAGCTGCTTGGATTGGAGACTTGGGAGAGCATCCACGCCGAGGTCGAAGAGATCACCGAAGCGGGCGATGACCGGGTATTGCTCGGGTTGCGCGCAAAGGCCCGCGGCAGGGGCAGCGGCGTGCCCGCAGAACTCCAGATCTGGCAGGTGTTCTGGTTCGCGGAGGGCCTGATCACAAGGCGCCAGGCCTTCTGGACTCGGCAGGAGGCCCTCGAAGCCGCCGGGCTTGGGGAGTGGGCGATGTCGGAGGAGAACGTGAAGGCGCTAAGGCGGGTCTATGAGCGCTGGGCGCAGGGAGACTTCCTCGCAGAGGGATCCTTGTTTGACCCTTACATGGTCGGCGTGTACCCCGACCCTGAACCCAAACCGCAGTACGGACTGGAAGCCGTGAGGCAATACATGCGCGAGTTCCTGGGAACCGTCGAGAGTGTGCGCTTCGAGGCGAAGCGATTTCGCAAGGGCGACGGGAGCGTGGTTGTCGATGTGCATCGCTCCGGTCTTGGCAAGCAAAGCGGTGTCCCGGTGGAGGATGAGGCATTCCACGTCGTGACGTTTCGTGGAAGGCAGATCATTCGGATCGACGTGTTCACCCGCGAGGACGCGGCCCTCGAAGCCGCCGGGCTGTCGGAGTAGGCGATGTCGGAGGAGAACGTCGAGATCATGCGGCGCGCCTGGGACGCTTGGCAACGAGGCGACCTGGACGCGATCGCTGCGGTTTGGCACCCCGACGTCATCTGGAAGACCGAGCATTTCCACGACTGGCCGGAGAGCGGCTACCGAGGGGCCCCGGACGTCGGGTTGTCGCCCTGTTCCGGCACGAGGGCACCGGGAAGCAGAGCGGGGTCCCCATCGAGCTGGAGATGGCGCAGATCGGCACCCTCCGGGATGGAAAGATCGTGGAGTTCGACAACTACGACCGTCGCGCGGAGGCCCTAGAAGCCGCCGGCCTTTCGGAGTAATCGATGTCGCAGGAGAACGTGGAGATCATCCGCCGCGGCTATGAGCTTTATGCGGCGGGCGACCTCGAGGGCGTGGCCGCGCTGTTCTCCGCCGACGCCGAGGTGGCGGATACCGCTGGCCTCGGAACCTCCGAGCTCGCTCCAGGCACCCGCCGGGGGCCCGAGGGGTTTGTTCGGGTCATCGAGGAGGCGCGGGAAGCATTCGAGGACTTCCGCACTGAGCCCGAGGACTTCATCGACGCCGGCGATGTCGTGGTCGTGCCCGCTCGGATCTCCGGCCGAGGAAGGACAAGCGGAGCGACACAAGAAGCGCACCTCGTCCACCTGTGGGCACTCCGCGACGGCAAGGTAATCCGGGCCGAGGTCTACCGGACGGTCGAGGAAGCCCTCGATGCCGCCGGGCTGCGGGGGTAGCCGCTTCGGACGAGGAGGAGTAGCCGCGCGGCGCCGGCCGAGCCGCTCCTCCAATGCGCAAGGAGCGGGCGCAACTCAGTCATGCTCCCTCTGAGCGGAGAGGAGCCACCCCTCGATCGGATCTGCTGTGGGCGACGTGGCCTCTCGGTACCTGAGCGGGCGATGGCCACCGCAAAACGGGATGCGCGAAAGATCCTCGACGGCCTCCCGGAGAAGGCCTCTCTCGAGGACATCGAGTACCGGCTCTATGTGCTCCAACGGCTAAGGCGCGGTCGCGAGGACGTACAGGCTGGGGCGTGTCATTCCCCATGCGGCTGTCCTCCGTTCGGGATTCGACCCTTCGCAACTGAAGGCGGAAGCCAACGAGGGGTTCGTCACGACCTCGGCAGTTCCGCTGGCACGCGCGGAAGGAGACGCGATTGGTGTGCCGTCCTGGCTCCTCGGATCCCTTGACAACTCTTAACGCGGGGCTTCCCGGTGCTTAGGGCGCAGCCAAATACGGTCGTCCCGAACAAAGGCCATCCAAGGCCACAAGGAAGGAGGCGATCAAGGTGTCAGTGGGATTGATAGTCGTACTGAACGTGGTTCTGGCCGCGGGACTGCTCGTTCTCCTGTCGGCCGCAATGCTGCTCCCGTACCGTCTGCGGGCAGAGGCTCGCAGGCCCCAAGTTCCACGAGCCGAGCAGGCGAGCCGACGCAGGCGCGCCGAGTTCACGGACCGGCGCAAGCGCGCGGGAACCGAGCCCGCTTACTCGCGTTCGTAACAGACGTTGCCAATCGCCCCCGGGACGCCGGGGGCCGATTGGTGCATTGGGGGGAGCGCCGGACGAGGGCGGACAGCTGCTCGTCAGGTGCTCAGCCGAGCCGTATCGAGCTCTTCGTGACCAACCCACTGGCCGCCCAGGTGCTGGACGACGATCAGCGTGTAGCGGCCTGGGGCCGGCGGGCGCGAGGAGCGGAAGCGGAGCACGAGCCGGGTCACTCCTGATCGCTGTCCCCTGGCCGAACGAGCCCCGACTCATACGCGAGGACGACGGCCTGGGCGCGGTCGTGGATATCGAGCTTTGAGAAGATTCGAGCGACGTGAGTCTTGACAGTCGCATCGCTGATCACGAGTCGGTCCGCGATCTGCGCGTTCGTGAGGCCACGCGCAACCATCTCGAAGACCTCGCGCTCACGGGCTGTGAGCTCCACATAGCCGGCTGGCGGGCTGGCGGAGGGATCGGGTAGCTCGACGAAGCGCTCGATCAGCCGGCGGGTCACAGCCGGGGCGAGCAGCGCGTCCCCGGCGGCGACGGCGGCGACGGCGGCGGCGAGCTCCTCGGCGGGCAGGTCCTTGAGCAGAAAGCCGCTGGCTCCAGCTCGCAGCGCCCCGTAGACGTACTCGTCGAGGTCGAAGGTCGTCAGCACCAACACATGGGTGTCGAGCTCGGGCGATCCCTCCACCAGACGCCGGGTCGCCTCGATCCCGTCGAGGACCGGCATGCGAACGTCCATCAGCACCACGTCCGGGCGGGTTCGACGGGCCGCCTCGAGCGCCTCCATCCCGTCGGCGGCCTCCGCCACCACCTCGACCCCGTGCTGCTCCAGGATCAACCGAAAGCCCGTGCGGATCATTTCCTGGTCGTCGGCGATCACGGCCCTGACGATCATTCCGACTCCTCGTCCAGCGGCAGACGGGCATAGATCCTGAACTCGCCACTGTGGGTGGGACCCGCCTCGAGCGTTCCGTCATATAGAGACGCTCGCTCGCGCATCCCGATCAGCCCGTGTCCGCTTCCGCCATCGCGCGGCTGCTCCGCGATCGCGTTTCGGAGCTCGATCTCGAGCTGGCCGGGTCTGTAACGAAGAGCCAGGGTCGCCGGGCCCTCCCCATGCTTGATCGCGTTCGTGATCGCCTCCTGGGCGATCCTGTAGGCCGCCAGGTCGATCCCGATGGGAAGCGCGCGCTCGCCATCTTGGATTTCGACCTGCAGCTCGAGTCCCGCTTGGCGCGCCCGTGCGACCAGCTCGTCGAGGTCGCCGAGCCCAGGTTGCGGCGCTACCCCGAGGCCCTCGGGGTCGGCACGAATCAGCCCCAGCAGGCGGCGCATCTCCGACAGCGCCTGGCGGCCGGTCGCCTCTGTGGAGCGCAGGAGCTGCTCGCTGCGCCCCGGCTCGGCGCGAACGAGCTGACGGGCAGCCCCGGTCTGCACGACCACCACGCTCATCGTATGGGCGAGGACGTCATGCATCTCTCGGGCGATTCTCGCCCGCTCCTCGGCGACGGCCCGCTCTCGCTCGGCGGCGCTCTCCGCCTCGGCTCTCTCGACTCGACCCTCGAGCTGCATAGCGACCATTCGCCCGCTCCGCACGGCGTAGCCCCCCAGCCATGCTCCCCCGCCGAGCAGTACCGAGAAGGCGTAATCGCCAGGGCCGCGGCCTCCCTCGAGAGCGAGCGCCATCCAGGCGACCCCCTGCCCGAGGGGAAGACCCGCCACCGCGATTCGTCCGTCGCCAGCGTGCGCCGCGAGCGAGTAGATGGAGACCAACAGCGCGATCGACACCGCGATGCTCTGCTCGGCATGCCCCCCGGCAAGCGCCTGCGCCGCGTAGGCGCCATAGACCACCGCGAACGCCGCGAGCGGTGCCCGCCGCCGCCAAGCGAGCGCGAGCGTGATCGCGGGAACCGCTGCGGCTGCCGCCCCGTCGGCTCCGGGAAAGCTCGCCGACGCCAGCACCTCGAGCTCAGCGGCGACCGCGAGCGCGCAGCCGAGCAGGGCGTCCGCAGCAAACGGGGGGACCGAGCGGGCACGCCGAATCAGGGCCGAGCGCATGGGCGCGAAGGTAGTGGACCGGAATCGACTCCACATCGGCCCAGCTGGGTATCGGCGGAGCGGGAAGATCATCCTGCCGGTGTAGGCACGTTCAGGCTCGAGGCCGATGACGTGGACGTGCCCGCGACCTAGCCTGGACCCTCGCTCGAAACCACGCAACGGAGGTCACAAAGATGATCAAGCGACAGACCCTGATCCCGCTCGGCGCCCTGCTGGCTCTGTGCTTCATTGGCAGCGGGCTGCTCAAGGACGAGAACTCGGGTGCGCTGGGAGTGCTCAGCTACGCGGCCTGGTTTGGATTCATCATCCTCACCGTGTTCTTCATCGCCGTCGCGGCGGTGGCGATCGTCCGCAACCGCCGCCGCCTCAACGGCAGCGAATCGTAGTCAGGGATATCCCCGACGGCCCCTGGATCGGCAGCGATCAACCGGTGCTTTCCCGCGAACGCCCCCTTTGCTCGGCGAGGATCGCTGCCGTAGAAGGAGCTGATCCGTGGCACTCGCCCTTGCTGGGAGTACGAACGGCGGGGCGAAGCGGGGGAGGGGACGCGGGGCCGAAAGGTCGCTGGTGCAAATCCAGTCGGCCCCGATTTTTCCCTGGTTCCGGTGATACCAGGGGTTGCTGGAGGCATGGGTGTTTACTAGTTCGGGTTCGCCAGCACCTTGACGCCGAGGGCGCTCTGGACGAACTCGATGTGCCCGAACAGCGCGTAGTGCTGCGGGCTCGAGCAGGGGGTGTCCTTGGCCCCGCCGCTGTGGATGCCCAACGCCTCGTAGCGGGTGACCGGCTTCTTCTTGTTCGGCTTCTGTCTCAGGAACGAGCTGTAGACGCCGGCGCCGCTGTCCCCGTGGTCGGAGCAGTAGTCCGCCTGAATGAAGTCGTTGGCGCCGGGCACATAGCTCGACGGGCTGTAGGTCTTGCTCAACACCGGCCCGCAGCTCTCCCCCGTCTTGTACCCGGACTTGCACACCGTCGAGCCGACCAGCAGGCCGTCGTAGGTGCCGACCTTGCCGACGATCGCCGCGTAGTCGGTGTCGTTCCGGTAGATCATCGGGAACAGGAAGATGAGCCCGTTGCCAACAGAGTGCAGCTCGGCGTCGACCTTGCCGCTCTGCTGCTCGGCCACCACCTGGCCGTAGACGACGCCGCCGTGGGATCGGTCATCGCCGAGGTCGGCGTCGGGGTTGCCGCAGTGGGCGGCGGAGAGAATCCCGGTTACCCCCGGCTGGTAGAGGACGCCGAAGGCGAGGGAGCAGCCCGTCCCCGATTCCGCCACGCTGACCAGCCCCGAACGCAGGAACGGCGGGCAGGAATCGCGCGTGCACCCTTGCGGCTCGGCCAGAGGGCCCTGCTCGACAAGGACGTCTCCGTACTTGGTTCGCAAGGTGTCGACCAGCTCCGGCGTCACTGTGGGGGAGATGGCCACGACCGAGTTGCGCATCACGTCGATCTTGAGGTCGTACTGGGGTTTGGGCTCCGTGACGATCGTGGGAGGCAGCGGGACGATCCCGGGGGGCGGCGGAATGACGGTGGTACGCGGTGGTGCGTCGCGGTCGGCGATCATGCGGCCCTCGAGCTCGCGAAGCGAGAGGAGCGAGTCGTCCACCGTAACGGCCCGGAAGCGCCGCTTGGGCAGCCGGCCCTTCTTGCGACCCTTCTTGACCAACGGCCTTCGCAGCTTCTTCGTTCGCTTCTTGCTCTTGTCCGTGAAGGCGATGAAGAGCTTGCCTTGGGAGAGCCAGATGCCGCCGAAGCTGCCCGGCCACCGGCGCAGCGCGGTCGACTCAAGCTTCTGAACACCCTTGATCGTCGCGATCGGGCGCGCCGCTGGGCGCTTCTTCGCGGCGGCGTCGGCACTCGGCAAGGCAAGTATCCCGAAGGCTGCCAGGGCCACCACCGCCGCTAGCACGCATCGTCTCCCCATCCGACCTCCGTCCCTGTGACTTGCGTACCCAAGGTAGCGGTTCTGCATGTCCCCCGGGCGGGGTTAGAAGATGACGACCGTCGTGCGTGTGCATGGTGAGAGAGCTGCTGGGAGCCCGGCCGAGGCTGGCGAGGAGTTCACGATCACGGTGGCGGGACGGCCGGTTGCCCGCCTTGGCCCTGGGGCGAAGCGACGCTGGGTCGGCGGCCCGGCGCTGAGAGGCGTGTTTGAGACACCGGCGCCCGACGCCCTCGCCGAGGACCTCGAGCGGCTCCCCGCAACGCTCACCGATCCATTCGGTTGAGGCGCGCCGTCCTCGACACCTCCGTCCTTATCGGCTCTGCCGATCCCGGCGAGCTGGAGGGGGCGATCAGCGCCGCCTCGCTCGCCGAGCTGCACTTCGGGACGCTCATCGCCAACGATCCCGACGAGCGAGCGCGGCGGGCTCAGCGTCTGGGAGTGATCGAGGCGACCTTCGACCCGCTCCCGGTCGACGCTCCGGTCGCCCGCGAATGGGGCCGGCTCGCGGCCGCAGTCGCCGAGCGCGGTGGCAAGCCGCGTCGCCGGGCGATCGACCTCGCGATCGCAGCTACAGCAAACGCCCAGGGAGTCCCACTCATCACCGCCGAGGCCGCCGACCTCGCGATCGTCGATGACCTCGTCGACGTTCAAGCGCTCGGCTGACGCCCTTGCGCAAGACCCATTCACACGAATAGCGCATTCGGATGGGGGGCGAAAGGTCGCTGGTTCAAATCCGGTCGATCCGATTTTCTCCCGGTGAGGGCGCAGCTTCCAGTCTCGCTGGAAGCCGGTCTAGCCCGAGTGTGTAGGCGGATCAGCTCGAGGGCTCCACCCGTGGTAGCGACCGAAGAGCGGAAGCCAACCACGACTTGCCTTCTCGCGCTTCGGCAGTTCCGCGAGCACGCGAAGGGAGGCGCGAGCGGTCGCAGGATCGTGCCGCTCAACGTGAGGAGTGTGTGATGGGCAAAGAGTGTGGTGAGGGGCAAACCGAGATACTGCGTGGGCGATGTCGGAGGAGAATGTCGAGATCGTGCGTCGAGCAGTGGAAGCCTTCAATGCGCGAGACACGGACCTCGCTCTGAGCATGGCGGACCCGGAGATCGAGTTGCGCTCGGTGGTCGAGCAGAAGACCTACCGGGGGCTTGACGGGATGGTGCGGTACAGGGAGGACGTGGATGCCGTGATGGAGGACTTCCACTTTGACCTGGAGGACAGCCGGTTCCTCGATGCAGGCGGGGATCGCGTGCTGGCGCTCTATCGAATGGCTGGGCGAGGGGCGGGAAGTGGCGTCCCCGTGAGCCAAGAGGTCGGCGCTCTCTACGAGCTTCGGAACGGAAAGGTCCTCAAACTCGAGATCTACCTGGATCAGCGGGAGGCCCTCGAAGCCTCCGGGCTCGGGGAGTAGGGATGTCGCAGGAGAACGTCGAGATCGTGCGGAGCCTCTACGTCGGCGACCCGAGTCGCTTCTTCGAACTGCTCGACGACGAGGTCGAGGTCGTTTCCAAGTCTCACCCGCTCCCGGATCACCCCGAGCTAATCCGGGGCAAGAGTGCCGTGATCGACTTCTATCGCCACTACTGGGGCACCTGGGACGACGACTACAGCTTGGAAGCCGCCGAGGTTACTGATGTTGGTGCGAACCGGATCCTCGTCGTCCATCACGAGACCGGGCGCGGGAGGGGAAGTGGAGTGCCGTTCGAGCGTCGATGGGTTGTCATCTACACCCTCGTGGCCGGGAAGCTGGCAAGGGTCCAGGCCTTCAGCACTCGCCAGGAAGCCCTCGAAGCCGCGGGCTGACGGAGTAGTGATGTCGGAGGAGGAGGTGGAGCTCGCGCGCGAGACTTGGCGGGTCTTCGGCGAGCGAGGAATCGATGGCGTCCTCGACTACTTCGCCGAGGACTGCGTCAGCGAGGAACTCCGCAAACGCCCGATCGCGCAATCTATGTTGGGCGAGAGGGAGTGAGGGCTATGTGGGGACGCTTCGCCGAGAGCTGGGGGGACGTGGAGCTGCAGCCGGTGGAGTTCATCGATGCGGGGGAGGGCATCGTCGTGGCGACCTCCATGCGCGGGCGAGGCAAGGGCAGCGGTACCCCCGTTGACGCGCTTATTGCCTTCGCCAACGAGTTCAGTGTGGACGGCAAGATCATCCGGCAGCGCGCCTTCTTCTCCAGGAGCGAAGCCCTGGAAGCCGTCGGGCTGTCGGAGTAGGCGATGTCGGAGGAGAACGTCGAGATCATCCGCCGCGGCTATGAGCTCTATGCCGAGGGCGACCTCGAGGGCGTGGCCGCGCTGTTTGCTGCCGACGCCGAAGTGGCGGACACCGCCGGCCTCGGAGCCTCCGAGCTCGCTCCGGGCACCCGCCGCGGGCCCGAAGGCTTTGTTCGGGTCATCGAGGAGGCGCGGGAAGCATTCGAGGACTTCCGCACCGAGCCCGAGGACTTCATCGACGCCGGCGATGTCGTGATCGTGCCCGCTCGGATCTCCGGCCGAGGAAGGACGAGCGGAGCGACACAAGAGGCGCACCTTGTCCACCTGTGGGCGCTCCGCGACGGCAAGGTGATCCGGGTCGAGGTCTACCGGACGGTCGAGGAAGCCCTCGAAGCCGCGGGGCTGCAGGGGTAGCCGCTTCGGACGAGGAGGGTAGCCGCGCGGCACCGGCCGAGCCACTCCTCCAATGCGGGAGACCGGGTAGCGCCGGGCCTCGGTGCCGCTGAGTCTGTACAGGTGGAGCGAATTCGCCGTGCACCGGGTCCTCGTTCAGACCCGGTGACACGCGAAAGGGGGCGCGGCGGTTGGCGTGATTTCAAGCCGCCAGGCTGGTGGGCTACCGTCGAACTCCTCCTCCATGCACGCCTGCGCTCCCTGACAAGCTGATCGCTGAGGCTCAAGTCAAAGACCCCGTAGGCGGCGTGTGGCCAGGGTCGCTCGAACGTATAGGCTGCGCGGCTCCAATGAGGAGCGGAGCTTCATTCGGGAGAATCTCCAGGCGACACGCCCTGCCACTTGCAGTGGGGCTGGCGATGATCGCACCCGCGGCCGCTGCCGCTTCCTCGAATATCGTTTCAAACCCGCGGTATCCGCCGCTGGCGGGGGTGGCTAGGCACCTGGCCAGGACGATCGCCGTCCATCCGGAGCAGGTCCGGAACGCGTACTTCTCCATTCTGCCCCCGTACGGGAGGTCCGCGGGGATCGTTACCGGCGGCCTAGGCGGCTTCCCGCTCAGCGGCAAGAGCTTCGGAATCCTCTCGACCGGCAACGTCGAGCTCGCGAATCACAAGAACAACTCACAGAGCACGTCTCGCAAGCTCGGCGGACCGCGCGTGCGCGGGGCGCGCGACGTGACGATCCTGCGCATCGGGTTGCGCGTGCCGAAAAATGCCACCTGTCTCTCGATTCGCTTCAGATTCCTGACCGAGGAGTTCCCGGAGTATGTCGGCAGCCCATTCAACGACTTCTTCATCGCAGAGCTCGACGGTACGAGTTGGGATGCGGGAACACGCGAGAATCCGACGATCACGGCCCCCCGCAACTTCGCGTTCGACTCGCAGGGCAACGTGATCAGCGTTAACTCGCTCGCGCTGCGACGTACCCGCAACCGGGCAAGGGAACGACTACGACGGGGGCACAAGGATCCTGAGAGCGTCGACTAAGGTCACGCCGGGCAGGCACAACCTGTTCCTGTCGCTCGCCGACCAGAAGGACCGTATCTACGACTCAACAGTGCTCCTCGACAGGCTCACGCTTGACCGCCACAAGCCGTGCACGCCTGGGGTGGCAGCGGGCAACTAGCAGTCTGTTGCGGACCGCGCGCAGTCCGGATCCCACGCAGATCGCGGGACATCCGGGGCCGGAATCCGTCGGCGGTGGCGCCGAGGGCGTGGTGGTGTTTCACGTTCGGCGCACGCCCCCTTCGCGCGACGGATGACGGATGAAAATCGGTTCTCGTCGATCGAGCGGGGAGCGAGGGTCCGAGTGGCCTCGGTCCGGAGATCGTAGGGGGCGCGATCAGGTAGCGGCCCGAGCCTCGCCTTCGAGGTCGTCGGCATGAGCTCGTGTTCGGAGCTCGTCCGGTGCTGGGCGAGCGCCGCGTGCAAGCGGAGGGCGAACCAGCTGCCGGCCTAGCGTGCGATCTCAGCCAAACTCGTAGCTCCCTTGCGCGAGAAACGAGCGCGAAGTGCGCTTCTCCTCGATCCAAAGGGCAGCTCGGTCAGCCGACCCTGAGGTACTGCCGAAGCGCCTTTCGAATCACTGCGGACGTCGTCTCGTCGTCGCGCTCAGCGGACCGGCGCTCAGTCTCGGGGTCTCGCGCGGTTTGCTCCGCCTGGGGCGCGTAGAGGCTTCAATACGTGCAAACTCACTCTGGGGTCTTGAACTTCTCTCCAAGGAGGCGTTGATGAGCGATAAGGCTGCGGTGGATGCAGGCAAGCGGTCTCCCGCCGCAGAGCTTTCGGATCGGGACCTGAGGACGCTCGATGCCTGGTGGCGGGCGGCCAACTACCTCTCCGTCGGGCAGATCTACCTGCTCGAGAACCCCCTCCTGCGTGAGCCCCTCGTCCCGGAGCAGATCAAGCCCCGCCTGCTCGGTCACTTCGGGACGACTCCGGGCCTCAACCTTCTCTACGTCCACCTGAACCGCGCGATCCGCCAACGCGACCTTGACGCGATCTACGTGACCGGCCCCGGACACGGCGGCCCGGCGCTGGTGGCCAACTCCTACCTGGAGGGCACCTACACGGAGACCTATCCGCACGTCACCCGCAATGAGGCGGGCCTGCGCGAGCTCTTCCGCCAGTTCTCCTTCCCGGGCGGCATCCCGAGCCACGCGGCGCCCGAGACGCCCGGCTCGATCAACGAGGGAGGCGAGCTCGGCTACTCGCTGGCGCACGCCTACGGCGCCGCCTTCGACAACCCCGAGCTGATCGTCGCGTGCGTGATCGGCGACGGCGAGGCGGAGACCGGCGCCCTGGCGACCAGCTGGCACTCGAACAAGTTCCTCAGCCCGCGCAGCGACGGGGCGGTGCTGCCGATCCTCCACCTGAATGGCTACAAGATCGCCAACCCGACGGTGCTCGCCCGCATCCCCGAGGACGAGCTCGTCTCCCTGCTCGAGGGCTACGGCTACCGGCCCTTGATCGTCACGGGCGGCGCCGACGGCGAGGAGCCCGCGGCGGTGCACCCAAGGCTGGCGGCAGCGCTTGACGAGGCGCTCGAGGAGATCGGCGAGATCCAGAGAGCGGCGCGATCGGGTGGAGCGAAGGGGAGGCCGCGCTGGCCGATGATCGTGCTGCGCACGCCGAAGGGCTGGACGGGACCGAAGGAGGTCGACGGCGTTCCCGTGGAGGGCACCTGGCGGGCCCATCAGGTGCCCCTTTCGGGGGTGCGCGAGAACCCGGAGCACCTGCGCGAGCTGGAGCGGTGGATGCGCAGCTATCGGCCTGAGGAGCTCTTCGACGAGGGCGGCTCCCCAGTCGCGGAGCTCGCCGAGATCGCGCCGTCCGGGGAGCGCAGGATGAGCGCCAACCCGCGCTCCAACGGCGGGCTGCTGCTCCGCGAGCTGCTCCTGCCCGACTTTCGCGACTATGGGGTCGAGGTGCCGAGGCCGGGCACCACCGAGGCCCAGGCCACCCGGGTCCTCGGCGGCTTCCTGCGCGACGTGATCGAGCGGAACCCCGACAACTTCCGGCTCTTCGGCCCGGATGAGACCGCATCGAACCGGCTCTCCGGCGTCTTCGAGGCGACCGATCGCGAATGGGAGGCCGAGCTGCTCCCGACCGACGATCATCTGGCGCCCGAGGGCCGGGTCACCGAGGTGCTCTCGGAGCACCTGTGCCAGGGCTGGCTCGAGGGCTACCTGCTGACCGGGCGCCACGGCCTCTTCAACTGCTACGAGGCCTTCATCCACATCGTCGACTCGATGTTCAACCAGCATGCGAAGTGGCTGAAGGTGACCAGGCAGATCCCCTGGCGCCGGCCGCTGGCGTCCCTCAACTATCTGCTCAGCTCACACGTCTGGCGCCAGGACCACAACGGCTTCTCCCACCAGGACCCGGGGTTCATCGACCACGTCGCGAACAAGAAATCCGAGGTCGTCCGCATCTACCTGCCCCCCGACGCCAACTGCCTGCTCTCCGTCGCCGATCACTGCCTGCGAAGCCGCCACTACGTCAACCTGATCGTGGCCGGCAAGCAGCCCGAGCTCAGCTACCTGACGATGGAGGAGGCCGTCGACCACTGCACCCGCGGGATCGGAATCTGGGAGTGGGCCTCGAACGACTCGGGCACGGAGCCGGACGTCGTCCTGGCCTCCTGCGGTGACGTGCCCACTCTGGAGACCGTGGCGGCGGCGGCCCTGCTGCGCGAGCACCTGCCCGAGCTCAAGGTGCGGGTGGTGAACGTCGTCGACCTGTTTCGGCTCGAGCCCGACTCGGAGCATCCGCACGGTCTACCGGACCGGGAGTTCGACGCGCTCTTCACGGTCGATCGGCCGGTCGTCTTCGCCTATCACGGGTACCCGCTGCTGATCCACCGGCTCACCTACCGGCGCCACAACCACCACAACCTCCACGTCCGCGGCTACAAGGAGGAGGGGACGACCACGACCCCGTTCGACATGGTGATGCTCAACGATCTCGATCGCTTTCACCTGGTGATGGACGTGATCGACCGGGTCCCGGGACTCCGGGAGACGGCTGCGGAGCTGCGGCAGGAGATGGCCGACATGCGCCTGCGCTGCCGGGCGTGGACACGGGAGCACGGTGAGGACCATCCCGAGATCCGAGAGTGGACGTGGCCGGGGTGAGGGTGCAGCCCTCCGCGCCGCTTTCCCGGAGAGCGACTGAGTGAGACCCGGGACGGTCCTCGTCGTCAACGCCGGCTCGACGAGCCTGAAGCTCCACCTCGTAGACGAGCGGGGCGACAGCGCGCCGGTCGATTCGATCGAGGCCGTCGAGCCGGAGGGGGTCGAGGCGGTCGCGCACCGCGTGGTGCACGGAGGGCCCAGCTTTCGCCAACCGGTGCTGATCGACGCCTCCGTCCGCGAGCGGATCTTCGCGCTCGAGCCGCTCGCCCCGCTCCACAACGCTCCCGCCCTGCGCGCGATCGAGCGGGCCGAGACCGCCCTGCCGGACGTTCCCCACGTGGCCGTCTTCGACACCGGGTTTCACGAGACGATGCCCGCCGAGGCGGCCGTCTATCCGGTGCCGGCACGCTGGCGCGACGAGTGGGGCATCCACCGCTACGGCTTTCACGGCCTCTCGGTCGCCTGGTCGGCACGACGGGCGCCCGAGCTGCTGGATCGAGGAGATCGCGAGCTGCGCCTGGTCGTCTGCCACCTGGGTGGGGGGTGCTCGGTGAGCGGCGTGCGCGACGGCCGCTCGGTCGACACCACGATGGGCTTCAGCCCCCTGGAGGGAGTGCCGATGGCGACCCGCTCGGGCTCCGTCGATCCGGGCGCGCTCACCTACCTGCTGCGCGAGCATGAGCTGTCCGTGGCGGAGCTCGAGGAGGCCCTCAACCTGGAGTCCGGGCTTCGCGGCCTGGCCGGCGGCGCCGGCGACATGGCCGAGCTCGTGGAGGCGGCCGAGCGGGGCGACGCGGACAGCGAGCTGGCGATCGAGGTGTTCGCGCACCGGCTGGCGGCGGCGGTCGCGGCGATGGCCGCCTCGGTCGGCGGCATCGACGCGCTCGTCTTCACCGCCGGGATCGGCGAGAACTCGGCGCCGGTGCGCGATCGCATCTGCGGCCGCCTGCGCTTCCTCGGCGTCGAGCTCGACCTCGAGCGGAACCGGACGGCGGAACCCGATTGCCAGATCGCCGCGTCGGGCTCCGCGGTGAGGCTCCTCGTCATCCGGGCTCGGGAGGAGCTGGTGGCGGCAGAGGCGGCCCGGGCCCTGCTGTGAGCGACGCGCGGGCAGAGACTCGCGACGGGGGGGAGCGGAAAACCCGCCTCCGAGACCAGCGAAGCGACGCGGACCGCCACAGCGACGAGGGACTTGGGCTCGATCGGGGGCTGAGCAGCGAGCAGGCGTCGGCTCGCCTGGAGCGCTACGGGCCGAACGCGCTCGAGGAGCACCGGCGCAACGCGCTCCTGGAGCTGCTCTCGCACTTCTGGTCCCCGATTGCCTGGATGATCGAGGTGGCCCTGGTGCTGACCGCGGTGACCGCGCGCTGGGCGGACTTCGGGATCATCTTCGCGCTCTTGCTCCTCAACGGCCTGGTCGGCTTCTGGGAGGAGCACCAGGCGGCGCATGCGATCGAGGCCCTGAAGGAGCAGCTCGCCAAGCGCGCGAGGGTGAAGCGCGACGGCGAGTGGGCCGAGCTGCCGGCGGAGGAGATCGCACCTGGCGACCTGATCGCGGTCGAGCGAGGTGACGTGATCCCCGCCGACGGGGTCATCCTCGAGAACGCGGCCGATACCGACGAGTCCGCGCTCACCGGCGAGTCCCTTCCGGTCGAGAAGGGTCCCGGCGAAGGCGTCTACTCGGGCACGATCGTCTCTCGCGGCTCGCCCCAGGTGCGCGTCATAGCCACCGGGAACGCGACCGAGTTCGGTCGCACAGCGGAGCTGACCGGCGAGCAGGGTCCGCAGAGCCACTTCCAGGAGGCGATCTTCCGGATCAGCAGGTATCTGATCGCGATCGCGCTCAGCCTGGTGGCCGTGATCGTCGCCGTGTCGCTTCTCCGCGGCACAAGCTTGGCGACCACGCTCGAGTTCGCCCTGGTGGTGACCATCGCCTCGATCCCGGTCGCCCTGCCCGCGGTGCTCTCTGTGACCATGGCGGTTGGGGCCCGTTATCTGGCGCAGCACGAGGCGGTGGTCAGCCACCTGCCGGCGGTCGAGGAGATGTCGGGGGTGGACGTGCTCTGCTCCGACAAGACCGGCACCATCACCAAGAACCAACTGGCGATCGCCGACGTCACACCCGTCGCGGAGGACACCGACCGCGACGACGTCCTCGCGCAGGCCGCGCTGACGGCGGCGCGTGACAGCCAGGATCCGATCGACCGGGCGATCATCTCGACGCTCGGGCGTCAACCGGAGTACGCCGAAGTGCTCGAGTTTGAGCCGTTCGACGCCGACCGAAAGCGCGCAGAGGCTCGGGTACGCGACGCCGGAGGACGCCAGTACAGGGTGGCGAAGGGAGCGGTGCAGGCGATCCTCGATTTGCCGGGTGCAGCGACGGGCGAGGCAGAGCGCGTCTCCGAGGCGACCACCGCCTTCGCGCGCAAGGGATACCGGGCGCTCGCGGTTGCTCGCGGGGACGACGAAGGCTGGCGCGTGACAGGTGTGCTGGCGATCCAGGACCCGCCGCGCGACGACTCGCGGGAGACCCTGCGGCAGGCGAGCGAGCTTGGACTCGATGTGAAGATGGTGACCGGGGACCGGGTGGAGATCGCGCGAGAGATCGCGCACGAGGTGGGCATGGGCGACGAGGTGCTCGAGTCCAGCGCGATCGAGGCACTCGAGGGCGACGAGCTCGCGAGCAAGGTGGAGGAGGCGGACGGATTCGCCCAGGTGGTGCCCGAGGACAAATACCGGATCGTCCGCGCGCTCCAGACCCGAGGGCACATCGTCGGCATGACCGGCGACGGGGTGAACGACGCTCCCGCCCTCAGTCGGGCCGACGCCGGCATCGCGGTCTCCGGCGCGACTGACGCCGCCCGCGCCGCGGCCGACATCGTGTTGCTCTCGGCGGGGCTGTCGGTGATCATCGAGGCGATTCACCGCGCGCGCGAGGTCTTCCGGCGGATGACCAACTACGCGATCTACCGGATTACCGAAACGATCCGCGTCGTCTTCTTCGTCACCGTCTCGATCGTCGCCTTCAACTTCTTCCCGGTCACCCCGATCCAGATCGTCCTGCTGGCGATCCTCAACGACGCCGCGATCCTGACGATCGCCTACGACCGAGTAATAGCCTCGCCGTGGCCGGAGAGCTGGGACCTGCGCGAGGTGCTGAGCATCGCGACGGTGCTCGGCCTGGTCGGCGTGGTCGAGTCGTTCTCGCTGGTGGCGATCGCGGTCGGGGTACTCGACATCGGCCACGCGGAGATCCAGACGCTCATCTACTTGAAGCTCTCGGTGGCCGGGCACCTGACGCTGTTCGTCGCCCGCACGCGCGGTCCGCTCTGGTCGCACCGCCCGGCTTTGGTCCTGCTCATCGCGGTGATCGGAACCCAGGCCCTGGCCACGTTGATCGCCGCCCTCGGGGTGCTGATGGCGCCCCTATCTGTCTATCTGGTCGCTCTTGCCTGGGGGTACGCGCTTGCCTGGATGCTGGTTCTCGACCGGATCAAGCTGATCGCCTACCGGGTCCTCGACCGTCGGTCGGCCGTGGCCGCGGCGTGAGCGGCGGCCCTCCCAGCTCCGCCTACCACCCGCGCTCGCACGATCGCCGGCGACGGGGGCGTGGCTTGCTCGGCCTGCGGGAGGCGAGCGCGATGGCGATCGGGGGGATGATCGGCGGAGGCATCTTCAGCGTGCTGGGCCTGACGATCGACCTCGCCGGCCACCTCGCGTTTGCGGCGTTTCTGATCGGTGGAGCCATCGCCGCCCTCACCGCTCACGCATACGCTCGCCTGGCGCTGCGCTCAGGCCGGTCGGGCGGGCCGTTCACCTATCTGCGCGACGAGGGTCATCCGCGGGCAGCCGCCTGGATCGCCTGGCTTCTGATCGCCGGTTACGTCTTCGCGCTTGCCGTCTACGCGTTCACCTTCGGCCACTACCTGGCCAATGTGCTGGGAGCGCCCGCGCCGGTCTCGCGGCTCAGCGGCCTGGCTGTCCTGGCGCTCTTCGTGGCGATCAACCTGCGCGGCGTCACGGCCTCGGGGCTCACCGAGGACATCGTCGTCTTGACGAAGCTCGTGGTGTTGGGCGGGATCGCCGCGATCGGGCTCGGCATGTTCTCCTCCGGGCGGCTCACACCCCTGGACAACGAGGGGGTGAGCGGAGTGTTCCTGGGCGCTGCCGTGATCTTCGTCGCCTACGAGGGCTTCGAGCTCCTGCCCTACGACTACGGCGACATCGATGCTCCGCGACGCACCCTTCCGCGGGCCCTCTATCTCTCCGTTGCGGCGGTGACGCTGATCTACGTGGCAGTGACCGTGGGTTCCCAGATGGTCCTTCCCGACCGGACGATCACAGCCCAGAAGGAGGTCGCATTCGCGGTAGTCGGCCAGAAGGTCCTCGGGGGGTTCGGGCTCTGGGCTGCGACCGTGGCCGCGCTCTTCTCGACCAGCTCGGCGATCAACGCCACGCTCTTCTCGACCGCGCGGCTGGTTCGAGACGTGAGCGCGGCGAATGAGCTGCCCGCCGCCCTCGGCCGGGAGCGTCGCGGCCTGCCGGCCGGGGCGGTGCTTTGGATCGCCGCAGGGGGCGCCGCGTTCTCGATGCTGCCCGGGATCACCGAGATCGTTTCCTTCGGTTCGCTCACCTTCCTCCTCGTCTTCGGCCTGATCAACTCGATGCACGCCTCTCACACCGCCGAGCCGGGCTGGGACCGGCTGCTTGCCCGGGTCGGCGCGATCGCCTGCTTCGTCGCGGCCGGAGGGCTGCTCTTCTATCTCGGCCGCTCGGATCGTGCCGGCCTCGCCCTGATCGCCGCCTGCGCAGCGGTGATCGCGGCAGGGCGAGTGTCGTTCGTCAGGGCCGTTCGACTTGCCAAACGCTCCCGCCCTGCACGCGAATAGGACGTCAGAGGAACGGTCGTTCAGTGCTGTGAGCTCTCGGCCAGCCACTTGATCATCCTCAGCATCTTCTTGCTCATCACGAAGCCGATTGGATCCATCAGGTACGGGCCGAAGCCGAGCTTCTCCGCCAAGCCCTCGCCGGCGAATCCCCGGCCGCGCTCCAGCAGACGCGTCGTCCCGCCCGGAGCGTCGAGTAGGTAGAAGCCCCAGGTCGAACGCGATCCCCTCTCCGACGGTCGGCCCCCCAACACGAGGGCACGCTCGGACTCCAAGCGAGTGACCGGAAGGCCGAAGCCGGACGCTCCGTGGAGGACGACTGTGTCACCGACGGCGAGTCGCTGGAGCTCCGGCCGGATCTCGGTCAGGTTGCGGATCCGGCATCCCGCCAGGTTCTCGAGTCCTTCGTAGCTGTAGAAGCCGCCCCGGCCCTGGCCGAGCTGGACCAACCATGGCCAGACTCCGGAGGGCGGGGCGTCTATCGAGATCGCGTGGTCATAGGTCCACTGCGGATCCGGGACCAGGTCATCGCCCGGCAGCCGAAGCGCCACCTCGGCCTCGGTGGCCCCCCAACGCCTCCTCCGGCCGCGGAGGATCGGATAGAGCAAGATCTCGACGGCGATCTGCGAAGCACCAGAGAGCGTTTCGATCAGCTTGCCCATTGGCCGTCCCGGAAGGTTCTCCGATCGTGATAATCGAGGCTCACCCAGTGAAGGTTGAGCTCCTCTACTTCGATGGCTGCCCGAGCTATCAGCGCCTGCTCCCAAGATTGCGGGCACTTGTGGATGAGCTGGCCCCGGCAGCCGAGGTGAGCCTGCGGAGAGTGGAGTCGGCCGAGGACGCGGAGCGCGAGCGGTTCCTCGGATCTCCCAGCGTTCGCGTCAACGGCGTCGACGTCGATCCCGGCGCCGCCGGGCGCGAGGACTTCGGGTTCGAGTGCCGGCTCTATCGATGGGACGGTGCAACCTCTCCTCTGCCGCGCGAGGAGTGGATTCGCGAGGCCCTCTCGGGCGGCAGCCGCTGAGGTCCGTTCAGGTCCGAGGCTCGTCCACCGGGGTGGGAACGTCGCTCAGCGCCTGGAGCCCCTCGACGGTGCGGTCCAGGTCCCGCCGCATCCGCCGGCAGCTCGGGCACCAGCGCGCGTGGCGGGCGACCTGGCCGGCTTCGCGAGGGTCCAGCTCGCCGTCGATCAGGTCGGGCATCTTCGAGCGTGCCTGACGGCACATCTCCTGGTAGCGCTTGACCGGGTTCAGCGTCGGGTTCATCTCTCTTCCTCTTCGAAGTAGTCGTCCAGCTCGGCGCGCAGCGCCACTCGCCCGCGATGCAGCCGGCTCTTCAGGGCTCGCTCGCCGACTCCCAGGGTCTCAGCCGCTTCCGCGGTGCTCAGTCCCTCGACGTCGCGCAGGATGACGGCGCTGCGGTAGTCGAGCGGCAGCTCGGCGAGCGCCTTGTCCACCGCGCGCAGGAACTCCCGCGACTCGAAGACCTGGTCCGGCTGGTTGCCACAGTCGGGGACGCGCTCGGCGACCAGTCGATCATCTCGAGCGGTTCCTCCGGGCGACGACGGAGGCCGCGGTAGGCGTCGTTGATGCCGATCCGGGTCAGCCAGGTATAGAAGCGCGAGCGCCCTTCGAAGCGGCCGATGTTCTTCCAGGCACGGATCAGGGCCTCCTGGATCGCGTCGTAGGCCGCGTCGCAATCCCGAGTGATCCGATACAGCGTCCGCCGTAGACGGGTGGAGTAGCGTCCCACGAGCTCGCCGAAGGCCGCCTCGTCGCCCTCATGGGCACGCGAGACAAGCCTTTCCTCGGTTTCGGCCGTATCAGGCACAGAGCGAACGGGTGCGGCGATCGTGACCGCGGTCATCTTCGCGGGTTCGACCGGCTGCGGAGCGGGAAGGGTTCGGCCGGACCGTGAATCCTTTGGACGGCGCGGGTGGTCGGATCGGCGAGCAGCGGAAAGGAAGCGAAACCGATGAGCGAACCAATCATGTTGACCAACGAGAACCTCGAGTCCGAGGTTCTCGAATCCGACGAGCAGGTTGCGCCGGCGGTGGGCGCGATGCCTCAGAAGAGCCTCGAGGGCGCACTCGGACTCGTCGACGAGCTCGATCGAGCCGCCTAGTGCTCCGCTCGACCACCTCGATCTGCCCCCGTTGCAAGCGCCTGCTGAACGCCCAGCTGCTCGAGCGCGGGGGCAAGGTGGTTCTCTCGCGCGTCTGTCCCGACCACGGGCTCTTCGAGGCGGTGGTCTACGGAGACGCTCAGCGCTGGGCCGAGGCTCAGCGCTTCGACAAGCCCGGCGACTCGCCCGTCGAGCGGCAGACCGAGGCAGCGGAAGGCTGCCCGCACGACTGCGGGATCTGCCCCGAGCATGCCCAGCACACGTGCCTCGGGATCATCGAGGTGAACACGGCATGCAACCTGGACTGCCCGATCTGCTTCGCCGACTCCGGCACCGGGCCCCAGGAGCACGGCTTCTCGCTCTCGCTCGAGCAGGTCGAGTCGATGCTCGACGCCTTCGTCCGGGCCGAGGGCGAGCCGGAGGCCGTGCAGCTCTCAGGGGGCGAGCCCTCGATCCACCCGCAGATCCTGGAGATGCTGGGCGCCGCGAGGAACCGTGGCATCGATCTGGTGATGCTGAACACCAACGGCATCCGGCTCGCCCGGGACCGGCGCTTCGCGCCGGCGCTGGCCGAGATCGGGGTGCACGTCTACCTCCAGTTCGACGGCTTGCGAGAGGAGACTCAGCTCGCGATCAGGGGCAGGGACCTGACGGACGAGAAGATGCGCGCCCTCGATCGCTGCGCCGAGGCGGGAGTGAGCGTCTCGCTCGCCGCGGCAGTGGAGCGCGGCGTCAACGAGGCGGAGGTGGGGGAGATCGTCCGCTTCGGGATCGAGCATCCCGCCGTCACCGGCGTCTTCTTCCAGCCGGTGACCCATTCCGGGCGCTTCCGCGTCGAGTCCGATCCGCTCGACAAGCTCACCAACTCCGACGTGATCGACGCGCTCTGCGAGCAGCTCCCGGAGTGGTTCCGCACCGACGACTTCGTCCCGGTGCCCTGCTGCTCGCCGACCTGCCGCTCGGCCACCTTCGCGCTCTATGACGGCGAGGACCTCGTTCCGCTGCCGCGCCTGGTCGACGTCGAGCAGTACCTCGACTACGTCACCAACCGCGCCGTGCCCGATCCGGAGGTGCGGACCGCCCTCGAGGGGCTGTGGTCGGCGAAAGCGGCCGGCGGCACCGCGCCGGCGGCGGAGCGGCTCGAATGCGTGGCCTGCTCGACGGCGATGCCGCCGGAGCTGCGCGAGGTGGCGGCCAAGGGCTTCATGATCGTCACCCAGGACTTCCAGGATCCCTACACCCTCGACGTGGAGAAGCTCCGCAAGTGCTGCGTCTCCGAGATTGTCCCCGACGGGCGCCTGATCCCCTTCTGCGCCTACAACTCGGTCGGCTACCGCGAGCAGGTCAGATTGGAGGCTGCCGGTGCAGCAGCTCGCTCCTGAGGAGATCAAGTCCTGTTGCGCGGCGGCCTACGAGGAGCCCGCGGTCCGCTGGCTTCTGGGCGGGGAGCTCCACCCAGGAGGTGTCGATGCAACTCGTCGCGCCCTCCAGCTGATCATGCTCGGCCGTGGCGAGCGGCTGCTTGATGTCGCCTCCGGCGCGGGGGAATCGGCGCTGCTGGCGGCACGGGAGTTCGGCGCCAGCGTCACCGGGGTCGACTACGGCGAGCAGGCGGTGCTCGGAGCGATTCAGTCGGCCAGGAGTGAGCGACTCGACACCAGCGTGCGGTTCGCACGCGGCGACGCCGAGGACCTGGCGCTTGCCGACGACTCCTTCGACGCTGCCCTCTGCGAGTGCTCTCTCTGCACCTTCCCGGACAAGGAGCGTGCGGTCACCGAGATGGCGCGGGTGCTGCGGCCGGGTGCACGAGTGGCGATCTCCGACGTCGTCGTCGACGCGGATCGTCTCCCGGCTGAGCTGCTCGGGCCGATGGCGACGATCGCCTGCGTCGGATCGGCGCTGTCTCGCCCCGGCTACGAGGAGCTCCTCGCCAGCGCCGGGCTCGAGGTCTACGCGGTCGAGAGCCGCGACGCCGACACCGAGCGGTTCGCCGAGCGCATCGAGGAGCGCCTGCGCGGTGCGCGCCTGCTCGGCCTGGATCGGTTCATCGGCTCGCCGTTCTCCCTGGATGAGGCGATCGAGCTGGCGCGCATGGCCCGGCACTCGATCGAGGAGGGCGCGATCGGCTACGCGATCTTCGCGGCCGCGAGCCGATGACCTGGCTCTGGGTCGCAGTCGGCCTCGCTTTGCTGATGCTCGGCGGAATGGCGGCGGGGTTCCTCCTGCTCGCCATGGGTCGGCTCAACCTCGATCTGGGCTGGGGACGCAGCTTCCATGAGCTCGGCCCGATCGAGGTTCGGATCGCTGCGCCGCGGGACCTGGTCTTCGAGATGATCAGCGAGCCGTACCTGCGTCACAACCCGAAGGACTCCGGAATCGATGTCCAGGCGCAAGGCGAGGACCTCGTCGTCGCCGCCCACCACACCAAGGTCCATTTCTATACGGCGATCACGATCGAGGCCGTCAAGTTCGAGCCGCCGGACCACGTCGGCTTCCGGCACATCAGGGGCCCGGTTCCGTATGGAGTGGAGGAATTCGCCCTCGAGGAGGCCGACGGGGTCACCGAGCTTCGCTACAGCGGAGAGGTGGGAATCGACTACTTCTTCCTCGGCCGGATCGCCGGCCGCCGCTGGGTTCGGCCCCAGTGGGAGAGAGCCGTGCAAGAGGACCTGGACGACCTGAGGCAGCGGGCAGAGCAGCTGGCGGCTCGCCGCCGATCGCGGGCATCCGGTCGGCTCGGGTCGGAGGATCGATGACTGGAACATGCGGTCGGAAGGGAAAGCGATCAAGGCGATCTTCAACGGCGAGGTGATCGCCGAGAGCGAGGAGACGATCTACCTCGAGGGCAACCACTACTTCCCGCCCGAGAGCGTCGACGAGCGCTACCTGAGGCCGGGCGCGATGAAGTCGCTCTGCTTCTGGAAGGGCCTGGCGAGCTACTACACGATCGAGGCGGGCGGACGGACCGGCAGGCACGCCGCCTGGACCTACTGTCATCCGCCGCCCTGGGTTCGCAAGATCCGAAACCACGTCGCGTTTTGGGATGGGGTCGAGGTCAGCGGATAGTCCGTGGGGTGACCGATTGCCAAAGGCGGCGATGCTCGTGGACGCGGACAACGAGACCAGCGGTGAGTCCCCGAGGAGCGCGCCTGAGGGAATCGTCCCGGTTCAGCCGAGGTCCGCGAGGGCGTTGACGAAGGCCTCGGAGAAGGTGGGGAAGGGCTGGATCGTGTCGCGCAGGACGTCCACGGGCACCTCCGCCCGGATCGCGAGCGTGGCCTGCTGCAGCCACTCGCCGGCCTCCGGCCCGACCGCGTATGCCCCGGTGAGCTTGTCGCCGTCCGAGACCACGGTGAGGAATCCCGGCCGCTCCGCGTACTCGCGCGTGTAGGTCGAGGTCCGGGCGACCGAGGCGAGCTGCGTCGTCCCGGTCGACTTCCCCTCGCTCTCGCCCACCGCGGCCACCTGCGGATCCGTGAACACCACCCGGGGGATGGCTCGGTAGTCGGCGCGCGCCTCGTGGCCGAGGATGTCGCGGGCGGCAATGCGAGCCTGGTACTTGCCCAGGTGGGTGAAGAGCGCGACCCCCGTGACGTCGCCGATCGCCCAGATGCTATCCCCGGCGCGGAGACGCTGGTCGACCTCGACCCCCTGCTTCCCCGGCTCGATCCCGACCGTATCCAGGCCGATGTCTCCGATCCGCGGCCGGCGTCCGGTCGCTACCAGGAGCTTCTCGGCGCGCAGCTGCTCGCGATCGTCGAAGCTGAGGACGAATTCGCCGTCTCGGGACGCCGAGGAGGCGAAGGCGCCGAGGCGAAGCCGGATCCCCTCAGCGGCCAAGCCTTCGGCCAGCGCCTCGCCGACCTGCGGCGCCTCGCGCGGCAGCAGCCGCTCCTCGCCCTCGACGACCGTCACCTCGGTGCCCATCCGGGCGAAGGCCTGGGCCATCTCCGTCCCGACCGGGCCTCCGCCCAAGATCAGCAGGCTCGCGGGGATCTCCTTGACCCCGGTGGCCTCGCGATTGGTCCAGAGGCCCTCGAGGTCGTCGAGGCCGTCGATGGGCGGGATCAGCGGATCGGAGCCGGTTGCGATCACGATGCGCTCGGCTTCGTAGGTGGTTCCGTCGACGTCGACCTTGCCCGGCCCGGCGAGGCGCCCCGCGCCCCGGAGCAGCTCGATCCCCTTCTCTTCGAGCCATGGGAGTTGGCCGGAGTCGTCCCAGTCCGAGACCATGAAGTTCCTCCAGCTCAGTACCTCGGCCACGTCCAGGTCGCCGGTCACGGCCTCCCTCGCCCCCGGCGCCTGCCGGGCCTCGGAGAGCACCTCCCCGGGGCGCAGCAGCGTCTTCGAGGGGATGCACGCCCAGAAGCTGCACTCGCCCGAGACCAGCTCCCGCTCGACGATCGCGACCCGGAGGCCGCCGTCGGCCAGCTCTCCCGCGCAGACCTCCCCCACGGGACCCGCTCCGATCACGATGGCGTCGAAACTCTGCTCACTCATGCGTGCCTCCTTTGCCTCGGTTGGCGTGGCGCTCTCGCCGATGGTGTCCTTTCGGGTGCAGATTTGGCGGGCGGGGATTCAGGGCCCTTCTCACCGTAGTGCCCGTCGAATTGGTGGAAACCGAGAAGAGGCAAGAAACGAGAGACAGCGAGGGCTTCCGGCGGCCGGGAACTAGAGTCCGATCCATGCAGGCCGGCCGTCGCAGCTATCGCACTCACCTCAAGAGCGCTGTAGCGACGAGCGCCGCCCCCTACGGCTACACCCTGACGATCTGGACCTCAGGCGCGGTGACCACGCACGCGCGCGGGATTCCGGCCGCCTGGGAGGCGCTTCTTTTCCTGGCCGGGGCGGTGCTCGGCTTCGCAATCACGGCGGCGCTCGCATACGGACGCCCAGGCGAGGTCCTGGCATCCAGGGAGCACGGGTCGGTGCGCCTGTGGGGCGGGTTTCACCTCGTCTCCGTGGGACTGGCGATCGGCGCCGCCGCGCTGGCGACCGCGCTGGTGAAAAGCCCCGTGGCCTGGATGATCGTGGGGTTCGCGTCGACGCTCGTCTATCTGGTCGTGATCGCGGCGCAATTCACCCTCGCGGATGCGCGCACCGGCTAGGAAGCCCGGGCTCGCGCTCGTGAGGCGAGGCGAGGTCGGCGCTTCCAGACCAAGCCGAACTGCTCGGGCAGATGCTCAGGCTAGGTCTAGGTCTGACTCGACGCCGTCGAGGTAGGCGATCAGTTCGGGGTCGGCGGACTCCAAGCGCTCGACTGGCTCGCCGGTGCATTGCTGCAGCTCGACGACCGCGCGGCGTTCGTCCTGGTGCACCACGCGCCAGTGGGCGCCCGCGCGCGCCCAGTCCGCAAGCCTGTCGATCGTCAGGGTCTGCGTCGTCATCGAACTTTCGCCACCATAGTGTCCCCCATCGGCCTGGGTGGGCTCACACAAAGGAGTCACCGGATCGACCCTGGAGTCCTCGAGGACCGCAGCTCCTCGACCCCTGCCGGCTGATCGCGCAATCCCGGTGTTTTGCACGGATGGAGCGCCCGCCCTCGGCCTCAAGACTGGAGTCAGCAAAGGAAGCCACGACTCGAGAACTGGAGGAAGCAATGACTACGGAAACAGAGGAACAGACCGTCGCCAGCTATCTGGAGCATGCGGTCGAGGACTTGAACCAGGCTCGCCAGCAGGCGGGAGAAGAGCTGCGCACGGCGATCGACTCAGCGATCAGTCGCTCGCGCGAGGCCCTGGAGGACCTGAGGTCCGATGCCCAGGACCGAACCGTGAACCTGCGAAGCCGTGCCGAGGAGCGCGCCGGCGAGTGGCAGCACACGCTCGAGGACGCGACCGAGGACATGCGGCGCGAGCTCGGTGTGCGCGCGGTTCACGCCCAGCGCTCGAAGGACGCGCTGGACGCGATGGCCGAGCAGATCAAAGAGCAGAAGAAGCACATCGGCTGAGCTGAGTGGAGACAGGTACCGTGCCCGCAGCAAACCCGATGACGACCGAGACGACTGACGGCGAGAGCCGCACCGACAGAATCAGCATCATCCTCGCGGACGATCACGAGATCGTCCGCGACGGCCTCAGGCGGATCGTCGAGGCGGAAGGTGACATGTCGGTCGTGGCGGAGGCCGGCGACGCCGAGACGGCTCGTCGCCGTGCCTCGGGTCTGAAGCCAAACGTCCTGGTGCTCGACCTCAACATGCCTGGCCAACCGAGCCTCGCTTCGATCCCCAAGGTTCACGAGGGTTCACCCGGGACGGCGGTGGTCGTGCTCACGATGCAGGACGATCCCGCCTTCGCCAAGGAGGCGTTCCGCCTGGGCGCCAGGGCGTTCGTCGTGAAGCACGCGGCGGGCGCCGAGCTCGTCGACGCCATCCGGGCAGCGGCGAGGGGGGAGACCTACATCAACCCCCAGCTCGGCGCGCGGCTCGCCGCCACACCGGAGGGTCCTCCGGGTGGATTGACGCCCCGCGAGATCGAGGTGTTGAGGCTCGTCGCGGCCGGCCATACGAACCCCGAGATCGCCGAGAAGCTCGTGATCTCGATCCGCACGGTGGAGACCCACCGCGCCGCGATCCACCGCAAGCTCGGCACGAACAGCCGCGCCGAGGTCGTCAGCTTCGCCCGTGAGCAGGGGCTGATCGAGGAGGGCTAGCCGACCCGGCGCGGCCCGCGCCTTGTCCGGGCTCCGTGACGGGGAGGCCTGCCCGTACCTCGGTGCCCTTACCCGGGGCCGAGTCGATCTCGAGGGTGCCGCCGAGGAGCGAGACCCTCTCCTGCATACCCACCAGTCCGAAGCTGCGCTCTGCGGTGTCAGGATCGAAGCCGCTGCCGTCATCGGCGACGATCACCTCGATCAGGTCGTCGCCACGGCTCACCGTCACCGAGATTCGATTCGGTTCAGCATGCTTGATGGCGTTGTTGCTCGCCTCCTGAACCAGCCTGTAGATCGTCGCTTCGAGGTCGGGGGGGAGCCGGTGCGGGCCGTCGGGCTGCTCGCTCGCGACGTCCACATCGGCGTCGATCACGACCCCGAACCTCTCGCTCGAGCGCCTGGCGAGCGAGTCGATCGCCGGTCCGACGCCGAGCTCATCCAGGACCGAGGGTCGCAGCTCGGTGATCAGGCCCTGGAGGTTGCGGATCCCGCGGTCGACGTGCTCGACGGCGATCTGACGGGACTCGGCTGAGAGCTCGTCGCCGCCGGCAGCGTCGAGCAGCACGCGCAGCGCGCCGAGCTCCTGGAGGGTCTCGTCATGGAGCTCCCGGGCCCAGCGGTGGCGCTCGCGCTCCGATGCCTCGATGGACATCTGCAGCTTCTCCGCCTCCACCGTCCGGACTGTGGCGATCGTGGTGGCTGCGCCGGCCGCGAATGATTCGAAGACCTGCTCGTCGCTCGCGTCGAAGCGCTCCTGGCCCAACTCGCCCGCGGCCATCAGCAACCCCCGGCTGCGATCCCGGAACTCGAGCTCCGCGACGAGGGTGGGAAGCCCGCGGAGCTCGGGCGCCTCCGCCTGCAGATCGTTCAGCCAGGTGTCCGCGTCCCTGAGCCGCCGTCCCTCGAGCGCGCCGGGCCGCCCGCCCGCGGCGGCGACGACCTCGAGCACGGCGCCGTCGGAGAGCAGTAGCACCGCCTGCTGCGCTCCGACCACGCCGCGCCCACGCTTGACGATCAGCTCGAGCAGCTCGTCCAGCTCGATTCCGGCAGAGACGGTACGGGCGATGTCGGAGCTCGCCTCCAGCCCGCGAAGCGCCTTCTCGAGCTCCTCCCGGCGGCGGCCCAGGCCCTCGTACAGGCGGGCGTTCTCGATCGCCACCCCAGCCCAGGCGGCGAGGACGATCACGACCTGCTCGTCGGTGTCGTCGAACTCGGCGCCGCCGTCCTTCTCGGTCAGATACAGGTTGCCCCAGGCTTCGCCTCGAACGAGGACGGGGGTCCCGAGGAACGTCTTCATCTCCGGATGACCTGGAGGGAATCCGTAGGAGCGCGGGTGGGTATTGACGTCGGCGAGGCGAAGTGGCCGCGGGTTGCGGATCAGCTCGCCGAGGACGCCGCGACCGCGCGGCAGCGGCCCGATCTCCCGCCGCTTCTCCTCGTCGATGCCCGAATGGAGGAAGCGCTCCAGGCCGGTCTTGTCGGCGTTGAGGATCCCAAGGGCGGCGTAGGCGGCGCCGGTGAGGTCACGTGCGGCCTCCGTCACCCGCCGGAGGAGGGTCTCCAGGTCGAGTTCCGAGACGATCGTCCGCCCGACCTCGAGCAGCTGCGCCAACCGCTCATCCGTGAGCTTGTTATGTCCAGGGGTGGCTTCTTCTCCCACGACCCCATGACCTCCGCTTCTCAGTCGAGTCTGCGCCCGCGAACGCAGCGGTCCTCTCAGACAGTAGGTCATGGAAGGGCCTGGTGGGAAATACGTAGGCGGATCCGGCCCTCAGTGCGGATGAAGCGACGCGGTCCGAGGACTACGGTGCTCCCATGGCGATCGTCACCGAGACCACCAGAGGGCGGCTGTCCACCACGGCGCTCGAGCCGGAGGTCTACCTGACCGACGGCCTCCGCCTCTTTCGCGTCGTACACGGATTTGCCTGGCCCCCTCACGAGAGCCACGCGCTGCTCGAGGACTGCCGGTCGCTCGAGGAGTGCCTCTACTCCCCCAACGAGCTCTGGGCGATGGGCCTGAGGATCGTCAGTGCACCGTGATCTTGCCGAGCCCCCTGCCCAGCCGGTCCTGATCGACCTTCCCCGAGATCCCCGCCACGGTTCCCGAGCTTGAGTACTGCCACACGGAGTAGCCGTGGCGGGCCCAGTTCAAGGCCGGGACGGAGGGCCTCGAGACTCCCCACTCCGCCACCCAGAGCGGGTACTTCGCCTTGGCGAACTCACGGGTGTTGCCGGTGGCTGCCCAGCTCGAGGCGTTGGTGTAGATCATCGGCTTGCGCCCGAGGCGCTTCTTCACCTTCTTGACCCACACTCTGATCCAGGTCCGCAGGGTGGTGGCGGTCATGCCGCTGAACGGTGTCTCGACGTCGAGCACGGGGACCAGCTCACCGCTCTGCAGCGATCCAACGGCCCCCAGGAAGACGTGTGCCTCCGCGATCGAATCGGCCCGGGCGTCCGCGATCGTGCCTCCGGAGGCGAACGCGCGGTGGTAGGCGCCGACCCGGACCCGGTTGGACTCGGCGGCCACCCGGTTCGTGGCGAAGAGCGGATCCGCGCCACACTGCCCCGGCTTCACCGTGCAGTCCAAGCCGCTGCCCCTGCTCGCCTGCACGAAGGCGAACTTGATGCCGGCCGTGGCGACGGTGGGCCAGTCGATCGGCCCCTGAAAGCGCGAGACGTCGATGCCCATCGCCTTGGTGCCCGCGCTCGCGGAGGCGGGGACGACGAAGCCCGCCACCAGGCAGATGGCTGTGAGGACGATTGCGGCGCTTTTCGTCGGCTTTGAGCCCATATCTGGATCCTGGAACCCGGTCCGGCTGCAATCGGAGCGCGCCGTACCCGGGAAGGAGGGGGAAGATCGAGGAAAAGTGCTCGAATTTGCCTGCATACGCAGATTCATGGCGTCAAACCTCCGCCGACCGGGTAGAGAAATTCCGATGCAGTACGACGGGGAAGCGTCCGCCCCTCATGAGGATCTCGTCCACTCGGCCCTGAGCTACGGGTCCGACGAGGGCTTCATGCAGGCGGCTGTGCCCTTTATCGAGGAGGGGGTCGAGGCGGGCGAGCCCACTCTGATCGCGGTCCAGGGCCAGAACGTCGAGAACCTGCGAGGGGCCCTCGGAGGCGAGCCGGAGGGCGTGACGCTGCTGTCGGTCGACGAGTGGTACGAGAACTCAGCTCGCACCCGCGACAAGTTCGGGCGCTGGGTCCGCGAGAGGGTGGACTCCGGAAGGGTTCGGATGATGGCCGAGAGGGCTCGGTTGATGGGGGAGCCGCCGTGGGCGGACGGCAGCGAGGCTCAGATCCGGGATTGGGCTCGGCACGAGTCCGTGATCAACGTCGCCTTTTCCGGCCTGCCCGTCAGCGTCGTCTGCCCGTACGACTCTCGCTCCCTGCCGCCGGAGGTGCTGGAGCACGCCCACAGCACGCATCCGCTGATCGCGGACGCCGATGGCCTCGTGGAGAACGGGGGCTACGAGGATCCGCACCAGTTCTGTCGCCGGCTCAATTCGCGCGTTCGGCGCCCCGAGGGCGAGCCCGAGACAGAGCTCGACTTCAATCTGGCCGATCTGCGCAAGGTGCGCCGAATGGTCACCTCGATGGCGGTCGCCTCCGGCCTGTCCGGGTCGCGCGCCGACGAGCTCGCGCTCGCCGTGAACGAGATCGCCAGCAACGCGGTGGTCCACGGGCGGCCGCCGGCGACGCTGCGGATCTGGCAGGAGGACGGTGAGCTGATCTACGAGGTGAGCGACGCCGGGGAGGGGATCGAGGACGTCCTGGCGGGGCAGCTGACCCCGCCCTCGGCGGGAATCGGGGGCCGTGGGATCTGGCTCAGCCGCATGCTGGGCGACGCCGTCGAGATCAGGAACGGCAGCGGTTGCACAGTCTCGATCCACGCGAAGGCGCCGGCGCTCGCGGTGGCCGGCTAGATCGCCCGCAGCAAGCTCCCGTCGATCTCGTCCAGACTGGTGGCGCCACTCAGGGCCATCGTCAGGTCGAGCTCCGCGAGCAGCGAGCGGAGCACGGTCTCGACGCCATTCTGGCCGTCGAGGGCGAGACCCCACAGATAGGGGCGGCCTACCAGCACCGCGTCCGCGCCGAGGGCGAGCGCCTTGAAGGCGTCCGCCCCGGAGCGAACCCCGCTGTCGAGCAGCACCGTCATCCCTTCGCCGACGGCATCGACGATCGGCGGCAGCGCGTCGAGCGAGGCGATCGCGCCGTCGATCTGCCGGCCGCCGTGGTTGGAGACGACGATGGCGTCGACCCCTCGTTCCCGGGCCTCGCGCGCGTCGTCCGGATGGAGGATGCCCTTGAGCACGATGGGCAGCGTCGTCGCTCCCCGCAGCCACTCGAGTCGCTCCCAGGTCAGGTTCGGGTTCGCGAACACCCCGAGGAAGTGCCCGACGGCGGCGCCCATGTCCTCCTCGGGGGACTTCTGGAGGGCGGCTTGGAACACCGGGTCCGAGAGGTACTGCGCGATCCCGATCCCCTCGAGAAACGGGAGGTATGCCTGCTGGAGGTCTCGCGGCTTCCAGCCGGGCACGTAGTTGTCGACCGTCAGGACGAGCGCCGTGTACCCGGCCGCCTCCGCCCGCCGGATCAGGCTGGCGGCGATCTCGTCGTCGTTCGGCCAGTAGAGCTGGAACCAGCGTGGCCCGTCCCCGTTCGCCTCGGCGACTTGCTCCATCGGCGTGGCGGAGGCGGTGCTGGTGATGAGCGGCAGTCCCAGCGCGCCCGCCGCCCTCGCCGTGGCGAGCTCGCCGTCGTCGTGCAGGAGCGTCTGGACGCCGATCGGCGCGAGCATCACCGGCGCGGGCATGCTGGTTCCGAGCAGCTCGAGGGAGAGATCGCGGACCGAGAGATCCTGGCGTAGCACGCGGGGGACGATGCGCCAGCGCCGGAAGGCCTCCAGGTTGGCCCGCATCGTGTCCTCGGACCCCGCACCGCCGAAGATGTAGGCGATCGCGCGATCGTCGAGGGAGTCTCGTGCGCCGGCCTCGAGCTCGGCCCAGGCCATCGGCAGGGTCGGGCGCTCGCCGGCGAGCATCCCCTTCGCGTAGATCTCGCGGTAGTAGTCGCCGAAGAGCGGGGGAGGAGTCTCCGGGGCGGCCATGCCTGGATGACCTAGAAGGGGGCGCGGCCGTGCGAGGCGCGCTCCGCCGCCTCGAGCAGCTCGTCGCGGTAGTCGGGGTGGGCGATGGCGGCGAGGGCCTCCCCTCGCTGGTGAACCGTCTTTCCCTGCAGCTCGGCCGATCCGTACTCGGTGATGATCACGTCGACCTGGTGGCGCGGCGTCGTGATCACGGTCCCATGGCCGAACCAGGGCACGATCCTCGAATGCGTCTCGCCGTCGTGTGTGTAGGTGGAGGCGAGGCAGAGCAGCGACTGTGCTTCGAGGGCCAGTGCCGGGCCGGCGACGAAATCCTCGTGGCCGCCGATGCCGGAGAACTGGGTGCCGTCGATCGTGTCCGCCACCACCTGCCCGTGGATATCCACCGACATCGCGCCGTTGATCGTCACCGGCTTGCGGTTTCGCGCGATCACATCGGGTGAGTTGACGATCTCGACCGGCAGGAACGCCACGTCGTCATTGTCGTCGAGCCACTCATAGAGCTCCTCGGTCCCGCCCGCGAAGGTCGCGACCGAGACGCCGTCGAACTGGCCCTTGCGGTTGGTGATCTTCCCGGCCTCGTGGAGATCCATCAGGCCGGTGGTCAGCATCTCGGAATGGACCCCGTAGTCGCCGCCGTCCCCTTCGGCCAGCAGGCCCGCGATGGTCGAGGGGATCGCCCCGATGCCCGTCTGGAGGGTCGCGCCGTCGGGGATGTAGCGGCTGGCGTGCTCGGCGATCGCGCGCTCCGCCTCGCCGGGTGCGGGGTCCTGCAGAGGCAGCGGCGAGCGGTCGCTCTCCACGAGCACGTCGATCTGGTCGGCGTGCAGCGCGTGCCGGTAGTCCGGCTCCAGGCCCGGCGTCCGCGGATAGGAGTCCGAGACTTCGGCGATCAGCAGGCGATCCGGGTCCTCGGCGATGCGCAGCATCTCCCTGTAGGTGCTGCCGGCGTGCAGCGAGAGGCTGCACCATCCATCCGCGTCCGGTGGCGCGGCTGCGGTCGCCATCACCCGGGGAGCCTGGTCCTCGAGGATCGGCTCGAAGCGACGGAAGTCCGCCGGCGCGAAGCTGATGTTGGCGCCGGAGTCGCGCAGCATTCGCTCGATCGGCCCGTAGAAGCCCGAGAGGTAGTGGACGTTCGGGTGGTTGAACAGCGGGGTGAAGACGAAGAGCAGCGCGGTCCCGATTCGGAGCTCCTCCCAGTCCTCCCGCTTGCCGAGCGCCTCCAGCAGCGCCGCGGGCTGTCCCGGGCCCAGGGGCATCGCGAAGGTGTCCTTCGGTTCGAACAGGCGTGCTGCCTCGTCCGCGCTCATCTTCCGCGCCATGCGCGGACCTTATTGGGAGGGCGCCTTCTTTTTGCGCTTCTTCGGCTTGGCGAGGACCTTCGGCGGCTTGCCGATCTGCTTGTCGCAGGCCGGGCCGATGCAGTGGACCAGCTTGGCGAGGTGCTTGAGCAGGAACTTCCGGACCAAGGCGTAGCGCCGGTTCTTCCAGACCGAGGTCAGCTCCAGCGGGTCCTGCTTCAGGTCATACATCTCACGCCCGCCATCCGAGTACTTGGTGAGCAGGTAACGGCCGGTGCGGATCGCCCGGTAGCGCGGCGCGAGGATCGGCCGCGCGATCTGGGCCGTGTGATCGAGATCGGTGTTCTTCACATAGATGTGACCCCTCCGCCGGCGGGCGGCCGCGGCGGCAGTGGTGCCCGTGCCGGGCTCGAAGGTCGTTCCGGGTGGCCCGGTCTCGAACAGGATCGGGCGCGTGGACCTCCTGGTCGGATCCCGGGCCAGAGGGAGCATCGTCTGCCCGTCCTGGGGGAGGCCCGCCGGGGCGCCGGTCATCTGCAGGATCGTCGAGGTGATGTCGCCGTTCCAGACCAGGGCCCTGGGCTGCGAGCCGGCGGGGACGCCGGGCCCCCGGATCTCGAGCGGGACCTGAACCGAAGGCTCATAGGGCACGAACTTGCCCTGGTGGAGGCGGTGCTGCCCCTGCATGAAGCCCTGGTCGGAGGTGAAGATCAGATAGGTGTCGCCGAGCACCCCGTGTGCCGCCAGGTCGTCGACGATCCTCCCCACCGCGTCATCCACCGAGAGCAGCGTCTCGAGCCGGAGCTGGTAGCGGGTCTGGATCTTCGCGATCAGGCCCGGACCGAACCGCCGGATCCGCCTGATCCACCCGGGCTTGTCCTTGACGTTCTTCTCGTTGAACGAGCGGTCGATCGGGAGCGGCGCGGTGGAGAAGGCGCCGACGTGCCTCGGCGCGGGGGTGGCGGGATCGTGCGGCCCGAAGAACTGAACCTGCATGTACAGCGGGTTGTTGGGGAATGCCGCCAGGTGGTGGTTGATCCGGTCGACCGCCAGGTCCGCGTAGACGTCGGTCGAGTAGTCGTCAGGGCCGTACGTCTTCTCGACGCCGTTCTCGTCGAGCGTGAAGCCGGTGTAGGAGGAGGGTGGCCCGACGAAGCCGTAGAACTCGCCCCTCGATGCCGGTCCATTGCCTCCGGCGAATGGACCCCAGCCCGGGGGCACATATCCGGAGCCACCCACCTGAGGCTCCCCGAAGCCGTTCGGCATCTTGCCGATGTGGATCGTGCGGTAGCCGGTGGCCTGCAGCCAGAGGGGGAGGTCGTTCTTGTCGTTGAAGGAGCTGTACCCCCCGTTCGGCGGGGTGTTGCCGAGGACGCCGGTGTTGTGGGCGTACTCGCCTGTCTGGACCGTGACGCGCGAGGGGCAGCAGAGGGGATCCGAGGCGTAGGCGTGCTGGAAGGAGGCGCCGGCGTCGCCGATCAGCGCCTGCGTCTTCGGCATCACCATCATGTCCCTCACGGTCTGGTCGTCCGTGGTGAACATGATCACGTTCGGCTTTCCGCCCGCGGCGCTGGAGCTCTCGCCCCGCGCGAGGAGAACGAGCATGCTCAGGCAGGCGATCCCCGCGATCAGCAATCCGGCCCTGGCCACCCGGGTTGGCATCAACCGAACATAACGGGGAGGAGGACGCGAAGTTGCGGCGCTCCGCCCGCGGAGCGGCGGACGCGGCTCTAACCGCGCTCCTACCCGCTGCCAGATAGCGTCGCGGCATGGATTGGAGGAAGACGCTCCGCTACGTCGCAATCGGCATCCCGACGGTATTGCTCCTGATGCAGCTGGTCCCATACGGCCGCGGCCACGCGAACCCGTCCGTGACTCGCGCGATTCGCTGGGACAGCCCGCGCACCGAGCAGCTCGCCACCCAGGCGTGCGGGGACTGCCACAGCAACCTGACCAAGTGGCCGTGGTACACGAACGTCGCCCCAGCCTCCTGGCTGGTTCAGCGTGACGTCGACGAGGGGCGCGGCAAGCTGAACTTCTCGGAATGGGATCAGGCCCAACCCGACGTCTCCGAAGTGGTGGACCAGACTCAGAGTGGGGAGATGCCGCCGCTCCAGTACACGCTGATTCACGGCGGTGCCAGGCTCTCCAGCGCCGAGAAGCGCGAGCTGATCGACGGGCTGATCAGGACCTACGCCAAAGATCCTCCGGCCGGCATCAAACAGGGCGGCGGTTGACGCGCGGCGGCTATAGGGTTGCGGCCGGGTCATGGGATTCTTGGAACCCTCACCGCCCCCGTTCGAGTTGGAGGAGTGGAAGGCGAAGCCGCACCTGACGCGGCTGAAGCCGCTCGTGCAGGACTGGGGGGCGAACGGGTTCGGCTCGCCCACCTTCGTCTACTTCATCTACGTCCTCAAGCTGATCCTCTTCAGCGCCGGGGCGCTCTTCGTGATCTCCCTGACCCCGGGGCTCGGCTCGCTCGGCGACCTATCCGCCTGGTGGAGCGAGCCGATCGTCTTCGAGAAGCTCGCCGTCTGGCTGCTGCTCTGGGAGATCCTCGGCCTCGGCGCGGGATCGATGCCGCTCAGCTTCCGGTTCGTGCCGCCGATCGGCGGTGCCCTCTACTGGCTTCGGCCCGGAACCGTCCGGCTGCCGCCGTGGCCCGACAGGGTCCCGCTCACCAGGGGGACGACCCGCACGTTCGTGGACGTCGGCCTCTATGCCGGCGTGCTCGCCACGGCGATCTTCCTGCTGGCTGCGTCGGGGGTCGACTCCGGCCCCAGCTTCGCCGGCAAGCTGCCACCGGCGGGCATCGCAGTGCTCTTCGCGTTCCTCGGACTGCTCGGCCTGCGCGACAAGGTCTCCTTCCTCGGCGCGCGGCCGGAGATCTACTGCACGGTCCTGGTGGTCGGCCTCTTCCCGATCGAGCACTGGATCGTGGCCTGGCAGTTCGTCTTCCTCTTCATCTGGTGGGGGGCGGCCTCCTCGAAGCTCAACAGCCACTTCCCGTTCGTCGTCTCGACGATGATGAGCAACGCGCCGCTGATCCCCTCGGGGTTCCGCCGCCACCTGTGGCGCGGCTATCCCGAGGACATGATGCCCTCGCGGCTCTCGGCGGCGATCGCGCACTTCGGCACGGTTCAGGAGCTCCTCTGGCCGGCCCTGCTCGTCTTCCAGGACAACCCGACGCTGAGGACGATCGCGATCGTCGGGATGATCCTCTTCCACGTCAACATCACCGCGATGTTCCCGCTGGCCGTGCCGCTCGAGTGGAACCTGTTCATGATCTTCGGGATCCTCTTCCTCTTCGGGCACTACGGCGACACGCCGTTGTCGACGATCGGCGACCCGCTGCTGATCGCCACCCTCGCCGTCCCGTGCCTGATCCTGCCCCTGATCGGCGGGAACCGGCCGGACAAGGTCTCCTTCCTTCCCTCGATGCGCTACTACGCGGGGAACTGGGCGACGAGCGCCTGGCTCTTCCGGAAGGGCAGCGGCGCCGAGGAGAAGCTGGATCAGTCGGTGAAGAAGCCGGCCCGGATCATCGTCAAGCAGGTCGGCGAGATCTACGACCCCGAGACGGCCGAGTTCCTGCTCAACAAGGGGCTCTCCTTCCGGGCCATGCACTCGCACGGGCGGGGCCTGAACGCCCTGCTGCCCCACGCGGTCGATGACGTCGAGGCGTACGACGTCCGGGAGGGGGAGCTGATCTCGAACGTCGTCAACGGCTGGAACTTCGGCGACGCGCACTTCCACAGCGCCCAGCTGCTCCAGGCCATCCAGGAACGCTGCGGGTTCGGGCCCGGCGACGTGCGGCTCGTCTACCTCGAGTCGGAGCCGACGATGCGCGGGCGCGGCTATCAGCACTATGAGATCTGGGACCCGGTCGACGGCCTCCTCAAGGAGGGGACCGTCGCCGTGAAGGACATGGTCACGAGCCAGCCATGGCTCGACGAGTCCTTCGACTTCCCGGTGGTGGTCGAGGGCGGAGCGGTCGCTCCGGAGGAGCCTCTCCCCGTCGGCGGCGCGGAGTCGCCTGGCTACTCGCCGAGTCGTTGAGCGACGCGGTCGTCGTCGGCGCCGGCCCCAACGGGCTCGCCTGCGCCGTGGAGCTGGCACGAAACGGAGTGGGGGTCACGGTGCTCGAGGCCGAGGAGACGATCGGCGGCGGCACTCGCACCAGCGAGCTCACCGTCCCCGGGCTCTTGCACGACGATTGCTCGGCGACCCACCCGATGGCGGCCGGATCGCCGTTCCTCAACTCGCTCGATCTGGCCAAGCAGGGGCTCGAGTGGCTCTGGCCGGAGGTGGATCTCGCGCATCCGCTCGACGACGGCAGCGCCGGGGTGATGGTGCGCTCGATCGATCAGACCGCCCGGGGGCTGGGCGAGGACGGCGGGGCCTGGAAGCGGGTGTTCGGATCCTCCTCGGCGAACTACGGCGCCCTGCTCGAGGACATGCTCGCGCCGATCGTCCACGTGCCCCGGCATCCCCTGCGGCTGGCGCGGTTCGGGATCCCGGCGGCCGCTCCGGCGACGCTGCTGGCACGATCGTGGAGGACGCCGCAGGCCAGAGCCCTGTTCGGCGGCGTCGCGGCCCATTCATTCGCCTCGCTCAGCTGGCCGATGAGCTCTTCGATCGGCTGTGCGCTGATCGACGCGGGTCACGCCTTCGGCTGGCCCGTCGCCAAGGGCGGCTCGCGCTCGATCACGGATGCACTCGCCGCCGTCCTTCGCGAGCGCGGGGGGGCGATCGAGACCGGACGCCGGGTGACCTCCTTCGAGGAGGTGAGCGAGGCGGACATCGTGGTCTTCGACCTGAACCCGGGCGCGATCGCCGAGATCGCCGGGGATCGGCTCCCCGCCAGGGTCGCTCGCTCCTACCGTCGCTATCGCCACGGCCCGGGCGCGTTCAAGCTCGACCTCGCCGTTGAGGGCGGAGTGCCCTGGACCAACGACGCCTGCCGCAGGGCCGGGACGGTCCACGCCGTCGGGACCTTCGAGGAGCTGGTCGTCGCCGAGCGCCAGATCAACCGAGGCTCGATGCCGGAGCGGCCGTTCGTCTTGGTCGGGCAGCAGTATCTCGCCGACCCGGGGCGCTCCGCGGGGGATCTGCATCCGGTCTGGGTCTACGCCCATGTGCCGGGGGGATACGCGGGAGACGCGAGCGAGTCCGTGCTCGGCCAGATCGAGCGCTTCGCGCCGGGATTTCGCGAGCGGATCGTCGCGAGCTCCGTCCGCACCCCCGCCGACATGGCCGCCTACAACTCGAACTACGTCGGAGGAGACATCATCACCGGGGCCAACACCCCGGTTCAGGTCCTGTTCAGGCCACGCCTCGCCCTCGATCCGTACAGCACCGGGATCGACGGCGTCTACATCTGCTCGGCGGCGACCCCTCCGGGAGCCGGGGCCCACGGGATGAACGGCTACAACGCCGCGCGCTCAGCCCTACGCGATCTCGGCTGACTCGGCTGCTTCCGTAGTTCTCACCGACGTTCGTCCAGTACTTCGTCCCGTTGTGCGCCACCCCGCCTGCGGCGAACCTGAGACATGATCATGGGAGAGGAATCCGGCGAGGCAGCCGGAGGGATGCTGCGCCCGCTCGATTGGTCGCGCAGGATCGAGGAGGCTCTGGAGAGGGACCTCTTCGTCCTGCACGGCCAGCGCATCGTCGACGTCGCCACCGGCGTCACGATGCGCCACGAGCTCTTCCTCCGGATGGTGGAGCACCGGCGGCTGATCCCCGCCGGCGAGTTCGTGATGGCGGCCGAGGAGTTCGGATCGATCCGGGAGATCGACCGATGGGTCGTCGCGAAGGCGATCGAGGTCGCCGCGGACGGGCTGCCCGTCGATCTCAATCTCAGTGTGAGGTCGACCGACCGGGGGATGGTCGCGCTGATCGGGGAGCGCCTGGAGGAGACCGGTGCCGACCCGCGTGACGTCGTCCTGGAGCTGAGCGAAGCGCAGCTCACCGAGGCTCTCGACAGTGGCGGCGCGTTCGTCAACGCGGTCGCCGAGCTCGGTTGCCAGATCGCCCTGGATGGATTCATCGAGGGCGGGCCGGAGTGCTTCCTGCTGCGGCGGCTGCCGATCAGCTACGTGAAGCTCGGGGCCCCCTTCATCGACGGGCTCGCCACCGACCGGCGCAAGCGCCGGTCGGTGAGCAGCGCCGTCCTCAAGGCGCATCGCTCCGGGCAGAGAGTGATCGCGCAGGGCGTCGAGACGCTGGCGAGTCTCCAACTCCTCGAGGGCCTCGGCATCGACGAGGCCCAGGGACACGCGCTCGGCCCGCCGGAGTCGCTCGATTCGCTGACCGGCGCCACCGCCTAGGTATCAATCCCGCGTCCAAGCCGGCCGCCCGACGCGGGCAGCGTCGGATGCGGCTGAGAGGAGTCGAACCTCCACGTCCCGAAGGACACAGGCACCTGAAGCCTGCGCGTCTACCAGTTCCGCCACAGCCGCGGGCCCGCGAAGCTTAGCCTCAGGGCCCGTCCCGCCAGGGGCAGCCCTGCTGCCTGGCTACACTCACGGCCGTCCCAAACACGCCGCTATCGTCTAGGGGACTAGGACGCCGGATTCTCAGTCCGGAAACCCGGGTTCGAATCCCGGTAGCGGTGCCTCAGAAAAGCCCGGCGGAAGCGGGGCTTTTTCATTTCGGGTCGTTGGGCAGGCCTGAAAGTTTGTCCCGAATTTGTCCCGAAAACTGCATTTCCGGAAAAGCGCCGCTTTGCATGGAATGTCATGAAGGTCCCGCTCCTCCTCTGAACTGAAAGGGGCCTCCGCCGCGCTCACTAGAACCGCGGTTGGCACTGCCGTTCAAGCGAGGAGAGGAGACCCCGACATGAACTATGTCGGAATCGATTGGGCCTACGGGCGCGCCGCCTTCTGCGCGATGGGCGAGGGCGGGGAGATCGCCGCCGAGGGGCTGATCCCGGCCAATGAAGACGGGCTCGCCAGGTTGGTCTTGGAGCTCGGCACCGAGGCCTCGGGCTGCGTCGAGATGATGAGCGGCGCGGTCTGGGTCCGCGACCGGCTCGAGGCCTCGGGCTGGCAGGTCCAGGTCGCCCACGCCCGCAAGGTCAGAGACGTCGCCCCGCTCGCCTGCAAGACCGACAAGGTCGACGCCCGGGTGCTGGCGGAGCTCTGCCGGCGAGACCTGGTCCCCGAGCTCTGGGTTCCCTCGATCGAGGACCGGGCGCTCCGGGAGCGCCTGCGCCGGCGAGCGCACCTGGTGAAGGCCCGCACCTCCGCTCGCAACCGGATCTTCGGGCTGCTCACCCAGTTCGGACTGCGGATCTCCCACTCTCGCTTGCGAAAGCCGGATGCGATGGCGCTCTTGGAACGCCGGGGAGTTCCCGAGGTCTGGCGGGACTCAATCGTGGAGCTGCTCGAGCTTGCCGCCGAGATGGATCGGCGGATCGACCCGATCGACCGCGAGCTGGGCCCGCTCGCAAGATCAGACGAGCGGGCGAGCCTGCTGGCGACGATCCCGGGGGTGGGCCCGCTGCTCAGCCTCACCTTCGCCGCCGAGATCGGCGAGGTCTCCCGCTTTCCGGGGCCTGGAAAGCTGATCGGCTACGCGGGCCTGGCGCCTCGAATCAGCCAGTCCGGCGAGCGCTCGGCGACCGGCGCGCTCTCGAAGGCCGGCTCGCGGACCCTGCGCTGGGCGGCGGTCGAGGCCGCCCACCAGGCCTGGCGGACCTCCAACCCCTGGCACGCCCACTACCTGCGGGTGAGCGCCCGCCACGGCAAGAACCCGGCGAAGTCGGCGGTCGCCCGCAAGCTCCTGATCGCGGCCTGGCACATTCTGAGCCGCGATGAGCCCTTCAAGCCTCACCAACCTGCCCCGGCGAACTCCCGCTGCTTTCTGACCGCCTGACGGTCCCGCATGGAATTGAGCGGCCGAGGCAGCTCCCAGGAACGATCTGCGCCCCGAGCGCCGAAAGAGAAATGAGCTCAACTCATCCACCAGCTGGGAGCGGCACGACAACACCTGCGACCGGGGGAAGGTCACCCCCTTGACAGCTGGGTCTTCTTCAAAGAGAAAGGAGCGGTTTGACGCTGCACTCCTGTTTCTCGCGCATGTGGGGACTAGCCCGGCGAGACCCTTGACCTTCCAGACCAGAAGCGCGAACCAAATAGGATTAAGGGAGGATGACGCAGTCGGGCGGGCTGACCCTCGAGCTGAAGCGCGTCCTCCCCGCCGCTCCTTCGGTTGTCTTTGGGGCGTTCAGCGCTGCGGAGGAGCTTGCGGAGTGGTGGGGGCCGAAGGGCTTCACCGCTACGAGCCTCGAATTCAAACCCCGCGTCGGAGGCAGCTATCGCATCGAGATGCAGCCGCCTGAAGGCGATCCTTTCTACCTCATCGGGGAGTTCCGCGAGGTCGACCCGCCCGCCCGCCTCGTCTTTACGTTCGTATATGAGGACCCAGATCCCGATGATGTCGAGACCCTTGCCGAGCTGTCGTTTCGAGATCTCGGCGAGTCGACGGAGGTCGTCTTCACTCAAGGTCCCTTCAAGACCGAGGCGCGCCGCGAACTCCACCGGAACGGTTGGACAGACTCGTTCGACCGGCTCGAGCAATTCATCTCTCATCGCTGAAAGGCGGGAACGCGCGAGTCGCTGGACTTCTCGGTTCGCGTCAAGTGGAAGCCTCGGGCGGCGTCCTGAGATTGCCGCTTTGGACGAGAAGCGGCGCTTTTTCCGGGCCTAATTGGCTGCCAGCGGGCCTTCTTTCCCGAATCCGCCGATGAGCGATGAATTCATCCGAGGAGATCGGTCTCTACCGTCATGAGCGATAGAAAAGTAGTCCTCAAAATGATCCTGTCTCTCGATGGTTTCGCCACCAGCCCCGACGGAACCCATGAGTGGATGTTCGAGTGGTTTGGCGACGACGGTCGTGAGTGGACCCTCCGCGCCCTCGAGGAGGCCGGCGTTCACGCGATGGGCCGCCGAAGCTACGAGACCATGGGTCCGCACTGGGCCGCGTCCGAGGGTCCGATCGCAACCGCGATGAACGAGACGCCGAAGGCCGTCTTCTCCCACACCCTGGAGAAGGCGGAATGGGGACCCGCCGAGATCTTCGGCGGGGACCTGGGCGCGGAGATTGCGGACCTGAAGGCTCGGGACGACGAAGGAACCATCCTGGTCCACGGGGGCCCCACCTTCGCCAAGTCGCTGACCCGTCTGGGCCTCGTCGACGAATACCAGCTCACGACAGTCCCGATTGCGATTGGCGCGGGTCGCAGCCCATTCGCCGAGCTGGACGAGCACCTGAAGCTCACCGTCGTCGAAGAGGCGCGCTTGCGGAGCGGGGCCCTTGCGCAGACCCTGGTGCCGAGGCGATGAGCGACTGAAACGGAGCCGTCGCATGTGCATCGGAGCATCGCTGCCCCTCGTCCCAAGTGCACTTTTCGGAGGACGCGTCACTTCGAGCCCCACACGCGACACGCTGTAGTTTCGGCATATGGCACTGCGTATGGACAACGTAGGCATCGTCGTTGAGGATTTAGCGGGGGCAATCGAGTTCTTTCGCGAGCTCGGGCTCGAGCTCGAAGGGCAGGCGACGGTAGACGGAGAGTGGTCGGGGCGTGTTACTGGACTGCGCGACCAGCAAGTCCAGATCGCCATGATGCGCACCCCGGACGGCCAAAGCCGACTCGAGCTTTCGCGATTCGTCACGCCGCCTGTTGCCGCTGATCACCGGAACGCCCCCGTGAACGCTCTGGGCTACCTACGTGTCATGTTCGCCGTTGACGACATCGACGATACGCTCGCCCGGCTCCGCGATCACGGCGCACGGCTCGTCGACGAAGTGGTCCAGTACGAAGACGTGTATCGGCTCTGCTACATCCGGGGACCCGAAGGACTTCTAATCGGCCTCGCCCAGGAACTCGGCTGAGCCCCGGAAGGGTCGTTAACGCCTCGGCATTTTTCGACCAGGGAGGCTGCTAGACGGGATGCTTTGAATCGAGACCGCTTCCGAGACGTGCACTCCAGATGCGGTCCGCCGCTTCTCGTCCGAAGCGCTACGAGAGCCCTGCAGATTCCAGGGCTTGCGCACGCTGAGAAAACATCTCCACCCGGGCAATACCGTCATCCCGAAACGTCACGACCTGCCACCAGCGGCTCTCCACTGGCGTATTGCTCCCACGTGGGCGCCCTCGCTGCAGGACCGCTGCCACGATCTTGTCACCGGCATCGAGGACTTCCGTTGCCTCCTGTGTGAATCCATCAAATGACTCGATGTACGTCCTCAGCCAGGCTCGCGCTTCATCGCCACGATATGTCCCCGCGTCGGGCATCTCGGCGGCAGTCACGAACTCAAAGTCCTCGGTGATCGCCTCCCATAGCGGGCTGAAGTCGCCGCAAGAGTAGTACTCCTCATACGCAGCCTTCGTGGCTTCTACGTTTTCCGCCGACACGGGAGTCACCAGTATGCCGTCACCAACTGCTGCTTCCCGTGCAAAGCCGCGCTTTTTGACTGTCCGCAAAGCGTCCGAAAGTCCGGACGCAGGTACGGACCCGCCGTCCGCGCCCGCGGACGGGGCCCAAAGAAACCGCTCCAGTCAAAGCGCCACCAGAAGCCTCCGCTCTTGCGGGGCTTTTTCATTTTCGAGCAGGGCTGTCCGGAGTTTGCGTCGCATAGAGGCCTCAAGTCCGGCCTTGACCGGACTGATGCGGCGGGGAAAGAAACAAGGTTCCAAATTCGTCTCAATCGGGGACGTATACCGGGGTGGCGGAGAGAGGCGCAAAGCCACAGGTACCTCTTCTGCGGCGCAGGGTACTGGAGGCCGTCAGCTCGCTGTTCAGCCCGCTGCTGCCCGATGACTACCTGGAGCTGATCAATCCGCTCTGGTCCACCCAGGAGCTCAGGGGCCGGATCGAGAGGATCGATCGGGAGGCGGGGAACGCCGTCACGATCCTGATCAGACCGGGATACAGGTGGAACGGCCATCAGCCCGGCCAGTACCTGAGGGTGGGCGTGGTCGTGGACGGGGTCTTCCACTGGCGGGCCTACTCGCTGACCTCCGATCCGGATCGGCCGGATGGGTGGATCAGCATCACCCCGAAGCTCGTCGAGGAGGGCAAGGTGACCCCTTTCCTGGTTCGCCAGGCACGCCCCGGGGCGATCGTTCGCCTCGGCGGGGTGGAGGGGGATTTCGTGCTGCCCGACCCTCCTCCGGCCAAGCTGCTCTTCATCAGCGCCGGCAGCGGCATCACGCCGATCATGAGCATGCTTCGGCACCTGGATCGCGGAGGCGCTCTGGACGACGTGGTCCACGTCCACTCGGCGCGGAGCGCAGAGCAGGTGATCTTCGGGGATCGCCTCGAAGACCTGGATCACCGCCTTCCCGGCTATCGCCTGCATCTGCTGCTGACCGGATCGGCGGGCAGGATGCGGCCGCCCGACCTCGACCGGCTCTGTGAGGACTGGCGGGAGCGCGAGGCGTTCGCATCGGGTCCGGGCGAGATGCTGGATGCCCTGAGTGAGCACTTCGAGGGTGAATCCCGTCTCGAGCGGCTCCACATGGAGCGCTTCCAGCCCAAGCTCGGAGTCGCCGAGGAGGGCGAGGGCGGGCGAATCGTCTTCCTCCGCAGCGAGGCCGAGGCGGAGTCCGATGGATCCAAGCCGATCCTCGTCGCGGGCGAGGAGGAGGGACTCGAGCTTCCCTATGGCTGCAGAGAGGGGATCTGCCACACCTGCATCGGAAAGCTGTGTGCCGGGCAGGTTCGCGACCTGCGCAACGGAAAGGTGTACGGAGACCGCGGGGAGATGGTGCGTACCTGCATCAGCGCCCCCGAGGGCCCCGTCGAGATCGAGCTGTGACAACGACGAAAGGAGCGACCGTGTCCCCAGCGGATCCGCAGAGCCCGCTCGCCAAGCTGAGCGAGGAGCAAATCGAGGAGCTCGGACGGGAGTTCGACGCGATCCACGACGAGGTCTACGGCAACCTCGGTGACCGCGACCGGCGCTACATCACCAGCATGATCCAGATGCACCGCCGGCTCGCCGTCCTCGGCCGAGTCCTCCTGCTGGCTGCGCGGTTTCGCCCGGCTTGGGCGGCCGGGACGAGCGCGCTGGCCTCGGCCAAGATCCTCGAGAACATGGAGATCGGCCACAACGTCCTCCACGGCCAGTGGGACTGGATGAACGACCCTCAGATCCATTCCTCCACCTGGGACTGGGATACGGCTTCGACGGCGGAGGCCTGGAAGCACTCCCACAACTACATCCATCACACGTACACGAACATCCTCGGCAAGGACAAGGACCTGGGCTACGAGGTCATGCGGATCGATCCGCACCAAGACTGGCACCCGGTCTACCTGCTCCAGCCCTTCTACAACGTGGCCCTCATGTTCCTCTTCGAGTGGGGGGTCGCCGTTCACGATCTCGACTTCGAGGCGATCCGCAAGGGCGAGAAGTCGAAGAAGCAGCTGGGCAAGGAGCTGAAGGGGATCGCCGGCAAGGCGCGGACGCAGATCATGAAGGACTACATCGCCTGGCCGCTCGTGAGCGCACTCGCCGCGGGGGCGGCGCGATTCGGCTCGGAGATGGCCCGGCCGAACGGCGGAGTGCGAAACCGAGTGCGCCGTCGCGTCGCCGGCCTGCGGCGGAGGCGGTCGAACCAGAAGCTCCTGGACGCCGCGAGCGGCGCTCTGGCTGCCGGGCGCGGCTCCTTCAAGAGCGCCCTGATCGCCAACGCGACCGCCAACGTCATCAGGAACGTCTGGGCCTACGCGATCATCTTCTGCGGCCACTTTCCGGACCAGACCTACACGTTCGCGCCCGACGAGGTCGAGGGCGAGACCCGAGGGGCCTGGTACGTGCGACAGCTCGTGGGCGCGGCGAACATCGAGGGAAGCCCGTTCTTCCACGTCGCCAGCGGCAATCTCGGCTACCAGGTAGAGCACCATCTCTTCCCTGACATGCCGAGCACGCGGTACGCGGAGATCGCTCCCCGCGTGAAGGAGATCTGCGAGCGCTACGGCCTGCCCTACAACTCGGGGCCGTTCCTCCAGCAGCTGGGAATGGTGCAGCGCACGATCCTGCGGTTGGCATTCCCCGGGGGCAAGTCGCGACCGAAGCCCGCGCCGTTCGAGCGCCAGGACGGCGACCCTCCTCGGATCAACGGGAAATCCGCCGTACGGCGCCCCGCGAGCGGTGGCAGTGGGACCTCGGGGCCCGAGCAGGCGGATCCGGGTGTGCGGGTGGCGCTGCCCGAGCGCTGATCGTGCGCTTATCCCGTCCGCTCGCTCGTTCGTGGCCGGGGACGTCGCCCTTCCGTTGCCGTCGCGGCCGAAAGACGGCAGGGAAGCTCCGGGAGGGGTCGAAATCGAGGCGATTAAGCACCCGTTAACACCTCGGAAAGTACGGCCAAATACCGATTCGTCGCCTGAGGTCCTAGATAGGATCGCGAGTCGAGCTGCTGGATTGCGGCAGGAGAGAGACGCTGCTGGGAAGCAGGTGAGGAGCTGCTGGAGGATGGGACCGTCATAGGGACCCGAACGGACGCTCGTGGCTTGCGACCGGACTGCCCCTGGGCAGGAGGGCCGTGAGCCCGGGCGAAGAGGCCGTTTCGCCGCGGAGCGCGCGCGTACGGGGGGGCGGAGGGTTTGGCCGCCTGGCCGCCATCGGCGCCCTGGTGCTGGTCGCGATCGCGATCCTCGTCCTGCTGCTCTCCGGCGGCGACAACTCCAGCCACTACCGCCTGCTCTTCGAGACGGGCGGCCAGCTCGTCAAGGGCAACCAGGTCCTGATCGGCGGGGCCCCGGTCGGCAGCATCGACGACATCAAGCTGACCGACAGCGGCCAGGCGCAGGTCGACATCTCCGTGGACCGGCCGCTGCACGAGGGGACCACGGCAATCATCAGAGCGACCTCCCTGTCGGGGATCGCGAACCACTACGTCTCCCTGCAGCCCGGCCCCGACAACGCCCCCGAGCTCGGGAAGAACGCCGAGATCACCGAGGTCGACACCACCAGCATCGTCGACCTCGACCAGCTCTTCAACACCTTCAAGGGCCCGGAGCGCCAGGCCCTCCGCAACATCATCCAGGGGTCGGCCACGGTCTACGCCGGCAAAGGGCCGCAGGCAAACCAGACCTACAAGTACCTGAGCCCATCGCTCGTCGCCACCGACCGCCTCCTGCGCGAGCTCGACCGCGACCAGGGCACGCTGACCAACTTCATCGTCAACGGGGCGAGCGTCGTCTCCTCCGTCGCGGCGCGGCGCTCCGATCTCTCGGCCCTGACACAGAACGCCAATCAAGCCCTGGGCGCGATCGCCGATCAGAACCGCTCCTTCGACCAGGCTTTGGTCGCGCTGCCCGGGGCGCTGCGCCAGGCGAACACCACCTTCCACAACCTCAGGCCCGCACTGGACGACCTGGATCCGCTGGTCAACGCGACCAGGGAGGACACGAAGAACCTGGCCCCGTTCCTCCGCCAGCTCTACCCGGTGCTCAGCCGCGGGGTCCCGGTGTTCAGGGACCTGAACCGGGCGGTCAACTTGAACGGCAAGTCGAACGACCTCGCCGATGCCACGGGCGACTTGGCCGCGCTCGAGAACCGCGCGGCCGGCGCGGTCCCGATCACCGTCAAGTCGATGCAGGACTCAGAGGACAACCTCGCCTTCCTCCGCCCGTACATCCCCGACCTGACTGCGGCGATCTCCCACCTCAACGCCGATACGGCGTACTACGACGCCGACGGTCACTACGCGCGTGTCCAGCCGGGCGGGCTCGGCGTCTTCAGTCTCGGTGGGGCCGCCCCGAACTTCACCTTCAATCCGCAGAGCGCGGCCAACGTCTTCGACGACTACGGCCCGTTCGGCAGCACCAACGACAACATCTTCCGCCGCTGCCCCGGCGGCGCGACCCCGGTCGTCCTCGGCAGCAATCCGTTCTCGTCGCCCTCGCCCGCCGGGGTCTTCCTCGGCCCACCGAACGGCGCCCCGAGCTCCCCCTCCGACTGCAACGCGAACCAGACGGTGCCCGGCCCATGAGGCGGATCGTCCTCATCGCCGCCGGCCTGCTGCTCGCCGCGCTCCTGATCGCGCTCCCGGCGATCGGCTCGAACGGCGGCAGCGGCACCTACCTGGTCCGCGGCTACTTCGACAACGGCTCGTTCGTCGTGCCCGGCGAGCAGGTGCGGGTCGCGGGGGCGACGGTCGGAACGGTGAAGGCGGTCGACGTCTCGAACGAGGACGAGATCGCCAGCGACGAGGGCGGACCGCACGCGGTCCCCGGCAAGGCCGTCGTCGTCATGCAGATCGACAACGCCGGCTTCAAGGACTTCCGCCAGGACGCGAGCTGCCTGATTCGCCCGCAGTCGCTGATCGGCGAGAAGTACATCGATTGCACTCCGACCCAGCCGCGAGCCCCCGGCACCGAGCCGCCGCCATCCCTCGAGAAGATCCCGGACGGACAGACCGGCTCCGGCCAGTACTTCCTGCCGCTCGAGAACAACGGCAAGACGATCGACCTGGACCTGATCCAGAACATCAACCGACTCCCGTACAACGACCGGTTCAGGCTGATCCTGAACGAGCTCGGCGCGGGCCTCGCCGGCCGCGGGCAGGACCTTGGCGAGGTGATCGACCGGGCCAACCCGGCGCTGCGCCAGACCGATCGCGTCCTGGCGATCCTGGCGGCACAGAACCGGCAGCTTGCCAGCCTCGCCAGCAACGGCGACGCCGTGCTCGCGCCACTCGCCCGCGAGCGCACCCACATCACCGGCTTCTTCCACAACGCCGCGATCTCGGGAGAGGCGACCGCCGAGCGCAGCCCGGCTCTGGAGGAGGGCCTGCGGAAGTTCCCGGCGACCCTGCGCCAGGTCCGCCTGACGATGACCAAGCTGAAGCGGTTCGCAGACCAGGGCACACCGCTGTTCACCGCGCTCAACACCGCCGCGCCGGGCCTGAGCAAGGCGACGGTCAACCTGCCGAACTTCGCCAGGGAGGGAATCCCGGCCCTGACGAGCCTCGGGAACGCCGCCCAGACGGCAGGACCGAAGCTCGCCGCCTCCGACGGCCTGCTCACCGACCTGGCCGCGACCGCGAACTCCTCCGTCTCGGTCGGCCAGAACTTCTCGGCCTTCCTCGACACCTTCACGAAGACCCAGGGCTTCCAGTCCCTGATGGACTTCATCTACAACTCCGTCGGCTCGACCAACGGCATCGACAAGTTCGGTCATTTCCTTCGCTCCAACCTGCAGCTCACCAGTTGCGTCGAGATTGCGGTCACCGTGCAGTCGGGCTGCGAGGCGTTCTTCAGGTCGAGCTCGACGCCCACCACGACCAAGAAGAAGAAGGGGAAGAAGGCGAAGAAGGCGAAGGTGCGCAAGGCGGGCGTCCACTCGCTCTCGCCGATCCCGCAGGTGAACGTCCCGAACATCCAGGACCTGGTTCCGCAGCTCCAGCCGGGTCAGGGTCAGAGCCCGGACTCCTCCAACCCTGATTCGAGCTCCGGCACCACGACCACCACGCCGGAGGAGCAGGACGGCAACCAGGGGACGACCACGACCGCCGGCGGCCAGGCGGTCTCCATGCGGGAGGCCTCGATGTTCCTCCAGTTCCTGCTCGGGGGCGGGGCGTGAGGGGCGGGCGCGTCGGCAGCCTGGCGGCCAGCCCGACCCTGGTCGGGGCGGTGACCGTGCTCGTCGTGGTCGTGGCGGTGTTCCTGTCCTACCAGGCGAACCAGGGCCTGCCGTTCGTCCCCACCTACAAGATCTCCGCCGAGCTCCCGAACGCCGACACGCTCGTGCCCGGCAACGACGTCCGGATCGGCGGCATCCGCGTCGGCCAGATCAGGTCGGTCGATCCCGAGACGGTCGACAACGCGCCCTGCCCGAACGACGCGACCCGGCGGTGCACGACTCAGGTCGCGAAAGTGAACATGGAGCTGAATCAGAACCTCAACCCGCTGCCCGAGAACTCGACCGTGGTGGTCCGCTCCAAGTCCGCGCTCGGGCTCAAGTATCTCGAGATCGATCGCGGCAACTCCAGCCAGGGCTACAAGCCCGGGTCGACGATCCCGATCGCCGCCGCCCGGCCCGAGCCGGTCGAAATCGATCAGGTCTTCAACATGTTCGACGACCCCACCCGGACCGCGATCCAGTCGAACCTGCTCGAGTTCGGTAACGCGCTGGCGGGTCGCGGGGTGGACCTGAACGAGGCGATCGGCCAGCTCAAGCCATTGGTCCAGACCCTCACCCCGGTGATGAGGAACCTTGCCGACCCGGCCACCGGGCTCGGGAACTTCGTCTCCTCGCTATCTGCCACGGCGGCCGAGGTCGCCCCGGTCGCCGAGATCCAGGGCCAGCTCTTCGTCGATCTCGACACGACCTTTGCGGCCCTCGCCCGGGTTTCGCGGCCCTTCATCCAGGAATCGATCTCCCGCTCACCGGCGGCCGAGGACGCCGCGATCGCGACGCTCCCGACGATCCGGCCCTTCCTCGCCAACACGGGCAAGCTCTTCAGCGAGCTGACCCCCGGCATCCGGGCGATCGCCCCGGTCCAGAAGGACGTCGGCGGCTCGGTGGTCGAGGGGGTCAAGGCCCTGGCGCTGGCGCCCGCGTTCAACGCACAGCTCGATCCCACCGCCCAGGCGGTGCTCAACCTGGCGAACGATTCGAGCGCCCGGCAGGGGATCAATGCGCTGACCGACTTCAACAACACGCTCGGCCCGCCGCTCAGCTTCATCACCCCGGCGCAGTCGGTGTGCAACTACGGCTCGCTGCTCTTCCGGAACGTCGCCAGCTTCCTCAGCTCCAACAACGGCATCGGGACGAGCCAGCGCTTCATCGTCCTGCAGCCGCCGCTCGGGCCGAACAGCGAGATCGGGCCGAGCTCGGCGCCGGCGAACGGCGGCGGTCAGCCATCCAACTTCCTCCACTACAACCCGTATCCGAACACCGCGGCGCCCGGTCAGGAACGTGAGTGCGAGGCGGGCAACGAGCCCTACATCGCGGGCCAGCAGGTGATCGGCAATGTCCCCGGCAACCAGGGGATCCGCACGGAGGGCCAGATCCTCCAGCAGGTCACCAAGAAGAAGAACAAGAAGAAGAAGGGCAAGAAGTGACGGACGGACGCGCGAACAAGCCGCCCGTCTCGCCGCAGCCGAAGGACTACGACGAGCGGATCTACCGCAAGGGGAATCCGCCGCATCGAATCCGCAATGCCCTGATCCTGATCGTCATCGCTGTCGCGGGCACCTACCTCGCGTGGACCAAGACGCTGCCCTTCCAGTCGCCCTATGCGCTCCACGCCGTCTTCAAGAACGCGGTCAACATCCGCAAGGACTCCCCGGTGCGGATCGCGGGTGTGAACGTCGGGAAGGTCGAGAGCGTCAGGAGCGTCTGCGACAACGGCTTCACGGGCAACTGCGCGAGCAATTACTCCGAGGTCACCTTCACGGTCGACTCGAACGGCCAGCCGGTCCGCAGCGACGCGCAGATCTCGATCCGGCCGCGCATCTTCCTCGAGGGCAACTTCTTCCTCGATCTGTCGCCCGGCAGCCCGAGCGCCCACTCCCTCGCCAGCGGAGACACGATTCCGCTGACGCAGACCTCGACCGCGGTCCAGCTCGATCAGATCCTGACCTCGCTCCAGGCACCCGACCGGGCCAACCTCCAGAAGCTGCTCAGGGGCTACGGGACGACGCTCACCCACAAGCCGACGGCCGCCGACGACGCGACGCAGGATCCGCTGGTTCAGGGCAAGACCGCCGCCGAGGCGATCGCCCAGTCCTTCGACTACGGCAAGACCGCCGCGCGGGACTCCGCGATCGTCAACGAGGCGCTCCAGGGCACGACGGAGCACGATCTCTCGAACCTGATCGCCGCCCAGGCGAAGGTGTTCGGATCCCTCACCGGCCACGAGTCCCAGCTCCAGGGCCTGATCACGAACTTCAACACCGTCACCGGAGCGCTCGCCTCCGAGTCGGAGAACCTGCAGCGGACGATCAGGCTGCTCGGTCCGACCCTCGCGATCGCCGAGCCCTCGCTGCGCCACACCAACTCGACACTGCCCTACCTGCGGGCCTTCGCGCGCGACCTCACCCCCGGCATTCGCGAGCTGCCGGCGACGATCGCGGCCTCGCAGCCCTGGATCGACCAGACCGCGGCCCTGCTCGGCAAGAACGAGCTCGGCTACATCGCGAGTCAGCTCCGGGCAGCGGGACCCGGCGCGGGCAAGTCCGCCGCCGATGGCAGGGGGCTCTTCTCGCAGATCGGCCTGCTGAGCGGCTGCGTCGACAACGAGCTCCTGCCGGCCGGCGACGTCGTGCTCAGCGACTCGGGCAGCGGCTACAACTTCGACACCGGGGTGCCGAACTTCAAGGAGTTCGGCTACGGCACCACCGGTCTGGCCGGCGAGAGCGCCACGTTCGACGGCAACGGGCCATCGCTGCGGTTCTTCAGCGCCGGCGGCCCGACGCCGACCGGCGGCCCGGTCCCGAACCTGCGCTCGCCCGTGCCGGGCGCCGTCAGCACCCGCGGCAACGCCCTCTGGGGCGGCTCGACCACCCCTCCGATCGGGACCCGCCCGGGACTCGGCTCGAAGCCACCCTTCCGAACCGACGTCGCCTGCCAGAGCAACGCGCTCCCCGACCTGAACGGACCACTTGCGGCCCAGGGGTCGCCCGACCCGGCCTCGTATCCATGAGACGCGCGCTGAGAGCACATACCCGCGACGTGCTGGCGATCATCGGCCTGATCCTCGCCGGGATCTTCGCCACCAGCGTGATCCTGGTGAACCAGCGCGCCGTCCTGCCGGGCTGGGTGCCGCTGATCGGGACCGATCGCTTCGAGCTCAAGGCCGACTTCTCCACCGCACAGGCGGTGACCCCGGGTCAGGGCCAGTCGGTCGACATCTCCGGCATCAAGGTCGGCGAGGTGAGCGGCGTCACCCTCCAGGACGGGCACGCCGTCGTGACGATGGAGGTCGACAACAAGTACGCGCCACTGATCCACAACGACGCTTCGCTGCTGCTGCGCCCGAAGACCGGCCTGAACGACATGGTCATCGAGGTGGACCCGGGCACGCAGGCGGCCCCGGAGGTGAAGGAGGGCTCGACCGTCCCGCTCGCCTCGACGAAGCCGAACGTCGCCCCCGATCAGATCCTGGCCGCGCTCGACGCCGACACGCAGCAGTTCCTGAAGCTCCTGCTGGCGAACGGGGCCGAGGCCCTCGACCCGGCGCAGGGCCGGGACGTGAAGCTCTCCAATGCACTGCGGCGGCTCGACCCGTTCGCGCGGGACATCTCCGAGATCTCGGGGGCGCTGGCGACCCGAAGGCGGAACATCGCCAACTCGATTCACAACTTCCAGCTCCTCTCGACAGAGCTCGGCAACCGCGATCAGGACCTCGTCAACTTCGTCGACTCCTCCGACGCGGTGCTCCACTCCTTCGCCAAGGAGCAGGCCTCGATCAAGAGCGCGGTCAGGGAGCTGCCGGGGACCCTGAAGGAGGCCAAGGGCGCTCTGACGAGCGCGAACAAGCTAGCTCTCCAGTCCGGCCCGGCTTTGAAGAAGTCGCTCCCGGGCGCCAAGGCGACGGCCCCCGCGCTGCGCGCGCTGCGCCCGCTATTCCGGCAGACCGCCGGGCCCATCCAGAATCAGATCCGGCCCTTCACCCAGCAGGTCGCGAGCCCGGTCACGCACGTCGCGCAG
>CAWAJF010000005.1:0-560904 GCA_963782345.1 uncultured Solirubrobacterales bacterium | reverse complement strand
ATGAACTTCATCGAGGACGTCATGGAGCGCTCCAAGGCCTCGCGGCCCGGCATCGTGGCGATCGACGCCCAGGGGTTTCGCCGCGAGTGGCACTTCGGGGAGCTGATCGCACGCAGCGCGGGACTCTCCGGCGCGATGGCGGCGCGGGGCGTTGAGCGGGGAGACGCGGTGATGACCCTGGTCGGCAGCCGGATCGAGTGGGTCCTCGCGATGCTCGCCTGCTTCCGGATGGGCGCGGTGGCGATGCCGTGCAACCCGCAGCTGCGTCGTAAGGACCTCGAGGTGCGCGTGAACCCCGCTCGACCGAAGCTCTGCATCGGCCAGGAGGAGCTGCTCGGCGAGCTCCCCGACATCGTGCCGGCGATGAACCTGACCGAGGTCGCGGAGGCCCTGGACGAGGACCTGCCGCAGGAGACGCCCGCCTCGGTCGCCGAGCTCGACCTCGACGACCCGGCGGTGATCATCTTCACCTCCGGCACCACGGGCGACCCCAAGGGGGTCGTCTACCCACAGCGCTACCTGCTCGGCCAGCGCCTCCAGGCCGAGCACTGGGTCGGCGCGCGCGAGGGCGAGCTCGCCTGGTGCACCGCCGCCCCGGGCTGGTCGAAGTCAACCCGCAACGCCTTCATCGCGCCCTGGCTTGCCGGTGCCGCCGCCCTGCTGCACGATGCGCGCTTCGATCCCGTCGAGCGCCTCGATCTGATCGAGCGCGAAGGCGTCAACGTCCTCTGCCAGGCGCCGACCGAGTACCGGATCATGGCCAAGCGGGCCGAGCTGCGGCCCATCCCGACTCTGCGCCGGATGATCTCGGCCGGGGAGCCGCTCAACCCTGAGGTGATCAGGCTCTTCAGGGAGCGCCTCGGCACCGGGATCGCGGACGGCTACGGCCAGACCGAGACGGGCCCGGTGACCGGGATGCGGCCGGACGAGGACGATCCGGCGCGCGACGGCTCAATGGGGCGCACGCTGCCGGGGATCGAGGCGCGCATCCTCGGCCCGGACGGCCCGGTCGACGACGGGCCGGCTGACGGCGAGCTTCAGCTGCGCGCGCGCACGGTCCCGACCTTCTTTCACCACTACATCGGCGAGGAGCCCTTCGACGGCGAGTGGTGGCCCACGGGGGACCACGTCCGCCGCGACGAGGACGGCTACATCTGGTTCGAGGGCCGAGACGACGACATCATCATCACGGCCGGGTACCGGGTGGGCCCGTTCGAGGTCGAGTCGGCCCTGGTCTCGCACCCGGCGGTCGCCGAAGCCGCGGCGGTGCCCGCCCCGGACGACGAGCGCGGCTCGGTCGTGCGAGCGATCGTCGTGCTCGCGGACGGCCAGCCCTCCAATGAGCTCGCCTCCGAGCTCCAGGACCATGTCAAGCGCGTCACGGCCCCGTACAAGTACCCACGGATCGTCGAGTTCACCGACGAGCTGCCGAAGACCCCGAGCGGGAAGATCAAGAGGGCGGAGCTGCGGGACGGAGCGTGAGCGTCTGGCGAGAGACGGCGGCGGTCCGCATCTGGGTCCGCTGGAGCAGGGACTGGGCGGGCTTCGCCGGGATCTTCATCGTCACCAACCTCGGGCTGCTCGCGGTGGGCGCGACGCTCGCCGTCCTCCCCCACTACGTCAAGGATCACCTCGACGGCACCAATCTCGAGGTCGGGATCGTCAGCGGCGCCTTCGCCCTCACCGGGATCGTCTGCCGGCCGATCGCCGGAAACATGGCGGATCGGCGCGGACGCAAGCCGACGGTGATCGTCGGGGCTCTGCTCGCCGCGGTCGCGGGCTTCCTCTACTTCGTGCCCGCCGGGATCCCGGGGCTGATCGTCGCCCGGTTCTTCCTCGGGGCGGGCGAGGGAACCGTGTTCACGGCGGGCTCGGCGTGGAACGTCGACATGGCGCCCGAGGAGCGGCGCGGCCGGATGATCGGGCTCTACGGCCTCGCCATCTGGACGGGCCTGACCCTCGGACCGCCCATCGGAGTGCTGCTCCAGCATGCGGGCGGCTTCCATCTCGTCTGGGCATTCGCGGCGGGCGCCCCGTTGCTCGGGGCGGTGATCGCCTCGAGGCTGCCCGAGCAGTACGACCCGACGGAGGACGCCGACCTTGGCCCGTTCATCTCCCGCGAGGCGCTCGGGCCCGGCGTGACCTTCGCGCTCAGCGTGGTCGGCTTCGCGGCGGTCTCCGCCTTCATCATCCTCAGCCTCGACCAGCGCGGGATCGGGCACGGCCCCGAGGTGTTCAGCGTCTTCGCGGCCACCGTGGTCGCCACCCGCCTCGTCGCGGGCGGCCTTCCCGACCGGATCGGGCCGGCACGCTGCGCGGTCGGAGCGGCGCTGACCGAGACGGTTGGGCTGATCCTGCTCGGGGCCGCAGATTCGCTCCCGATCGTGATCGTGGGCGCGATCGGGATGGGCGCCGCTTTCTCACTCCTCTTCCCGTCGCTCTCCCTGGTGGCGATCAACCGGGTCGGCCCGGACCGCCGCGGCGTGGCGATGGGCACCTTCACGGCCAACTTCGACCTGGGCATGCTGATCGGATCACCGCTGGTGGGTGGGGCGGCCGCGGTGGCCGGCTACAGCGCCGCCTTCTACGTCGCCGCTGCGTCGGCACTCGCCTGCGCGATCTTCAGCGCGAGGTTCATCGGTGGGCCGGTCGCTGCCCCGGAGCCGCTCCCCGATACGCTCCGCGCCTGATGGCGCAACGCGCAACCGAAGCCGAGTCGTCCGTCGACCGCAAGCTGATCAACAAGCTCACGGAGGAGCAGATGGCTCGCTTCCGCGAGCACACGCCCGCCTCGGCGGAGCACTTCGACCGCGCGCGAAAGGTGATGCCCGGCGGCGTCCCCTCCTCCTTCCAGCTCAACGACCCCTGGCCGGTCTACATCGACCGGGGCAAGGGCGCGCTCGTCTGGGACGTCGACGGCACCGAGTACGTGGACTTCCACAACGGGTTCGGGGTGATGTGCATCGGGCACGCGAACCCGATCGTCGGAGAGGCCGTCAAGGCCCGGCACGAGGAGGGCACCCACTTCGCCGCCCCCACCGATGGCTCGATCGAGGTCGCGCAGAACCTGGTCGAGCGCTTCGGGCTCCCGCAGTGGCGCTTCTCCAACTCCGGCACCGAATCGACGATGTCGGCGATCCACATCGCCCGAGGCACCACCGGGCGAGACCTGATCATCAAGGTCGAGGGCTCCTACGACGGGCACCACGACGCGGTGATGGTCTCCTGCTACCCCGAGCTCGACGAGCTCGGCCCCCGAGAGAGCCCCAACCCGATCCCCTTCGGCTCGGGCTATCCCGACGCGGTCGTCCAGCTCACCCGGCCGGTGCCGTTCAACGACCCGGACGTGCTCGAGGGCATCCTGACCAAGTACGAGGGCCAGGTCGCCGGGCTGATCGTGGAGCCGGCGATGATGAACATCAACATCATCCCGCCGAAGGACGGCTACCTCGAGCGCGTCCGCGAGCTCTGCACCGAGCACGGCGTCCAGCTGATCTTCGACGAGGTCAAGACCGGCGCGACGATCTCCTACGGCGGCGCCACCCAGCGATTCGGCACACGTCCGGACATGATCTGCCTCGCCAAGGCGATCTGCGGCGGATACCCGGGCGGTGCGATCGGCATGACCGCGGAGCTGGGTGAGGCGGTCGGCTCCAACAAGGTCCACCAGATCGGCACCTTCAACGGCAACCCGCTGGTGATGGCGGCCGCCGAGGCCACCCTCACCAAGGTCCTCACCCCGGACGCCTACGAGAAGCTCGAGGCGACCAACGAGTCGCTCAAGGCCCGCTGCCAGGAGGTGATCGACAAGTACGGCCTCCCCGCCTACACCCAGGGCCTCGGGGCCAAGGGCTGCGTGATCTTCGCCCCCGAGCCGATCTACGAGTACCGCGACTACCTCACCAAGGTCGACGGCGAGCTCTCCACCCTCGCCTGGCTCTACCACATGAATCACGGCATCTTCATGACGCCGGGCGTCGAGGAGGAGTGGACCCTCTCGATCGCCCACGAGGACGAGCACATCGACCGCTACGTGGCGGCCTTCGAGGCGTTCGCCTCCGACATCAGCGGCTCCTAGCCCGAGGCGCCGTTCAGATCGAGCGCGGCGCGGGCCTTCTCGGTGTCCTCGGTGACGATCACCAGGCGGACACCGCTGAAGATCGTGTAGGCGACGTCGACGCTGACGCCGGCCTCGGCCAGGTCCCTCGCGATCTCGCCCATTGCGCCCGGCTTGTCGTGGAGGTCGACGATCACGGCATCCCGTTCGTCGGCGACGTCGATGCCGGCCTCCTCGAGCGCTCCCTTCGCGGCCTCCTCGTCTCCGACCAGGATGTGGATGAAGCCCCGGCCGTCCCCGACCATCGCGCAGAGCCCCTCGATGTTCACGCCGGCCTTGCCGGTGGCCTCCCCCAGCTCAGCCAGCTTCCCGGGCCGGTCCTCCATGATCACCGTCAGGTCCTTCATCGCGGCCTCCTTGGACCCGGCGGCGATCTTTGTGGCCGCCGTTGGTGCGGCGCATCATTTACATCGAGACCGTGGATGTCAAACCGCGTCTCCCGGGTAGCCTGATGAGAGGGCGCCCCGGAAGCGAAGCTGAGGAGCAACCCGATCGATATGGCCAACCGCCTCGCCGAGGAAACCAGCCCCTACCTGCTCCAGCACAAGGACAACCCGGTCGACTGGCGACCGTGGGGGCCGGAGGCGCTGCAGGAGGCGGCGGCCGAGGACAAGCCGATCATGCTCTCGATCGGCTACTCGGCCTGCCACTGGTGCCACGTGATGGAGCGCGAGTCCTTCGAGGACGAGGAGACCGCCAAGCTGATCAACGAGTCGTTCGTCCCGATCAAGGTCGATCGCGAGGAGCGACCCGACGTCGACGACCTCTATATGGAGGCCGTGCAGGGCATGACCGGCCAGGGAGGCTGGCCCCTGACCGTCTTCCTGGACTCCGAGGCCGTGCCCTTCTACGGCGGGACCTACTTCCCGCCGGAGCCGCGCCAGGGGCTGCCGAGCTTCCGACAGGTCCTGGAGGCGACCGCCGGCGCATACGAGAAGCAGCGCGAGGAGCTGCGCGAAGCCTCCGCGCGGATCAAGGAGTCCCTCGGCATGACAGGGCAGGTGAGCCAGTCCGATCAGGCGCTCGACGACTCGGTCATGAGCGGCGCGATCGCCGGCCTGCAGGGGAATTTCGACAAGGCAAATGGCGGTTTCGGCGGCGCGCCGAAGTTCCCGCCCGCGAGCACCCTCGAGTTCCTCCTGGCGCGCGGCGAGACCCAGCCGGTACAGCTGACCCTCGACAAGATGATGCACGGAGGGATCTACGACCAGCTCGGTGGCGGCTTCGCGCGATACGCGGTGGACCCAAACTGGCTCGTCCCCCACTTCGAGAAGATGCTCTACGACAACGCGCTGCTGGCCCGTCTCTACCTGCACGGCTGGCAGGTGATGGGCGAGGAGCGCTGGATGCGCGTCTGCACGGAGACCCTCGACTGGGCGCTGCGCGAGATGTGCGGGCCAGAGGGAGGCTTCTACTCGGCGCTCGACGCGGATTCCGAGGGCGAGGAGGGCCGCTTCTACGTCTGGGACGAGGTCGAGATGCGCGAGGCCCTGGCCGAGGCAGGGATCGCGGCCGACGCCGTCGAGCGGGTTCTCGGCCACTGGGGCGTTAGCGACGCCGGGAACTTCGAGGGCAAGAACATCCTGCACGTCCCGCTGGGCGCCAGCGCCAAGCAGCCTGCCGAGCTCGCCGATGCTCGCACCGCGCTCTACACCTGGCGCGACCGGCGCGTCCGCCCCGGCCTCGACGACAAGCGGCTTCTCTCGTGGAACGCGCTGATGATCGCGGCACTCGCCGATGCGGGCGCCGCACTCGGGCGCCAGGACTACATCGACGCGGCATCCGCGTGTGCTCGCTTCATCTGGGAATCGATGCGCGATGCGGAGGGATGCCTGCTTCGAACCTGGAAGGGCGGCGAGGGACGACTCAACGCCTACCTGGAGGACCACGCGTACCTGGTCGAGGCGCTGCTTGCGGCTGTATGAGGCGACGCTCGAGGTGCGCTGGTTCGACGGCGCTCGGGAGACCGCAGACGCGATGATTGCGCGCTTCGCCGACGACGAGCGCGGCGGGTTCTTCACGACCTCCAACGACCACGAGGAGCTGATCGCCCGCCGCAAGGACGTCGGCGATCACCCGATTCCCTCCGGCAACTCGTCGGCGGCCCATGGCCTGCTGCGCCTGGCGGCGCTCACCGGCAAGCGCGGCTACGAGGACCGGGCGGTCGGGACGATTCGCGTCTTCGCCCCCGCCGCGCTGCAGCACCCAGATGCCCTCGGCCACATGCTCCAGGCCATCGACTTCCATCTCTCGACCGTTCGGGAGGTCGCGCTGATCGCGCCCGCGAACGGCGCCGACCCGGCGTCCCTGGAAGAGCTCGCCGGTGTGGTCCGCTCCGCGCACCGTCCGCACGTCGTGCTCGCAGGCGGCCCGGAGGGAAGCCAGCGGCCCGAGCTGCTGCGCGAGCGCCACGCGGTCGAGGGTCACCCGGCCGCCTACGTCTGCGAGAACTTCACCTGCCGGGCCCCGGTGACGGAGCCGGGAGAGCTCGCCGCCGCCCTCAATGCTTAGCTAACCCTCCGCCGGTACGGTCCTGCGCGCAATGTCCGCCTCCGAGCAGATCGCCGTAGAGCGATTCGGGTCGGGCCCCGCAGTCCTGTTCCTCCACGGCGGAGTCGGGCCGGAGCTCACCTGGGATCGACAGATGGAGCTCGCCCAGCGCTGGTCGCTGATCATCCCGATCAGGCGGGGCTTTCCACGCAGCGCCCCCGCCCGGCGCCAGGACTTCGAGGCGGACGCCGAGGACGTCGCCAGGCTCCTCACCAAACGCACCCACCTGGTTGGCTTCTCCTACGGCGGGCTCGGGGTGACCCTGGCCGCGGAGCGGGACCCGAGGGTGGTCCGATCGCTGACGTTGATAGAGACACCGCTCTACCTGGCGGCGCCAGGTCACCCGGCGGTCCGAGAGATCGCCGAGGCCGGGGACGCCTTCCTATCCGGGCAGGCCGACGAGCTCACCGAGCGCGAGTTCCTCGCCAATGCCGGGATCGAACCGCCGGCGTCCAGTGGCCGCACCGCCGAGCAGATCCGCGAGGCGATCGACGCCGCGCGCGGCGGCCGCTCCCCCAGCGAGGCAAGGCCGGACCTCGACGGGCTCGCCAGGGCCGGGATCCCGGTCATGGTCGTCTCGGGCGGCCACCACGACGGCATCGAGGCGCTCTGCGACGGGCTGGCGGAGCGCCTGGGCGCCCGCCGCGAGATCGTCTCCGGCGCCGGCCACGCCGTGCCGCGGGCGACGGGCTTCAACGACGTGCTCGAGGATTTCCTCAGAGGATCGGCAGGAACTGGTCGATTTCGTACGGCGTGACCTGCACCCGGTAGTCCTCCCACTCCGAGCGCTTGATCTCGACGAAGCGATTGAAGGCGTGCTCGCCGAGCACCCGCAGCAACAGCTCCGATTCGGCCGCGATCTCGATCGCCTCGCCCAGCGTCTCGGGGAGCTGCTCGATCCCGCGGCGGTGGCGCTCCTCCGGGGTGAGGTGGTAGAGGTTCTGCTCCATCGGCTCGGGCAGCTCGTAGCCGTGCTCGATGCCCTCGAGGCCGGCGTGGAGCATCCCGGCGAAGCAGAGGTATGGGTTGCAGGCCGGATCGGGGCAGCGCAGCTCGGCGCGGGTCGCGTGCTCCTTGCCCGGGTGGTAGAGCGGCACCCGGATCAGGGCCGAGCGGTTCCGGCGTGACCAGGAGAGGTAGACGGGCGCCTCATAGCCGGGGACAAGCCGCTTGTAGGAGTTGACCCACTGGGCGAAGAGCGGGGCGATCTCGCGCGCGTGCTTGAGCTGGCCGGCGATGAACGCCTTGGCGACATCGGAGAGGAAGTACTGGTCGTCGGCGTCGAAGAAGGCGTTCTTGCCGTCCTTGGAGAGCGACTGGTGGACGTGCATCCCGGAGCCGTTCTCGCCCTGCAGTGGCTTCGGCATGAACGTCGCGTGCCAGCCGGCCTTCAGCGCGTACTCCTTGACCGTGATCCGGTAGGTCATGCAGTCGTCGGACATCGCGAGCGCGCCCTTGTAGCGCATGTCGACCTCGTGCTGCGAGGGCCCGACCTCGTGGTGGGTGTACTCCACGTGGATGCCGAGCTGCTCAAGCGCGAGGACCGTCTCGCGGCGAACGTCCGAGCCGGCGTCGAGCGTGGTCAGATCGAAGTAGCCACCCTCGTCGAGGGTCTCGGGGATGCCGGACTCGGGCTTGGCCGAGCGGAAGTAGAAGTACTCGAGCTCGGGGCCGATGTTGTAATCGTCGAAGCCCATGTCCCTTGCCCGATCGAGGGCGCGACGCATGATCCAGCGCGGGTCACCCTCATACGGGTCGCCGCCGGGAACCTGGATGTCGCAGAACATGCGAGCCGTACGGTTCTTCTCCTCCTCTCGCCACGGGATCAGCTGGATGGTGGAGGGATCCGGCATCGCGATCATGTCGGACTCCTCGATTGGGTTGAACCCGCTGATCGAGGAGCCGTCGAATCCCATCCCGCCCTCGAAGGCGTCCTCCAGCTCGGCGGCGTTGATGGAGAAGCTCTTCAGCTGACCGAGGAGATCGGTGAACCAAAGGCGCACGAAGCGGACGTCGTTCTGCTCGCAGAACGCCATCGCCTCCTTCGCATTCGTCGGGCCGTCAGCCACTGGACGCGGAAAGTTACCTGCGAACCAGATCGGGCATCACATCCGAGCCGCGCCGAACGTCGTATGAGAAGGCAGAATCACCAGAATGCCTGTACACTTACGACGCGTAAGTAACCGGCTAAAAGTAAAGTAAAGCCCTTGTGAAACGGCGGTATTGAGAGAAATGACAGTCAAGACAGACGTCAGTCGCTTCCACATCCACGACGAGCTGACCGCACCGGACGCCAGCGCTCCCCTCATCAAGGCCGTCCAGACCGCCGGTGGCACCGTCTCCAAGTTCCTCGGCGTGCTCGCGGAGGCGCCGGCTGCGCTTCGCGGGTACACGCGCCTGCGCACCGAGCTTCGCTCGAGCAAGCTGCCGAGGGCGACCCGCGAGCGGATCGGCCTGGCCGTGGCTGAATGGCGCAATGACCCCTACACGCTGACCCAGTACGCCCGCACCGCGCGCGTTGCGGGGCTCGGCCTCGACGAGGTCGCCCGGGCCCGCAACTTCACCTCCTCCGATGAGAAGGAGGCGGCGCTGCTCGCTCTGCTGCGCGAGACGCTCGATCCCGCCGAGCGGCCCCCTCACCACCTGGTGGAGGAGGCCCGTGAGGCCGGCTGGAGCGACGAGGAGATCCTCGAGGCGGTCGCCGAGACGGCCCTCGCCGAGTTCGAGAGCCTGTTCGCCTCGGTAGCGGCGCTGCCGCAGGAGGGCGATCCGGCGGTTCTGCGGGAAGCCGCTGCGTAGCGCCTAGCGGTTCACGGCTTCGCCATAACCGGCCGCTACAAACACCGCGGCCGGATCTACGCCCGCGGCTTACGCCGCGGGGGGCGGTGAGACCGTCGCCTCGATCGGACCCGAACCGACGGCGAGGAAGCCGACCCGCTTCGCGGTCTTCTTGGTCAGATCCCAGGCGTAGCCCTTATGGAACGGACCGCGGTCGATCACCGTCGCGGTGACGCTGTGTCCCGCGTAGCTGAAAGTCACCTGGGTACCACAGGGCAACTTCCTGTGCGCGACGCCAAGAGTCCTCTTCTTGAGCTTTACGCCGCAAGCGGTCGACTTGCCCCAGAAGCCGGGGCCGTACCAAGTCGCCGCCTTGTAGACCGTCCAGCTGCCGGGCGCCGTGCTGGGCTGCGCGGTGGGCTCGATGGAAGTACCGCCCGGGACGCCGCCCGTCTGCGCGCTCGCGGCTGCCGACGCTCCGACCATCAGGGCGGCGGCGCATACGAATCCCGCAATCGCACGAATTGTTCGCTTGCTCGTCAAACCTTCCTCTTTCGTTGCTTACGGGGTTAGCTGACGGGCTCGCGCTGAAAGTTCGCGCTACGCGGCTCCAAGTCCGCGATTCGCCCCAACTGATGGGTCCCCCGCTCTCCGGTCTTTTTGGGGATCGGAGACTCAGCGGAAGTGCGCGGCGCACCCTAGCAAAGGTATCCCCGTTATTACGCACAACCTTGGATCGGAAGTTCAGCCGGGAACCTTTGTCGCGAACGGGATTGCCCATGCAGTCCATATGCTCCAGCGATGCCAGGGGCGTTGGTCACCGGAGCGGGACGAGGGATGGGTCTGGAGATCGCCAGGCGCCTCGCCGGCCGCGGCTATGAGGTGGCGGTCGCCGACGTTGACGAGGCCGGCGTCTCCGCCGCCGCCGAGGAGCTCGGCGATCGAGCCTGGCCGTTGGTTCTGGACGTCACCGACACCGACGCGGTCAACGCCGCGGCGAACCAGGTCGTCGAGCGCAGTGGCTCTCTCGAGGTCTGGGTCAACAACGCCGGCATTCTGCTGACCGGCCTGGCCTACGAGCAGCCGATCGACGCCCACCGGCGGATGCTCGAGGTGAACGCCGTCGGGACCATGAACGGGACGCTCGCCGCCATCGAGCGGATGCGCCCCAGCGGTCGCGGCAACATCATCAACCTGATCTCCCTGGCCGGCCTCGCGGCGGCGACCGGGATCGTCGGTTACTCCGCGAGCAAGCATGCCGCAATCGCCTTCAGCCTCGGGATCGCCGCCGACCTCCGCCGCGGTGGCCTCGACGGTATCCACATCTCCTGCGTCTGCCCAGACGGGGTCTGGACTCCGATGATCAACGACAAGCTCGACGATCCCAACGACGCCCTCTCCTTCTCCGGGGTGATGCTGATGCCCGAGCAGGTGGCCGAGCGAGTCGAGGGCCTGCTCGACAGGCCCAAGCCCGTCCTCACCATCCCCGGCTGGCGCGGCCAGTTCGCGCGGTTCTTCGACCGGCACCCGCAGCTCTCGCTCCGCCTCACCCCGCTCCTGATGCGCGACGCCCGCCGTCGCCAGCGGGCCTTCAAGAGGAAGGTCGAATCGGGCAAGTGGCCACCGAAGTCCCGCTGAGAGGCCCGCACGATCCGGGGACGAGGGCCGGTCGCTTCCACACCGTTCGGGGGCCGATGGGGCTCTCGGGATGGCTTCGCTATCCGGCGGCGCGGTGGCGCGCCAGAACCGGCAGGACACCGGAGCGGCCCTGGATCGTGCCGGCGTCGATCGGCTGGCTGCGGCGGCGGATCCGCTCGGACTGGGCGATCCTCGAGCTCGGCTCAGGCCGCTCGACGGTCTGGTTCGCGCGGCGAGCGGGACGGCTGATCAGCCTCGAGGACAACGAGTACTGGTATCCGCGGACCAGGGCACGGCTGGAGGAGGTGGGGCTCTCGAACGTCGATCTCAGGTTGAGGGCCGTCGAGGACGTCCCGACCGAGATTGCCGGGCTGCCGGATGCGTCGTTCGACCTCGTCGTGGTCGACTTCCTGGAGGCGCCGGAGGTCACGCGGGTCGACGCCCTAAGGCCGGCAATGAGGAAGGTGCGGCCCGGCGGGTATCTGCTCCTCGACGACTCCGACAGGCCCGGGTACGCCGAGGCTTTCGAGCTGCTTGCCGGCTGGCGCGTTCGGCGGTTCACCGGCGTCAAGGACGAGTGGCCCGAAGCCTGCGAGACCGGAATCTTTGAACGCCCTATCGACCTACCTACTTAGGGGTCCCACCGTCACCTCTAACCAGGTAGGTCCCTGGTGGTGGGTGGAAATAGAGGGGCCCCCTTGCGGGGGCCCCTCCTTAGCGAGCCTGTAAGCCGGATTCTGTCGGGGGCAGCCATCCATCTCTGCGGCCCACCTGGACCTCGCCGGGCTGGGTCGACGGTCCTGCTTGGCCTTGCACCGGGCGGGGTTTGCCATGCGCGCCAACGTCACCGCGGCGCCGGTGCGCTCTTACCGCACCGTTTCACCCTTGCCTGTGCGCGACTCACGTGTGGCCGCGCCATCGGCGGTCTGCTCTCTGTTGCACTTTCCCGCGGGTTTCCCCGGGTGAGCGTTACTCACCGCCCTTGCCCTGTGGTGTCCGGACTTTCCTCGAAGGCATCAACCTCCGCGACTGCCTAGCTCGCCCTGTCGAGGATAGACACCTTCAGCGCGGCCGCTTGCCGGGATGAGAGAGAGTCAGGCGAGCTGGGACCCGCAGGTCTCGCAACCTGAGGTCACCAGCTCTCCGTGACACACCGGGCACTCCGCCCGGCTCTGAGCCGTCAGGGCCTCCCAGGCGCCGAGGATCGTGTCTTCAAGCGTCACCTCGGACGGCTCGAACAGGCGGGTCTCCGAATCCACCTCGAGAACGGTCACGAGACCCTCCGGAACATCCCCACGACACGGCCGAGCAGGCGCACGTCGCGGGTGCGAATCGGCTTCATGCTCTTGTTCTCCGGCTGTAGCCGGATCTGATCCTTCTCACGGAAGAAGCGCTTCACGGTCGCCTCGTCTTCGAGCAGGGCGACCACGATCTCGCCGTCGCTGGCGCGCTCCGTGGGATGCACCACGACGAAGTCCCCGTCCAGGATGCCGGCGTCCTTCATGCTCTCGCCCCGCACCCGCAGGATGTAGTCGCCATCCTCGCCACCGACCACGTCCGGGACCTCGAGATACTCCTCGATGTTCTCCTCGGCGAGGATCGGCGTCCCGGCCGCAACCTGCCCGACCAGCGGCAGACCGGACGGACGGACGGCCTTCTTCGCCCGCTCCACCATCACCTCGAGCGCCCGCGGCTTGGACGGATCCCGCTTGACGACGCCGAGGCTCTCGAGCTTGGACAGGTGCGCATGCACGGTGGAGGAGGAATGCAGGCCGACGGCCTTGCCGATCTCGCGAACGGTCGGCGGGTAGCCATGGCGGCTGAGATAGCTGCCGATGAAGTCGAAGATCTCCCGCTGGCGCTTCGTCAAGTCCTTGACGAGGTCCATTCAGTCCTCCTCGGTCAGCCGCACGTCGTACGCGGCGCTGCTTGGGTTGGGCGAACACATGTTCGTGAGAGTAGCGCGGCCGGCGGACGGTTGCAAGCAGCGTTCCGGGCCGAACCTTTGCGGCGCGCGACGCCCGGCGCGGGCCGACTATCATCGTCCACCCTCGCGGCTGTGGCGGAACTGGTAGACGCGCAAGGTTGAGGGCCTTGTGGCCCTAACGGGCCGTGGAGGTTCGACTCCTCTCAGCCGCATCAAGCGAGAGCCGACTGCGCGCAGGCGGCTCTCGTCTCAGCGGTTGCGCTCAGCGGCGAGTCTTGCGGACGATTCTGAACTTGATCGTCTTGGGCTTGCTCCGCTTCCCCGTAGCCGGATCCACTGCGATCACCTGGATCCGGTGCGCCTTGCCCTTGCCGGGCGCGGAGCTGAGCCTCACCGTGAACGGCGACTTGCACCGCTTGTAGTGGTGCTTGTCCGCCCTGCAGAGGAAGACCAGGCCGGGGATCCGCGAGGTGAAGTAGAAATGCACCTTGGGGCGCTTGTGGTGCGTATACAGCACCCGCTTTCCGTGCCTCTTCTTCTTCAGGTTGTGGAACCGGATGGTCGGCACCGCGCCAGGCGCCTCGCCCGGAGGGCCCGAGCTGAGCTCCACTGCACCGATGTCCGTGCCGTCGGCGGCGTTTGGAACCGAGGTATCGACCCGGCGAGGATCGCCGCGCTGGTCGGTGGCCAGCGGCCCGGGTGAGATGCCCTTGTCCACCACCGGGCTGGTCACTGCCGGCATCCGAGTCTGGGTCGGGCCGCCGTTATTCGCCAGGCCGCCCAGTTGCGGATCGAGGGCGAAGATGTTCGAGCCGGCGGGCTGCTCGACGATCTTCGCCCCGCCGGTGCTCTCGACCAGGGCGAACGAGAGCTGCACGGCGGGCGCGTAGCCGCTCTCATCGGCGAGATCCTGGGGTCCGTCCGGCCCGTTGTTGTCGGCGACGATCGTGCTCGTCACCCCCACAGTCGAGGGCGTGCTCCCGTTGTACGAGTAGAAATCGGTGACGTAGAACCCGCCGCCGTTCGACGACGCCCCGTTGGAGGCGACGGTCGAGTTGTCGAACTGGAACGAGTCCTGGTACTTGACCGACGGCCCAAGGAGGAACACGCCCCCGCCATAGCCCGCGGTGTTGCCCGAAAGCGTCGAGTCGACCAGCTGGAAGGAGCCCGGCGCGTAGAAGGCCGCCAGACCGCCGCCGGCGGATCCGCTCGAGCCGTTGTTCCCGGAGATCGTGCTGTGGGAGACCGTCAGCCGGCTTGCGCCCCCGAGGTAATCGAGCGCGATCCCGCCGCCGATGTTCGTCCCGGTATTGCCGGAGATCGTCGTGTTGAGGACCTGGTCGCGGCTGCTGCCGTACTTCGTCGCCTGGAAGAACGCAATGCCGCCCCCGTAGTTCGCGGTGTTCCCGGACACCGTCGAGTTCGTGAGCTGAAGCGGCGAGACAGCGTACTTGCCCGTGCCGACCAAGATCCCGCCTCCCTGACCGGTCGCGGTGTTGCCGGAGATCGCGGAGCCGCTGATCGCCATTGGCCCGAGCGCCTCGATCCCGCCGCCGCCGTACTTACCGGACCCGGCCGTCGACGAGGCATTGCCCGAGATCGTGCTGCTCGCGATCGACATGATCCCGGTCGAGGTGATCGCACCGCCGCCGTAGTCCGCTGCAACCGGAGCGCTGAAGCTCGCGGCCTGGCCCGTCGCCGTGTTGCCGGTGATCACGTCGTTGGCGAGGGCCACGTTCGTGTCGCCGTCGGTGTAGATCGCCCCCGCGCTCGCGCCGAACCCGTCGCTGAGCGTCAGGCCCGAGATCGTCAGGCCCGCCGGGTCCCCCCGGTCGTAGGCGCCGTAGGTGTGCACCACGTCGAAGATCTGCGTCGCCCCCCCTCCTGAGACCGTGAGGCTGCCGGCGCCCGGGCCGCTGATCGTCAGCGGGTCGCTGTCGCTGACGGAGATCGGCCCGCTGGTCAGCGTGATCGTCGAGCCGCTCAGGGTGGAGTCGAAGGTGATCGTGTCGGCGCCGGCGAGGCCCGCCGCGCCACTGACCGCGTCGCGCAGGGTGCAGGGCACGGCGGGGTTGCTCGGATCGCAGGTGGTGCCGCCGTCCGCGGTGGAGTTGACCACGAAGTTCGCCGCCGAGGAGGTGGCGGGCGCGGCCAGGGCGAAGGCGCCGACGGCGGCGGCCGCGGCGGCGGCCTTGCGGGCACGCAGAGCCTGGCGGCGCCTCGCGGCGTCGAGCCTGCGGTGGTAGTCACGTCGAAACGATCTCTCGGACAATCCGATCCTCCCCGGTGGTCTGCAGCCCAAGCCCCCTACGGCCCTCTGTCGGCGGCGGCACTGTATTCGAGAGCGCGGTCGGGATCAAGAGATTCATCCGGACCTGACTGGATAGCATCGGCGCGATGCAGGCAGGAGGGTCGACGATCGAGATCGTCCGAGGGGGATTGGACGAGCAGCTATCGGAGCGGATTCTTCGCTTCTGGTCCGAGCTCGCTGCGCTGGAGGGTGAAGCCGCGCGGCAGCGGCTGCCCGAGGTCGTCTGCGTCGCGCTGGAGGGCGAGGAGGTGACCGGGGTGAACTCGGTCGCCGCGGAGGTGATCCCGCTCCTGGAGCGCCGACTGTGGCGCTACCGCGGCCTCCTCCCGGGGGCCGACGATGGGCTCGCCGCGAAGATGTTCAACGCCGCCTTCGAGGCGCTCGCCGAGGGATTCGACCCGGACGGCCCGCAGCCCGTCGGAGTCGCGTCACTGATCTCCGATCCCGAAGAGATGCGCCGCCGCGACGAGGCGTTCTGGCCCGAGGAGCAGCTCGTCTTCGCCGGCTACCTGCCCGACGGCCGCCAGCTTCGTCTGCGGTACTTCTGGAACGCCAAGATCGGACCCGGGCCGGAGAGCTCACCCCCGCTCGAGGCGACCAGGGACGAGGCCTATCCGGTCGACGATCGCTTCCGCGTCGAGCCTCTTGCGGAGAGCGAGGTGACCGCCGACGACGTCCTCGCGCTCTGGGGCCGCGAGCAGGCCGTCCCCACCCAGGAGGCCCAGCGCCGGGTCCACGAGGTGGAGCTGGTCGCCGTGCTCCCCGACGAGGGGGTGGTCGGCGTCTCCACCGCCTACATCCAGCGGAATCCCAGGTTGGGCATGGACTTCTGGCACTACCGCACCTACGTCGCGCGCTCCCAGCGCCACAGCAACCTCGCCGGCCGGCTCGCCCTCGCCGTGCGCGACCATCTGGAGGGCCGCTTCGTCAGCGGCCAGGACACTCGCGCCGCCGGGATGATCTTCGAAATCGAGAACGAAGGACTGAAGACCTACTTCAACCGGGCCCTGTGGCTGCCGCTCGACTTCGTCTTCATCGGCGAGAACCAGCGCGGTGACCACGTGCGGGTGCACTACTTCCCCGGGGCGCGGGTGCCGGCGCCTGCCGCGAGCGGCCCTAGCGACCGCGGTGCTGGCGACGCATCCGGGCTCTGAACTGCTCGTAGCGGCGCTGCAGCCTCGGCGGCAGCTCCTTGAAGCAGGCCCGGCGCGCCCTGATCAGAACGCGGAAGCGCGAGCGGATGGCATCGGTCGCGTTTGACTGGCCGCCCCCGAAAAGATTGACATCGCCGCCGTGCCGCTGCATGCAGTCGCGGAACGGCCCCAGCGCATCGGCCCGGATTCGGCCGCCACCCGGGAGCGGGATCGTGGATGGCGCCGTGGTGGTCCCCGTCGTCGCCCCGCCCGTCCCGTCGCCCGAGGGAGTCGTCGGGGCGGTGATCGTCGGGGCGGCGCTCACCGCCTGGGTGGTCGACCCGCCGCCGTTGTCCCCTCCGCCGCAGCCCGAGCCGAGGACCGCCAGGCCCGCCGCGACGACCAGGACCAATGGTCTGAGCCTCTGCTGCATTCCGCGAAAGACTAAGGCGGTAGCTTGATCGCCCGGGTATGGACGGCGAGCTGCTCAAGGAGCTGACGATTCCCCTGTTCACCGGGGCGATCGGCTACCTGACCAACTGGAGCGGGGTCTGGATGCTGTTCTACCCGGTCAGCTTCGCCGGCTGGCGCCTGCCCGGGCTGAAGCGGCTCGCGCCCCTCCTCCCCCGCCGGATCCAGCAGATCCCCGGGGTGATGCAGGGCGGCGTCGGCTGGCAGGGGATCATCCCGTCGCGCGCCGCCAAGATGGGCTCGATAGCCGTCGACAAGGGAATCGCCAAGCTCGGCAGCCCGACCGAGTTCTACCGCCAGCTCGAGCCGGAGGCGATCGCCGAGCACATCCTCGACACCGCCCGGCAGGACATCCGAGAGGTCGTCGACCGGACGATGGAGCGCGAGTACCCGGACACCTGGCGCGGGTTGCCGCGCCGGGTCCGCGAGGCCGTCCACCTCAGGGTGCAACAGCAGCTCCCCGACATCGTCAGGACGGTCACGGACGAGATCGGGGCCCACATCGACCAGCTGCTCGACATCAAGCTGATGGTGATCCGGCGGATCGAGGAGAACCCCGAGATGGCCAACCGGATCTACCTCGAGGTCGGCCGCCGCGAGCTCCGCCTGATCATCAACTTCGGGTTCCTCTTCGGGGCCCTGCAGGGAATCCCGCTCGTCTTCATCACCCAGGCCTATCCCCACTGGTGGGTGCTGCCGATCGGCGGCGTGATCATCGGGTACGTCACCAATTGGGTGGCGCTGTGGATGATCTTCGAGCCGGTCGAGCCGCGCCGGATCGGACCCTTCAAGGTGCACGGCCTGTTCATCAGGCGCCAACCCGAGGTATCCGACGTGTATGGCGAGATCATCGCGGAGGACATCGTCACGCTCAGGAACATCGGCGACGAGCTCCTCCACGGGCCGCGGGCCGACAGGACCCGCCAGATGATCGAGGACTCGATGCGCCCGGCGGTCGACCGGGCGGCCGGCCCGGCCCGGCTCGCGGTCAGGGTGGCTCTCGGCGGCAGCGAGTACGAGACCATCCGGGAGTCCGTGGCGACCGAGGCCGTCGACTACACCATGACGCCGCTCACCGATCCGGAGTTCAACCGGCGCCAGAGCGCTGCGATGCGCGACCTGATCACCGACCGCATGCGCGAGCTCCCGCACGGGGACTTCTCCGAGCTGCTGCGCTCGGCGATGCGGGAGGACGAGTGGCTGCTCCTGCTGCACGGCGCGGCCCTCGGCTTCGTCGCCGGGTGCATCCATCTGCTGATCTTCGGTGTCTGATGGCGGACGAGCGCGACCCCAACCTGCTGCGCACGGTCCCCGGCCTGGCCAGGATCGCGGCCGCCGCGTATGTGCGCAGCGCCCGCTGGACCGCGCGCGCATCGACCGATGCCGGACAGCGCGTGATCAGGGCGGCGATGTCGGGGCAGGAGCCGGGCGAGCTCTTCCGCTCCACGGGCGCCGAGCTCCGCGAGCGCACCCGCCGCGTGCTCGGCATCCCTGATGACCGGCCCGAGGCGCGGGCGGCGATGACGCCCGAGGCTGCGGAGGAGGACCGCGAGAAGGCGCGCCAGTCCCTCCGGGAACGCGGCGAGGAGCTTCTGCGCCGTTCCGCGGACGTCAACCTGGACGAGGACTCCCATCCCGCCTACGCCCGCATCCTCGAGGACCTGGCGCCCGACGAGGCGCGCATCCTGAGGCTGCTGCTGGAACAGGGCCCCCAGCCCGCGGTGGACGTCCGCTCGGGCCTGCTGCCTTTGAAGTCGACCTCGGAGCTGGTCGCCGCCGGGCTCAGCATGATCGGGCCCGAGGCGGGTTGCCGGCACCTCGACGACGTCCGGGCCTACCTCAACAACCTCTTCCGCCTCGGGCTGATCTGGTTCTCCAGCGAGCCGCTCCATGACCCGCTCCGCTACCAGGTGCTGGAGGCCCAGCCGGACGTCGCCGACGCCATGGGGGCCGCGAGCCGCACACGGACCGTGAGGCGCAGCATCCATCTCACGCCCTTCGGCGCGGACTTCTGCGAGCTATGCCTACCCCGTGAGACGCGTCAGCCAGACGGAGGAGAGGACGGGGATCGCACGAGCGGAGTCGATTCCCCGGACTGACCCCTCCAGGCCGATCCCACCGAGCGGTCCGCCCACCGTGTCAAGCAGCGGATCGGACGCTGCCGCACGGAGACCGGAGGGCCCCAGGGAATCGGCCACCTGGACGCCGCCCTCCCGGAGCAGACGAAGCCTCTGGCTCGGCTGCGGAGCGAGGACGAAGGTCACCCCGTCCAGCGAGGGCCCGAGCCCCATGGGGCTTCCCCACCAGCCGGCGAAGCGGGAGAGCATCTGCCGGCCGGGGCCGCTCGGGCCGGCCTGAAACGGCCCGGTGCCCGAGCCGCCCGCGTCGGTGAGGAAGCGGGCGTTCTGACCGCTCCGGGGGTCGAGGGCACGGGGAGAGACGATCGCGAGCCGGGGCGAGCTCAGTCGGCGAACCAGGTCGGGCACCGGCTTGTCGAGCAGGAAGCGCACCTCGTCCGGCCGGGGCGCGTCGACCGCGAACAGGTGAGGAAGCAGCGCCTGGCCGGCTGGGTCCGCCTGCCAGCGCCGGGAGTTGGCGAGGACCGCCGCGGCGTTGAAGGGCGTCCCGTCCTGGAAGCGGACGTCGGGCCGAAGCGTGACGGTCCAGGTGGTCCGGTCGCGCGAGGGCCGAGCTTCCAGAGCGAGGCCGGCCTGCGGCGCGCCCTGCCGGTATGGGCCCGAGAGACGCTCGATCAGCGGTTCGTAGACCTGGCGCGTGACGGTCTGCTGTGCACGGGTCTGGGCGGCGAGCGGATCGAGCGTGGAGGGCAGGGCCGGGAGCGCGTAGGCCAAGGTCCCTCCCCCGCCCGCCGGCGGCAGCCCGCCGCCGACGCGCGTTCCACCGCTGCCGGATCCACCGCATCCCGCCATTGCAAGAAGCGCGAGGAGAGTGAGGGACCACCTCGCCATCAGTCGCGGTTGCCTACGGCCGCACGGACAAGTCGCGGCGGCAAGCCGCCGCTCCGATAGAGAGCGGCCTTGCAACCGCTAGAGCTTGAGAATGATGATCGCGTTCAGCGCCCAGAGGATCCCGAAGAAGATCGTCCACCGGGTCAGGTTCCGCTCCACCAGCGAGCCGCCCCCGAACGCACTGCCGCCTCCGCCGATGCCGAACGCACCGGAGAGGCCGGCGTCCTTGCCGGAGTGCAGGAGCACCAGGAAGATCAGGATCACCGAGATGATGACCTCGACCACGCTGAGCACGGTTGCCATGGCGCGAAAGTGTAGGGCCTGTCGGGTCGGGGACGTGCCCCTGGGGCGGTCCAGGACCAAGCTGGGCGCCGACCGCCGACGAGGCGTTAGCGGTGCCTACCGGCGAGGAGGCGGGCGGCGATCCAGCGCCGGTCATGGGCCGCATCCAGGGGTGCGATCCCTGGCCCGACAGGCCCTAGATCAGCGTTGCTTCGGCTTCAGCCGGTCGATCCGCTTCAGGATGTCGACCGCCTCGCCGCGCAGCTCGCGGTCCAAGCGCTCGAAGTCCCGATCGGAGAGCTTGCCCGATGCGTGGTCCGCCTCCGCGTCGCGGATCTGCCGGTACTTCGCCTCCTTGCGGGCCTCGAGGTCGGCGAGCTCCGCGACCGCGGGATCCTCGGCATCATCGTTCGGCAGCCCGCGAAGCGGCGCGGTCACGAACCATGCGACCAGCCCGACGATCACGACTGCGAGCAGTAACTCCAACATGTGGGGAAGCCAGCCCGGGGCGGCCTAGGAGGCCGGTGGAGTCGCCGTCCCCAGCTCCTTGCCCAACCTGGCGCGGTAGGCGGCCTCCAGCCGGCGGCGCGACTCGAGCGCCGGCCACCCCGCCATCACCGCTCCGGCGAGGGCGATCAGGGCGCCGATCCAGATCCAACCCACCAGCGGGTTGACGATCACGCGGAAGTTGGCCGGGGCCGGCGCCTGCAGGTAGTGCTGGACGAGGGCGAGGATGGCGATCCCCTGCGCCTGTGAGGGCAGGCTCGCGAGCTGGCGGTTGCCGCGGATGATCGCCGGGTTGAGCGGGGAGAGGTCGGGCTGGAACGCGCTCCACAGGTCCCCCCCGGCGCCGGTCTTCAGGCCCACCTCGCTGGTCGACTCCCCCATGAAGTAGCGGCCGATCGCTCCGGCGCTCGGGTCCTGTGTCGGGTAGTAGTTGCGCGCCGGGTTGAGCGTGGTGACGTGCTTGCCGTCGCGGCTCACGTCGAGCTGCGCGCCGAAGGCGATCCGCTCGTTCTGGGGGTCGGCCGTGATCTTCCGGTAGGCGATCGTGTAGTCGCCGACCTTCGCGCTCTCCCCGACCTGCAGCCGCAGATCGCGGTTGGTCTGGAAGCTCGAGGAAGCGGCGATCCCGATCAGGGTGAGCGCGATCCCGGCATGGACGATGTAGCCGCCGTAGCGGCGGCGATTGCGCCCGACCGCGGTGACGAGGGAGCGGGGATACCCCTCCCCCGTGAGCGCGTGCCGCGTCGACCCCGCCCGCCAGAACTCGCCGAGCAGCGCGACGACGGTGAAGGCCGCGAAGGCGAAGACGAAGAGCGCCCAGAGATGGCTGCCGGCGTCACTGGCCGCGAGCAGCACGACGACCGTCGCGGCGGTCGCGATCCCGGGCCAGAGCAGCAGACGGCGGGCCGCGCCGCCGCTCAGCCGGCCCCAGGCGAAGAGCGGCCCGATCCCGGTGAAGAGGACCAGCAGAACGCCGATCGGCGTCACGTAGCGGTCGAACCAAGGCGCTGCCAGCGAGTGGCGATCGCCGGTGAAGAACTCCGAGATCAGCGGGAAGAAGGTGCCCCAGAAGATCACCACGACCAGGCCCAGCAGCAGCAGGTTGTTGACGAAGAAGATCGACTCCCGGGAGAGCAGCGAATCGATCCGGCGCTCGGGCTTCAGCTGATCGAGGCGTGTCACGATCAAGAGCGTCGCGCCGACCGCCGTGACGCCGATCAGCGCGAGCAGCGGCCCGCCGACCGTCGAGGCGCCGAAGGCGTGGATCGACTGCAGCACCCCCGAGCGCACCAGGAAGGTCCCGAGCAGACAGAGACAGAACGTCGCCGAGATCAGGCTGACGTTCCAGACCTTCAGCATTCCGCGCTTCTCCTGGACCATCACGGAGTGCAGGAAGGCGGTGCCCATCAGCCAGGGCATCAGCGCGGCGTTCTCGACCGGGTCCCAGCCCCAGTAGCCACCCCAGCCGAGCTCCTCGTAGGACCAGCGCGAGCCGAGCAGCAGGCCGATGCCGAGGAACGTCCAGGCGACCAGCGCGAAGTTGCGGGTCGTCCGGATCCAGCTCGCGTCGAGCTTGCGCGTGATCAGCGCCCCGATGCAGAACGCGAACGGGATCGACCAGAGTACGTAGCCCGAGTAGAGCATCGGCGGGTGCACCGCCATGTACGGGTTCCGCAGCAGTGGGGTCAGGCCGGCGCCCTCGGCCGGAGCGGGATCGAGATGCCCGAACGGCTGAGCCTTGAAGATCATCAGCCCGATGAAGAACGAGCCGAGGCCGGCCAGGATCGCCGTCGCCCAGGGCACGATCTCGCGATGGCGGCGGCGCGTGATGTAGAGGACGCCGCTCGACGCGAGCGAGAGCACCCAGGCCCAGAGAAGCAGCGAGCCCTCCTGGCTCGACCACATCGCGGTCAGCTTGTAGAAGGTCGGGGTGGTCGTCGAGGAGTGATCGGCGACGAGCGCGAAGTGGAAGTCGTCGCGGAGGAAGGCCAGCTCGATCAGGATGACCGCCGCGGTGAGCAGGCCGGCCATGGCATAGACGGCTCGCCGGGAGGAGTCGACCCAGCGGCGGTCGCCGGTCCGCCCGGCATGGACGCCCGCGCCCGCCGCGTAGAGCGCGCAGAGCAGGGCGGCGGCCAGCAATGCGGAGCCCAGGATCGTCAGCTGGACTGCCCCGGAGTCGTGGTCGTGAACTTCGACGGGCACTTCGTGATCAGGCTGTCCCGGTCCCCCACGAAGGTGCCGTTCTGAAGCTTGCCGGTGACGATCACCTCGCGCCCGTCGCGGAAGGGATCGGGCACGGTGCCCGTGTAGCTGACCGGGATCGGGTGGGTGCCGTCGCGATCCGAGATCCGGAAGTCGAGCTTGTCGCCGGCGTGATGGATCGAGCCGGGGACGACGTCGCCGGTCAGCTCATAGGTCCCTCCCGGATTGGCCTGGAGCAGCTGCGAGGGCTGCTTCGCCTCGGTCGAGGCGGAGAAGGACGTGTAGACGAGGCCCGCCGCCAGCAGGACGGCTGCCGAGAGGGCGACGACGAGGCGGATCTTGCGTTTGCGAGATGGATCCACGGCGACCGTGGATTATCGCAAGGGCTTCCTAAAGGCTCGGCCTCAGGCCTCGGTGGACTTGGCCTTGACGGTCGCCGCCGCGCCGTTCTCGGTCTGGGCCGGCTTCTCGTCGGACTCCGGATCAGCGGCAGTGTGCACCCGGTTTCGGCCGGCGCGCTTGGCGGAATAGAGGGCGCGGTCGGCCTTGCGGACCAACTCCTCGCGTGTTGCGGCGTCATCGGGGAACGAGGCCACGCCGAAGCTCGCGGTGATGCCCTGCTCCAGGTCCGGGATCCGCAGGTTCGAGATCGCGGACCGCAGCTTCTCCGCGACGAGCCGACCGTCGTTGGTGTCGTCGCCCGGCAGCAGCACCATGAATTCCTCGCCACCGTCGCGGGCGGCGAAGTCGTTCTCGCGGATCGTGTGCCCGACGGTCGAGCCGATCGCCGCGAGCACCTCGTCGCCCTTGGGGTGTCCGTACGTGTCGTTCACCCGCTTGAAGTGGTCGAGGTCGAGGAGGACGAGGGCCAGCGACTTCGAGGTGCGGGCCGCGTTGGCGACCATGTGCTTGAAGGTGTCGTCGGCCGAGCGCTTGTTGGGCAGACCCGTGAGCTTGTCGCTCGCCGCTCGCCGCTCGGCGATCGCGAGGTTGCGCAGGTGGGCGACGACCGGTGCCGCCTCCCCGACGCTCTCGGAGACGGTCCGCTCCGTGGAATCGGCGAACGACTTCTGCCCGCGGACCAAGACCGAGCCGATCACCTCGCCGCCGACGATGGCGGGGACGCACAGCGAACGGCCGCCGATCTTGCCGCAGATGTCGCAGCGCAGGAGGTCATCCTCACCCGTGCCGCCGGTTGAAGCCTTCGCGGTTCTGACGGCGAGGCAATCGTCCGGCTTGGCCCCCTCGAGAGCCTTGCCCAGGTCGCTGTTCTCGTCGACCGGCGTCGTCGGCTCGAGCCGGTCGGCGCTGTTGTTGCGATTGAACACGGAGACCTCCGAGCCCGGCACGGAGCGCTCGAGATGAGCCTGGACCAGACTGTACGCCTCGGGCTCGGTGCGCGCCGCCTGCAGACCCTCGCCGAAGCGCCGGATCCTGCGGCGGCGGCGGTCGGTGCGTCGCGCGGACAGGCCCAGGGCGACGATCAGGAGCCCGAGAACCCCAATCGCCCCGAGGGAGACGAGGGTGGTCCTGGTCTGGGCGCTGCGGCGCTCCTCATCGATCACCGTCGAGAGGTTCTTGTTCGCGGCGATCACCTGGTCGAATACGGAGATTCGGTGCTGCTGATCGGCGACGGACCCAGGTTGGCCGGTTGCCTGGCGCTGGTGGACAGCCCTCGCGTCGAGCGACTGCTGGGCTCGGATCAGCTTCGCCATCTGGTCGACCGCGGCCTTCTCCTGACCACTGTTCGCGATGTCGCGGAGCGAAGTCACCGATCGCTCGACCCGTAGCTGCGCCCCTTCGTACTGCCCCAGCGCTCGCGGATGGCCCAAGCTGACGTACCCCTCGGTTCCCTCCACCAGTCGCCACATGGCGTTTTGGACCGCCTGGTTGGCGGTGTTCTCGCTGTAGGACTCGTTGCCGGTGTTCCGCTGGGCTCGATCCGTGAACACCAGCGCTGCCGCGATCGCCGCCACGATCCCGCACAGCAAGAGCAGGTTGGACGCTCGAAACCTCATATTTTTGGTATCGACCCGCCTCTGGGCCTGTTGACCGTAGTAACCACTGAGATCCGCTGCGAGAATGACCCGGCGCATGGCTGACGGGCGGGTAATGCTGATCACGGGCGCGTCGAGCGGGATCGGCGCGCGCACGGCGCGCCGGGCCGCCGAGGCCGGGTACCGGCTCGTCCTGGGCGCTCGCCGCGAGGAGCGGCTCTCGGAGCTCGCTGAGGAGCTCGGCGGCCCCGAGCGGGCGATCGCGGTGCGCTGCGACGTCACCGAGTGGGAGGAGTGCCGGCGGATCGCAGAGGCGGCGACCGAGAGCTTCGGGCGGCTCGACGCCGTGTTCGCCAACGCGGGCTTCGGCGCGAAGCGCGGTTTCCTCGAGGAGTCGCCCGACCAGTGGCGATCGATGGTCCTCACCAACGTGCTCGGAGTGGCCCTGACCATCCGGGCGACCCTGCCCACCCTGCTCGACGCCGGCACCGGCCACTACGTGATCACCAGCTCGGTGGCGGGGCGGCGGGCCCTGCCCGGATCGCTCTACTCCGCGACCAAATGGGCGGTCGGCGCGATCGGGGAGTCGCTCCGCCAGGAGCTTCGCCAGGTGCACGAGAACCACGGCATCCGGGTGACGCTGATCGAGCCCGGGATGACCGACACCGATTTCTTCGACGAGCGGCCCAAGGACGCGCTGGCGGACGACGACATCGCGCGAGCCGTGATCTGGGCGCTGGAGCAGCCCGAGGGCGTCGACGTCAACGAGATCCTGATTCGCCCGAGCAGCCAGGCGAACTAGCGCCGGCGCTTGAGCGCGGCACGTTTCGCGCGGGCCGAGGAGGCATTGCCGGTACCGAGGCGGCGAAGGACCGAGCGGACGGCCCAGAAGCTTCGACGAGGCGAGAAGTCACGGCGCAGCAGACCGAAGCGGTTGTCCCACACGTTGGCGTCATTGCCTGCGTCGCGCAGGTCATACGAGGTCAATCCCTTCACGTAGCGGAGACGGGCGGCCGCCCGGTAGCTGTCGGCGAGGGAACGCGCCTGGCGGGTCTCCGGGACGCAGAAGGGCTTGGCCGGGCAGACGGAGTAGCCGAACTCCGTCAGCCAGAGGCCGATCGAACGATCGCCGGTCGCGACCATCGTCCGGTGGATCGATTCGATCCGGTTCTCGAACAGATCGTGGTGGTGCTTCCACCGGTGTCGCCGGGTGAACCCCGAGCTCATCTGGAAGTCGTAGGGATGGATCGAGATCCCGTCGTAGCCGCGCATCCCGGCGGAGTAGAGCTGTCGCAGGTAGCCGGCGTCGGCAGCACCGATCGAGCCCACGAGCACCTGCGTCGCCGAGCCGACGCGGTCCGCTGCCGCCACCGCGGCGTTTGCGATCGCCGCGTAGTCGCCCGCCGAGCCGTGCCAGAAGGCGGTCAGGTTCGGCTCGTTCCACACCTCGAGGGCGAAGATGCCGGGCCAGCGCTGAAGCATTCTCTGAACGATCGACCCATAGGTCGCGGCGTCGTTTGGCGGAGTGAGGGTGCCCGCCCCCGGCGGGCACTTCGTCTGAGTGCCATCCGCGGCCGCCCAGCAGGGCGTGATCATCAGCGTCACCAGCACTCTGATCCGACACGACGATGCCTGCGTCAGCACCTGGTCGATGCGCCGTGCATAGCCCTCGTCGATCTGACCCTGGACCGGCTCCAGGCGATTCCACTTGACGGTGAACCGGACGAGGTTCGCCCCCAGGGCGCAGGACGACTGAAGCTCGCGGGCGGAGGTGCTGTCGTCCATGCCGGCTGCGCCCGGCCACTCCCAGTTCGGCGTCAGGTTGACACCGCGCAGTTGTCTGGTCGCCGCTGCCGCGGATCTCCGCGCCTTCTTCGCGATCGCCGGCTGCGCCTGGACCACGAAGGTGGCGCAGATGCAGACGGTGAGGACCGCCCCGAGCACCGGGACGCCTGGCCTGAGCACCGGGATGCGGATTGGCCTCCTCGTCTCTGCGCGGTGTCCGGGGCCCATGCTGTTCGGGTCGGAGGGCCGCGCCGAAAGGCGCAATCGACACCTTCGATCCTGGACTTGCGACCGTTGGGAAAAGTCCGTAATGCCGACTCGGGTTTCCCGATACATGCAGGGGATTACCCGCAGCCCCTGTCTGCCAGTAGGCTCGATCGTCCGTGGCGACGCTCGACCCAGTTGTGATCCTCTGCGGGGGGCGTGGCACCCGCCTCAACGAGCGCACACGGTCAATTCCGAAGGCTCTTGTGGAGATCGGCGGACGGCCGATCGTCTGGCACGTGATCTCGATCTACAGCGATCAGGGCTTCTCGCGCTTCCTGCTGCTGACCGGATACAAGGGCGAGCAGATCTCCAGCTGGGTCGCTCGAAGCTCATGGCCCGAGGGGATCGAAGTGAGCTGCGTCGACACCGGTCTCGACACGCCCACCGGGGGGCGGATCAAGGCGGCCCAGCAGCGGATCGGCGACAAGCCGTTCTCCGCGACCTACGCCGACGGCGTCGCGGACATCGACCTCGCCGCGCTTGCGGACTTCCACCGCGAGGGGGGCGGCCTGGCGACGATGACCGTGGTGCGGCCCGAGCTCCAGTTCGGCGTGGCCGACCTCGGGAACGGCGGGCTGGTCTGCGGCTTCCACGAGAAGCCGCGGGTGGACAGCTGGATCAACGGCGGCTTCTTCTGCTTCGAGCCGGGCGTCTTCGACTACCTCGCCGACGACAGCGTCCTCGAGCGCGAGCCGCTGGAGCGCCTCGCCGGCGACGAGCAGCTGCGAGCCTTCCGCCACGAGGGCTTCTGGGACTGCATGGACACCTACAAGGACGCGGTGCTCCTGAACGATCTCTGGGACAGCGGCAGGCCGCCGTGGCGGGCGTGAGGGCCCTGGTCACAGGCGCGAGGGGATTCGCGGGCTCGTGGGTCGCCAAGGCGCTCCTCGACTCAGGTGCGGAGGTGACCTCCCTCGACCGCGACAGCGAAGGGGCCAGCGGGCTCGAGCTGCTCGGAATCGCCGGGGACGTCCACGACATCACGGGCGACCTGCGCGACGGCGATCTCGTGGCCTCCACGCTGCGGCAGGACTCGATCGACACGGTCTTCCACCTAGCCGCCCAGGCGATCGTCGGAGACGCTAACGCGTCTCCGATCCCCACCTTCGAGGCCAACATCCAGGGAACCTGGGTGCTGCTCGACGCCTGCCGGGTGGCGCGGATCCAGGCCGTCGTGGTGGCGTCCTCCGACAAGGCCTACGGCCCGCACGACGAGCTGCCCTACACCGAGGACTCGGCTCTGCAGCCGATCTACCCCTATGACGTGTCCAAAGCCGCGACCGATCTGATCGCGCGCAGCTACTGGCACACCCACGGGCTGCCCGTGGCCGTCACGCGGCTGGCCAACATCTACGGCGGCGGCGATCGCAACTTCTCCCGGCTGATCCCGGAATCGGTCACCACCGTGCTCGACGGACGCCGCCCGGTGATCCGCTCGGACGGCTCACCGGAGCGCGACTTTCTCCACGTGGAGGACGCCGCCTCGGCCTACCTGGCGATCGCGGAGGCCCTCGCCCAGGGTCGCGCGTCCGGCGAGGCCTTCAACGCGGGCTGGGGCCGTCCCAACCCGGTGCGCGAGGTGGTCGATCTGATCTGCGAGCTCGGCCCGGGTGAGGTGGAGCCCGACTACCGGGGCGCCGGCAACCCCAGCGGCGAGATCGAGCGCCAGTACCTGGACTCGACCAAGATCCGCACCGAAATCGGCTGGGAGCCCCGGGTCGAGCTCCGCGAGGGCATTCGCCGGACTCTCGAGTGGTACGAGGCCCATCCCGATGTCAGGCCCGCCGCCCCCTGAGGCCCGATGGCGAGGGCCAGGAGCGGCCCGGCTAGTCTGAGCCCATGCCGACCCCCCGGAAGGCCGCGGCGCTGCTCCGCTTCCTCTGGCTCCGCCTCCGCTGCCGCCATCTCGACGCGCGGCCGTTCTTCGTCGGGCCGCGGTCGACCTTCGAGATCGATCGCTCGGCGCGAATCACGATCGGAAGGCGGCTGGTCCTGCTCCGCGACTTCGACGGCCGCCTCAAGGGCGAGCTGGTGATCGGGGACGACGTCTGGTTCTCACCCGGGTGCACCCTCGCCGTACACGAAAGCGTCTCGATCGGCTCGAACTGCGTCTTCGCCGAGTACGTCTCCATCCACGACAACAACCACGCCGGCGGCGCGCTGGAGGAGCCACTGGCGGCACGCGGTCTTGGCGGCTAGGGTCGCGGGGGCGCCTGCGCGTGAGCTCGGCCCAGCGCGAACTCGACCAGACGCCCTAAGGGCCTGAACGGCAAGAGCGTCGTGGTGACGCTGCCGCCGAACTCGGCGTAGTCGAGCTTCTGGAGGAGATCCTCCGCCTCCGCGCGCTCCTTCGAGGAGAGCCTGGACGGCCGGCCGCGCGACTTGACGATCAGCTCCCGCAACCTCCGGCGCTCCTCGGGCTCGAGACGGCGCCAGTGGCGATTGGCCAGCCAGGCGACCTCGATCGCCGCGATGAACCAGAGGCGCTCGGCCAGCCAGCGGCTGCGTTGCGCGGCACGCTTCCCGCCCCAGGCGACGGTCCTGTTGAGCGCCCGAAAGATCATCGGCACCCCTGATTACCCGGAATGAGATCCCCCACGCCTGCGCGCATGGCGATCGATCCGCGGATGAGGTAGGACCCTCATCAGGTACGGCAGGGTCTCCGAGAGGTCGCGTTTCGCGTAGATCGCCGCATGGGTGCCGGGCCGGTCCCGGAAGAAGTGCGGGATCCCCAGCTCATCGAGGCGCTGGTTGAGGCTGAGGTTCATCTGCTCGATCCCCGCCTCGAAGGGATCGGGCCCGCCCCCGTAGGTCCCTCCCCGCCGGCCGTTCCCGGTGAAGATCAGGAGCCGAGATCCCGAGAGCCGCGCCGCGAGATCGACCGGGTTGTGAGCGCGCCAGCGGGCCTCCTGGGTGGCGCGCGATCCCCAGAGGGCGGGATTGCCGGCGGGCGTTCGCTCCTCGGAGAACAGCCACTGGAACGGCTCGTAGTTCGAGTCGACAGCCCCGGAGAAGCTCGCGGCGACCGAGAACAGCCCCGGATGCCGCGCCGCATAGCTGAGCGCCCCGAAACCGCCCATCGAGTAGCCGGCCACCGCTCGGGCCCGCCGAACCGCCTTCGTGCGAAAACGGGAGTCGACCCATGGGATCAGCTCACCCGTGTGGTAGCTCTCCCACATCGGCGGCCCTCCAAGGCCCTCGTTGTACCAGTCCGAATAGAACCCGTCGGGGCCTCCGTCGGGTGTCACCACGATCAGCGGCAGCCGCTTCGTCATCCGCAGCGCCGAGCCGGTCCAGCTCCTGTAGCTGCCGGTCGCGCCATGGAGCAGGTAGAGGACCGGGTAGCGGGCCCTCGAGCGGCGGTAGCCCTTCGGCAGGAGCACCCTGACATGCGTCGGCTGGCTCAGCGACGGCGTGTCGAGCATGATGTCGAGCAGGCGATGCGCGAGGCGCTGAGTCCTCTCGACGTCGAGCGCCCTCGCCGGCGTGGCGGGCAGCAGCCCGGCCGTCAGAACCAGTGCGAGTGTCGAGGCGAGACGCCGGGTGCGGCTCAGAAAGCGGCGGACGGGACTTGAACCCGCTACCTCGAGCTTGGGAAGCTCGCGCTCTACCAGGTGAGCTACCGCCGCGTGCTCGGGACATTCTAGGTCGGCCGCGTCTCCTCACTAGCCTTCCCCCCGTGAGCACCAGGTCATTCGTCGTCGTGATGGTCGTCCTCGCCGTGATCGGGCTGCTCGGCTACGGACTGCTCAGCAAGAGCGAGTCCTCTCTGGCGATCGGGGACACGGCGCCGGACAAACAGCTGGCTGTGCTGGGCGGCTCCGGCACCGGCCAGATCGCGGATTACCGAGGGAGGTGGGTCCTGGTCAACTTCTGGGCCTCCTGGTGCCAGCCGTGCCGGACGGAGTCGCCTGCCCTCGAGAGCTTCCAGAGGCGGCATCCGAAGGACTTCACGGTCCTCGGCATCGACCTCTATGACTCGACCGAGGACGCGCTCAACTTCGTTCACCGCTACGGCCTCACCTACCCGCAGCTCCACGAGTCCGGCGGTGAGGACCGCAAGCAGGCCTATGGGATGACCGGCTTCCCTGAATCCTTCCTGATCGACCCACAAGGACACGTGGCCCTGATCCGGCGTGGACCCGTCGACGAGAGCTACCTGAACCAGATGATCGCGCCGCTGATCGCGTCCAAGTCGTGAGCCGCGCAGTCCGCCAGGCGACGGCGCTGCTCGGGGTGGCGCTCGTGGCGCTCGGTGCGCTGGCCGGTGGCGCCTCGGCCGTCACGCCGCGGACCAACCTTCCCGATGTCGAGGACGAGGTAATGTGCACGATCTGCGGAACGCTTCTCGAGGAGTCGGCTTCGCCGCAGGCCGACCGCGAGCGGGCGCTGATCCGCAGGCTGATCGACCGGGGCGAGACGAAGGACCAGATCAAGGACGCGCTGGTTGCCCAGTACGGCCCGCGCGTGCTCGCCACTCCCACGGGCCACGGGTTCGACCTCGCGGCCTGGATCGTCCCCGGCCTGCTGATCGCCCTCGCGCTGGCCGGTCTGGGCATCGGGGCGACCCGGCTGGCTCGCCGCTCGCGCCGCCCCGATCCGCCCGCGCCGCTCGATCCCGGCGACCAGGCGCGCCTAGACAGGGACCTCTCCTCGTACGACCTCTGAGCTCACTCGCCGAGCAGTACGCGGACGAACCGGGACGAGAGGTCCTCGGCCGACCCACCATCGAGTAGCCCGGGCCCGTAGCGGAGGGTCGCGAACAAGCCCGACCGGATGAGCTGCCGCAGCTCCTCCACGTGATCACGGGCGGGATGAGCCTGGTCGGACCCCGGCCACTCGTACCCGAGGAGGACGCCCGGATCATGGGCTCCCAGCGCCGCAGGCTTCAGATGCGGCCCGGGATGACGGGTGTCTGGCAGGTGGGAGGCGCCTCGGCGATCCCGATCCGCGAGATGGTCAAGCTGGACACGGGCTACGTCGACAACTGGTCCCCTTGGATCGACGTGAAGGTGATCGCCGAGACGGCGGCCCACGTCGTTCTTCGGAAGAGCATGTAGCGGCCGCTTGTGGCCGTAGATCCGGCGGCGGTGTATGTGGCCGCCGCATATGAGGCGAGGCCGTTCCTACATCCGCTCCGGTGCGGATATCCCGAGCAGCCCGAGCGTCCTGGCGATCGTCCGCTTCGTGAGCAGGCAGAGGCCGAGCCGGGCCTCCTCGACCCCCTCGCCCTCGGCTCCGACGACCTGGCAGTCCCGGTAGAAGGCGTGGAAGTCGCGTGCCACCTCCATTGAGTAGGCGCAGAGCCGATGCGGGGCGCGGCGCGCGGCGGCCTCGGAGGCCTCGTCCGGGAGCTCGCAGAGGCGCTTGATCAGCGCCCGCTCGGACGGCTCGGCCGGCAGCGCCGCGAAGTCGGCGGCCGCGCGCTCCTCCGCCCCCTCCCCCGCCTTGCGCAGGATGCTCGCGATCCGGGCGTGCGCGTACTGGACGTAGTAGACGGGATTCTCGTTGGAGGTCTTGCGCGCCAGCTCGAGGTCCAGGTCCACCGTCGTGTCGTGGCTGCGCTGCAGCATGAAGAACCGCGCCGCGTCGGTGCCGATGTCGTCGATCAGCTCGTCGAGGCTGACGAAGTCGCCGCTGCGCTTCGACATCTGCGCCCTCTCCCCGCCCTCGACCACGTGGACGAGCTGCATGATCGCCACCTCGAGGGCATTCGGGTCGTAGCCGAGGACGGCGAGCGCGGCCCGCAGCCGCTCCACGTAGCCGTGGTGGTCGGCGCCGAGGACGTCGATCAGCCGATCGGAGCCGCGGTCGAGCTTGTCGCGGTGGTACGCGAGGTCCGAGAGCAGGTAGGTCGGGTCGCCGTCCGAGCGGATCAGGACGCGGTCCTTGTCGTCGCCGAAGGTCGTCGTGCGCAGCCAGGTCGCCCCCTCGCTCTCGTAGACGTGCCCGGCCTCCTGGGCCTCGGCGAAGGCGCGTTCCACGGCGGCTGATTCGTGCAGCGCGCGCTCCGACGACCAGGTGTCGAAGACGACGTCGTAGCGGCGCAGGGTCTCCTCTGCGGCGGCCAGCATCAGGGCGATCCCGCGGCGGCCGACGGCGTCGAGATCGTCCGGGCTGACCCCCTCCTGTTCCAGGCTTCGGGCGATCTCCGTCACGTAGTCACCCTCGTAGCCGTCCTCGGGCACGGCCTCGCCCTTCATCCGGGCGGCGATCGATGCCGCGAAGCGGTCGATCTGCCCTCCACGGTCGTTGACGTAGTACTCGCGGGTCACCGGATGACCGGCGAACTCGAGGGCCCGGGCGATCGAGTCGCCCAGCGCCGCGCCCCTTCCCCCTGCGGCGGTGATCGGCCCGGTCGGGTTGGCCGAGACGAACTCGACGTTGATCCTCTCCTTCGTCGCCTCCGAGCTGGCGGGACGGCCCAGGTCCTCGCCCGCGGCGGCCAGCTCCCCGGCGGCGCGCCGGTACCAGTCCTCCGAGAGGAAGAGGTTGAGGAATCCGGGGCCCGCGACTTCGACCTTCTCAATCGCGCCCTCCAGGCTGCGGCCGAGTACGTCGGCGAGCTTCTCCGCCGTCCCGCGCGGCTGCTCGCCGAGCGCAGGCGCGAGCAGCATCGCCGCGTTGGTCGAGTAGTCGCCGAACTCGGGCTTCGGCGGGCGCTCCAGGGTCGGCTGAGAGCTGGTGGGGTCGGCGCCGTCGTGGAATCTCGAGGCGGCGGCCTCGACGGCGGAGCGGAGCTCTGCGACGGGATCTCCCATGGGGTCCAGAGCCTAGGGATCGGGCTGCGGCTACAGGTGGTACGGCTCGCGCGCCAGGATCTTCGTGGCGCGGAAGAGCTGCTCCAGCAGGACCACGCGCGCGAGCTGGTGGGCCATGGTCTGGGGCCCGAGCGAGATGCGCTCGTCGACGAGCGCCATGGTCCTGGCCGAGAGCCCCTCGGGCGCGCCGATCAGAAAGCAGAGATCCTGCGCGTCGATCCGTCGCTCGGAGAGCCAGCTCGCCCACGCCCTCGAGCTCAGCGCACGCCCTCCGCGATCGAGCGCGATCACATGGGCGCGGGTCGGAATCCGGCCCTCGATGTTGACTTCGTCCCGCACCTCGATCACCTCCACCGGCTGGTGGCGCTGGAGCATCTTGCGGTAGTGCGCGTCGGCCTCCGCGAAGGGGGCCTTCACCTTCCCGACCACCACGATCGTGACGTTCAAGGGCGCTCGCCCCGCTCCCAGGCGACCGCGGCGCCGATCCGGTCGACAGCCGGCGGGTGGGTGCCGAACAGGAAGCTGAAGATCCCGGGCGGGTTCGGATCGGAGAGGTTGCGGTCCGCGAGCTGCTGTTGCAGCTCGATCATGCCCCGCGGGTCGTTCGTGAGCTGCAACGAGAAGGTGTCCGCGCGGGCCTCGACGGAGCGGGAGAGCTGGTTTCCCGCGATCCCGATCACGAAAGACGTGGCTGCAATCGCCAGGGCGAAGGCGGGCAGGTAGGCAGGAGTGCCGGGCTCGGCGCCGCGGCGCCGGGCGATCCCGCCGGCCATCAGCGAGATGAAGACCAGGGAGAGCGGTGTGACGACCGCGACGAAGAGCAGCCCGCGCGGAATGTCGTTGCCGTGGACATGCCCGAGCTCATGGGCGACGACGGCCCGGCGCTCCCCGCGGTTGAGGTCGTGGACGAGCGTGTCGTAGAGGACCACGCGCTTCGAGGAGCCGATGCCGTTGACGTAGGCGTTGATCGCGGTGGTCCGCTTGCTGGCGTCGACGACATAGACGTGCCCGACGTTCACATCGGCCTTCCTCGCCAGCTCCAGGACATCGCTTCGCGCCTGGCCGGGCGGCAGCTCGTCGAACTTGTTGAACAGCGGGGCCAGGACGACCGGGGCGAGCCACGTGAGGATCGTGGCGGCGATCACGACGGCGACGCTGCCGGGGATCCACCAGCGAGAGCCGAAGCGGCGGATCAGCCAGAGGGCGAGGGTCCCGACGAGTCCGGCGAGGATCGCGCCGATCGCGGCCCCCTTGCCCCAGTCGCTGAGCCAGCCGCCGATCGACTGGGTGGAGAGGCCGACGTCGACGGAGCGCTCGTGGGCCCAGATCCCAAAAGGGGCCGTGACGACGCCCACGGCAATCGAGAGGCCCGCCGCGGCCGCCGCCCCGCCGAGCACGGGCCGTTCGCCCAGGCGATCGAGCGCCCTGCGGGTGATCGTGGGTCGCCCGGTCGCCAGCAGGATCAGCAGGGCACCCTCCGCGAGCAGGCCCCCGACGAGGATCAGGCGCTGCCCGGAGGCGTAGTCGCCAGCCTTGGCCAGCTCGTCGTGGGAGAAGTACGCGTTCTCGGGGACAGCGACGGGCTGCTCGACCTCGCGCGGGCGCAGCAGCCACGCAGCCGCCTCGGCGACGACCACGGCCGCAACGGCGGTGACGCCGATCCGGACCCATTTGGACGATGATCGGGCAGGCACCGCCCTACGATAAACGGCCCCCTTGGGCGGGCCTTAAGCGCAAGTCGTTCTGGAATCCACGTGAAAGTCGCCATCCTCACCGACATCCACAGCAACCTGCCGGCGTTCGAGTCCGTGCTCTCGGCGATCGACGAGGCGGGTATCGAGCATCGCTGGTGCCTCGGCGACGTGGTCGGATACGGCGCGCAGCCGGACGGGTGCACCAGGCTCGTCTCCGAGCGCTGCGAGCTCAGCCTGGTCGGAAACCACGATCTCGCCGTGACCGGCGAGATCAGCACCGACGTCTTCTCCGCCTCCGCGGCCGCGGCCGTGGAGTGGACGCGCGCCAACTCGGACGAGACGACGATCGCGTTCCTCAAGGCCCAGAAGCCCGAGAACACCGAGCACGAGGTCGGGCTCTACCACGCCTCTCCGCGCGACCCCGTCTGGGAGTACGTGCTCGCCGTCGACCAGGCCCGCGAGTGCATAGAGGAACAGGCCTCGCGGGTGAGCTTCATCGGCCACTCGCACGTGGCGCTCTGGTTCTCGGACAGCGACGGCCCACCCGGATCCGATGGTGGCGGCCAGGCCGAGGACGGCAGGGAGATCGACGTCTCGGAACACCGCTGGCTGCTCAACCCAGGCAGCGTCGGCCAGCCCCGCGACGGCGATCCGCGCGCCGCCTGGCTCGAGCTGGACACCGGCGAGTGGAAGGTCACCTATCACCGCGTCCACTACGACATCGACAAGGCCGCCGAGGCGATCCGCGAGGCAGGACTGCCCGAACTGCTCGCCGATCGCCTCTACGTGGGCCAATGATGCCGACGGACCGGGCGAACACTGGCGCTTCGGGCGCCCCGGCTAGTATCGCCGCGATGCCGAAGATGCTGCGGCCAATCCTCCTTGCCCTGTTCCTGGCGGGCGCATCCGCCTTCGCCCTCGGCTGCGGCGGGAGCAACGGCCCGGACCCATCCCTGAGCTCTCAGGAGGCCGCCGTGCTGAGCTCGAAGATCAATGAGATCCAGGCGAACGTCCGGGTGGGCAGCTGCCTGGTGGCGGCCGCAAAGACGGATGACCTGATCGCGGACGTCCAGGATCTCCCATCGACCGTGAACTCGGACGTCAAGAGCGCGCTGGAGAACGGCGCCAACCAGCTCAAGATCCTGGTCTCGGACCCAAGCCAGTGCCAGGGCAGGACGACCACCTCGCAGACGACCACCAGCACGCCCTCCACCACCGCGTCGACCACCACCACGAAGACGCACCCGACCACCACGACCACCCCCACCCAGACTCAGACGACGACCACCACCCAGACTCAGACGACGCCCAGCACCACAACCGGCGGCTCGGGCGGGATCGGACCGGGAGGACTGTGAGCCCGCGCAGCCCCAAGGGCGAGCTGATCTCCGACCGCTACCGGATCGAGGACCGCCTGGGCAGCGGTGGGATGTCCACCGTGTTCCGGGCGACCGACACGATCCTGGAGCGGACCGTCGCCGTGAAGATCCTCGCCGAGCACCTCTCGGACGACGACCGCTTCGTCGCCCGCTTCCGCCGCGAGGCGCTCGCGGTCGCGAAGCTCGTGCACCCCAACATCGTCCAGGTCTACGACACGGGCAACGACGGTGGGCAGTACTACATCGTCATGGAGTACGTGCGCGGCCGCTCCGGCGCGCAGCTGCTCCAGGCCGAGGGCAAGCTGGACCCCGAGACCGCCGTCGAGATCGGCGTGCAGGCGTGCGCCGGGCTGGACTACGCCCACCGTCACGGGATCATCCACCGCGACGTCAAGCCGGGCAATCTGATGATCATCGGCGGGCCCGCGGGCGGCGGCGACATGACGGTCAAGCTCGCGGACTTCGGCATCGCCCGCGCCAGCGAGCAGACCCGGATCACCCAGGTCGGCTCGGTGGTCGGAACCGCGGCCTACCTCGCTCCGGAGCAGGCCCGTGGCGAGGAGGCGAACCCCTCCTCGGACGTCTACTCGCTGGGGGTGGTGCTCTACCAGTTCCTCACCGGGCGGCTTCCCTACGAGGGCGCCTCCCTCGCCGAGCTGGCGGTCCGCCAGCAGTCCGAGCAGGCCCTCCACCCCAGCAACTACAGCGATGCCGTGCCGGAGGCGGTCGGGGACGCGGTCCTGGTTGCGCTCGAGTCGGATCCATCCAGGCGCTTCGCCGCCGCCGGCGAGCTCGCCGATGCCCTGCGCCGCGGGCTGACCGGCCAATCGCCCGCTCGCACCGCCCAGACGCGCGTCCTCGGCGGCGATACGCCGACCAGTGCGACGCGCCACATGCCGCGCACGCGCACGCAGCGCCAGCGCCGCCCGGTCCAGCCGCGCCAGCGCCAGGCGCCGCCCCCGCGCCGGCGGCGAGCGTCCAGCGTCGCGCGCAACCTGCTCGCGCTGATCGCGATCCTGCTCCTGGCTGCCGTGGTGGCGGCGGTCGTCGTCCTCGCCTCGAGCGGTGGCGGAGGCAAGATCAACCTGGATCAGGTCGTCAAGCAGAACGTGAACGACCAGATCGACGCCCTGAAGCGGGTCGTCGACGACAACACGAAGTAGCCCGGCTCAGATCCTTCCCTTCCGCGGCAGCAGCAGCGTGAGGAGCGAGCGGCGGCCGCACTTCGGGCATTTCGAGATCGAGTGCTCGAGCGTCGCTCCGCAGTGGCGGCAGGCGGGCTTCTGACGGACGATGGCCTTCACGCCCTGGATGCTATGGCCGCCCAGGGAGCCGCGCCGGCGAGCACGACCTGGGCGTAGGCGTCGTAGGTCTCTCGCCCGATCGCCGTACGAGCGCCCGCGACGAGCTCGTGCATATAGCTCAGGTTGTGGAGCGTCAGCAGGCGCGTCCCGGTGAGGTCCTTGTTCCGCGAGAGGTAGTGCAGGTAAGCCCGGGTGTGGCGGGTACACGCCTCGCAGCAGCACCCCTCGACGATCGGCCCGTCGTCGCCGGAGTAGGACGCCTTGGTCAGGTCGATCCGGAAGCGACCCTCTGGGCGGGGCGCGAGTGCCGTCCCGTGCCTGGCGAGACGGGTGGGAATCGCGCAGTCGAAAAGGTCGATACCCATGCCGATCCCGACCAGCAGGTCGTCGACCTCCCCGATGCCGAGCAGATGGCGCGGGGCCTCGTCAGGGACCAGCGGCACGGTGAACCCGAGCACGCCGTGCATCTCCTCCTTCTCGCGCCCGAGGGTGCCGCCGATCGCGATCCCGTCGATTCCGGCGGCCGCCGTCGTCTCGGCCGATTCGCGGCGCAGGTCCTCGTGAACCCCGCCCTGGACGATGCCGAAGACCGCCTGCTCCGAGGGACCCTCCCGCTCGTGCCAGCCGAGGCAGCGGTCGAGCCAGCGCTGGGTGCGCTCGGTCGAGCGCGCCGTGTAGTCGCGGTCGGCGTGGGCCGGCGTGCACTCGTCGAAGGTCAGGGCGATGTCGGAGCCCAGCGCCGCCTGGATCCCCATCGACTCCTCGGGGCCGAGGAAGCGGTTCGAGCCGTCGAGCAGGGACTGGAACGCCACCCCCTCCTCCGAGATCTCGACCTTCGCCCCGCCGGCCACGTTGCCGCGGCGACCCTTGATCTCGTCCGCAACCCCACCGTGCGCGAGCGAGAAGACCTGGAAGCCGCCGGAGTCGGTGATGATCGCCCGATCCCAGCCCATGAACCGATGCAGGCCGCCGCGTTCGGCGATCAGCTCCTCCCCGGGCGAGAGATGCAGGTGGAAGGTGTTGCCGAGGACCATCTCGTAGCCGAGGCCGGCAACCTCGGCCGAGGAGAGCCCACGGACGCTGCCCTTGGTCGCCAGCGGGACGAAGGCCGGCGTCTGGACCGACCCGTGCGCGAGGTGCATTAGGCCCGTGCGGGCATCGCCGTCACGGGCCTGAATCTCGAACCTCAGCCTGGTCGAGTCGGATCTCACCCGGCCAAGCCTAGGGTCCGGGCGTCTACCTGAGTGCTGTCCTATCCACCCTGTGCACGCAGGGACGCCCCGGTCATCGCCTCCGGCTGGGCGATGCCCAGCAGGTCCAGGGCCGTCGGCGCGACGTCGGCGAGGACCCCCCCCTGCCTGAGCTCGATCCCCGGGACGGTGACGATCGCGGGCACCGGGTTCGTCGAGTGGGCCGTGTTGGGCGAGCCGTCGGGCTCGAGCATCTGCTCGCAGTTGCCGTGGTCGGCCGTGATGATCAGCGCACCGCCCTTGGCGTGGACGGCTGAGACGACCTCGCCGAGGCGGGCGTCGACCTCCTCGCAGGCCGCGACCGCGGCCGGGATCACGCCGGTGTGGCCGACCATGTCGGGGTTGGCGAAGTTGATGATCCCGAAGCGGTAGCCGTCGGCGCTCCAGTGCTCGGTGAAGAGCTTGGCCGCGGCGGCGGCGCTCATCTGCGGCTTGTGGTCGTAGGTCGGGACGTCGCGTGGCGAGTCGGCGAGGAAGTGCTCCTCCCCCTTCCACTCCTCCTCACGCCCGCCGTTGAAGAAGTAGGTCACGTGCGCGTACTTCTCGGTCTCGGCGACGTGCAGCTGGCGGTCGCCCCGCTCGGAGATCACCTGGGCGAGCGTGGTCTCGGGCTCGCGCGGTGGGAAGGCAACCGGGTATGGCCAGCCGTGGTGGTACTCGGTCATCGTCGTCACCTCGAATGGACCGGCGCCTCCACGGTCGAACTCGTCGAAGTCCGGCTCGCCCAGCGCGCGCGTCATCTGACGGGCGCGGTCGGGGCGGAAGTTGATGAAGACGAACGGCTCGTCCGGCTCGGCGCCGTCGTAGTCGCCGATCACCACCGGCTCGATGAACTCGTCCGTGACGTCGTGCTCGTATGAGTCCCGGATCGCGCCGACGGCCGTGTCCGCGCGCGGCGCCTTCGCGTGCACGATCGCGTCGTAGGCCCTCTTCGTCCGGTCCCAGCGGCGGTCGCGGTCCATGCCCCAGTAGCGTCCGCCCACCGTGCCGACCCGGCCCGTGTGCCGGAGCCAGCGCTCGACCTCCTCGACGTACCCGGCGCCGTTGTGAGGCAGGGTGTCGCGGCCGTCGGTGAGGACATGGAGGACGAGCTCGGTGACGCCCTCCTCCCCGGCGAGCTCGATCACGGCCTCGATGTGCTCCCAGCCGGAATGAACCCCGCCGTCGGAGATCAGCCCGATCGCGTGGAGGCGCCCGCGACGCGACTCGCGGGCGGTGCCACAGGCGGCACGCATCGCGGGGTTCTCGAAGAAGCTGCCGTCGGCGATCGAGTCGTCGATCCGGGCCAGGTCCTGCTTGACGACGGCGCCGGCCCCCAGGTTCATGTGACCGACCTCGGAGTTGCCCATCTGGCCTTCCGGCAGCCCGACGTCACGGCCGGAGGTGGAGAGCGTCGTGTGCGGGTAGCCGGCCCAGAGCTCGTCGAAGACGGGCGTGTCGGCCTGCGAGACGGCGTTCCCCGGGCCGTCGGGGGCGATCCCGAAGCCATCGAGGATCACCAGCGCCAGCGATCGCACCGGCAGGCTCGTCGGCCCTGGCGGCACGGGGCTCATCGGGCGGCTTCGACGATCGCCGCGAAGTCGTTCGGATCGAGACTTGCCCCGCCCACCAGCGCGCCGTCGACGTCAGGCAACGCGATCAGCTCGGCGGCGTTGGCCGGCTTCACCGAGCCTCCATAGAGGATCCGGATCGCCGCGGCCGCCTCGCTCGAGCGGCTTTCGATCAGTCCGCGGATCAGCGCGCACGCCTCCTGCGCCTGCTCGGGCGTCGCGGTGCGGCCCGTGCCGATCGCCCAGATCGGCTCGTACGCGATCACGACCTCGCCGAGCCGCTCCTCGGGAACGTCGGCGAGGTCGGCCGCGATCTGACGGGTGAGGATGCCCTCGGTCTCCTCGGAGTCCCTCTGGGCCTCGTTCTCCCCCACGCAGAGGATCGGCTCCAGGCCGGCGCCGAGAGCCGCGGGCACCTTGCGCGCCAGGGCCTCGTCGCTCTCGCCGAAGTACTGGCGGCGCTCGGAGTGGCCGAGGATCACACCGTCGACGCCGAGCTCGAGCAGCATCGGCGCGGAGACCTCGCCGGTGAAAGCGCCCTCGGCCTCCTCGTGCATGTTCTGGGCGGCGAGCCTGAACCCGACCTGATCCTTGTCCGGCTCCAGGTTCGCGAGAGCAGTGAAGGGCGGACAGAGAACAACCTCCACACCCAACGGGACAGCGTTGCCACCAAATTCGGAGACCAACGCCTCGACGAACTCGGTTGCTTCGCCCCCCGTCTTGTGCATCTTCCAATTCGCCGCGAGGTACGGCATCCGCTCAGGCATCTCGAAGAGCCTCCAAGCCGGGCAGGTCGCGCCCCTCCACCAGCTCCAGCGAGGCGCCGCCGCCGGTCGAGATCCAGTCGACGGAGTCCGCGAGTCCGAACTCGTGCAGCGCCGCGACGGAGTCGCCCCCACCGACGACAGTGTGGCCTGGAGCGGCCGCCACGGCCTCGGCGACGGCGCGCGTTCCGGCGTCGAAGGGCGGGACCTCGAAGGCACCCATCGGCCCATTCCAGAAGACGGTCCCCGCGCGGGCGATCCGCTTGGAGAAGTTGGCCGCCGTGTTGTCCCCGACATCGAGGCCCATCCACCCCTCGGGCACGTCCACCCCGTTCAGCTCGCGGGTCTCGGTCCCCGCGTCGAGGCTCTTGCCGAGGACGAGATCCTCGGGCAGCTCGAGCATGGTGTCGCTCTTCTCCACCTCGGTGAGCACGCGCTTGGCCGCCTCGACGCCCTCCTCCTCGACCAGGGAATTGCCGGTGTCCCTGCTCTCGGCCTTGAAGAAACTGAAGCACATCGCGCCACCGATCAGGATCTCCTCGGCGAAACCGAGGAAGCGATCGATCACGCCGAGCTTGTCGGTCACCTTGGCGCCCCCGAGGACGACGATCAGCGGCCGCTTCGGGTCATCGCGGACGGCGGTGAGCTGGCCGACCTCCCGCTCCAGGAGCAGCCCGGCGTAGCCCGGGAGGCGATGCGCGACGCCCTCCGTCGTCGCGTGGGCACGGTGCGCGGTGCCAAAGGCGTCGTTGACGTAGAGATCGGCCAGCGCACCCAGAGCCTCGGCCAGCTCGGGGTCGTTCCTGGTCTCGCCCTCCTCGAAGCGGCTGTTCTCGAGCAGCAGGATCTCGCCGGGGGCGAGCTCGGAGGCCATCTTCATCACCTCGTCGCCGACCACGGCGGGGGCCAGCTTGACCGGTGCGTCGAGGAGCTTGCCCAACCGTTTGGCGACCGGCGCCATCGAGAGGCTCGGGTCGGCGCCCTCCGGCCGCCCCAGGTGCGAGACGAGGACGATGCTCGCCCCGCGATCGCGGAGCAGCTCGATCGTGGGCAGCGACGCGCGGATCCGCGTGTCGTCGGCGACCTCGCCCTGGTCAAGCGGGACGTTCAGGTCCGCGCGCAGCAGAACCCTGCGGCCATCCACATCGGCATCTCTGACGCTCGCCTTGCCGAACGAGCGTGCCCCCTGAGCCTCAGGCACTTACCGCGGCCGGCTGCAGCACCTTCTCCGCCAGGTCGACGCAGCGCTTGGCGTAGCCCCACTCGTTGTCGTACCAGGAGAGGAGCTTGACGAAGGTTCCGTCGACCACCACGGTCTGCTCGGCGTCGAAGATCGAGGAGTGGGGGTCGGTGACGATGTCCGTGGAGACGATCGGGTCCTCGGTGTACTTGAGGATCCCCGAGAGGGGACCCGCCGCGGCCTCCCTCATCGCCGCGTTGATCTCCTCCTCGCTGGTCTCCTTCGAGACGTCGCAGGTCAGATCGACGAGCGAGCCGGTGATCACCGGCGCGCGGACCGAGATGCCGCTGAGCTTGCCCGCCAGATCCGGCAGGACGAGGCCGACCGCCTTGGCGGCGCCGGTGCTGGTCGGGATCAGGTTCATCGCCGCCGCGCGGGCCCTGCGCAGGTCCTTGTGGGGCATGTCCTGGAGGCGCTGGTCGGCGGTGTAGGCGTGGATGGTGGTCATCAGGCCGCGCTCGATGCCGACCGTGTCGTTCAGGACCTTCGCCACCGGCGCCAGGCAGTTGGTGGTGCAGGAGGCGTTGGAGATGATGTCGTGCTTCTCGGGGTCGTAGGTGTCGAAGTTCACTCCCAGGACGACCGTGATGTCGGGCTCCTTGGCAGGCGCCGAGATGATCACCTTCCTCGCCCCGGCCTCCAGGTGCTTGGCGGCATCGTCTCGGCCGGTGAAGAGGCCGGTGGACTCGATCACGACCTCGACGCCGAGGTCTTCCCAGGGAAGCGCGGCGGGGTCCCTCTCGTTCAGGACCTTGAGCTCCTTGCCGTCGACGGTGATGCCACCGGCCGAGACCTCGATCTCGCCCGGAAAGCGACCGAGCACGGTGTCGTACTTGAGCAGGTGAGCCATGGTCTCGGCGTCGACCAGGTCATTGACCGCGACGAACTCGAGATCAGAGCCGGCCTCGAGGGCGGCCCGGAAGAGGTTCCGGCCGATGCGCCCGAAGCCGTTGATGCCCACCTTGACTGCCATTTGAAGTCCTCCTAGACGGGGTTTGCTCCACTCAAATTACCGGGCCGCAACCGCCTGCGTCCCCGTGCGGAGCACGGAGATACCTCAGCGGTCGTGCGCGACGCAGACCTCGACCAGATAGCCGTCGGGGTCGGTGAGCCGGCAGGAGTAGTTGCCCTGCCCGAAGGCGGGGGCGCTGCCCGGCTCCGCGACGGGGTCTCCCCCATTTGCCGAGCCGGATTCGAACGACGCCTTGACCGCCGGGATGCTCTTCGCCGGAAAGGAGATCTGCCCATACCCCGGGCGCTGGGTGTCCGAAAGCTCGATGAAGAACTCGGCCTTGATCAGCCCCCAGCTCACCGAGTTCGCGGGTGCCTGCTGGCGGCGCCAGCCGAGGGGCGCGAGGATCGAGTCGTAGAACGCACCGCTGCGCTCGAGATCGGAGACTTTTACGGCTGCGTAGTGGAGGCTCACGAGACGGTGGGTCGGGTCGGTTCCTGCCGGCCGCGGACCTTACAGGCCGAGGCGACGGTCAGTCAGCGCCGGGGCTCCCAGCGGAAGAACCGAACGGCGACGAGCAGGCCGAAGACCCCCCAGGCCGCAACGACGGCCAGATGTCCGAATTCGAACCCGGCACCCGTCGTGTTCGGATCCCATGCGGTGAACATCGCATCGAAGAAGTGGCGGATTGGAAACGCGTCGGCGAAGTTGAGCACGCCACCCGGGATCTCGCTTTGAGGAATGAATACACCTGACAGGAAGTACAGCGGCAGGACCGTGGCGTTGGTTACGGCCGGGGCCGCCTCCGCGGTCGGGATCACCGCGGCGAGCGCGAAGCCGAGGCAGGAGAAGGAGAAGGCGCCGACCGCGAGCGTGACCAGCATCGCCGGCATCGTGTGGGTCGGGATGGTGACGCCGTAGACCAGCGCGCCGATCACGCTGACCAGCGCGACCATGATCACCGAGATGACCAGGGAGTTCCCCACCCTTCCCGCGACGAAGGCGGCGGGTGGCAGCGGCGTCCCCCGCACCCGCTTCAGCTGACCGGCCTCCCGCTCGGCAGGGAGGTTGGTCGCAAGCTTCACCGTCGTCGCCGAGATCACGGCGAGGGAGATGATCGCCGGCACGTAGTACGTCGCTCCCTTGACGTGCAGCCCGGAGATCTCGTTGTTCGCGAACAGCGTCGCGAGCATGAACAGGAAGATCAGCGGCAGGGCCGCGGTGAAGAAGACCGCCGCCGGGTTCCGCCAGAAGACCTTCTGGTCGAAGCGGAACTGATGGAGGACGACGGCCACGCCGGTCATTCGGAGGCCTCCGCTCCATCGGCGCGGTCGGTCAGCTCCAGATAGACGTCCTCGAGGCTGGGCGAGCCGACGGTCAGCCCCGGCAACCCGACCCCGCGCTCCGCGGCCCAGTTGGTCAGCTCACGCAACAACGGGACCGGATCCTCCACGGTGAGCGACACAGACCCGGCGTCGATCCGCGCGCTCGTCCGCACTGCGAAGGGCAGATCGGGGGCATGAGCGCCGGCGGGGAGCCGGAAGCTGATCTCCGTGCGCCCTTGTTGATCGCCGCCCAGGTCCCCAGGCGTACCGGTTGCCACGATCCGCCCGGCCGAGATGATCGCGACGCGGTCCGCCAGCGCCTGCGCCTCGTCCATGTAGTGCGTGGTCAGGAAGACGGTCTTGCCGAGATCCCGAAGGCCGCCGATCACGTCCCAGGCCTGGCGTCGCGCCGATGGGTCGAAGCCTGTCGTGGGCTCGTCCAGGAAGAGGAGCTCGGGGTCGCCGATCAGGGCCAAGGCCACGTCCAGGCGGCGCTGCTGGCCGCCCGAGAGCTTGGACGTCCTGACACCGGCCTTGTCGGCCAGCCCGACCAGGTTCACCGTCTCGTCGATGTCCCTCGGGTGAGCGTAGTAGCCGGCGTACTGCTCGACCGCCTCTCGGGGAGTGAGCTCGGGTACCAGCCGGGACTCCTGGAGCACGAAGCCGACCCGCTGCCGCCAGGCCCGGTCGGCCTCCTGGGGATCACTGCCGAGGACGCTCACCTCGCCGCCGTTCCGGGTCCGGTAACCCTCCAGGACCTCGACGGTGGTCGTCTTGCCGGCGCCGTTGGGTCCGAGGAAGGCGAAGATCTCGCCGGCGCCCACATCGAGATCGATGCCGCGCACGGCTTCCAGGTCCCCATAGGACTTGCGCAGCCCTTTGACGCTGATCACGGAATTGGCCACGCGGGGATCTTAGGGTCGGCTTCGCCATCAGTCGCGCCCGCAGGCGTCCGCCCAGGACAAGTCGCTCCGGGCTTCGCCCTCCGCTCCTCAGCGCAGCGGACTGGTGGGCGCCAGGTCGACGTCGCGGTGCACGAGCTGCAGCTTGACGTCCTCTCTGCGGCCGAGCGCGCGTGCGATCCGGTCCGCGACCGTGACCGAGCGGTGCCTGCCACCCGTGCAGCCCACCGCGATCGTCAGGTGCTGCTTGCCCTCCGCGACATAGGCGGGCAGGAGGAAATCGAGGAGCGGCATCAGTCGCCCGTAGAACTCGCCGGCCTGCGTCCCCGACTCGACGTACTCCCTGACCGGCTCGTCGAGCCCGGTGAGGGGGCGGAGGTCGTCGACGTAGTGCGGGTTCGGGAGGAAGCGGACGTCGAGGGTGAGGTCGGCGTCCGACGGCGGGCCGTTCTTGAAGCCGAAGGTGAGGATCGTGAGAGCGAGCTGGTTCTCCCGGGCGTCCCGGCCGATCAGCTCGGTCGCGATGCGGCGGCGTAGTGCCCCGCCCGTGAGCGAGGTCGTGTCGATGACGACGTCCGCTCGCTCCCGCAGTGGCGCGAGCTGATCGCGCTCCTCGCGGATCCCGTCGACGATGCGGCCGCTTCGCGCGAGCGGGTGGCGGCGGCGCGTCTCCTTGTAGCGGTGAAGGAGTGCCTCCTCGTCGGCCTCGAGGAAGACGACCTTCAGGTCGAGCCCGCTCGCTCCCAGCTCGTCGAGGACGGCCTGGAGATCATCGAAGTACTCCCCACCGCGCACGTCCGTGACCACCGCCGCCTTCTCCACTCCGCTGCCCTCGTGGCGGAAGAGCTCGCCGAGTCCGCCGATCATCCGCGGGGGGAGGTTGTCGACGCAGAAGTAGCCGCCATCCTCGAAGGCGGCGATCGCCTCCGACTTGCCGGCGCCGGAATATCCCGTGATCACCACGAGCTCGACCTTGTGATCGGTGGGCCTGGCGCCGTCGCCGTTGGCGGTTGTGCGAGGGTGCTCCGAAGCGGAGCGAGGAGCAACCCGTTTCCTATTGGCCATCAGCCCGCTCTGTGCAGTTGCCTGTGGATCTCGCGAGCGAGCTTACCGGGCACCCCGGGCACCGCCTCGAGCTCCTCGCGGCTCGCCGTCAGCAACCGGTCGGGAGAGCCGAAGTGGCGCAGGAGCGCCCGCTTGCGAGCGGGCCCGACGCCCCGGACGCCGTCGAGCACGGAGGCGGTCATCTGCTTGTCTCGCCGCCCGCGATGAAAGGTGATCGCGAAGCGATGTGCCTCGTCGCGCACCCGCTGGAGGATCCGGAGGGCATCCGATCCCTTCTCGAGCAGGATCGGGTCGGAGCGACCGGGGACGAAGACCTCCTCGATCCGCTTCGCGAGGCTGACCACCGCGACACCGCGCTCGGTGAACGGCTCCAGAGCCTTCATCCCCGCGGAGAGCTGCCCCTTGCCGCCGTCGATCACGATCAGGTCCGGCAGGGCGCCGAAGCTCGCGTCGCGGTCGGAGTCGTACGGCGAGATGTCGGCCTGCTGCACGTAGCGGCCGAGCCTCCGCGTCAGCACCTCCCTCATCGCGGCGAAATCATCAGGTCGCCGCGTCCTCCGCTTCGCGTCCTGGCGCGCCTCCGTCGCCTGATCAGCGGGATCGTCGCCGTTCGACTCGTCGAAGTCGCCGCGGATCCCGAACTTGCGGTAGTCGGACTTCTTCGGCGCCGCCCCTTCGAACACCACCATCGAAGCGACCGTGTGCGTCTCGCCGAGGTTGGAGATGTCGAAGCCCTCGATCCGGACGGGGACCCTCTCCAGGCCGAGCGCCTCCTGGAGCGCGGCGAGGGACTCGACCCGCTGCTGGCGGCGGTGCTCGCGGCGGAGCTTGTCCTGGGCGAGGGCGAGCTTCGCGTTCTTCTCGGCCAGCTCGCGCAGGCGGCGCAGGTCACCGCGCGAGCCCACCCGCACCTCGACCTGGGAGTCGCGCTGGCTGCTGAGCGCCTCGGCGAGGACGCTCGTGCGCCCCTTCAGCTCCGGCCCGACGATCACCCTCCCCGGCACCGCCGGCGCGGCGCCGTAGTACTGGAGCAGGAAGGTCTCGGCCACCTCGCCGGGGTCGCGGTCGCCGTCCGTGGCTTCGTCCTCTCCCGCCAGGTAGAAGCCCTGCCGCTCGGCCAGGACGCCGTCCCGGACCTGGAAGACCTGCGCGTTCGCATCGCTTCCCTCGACCGCGACGGCGATCAGGTCCGCGCTGCCGAGCGAGCCTCCCGCGACCTGCTGCCGTTCCATCATCGAGCGGACCGCGTTCAGCCGGTCCCGGAAGAGCGCCGCGCGCTCGAAGTCCTCGGCCGCGGACGCCTCCTCCATCTTCGCCTCGAGGTCGCCGGCGATCTCCTTGTAGCGGCCGGAGAGGAAGGCGACGATGCGTTCGATGTTGCCCCTGTACTCCTCGCGGTCGATGTAACCGACGCAGGGCGCCTGGCAGCGCTTGATGTAGTAGTCGAGGCACGGAACCCCGGAGCGCCGCCCGGGCTCGGCCCCCTCGCAGGTCCGGTACTGGAAGAGCTTGCCGAGCAGGTCGAGGGTCTCGCGGACCCGCTTGGCGCTCGAGAACGGCCCGAAGTAGGCGCGGTTCGGCCGGTGGCGCTCGCGGGTGAAGTAGACGCGGGGGAAGTCCTCGTCCAGGCTGACGCCAACGTACGGGTAGGACTTGTCGTCCCGCAGCCGGATGTTGAACCGCGGCCGGTAGCGCTTGATGAAGCTCTGCTCGGCGAGCAGGGCCTCCGGCTCGTTCTGCGTGACGAGGAACTCGATCGAGTCCGTGCGGTCGATCAGCTCCGCGGTGCCGCCCATGCCCGAGCCACGGCCTCCGCCCTTGCCGGCGAAATGCGAGGCCACGCGCTTCCGTATCGAGTTCGCCTTGCCCACGTACAGCGCCTCCCCCGCCCGGTTGCGGAAGACGTAGACGCCCGGAGCGTTGGGGAGCTCCTTGCGCTGATCGGCCAACTTCTTGCTGCTCTTGGGCATAACCAAGAGGGTAGGGTCCTCAGTCCCCCGTCTTAGCGGTGGCCAGGCCGCTCCACTTTGGAGCGAAGGGCGAAGCCCGAAGCGACTTGACTTGTATGGGGCGGCCGCTCGTCACCGCGACCTGATCGGAGGCTTCAAATGGCAGATACCGCAGAGACCGACGTTCCCTTGCTGACCGGCGATCCACCCGAGCTCGAGACGCTCGAGATCGAGATAGACGGCGAGGTCGGCACGCTGACGCTGAACCGCCCGGACGCGCTCAACGCGATGAGCCCGGAGCTGATCGGCGAGCTCACCACCGCGGCGGCCTGGCTCGCGGATCGCGCCCCGATTCGAGCCCTGATCATCACCGGAGCCGGGCGGGCGTTCTGCTCCGGCGGGGACGTCAACTGGTTCAAGCAGGGGGTCAGCGAGGAGAGCGTCGATCTCCCCTCAGAGGTCCGGCGCGGCGCCGAGGCGCTCCACAACGCGATCGTCGACATTCGGCGCATTCCCTATCCGGTGATCGCCGCCGTCAACGGGCCGGCCGCCGGCGCCGGGATGTCGTTGGCGCTCTCCGCTGACATCCGGATCGCCTCCGACGAGGCCTTTCTCGCGATCGCCTACGGCCGCATCGGCGCCGCCCCCGACGGCGGGATGACCTACTTCCTCCCGCGCGTGGTCGGCCCGGCCAAGGCGCTCGAGCTGGCGCTCAACGACCCGAACCTGGACGCCAGCGCCGCGCTGGAGGCCGGCCTCGTCACCGAGGTGGTCGCGGCCGACCAGCTGCTCGACCGGGCGAAGGAGAAGGCCGAGAAGCTCGCCGCCAAGGCCCCCTACTACGTGCGCATGACCAAGCGCCTGCTTCATGAGTCGATCGAGCACTCGATCAACGACCACCTCCAGCTCGAGCGCCACGGGATCGCCGACAGCATGGGGACGAACGACCTGCGCCGCGGCGTCACGGCCTTCTTTGCCGGGGAGACGCCGACGTTCGAGGGCGACTGAAGGAATCCGAATTGCGGCTGGACCCGTATAAGGTGCGACTTCGGCATCAGATCGCGGCGACAGGCGGCCGCCCCGGACAAGTCGCTCGGGCTTCGCCCTCGCTCCAAAGTGGAGCGGCCTGGTCGCCGCTCAGAGAAAGGTGTTCCGGATGAGACGAGCTTCAGCAGTGATGGTGGTTGCGGCGCTGGCGGTTGTCGGCCTGGCGGCCTGCGGCGGCAGCAGCAACAACTCCACGACCGCGGCATCCACGCCCGCATCGACGACCCCCGCGGGCGGCGGTGGTGGCGCCGGCGGCGGCTCGACGGTCGACATCTCGACGCCGTCGGGCAGCAACCTGGAGTACGACCAGAAGAGCGTCACCGCCAAGGCCGGCAAGGTGACCATCGGCTTCGACAACAAGGAGGCGCTGCCGCACGACGTGGCCGTCGCCGACTCGTCCGGCAAGGTCCTCGGCCAGACCGATCTCGTCTCCTCGGGCACGGCGAGCACGACGGTGGACCTGCAACCGGGGACCTACACCTTCTACTGCACCGTGCCGGGCCACCGCGAAGCCGGCATGCAGGGAACGCTGACGGTCAAGTAGGGCCGCTACTCGGGGAGGGCTCGGCCGACCGAGTCCGCGACGCAGGCCGGCTTGTCCGAGCCCTCCACCTCGACCTTGAATCGCGTCACGATCTGGAACCAGCCGCCGCCGACGTCCTCGATCTCGACGACTTCGGCCGTTGCCCTGATCCTTGCGCCCGACGGGACGGGCGCCGGGAAGCGGACCTTGTTCCAGCCGTAGTTGACGCCCAGCCTGAAGCCCGTTGACCGCAGCAGCTCGATGCGCAGGCCATCGATCAGGGACAGGGTGAGGTTGCCGTGGGCCACCGTCGTGCCGAACGGGCTCTCCCTCTTGGCCCGCTCCACGTCCGTGTGGATCCACTGGTGGTCGCCGGTCAGCTCGGCGAAGGTATCGATGTCCTCCTGGGTCACCTCGCGCCAGTCGCTCGGGCCGATCTCCTTGCCCTGCAGGGCCTTCAGCCCCTCAATCCCCTGGACCTCCACCGTGGACATGGGGCGCACCCTACCGTTAGGTCACCAGGTATGAATGCGGACCTGAGAGGTTGGGCAAACATCCTCCGCGCCGTCAGCGCGCTGGTCCGTCGCCGGTACTTGTGGCCGACGTTGATGATGCCGCTCGTCCTCGGTCTGGCAGCCTGCGGCGGCGGCGGGGGCGGCGGTGGCGGCAACGGCCCCGGCTCGAAGCAGCTCAGCCTGGTGATCGGCAACTCGCTGCCCCTCAGCGGCAGCTCGAGGCCGCTCGGCGACTCGGGCCGGAAGGCATCCGACCTGGCTCTGGCTCAGATCAAACGGGCGATCGGGGAGGCGGATGCCGACCACACGGTGCGCACCGTCTCCGAGGACCAGGGGAGCGATGCGAGTACCGCGACCGCGTCGGCCGGGAAGCTCGTCAACGAGGACGGCGCCAGCTGCCTGACTGGACCGTGGTCGTCGGATGCCGTCGAACAGGCGGGCAAGGAGATCGTCATCCCGGCGAAGGTCCTGGAGATCTCGCCGGTCCCGACTTCAGAGGGCGTCGCCGACCTGAACGACCACGACCTGGTGAACAGCACGGCGCTGCCCGAGTCGGTGGAGGGGTCGGCCCTGTCCAAGGCGATCGACCGGAACCTGGGGGGCGCGCAGGGACACAGCGTCAACGTGGCCGCCGCCGGCGGCACCTACGGGAACACGCTCAGCCAGGACTTCATCCACGACTGGCAGGGCAACGACGGGACCGTCAGCGGGCAGACGGTGCTCGCGCCCCCGTACTCCGGGCAGGTCCAGCAGATCACCACCGGCAGCCCGAACTCGATCGTGATCGTCGACGACCTGAACGGCTTCTCGCAGCTCGCCCCGGCGCTCTCCTCGAGCCGCTCGTGGGACCCGAGCATCGCCTGGGGCAGCGACCAGCTCGTCTCGCCGGCCCTGCCCGGCCGGGTCGGCGCCGACGCGATCGAAGGGATGCGCGCTCTGGCACCCGGGATCCCCGAGGGCGAGGGCTCCTCCACCGCCTTCGCCCACGACTACAAGTCGGCGGATCCGCACAACGTCAAGCTCGCTCCATTCGCCGCGCAGGAGTTCGACGCGACGGTGCTCTGCTACCTCGCCGCGGTCGCGGCGGGATCCACGGACGGGCAGAGGATGGCCGACCACCTGATCGACATCACCGCACCCGGCGGCGATCAGTTCACCTGGCAGCAGCTTCCCGAGGCGATCAAGGCCCTCGAGGACGGCAAGGACATCGACTACACCGGCGCCTCCGGCCCGATCGACATGGGCGTGCACGGGAACCCGACCGCCGGGGTGTTCGACGTCTACCGGTACAGCCCGCGCGGGCTCAAGATCGTCGACGAGGTCTCGGTTGAGAAGAACCCCGCCACCCCCTGACTACTGCACCAGTCGCACCTCCAGCGGCGGTGCGAGCAGCACCCCCGCGCCGCCGGCCAGCGCCAGGATCCGGGCCACGTAGGCGCGCGTCTCCGGATATGGAGGGACGCAGCTGCAGGCGGCGACCGCGCCAGAGCCGGCGTTGTAGGCGGCCAGCGCCAGCGGCACCGAGTGGAGCTGGCGCAGCAGGTCCGACATCAGATGAGCCTGGGCGTCGATCGAGGCGATCGGATCGAAGGGGTCGCGGAGCCCGTACGAATGCGCGGTGGACGGGATGAATTGTGCGATCCCGAGCGCCCCCGCCGGCGAGACCGCCCGCGGGTCGAAGCCCGACTCCGCCATCAGCTGCGCCGCCAGCAGCCCCGGCGAGACGTTCCATCGCGACGCCGAGCGCAGCAGCGGTTCCCGGTATGCGGCGGGCACGAAGCCCGGGAGCCCGGAGCTCCGCGCCAGGCCCTCCCGTTCGCCGGGCAGGCCGGTCGTCGTGAGCGCGTTGCCGGCCTCCGAGCACGGCGGCGGCCCGGAGATGTACCCGAAGTGCCAGGCCTCCCACGAATAGCGGCGCAGGAAGCCGAACTTCGGCGCGTGGGAGTCCAGCCATCCGTAGGCCGAGGAAGGCCCGAGGTCGAGCTCGGTCGCGCACCGGTGCAGGGAGTGGCCGGGGGGCGCCACCCATTGTGGATCGGGATGCTGCGCGAAGAGCCGCGCCTGCTCCGCGTCGGAGCGGAAGCCCGAGACGACGACGAGGTCGATGCCCGCCCGCCGTGCCGCGGCCGCCATCCGGTCATGTGCGGCGGCGACGTCCGGTCTCATCCCCTCCCCGTCCCGGTAGGTCAGCGGCCCCGAATAGCCGCCGCCCTCGGCCTGGGAAGGCATCCCGGTCCACGAGGACACCGGCGCCGCTGCCTCGGCAACGGCCGACGCCAGGACCCGGATCGGCCGGCGATCGGCGAGCCGCTCGCCGCCGGGGAGCCGGTTGGCTGCGATCTTTCCCACCACGGTGGCGCGGGCCTGGAGCGGCGGGTAGGCATCGGCGTCCGGGAAAGCGACTCGCAGGCGGGTCGGGTCGACGTCGTTGCGGCGAGCGGCATCCACGGCGGCCAGGCGCGCCCGGCCCAGGAACTGTTGCTCGGACAGGTGTCGCGGGTTCGGCGCCCCGTCCGGGAGGGTTTCCGGGGCGAGCAGCCTCGGGGTGTCGTCGCGCATGCTGCGCACTGCGGAGAGCGCGGCCAGGTCCGCGGCCCTCTGCACCCTCCCCTTGCCGGTCGCCGCCCCGCCGATCGCGGCCAGCGCGAGCGCCGCGAGGATCAGGATCAGCCCGGCGCCGAGCAGGGCCGGCAACGCCTGGCCGCGCTCGCCGTCGGCGGATGCGATGCGCGCGCGGCGCCCGAATCCGAGGAGACGGCGCGCGATCCCGGCGGCCACATCCGAGACCGAGCCGCCGGGACGAACCCCGGCCAGCGCGCGCCTGGCGGCGAGCTGCCCGGGCGCCCTGGTCGCGACCCTGCACGGCAATCGCCGTCCTCCCAGCTCCTGCACCGCGAGAGCCGCAAGGGATCGCTCGGCCGGCAGCGAGACGAGCAGGCAGCCGCCGGCGGGAGTGAGGCAATCGGCGTCGAGCGCGGGGACCCACAGCCTGCCCGGAAGATGAACGACCGCCAGCTCGGCGCCGGATTCGGCGACCGCGACCCCGACCTCGTCGATCGACTCGTCGCCGTCGGCCGCGAGATGACAGACGTGGCCACGGGCCGAGGCGCGCCGGCCGGTAGAGCGCAGCCTCCGCTCGACCCCGCGAGCGCTCGGCGAGGCGAGCAGAGTTCGGCCGCGGCGGCGCGCTCCTTCTCCCACCTCGACCAGCAGGGTCCCGCCCCCGGTCAGGACCGCCGCCTCGACGGCGACGGCCGCGGCCAGCCCCTGGCTCGGACCTCGGTCCGTGCCGGTGGCGAGGATCGCCGGGATCAACCGCCGCTCTCGCCCGGCCGGGACCACGCTTCCGAGCTGACGGAGAGCGCCTTCGCGACGGCGGCGAACGGCGCCGGAGGGCGCAGCTCGACCCTCACCCTCCCCCTTTCGGCGCTCACGTGCGCGCGATCCCGCGCCCACCCCGGCAGCGCAGTCACCGCAGCCCGCTTGGCGTCCCGCCCGGCGCTTCCGGCGAGTGCACCCGCCTCCGCCGCCCCGTCGGCAATCGTGATCGAGTACCCGACGAGCAGCAGTTGCAGCGCCAGGACGGCGGCGAGGGCGAGGGCCGGCAGCGCCGCCAGGAGCTCGACCGAAGCCTGCCCGGAGCCCGGCCGGCTACGCGCCACGATCCGGATCGAGGGTCGAGGCCGCGGACACCGGCGGCAGCGAGATGCCCGGGACGATCGCCGGGACCCGCACCCTCACGCGGATGCCGTCGCTCGCGCGGATCGTGGCGCCGTCGCGCAATGGGCCCGGGAGTGCGCGCCGGGCCGCCGCCTCGGCGCTCGAGCCGACCTCCTCCGCCCGGGCGCCCGCCCTGGCGGCGTTGCCGGCGGACCACAGTGCCCAGCCGGCCAAGACGGCCTGCGCGGCGATCGCCAGGCAGGCGGCGAGCGCGGGCAACACGGCGACGAACTCGACCGAAGCCTGTCCCCGGCCGCGGCGAATGATTTCGAGATCCGGCCCCACGGGGCGAAGCTAGGCGGGCTGAGGTGACGCGATCCGCGCCGAGCGCCGCGAATCAGTGACGGATCAGGAGTACGTCGTCGCCGAGCGCCAGATCAGGAAGATCACGCCGACGCATCCGGCCACCAGCGCGACCCAGAGCAGGATTCCGCCGGTCCACGAGCGGAAGTCGTCGTAGGCGACCATCAGGAGCGCGATTCCGCCGACGGCGCCGAACAGGCCGGCCTTGCGGGCGTCGGTGAGGGTCGAGAGCGTCATCTGCTGCTCGTTGTAGACGCGGTAGAGCAGCCAGGCGATCGCCGCGAGGAAGCACATCATCAGCGCCGTCAGCACCGCCGCCGCCGCGTTCCCGCCGCCGGGCAGGAAGTCCACCGCCGCCGCGAGGGCGAGGATGATCGCGATGTTCCGGGCAGTCTGCAGCACCGCCCGCGATTCTAGGTCAGAGGAACGGGCGAGAATTGCCCTTGCGCCCTAAACCTCGTTGTGAAAGAACTGTCAACTGCATTTGTCCCTATTTGCGGATATCCGGCTGCCTCAAATTGAGATTCCGCCAGCCCGCCGTTAGCGTCTCGCCGGATGGCTGAAGTCTCGACACGACCCGAACCTCGGTCGGAGTCGGATCTGGCCCTGTCCGCGCTTCGGTTCGCCCGGCGGGTCCACCTCGGCCAGTACCGCAAGCAGACCGGCGAGCAGTTCGTGGGGCACCCGATCGCCGTCGCCCAGCTGCTCCTGGACGCCGGCTACGAGGGAGCGCTGATCGCCGCCGCCTACCTGCACGACGTGGTCGAGAAGACCGACGTGCACCTCGACGAGATCCGCGAGCGCTTTGGGCCGCACGTCGCCGCCCTTGTCGACTGCCTGAGCGAGGATCCGGGCATCGACGGCTACGGCGAGCGCAAGCGCGCGCTCCGCCGGGGAATCCTCGAGGCGGGCGGCGACCCGGTGGTGATCTACGCCGCGGACCGCGTCGCCAACATGCGCGATTGGCTCAAAGTCGCGCCCGAGGCCCGGCCCGCATGCGGAGAGCGGCTCGGCACCACGCTCGAGGAGCGCCTCCAGCTCTGGACCGAGGACCTCGAGGAGCTCCACGATCTCGACCCGGAGACGCCCTTCCTGGGCGAGATCGAGGCCGAGCTGGGCACGCTGAAGGCGGAGATACCCGTCCCATAGCAGCCGGTTCACGTCCGGGTTTACCCCGGATTCATCACGCCGCCCGACGGACTATCCTCTTCCACGCTGCGCAAAGCGCGCAGTACCCGCCGCTCCAACCCCCGACTCTCTGACTGCGTTCGAATACAGCCAGTTCGCGATCGGCTTCGATCGCCGCGACCTGCCCAGGCTCCACGAGCTCTGGGACGAGATCGTGCTGTCCGAGCGCTGGTCCGAGGGCGAGCTGACCTCGCGCTTCGAGTCAGCCTGGGCGGAGCTCCACGGGCTCGGCTCGGTCGCCACCGGCGGCTGGACGGGCGCGGCCCTCGCGGCGCTCGACTTCGCCGGTGTCGCGGGCGAGAAGGTCCTCTGCCCTTCCAACACCTTCATGGCGACCCCGCTCTCGATCATCCACTCCGGCGGCGAGCCGGTGTTCGTCGACTGCAACCGCGACGACCTCTGCATGTCATTCGAGGACTTCGAGCGCAAGGCCGAGCAGCACAAGCCCCGCGCCGCGGTGATCGTCCACATCGGTGGGCACGTCGCATTCGAGATCGAGCGGATCGCCGAGTACTGCCGCGCCGAGGAGATCTTCCTGCTCGAGGACTGCGCCCACGCGCACGGCGCCAGCTGGGACGGCCGCCGCCCGGGCTCCTGGGGCGACGCCGGCGCCTACTCCTTCTACGCGACCAAGACGATCTCCACAGGCGAGGGCGGCATGCTCGTCTCCGACCGCGAGGAGATCGCCGAGCACGCCCGCGCGTTCCGCAACTACGGCAAGCCCGACCACGAGGTCGAGGGACTCAATCTCAGGATGAGCGAGTTCACCGCCGCGATCGGGCTGGTCCAGACCGAGCGGCTCGAGGAGATCGTCGCCCGCAAGAACGAGATCGCGCGCACCAAGCTCGACCCCGTCTACTCCTCGCGGCTGGAGCTGCCCGAGGGAATGACCTCCGGCCTCTACAAGTACATCGTCTTCGAGGAGATCGAGCGCTCGACCGGCAAGGTCTACGACGAGCCCTGCCACCGGATCATGGGCACCGCCGACGATCTGCCCAACAGCGACTGGGTTGCCGAGAACCACTGGTGCGTTCCCCTCTATTACGCGCCATCCGTCGAGGCCGAAGCGCATGCATTGGAGGAGTCGGCATGAGCCGTGTCCTCGTCACCGGCGGCTCGGGCTTCATCGGCTCGCATGTCGTCGACAAGCTCGCCGACGCCGGCTTCGAGCCGCGGATCTACGACCTGCAGCCCTCGCCTCACCACGAGCCGGGCTCGGTCGACACCGTGATCGGCGACCTCTTCGATCACGACACACTGTGCGCCGCGATGGAGGACACGGAGGCGGTCGTCCACCTCGCCGCCTATGCGGACGTCGGCATCGTCGCCAAGGAGCCGGTCGAGGCCGAGGAGTGCAACTCCCGCGGGACGCTCGCCGTCCTCGAGGCCGCCCGCGCCACCGGCACCCGCGTCATCTACGGCAGCACGATCTGGGTCTACGGCGCCTCCGGCGACGGCCTGATCGACGAGGACGCCCCGCTCGGCCTGCCCGACCACCTCTACACGGCCAGCAAGCTGGCCGGGGAGATGTACTGCACCTCCTACACGGAGCTCTACGACGTGCCCTGCACGATCCTGCGCTTCGGCATCCCGTACGGCCCCCGCGCCCGCCCCGCCGCGGTGATCCCGATCTTCGTCTCCAAGGCCCTCAAGGGCGACCCCCTGACGATCGCGGGCGACGGCCTCCAGACCCGCCGCTTCGTCTACGTCGAGGACCTCGCCGAGGGCATCGTCGCCGGCCTCGAGAGCGGCGGGGAGAACCGCGTCTACAACCTCGCCGGCGAGGAGACCGTGACGATCCGCGAGCTCGCGGACGTGGTCTCCGGCCTGATCGATGACACCGAGATCGTCCACACCCCGGGCCGCAACGGCGACTTCGGCGGCGCGGTGATCTCGAACGAGCGTGCCGCCGAGGAGCTCGGCTGGCGCGCCTCCACCCCGCTTCGCGAGGGCGTCCGCCGCTATCTCGCCTGGCTCGCGCCCGAGCGCGCTCCCGCCGCGGCGCCGGAGCCGGTGCCGGCCCTCGCGGCGGCGCCCGAGCCGGAACCGGCATCCGCGCCGGCGCCGGTCACCAAGGTGACGGAGCTGCCGGGCTGGCCGAGCAGGGCCGCCTCCTGGCCAAGCGCCTGGATCGTGGCGCTGGCGCTGGCGGCGGGGACGCTGATTCCATCCACGCTCGCCTTCCGCACCGACGATTTCGGGACGGGGCAGGTCGGCTACGTCGCGATCACCTGCCTGATCGGCATCCTGGCCGCCCTCAGCCTGCTTCCGCTGGGCACCAGGGGACGGCCCGCGAACGGCGGCGTCATCGCCGGTTGGCTGCTCGCCGGCTACGTGGCGCTCGAGACGCTTCCCTGGACGCGCAACATCTTCAACCTGGGCATGCCGCACAAGGGCACCGTCGCTTTGAGCGCGATGGGGCTCGCGATCGCCCTGGTGGTCGCGACCGCCGCGACGCGCTGGCTCGGCGACGAGGAACCCGCCGCAGACACGGTTTCCTAGCGGCGGCCGCCCGCCGCGCCGGTCGGGTCAGGCCGTTACCGGCCGCAGCCCGGTCGACCTGATCCGCTCCACGATCATCGGCACGGCCGCGACCGTCGCGCGCCAGCAGCCCGGCTCGCTGTAGTGATCCGCGTCGTGGAGCAGCAGGACGTCACCGCCCTCGAGCTCACGGGTCACCTCGGCCGCGATCTCGGCGGGCTGCCTTCCGGCGCGCCAGTCGTGGCCCCAGCGCGACCAGAGCAGCGATCGCAGGCCCCGGGCTCGGACCTCCACGATCCCCGGGTAGCTGAAGATCCCGTAGGGCGGGCGATAGAGCTCCGGGCGCAGCCCGAGAGCGTCCTCGATCGCGCCGATCCCCCTCTCCAGGTCCTCGACGAAGGTGCTCGGGGCGAGCCGGAGCACGTTGCGGTGGCGGTGGCCGTGAACGGCGACCGTGTGCCCCGCGGCGGCGATCTCGGCGGCCAGCGCCGGATGGCGCTCGACCTGCTCGCCGCAGAGGAAGAAGGTGGCCTTCGCATCGGCCGCCTCCAGCGCCTTCAGGACGGCCGGCGTTCCCTGCGGGTGCGGGCCGTCGTCGAAGGTAACCGCGACGCCCGTGGGGTCGTCGATCCGCCGGGGCAGGCCGAGCGCCTCGGCGACGCCAGGCACGACCGGGGCGAGCGCCGGCGTCCACCAGGCCGCCGCAGCGGCGGCCGAGCCGATGAAGATCGCTTTGCGGATGGCAGGATGGTGCCACTCATGGACGGGGAGATCGCTCTCGGCTTCGCCCTGGCTCTCGGCGCCGCCTGCTGCTACGAGACCGGCTACGCGCTGCAGGCGATAGAGGCGCGTCGCGCCCCGGCCGATCGGGCCATGAAGGCGTCGCTGATGGCCCATCTCGTCCGGCGTCCTCTCTGGGTCGGCGCGACCGCCCTCTCGCTGCTCGGCTGGCCCCTGCAGATCATCGCCCTGACCCACGCGCCGCTCACCCTGGTCCAGCCGGTGCTCGCCCTCGGCCTGGTCCTCCTCCTCGTGCTCGGCGTGCGGATCCTGGGTGAGCAGGTCGGCCCGAGGGAGATGGGGGCGGTGGCACTGATCATCGCGTCGGTCGCTGTGTTCGCCTGGGCCGCCCCGCGGGAGCCCGGGACGGTCGATCGCAATGCCGGGCTCGTCATCGCCCTCGTCATCCTGGCGGTCGTCACCTTCGCTCCCTATGCAATCGGTCTCGTCGGCAGGCGGCACTTCCCGATGCTGATGCTGGTGGCGAGCGCCGGCGCCGCCGACGGGATGGCGGCGTTCGTGGCGAAGATCGTCGCCCAGGACGCCTCCGCGGGTGCCCTGGCCGCCGTCGTCGCCTGGGCCGCACTCGTCGCCGCGGTGGTGATCGTCGGGGTGATCAGCGAATCGACCGCTCTCCAGACCTTCGCCGCCACACGAGTCGCGCCTACAGTGCTGGTCATGCAGATCGTGATCCCGGTCGTGATGGCGCCGCTCGTCGGGGGCGAGGGCTGGGGCAACACGCCGCTCGGCGGCGCGGTGCTGGCGACCGCGCTAGTGGCCGTCGCCGTGGGCGCCGGCCTGCTCGCGAGCTCTCCCGCGGTCGCCCAGCTCGCCGTCGGCGAGGCCGAGCCTCAGGATCGCTGAGGCGGCGGTCGGCAGCTCGGCGAAGGACCGATCGGGCGGGCCGCTCGCCGCCAGGGCACGAGTGAGCGCCTCCCTCAGCTCCGCGCGCGACCCGGCGACCTCCGCCAGACCGAAGCGCTGGAACGCCGCGTTGTTCACCCGCACGTGTCCCATGCCCCATCCATAGGAGACGACCCCACAGCCCTCCATGATCGCCTCGAGCACCGTCAGCCCCGCGGTGGAGTGGACGAGCACGTCGGCCGCGGCGAACCAGTCGGGCATCACCTCCGTGAAGCCCTCGACCCTGACGCGCGGCTCGGCCGAGAAGTGCCGGGCGAGCGCCGTCCGGAGCTCGTCGTTGCGGCCGCAGAGGCAGACGACGGTCGCGCCGGGAATTCCAAGGGCCTCCTCCGCAGCGCCCTCGAGGTCGCCGACCGCCCAGCCGCCCCCCGAGACGATCACCACCGGGCCCCCGGGCGGCAGTCCGAGCCTGCTCCGCGCCTCCGCCTGGGTGCGCGGCGAGTAGAAGCGCTCATCGGTGAGCCCGCGGACGCAGCGAACGTCGGTGCCGGGAGCGATCCCGAGAACCTCCTCGGCCGACTCGGGATGGGTGATCAGGTGGAGGTCGACGCCCGGATGCGCCCAGAAGCGCAGGGCGGCCAGATCGGTGATCGCCGAGACGACGGGCATATCGATCCTTCCCTTGGCGCGAAGGTGGCCGAGGACCTCGGTGGCTCCGGGGTACGTCGAGACCACGATGTCGGGATCGCGCTCCAGCACCGCTCGCCTGATCGATCGGTTGGCCAGCCACTGCGTGAGCCGGGCGGCGAACCAGCGCGTCGGGCGTACGTCGGTGATCAGCCGGTAGGAGAGGTCGAACACGCGGCTCCCCAATTTGGAATGGAAGCGCGAGGTGTCCATGACCACATGCCGCGTGATCCAGCCCACCACCGCCATCGAGTCGACGATCTCGACCTGCGCGCGCGGCTCCTCGCGCTCGAGGCCCTGGGCGATCGCGCGGGCGGGCAGGTCGTGCCCCTCGCCGATCGAGGCGCTGAAGATCAGGATCTTCAACGGGGAGGGAGCTGCTGCCTTCGCTTGATCGGCCCGAGGAACCAGAAACCGAGGAAGGCGCTCGCCATCAGGATCGTCGCGATCACCGCGGTCGTGGTCCCGAAGATGAAGTCGCTGATCAACGCGATCGCGCCCGACATCGCCACGGCGAGCAGCGAGAGACCGACCAGCGCGAGGGTGTTGGAGATCGTGACGATGAACTCCTTCTGCTGTCGCCGGAAGAGGATGCGATGCCCCGCGGTCGGGGCGGCGAGCATCACGGTGGCCAGGGCGACGGTGATCAGGACGCCGAAGTACAGCTTCTCCTGGAAGCCGCTCAGATCGGAGAAGCGCTGCGTGAACGGGACGGTCAGCAGGAAGGCGAACAGGACCTGCACGCCCGGCAGCGCCACGCGCAGCTCCTGGAGCAGGTCGGAGAGGTTGCGGTCCGCGCGCTCCTCCTCGCTCTCCCGCCTGCCGCTCCCCGCCTGCGGCCCTTCGCCCGACTTGGGGACTTCGTCAGTCATCGCTACTTCTGCGTCATCACGACGATGCCGAAGACGATGACTGCGGTCACCGCGAGCCCGGCCAGCACGGCAAGAGCGCCCGCGGCGGTGGCGAGGAGCGGGCGCTCCTCTCGCACCATGTCGGCCGAGCGCGTGACGCCGAAGATCACGATCGAAAACACCGCCGTGACTCCGACGCCCGCGATCAGCGAAGCGGCGACCGTCTCGAGCAGCGCTTTCGTCTCCACCACGGTGGCCGTCATCTCGCATTCCTACCCGCTCGCGGGCAGGGGCTCCTCCTTCAGGCGATGAGAGAACATCAGGCCGAGCGCGGCGACGCCCAGCAGCGCGATGACCACCGGGCCCGTCGCGCCGCTGCCGAACAGGGTGCTGAACCCGTAGGTCGCGGCACCCATCGCCCCCGCCGCCGGGATCGTCAACAGCCACGCCACGACGATGTTGCCGGCCACCCCCCAGCGGACGGCGGACACCTTCTTGCCGGCGCCGGCGCCCATCACGCCACCGTTGATCACGTGGGTGGTCGAGAGTGGGAAGCCATAGTGCGAGGACGCGAGGATCACCGCGGCACCGGCACCCTGGGCGGAGAACCCCTGCGCAGCATCCATCTTGATGATCCGGGTTCCCGTCGTGCGGATGATTCTCCAGCCCCCGACGTAGGTGCCGAGGGAGATCGCTGTGGCCGCGGAGATCACCACCCAGGTCGGCACAGCGGAATCGGACGGAAGGTTTCCGTTGGTGATCAGGGCCAAGGTGATCACCCCCATCGTCTTCTGCGCGTCGTTGGTGCCATGGGCGAGGGCGAGCATCCCGCCCGAGACCACCTGTCCGAGCCTGAACCCCCGATTGACGGGTCCGGGGCGCTCCCGGCCAAGGACGCCGTAGACGATGTTGATTGCGATCGCTCCAACCACAAACGCAACGACCGGCGCGATCACGGCCGGGATCAGCACCTTGCCGAACAACCCACCGCTGATGATGGCCGCGCTTCCCGCCGCCGCGAAAGCGGAGCCGACGACCCCGCCGATCAGAGCATGCGAAGAGCTCGAGGGAAGACCGAAGTACCAGGTGGCAAGGTTCCAGATGATCGCCCCCACCAGTCCGGCGAAGACGACGGTGGGCGTGATCACATTCGAATCCACAACCCCCGTCGCGACGGTCGCCGCGACCGCGAGCGAGATGAACGCGCCGAGGAAGTTGAAGGCCGCGGCGTAGGCGACGGCGATCCGCGGGGGCATCGCGTGGGTGGAGATCGACGTGGCGACCACGTTCGCCGTGTCGTGAAAGCCGTTGGTGAAGTCGAAGACGAGAGCGGTGCCCACGACGATCACGAGGACTATGTCGTTTGCGCTCACGCGTTCTTGACGATGATGCCTTCCAGGATGGAGGCGGTCGTCTCGGTTGCGTCGATGGCGCGCTCGAGCCTCAGGAATATGTCGCGCCACCTGATCACGACCATCGGGTCGATCCCGTTGGAGAACAGCGAAGCCACCGCGTCGCGGTAGATCCGGTCGCCGTCGTTCTCCAGCCGGTGGATCTCGATCCAGTAGTGGTCGAGGTCCTTGAAGCCACGCAGGTTCTGAAGCAGCCCGTAGAGCTGCTCACACGACTTGACCAGGACCTCCGCCATGGCCAGCGACTGGTCCATCGGTGCCTCGATCTGGTACAGCCCCATGAAGTCGGCGGTCTCCTCGATGTCGTCGACGATGTCGTCCATCTGCGTCGCGAGGGCGAAGATGTCCTCGCGGTCGATCGGAGTGACGAACGTCGTGTTGAGGCGCCGGATGATGTCGTGGGTGATCCGGTCGCCCTCCTGCTCCGCCTTCAGGATGTCCGTCGCCAGGCCGCCGTCGTCCGGCCAGCGCTCGAGCAGGTCGCGCAGGAGCTTCGCGGTCCGAAGGGTGTTCTGGCCCCCTTCGGCGAATAGATCGAAGAAGACGCGGTCCTTCGGGACTAAGGAGAACCGGGCCACGGGCGCCAACCTAGCAGGAGGCTCAGCGTGCGGCGAGCCTTGGTCAGACGGCCGTGGTGGCCGCCTCCTCTGCGCGTCGCGCGTGACGCTCCATCAGCTCCCCCTGCATGCTCCGCGGTGGGTCGCCGTTGATCGTGCGCCGCGACCAGACGCCGTCGCTGCCCAGCTCCCACGAGTTGGTGTTGTCGGCGAAGGCTCGATCGAGGGCGTCCGTGAGCTGATCGCGGTTCGCCGGGTCCTGCACCGGGGTGACAAGCTCGACGCGGTTGTAGAGGTTCCGGGGCATCAGGTCGGCGGAACCGATCAGGAGCTGCGTCTCATCCGGCCGCTCGAACGAGTAGATCCTCGAGTGCTCGAGGAAGCGGCCGACGACAGAGACGACCCGGATGTTCTCCGAGACACCCTGGACCCCGGGCCGCAACGCGCAGATGCCGCGAATGTTGAGATTGACCTGGACCCCGGCCTGCGAGGCGCGGTAGAGCGCTCGGATGCAGGGTGGATCGAGCAGCGAGTTCATCTTCATCCGGATCCGCGCGGGCCGCTCCGGCGAATGAGCCTCGATCGTCCGCTCGATCTCTCCGACGATCCCCTCCTTCAGGTTGAACGGCGCGACGAGCACCTTGCGGTAGCCGCTCGGGCGGGCGTAGCCGGTCAGGTAGTTGAACATCTCGGCGATGTCGTCGCCGATCTCCTGGTTGGAGGTGAAGAGGCCGAAGTCCGTGTAGATCCGGGCGGTCTTCGGGTTGTAGTTACCCGTCCCGATATGGACGTAGTTGCGGACACCATCGCCCTCGCGCCGGGCGACCAGGATGCACTTGACGTGGGTCTTCAGGCCGGGGATGCCGTAGACGACGTGGACGCCCGCCTCCTCCAGCGCCCTCGCCCAGCGGATGTTGGCGCTCTCGTCGAAGCGGGCCTTGAGCTCCACCAGGCAAACGGCCTGCTTGCCCGCCTCCGAGGCCTCGATCAGGCCCGGCACGAGCGGCGAGTCGGCGCTGGTCCGGTAGACCGTCTGCTTGATCGCGAGGACATTGGGGTCCTCGACCGCCTGGCGCACGAAGCGCTCGACCGATCCCCCGAATGAGTCATAGGGGTGGTGGACGAGGATGTCGCCCTGGCGCATGGCGCCGAAGACGTCCACCTCGCGCTGGGTGCGGCTTCCCTGCTGCAGCTGGGCCGGGGTGACTCCCTGCCATGGCGGATAGCGAAGCTCGCGGAACCCCTGGACCGAGTAGATGTCGGTGAGATCGTCGAGGCCGAGCAGTCCCGGGCTCTCGAAGAGCTGCTCGGGGTCGATCCCCATCGCCTCCATCAGCTGGTCGCGCAGGCGGGGCTCCATCTCCGGGGCCACCTCGAGTCGGACGACCTCGCCGAAGCGCCGGCGGCGGACCTCCTCCTCGACCGCCAGCAGGAGGTCGTCGGCCTCGTCGGAGACGTCGTAGTCGGTGTCGCGCGTGACCCGGAAGAGTGAGTGGTGGACGATCTCCATCCCGGGGAAGAGGTCATCGAGATTGGCCGCGATCACGTCCTCGAGGGGGACGAAGGTGAGGCCGTCGCCGATCGAGAGGAACCGCCGCAGCAGCTCCTTCGGCACCTTGACGCGGGCGGCGACCTCCTCGTCCTTCTCCGGGTTGCGGAGCAGGACTCCCCAGTTCAGGGACATGTTCGAGATGTAGGGGAAGGGACGGCCGCGCCCGATCACCAGTGGGGTGAGCGCCGGGAAGACCTGGCTGGTGAAGAGATGCTCGACCTCCTCCCGCTCCTCCGCGTTGGCGTCGGGCAGGGAGAGGATGCGAATGCCGTGCTCCGAGAGCGCCGGGCGGATCTCCTCCGCGAAGCAGCGGCAGAGCCGGCCGCGCAGATCGATCGTCCGCTGGCGGATCAGCTCGATCACGTCGGCGGCGGACATCGCGTCGGCGCCGCGCGCGTCGATCTTCGACTCGACCTGGTCGTGCAGGCCGGCGACGCGCACCATGAAGAACTCGTCGAGGTTGTCCTCGTAGATCGCGGCGAAGTTGACGCGCTCGAGCAGTGGGACGCGGGGATCCTCGGCGAGCTGCAGGACCCTGTCGTTGAAGTCGAGCCAGGAGAGCTCGCGGTTGAAGTAGAGAGAGGGGTCGTTCAGGTCGGGCTCGGAGGCGCTCGTCCGCACCGTCTCCGGAGCGATCGCGGCGCCGCCGTCTGCGGCCGGGCCGCTCGATTCCGCCGCGCGCTGGGCTACCTCGTCGGTCACACCCAGAGACCTTAGAGGGTCTTCTAGGCGGCCCTGACGAGCTTGATGCGGGGCTGAGCGGCCGGCTCGATCACCCGGTCGTAGCCGTCGGCGAGCTGGGTCATCGAAGCCGCCCAGGTACGGGATCGGGCGGCCTCGAGGGCCTGACGGCCGAGCTTGGCCCTCCAGGCGGGGGAGTCGGCGAGCTGCAGGATCGCCGCGGCGAGCATGCCCGGGTCGGGGTCGCACAGCCGTCCGGTCCCTCCATCGACGACGATCGACGAGGGTCCGCCTTCGTCCACCGCCACCGAGGGCAGCCCGCTGGCGCCCGCCTCGACGAGGACCTGGCCGAAGGTGTCCGTCCGGCCGCAGAAGAGGAAGAGATCGGCGCTGGCGTAGGCCCGCGGCAGCTCGTCCCCCTCCAGCCAGCCGAGGAAGGTCGCGCGCTCGCCGAGGCGGCCTCGGAGCATCTCCTCCTCGGGCCCACCGCCGGCGAGCAGGAGGTGGAGCCTCGGATCGGCCTCGTGAGCGCGGATGAAGGAGTCGGCCAGCAGCTCGACCCCCTTCTCCTTCGTCAGCCTCCCTGCATATAGGACCTTGATCTGGCCCGGGTAGGAGTCGGCGTCGCGGAGGGCGGGGTCGAACCGCGAGGTGTCCACGCCGCGGCCCCAGCGGCCGATCGCGTCGCCCTCGATGCCGAGGCGCGTGAGCGACTCGTCGCTGGCCGGGCTGGGCGAGAGCACCCGGCCGCACTGGCGGTAGAAGAGCGAGAGGGCCAGGTCCATCCCCTGCTCCAGCTCGGGCGAGGAGGAGCGCAGCCCCGCGTAGGCGCCCAGCTCGGTGTGCCAGCTGCCCAGCACCGGGAGGTCCATGATGCGCGCGATCAGCGCCGCGGTCACCCCTGCAGGCCCGGGCGCCGTCAGGTGCACCGCGTCGAAGCGGCCCTCGGCCACCACCTCGACCATCGCGGGGAGGCTCGGGACACCGATCTCCAGCCCGGCGTAGAAGGGCATCTCGACCTCGGCGACCGCCGAGAGCCGGCGGTCCACGTTGCGGTCGGTGCCGATGACCTCGACCTCGTAGCCCGAGACGCCGAGCTCGCGGATCCGCTCGATCGTGTGCGTGACGCCGTGCACGCCGCCGATCGCGTCGGCGACCAGGGCGACGCGCTTCGGGCCCTCTCGGGGAATGAGCTTCGCCTTCTCGCTCCCCAAGAAAGCGGTTGCCGGTGCATAGGGGACTGCCGGGATCGCCGCTCGGAAGAGCCGGCGGCCGGCCTCAACCGCGCGGCCGGCGAGCTCGGACGGCTCTCCCCCGCTTCCGGCCGCATCGACCGTCTCCTCGACGACCCCGCGCAGCCGGCGCTCGTGGGTGCGGCGCGCGCGCCGGGCGAGCTCTGCGTGGCTGAACTCCTCGGCCTGCATGTGCTCGATCAGAGCTCGGCCGGGCTCCAGCCCGACGGCGTCGACGAAGGCGCCAAGCAGGGCCCGGGCGTCCTCCGGGCCGAGGTCTCCCCCGGCCTCACCGCCGCGGAGATCGCCCTCTGCCATCACCCGCTCGGCGATCTTCAAAATCGCGTCGGGGTCGGGCTCAACCCCGGGGTCAGGTCTTGCACGTGCACTGCGTGCACGTGCAGAGACCTGACCCAGCAGCAGCGCCCGCGTGCCGAGCGCCATCGCCGAGTGCGCCCACTTCGCGGCGCTGCCCTGCTCCCCTCGGGCATCGGCGCGTCCCTCGCGGATGTGCCGCAGAAGCTCTTCCGGCGTGGCGGCGGGTGGCGTCTCTGTGAACGTCCGCCCGATGTCCACGCCGGCATGGTCATCCGAGCCGCCGGTGCCGGTTCCACCGTGTGTCTCGATGTAGATCGCGGCCGGCATGTTGAGCTCGCGCGCGCGGGAGCCGTTGCGGGTCTCCCATACCGGGAAAAGCTGCGCGAGCTTTCTGCGATGCGCCGGCGTGAGGGGCGCCTCGACCGCGTAGAAGGGGTGTGCGAGGGAACAGGCGATCTCGTTGCAATGGAGGTACTCGGCGCACGCCTCGAGGTCGCCGTTGTGCTCCTGCAACCAGGCGTGGTCGTCGGGGCTGATCCCGAGGCAGAGGAGGTGGACCGCCTGCGGCTCGCCCCGAAACCAAACGGTGAGCTCTTCCGAGATGAAGACGTCGTCGCGGTCGGCGATCTCGAGGCAACCGTCGATCGTGTCGTGATCGGTGATCGTCACGAAGTCCATGCGGCGCCGCTTCGCGAGCTCGTAGACCTCCTCGGGCGGCGTCGCACACTCGGGAAGTCCGAGGCTCCGCTGGATCCCCAGCTTCGAGATCTCGGAGGCGGTTGAGTGGCAGTGCAGATCGACCCGGCTGGTCGATATGGGGTTCATCTGACCCTCTTTCTCTCGTTCTCCTTGTCATCAGGGAAGGGTGGCCGTTTGCAGGGAAAATCTCGTTACGAGGTCGTGTCCGACACGTAAAGAGGTCGTGAACGGCACCGTTGCCACACTTCGCGCAGTGGGCGTCGCGTTCGAGAGGGGAGTGCCCGGGGGGGCACCGTGGAGCGGAGAAGAGGTGGCCGCGAGGCTGCTCGCGGGACTGCGCCCCTGGGCGTGCCGCGGCGTCGCCCGCGACCAGCTGATCACGCTCACCGAGGGCGTCCTGGTCCACGAGGAGCGCGAGTCGCCGGTGCGGCTCGACTACGACGAGTTCGAGATCTCCTCCCCCGCCCCGGGCCGGCTGCTGATCGACATCGATCCCACCGAGACGAACTGGCTGCGCCTGGGCGCGAGCTGGCCTCTGCTCGACGGGGAGCGGATCACCGGACTCGGCGCCCGCCACGGCCTCGACTTCGACCAGCGAGGACGCCTGATCCAGCTCGGCGCCGACCGCCGCTACACCGGGCCCGACTGCCCGCCCGAGTTCCTCGAGCAGGGCGGCATCCCGCAGGGCGACTACGCGCCCGTGCCTTGGCTGCTCTCGTCGGCGGGCTGGGCGGCGTGGATCGAGACCTCGGGCCCCGGAGTCGAGGCCGACCTGACCGGCGACCGGGTCTCCCTCTCGGTCCGCTCGGCCACCGGCCCGCTCCGGGTCCACCTCTTCACCGGCCCGAGCCCGGCAGCGCGCCTGCGGGCGTTCCTCCGGGAGACCGGCCTGCCGGCCCTGATGCCCGAGTGGGCCTACGGGCACTGGAAGAGCCGCGACGTCTACGAGCACCAGGAGGACGTCGAGGACGACTGGCGCGGCTACCGCGACAACGACCTTCCCCTCGACGCGATCGTGATCGACTCCCCCTGGGAGACCCAGTACAACACCTGGCGCTTCAACCCCCATCAGTTCCCGGATGCGCCCGGGCTGGTCAGGGGAATGCGCGAGGACGGGGTGCGGACGGTGGTCTGGGTGACCCCGTGGGTCAACCTGGAGTCCAGCGACGGCCAGCGCCCGCCCGACGCGGAGTCCGAGCGGCTCCACTCCGAGCCGGCCTCCAACTACGCAGAGGGCGCCGAGGCGGGCCACTACGTCCGCTCCGCGGACGGCGAGCCCTATGTCGGGCGCTGGTGGATGGGAACCGGCTCGATCGTCGACTTCACCTCCGCTGCGGCGCGGGACTGGTGGCGCGGTCTCTCCCGCAACGTCTTCGAGCTGGGCGTCGAGGGTGTCAAGGCCGACGACGGCGAGGGCTACTACTTCCCGCCCGACGCGGAGCTCGCGGACGGGCGCACCGGCGTTCAGGCCGCCTGGGAGTACGGGCACCTCTACCGCGAGGCCACCCAGCGGGCGCTCGACGACGTCCACGGCGAGGGCCGCGGGGTGGTCTTCGGCCGCTCCGGGTGGACCGGCCAGCAGGCGACCGGGGTGCTCTGGGGCGGCGACCAGGCCTCGGACTTCTGGTCGCTCCGCGCGCTACTCACCTCGCTGCTCACCTGCGCCGCGACAGGGTTCTCCAACCTCTCCCACGACGTCGGCGGCTACCTCGGCCGGCGACTGGCGGAGCGCTGCGAGCCCGAGCTGCTCGTCCGCTGGGCACAGCTCGGCGCCCTCACCCCGCTCATGCAGGCGCACGGGCGCTTCCAGCAGGAGGCGTGGACCTACAACGCGAAGGTCCTGGACGACTACCGCGAGGCGGTCCTCCTCCACGAGCGCCTAGTGCCCTACATCAGGGCCGCGGCGGCGACCGCGGCCCGGAGCGGCCTGCCGATCATGCGGCCGCTTTGCCTCATCGACCCCGAGGACCCCGAGGGCTGGTCGATCGCGGACTCCTACATGCTCGGTCCCGCGCTATGGGTCGCGCCGGTGCTTGAGGAGGGAGCAACGGAGCGCCGCACCTACCTACCTCGCGGAGAGTGGCTCGACTGGTGGACCGGGGAGCGCCTTGAGGGCGGCCGCTGGATCGACGCCGAGGCGCCACTCAACCGGATCCCGGTCTGGGTCCGGGCGGGATCGTTGCTCGTCACCTACCCGGCGGATGAGGTCGCCCGCGGCCTGGGCGAGGAGGACGCGATGCGCCCGCTCGAGGTGGCCCTCTGGGGCGAACCCGCCCTCGGCCATGCCGGCGCCCGGCTGGCGGACGGCACCGGCATCGCCTGGAGGCACGGCGAGTGGTCGGTGTCACCCGACCGACCGGTCCACTTCCGCGACCCACCCGCCTAACCCCACCACCCGGGGTCAGGTCTTGCATACGACACTCTGTTCGGGGCGAGTTGGTCCGCCTCAACCCTCTAAGAGACATGACCCGTCCTTTGAGAGTTGAGCTCGCAAACGGCACATACCACGTGTTCGCCAGAGGGAATGCGAAACAGGAGATCTTCTTCGACGACCGCGATCGGCGCTCTTTTGTCGGCGTGGTCCGTGACTCACTTCGCCGGTTTCACTGGACCTGCCTGACCTACTGCCTGATGCCGAATCACTATCACCTGGTTCTACGGACCGCCAAGCCGAACCTCTCTCAAGGAATGCGCCATGTGAACGGTGTCTATGCACAGCGCTTCAACCGCCGCCATGATCGGTGCGGCCACCTGTTTCAAGGCCGATTCGGGGCCACGCTCGTTGAATCGGACGAGCACATCCTCGAACTGATCAGGTATGTCGTACGCAACCCCGTGCGTGCAGGCCTGGTTGAACGCGCCGATAGCTGGAGGTGGGGCGGGCATGCCGAGGCTCTCGAGCTAGCGCCCAATCTCTTAGTGTCGATCAGCGATCTGTTTGCGCACTTCCAGAGCGAGGACAGGTACCGGGAGTTCATCGAGCAGGCAACGACATGGGATGTCGCGACAAGTGGGCCGTCCGCCATCGGCAGCCCGGAGTTCATCGACTCACACATCCCCATGGAGAGGCCATCGGAGGAGGTCTCGGTTCGCCATCCCACCGGACCGCGACCGGATCTGGAACTACTGCTCGAAAGAGAGGACCTCGAGGCCGCGGTTGCTGAGGCCTATCTGGAGCACGGTTACCAGATGAAGGAAATAGCGGCGCTACTCGGATGTCACTACGCCACAGTGAGTCGTCGGATTCAACGTTTCGAGGGACGAAGCGCCTAGCCCTTTGTTGGATGCAAGACCTGACCCCCGGGGTTAGGTCGGGCGGCGGGGGGCCGGGCTCGTACGGCGCTGGGCCCGCTCGTGGTGCTCGGCGCGCTCGTCGGCCTCTTGGCTTGCGCGCTCGCGGTCGAGACGGGCCTGCTCGGCCTGGGCCTCGGCCTGCTGGGCGGCGCGGGCGGCGGCCTCGGCCTCCCTCCTCGCACGCTCCGCGGCCTTGGCCGCGCGGCGGGCCTCGCGCGAGCGGCGCAGGTATCCGTCGACCGAGCGCTCCAGCCGCTTCCACGTTCCGGTCTCCTCATGCCGCTTCCAGAAGTCGATGAAGCGATCGGTGAGCAGCTCGCGGCGCGCCTCGAGGTAGACGGCGAGCACGTCGAGGCCGCGATAGGCCGTGCGGTGGGGGGCGTGGGCCGCAATCCTCGGATCGAGGTCGGGCGCCTTGCCCGCCCGCTCTCGCACCGCACCGGCGTCGCTGCGCTGCAGCTCCTCGAGGTGCTCGCGGACGCGAGGCAGCATCACGTCGCAGTCGTGAATCTCGCCGAGGATGTCCTGCAGGTCGCGGGCGCGGCGGCGGGCGGTGTCGGCCGGCCGTCCGAAGCAGAAGCCGGTCACCTCGAGCACGTAGCGAAGGCGCTTGGCCGCGATTCTCATGTCGTGCTGCGCCTTGGTCTTGCCGTCGAGCGCACGCGGCGCGAGCTCGAGCATCTCGTCCAGCCTCAGCTTGACGATCCGGGCAGCGTTCTCGCCGAGCGAGCGCGAGGGATCGAGCTTCTTGACCGGGCGGGCCTTCACGCCGCCGCCTCCCGGGCTCCGCTGATCAGCTCGTCGATGTTCTCGCGCAGCGCCTTCACGCTCTCGTCCGAAACCAGCGGCGCCAAGCCCTCGTTCGCCTCCTCCTGCTCGGCGCGGAACTGCTCGATCAGCGAGGCGACTCCGCGGCGATCGGGCGCCGCCATCTGGTCGTTGAAGCCGTGCAGCGCGGCGATGGCGACGTCGCGGTCGCGGCGCTCGCCGAGCGCGTCGGCGAGGCGCTTGATCTCGGTGAGTGCCTGGCCAAAGGCCTTGGCCGGGAAGCACGGCTCGAAGATCTCGAGGGCGGCGCGCAGCCGCCGGGTCGCCACGCGCATGTCGTGGACCCGCTCGATGTCGCCGGTGTCGAGCACCCCCAGCGCCTGGGCGGCGAGCTCCGCGCCTCTCACGGAGACGATCCTCGCTGCGGCCTCCGCGTAGGGCTGCTCGGCGCTCAGGTCGGGAACGGTTTTGGCCTTGGCCACTGCGCAAACACCGTATCGACACCCGGGGGGGTGGCCAAGGCAGCCTCTTCAGGTGGCGGAAGCGACGTACACCTTCGCCGGGAAGGCGAGCCCGTCGTCACCCTCGAAGGACGCGACGACGCCGGCGACCTCGACCCGCACCGCGTTGAGCTCCTCGTCGTCGAGGCGGCCCAGCACCATCGCGATCGCTCCCGCCGCGTCCAACAGGAACTCCCAGTAGTCGGCCGCGTCCTCGAAGGAGAACTCGAAGGAGACCTCGTCGATGCGCGGCTCGGCGAACCCGGCCCCCGTGATCAGCCCGCGCAGACGGTCCAGGTCGGCCAGGGCGAGGATTCCTGGGGCTCCGGCCTTCGGCGGCGCCATGTGGCCGCGCTCCAGGAGGACGCGCGAGGGTATCGCCGCCCAGGGGTTGTCGCCAGCCGAGGCGAAGACCGCGGAGGAGAGTCGGCCGCCGTCGCGCAGCACGCGGTGCGTCTCCGCGAGGGCGGTCGCGGGGCTCGGCATCAGCATGTAGCCCCAGCGGCACAGGACGCCGTCCACCTCGCCGTCCGGGAGATCGATCCGCTCGGCGTCGAGTACGCGGCAGTCGACGTTGTCGAGGCCGAGCCCGGCAGCTCGTCGCCGTGCCGCCTCCACCATCGCCTCCGAGAAGTCGCTGACAATCACCCTGCCCTCGCCGCCGACCAGCGGCGCCGCGGCGAACCCGACGACGCCGGTCCCAGCCGCGAGATCGAGGATCGTCTGCCCCGGCTCGGGGGCGAGACGCTCGATCATCCGCTCGGTGACCGGACGCGTCACCTCCTCGATGTAGCCGTGGCGCTCATCCCAGCCGGGGGCCATCGCGCTCCACACCGTCTGGCTCGCCTGCTTGAAGTCCGCCGACTCCATTCCCGGTCCCCACCGTAACACCGCCGGGGCCACCCGGATTACGCCGCCAGCTTCTCCGTGGATCCGTTCTCGTTGCCGTTGAGCAGCGTCAGGATGATCCCCTCGCGCAGCCCGCCCTTGCCGATCTGCAGCGGCTGGCCGAGCATCTGGGAGAACTTCTCGAGCAGGAGGACGCCGGCCGGGAGCAGCTTGACGCGGCGCGAGTCGAGCTCGAAGCGCTTTGCGACCTCATAGATCTCGTCGCTGGAGAGAACCCGCACGGCCCGCTCGAGCGTCTCGTACTCGAGCACGGCCCCGACGAGCGTCCGCAGTGAGGTGGCGCTGCCGCCCACAGCGACCGCCTGGTCGGGCTGCTCGAGCTCCGCCTTCTCGAAGAAATCCGAGATGTGGTCTCGCAGACCCCGGATCTCGGCGGCCGACGGCGGGTCGGACTCGAGGTGCTCCTCGGTCAGCAACCCCGATCCGATCTTGAACGACTTCACCTCGGTGACCCCATCGGACATGGTCCCGTAGATCACCTCGGACGAGCCGCCGCCGACGTCGACGACGGCCACCTTGCCCTCGACCGGATGGCTCAGGGACTTGGTCGCCCCGATGAACGCGAAGCGGCCCTCCTCCTCCTCGTCGAGCACGTCTACCTCGACCGCCGCGATCTCCTCGATCTCCTCGACGACCTTGTCGCGGTTCTTGGCCTCCCTGATCGCGGCCGTCGCCACGGTCTTGACGGTCTCCGCCCCCATCTCCTCGGCCAGCCGCCGCTGGGTGGCCACGACGTCGGCGACCTCGGCGATCTTCTCGGCCGTGATCTTCCCGTTCTTCGAAGCGTCCTTGCCGATCCGGGTGTAGGCGCGCTGCTCCATCACCTTGCGGAGCTGGCCCTCCTCGGGCTCGGCGACGAGCAGTCGCGTCGTGTTCGAGCCGATGTCGATCGCCCCGCAGAGCATCTCGGGTTGATTCTCTCAGGGCAACCGGATCAAGCCACGCTTCGAACCCGCAGCTTGCGTTGCTATCCGTCCAGCGGGGCGCCGATCAGCGTCAGGCGGCGGCCGAGCGCACCGAGGGCAAACTCGCCGAGCGCCCCCTCCTGCACCCCGAGCACGTCCCAGGCGCCCTCGCTCGGCGGCGAGACCGACTCCGCGAGGGCGGGCAGCAGCTCCTTGATCTGGTCGCGGATCACGTCCCCCAGCGCCGGGTCGGCGGCGACCGCCTCGCGCAGGAACCAGGTCCCGTAGGCGATGTGGCGCTGCTCGTCGGAGGCGATCAGGCCGTAGCCCTCGGCGAAGCCGGGCAGGAGCTCTCGCTCCCGCAGGAAGTCGAGGATGAAATGGGACGCGGTCAGCCCCAGGGTCCCCTCGAGGACCATGTGGTAGATCGTCACGAAGCGGATCTTGGCCTCGCGGTCACCCGGGTCGCGGACCAGCCGGTCGTGGGCCTGGACGAGCGCCCGGTCGAAGATCGCCTCGAAGGCCTCGCCGAGCTGCTGCCGCGAGCGGGCGACGTGGGCGGCGATCGCGGCCGGATCGGCGATCACCTCGTCCTGGAAGCGCGCGTAGAACTGCATGTGCCGGACCTCGTCGACCAGCTGCGTGGAGAGGTAGCTCCCCTCCTCCTCGTCGTCCTGCGCCAGGACCAGGCCGACGAACTGGGTCGAGATCCGCTCCTCGGCCACCATCAGGGAGCTGAGCGCGAAGTACAGGAGGCCGCGCACGTCCTCGTCCAGGCCTTCCCAATCGGCGGGGTCGCGGCTCATGTCGAGGTCCTGGGAGGCCCAGTGAGCGTGCTCCCAGTCGAGGTAGAGCCGCTCCGGATCCTTGAGGCCGATCGCCGCCGGGGTGCTCACGCCGGCATCGTGGCCCGGACGATCGCCGAGCCGGCCTGGTCGTGGACGCGATGCGTCTCGCGGATCTCGACGTTCGTGAACCCGGCGGCCTCGAGCTCTCGCCGGAACTCCTCATCGGTGAGGGCCCCGGCGATGCACCCCGTCCACTGCGCCATGTCCCGACGCGTCTCCTCGTCCATCTCCGGGTCGGCGACGATGTCGCTGACCGCGAACCGGCCGCCGGGGCGCAGCACCCGCGCCGCCTCCCGGAAGACCGAGGGCTTGTCGCCCGACAGGTTGATCACGCAGTTCGAGATCAGGACATCGATCGAGTCGTCGGGCAGCGGTACGTCCTCGATCGTGCCCTTCAGGAACTCCACGTTCTCCACCCCGGCCTCCGTCTGGTTCCGGCGGGCAAGCTCGAGCATCTCGTCGGTCATGTCGACGCCGTAGGCCTTTCCGGTCGGGCCAACGCGCCGCGCGGAGAGGAGCACGTCGATTCCGCCTCCGGAACCGAGATCGAGCACCGTTTCGCCCTCATGGAGCTCGGCGACCGCGGTCGGGTTGCCGCAGCCGAGCGAGGCGAGCTTGGCCTCGTCCGGAAGCTGCTCGCGATCGGCATCCGCGTAGAGGCCGGCGCCGAACTCCTCGCCGCCGCAGGCGTCCGGCACGTCGGTGCCGCAGCCGCAGCCGCCGTCCGCGGCCTCCGAGGGAGCGCAACAGGCGACGCGCCCCTCGCCGACCGAGGTCGCCGCCGCGGCGTAGCGCTCGCGCACGACCTCCCGGATCTCGTCCTTGCCGGTCAGTTGCCCAGCCATGCGCTCAGCTCCTCGAGTGAGTCGGGGTTGACGTAGTAGTAGGCCCAGAGGCCCTGGCGCTCCGAGCCGACGATGCCGGCCTCGCGGAGGACCTTGAGGTGGTGGGAGACGGTCGGCTGGGAGAGGTCGAACAGCGGGACCAGCTCGCAGACGCAGACCTTGCCGGCGTGCTTCCGCAGCACGTCGACGAGCTGCATGCGAATCGGATCGCCCAGGGCCTTCGAGACCATCGCCATGCGCTCGGCCTGCGCTCGCTGGATGTCGGGGTAGACGACGGGCTCGCAACACGGCTCGCCCGCGGGCCGCTTCTGCTTCGGCACCATCTCCAAATCGACGGCCATCTATATACGTATATCGATTGAATAGATGATTGTCAACCTTTAGGATGGCGCGACCGGCGGCTAAATCCTCGAAGGGAGGAAGATGACTACCGAAGTTGACCTGGCCATCAAGGGACACATCGATCGCTCGCTCGACGTGCTCGCGGCGGAGTTCGAAGGGATCTTCTCGCGGGAGACGATCGAGAGATACGTGGACGGGAGCACCGACGAGTTCGCGGGGTCGAGGGTCCAGGAGTTCGTGCCGATCATGGTCGAGCGCTTCACCCGCCAGCGGCTGCGAGCGCTCGCGCAGGTGGAGGGCAAGCTGACCAAGCAGGTGCCGGAGGTCCTCTTCGTCTGCGTCCACAACTCCGGTCGCAGCCAGATGGCGGCCGGGTTGCTCGACAAGCTGGCCGAGGGGCGGGTGCACGTGCGCTCGGCGGGGTCGGACCCGGGAGATGATTTGAACCCCCATGCCGTCGAGGCGATGGACGAGGTCGGAGTCGACATCTCCAAGGAGTTCCCCAAGCCCCTCACCGACGAGGTCGTCCGCGCGGCCGACGCCGTGATCACGATGGGCTGCGGCGACGCCTGCCCGATCTATCCGGGCAAGCGCTACGAGGACTGGGAGCTCGAGGATCCGTCCGGGAAGGACCTGGACACGGTGCGCCGGATCCGCGACGAGATCCAGGAGCGCGTCGCGGCGTTGATCGGCGGGTTGACCGAAACGGGAGACGGGCGGTGAGCCGTCCGCGCATCGGCATCAACGGCTTCGGTCGCATGGGCCGGCTCGCCCTGCGGGCGGCCTGGGGCTGGTCCGAGCTCGCCTTCGCCCACGTCAATGAGCCCCACGGGGACGCCGAGACCGCCGCGCACCTGCTCAAGTTCGACTCCATCCACGGTCGCTGGGATCGCAACGTCGGCGCCGGCGATGCATCGCTCGTGATCGACGGAGAGTCGATCGGCTACAGCCGCGAGACCGCGTTGGATCAGGTCCCATGGGACGAGCTCGGGATCGAGGTCGTGCTCGAGTGCTCGGGCCAGTTCCGGACGGCCGAGTCGCTCGCTGCATACTTCGAGCGCGGGGTCCGAAAGGTGGTCGTCGCCGCGCCCGTCAAGGACGGGGGCGCGCTCAACCTCGTGCTGGGGGTGAACGACCACCTCTATGACCCGGCCGAGCACGATCTGGTCACGGCCGCCTCCTGCACCACCAACTGCCTCGCTCCGGTCGTCAAGGTGGTCCACGAGGGGATCGGAATCGAGCACGGCTCGATCACCACGCTGCACGACATGACCAACACCCAGTCCGTCGTCGACGCGCCGCACAAGGACCTCCGCCGTGCGCGCGCGGCCAGCGTCTCGATGATCCCGACGACCACCGGGTCGGCGACGGCGATCGGCCTGATCTTCCCCGAGCTCGAGAGCAAGCTCAACGGTCTCGCCGTCCGGGTGCCGATGCTGAACTCCTCGATCACGGATTGCGTCTTCGAGGTGGCCAGGCCGACCTCGGCCGAGGAGGTGAACCGCCTGTTCCGCGAAGCCGCGGAAAGGCCACTCGCGGGCATCCTGGGCTACGAGGAGCGCCCGCTCGTCTCCGTCGACTACAAGGACGATCCCCGCTCCGGGATCGTCGACGCACCCTCGACGATGGTCATCGACGGCACCCAGGTGAAGGTCCTGGCCTGGTACGACAACGAGTGGGGCTACGCCAACCGGCTGGCCGAGCTGGCGCGCACCGTGGCGCTCAGCCGGCCCGCGGCCCGCGGGTCCGGAGCGGTCGAGGCCACCGCCTAGTTCCGTGGCGAGCGCCGTCGCAGCAGCGGAGGAGCCGCGCGCCGACCTGCGCAACTACGCGCTCGTCACGAGCGCGTACTGGAGCGACACCCTCGTCGACGGGGCGAGCCGCATGCTGGTGCTCTTCTACTTCGACCAGCTCGGCTACAGCCCGTTCCAGCTCGCCACGCTCTTCCTGCTCTACGAGTTCTTCGGGATCGTCACCAACCTGGTCGGGGGCTGGGTCGCCGCCCGCTTCGGGCTGAAGACAACGCTGTTCATGGGCCTGGGCGTGCAGATCTGCGCGCAGAGCATGCTCGGCTTCGCGCCCGAGGCCTGGCTGGTCGTGCCCTACGTGATGGCCTCCCAGGCGCTTTCGGGAATCGCCAAGGACCTGACCAAGATGAGCTCGAAGAGCGCGGTGAAGCTGATCGTGCCCGAGGGCCAGGAGGGCGCCCTCTACAAGTGGGTCGCGATCCTGACCGGCTCGAAGAACGCGCTCAAGGGCGTGGGCTTCTTCCTCGGCGGCCTGCTGATCACGGTGATCGGCTTCCAGCCCGGGGTGCTCGTCCTGGCCGGCATCAGCGCGACCGCCCTGATCGTCGTCTCGACCCTGATGCGCGGCCAGCACCTGGGCCGCCCCGACGCGAAGGCGAGGTTCAAGCACATGTTCTCCAACAACCGGGCGGTCAACATCCTCGCGGCGGCCCGGATCTTCCTGTTCGCCTCGCGTGACGTCTGGTTCGTCGTCGGCCTGCCGGTCTTCCTCTACTCCGTGGTCGGCTGGAACTTCTGGCAGGTGAGCCTCTATCTCGCCGCCTGGATCATCGGCTACGGGATCGTGCAGGCCTCGGCGCCGCGCTTCGTGCGCCGTCGCGCCCAGGAGGGCGGCGAGCCGGACGGCCGGACGGCTGCCTGGCTCGCCTTCGCGCTGGCGCTCCTCCCCGCCGGGATCGCGATCGCGCTCTCGGCCAACGCCGATCCGACCGCGGTCGTCGTGGGCGGGCTGATCATCTTCGGCATCCTGTTCGCGATGAACTCCGCCGTCCACTCCTACCTGATCCTCTCCTACGCGGACAACGACAAGGTCGCGATGAACGTCGGCTTCTATTACATGGCGAACGCCTGCGGCCGGCTGGCGGGGACGGTGCTTTCGGGGCTGCTCTACGAGTGGCAAGGCCTCAGCGCCTGCCTCTGGGTCTCCGCCGCCTTCGTCGTGGCCGCGGGAGTCCTCTCGCTGATGCTCCCCAGGACGACCGCTCACCGGTCGACCGGGATGAAGCTGCCCCGGGCGGAGCCGGCGTCCTAAGGTGACCTCATCGCAACTTACGTCGCATCGTGAGTGAGGCCACCGTCCATCCGGACGAGGCCGCCGTCATCCGCCGGCTGTCGACGCTCGACCGCTTCCTGCCTCTGTGGATTGCCCTGGCGATGGCGGGCGGGCTGGCGCTCGGGTCGCTCGTGCCCGGGCTCAACGATTTCCTGGACAGGCTGAAGGTCGGAACGGTGAGCCTGCCGATCGCTCTCGGCCTGCTGCTGATGATGTACCCGGTCCTCGCGAAGGTCCGCTATGAGGAGTTGGGGAAGATGCGCGGCGACGGGCGGATGTTCGGCGTCTCGCTGTTCCTTTCGTGGGTCGTCGGCCCCGCCCTGATGTTCACGCTGGCCTGGGTCTTCCTGGCGGACGAGCCCGCCTACCGCACCGGCGTCATCGTCGTCGGGCTGGCGCGCTGCATCGCGATGGTGCTCGTCTGGAACGACCTCGCCGGCGGCGACAACGACCGCGCCGCGGTCCTCGTCGTCTTCAACGCCGTCTTCCAGGTCGTCGCCTACGCGCTTCTGGGCTGGTTCTACCTCAACGCCCTGCCCAACCTGCTCGGGCTCGACACCCAGGGCTTCGAGGTGAGCATCTGGGAGGTCGCGCGCACCGTGCTCATCTTCCTCGGCATCCCGCTGACGGCCGGTTATCTCACGCGCCGCTGGGGCCTGGGCGCGCACGGCCGCGACTGGTTCGAGTCGACGGTCATTCCGCGCATCGCGCCCATCACGCTCTATGGGCTGCTGTTCACCATCGTCCTCCTGTTCGCCATCCAGGGCGACGCCATCACCGGCGACCCGCTGACGGTCGCACGCATCGCGCTGCCCCTGCTCTGCTACTTCGTCGTCATGTGGGTGCTCGGGTTCCTCGTCGGCCGGGGGATGAGCCTCGGGTACCCGAAGACCGCGACCCTCGCCTTCACGGTCGCCTCGAACGACTTCGAGCTGGCGATCGCCGTCGCGGTCGGAGTCTGGGGAGCGAGCTCGGGCCAGGCGCTGGCCGGCGTCGTCGGCCCGCTGATCGAGGTCCCCGTCCTCGTCACGCTCGTCTACGTCGCGCTCTGGCTGCGGCGGCGCTGGTGGCCCGATGAGCCGGCCCGCGCAACTCCGGGCTCCGTACGGAGCAGATCCGGCGAGCACCCGCCGATGGCACCCTCCCCGTCGCCTTAGGCAAGCCCTCCGCGGCGCGGTTTCACAGACTCTTCACGGGACTCGCCCAGGGCCGTCGTACCTTCGGATCGATGCCCAGGCGCGATCCCACGGAACGACTCGGGCTGAGCGTCCCGTACGACTGGTGGCCCGCCGCGCCGATCCTGAAGGAGATCGAGGCCGCCGGGTTCCGCTTCGTCCAGGTCCCATCTCCCCCGCGATCGGTGCTGACCGTCCCGCGGGATGCCATCCGCCACGCCACGGCACTCAACGAGACGCTCGGCACCGGCGACCTCGATCTCATTCTGCATGGCCCGGGGCCGGTTCGCGCCGGCACCCGCGACGGCGACAGGGCACTCGCGGGGCTGATCTCCTACGCGTCTGAGGTCAACGCCTCGCACGTCGTCTACCACGCCGCGAACCTCCCCGACGAGCCGGCCAGCGAGGACAAGCGGCTGGCCGAGACTCGCTCGCTCGCGGCGCTGGCCACACACGCCGAACGGCTCGGCGTGATCATCGCGCTCGAGAACCTCGCACCCGTCTACCCGGGCCCAGACGCCCTTTCCTTTACGCCGCTCATCCTGCGGACGATGGCGAAGCGGATCTCCTCACCCGCCGTCGGCCTCTGCCTCGACATCGGCCACGCCAACATCGTCGCCAGGCTGCGGCGCACCGATCCGCTCGAGCTGATCGAGCCCGCCCTCGACCGCGCCGTCCTCTTCCACCTCCACGACAATCTCGGAGCGCGGCGGGCGGATCCCGGCTCTCCGGAGCTCGACCCGCTGCGCCTCGACCTCCATCTGCCGCTGGGCCGCGGCAACGTGCCTTGGGAGCGGCTCGCGCCACTCTTCGCCCGCAAAGCCGCGGCCCCACTGGTCCTGGAGGTCCATCCGCCCCGTCCCGCGGCAGCCCACCTCTTCGAGGCTGCCGTCAGCGCCGTAGCGCCTCACGCGGTCCCCGCCGCGGTCTAGGCGCGCTCCGGGTCACGGTTTATTCGCAAGTTGGTCACCTTCGGATAACGCGGGCGTGAGGACCGGTGCCCAGACTCCGTGGGCGAGATGCACGCCTCCACCGGGAGACGCGCACGCGGGGTGATCTCGGCGCTGTCGCCGGGCCTGGTTGCCGCCCCGCTGATCGGCTGGATCCTGGCGACCCGAGGCGACGAGGTGGTTGCCGCGATTTCTGCCTGTCCGCCCTGGGTGATCGTCGGAGCGACGCTCGCCCACGCTCTCACCCTTGTTCTCCGCACCGAGGCCTGGCGGACGGTGCTGACGGCGGGTGGCGGGCCGAGACTCGAATCCGGCGTCCTGCACACCGCCAATGCCGGCTCGTTCCTGGTCGGGACGGTGCAGAGCCACGCGGCGCTGCCCGCCCGGGTGACGCTGGTGCGCCGACTCGGGGGGCGGGACGCTCCGGAGGTCTCCCGGATCGCCCTCGCCGACGCCCCGATCCTCATGCTCGAGGTCTGCACCTCCGCCCTGCTCGCCGGGCTGGCGGCCACCGCCGTCCCGTCGATCCCAGCGTGGGCGCCGGTCGCGATGATGCTCGGCGCCGTCGCGATCCTCTGGGCGCTGCGCCTCGCCCACCTGCGGTTCCGTCATCGTCCCCTGGCCGCGGGCCTCGCCGTGCTTGCCGACCCCGGGCCGGCTGTGCGGCTGATCGCGATCGTCCTTGCGTTCACCTTCGCCGCCCTCGCGCGCACCTGGGTGGTGCTGATCGGCTTCGGGTTGCCCTCCGGCCCCACCGATGTCGCGCTGCTGCTCTTCTCGATGGGAGCCATCGGGCTGCTGCCGCTCAGCGCCCTGGGCACGGCCCCGACCGCGGCGGTCGCGGCGATGGGAACCACCGACCTGACCGGCGCGACGGCGGCGGGCCTGGTGATCGGCACCTCGACGGTGCTCGCGGTCCTGCTCTACGCCGGAGCCTGCTGGACGTGGGGAGCGCGTCTCGCCGAGCAGGCCCCTGAGAGAGCCGGGCGGGCCGAGGTACTTGCCCTGCCGGTACGGGCGGCGGCCGATTCGGAGCCCGAGCTGGACCTGGCCGCCTAGCCTATTTACGAGGCATTCACGTCAGGTCGGTCCCCAGCAACGATGCTGTAGTCAACATGCCGACGGCCACCGGCCATCCCGTTCCAAACGAAGCGACGGCACGTCGCCTTCGCGACGCGGTCGGCGAGCTGCGCCGCGAGGTCGCTCGCGAGGGAGACGAGATCTTCGACCGCTGGCGCCCGCGGCTTCGCCGCGAGGAATACGTCCCGAGCGCCCGCAACCTCGCCTTCTACCTCGCCCTGCGCCACCACGACCTGCGCCAGCTTCAGCTCGATCTCATGCCCCTGGGGCTCTCCTCCCTGGGGCGGTGCGAGGCGCGGGTGATGCCGAGCCTCGATGCCGTCCTCGCCGCGCTGGCCCGGATCGCCGGGGGCGACACGCAGCCCCATGACCTTGCGGCGGAGGACTTCTTCCGCGGCCACGAGCTGCTCCGGGCGCAGACTGAATCGGTGCTCGGCCCGACCCCTCACAATCGGGCGGTTCGTGTGATGGTGACCATGCCGAGCGAGGCCGCCACGTCGTACACCCTCGTCAGGAGCCTCGTCTTCGCCGGCATGGACGTCGCCCGCATCAACTGCGCGCACGATGACGTCGCGGCCTGGCGGCGCATGGCCGAGCACGTGCGGAACGCCGGGACGGAGACCGGCCGGCCCTGCCGGGTCTGCCTCGACCTGGGCGGGCCCCGGTCGAGGGTCAGGTCCACAACCGTCCCTCACGACCGGCAGGTGCAGCGCGAGGATCGGCTCCTGCTCACCTCGCGAGCGGTCCCCGTGCAGTCGAGGTGGAAGCTCCAGCTCGAGTGCTCGCTGCCGGAGGCGGTGGGCCAGCTCGAGCCGGGTGACGAGGTTTGGGTCAACGAAGGCAGGCTCGGCGCCGTGGTGGAGGGATCATCGAGCGAGGGCGTGCTGCTGCGAGTCACCGAGGCCCGTGACAAGGGCGAGCATCTGCGGGTGGACAAGGGGCTCAACTTCCCGCGGACCGAGCTGGTGGTCGATCCGCTCACCCCCGCCGACCTCGATGCGATCGACGCCGTGGCGTCGATCGCCGATCTGGTCGGCTACTCGTTCGTCCAGCGTCCGGAGGACATCGCCAAGCTGCAGGAGGAGCTCGCCGCGCGCGGCGCGGACCGCGTCGGCCTGATCGCGAAGGTCGAGACTCGCCTCGCGGTCAGCAACCTCCCGGAGCTGATCGTGCAGGGAGCCGGCGCACAGCCACTCGGGATCATGATCGCCCGGGGCGATCTGGCCGTCGAGGTCGGCTACCGCCGGATGGCCGAGATCCAGGAGGAGCTGCTCTGGCTCTGCGAGGCCGGCCACGTTCCCGTGATCTGGGCCACCCAGGTGCTCGACAACTTCGTCAAGAAGGGCGTCAGCCATCGCGGCGAGATGACCGACGCGGCGATGGCCGAGCGCGCCGAGTGCGTGATGCTCAACAAGGGGCCCTACGCGGCCGCGGCCGTGCGGCTCCTCGACGACCTGCTCGGCCGGATGGAGGGCCACCAGTTCAAGAAGACCTCCCGCATGCGGGCCCTTCGGTCCTGGTAGGGGCCGACCGGCTTCGCCATCAAGCCGCGGCCACAAGCGGCCGCCGATCACAAGTCGCGGCGGCTTCGCCGCCGCTCCGAAGTGGAGCGGCCTGGTGGCCGCTAGCTCGCTGGCAGCGGCGCCTGGCCGGGGTGCGAGGCGTCCTCGAACTCACGGAAGAGGCCCGTCACCACGAAGGCGACCTGCTCGCCGATGTCGACGGCGTTGTCGCCGATCCGCTCCAGGGCGCGCGCGACGAGCATCATCGTCATCGCCCACTCGCGGACGTCCTCCTCTTCCCCGACCCGGACCGCGATCTTGAAGCACTTCTTGTTCAGGTTGTCGATCAGGTCGTCCTGGCGGACCAGGTCGCGCGCCAACTCGACGTCACGGCCCTCGAACGCCTTCTTCGCCTGGGAGAGCATCGAGCGGCCCTGCTTGCCCATCAGCACCACCCGGTCGACCATCTCGTCGTGGACCGGGGCGTCGTTCCCCGTCAGAGGGATGACCTTGGAGATGTTCACGCATTGGTCGCCCATGCGCTCGATCGAGTGCATCACGTGAAGCAGCGCGGAGATCAATCGCAGGTCGGTGGCGACCGGAGCCTGGGTCGCCAGCAGGGTGAGGATCTCCTGATGGACCTCGAGGTAGCGCCCGTCGATCCGGTCGTCGTCGGCGATCACCAGCTCGGCGAGCTCCATGTCCTGGTGCTGGACCGCCTCCATCGTGCGGTCGAGCGACGCGATCACCAGGTCGAGGCCGCCGAGACAGCTCTTCTCGAGCTCGTCGAGCTGGTCCTGATAGTGCATGCGCGCCTCGGGCATCAGCCGAACCTCCCGCTGACGTAGTCCTCCGTCTCCTTCTTGGAGGGCGTGGTGAAGATCTTGTCCGTGGCGTCCATCTCCACCAGGCGACCGGGCTTGCCGCTCGCCTCCAGATTGAAGAAAGCCGTGACATCGCTGGCCCGCGCGGCTTGCTGCATGTTGTGGGTGACGATCACGATCGTGTACCGCTGCTTCAGCTCGGCGATCAGATCCTCGACCGCAAGGGTCGCCACGGGATCGAGCGCCGAGCACGGCTCGTCCATCAGGAGGACCTCGGGCTCCACTGCGATCGCGCGCGCGATGCAGAGGCGCTGCTGCTGTCCGCCGGAGAGCCCGGAGCCCTGGCCGTCGAGGCGGTCCTTGACCTCCTCCCACAGGTGCGCGCCGCGCAGAGAGCGCTCCACGATCTCGTCCTTCTCCGACTTCGAGATCCCCCTGCGGTTCAGTGTCAGGCCGGCCGCGACGTTCTCGTAGACCGACATCGTCGGGAACGGGTTCGGCGCCTGGAAGACCATCCCGACCAACCTGCGAACCGCGACCGGGTCGACGTTCGGCGCGTAGATGTCCTGCTCGTCGAGGATCACCTCGCCCTCAACGCGAGCCCCGGGAGTGAGCTCGTGCATCCGGTTGAGGGAGCGCAGGACCGTCGTCTTGCCGCAGCCGGAGGAGCCGATCAGGGCGGTCACCTGGTTCGGCTCGATCGCCATCGTCACGTCCTGGACGGCGTGGAAGTCTCCGTAATAGAGGTCGACCCCCTTGACCGTGAAGCGCTTGGCCACGCGCTCGACCCTCTCGGCATCCCGCTTCCTCGACCCCTGCGCGGTCTTTGCGAGGTCGGTGGCCACGGCCGAGTCCCGGCCACCCCTCGTCTTGTCGGCTGTCTCGGGCATCTTCCTCCTGTCCCTGGTCAATGGCAGTCTCAAATCTGGTTAGCGGAGATCGGTGCCGAAGCGGCGGTAGACCCAGCGCGCGAGCAAGCTGAGGAGCATCACGATCACGAGCAATGTCAGCGCCGCCGCCCAGGCCTTGTCGTAGCCGGCCTGGACGTCGACCCCCGGGTTCTTCCACTCGTCATAGGCGTAGACGGCGAGGTTCTGCATCCGCCCATTCAACGGATTGGTGTTCACCGAGTCCACGACGCCGGTCGTGACCAGCAGCGGCGCCGTCTCGCCGATCACGCGCGCCACGGCGAGCATGACCCCGGTCACCAGCCCCGCAAGTGCGGTCGGCAGCACGATCCTTGTGACCACTTTCCACTTCGGCGTTCCCAGCGCGTAGGCGGCTTCCCGCAGGTGGTTCGGCACGATCTTGAGGATCTCCTCGGCCGAGCGGATCACGATCGGGATCATCAGGACGCAGAGCGCCACCGAGCCGATGATGCCCAGGCGGATGCCCGGGCCGAGGAAGATCGCGAACAGCGCGTACGCGAACAGCCCCGCCACGATCGACGGGATGCCGGTCATCACGTCGACGAAGAAGGTGAGCGCCTTGCGCAGCCGGCCGGTGCCGTACTCGTTCAGGTAGACCGCGGCCATGATCCCGATCGGGACCGAGATCAGCGCGGCGACGCCTGTGATCACCAAGGTGCCGACGATGGCGTGCTCGGCGCCGCCGCCGGCGCCGATCACCCCCCGGGAGGACTCCGTGAAGAAGGAGCCGTCGAAGCGCGCCGCCCCTCGCTTGATCACCTCGTAGAGCAGCGAGATCAGCGGGGCAACGGCGATCCCGAAGCCGGCGACGATCCCGAGCGTCACCAGGCGATCCATCGCCTGACGGCGGCTCTCGGTGAGGCGCGACCAGATGTACGCGGTCGGGAGCGCGATCACCGCGGTGAAGATGAAGAGCAGGACGATCGTGAAGCCGCCGGTTACGAGCAGCGCGGACAGCGCGATCAGCGCGGATCCCGCGGCCACGGCCCACAGGAACCAAGGCGGCAGGGTGCCTCCCTCCACTGAGGCGCCGCCCAGTGAAGACACGGCCTCGGCCGGGTCGAACGCCGCGGCCGGATTCTCGTTTCGTGGTGTTCTTGCCAACGGAAGCTTCCTTACTGGATGTTCGAGCGGGAGATGACCAGGCGGGCGATCACATTGACGACGAGCGTGATCGCGAAGAGGACCAGTCCCGAGAAGATCAGGGCGTTCACCTCGATCCCCGACGACTCCGGGAAGCGGAGGGCGATGTTGGCCGCGATCGGCGTCGGGTTCTCCTGGCTCACCAGGTTGAAGGTGACCACCCCGGACACCGAGAGGATCAGCGTGACGGCCATCGTCTCCCCCAAGGCGCGGCCCAGCCCCAGCATCGAGCCGCTGATCACGGCCGACTTGCCGAAGGGCAGCACGGACATCCGGATCATCTCCCAGCGGGTGGCGCCGAGAGCGAAGGCAGCCTCCTCCAGGCGGCGCGGCGTCTGGGAGAAGACCTCGCGCGACACCGCCGAGACGATCGGCATGATCATCACCGCCAGCACGAGGCCGGCGGTCAGCATGGTCCTGCCCGTCACCGAGGCCGGCCCCGCAAAGAGCGGGATGAAGTCGAGGTTGCCGGCGAGCCAGTTGAGCACCGGAACGATCGCCGGGCCGAGGACGAAGATCCCCCAGAGCCCGTAGACGATGCTCGGGATCGCGGCGAGCAGGTCGACGACATAGGCGAGCGTGTTGGCGATCCGGCGCGGCGCGATGTGGCTGATGAAGAGCGCGACCGCCACCGCCAGTGGGATCGCGACCACAACGGCTACGACGGCGGCGAGGATCGTGCCGAACGCGAGCGGGGCGACGTAGTCGAGCAGGGTCTTCCCGTCCGGGAGCTCCGAGGCGCTCGCGGACACGGCCGGCATGGACTTGACCACCAGGAACAGCGCGACGCCCGCCAGGATGGCGAGCACGCCGACCGCGGCGATCACCGCGGCGTTCGAGAAGATCCGGTCGCCGGGGCGGCGACGACCACCGGAGGCCGAGGCCAGGATCTGGCCGGCCTGCGTGGTGGTGTCGGTGTGGGCTTCCAAGTTTTCGTCTGAGTGGAACCGGCGGGGGCCCCGCGCGACGCGCGGGGCCCCCTCACGGATCAGATCTGGATCAGCCGCCGATCGCGTCGACGGCGGTCTGATCCTCCTTCTGGATGCTGGGCCCGATCGGCGCCGAGCCCGCATTCTGCGCGGCGGCCTGCTGGCCGTCCGGACTGATGATGTAGTTGAAATACGCCTTCACCAGGTCGGTCGTGTTGGTGTCGGAGTACTTCGTGCAGCCCATCAGGTAGGAGACCAGCAGCACCGGGTAGCTGCTCGCTTCGCTCGGAGTCCGCTGGACCTTGTACGCGAACACGTACTTGCCCTGGCTGAGCTCCGGGTCCTTGGTCGACTGGTCGAAATCGTTCGACGCACCCTGGGCGCTCGGCGCCACGTAGGTGCTGCCGACCTTGACCTTGGCCGCACCGAGATCGCCGCGCTGGCTCTCGTCGATGTAGCCGATGGTGCCCTCGCCGGCCTTCAGCGCCTGCACGACGCCGGAGGTCTGGGCGCCGGACTCACCGCTCTGCAGCGGCCAGTTGCCGTCCGGATCGAACGTCCAGACGCTCGGGGCGGCTCCATGGAGGTAGTCCGTGAAGTTCGCCGTCGTCCCCGACTCGTCCGAGCGGTGCACCGGTGTGATCTTCGTGCTGGGCAGGTTCGCGCCCGGGTTGTCCGCCTTGATGGCCGGGTCGTCCCAGGTCGTGATGTCGCCCTTGAAGATCTTCGCCGTCGTGTCCGGGGAGAGCTGCAGGTTGTCGACCCCCGGCAGGTTGTAGGCGATCGCGATCGGCGAGATGTAGTCCGGGATCTGGATCAGGTCGCCGGGCGCGCAGCGCTGAGTCGCCTTCGGCAGCTCGGTCGTGTCGAAGGCCGAGTCGCTTCCGGCGAAGGCGGTCTTGCCGCCGGCGATGAACTGGTCACGTCCACCGCCCGACCCGATCGAGTCGTACGAGACGGTCGCGCCGGAGTTCTGGCCCTCGAACTTCGCGGTCCAGGCCTCCTGAGCGGCTTGCTGGGCGCTCGAACCCGCGCCCGCAAGGTCCCCTGAGACGCCGGACGAGCTGCCGCTGTTGCTCGAACCGCAGGCAGCGGCGGTCAAGGCCAAGACGGCAGAGGCGGCCAATACGAGCCACCACTTCCTATTCATTGAGTCGCTCCTTTTTCGCATTTCGAAAAGGGACGGCGGCTCAAGCAGCTCGCCTCCCCTTGGATCCTTTGGTTGGCTGGACCCTGTCAAGGGGCTGGTTGCAGCTTGTTACGTACGTGTGGCTCAGTTGTAAAAAGGATGTGAATCGAGCCGTTGGGCGCCGGTTCACGCCTGGGGCGAGAACCGGTAGCCGATCCCGGTGTGGGTGTGGATGAAGCGGCGGCCGGGGAGCGCGCGGCCGAGCTTTGCGCGGAGTCGGCCCACGTAGACGTCGACGGAGCGGTCGCTCTTCTTGTATGCGCGCCCCCAGACCGTCTCGTAGAGCTCCTCGCGAGTCATCACGCGCTCGGCGTTGTGAGCGAGCTCGGTGAGAAGCTGAAGCTCGCGCACGGTCAGGACCAGCGGCCGCCCGTCAACGAGCGCCGCGTGATCGGCCGGCCTGATCTCGAGCCGGCCCGCGTACACGGGCGATTGATCCTCGCCCACCAGGGAGATCGTGGCTCCGGAGACCGCTCCGCCGTTCACGCCTTCCATGGCGTCGGAGCTTCGCCGCTCACTCCGCGAAAGTAGTTACGGTCGGGTGAACATCCTGTGAAGGCGGTGTGAACCGACGTAGCCGCCCAGGAATCGGCGCACCGCCGGCCGACGCAGGGACGCTCGGTTCACCTCGAGATCGAACGGACGGGACAGCGCCGGGTACCGGCCGTCGCGAACGCTCGCCGCGCTCGGCGTCACGCAGCCACGGCCGCCGTCCAGCGCCAGCGATCTCGTGCCCGCCGCGCGATCGAGCTCCCGCAGCGGGAGGTAGCCGAGCTTGCCGGTCGATGAGCTCACGGCGGTCTGCACCGCGGCAGCGTCCGGGGCGACCTCGTAGTCGACCCGCGTCCGCGGATCGGCCGGCCCGAGCAGCCCCTGCGCCAGCAATGTGTAGGGCGGGCTGTCGGGCTTCCAGCCGACGGGCTCCAGCGCCAGCGCGGGGAAGGCGGGATCGACGTCCGCCCAGCTTCGGACCGCGCTGTCAGGTCGCCAGATCGAGCGAGCCTGATCGAGCGTCAGGCACCGCACGAAGATGTTCCGCTCGCTGACCACCATCGCGATGCCCTCCCGGCCGAATTCGACCGGCGCGTAGCGGACGCCCGCGGACTTGCACTCGTGGCGCTCGGCCGGCTTCAGACGGCGCGCCACCTCGGCGATGTCCACCTCACCGGCGCAGAAGCTGTCGATTGCGGTCTGGTCGCCGGAGGCGCCGACCGTCACCCGCACCCCCGGATGACGTCGCTGGAAGCCGCGGGCCGCGGCCTCGGTCCTCTCGAAGAGGGCCGCCGTCCCGTCGATCGCCACCACACCGGTGAGCTTGTCGCGACCCCTGCCCCTGCGGTCCCCGCTGCCGCCGCTGTCGCTCGCGGCGATGCCGACGAGCGTCGCCACCACGAGAAGCGGCGCGAGCTGCAGGGCCCTACGCCGCGTGCGGGGAGAGATCGGCCGGCTGCGGAACCGCATCGTCGGCGGGGATGTCAGCCTCGACCGGGTCCGCTCCGCCGGTGCCGACGGTCTCCGGGTCGAACCGGTAGCCGATGCCGAAGTGGGTGTGGATGTAGCGCCAGTTGGCGGAGTGGCGCTGGAGCTTCTGGCGCAACTTCCTGACGAAGACGTCCACCGAGCGGTCGCCATGTGCCATCGCGTATCCCCAGACGCGTTGGTAGATCTCCTCGCGCTCGACAACCTGCCCGGGGGCGTCGGCCAGCAGCTGGAGCAGCTCGAACTCCCGGCGGGTCAGGCCGAGGCTCTGACCACCGACGAAGGCCTGATACTGATCGGCGCGGATCTCCAGGTCACCATGCACCACGGGCCAGATCTCGAGCTTGACCTCGGCGCGCTTCCGCCGCCTGACCACAGCCTGGATTCGCGCCATCACCTCCTCGGGGTGACACGGCTTTGCGATCCAGTCGTCCGCCCCCAGTCGCAGCCCCCTGACCCGCTGAGCAACCGTCGATTGCGTGGTGCACACGAGCACCCCGAGCCCGGGGATCGAGCCACACACCTTCTCGAGGAACTCCCATCCGTGCGGTCCGAGGATCGATATGTCGACCAACAGGGCGTTCAGCTTCATCGCCACGAGCTCGTCGATGGGCACGCCGCCGGCGAGTACACGGTGCTCCCAGTCCGACCCCTCGAGGCGCTTGCCCAGAACGGTGAGGAACGCGCTGTCGGTGTCAATGACCGCCAGCCTGATTGCGGGTTGATTGCTCATCGAAGCCCCTTCCGCGACGGATGATAGGGCCGGGGACGGCGCGCGAACCCTCCCCTCGAGGGCCCTTCACGGGTTTTTCACAAGCAAAACCCGAAGAAATGCCGCGTTGTGTATCCGGATCTTCACAACAGGCGTGCCGGCCGAGGCAAGACTGATGCCTACTTTCGAGGTTCCTCTCTCGTCAGCGCGCGCGACCCCTCCCTGCCCCGGGTCGCGCGCTTTTCAGACACCAGGTCGAAGGCCTGGTGTCTGTCTATTAAGGGGCCACCAGGCCACTCTCCTTTGGAGCGAAGGGCGAAGCCCGAAGCGACTTAGGCGGGGTGGGCCGCTCGTGGCCCCGACCCTTGTGGCGAAGCCGTGCACCACCCGCTGTAATCACCGCATGGCTCACGACCACGCCCACGGCGACCTTCAAAACGCCGACGCCCGCCGCCTCGGCGGCGCCTTCGCCCTGATCGTCGCCTTCATGCTCGCCGAGGTCGTCGCCGGGATCGTCGGCTCCTCCCTGGCGCTGCTCTCCGACGCCGGGCACATGCTCACCGATGCCGTCGCGCTCGGGATGGCCCTGGCGGCTCTGCGGCTCGCCGAGCGCCCGCCGGCCGGGAGCTTCACCTACGGGATGAAGCGCGCGGAGATTCTCTCCGCCCAGCTGAACGGGCTCACCCTGCTGCTGCTCGGCGGCCTGATCGTCTACGAGGGCATCCGCCGCCTGATCGAGCCGCCGGACGTGGAAGGGGCGCTTGTCCTGATCGTGGCGCTCGTCGGGACCGGGGTCAACCTGCTCGCCACCCGGCTTCTCGCCGGCGCTGAGCGAAAGAGCCTGAACGTCGAGGGCGCCTTCCGGCACGTGCTCACCGATCTCTTCGCCTTCATCGCGACCGCGGTTGCGGGCGCGCTGATCCTGATCTGGGGATTCGACCGCGCCGACGGCATCGCCTCACTGCTGGTCGCCGCGCTGATGCTCTGGGCCTCATACGGCCTGCTCCGCGATTCCGGCCGGATCTTCATGGAGGCGGCCCCGCCCGGTCTGGAACCCGAGCGGATCGGCCAGGCCCTCGCGGGGACGGACGGCGTGGTCGAGGTCCATGACCTGCACGTCTGGGAGGTGACCTCCGGGATGCCGTCGATCTCGGCCCACCTCATCGTCGGGCGAGACGTCGACTGCCACGAGGCGCGCTGGAACGCCGCCCGCCTGCTCGACGACCGGTTCGGGGTGGAGCACTCGACGCTCCAGGTCGAGCACGAGACCGAGGACGAGCTGCTTCAGATCAAGTCTGACTAGGCCGCTCGCCTGGTCCGCCCCCCGTCTGGAACCAGGCGAAGACGAAGCAGCCGATCGCGACGACCGCCGCCGCAAGGCCGTGCTTGAAGTGGTGGTGGGTCGAGCCGGCGTCGTGGCCGGGAAAGAACGACGGCAGCGAGCCGGCGTCGTCGATCCAGTAGATCCCGGCGATCACGAGGAGGATCACGCCGAGGATCACGGCGGGGACGATCAGTTGCGGGCGCTTGGTCATCTGGAGCTCCTCAGCTGAGCGCGAAGCCGATCGAGAGGGCGGCACCGACGACACAGCAGTAGATGGCAAAGGGTGTCAGGCGATTGGTCTCGAAGAAGCGGAGCAGGAACTTCACCGACAGATAGGCGGTGATCGCGGCGCCCAGCGCTCCCACCAGCGCCTGGCCGCGGACGTGGTCGCCCTGCGAGCCGAGCAGGTCGGGCAGCTTGAGGACGCCGGCCGCGCCGATGATCGGCGTGGCGAGCAGGAAGGCGAAGCGCGCGGCCTCCTCGTTGGAGAGGCCGGCGAGCAGGCCACCCCCCATGCTCGCGCCGGAACGCGAGAGCCCGGGGATCAGAGCCAGCGCCTGGGCGGCGCCGACGCCAAGAGCCTCGCGGAAGCTGAGTGTGCGGGCGATGATCTCGTCGGATTCGATGCTCTCCTCGGAGCGAACCGGCGCACGACGGCGCAGTGCCTCCGCGCCGAACAGCATCAATCCGTTGACGAACAGGAAGATCGCAGCGTTCTGTGTCGAGGCGAACAGGGTTCGCAGCGGATGCTCCAGCAGCAGGCCCAGCAGGCCGGCCGGGATCGTTCCCACCACGAGGAGCCACCCGAGCTTCGCGTCGGTGTCATCCGGGGCGATGTAGCGGTCGCGGAGGGAACGGCCCAGGCCCTTGACGATCCGAACCCAATCCTTGAGGAAGAAGAGGAGCAGCACGAGGGCCGTTGCGCAGTGGGTCGCGACCAGGAAGCTGAGGAAGTAGTCGTCGTCCTGGTGGATGTCCCAGCCGAACAGCCTCGGCAGCACCACGCTGTGGCCGAGGCTCGAGATCGGGAAGAGCTCCGCGACGCCCTGGAGCAGGCCGAGCACGATTGCCTGGAAGTAGGAGATCGGATCCATGCCGGAGGGCCTCGGGGCGGATCCGAGGCGGGAGCATCCTAGGGGACCTGGCGAAAATTGCGCCTAAGGCGGTTCTTAGTCATGCGAGGTATTCCGAAGCGGAGCCGAGCAGCGACCGCCGTCATCAGTCTGCGTTAGATTGCCCGGAATGCGATTCGGCAAGATCTCCCGGGCGCTGCCTCCGCTCCTCGTACTGGTCGGCATCCTCGTGATCGCACCCGCCGCGATGGCCGCCGACGGAGTCGGCACCTACGGCCGCACGAACGACAAGGTGGTCACCTTCTTCGCCTTCGGGCTGATCGCGTTCTTCGCCATCCTCGTGACCGTCCTCTCCCTGATCCAGATCCGCCTCGAAAACCGCAAGCAGAGGCGCACGGAGGACCTCGAGCGCCTCGGAAGTCGCTAGTCACCCGCCTGCCATGGGTCAGGCCGGGGACGATCATCTCGTCGATTCGCAAGCGCATCTGGAACCGGGCGAGGCTGACGGCGGGACCTTCGATCCATGCCCGGGCCGCTATGACGAGCGGCGCGAATCGCTACCGGAACCGCAGCCCTCGCCGCCTGACCGGACTGCTCCGGTAGCGCTCGCTACCGGCGCCACGCGGGCCGACCTGGCTCCTGGCCATTCGTCCCAGCCGGCTGCCGAGGCCGTTCCGCTTCGCCGGCGCGAATCACTTGCCGAGCGACTGGAGCGCGAGCGGATCCAGCGCGAGCGGGTTGAGCGCGAGCGGCGCGCGACGGTCGAGCGGGAACGGGCCGAGCGGGAACGGGCCGAGCGAGAGCGCAGGGAGCGACGGCGACACGAGCGAGCGGAGAAGCTGCGGCGCGAGCGCCAGGCGCTGCGCTCCGCGCGCCGGCCGACCCGCTCACTGCCGGCCCGGCCCGAGCCGGCACCGGCGCAGCCGTCCCGGCCGAAACGAGCGCAGGTCCCGCCCGCCGTCAGCGGTCCCGTCAAGAAGCGCGCCCGCGCGGCCGAGAACCGCAGGCGCGTCGCGGGGCGGCGGCATGGGCTCTTCTGGCCGACGGCCAAGGCCGGGTTCGCGGTCACCGTGGTGATGGCGCTGGGCGCGGCCCTTGGCTCGGCGCTCGGGTTGCCCCTGCCCGGCCTCGACACCGGGCCCGCCCACGAGTCGCTCGCAAACAGCGCCTCGATCTTCGGCATCGACCCCGGAACGCCGACCGGCCTCGTCCGCGGTTATGTCTTTCCGGTCCGCGGGCCGCACGACTTCGGCGACGAGCTCGCCCGCTTCGGGGCCCCGCGCTACGGACACATCCACGAAGGCCAGGACATCTTCGGCAAGGCCGGGACGGCCGAAGTGGCAGTCCGGGACGGCATCGTCGTCGACCGGGGAAAGAACAGCAACCCCGACGACGGCGGCCGCGGGAACTACATCGCGATCTACAGCCCCGAGGACAATCACAGCTTCGTCTACATGCACATGCTGAAACCGTCGCCGGTCCGGCTGGGCCAGCGGGTGCACTCCGGCGAGGAGGTCGGGCAGCTCGGCTGCACCGGCAGCTGCGAGGGGCCGCACCTCCACTTCGAGGTCCGGGTCGGAAAGGCGTCGCTCGGCGCCGAGACCAAGCCGCTGGACCCGCTGCCGTTCCTCCGGCAGTGGCCACAGTCCACGCCGGGCTAGGTACATCTAGGATCGCCGCCATGCCCGAGGTCACCTATGAGCGGCGCGGCGCCGCCGGGGTGCTCACCATCGACCGGCCCGAGCGACGCAACGCCGTCGACCCGGCCACGGCCGATCAGCTGCTCGAGGCCTACCGCGAGTTCGAGGGAGACGAAGAGGCGCGGGTTCTGATCCTCACGGGAGCGGGCGACGAGGCCTTCTGCGCCGGTGCGGACCTGAAGTCGGTCGCCGCAGCGATGGACGACCAGGGAATCGCGGAGCAGTGGCTGAAGCCGCGCCCTCACGGGCCATTGGGGTTCACCCGGATCACCTCGCCGAAGCCGACGATCGCAGCGATCTCTGGGTATGCGCTGGCAGGCGGCCTGGAGCTGGCGCTGTGGTGCGACCTGCGGATCGGCACCGAGACCGCGAAGCTGGGCTTCCCCGAGCGACGCTGGGGTGTCCCCCTGATCGACGGCGGCACCCAGCGGTTGCCGCGAGTGGTTGGAATGGGCCGCGCCCTGGACATGATCATCACCGGCCGCATCGTCGATGCCGAGGAAGCCTCGGCCATGGGCCTCCTCACCGAGATCGTGCCCCCGGGGAAGCATCTTGACCGGGCGCTGGAGATGGCGGAGGGCCTGGCGCAGTTCCCGCAGGAGACGATGCTCGCCGACCGCCAGTCGGCCCTGGAGGGCTTCGGCCTATCGCTGGAGGAGGGTCTGATCCGCGAGGCGGAGATCGGCGGCGCCGTCAGCGGCGTGGGCGTCAAGGGCGCCGCCCGCTTCGCCGCGGGCGAGGGCCGCGGAGGAGAGGGCGCCGGGGTCTAGCCGGCTCCTCGCTCGCCTGCACGCCGCGGCAGCGAGCCCGCCCGGAGAAGGTTGTGGTCGCTTTGGCGTCTCATAGCGCGCCAAGAGGACCACAGCCTTTCGAATCCCCCCTCCCCAGCCGGTCTCCGCCGGGGCGCTAGAGCCGGAACGAGGGCAGCAGGCGCTTCTCGGTCTCGCCCGCGACCTCGGCGACGACCTCCACGTGGCCCTCGAGCGGGGTGCCCCGCAGCTTCGTGGCGAGCAGGTCGTCGACCTGGAAGATGCCCGCCGAGTTGTTCATCTCGATCTCGATCTTGACCGGGCGCTCCTCGCCCGCCTCGATCCGGACCTCGTCGATCGCCGCCGCCGAGAGGGCGTGGATCCCGTACTGGCCTCCCTCGACCGGGATTCTCGAGCGGCCTTCGGCCATGTCCAGGGCGTCGGCGACCCGAACCACGCCGGCCTCCACCGTGTAGGGCTCGCCCCGGCGGCGGTGGCCGATGATCGCGTGCAGGATCTCCGCGCTCACCACCGTCCGCTCCGGCTCGTCGTAGACCTCGGCGAGCAGCGGACGGAGGCGCTCCTCCACCATGAAGAGGCTGTAGGCCTCGTGGTCCGCGCGGTGGATCGACATGCCGACGTCGTGGAGCAGGGCGCCGCCCGCGACGACGACCTCCGCGTCGCGGTCCCGCATCCCGTGATCGGTGACCATCGCCGGCTCGATGCCGCCCTTGACGAGCAGGCGGAGGAGCCGCAGCGAGATGTTGAGGACGACCTGCACGTGCACCCAGGAGTGATCCGACATGCCGAGCCGCTCCGACGTGATCTGGGCCATGTACCACCAGGCGCGCACACGGTCATCGGCGTTGACCGCGTCCAGGAACCGCTCGAGCTTGCGGTTTCCACGGGTCGGGGCGTGCACCTGTGCCTTGGCGATCGCGTCGGCGATCGAACCGGCGCGGAGGTCTGGCCCCTGTGCTTCCATTCCGTCGATCTTCTCAGCGGACGACCCAGGGGGCTCCATGACTGGATGTCAACTACGCGGTTTTGGGCTATTTGCGGAGATTCCGACCGCCGATGTAGTTACCGTGATCTCGCTTTGGCTTAAGGAACTGGGATGACAGTCTGTTCCAACACAGGCATATCCGTTCCTGAGTGCTCGTGTCGGGCCTGCCTCGTGGCCCAGATCGAGCGCCACATGCCGTCGTTGCTCAACGTCGACGCGGCCGCCACCACCTCTCCCACCGGGGAGATGGCGGCCATCTCGAGCCTTTCCCGCCTGCGCTTCGGCCGGCGGCTGCGCCGCTTGCGCAGGGCCGCCTAGCTTCAGGCCTCCGTCGGCGCCTCGCCGACCGAGGACCCGAGCACCCCGGCGCTCGCGACGACGACCAGTCCGATGCCGACGACGTCGAAGGTGGCGAGTCCCTGGTCGAGCGCGACCAGCCCGATCAGCGCGGCCACCGCGGGCTCCATGCTCATCAGGACACCGAAGGTGCCGACGGCGATCCTGCGCAGCGCCTCCAGCTCGAGGGAATAGGGAATCACCGAGCTGAGCACCCCCGCGGCGGCCCCGACGGCGGCCGCGCCGGGATCGAGCAGGTCTCCGCCGGCGGCCGCCGTGCCCGGCACGATCATCACCAGGGCCGCGATCCCCATCGCCAGCGCCAGCCCCCGGCCGCCTGGAAACACCCGCCCGATCCGGGAGCTGAGCAGGATGTAGGCGGCCCAGAAGGCGCCGGCGAGGAGGGCGAAGCCGATCCCGGCGGCGCTTGCCGACCCCGACGGACGCGTCAGCAGCAGCACGCCGGCCGCCGCGCATCCAACCCAGACCAGGTCGAGCGGGCGCCGCGACCCGAGCAGCCCGACGACCAGTGGGCCGGCGAACTCGAAGGTCACCGCGATCCCCAGCGGGATCCTGTCCAGCGCCTCGTAGAAGAAGAGGTTCATCCCCGCGAGGGTCACGCCGAACGCGACGGCGAGGCCGAGGCCGTCACGTCCGGCCGCCATCGGCCGAGGACGCCAGATCGCCACCAGCAGGACCGCGGCGAAGAGCAGGCGGTAGAGGACCGCGCCGGCCGGGCCGACCCGGTCGAAGAGCGTGGTGGCGGTGGCCGACCCGAGCTGGACGGAGACCACCGCGGCGATCACCATCCCGGCGGACGCCAGGCCGCTCTCTCCTGGAGCGAAGGGCGAAACCCGCGGCGACCTGTCTTGTGCGGCCGCCCGCGTCCGCGACTGACGGTGGGCCGGATCGCGCAACCTAGTCGCCCATCACCTTGATCACCAGCCGCTTCTTGCGGCGTCCATCGAACTCGCAATAGAAGACGGCCTGCCACGGCCCGAGGTCGAGCTTGCCCTCGGTGATCGGCAGGATCACCTGGTGGTGCACCAGCAGGTTCTTCAGGTGCGCGTCGCCGTTGTCCTCCCCGCCTCGATGGTGGCGGTAGTCGCCCGGATCCGGGAGCAGCTGCCGCGCGACGTCGTTGGCCGGCTCCTTCCAGCTGGGCGGCGCGATCTTGTCGAGCCACTCGAGCGTGTCCTCCTGGAGGCCGGGCTCGTCGTCGTTGACCCAGACGGCCGCGGTGATGTGCATCGCCGAGACGAGCACCATCCCCTCCGAGACGCCGGAGTCATCGACCGCGCGCTGCACGTTCTCGGTGATGCGGACGAACTCGCGTCGCTCGTCGGTGTTGAACGTCATGTAGTCGGTATGCGACTTCAAGTCTCCTCCTTTGGCGTTTCCGGGATCATGCCCGTGATGGCGGGCCTGCTCTCTCTGGAGCGACGCGATGAGGTCGCGGTGGTGACGCTGCAGCGCCCCGAGAAGCGGAACGCTCTCTCGATCGACCTGCGCGTGGAGCTCGCCGAGTGCTTCGGCTCCCTCGGCGACGACCCCGGCGTCGGCGCCGTGGTGCTGACCGGGGCACCGCCGGCCTTCTGCTCGGGAATGGACACGACGCAGTTCGGGGGCGATCGCGAGCACAGGGAGCGCCTGGTGGAGACGAGCATCGGCTGCTTCCGGGCAATCGCCAACTGCGCCAGCCCGGTGGTCGCCGCCGTCAACGGCGCCGCACTGGCGGGCGGGTTCGCGCTCGCCCTGCTCTGCGACCTGCGCTTGGCCGCCGAGGCGGCCAGCTTCGGCTTCCCGGAGCTGCCCCGAGGGATCCCGCCGAGCTACGCCGCGGCCCGCGCCGCCCTGCCGGCGCCGGTCGCCGCGGAACTCACGCTCACCGGCCGCCTGCTGGACGCCGATGCGGCTCTCCGCATGGGAATCGTGGGCGCCGTCCATCCGGATGACGAGCTGCTGTCGCGCGCGATCGAGCTCGCCGGGCGGATCGCCTCCGGCCCGCGCCAGGCGATCACCGAGACCAAGCGGCGCATCCTCCTCGACCGCGACCGCACCATCGGGCATCTCTTCGCGGAGGAGGAGCGGCTGCTGCGAGAAGCCCTGCTCGACGACGGTCCCGGCGAAGCTGCGTAGATTCGGCCGGTGGACCGCCTGGGCCTGATCCGACACTCCTTCCCGGACCAGCCCGAGCTGAGCACGGCGATCTCGCGCACGATCCTGCGCCGGGTGGCAGCCGGAGAGCTGCCGCCCACGATTCGCATCCACCGGCCCGGCAAGGAGGTCGCATTCGGGCGTCAGGACGTCTCCAATCCCGGCTACGCGGCGGCCGCCGACGCAGCGCGGGCCGCCGGCTTCGCCGCCGTCGAGCGGCTGGCCGGCGGTCGTGCCGCCGTCTTTCACCCCGGGACGATCGCGATCGCCCGCGCCTACGCGGACCCGCAGCCGCCGAAGCGCACCTATGCCCGCTTCGAGGAGATGGCGGGGCTGATCGCCCGGGCGCTGCGCCAGCTCGGAGTAGACGCCAGGGTCGGAGAGGTGCCCGGCGAGTACTGCCCGGGCGCCTACAGCGTCAACGCGCGCGGCGCAGTCAAGCTCTCGGGAATCGGCCAGCGGATGATCCGCGGTGGCGCCCACATGGGCGGCGTAATCGTGGCGTCGGGCGGCCGAGAGGTGGTGCGAGCTCTGAAGCCCGTCTATGAGGCACTGGAGCTCGACTGGGATCCGGCCACCTCCGGCGACGTCTCGGACGAGCTCGGCCGCGAGGTCGATCCCGGTGAGGTCGAAGAGGCGTTGATCTCGCAGCTGGCGAAGTCGTATTTCCTCGTCGACGCCGCCCTCGACGAGCAGACCCTGCGGATCGCGGCGGACGAGGTCGGCTAACCCTCGGACGCTCGGCCGTCGCGACGTCCAGGTCCGTAGCTCCCACGGGTGACGCGCCGGGCGGCACCTTCATCGACGGCGTCACGCAGCGCGGCCCTGAACCGACCCGGCCCCCAGTAGCGCGCGCCCACGGCCCGGCCGAGCTCCTCCCGCGTCATCTCGCCGCGCTCTTCCAGGGCGCGCCCGATCGTCTCGATCTCTCGATCCCGGTCGGCTGCATCGTCGAAGGGCCTCCCCGGCGCCGGCAGCGGCGAGTACATCGATCGGCCCGGGCCGGGACGAAAGCGCCGTATTCCGTGCCGGTCGCGTTCGCGGCGCGCCAGGCGTGCCCGGACCCGGTTCTCGAACGCCCGTCTCTGCGCCTCACGCGCTGCCCGATCCTCCCGCTCGCGGGCCGACGCCTCCGCGTCATGCTCCTCCTCCTGGAGCTCGCCCGCCCTGGCCTCCCGCTCCGCCGCGAGCGCGCGCTGCTCCGCGGCCTGCGCCCGCTCCTCGGCGGCCCGGGCGAAGATCGCGTGCTCATGGGCATCCCGCTCGCGCTCCGCGGCAATCGCCTCGGCTCGCTCATGCATCGTGCGCGCACGCTGCTCGGCGGCCACCGCTCGCTCCTCGGCGGCCGCCCGTGCGGACGCACCCTCCGCGCTCTCCACCTCCGCGCGCTGCTCGCAGGCCACCGCCAGCTCATCCTCGGCCTCACCGTGCAGGTCGCCGAGCTCAGCGAGCACCTCCTCGACCTCGGCTTGCCCGGTCAGCTCGGCCCCGTTGCCCGCGACCGCGTCGGAGCGAAGCTCATGGGCGCGCGCCCGGTGCTGCGCCGCGCGGGCGCGCTCGTGCTCGGCGGCCTGCCGGTGCTGCCTCGCGCGCTGGATCTGAGGCCGCGCGTCATGCTCCTCCTCCGCCTCCTTCTCCTCCGCCTCCTCGCCCTCCGCCTCCTCGGCGGTGAGCGGCTTGGCGATGTTCTCCAGCGACTCGCCCTCCGCCTGCACTCCGAAGATGAGCTCCGTGATCCCGCCGACGGCCATCACGACCGCGCCGATGTAGAAGCCGATGGCGAGGGTGCCGGGGTCGCCGCTGCCGATCAGGTGGCCGAACAGCAGCGGACCCGTGATGCCGCCGACCCCGGTGCCCACTGCATAGAAGAACGCGATCGCCAGCGCCCGTGTCTCCATCGGGAAGATCTCGCTGACCGTCAGGTAGGCCGAGCTCGCGCCCGCGGAGGCAATGAAGAAAGTGACCATCAGCAGGGCCATGAAGCTCCAGGTGGTGAGGCTTCCGCTCATGCCCGAGCCGCCTGAAATCAGCAGCCCGATCGCCACGCCGAGTGCGGCGGAGGCGAGGTAGGTGCCCGAGATCATCGGCTTGCGCCCCACGGTGTCGAAGAGCCTGCCGAGGGTCACCGGACCGAGGAAGTTGGCGACGGCCCAGATCGCGATGTAGAACGGCACCGATCCCGATCCCACGCCGAAGTAGGTGGAGAGCAGGGTCCCGAGGTCGAAGGTGATGGCGTTGTAGAGGAACGCCTGGCCGACGAAGAGGGAGAGGCCGAGCGTGGTCCGCTTCGGGTAGACCTTGAAGGCCGTTCTGGCGATCTCGCGGAACGGGATCGTCTTCCGCTGCCTCACCTCGATCTCGTCCTCCGGCTCCGCCAGTTCCTGCCCGGTCTCCTCGCGCACATCGGACTCGATCGAGTCGACCAGCTCCTCCGCCTCCTCCTCGCGGCCGTGGATGAAGAGCCAGCGAGGACTCTCCGGGACGCTTCGCCTGACCATCAGGATCCCGAGGCCCAGGACCGCACCGATGCCGAAAGCGAAGCGCCAGCCCAGGTCGGTGGCGAAGATGGACGTGTCGAGCAGAACCAGGGCACCGACCGCGCCGGCCGCCGCTCCGGCCCAGTAGGACCCGTTGATCATCAGGTCGACCCGGCCGCGGACACGTGCCGGGATCAGCTCGTCGATCGCGGAGTTGATCGCCGCGTACTCGCCGCCGATCCCGGTGCCGGTGAGGAACCGGGTTAGGAACAGGTACCAGGGGGCGAAGGCAAAGGCGGTAGCGATGGTCGCCGCGATGTAGACGGCGAGGGTGACGAGGAACAGCTTCTTGCGGCCGAAGCGATCGGTCAGCTGGCCGAAGAACAGAGCGCCGCTGCAGGCGCCCGCCACGTAGCAGGCCGCTGCGGTCCCGATCTGGCCGGCTCCGATTGAGATCCCGCTGCCATCCTCGGTCAGCCGGGACGCGATCGAGCTCACGATCGTCACCTCGAGGCCATCGAGGATCCAGACGGTGCCGAGGCCGATCACGATCAGCCAGTGGAACCTCGCCCACGGAAGCCGGTCCATCCGCGCCGGAATCCGTGTCTTGATCGTCGACGTCTGAGCGGCGGCTTCCATCGGGGGCAACATCGCCGGATCCCGATCGCGGCAAACGCGACGATGTCCTCCAGGGGACCCTGTTTCGATTGGCCGATCCCGGGAACTCCGAGGAGGTGAGGAGTTGCCGTCTATTCGGCCACCGGCCGCAATTTCGAGCGGTCGGCGCCAGCATGCACTGGGAGTGCGCGCGGGGGTGCGGCGCGCACGGGGAGAAGCGCTATCGCTCGGCGGAGGACGCGGCCCGCTACGCCGCGGCGTTCAATCGCGAGGATCGCGGCGATGTCGGCAGGCGCCCGCTCCTCTCGCTGCTTCCGCTGGGATGGGCGCGCGGGCGCCGCGGCGGCCGTTCACGGGCGCCGCGCTCGCACGCTGACTCCCAGTAGGTCGCGTCGCGGGGACGCCCCCGTCGCCGCCTACGCCGGCGAGGGCACTCCGCCCGAAGACGAGGCGAGGCTCCGCCGCAGCTCCTCGACCGAGGTGTATACGTCGCGCGCGCCAGCCTCGCGCAGCTCCTGCGCGGAGAACCCGCCGGTGAGCACCGCAAGCGTCTCGACCCCGGCGCGCTTCGCCGCCTCCACGTCCCAGACCGTGTCCCCGATCAGTGTCGCGTCGCCCTCGGTGCCGGCCTTCTCAAGGGCGGCCTTGACCAGATCGGGCTCGGGCTTCGTCTGCTCGACGTCCGCGGAGGTGGTCCAGGCATCGACGATCTCGCCGGCGCCGAGCAGCTCGAGGTAATGCTCCACTTCCCAATCCTTCGCCGAGCTGGCGAGCACCACCACGTTGTCGCGCTCCCGGAGGTCCTCGATCAGCTCGCGCGAGCCCTCCATCGTCCGCACCTCGCCGATCAGCTCCCCGTAGAGCTCGGACTCCGCGTCGCGGATGTCGTCCCCGGCCTCCTCCTCGACCTCGTCCCCGGCGACGGCGGCGACCAGCTGATCCCCTCCCATCCCGATGTGGCGATGAACCCGCCAAATGGGCACGACCACGTCATGGCGCAGGAAGGCGCGGAACCAGGCGATCGCATGGTGATAGTTCGTGTCGACGAGCGTGCCGTCGACGTCGAGGATCGCTATTCGGCGCATTTGGGTAGGCCTTACCCCAATGACCGAGAAATACCCGGAAATAGAGGACTACGGCCTGATCTCCGACAGCCAGACCGCCGCGCTGGTCTCCCGGACGGGATCGATCGACTGGCTTTGCCTGCCCCGGTTCGACGCCGGCAGCACCTTCGGGCGGATCCTCGACTGGGACCGCGGCGGGCACTTCTCGATTCAACCGGCACGTGACGACGCCCAGGCCCATCGTGACTACCTGCCGGAAACGCTGGTGCTGCGGACGACGTTTCGCGTCGAGGGCGGCGAGGCGAACGTGACCGATCTGCTCACGATCGCCCGGGAGGGACCCACCGACGAGCCGCCCCGTGTCCTGCGGATCGTCGAAGGCGTGCGAGGGTCGGTCGAATTCGAGCTCGACCTCGTGCCGCGCTTCGACTACGGCGAGCTGGACGCCTGGATCCAGCACCGCGGGCGCGGGATATTCTCGGCCATCGGAGGAGACGATGGGCTGTTGATCTCCTCGGACGCCGAGCTCGAGGCGGACCGCCACCGGCTTCGATCCAGCTTCGTGGTGCGGCCGGGGGACCGCGTCAGGACCGCGCTGACGTTCGTGGACCCCGCCGACCTCCAGACCTCAGACCCCGAACCGCCGGGTGCCGAGGAGCTCGACCGCGCGCTCGAGGAGACGGTTGCGTATTGGCGAGACTGGTCGAAGACCCTGTCGGCGGAGGGTCCCGATGCCCCGGGGGCGATTCGGTCCGCAATCGTCCTCAAGGGCCTCACCTATCACCACTCCGGGGCGCTGGTCGCGGCGCCAACCACGTCGCTCCCGGAGACGGAGGGCGGCGAGCGCAACTGGGACTATCGCTACAGCTGGATCAGGGACTCGGCGCTCGCGGTCACCTGCCTCGCCGACCTGGGCGCCGAGGGCGAGGTGGACGCGTGCCGCCGCTTCATGGAGCGCAGCGCCGCGGGCAACGCCGAGGAGATCCAGATTCTCTACGGCGTCGGAGGGGAGCGACGCCTGGACGAGCTCGAGCTCGAGCTGGAGGGCTACCGCGGCGCGCGGCCCGTGCGGGTCGGCAACGGGGCCGCCAGCCAGCTGCAGCTCGACGCGCCGGGCCAGCTGGTGCACCAGAGCTGGCTCTGGTACGAGCGCGGCCACGAGCCGGACGACGACTACTGGCGATTCGTCGTCGACCTCGCCGATCTCGCCGCGGAGCGGTGGCGAGAGCCCGACCGCGGCATCTGGGAGTGGCGCAAGGATCCCCTTCACTTCACGCACTCGAAGGTGCTGTGCTGGGTCGCGGTCGACCGGGCCCTCGAGCTGGCGAAGCGCTGCATGCGGAAGGCGCCCGAGCGGCGCTGGCGCAAGGCGCGCGACGAGATTCGCAGCGCGATCGAGCGCCGCGGCTACGACCGCGATCGCGGCTGCTTCGTCCGGGCCTTCGACGATCCCGGTCTCGACGGAGCCCTGCTGCGCCTTCCCGCGGTCGGCTTCATTCCCTACGACGACGAGCGCATGATCCGGACGGTCGACGCGATCCGCGAAGAGCTCGATTGGGACGGGCTGATCAAGCGCTACGACGCCGACGATGGCCTACCGGGTCAGGAGGGCGCCTTTCTGGCCTGCACGTTCTGGCTGGTGGAGGTGCTGGCGCGGCAATCCAGGACCGAGGAGGCGCGAGAGGTCTTCGACCGAGCCATGCAGACGGCGAACGGGCTCGGCCTCTTCCCGGAGGAGTACCACCCCGACCGCGGCGAGATGCGCGGCAACTTTCCTCAGACCCTCACGCACCTCTCGCACATCGAGGCCGCAATGGCCCTCGACCAGCAGACGCGCGCCGGCGCCTCGGCCGAGCGAGCGAGCGCCGGCGAGCGGCTTACTTGAGACGCCAGGCCGCCGCGGCGGCGGCAGCGGCGGCGAGCGCTCCGGCGGCGAGCGCTGCGGCCCGCTTGCGCTTCAATCCCGCGGGCGCGGGCGGACGCTGCTCATAGATGCCGTCCTCCGGCTTTCCCGCGGTCCACCCGGCGGTCCCCGTGTCGCGGGCCAGCTTCATCACCTGAGCCGCGTGGAGCGCGCGGCGCCCGGTGCCGGCCTGCTCGATCTGCGTCTTGCATGAGAATCCGTTGGCGACGACGACCGTGTCGTTCGACGCCTCGCGCACAGCGGGCAACAAAGCCTGCTCGCCGCAGTCGATCGAGATCTCGCGCTTGCCTTGCTCGAACCCCCAGGAGCCGGCGAGCCCGCAGCAGCCGCCGCTCACCGGCTCGACGTCGAGCCCCATCCGCTCCAGCAACTTCTGCTCGGGCTCGATTCCGCCGGTTGCCTTGTGGTGGCAGTGACCCCAGAGCAGCGCCTGCTTGGCGACCTTCGGGACCTCGACGTCGTGCTTCTCGAAGAACTCGCTCCAGTGGTAGCAGCAGCGGCGCAGACGCTCGGCGTCGTCGTCGTGAGGAAGCAGGTTGGTGAGCTCGTCCTTGAAGACGGCGAGGCAGCTCGGCTCCATGCCGACGATCGGCGTCCCCTGTCGGATCTCGTCACGGTAGGTGTCGAGCACACCGTGGAGGTAGCGCTCCGCCATGTCGAGGAAGCCGTAGTCGTAGAGCGGCCGCCCGCAGCAGACGTGGCCCTCCGGCATGACGACCTGCCAGCCGGCCGCCTCGAGCGCCTCCACGCAGGCGACGCCGACGTCGGTGTGGAAGTGGTTGTTGAAGGTGTCGGGAAAGAGGATCACCCGCGGACCGTCTGGATTCACCGCGCCGCGGCGGCGGAACCACTCCTGGAGGGTGATCGGCGCGAAGGTGGGGATCTCCCTGCCGCTGTCCATTCCGGCGGCGAGCTTGGCGAGGCGCCGCAGGACGGGCTTCTGCGTGACGAAGTTGACGAGCCCAGGCATCCGTGAGCCGATCCGGGCCGCCTGGTCGATCAGCCCGAAGGCGTAGGCATAGCGCGGGCGCCAGCGCCGCGGCGACTTGTAGTGGTGGTAGAGGAACTCGGCCTTGTAGGTCGGCATGTCCACGTTCACGGGGCAGTCGTTCGTGCAGCCCTTGCAGGCCAGGCAGAGATCGAGCGACTCGAAGACGTCCTTGCTCTGCCAGCCCTCCGTGATCACCTCACCGCGCAGCATCTCGAAGAGCAGACGGGCCCGACCGCGGGTGGTGTGCTTCTCCTCCCTGGTGGCCATGTAGCTCGGGCACATCACCTGGTCGGTGTCCGGGACGCGACACTTGCCGACCCCGACGCAGCGGAGGGCGGCGTGCGCGAAGTCGCCGCTGTCCGCCCGGTAGGCGAACTTGACCTCGGGCCGGGCGGGGTTGTAGTCGGTGCCCAGCTTCAGGTTGACGTCGATCGGATAGGGATCGACGACCTTGCCCGGGTTCATGCCGAGGTCCGGGTCCCAGATCTCCTTGAACTCGCGGAACGCCTTGACCAGCTCGGGCCCGTACTGCTTCTCGAGGAACTCGGCGCGCTGCTGGCCGTCGCCGTGCTCGCCCGACAGGGAGCCGCCGTAGGAGATGCAGAGGTCGGCCGCCTCATTCATGAACTTGCGGTACTCGCGCAGGCCCTCGGGGTGGCGCAGGTCGAAGTCGATTCGCGAGTGGATGCAGCCCTGCCCGAAGTGCCCGTAGGTCGCACCCTCCATCCCGTACCTGTCGTAGAGCTTGCGGAGGTCGCGCAGGTACGCCCCGGCCTGTTCCGGCGGCACCGCGGAGTCCTCCCAGCCCGGCCAGTGGTCCTTTCCGTCCGGCGGAAAGGCGGTCGCCCCGAGGCCGCCCTCGCGGAGCTGCCAGATCTGGCCGCTCTTGCCGCCCTCCTGCTGGCTGCGCTCGATCGAGATCCGCTTCGGGTCGTACTTCCTCTTCTTGGTCAGCCACTGGTGGAGGTCCGAGGCGCGCTCCTCCGACTCCTCGGCGGTCTCGGCGCCGAACTGCACGAGCAGCCAGGCGTCGCCGTGATCCGCCTCGGGCAGCTCCTGGATCGCATCCGGGTGCATGTTCTGCTGCTGCTCGTCCCAGATCAGGCGCTTGTCCATGCCCTCGAGTCCGATCGGCTTGAAGCGCTCGATGATCTCGGCGACGTCGTCGCCGGCCGTGGGAAGATCGTCGTACTCGACGATCACCAGCGTGCGCATGTACATGCCGGGCATCAGCATCAGCTCCACGTCCGTGGTGGTGGCGCAGGTGCTCTCGGTGCCGACCAGCGCGCGGGCGACGTTGAAGCCCCGCTCAGGTAGGAGCTCGTCGAGGTTGAAACCGGAGACCCGCCGGGGCAGTTCGCTGACCGGCTTCATGTTCTGGCGGATCGCGTCGGCGTAGCGGTCGCGGAGGTCGCGCAGCTTCGCGTAGATCTCCCCCTTGGGCCCACCCTCGGCGATGATCCGGTCGACGTCGTGCTCCTCGTCGACGCCGACGGTGAAGCGGTCGCCGCGGTAGGTGACTACCTCCATCGACTTGACGCAGTCGGACATCCGGGGGCCCGGCCCGTAGAGCTGGGCCTGAACGGAGTGGATGCCGCAGGAGTTGTTGCCGACGTTGCCGCCGATCGTGCAACGCGAATGGGAGGAAGGGTCAGGGCCGAAGATCAGCCCAGCCTGCTCGCCCGTCTTCTCGTTCACCTGCTCGTTGATCGCTCCCGGCTGGCAGCGGACGGTCCCCTTCTCCCGATCGACGTCGCCGATCTCGTTCACGTACTTGGAGGTGTCGATCACAACCGCGTTGTTGACGGTCTCGCCCGAGAGGCTGGTACCGCCGCCGCGGTTGACGATCGGCACGCCGAACCGCGCGCAGGCGATATGCGTCGCCACGACATCGTCGACGGTCTTGGGCAGAACGACCCCGACCGGGACCTGGCGAAAGTTCGAGGCGTCGTTGGCGTACATCGCCTTGGTGCCGGCGTCGAAGCGAACCTCGCCTCGCACCGTCTTACCGAGATCTCGCTCCAGCCGCTTGAGATCGGTCTCCTCGACGCCCTCGGGCGCGGGCCGGCGGCGACCGTGCCTGCGCGCGGCCCTGCCGTCCCGCCAAGCGGCGATCTTCGGATTGATCCCGCGATCGCCGATTGCGGGATCGATCCCGCGCCCCTCTTCCGTCGCCATCCCCATTCTCACTCCGCTCGGAAGCGCTCCGCCTCGGACCGCAGCTCGAGCCCCAGGCCGGCCCGGCGGCCGTCCGGCGTCAGCGCGCCGCCCTCAGGATCCAATGTGCCCTCGAAGAGCAGAGACTCGACCCGGACGTGGTCGTGGAAGTACTCGAGGTGCTTGACGGACTCCACCGCGCAGCACGCGTGCGCCGAGGCTGCAGGCGCGCAGTGACCGGAGAAGGGCACGCCGTGTGCGCGGCAGACTCCGTCGATCCGCAACAACTCGGTGACGCCCCCGCAGCGAGTGACGTCTGACTGGAGGACGTCGACCGCGTCCGCCGAGAGCAGCCGCTCCGCGTCGAAGAGGCTCCAGTTGTACTCGCCGGCCGCGATCTCGATTCCCGGAGGACGCTCCCGGCGCACACGATGAAGACCTGGAAGGTCGTCATTCGGCAGCGGCTCCTCCAACCAGACGATCCCCAGCTCGCGGAAGCGCTCGGCGTGCTGGAGGGCCTCGGCCACCGACCCATACGCCCCATTCGCGTCCACCATCAGCTCGATGTTCGGGCCGATCACGTCGCGGACGATCTTGATCCGCTCCGGGTCCGCATCCGGCTCGCGGCCCACCTTGATCTTCACGGACCGCATCCCTGCCCGCACCCAGCCGCGGGCCTGCTCACGCAGCGCGTCGGCGTCATACGAGGTGAAGCCGCCGCTCCCGTAGACGGGCACCGAATCGCGGAACCGTGGCAAGGCGTCCGCGAGCGGAAGCCCCAGCAGCCGGGACTTCAGGTCCCAGAGGGCCATGTCCACCGCCGAGACGGCCATCGCCCCCTCGCCGGGCTGCCCCACGTTTCGCAGAGCCCGGCGCATCTGGACCCAGGCCGTCGGGGGGCGCATCGCGTCGGCGCCGCTGACCACGTCGCAGAGCTTCGACTCGATCAGGGTCTTGACCGATCGGTCGCCGTAGGTGTAGCCGATGCCGCGCTCCCGGCCGTTGAAGGCCTGGACGACGATCGCCGTCGTCGAGTCCCATTTCAGCGTGCCGTCTGACTCCGGCTGGTCCGTGGGAACCTCGTACGCCGTGACCTCGAGTCCCTCGACCTTGGGCGTCACCCGCGTGGTACGGCTGCGAGCCGGCTCGGCCGGCCGGTCTATCAGCGCGGCGCCCGATATCCCGCCGCGGTCCTCCATCAGCGGGTCGCGAACTCCTTCAGCTTGCCCTTCGCGGACTGCTTGATGATGCGGGCGGTGCTGGGATCGCCCTTGAGCAGCGCCTTCGCCATCGAGGTGGCCTGGTCCATCTTGATGTGCGGCGGCAGCGGCGGGATCTCCGGATCGGTGATCGCCTCGTAGACGACCGGCCGGTCAGCCGCCAGCGCCTCATCCCAGGCGTCCGCAACCCGATCGGGCGAGTCCACGCGGATCCCCTTCAAGCCCAGCAGCTCCGCGTAGCGGGCGAAGTTGAAGTCCGGCAGCACCTGCGAGGCCTCGAGCTTGGGATCGCCCGTGAGCACGCGCTGCTCCCAGGTCACCTGGTTGAGATCGTGGTTGTTGAGGACGACGACGACCAGCTGCTTGTTCGGCCAGCTCTCCCACCTCGACGCGATGTCGATCAGGGCGTTGATGCCGAGCATCTGCATCGCTCCGTCGCCGAGCGCGGCGATCACGGGTCGATCCGGATAAGCCATCTTCGCCGCGAAGGCGTAGGGCACCCCGGGGCCCATCGTCGCCAGCGTCCCGGAGAGGGCCGCCTTCATCCCCTTGCGGAGCTTCAGGTGGCGCGCCCACCAGTTGGTCGCGGAGCCCGAGTCGGCGGTCAGGATGCACCGGTCGGGGAGGCGCGGACTGAGCTCGTGGAAGACGAGCAGCGGGTTGATGCCGTCATCGGCCTTCTGGTGCGCGCGCTCGTCGAGGATCTTCCACCAGCGCTCGACCTCCTCCTCGATCTCCTCGCGCCAGGAGCGGTCCTGCTTGTACTCGAGATGCGGGATCAGCTCGCGCAGGGTGTCCCCGGAGTCGCCGACGAGACCGACCTCCATCGGGTACCGGATCCCGACCAGCCGTCCGTCGATGTCGATCTGGACGCCTCGGGCGCTCCCCGGCTCGGGCAGCCACTCCGCGTAGGGGAAGCTCGAGCCGATCATCAGCAGGGTGTCGCAATTGGAGATCATCTCGTAGCTCGGCTTGGAGCCCAGCAGCCCGATCGGTCCGGTGACGAAGGGGAGGTCGTCTGGCAGCGCGTCCCGGCCGTTGAGCGCCTTCGCGACCCCGGCGCCGAGCCGGTTCGCGGTCTCGATCACCTCGTCCGCGGCGTGCGCGGCCCCCTGGCCGATCAGGATCCCGACCTTCTCGCCCTCGTTGAGGATCTGCGCCGCGCGCTGGATCTCGGTCTCCTGCGGGATGACCCGCGGCCGCAGGTTGTCGTCGGGAGAGCTGTAGACGGCGCCGTGCTGGCGCGGCGGGTCCGAGTACTCGGATTCCTGGACGTCCTCCGGGATGATCACAGCGGTCACCGAGCGCGAGGCCTTGGCGACCTGCACGGCGCGGTCGATCAGATGCCGGGCCTGCGGCGGGGACATGCAGACCTGCACGAACTCGGATGCAACGTCCTTGAAGAGGGTGACCAGGTCCACCTCCTGCTGGTAGTTCGAGCCGAGCGAGAAGGTCTTCTGCTGACCGACGATGGCGACCACCGGCTGATGGTCGAGCTTCGCGTCATAGAGGCCGTTCAGGAGGTGGATCGCGCCCGGGCCGGAGGTCGCCATGCAGACGCCGACCTCGTCGGTGAACTTGGCGTGCGCCGAGGCGCAGAAGGCGGCGATCTCCTCGTGGCGGGTCTGGATGAACTCGACGTCGTCGCCGTGCTCATGGAAGGCGCCGAGGAGCCCGTTGATCCCGTCGCCGGGGTAGCCGTAGACCCGTTCCACGCCGTGCTCGTGGAGCCTGCGGAGGATGAACTGGCCGACGGTCTCTGACATGAAAGGGCTCCTTCTGCTCCGCTCTACGCGGGTTTGCGGTGGAAACTGCTTGCTGCCCCGCTGATTACCGCTGCACTACGGGGCAAACCTTTGACCGCAACCGCGGTCTCGCTCGTGACGACGCGGTTTGCGGCCCCGCCCCGAGGGGGTAGCCACATCCCGTGAACTCGAAGGTCGCAGTGATAACGGGAGCGAGCGCGGGCGTCGGCCGCGCGACCGCCCGCCGCCTCGCCGAGGAGGGCTACGACGTCGCCCTGCTCGCCCGCGGGGAGAAGGGGCTGGAAGGAGCCCGCGGCGAGGTCGAGGCAGCCGGACGGCGCGCCCTGGCGCTTTCCACCGATGTGGCCGAGCCGGCGCAGGTGGAGGAGGCCGCCGAGCGCATCGAGCGGGAGCTCGGCCCGATCGATCTCTGGGTGAACAACGCGATGACGACGATCTTCTCGCCTCTCTCGGAGATCAAGCCCGAGGAGTTCAGGCGGGCCACCGAGGTCACCTACCTCGGCACGGTCTGGGGGACCATGGCCGCCCTGCGGAGGATGCGGCCGCGCAATCGAGGCAAGGTCGTGCTCGTCGGCAGCGCCCTCGCCTATCGCGGGATCCCTCTGCAATCGGCCTACTGTGGAGCGAAGCACGCGATCAAGGGGTTCTTCGAGTCGGTGCGGACCGAGCTCATCCACGAGGGCAGCGAGGTCGACATCTCGATCGTGGAGCTGCCGGGTCTGAACACCCCCCAGTTCGATCACTGCCGGACGCGGCTCCCCAAGCAGCCCCAGCCGGTCCCCCCGATCTATGAGCCCGAGGTCGCCGCCGAGGGCATCGCCTGGATCGCCCAGAACGACGAGCGCGAGCTCTACGTCGGCGCCCCGACCTGGAAGACGATCCTCGGCAACAAGGTGGCTCCGGGGATCGTCGACCTCTATCTGGCGAAGACCGCTTACAGCGGCCAGCAGGCGGACGAGCCGGTGAACGGCGATCGCCCCGACAATCTCTTCGAGCCCGTCGAACGCGATGAGGGCGCGCACGGGCCCTTCGACGGTCGCAGCCGCAGCCGCAGCCCCCTCCTCTGGATGGCGAAGAATCGCCGCAAGCTCGGCGCGGTCACCCTCGCGGGGGCCGGGATCACGGCGGCGGCCGCCACGGCACTGATCCGGCGCGACTGAATGGAGCAGGTGGGCTGGAGCTTCGATCCGGCCTCGATCATCGCCGTGCTCGTCGTCGGCTCGGCCTATTTCATCCGCGTGCGGGCCCTGCGACGCTCCGGACGGCGGACCGGACGAGCTCGGCAGGGCTGCTTCTACGCCGGGCTGCTGATCCTGGTCGCGGCCCTGATCTCGCCGATCGACACGATCGGGGAGACGCGCGCCTTCTACGTCCACATGGTCCAGCACCTGATGCTGGGGGACCTGGCGCCGCTCGCCATCGTGCTCGGCCTGAGCGGTCCGATCCTCCGCCCCGTCCTCGCCCTGCCGGGGATCGCAAGGCTCCGGATCCTCGCTCATCCACTGGTCGCGCTGCCCGTCTGGGCGATCGCGTTCTACGCATGGCATCTGCCGGCCCTCTACGAGGCGGCTCTGGCGCACCCCGCGATCCACGCGCTCGAGCACATCTCGTTCTTCTCGACCGGCCTCCTGGTCTGGGCCGCCGTGATCGAGCCGCTGCCCGGTCCCGCCTGGTTCGGCGATGGGGCCAAGGCCGCCTACGTGCTGGTGATCAGGACGCTGAGCGCCGTGCTCGCCAGCATCTTCATCTGGGCCGGCACCCCCCTCTACCCGGACTACGCCGCCGGCGAGCGGGCGTGGGGAATCTCGGCGCTCACCGATCAGACGATCGGCGGCGCGGTCATGTTCGTCGAGGGAGCGATCGTCACCCTGGTCGCCTTCGCCTGGCTGTTCCTGCGCTGGGCGCGGCAGGCCGAGCTGCGCCAGGGCCTGATCGACGACGGCTACGACGACCTCGCCGCGTCGCGCGCCGCCCGCTACGGCCGCCGTCGACTCCGGCCGGGTTCGCCGCCGGCCGGAGTGCGTTAGCGGCTCTCGCCCCCCGGCACGGTCGCCAGGGCCCGCGTCCGCGCCGCCTCCGCGGCCTCCTCCTCGGCCTCCTCGCGATCCTCCTCGCGTTCCTCGATGCTCTTCAGGTTCAGGCAGATCCAGCGGGTCGCGAACAGGACGATCACGGGGAGCACGAAGACCATCACGCGGTAGGCCCAGAGCTGGAACTGGTAGCTCAGGCCGAGCAGCACGTAGGCCCTGTCCGCCGAGCCGAACATGAAGATCAGGATCACCCAGGTGAGGAAGGCGACGCCGATCGCCGTGCGCCAGGGCCTGTCTCTGGGACGTTCCAGCAGGTTGTGCACGGCGTAGTCCCCGGTGGCCCTGCGCTCGAGCCACGGCCAGGAGAGCAGGGCACCCAGGACGATCAGCGGGAAGAGGGCGCCACCCCAGAACGGATTGGGCACGACGGTGCGGTTCGCGATCACCACGTCGAAATGGGGCACCAGACGCAGGGCGCCGATCAACCAGCCGAGGTACCAGTCCGGCTGGGCTCCGTTCGTGCCCTGCCCGACGTGGTACGGCCCCCAGAGCCAGATCGGGTTGATCTGGACGAGGCCACCCAGCAGGAAGAGCACCCCCGCCACCGAGAAGAAGAGGGCGAGCGACCGGGGGGCGTATCCGGGGAAGGTCGGCAGCCCGACCAGCCTGCGCTCGCTGCGCGGCGGCTTCCCCGGGAACTGGGTGTGGTGGCGGGAGGCCACGAGCGCGAGGTGGAGGCCGATCAGGGTCCCGATGATCACGGGCAGGATGAGGACGTGGGCTATGTACATCCGCGACCAGAACTCTGGCTCTCCCGGAAACGGTCCTCCCCAGATCAGCAGTGCGAGGTTCGCGCCGATGAACGGGATCGAAAGTGCGACCGAGTAGCCGATCGCGAGCCCCATCCCCGAGAGCAGGTCATCGACCAGGGAATAGCCCAGATAGCCCTCGAGGAGCGCCAGGAACAGCATCAACACCCCGATCAGGTAGGTGAGCTCCCGCGGCTTCCGGTAAGCGCCGGTGAAGAAGACGCGGATCAGATGGAGCACGATCGCCGCGACGAAGATGTCGGCGGCCCAGTGATGGGTCTGGCGAATCAGCAGCCCCGCCTTGACGTCGAAGGAGATCCGCAGGACCGAGTTGTAGGACGCCGTCACCTCCTGTCCGCGCAGGATGTCGTAGCTCCCGTGGTAGACCGTCTTCGCCGTGCTCGGGTCGTAGAAGAGGGTCAGGTAGATCCCGGTCCCGACCAGGACCACGAAGGAATACAGCGCCACCTCCCCGAGCAGGAACGACCACTGGTCCGGGAAGACGTAGCGAAGCGCCTTGCGGACGAAGGGGACGGCGCCGGTGCGCTCGTCGGTGGCGCGCACGATCGAGCGGAGCACCCCCCGCCTCATCAGCCTCACGAGGGCCCCCTCGTGCGAATCCCCCAGAACGACGGTCCGACCGGCCCGGAGAAGTCGCCGGCCGCTCGCAGCAATCCCTCACCATCGATCTCGAGCGGAAGCTGCGGCAGGTTCCTTCCGGCAGGCCCGAACAGGACGGTGCCACCGTCGGCGGGGTCGAAGGTGGAGTAATGGCACGGGCAGACGAAGGCCGGCTTGCGCTCCGCCTGCGGGAAGAGCGGCTTGCGGTACAGCGCGACGGCGCAGCCCGCATGCGTACAGACCTTCGAGTAGGCGAGGATCCCCTCCGGAGCCCAGTCCTCACGTCCGGAGGGCAGGTGGAGCTGGGCGGGATCGAGCCGGATCACGATCAACGGCGAGCCGAGCTTGTCCGGATCTCCGCCCTCCGGGTACGCCGTGTAGAAGCTGCCGCTCTCGATGTCGTCGGCGCGATATGGCCGCTCGCGGTCGTCAACCAGGCCGCGACCGCGGCGCCATGGAGTCTCGTAGAGCGACGCGGTGTCGAGGACCGGGCCGAGCGACGCGGCCGGCGCCGCGAGCGAAGCGCCGAGGGCCGCGCCTGCGGCGGCCCCGGCGCCGCCGATCAGCTTCCTCCGGCTGAGCCGGTTGCCGCTCTCATGCACCACCTGGAGCAGCTGCTCCTCCTCCTCGCGGTGCTCGTCGCGCTTCGCCGGCTCGGTGTACTCCTCCTCGTTGTGCTCCTCGGGGACGAGCCGCTTGGCGGCGACCAGGAACGCCGCCGCGATCAGCGCGAGGGCCACGCCCATCGCCAGGCCGAGGAACTGGGTGCTGTGGCCGATGTCCAGGACGTAGATCAGGAAGAACATCACCGACGCGGCGGTGGCCGCGAGCAGCAGGAAGAACACGGTCCACTCCGCCCGTGCGTCCGACTCCTGCTCCGGGACGATGCGCTCCCGTCGCCTGGGGAGCAGCTTGCGAACGACGGCGACGCCCGCCCGGAGGACGAGCATCGCCACCAGGAAGACCGCGCGCAGGATCCGGCCGATCCATCTCATCGCCGTGCTCATGTGCGCGCCCTCTCCCCGATCAGCAGGCAGACGCCGACGAGCACTCCCGCGGCGACCAGCCAGGCCACCATCCCCTCGGGAACGGGCCCGATGTGCCCGAGGCCGAAGCCGCCGCGATCGTTCGGCTTCTTGCTGGCCTCGACGTAAGCGATGATCGCGTTGAGCTGCCGGTTGTTGATCGTCTTCCGCGAGAAGCTCGGCATCAGGTACGGACCGATCCGAACCGCCTCGGCGATCTCGGTGGCGGACGCGTGCTGGAGGACCGGGACCCTCGCGTCGGTCACGTAGCCCCCCTCGCCCACGATCTGGTGGCAGCCGGCGCAGTGATCGGTGAAGAGCTCCATGCCCCTGGAGACGTGGGACTGGTCAGGGTTCGGATGCGGGATCCCCGGTCCCGGGCCAAGCGAGGCGACGTACGCGGTCAGCGCCTTGATCTCGGTCTCGTTGAAGTAGGGGCGGTGGCGTTGCGGCTGCTCGCCCGGACGGCTGATCGGCATCCGCCCCGTGCGCAGGTAGAAGTCCGCGGCCTGGGCGCCCACTCCCTGGAGGTCCGGCCCCGCCCCCTGTATGTCGCCCGCGCCGTGGACCGGATTCGAGGTGCTCACGCCCCGTCCGTCGATCCCGTGGCAGCTCGCGCAGTTCGAGGCGAAGAGCTCGGATCCGAGCTCCTGCGGGCTCTTGCCGGCCTCGCCGGGCGGGTGGACGATGCCGCTCGGGGGCTGGGCGAAGGCGACGATCGCGAAGGCCAGCAGCCCGAGCAGGCCCACGGTCAGCGCCTTGACCCCGATCCGCCTCATGGCGCCGGACAGTTGGAGTAGGTCAGGACACCCACCAGGTTCAGGGCCATGATCCCGACGAAGATCGGGGTCACGGCCATCCCGACCGTGGCGAGGAACTGGTTCCGGCCGCCCGGCGGCGCGTTGCCCGAGCCCTCCGTGGCGCGGAAGACGAGGTAGGCCACCGCGCCGGCGGCGAGGGCCGTTGGGATCGCGATCGCGCTCAGCACGATGATCCAGGTGTCGAGGCCGATCCCCCACATCGCCCCCGCCGGGCTGCACTTGGCCTGAGAGAGCCAGTAGCCCACGCCGAACTGGAGCGCCCAGGACCCCGGGGCGCCGAGCACGGCGAACCAGACGACCGGCGAGAGCGGCGAGCGAAGGGACTCCTCCCGGATGCGATACGCGGGCACCCTCATAGCGACGGATAGAGCTGGGTGAGCACGACGGCGACGGCGATCGCGGCCACGAAGTACCAGTAGAGGGCGACCACCCTCAGGGCGAGCAGGCGGTAGTGGGTGAGCCCGGACATCAGGCGTCCCAGCAGCCAGGCGTCGAGCGCCAGGCCGAGGGCGACGTGGGCGTGGTGTATGCCCACGAGCGCGAAGTAGATCGATCCGTAGGCTGATTCCGACGGCGAGAACTTGTTGATGTCGTCCACGAAGAGGTTGATCTGCAGGCCGAGGTAGGTGGCCTGGATCGCCGCCGCCACGGCGAGCAGCCACCAGGCGATCCTCACCCGGCCGCCCTTCGCCGCCCGGACCGACGCGAACACCGGCAGCGTGCTCACCAGCAGCATCCCGGTGAAGACGAGCGGCAGCGTCACCTCCGGCTTCGGAACGCCGTCCGGCGGCCAGGCGACGTCCTTGAAGCGGAGGTAGAAGTAGGTCGCGATCAGCGACGCGAACAGGGTCAGCTCGGTCGCGAGCCCGAGCAGGATCGCCCAGGTCGCCGTGGAGAGGCTGCCGCGGGCGCGATCGACGCCGGCGGCCTCGGCGGCGCTGGTGGCCTCGTGGCTGCGGGTTACCTCGCTCATGCCCCCTGCGGCTCCTTGGCGTGCCAGGCGGCCAGCACGGCGAGGGCCGCCAGGGCGAAGAGGCCGGAGACGATCCAGAGCTTCAGCAGGATGAAGGCGAAGATCCCCGACAGCGCGACCGCCAGGACCGGCGGCCACGGCGAGCTGGAGGGCATCTCCAGGATCTCGTCCCATTCCGCGTCGACCGTCGTCGAGGCGGGCGTTTCGTGCCCCTGCTCGAGCACCTTCTCGCCCCCTTCCAGGTTCTCGAGATCCTGCTCGCGGTCCTCGATGTCCCACATCGGATAGGGGCTCGTCACCTTGGGGACGACGGGATAGTTGTACGGCGGCGGAGGCGAGCTGGTGGACCACTCGAGCGTCTCCCCGCCGAACGGATCGTTGCCGGCCAGCTCACCGCGGAAGAGGCTGACCGCGAGGTTGGCGATCACCATCAGCAGGCCGATGCCCAGCAGGTAGGAGCCGATCGTCTCCAGCTGGTTGAGGCTCGTCCAGCCGAGATCGGATCCGTAGGTGTAGTCCCGCCGCGGCATCCCGAGGAGGCCGACGATGTGCATCGGGAAGAAGGTGAGGTTCATGCCGACGAACGTGGTCCAGAAGCTCGCCTGGCCCCAGCGCTCGTAGTACATCCGCCCGGTGACCTTCGGGAACCAGTAGTACATCCCGCCCAGCAGGGGGAACACCGCGGCGCCGAAGATCACGTAGTGGAAGTGCGCGACGACGTAGTAGGTGTCGGTGAGCTGCTGGTCGAACGGGATCGCGGCGAAGCTCACCCCCGATAAGCCGCCCAGCATGAAGAGGACGATGAAGCCGATGATCCAGAGCAGCGGCGTCTTGAACCTGGGCGTGCCGGTGACGATCGTCGTGATCCACGAGAACAGCTGGATCCCGCTCGGGATCACGATCAGGAGGCTCGCGGCCGCGAAGTAGACCGTCGTGGCCGTGGATAACCCGACCGCGAACATGTGGTGGACCCAGACGCCGAAGCCGATGAAGGCGACGAGGATCTCCGCCAGGGCCACCAGGGGGAAGGCGACCATGTGGCGCCGCACGAACGTCGGGATGATCGCCGTGGCAATCCCGAAGGCGGGCAGGATGATGATGTAGACCTCGGGGTGGCCGAAGATCCAGAAGAGGTTCTGCCAGAGGACCGCGTCGCCCCCGGCCGCCACGTTGTAGAACTGGAAGCCGAGCAGCCGGTCCATCTCGAGGAGGATCAGCGCGCAGGTCAGGGGCGGCAGCGCGAAGACGAGCGCGAAGGAGACGGCCAGGAAGGCGAAGCAGAAGAGGGGCATGCGGTTCAGCGACATGCCGGGCGCGCGCAGCTTGAAGATGGTGACGATGAAGTTGATCGCCGCCACCGTGGTCGAGATCGAGGTGAAGATCAGCCCCAGCGCGTAGAAGTCGATTCCGCTGCCGGGGCTGTAGGCCCTCTCCGCCAGCGGCACGTAATCGAACCACCCGGCGCTCGGCGCATTCCCCGAGAAGAGCCCGACGTAGATGAAGATCCCGGAGGCCAGGAAGATCCAGTACGAGAGGGCGTTCAGCCTGGGGAACGCCATGTCCCGCGCCCCGATCATCAGCGGCAGCAGGTAGTTCCCGAACGCCCCCGTGGACATCGGCACCGCGAAGAGGAAGATCATCGTGACGCCGTGCATCGTGAACGCCTCGTTGTAGGCGCCCGGGCTCAGCAGCCCGTTGTTCGGGGTGATCAGCTGCGTGCGGATCAGCAGGGCCTCCACCCCCCCGGCCCCGAAGAAGGCGAGCGTGGTGAAGAAGTAGAGGATCCCGATCCGCTTGTGATCGGTCGTCGTCAGCCAGCCGAGGACCCCGGGGCGGTCCTCCCAGATGCGCTCGAGCCGATCGAGCCGCTCTCTGCTCGCCGACGGAGGGACCGCGATCGCCATCGCTAGTGCAGGCTCCGCAGGTAGGTGACGATGGCGGCGATGTCGGCGTCGCTCAGGTTGAGCCCAGGCATCTTGTTGCCCGGCTTGAAGTGCTGTGGGTCGCGAATCCATGCCTGGAGATGCGCGCTGTCGTTCGGCAGCGTCAGAGCCGCGATCGTCGATCGGCTCGCCAGGTGGGTCAGGTCCGGGCCGATTTGCCCCTGCGCCGAGGTGCCCCTGATCGTGTGGCAGCTCGCGCACTGGTCGTTCAGGAAGAGGCTCCGGCCCGCCCGTTGAGCCGGGCCGGCGGGCTGAGGCGCATCGGCGGCCATGTTCGCGAGCCACGCTCGGAACTGGTCGGGCGGATCGGCGATCACGTAGAAGGCCATGTGCGAGTGCTGCAGTCCGCAGAACTCGGCGCACTGCCCGCGGTAGATCCCCGGGCTGTCCGCGTACAGGCCGACCCGGTTACGCCGTCCGGGGATCAGGTCGATCTTCCGGTTGAGCTGAGGAACCCAGAACGAATGGATGACGTCCGCGGTCGTCCCGACCACGTTCACCTCCGTCTGGGCGGGAATGTGGATCTCGTCGGCGGTGACCGCCGCCGTCCCCGGGTACCGCACCTCCCACCACCACTGGTGGCCCGTCACCTCGACCGTCAGCTTCGTCGATCGCGGGTCGGGGGCATCCGTCTTACCCAGCACATAGACGTCCGAGACGAAGAAGAGGGCGACCAGGATCACCACCGGGATGGCGATCCCGAAGATCACGACCAGCGTGTTCTCAGCTCGCTCGCTCTCGCCCACGAACGGCAGCCCCCTCTTGCCGCGCCGGATCCAGCCGTAGAAGAGCATCCCGATCGCCCCCAGGAAGACGATGGCGGCCACGACGAACATCCACCACCAGAGCGTTCGGATGTCGTGCGATTGCGGGCTGTGCGGGGCGAGGGTCGACTGCTTCCCGCAGCCGCCGAGGCAGATCGCCGTCGCCGCAGCCACGAGCCGGGCATGGCGACGATGCGTTCGGTTCCGCTTCGATGTCGGCCGCTTCCTCAAGAGGTTTCCCCGCCCGCCGCGAGACGGGCGCCACACTGCTACCCCTGGCCAAAACCGGACAAACCGGCGAGGTAAGGGAGAAGTGGGCGAGTCAGCTAGAGCAGCTTCTCCTCGCCGCCCTTGTAGGCGATCTGCAGGAAGTCGCTGATCGTCACGGCGGCGAAGATCGAGCAGATGAACCGGGTCGCGCGCGGCGCGGTCGCGAGCCCGGCGAGGGCGGCGGTGGCCACCCACTGAGCCAGGCAGAAGGGGCAGACGAGCAGCTCGCCGATCGCCCGGCGCATGCCACTGCCGCGTGGGCTCTCCTCGACCTCGCCGGGGCCGCCCTCCCCCTGGAGCTCGGTGAAGGGCGCGCGCAGTGGCCCCGTCACCCGGTCCTTGGTGATCAGCCTGCTGAGCTTGTGGGTGGCGACACCCGCCAGCAGCAGGTCTCCGGCGCCGATCCGCTTCGGAAATCCCTTGCCCGAGCGGACCCGCGCGGCCAGGAACCCGGCGACGAGGGTGTTGTAGACCGCCATCAGCGCCAGGTGCGAGCCGAGCGGCTTGTCCTCGCCGTGGGCGTAGACCTGCTTGATCTCCGCTGCCTTGCCGGCCGCCTTCTCGGCGAGCTGCTCGGGTGCGCTGGCGTCATCCGATCGACTGCTTGTGGCCCGCTCCATGCTGCGGCTCTTACCCCGTGTCGGACCGCAGCAACCGTTTGGGCGAGGTCCCCCGGGGTATCGAATGGCCGCATGGAGCTATCGCTACTACTGATCGTGATCGGGATCCTCCTCGCCGTACTCGTCAACTACGGGCTCGGCCTGGCGTGCATCCTGATCGGTCTCGTCCTCCTGATCTGGCCGAGGTTGCGCGCTTCCGCTTAGCGGAGCGTGTTTCCGTCCGACGGGAATAAGACCTTGCGCGGGAGGAAGAGCCCGCGTTGGCGGACCGGTACGCCTGACAAGGGGGTGGACGTGTCTGAGGGAACGAGGTCCGACATCTCCGTGACAGAGCCGGGGCGGCTGGCCTGGATCTTCGGCTCGTCTCGCAGCGGCAGCACCTGGCTTCTGCGCATGCTGTCACGGCTCGAGCGGGTGATTCCCATCGATGACCCGCACCTGGGCCATCATCTCGGCGTCTGGCGCCCGATCCCGCTCGCCTGGGCGACCGCCAAGGATCCGCCGAAGCTCGGCACGCTCGCCGACTACAAGCGCCAAAAGCGCGACTACCTCTTCTCGGACCGTTACCGGGACGCCTGGGTGCCCCAGCTCCGTGGCCTGATCAGCGCCCGCTTCGAGGCTCAGGCGTCCGAGCAGGCCGGCGGGGTCGATCGACCGATCGTCGTCGTCAAGGAGCCGGGCTCGCACGTTGCCGACACGATCATGGAGCTGTTCCCGAGCTCAGCGCTGATCTTCCTGTTACGCGACGGTCGGGATGTGGTCGATTCGTGGCTCGACGCCTACCGGGATGGCAGCTGGGCGACCGGCGAGGGGGCATATCCGGTGGACGATGGCAGCAGGGGCCCGCTGATCCGCTGGCAGTCGAGCGTCTGGCTGCACCGTACCGAGGTGGTGCAGAAGACATTCGCGCGCACCGACCCCAGCCGACGGGTGCTGATCCGCTATGAGGAGATGCGCGCCGACCCTGTCGACGCGCTGGAGCGGATCTGCCGCCCGCTGGGGATCGATGCGAGCCGCGGGGAGCTCGAGCGCATCGCCCGGGAGAACGAGTTCTCGCGCGTGCCGGGGTCCCGCAAGGGCGCCGGGCGAGAGATCCGGCGCGCTCGGCCGGGAGGGTGGGCGAGCCACATGAGCGACGAGGAGATCGAGGCGATGCACGACATCCTTGCCGACAAGCTCAGCGAGCTCGGCTATCTCCGCCCCGGCGAGCTGCGGAAGCGTCGGGCGGCTTAGAGCGGCCTGGTGGCCGCTCAGCCCTCTCCGGAGGCGGGGGCGCCGGGCCCGCGGCCTCGGGGACCGGACGATCGTGTGTCGGGGGCGCCCCCCGGTGTCTGGTCCTGGCGCTCCGATCTCTGGCGCAGCGCGGACATCCCGATCAGCAGGACGACCGCGGCCGCGCACAAGATGATCACCGCCAGCAGTGGCGACGCGAAGACGGCCAGTGCGATTACGAGCAGCGCGACGAGCGCCACCAAGCCGAAGCTCATTCCGGAGAACGCGCCGTACATGTCAGCCCTCCTTGGGCTCCCCGGCAGGGACCTCGGGGGCCTCGGCCGGAATGGGACCCTCCGGCGCCGGCGGCCGGTCGCGCTTCGATGGTTCCTCCTCGCGCTCGGGAGTGTCGGCCGGGTCGTCGGGCTTCTCCGGGGATTCCGTTTCCAGCAGCGTGGTCATCTGCTCCCCCGTAATCCCCCACGCGGGCGACCCCGAAACGCCGCGGCCGCAGCTCCGATGTCAGACTGCGGCCCGTGAGGATCCTCGCCTTCAGCGACCTCCATCGCGACCTCGACCGCGCCGCCGAGCTCGTCGAGCGTTCCCCCGATGCCGACGTCGTGATCGCCGCGGGCGATTTCGCCTCCGTCCACGAGGGCCTCGAGGAAGCGATCGGCGCGCTCAGCGCGATCGGCACGCCGACGCTCCTGGTCCCCGGCAATAACGAGACCGAGGACGCGCTGCGCGCCGCCTGCGACGGCTGGGACGCGGCGACCGTGCTGCACGGTCAGGGCACCGAGATCGGCGGGACCCGGTTCTTCGGCCTCGGCGCCGGGATTCCGGTGACGCCCTGGGACTGGAGCTTCGACCTCGACGAGGAGCAGGCCGCGGAGAAGCTGTCCGCCTTGCCGGAGGGCGCGGTTCTGGTCGTTCACTCCCCGCCGAAGGGCCACTGCGACGCCTCGGGCACCGGCGATCACCTCGGCAGTGAGGCGATCCTCGAGGCGATCGAGGCAAAGCGGCCACGGCTCGCGGTCTGCGGCCACATCCACGAGTCCTGGGGGGCCGAGAGCGAGATCGGCCCGACACGCGTGATCAACCTCGGGCCGTCCGGGACCGCAATAGAGTTGGACTCGTGAACGACTGGGAAGAACCGCCGCGCGGCCGCGACGAGTGGCGTGTCGAGGTGGCCCTCGACGAGGAGCACAACGGCGCCACGCTCAGCGAGGCGCTCCATCACCTCCAGCTCGATAACGAGGCTCGCAAGCTGCTCGGCGGCAGCGTGATCGTGACCCGCGACGGGCGCTTCCTCTTCATCTATGCGTGGCACGAGGAGTCGGCCCAGGAGGCCGAGCGGGTGGTCAAGAACCTGATGCAGGACGAGAAGCTCGTCGGCGAGGTTCGCCTGATGCGGTGGCATCCGGTCGCCGAGGAGTGGAAGGACGCATCGGAGCCGCTCCCCGACGACGAGGCCGCGCTCGCCGAGGAGATGCGCGAGCACGAGCTCGAGGGATCGCGGGAAGCGAAACGCTACGGCGAATATCCCTGGGAGGTCGTCGTCGACCTACCCCACATCAGGGACACGGTGCCGCTCGCAAGAAAGCTCCGCGAAGAGGATTTGCCGGTGAAGCGACACTTCCGATACCTGCTCGTCGGCGCCGCGACCGAGGACGACGCAATCGAGCTCGGCAAGCGGCTCGAGGGCGAGGTCCCCGAGGGCAGCCACGTGGGCGTCCGCGGCAACCCCGACGACATGCCGCTCCCGGCGTTCGTCAACCTGAGCGCGCTGAAGCCCGGCTTTCTGCGGGACTTCGGTCTCTAAGCCGTCTTGTCCCGCAGGTACGACCGCCAGAGCGCCGAGTTCGGGCGGGTTCTCGCCTTCAGCGATGGGCTTTTCGCGATCGCGATGACCCTGTTGGTGGTCTCGATCACGGTGCCGCACATCTCGAACGGCGACAGCGTGCATGACCTTGCCTCCGCACTCGATGACCTCTCAGCCGCTTTCGTCAGCTTCTTCATCAGCTTCGCGGTGATCGGCCGCTACTGGCTCGCGCATCATCAGTTCATCTCCCTGATGGAGGCGATGGACGGCGCGATCATCGGCCTCAACCTGATCTACCTGGCCTTCATCGCCTTCCTGCCGTTCCCGACCGCCCTGCTCGGCGAGTACTTCTCCAACCCGCTGTCGGTCGTGATCTACGCGGTGGCCGTCGCAATCGTCAGCGGCATGGAGGTCGTGCTCTTCCGGCACGCCTACCGGGCCGGGCTGCTGAGAAGGCAGCCCTCGAGGGCGGTCTACCGCTTCGGGATCCTCGTGTCGTTCGCACCGGTGGTGTTCTTCCTGGTGTCCATCCCGTTCGCGTTCGTCTCGACCACGCTCGCCGTCTGCATCTGGTTTCTGACGGCACCCTTCGGCGCCCTGGCCGAGCGCTGGGCGCCCGAGGGCACCGACGAGCTGCTGCACTAAGAGGAGTCAGCCCCCGACGACGCGGGCGCGGCCGGCTTCCTTGGCGGCATACAGCGCCCGGTCGGCCCGAGCGGTGAGAGCGTCGGCGCTCTCCTCGCCGTCCCAGCAGCAGACCCCGCCCGAGCAGGTCTGGCCGTCCGGCAGCAGATCGCAGAGCCGCTCCAGCATCCGCTGGGCGCGCTCGAGGTCGGTCCCCGGAAGAGCCAGCGCGAACTCCTCGCCGCCGTAGCGGGCGAGTACGTCGCCCGCGCGCAGGGTCTGGGTCCAGGCGCCGGAGATCTGCTTCAGGAACCGATCGCCGGCCTGGTGGCCGTGAGCGTCGTTGTACTGCTTGAAGCGATCGAGGTCGAGGATCGCTACGCAGAGGCTTCCGGCGTTGCGATCGGCCCGGGAGAGCTCTCGTCCGAGCTCCTCGTCCCAGGCCCGGCGGTTGAGCAGCCCGGTCAGGTCATCGGTGCGCGCCGCCACCTCGAGCCGCCCGAGCAGCTCGCCGCGCTCGATCGCGATCGCCGCCTCGAGCGCGAGCAGTCTGACCGCCCGGCGCGTCTCACCTCCGAGCTGCTCCAGCGGCTCGCGCCAGTAGACGGCGAGCACGCCGACCGCGGTGCCCTTGTCGCGGACGATGGGCTGCCAGAGCGCGGCCCCGGCCTCCAAGCTCGGTGAGAGCTCCTGAGTCGACTTCCCGTCGCGGAGCGCGGCGAACCGGTCTGTCGCCGAGGTGAACGCCTGAATCGCTCCCGAGCTCGGCGTGACGAACGGGATCGAGGTGCCCTCGGCCTCGGCGCCGGCAACCGCGGTCACCTGCAATGCGTCGCCGCTGGGGTTCGGTCGCCAGAGCACCGCCGCCGAGGCGTAAGCGGTCCGGACCGCCGCGGAGCAGATCGCCCAGCCCACCGCGCGCGGGTCGCTCTGGGTCGCGAGCTGCCTCGCCACCTCGCCGACGGCCTCGAGATTCGCCGCGCGCCGATCCGATGCATCCGTCTCGCGTCGCAGCCGCCCCGCCAGGGCGTCGACGAGGAGTCCGGCGACCAGGATGCTCCCGACGGTCACCACCCAGCGGGCGACCGGTGTCACGCCCTCGAGCTCGGTGAGCACCCAGCCGTAGCCGACCCCGACGGCGACCATCTGGATGAGACCCCAGCGCAGGCCGAAGAAGAAGAACGCATAGACGCCGATCCAGAGGTACCAGATCGTGTAGTAGCCACTCGGGTCGTGGCCGTAGTAGACGGCGCGGGTGACGATCGCCGTTCCGGCGAACACGATAATCGGCAGCGTCCAGGTGGCCACCCTGTTCCGGACCAGGAGCAGGATGACTCCCGCCACGTACGCGAGGACGACGTTGCTCCAGAGCGCCGGCGAGTCGAACGAGCTTGGATGCGGCAGGAGCAGGGAGAGCCCGCCGATGGTTCCCCCGGCGACGAACAGCGCCCCGAGAACGGTGGCCATGGTGCGCGACTGGTGGATCTCAGGGCCGGCGACCCCTTTTTCCAGAGCCTCTTCACCGGTCTTCACGGCGACGACCATCTCACGGCGCCCACCGGCGGGGCATCCGTAATTACTGCCGAAATCCATCGCTTTACCCTCAGGTAGTGGAAAACCGATCCATAGATCCGGCGACCTCGATCGGACCGGTGCGCCTGACCGTCGCCGACCTCGACGGAATCCGTGATTTCTACCGAGCCGCGATCGGGCTCACCGAGCTCGATCCGGAGAACGGCATCGTCCGCCTCGGAGCCAATGATGCGTCAAGCCGGTCCATCGTCGAGCTGGTCGGCGATCCGGACGCCCCTCCTCGCCCCCGCCGAACCAGCGGCCTCTTCCACCTCGCGATCGTGGTGCCGAGCCGCGCCGACCTCGCCCGCGCGCTGCAGCGCATCGCGGAGGCCGGCTGGCGCCTGAGCGGCGCCGCCGACCACCTGGTCAGCGAGGCGCTCTACCTGAGCGACCCGGAGGGCAACGGAATCGAGCTCTATCGCGACCGGCCGCGGGAGGAATGGCCCGTGCGGGACGGCGTCCTGCAGATGGACACGCTCCCGCTGGACCTCGACGGCGTACTCGGCGAGCTGCGGCAAGAGCACGCCGACGCCGCGATGCCGCCCGGCACGCGCATCGGCCACGTACACCTGAACGTCGGCGATCTGACCGCGGCGGAGGCCTTCTACTCGGGCGCACTCGGCTTCGACGTGATGGTTCGCGGCTACCCCGGGGCGCTCTTCGTCTCCGCCGGCGGGTACCACCACCACGTCGGGCTCAACACCTGGGCGGGCGAGGGCGTCCCTGCTCCGCCCGCCGGGAGCCGCGGGTTGCGTCGATTCGAGATCGTCCTGCCCGGGCCCGAGCAGCTCGCGGCCGAGGAGGATCGCCTCCGCGAGGCAGGGTTCGAGCCGGTCCGCGAGGGCGAGCGCGTCCGCGTCGCCGATCCCTCCGGCAACGCGCTGATCCTCAGCGCCTCGGCCTGAGAGGGGGGTTCGCCCGACCCCACCAGCCTCCCTACCTCGTGTCGAACCGCGTATTGCGATCTTTGTACGCCCGGACAATGCCCCGACCCGGCCCTGGCCTCTAATCTCCGCCCTCGACTCACCTGACCAACTCGGCGTGCCCGCAGGGCGCGCCATGCCTGCGAGGAGGCTGCCCCGACGATGTTGAAGACGACCCGCTCCCAGAACGTCACTTCCGCCAGCTGGAGCCCAAATGGCGACTCCCTGGGGACCGTCGACCTGACCAAGGCCGACAACAACCCCTTCGGCGTCAACGTCTTCTCCCCAGCCGTCCAGAAGGACGTCCTGCCGAAGGACGTCTACGAGAAGCTGCAGGCCACGCTCGACCACGGCGAGGCGCTCGACATGTCCCTGGCCGACGCCGTCGCAGAGGCGATGAAGGACTGGGCGCTCGAGCGTGGCGCGACGCACTTCACCCACGTCTTCCAGCCCCTCACCGGGCTGACGGCCGAGAAGCACGATTCCTTCTTCGAGCCCAACCGCGAGGGCAGGTGGATCGCGGGCTTCTCCGGCAAGGAGCTGATCCAGGGTGAGCCGGACGCATCCTCGTTCCCGACCGGCGGCATTCGCGACACCTTCGAAGCCCGCGGCTATACGGCCTGGGATCCGACCAGCCCGGCGTTCATCCTCCAGAACCCGAACGGTGCGCTGCTCTGCATCCCGACGGCGTTCGTCTCCTGGACGGGCGAGGCCCTCGACGCCAAGACCCCGCTGCTGCGCTCCATGGACGCGCTGTCGAAGTCGGCGATCCGCGCGCTCAAGCTGCTCGGCGACGCCGAGACGAAGCGCGTCTTCACCACGGTCGGTCCCGAGCAGGAGTACTTCCTGATCGATGAGAACTACTTCTTCAACCGCCAGGACCTGGTGCTCACCGGCCGGACCATGTTCGGCGCCAAGCCGGCCAAGGGCCATGAGCTCGACGATCACTACTTCGGCGTGATCCCCGAGCGCGTTCTCGCCTGCATCATGGACTTCGAGAACGAGCTCGCCAAGCTGGGTGTGCCGATCAAGACCCGGCACAACGAGGTCGCCCCGGCGCAGCACGAGATCGCTCCGATCTTCGAGAACTCGAACGTCGGCTCCGACCACCAGCAGCTGACCATGCAGGTCATGCAGCGCGTGGCTCGCAAGTACGGCCTGGTCTGCCTGCTGCACGAGAAGCCCTTCGCGGGCGTCAACGGCTCGGGCAAGCACAACAACTGGTCGATGGGCACCGACACGGGATCGAACCTGCTCGAGCCGGGCGCCACGCCCGCCGACAACATCAATTTCCTGTTCTTCTGCGCGGCGGTGATCCAGGCGGTCAACAAGCACCAGGGCCTGCTGCGCGCCTCGGTCGCCGGCATCGGACAGGACCACCGCCTGGGCGCCAACGAGGCGCCGCCGGCGATCATCTCGATCTTCCTCGGCGCGGAGCTGACGAAGGTCTTCGAGGCGATCTCGTCAGGCAGCGGTGATCCCCACACCCCGGGCTCGTTCCTTGAGCTGGGCGCCGAGGTCCTGCCGCCGCTGCCGATGCACGGCGGCGACCGCAACCGGACCTCGCCGTTCGCCTTCACCGGGAACAAGTTCGAGTTCCGCGCCCTCGGGTCAAGCCAGTCGCTGGCCTTCCCGAACACGGTCCTCAACACGATCGTCGCCGAGGCGATGGACGACCTCTCCGACAAGCTCGAGGCGAAGGGCACCGGCGATCTGCCCGCCGCGGTCACCGCGGTGGTCAAGGAGGCCTACGAGGCCAACAAGCAGATCTGCTTCGACGGCGACAACTACGACGAGGCGTGGCACAAGGAGGCCGAGGAGAAGCGCGGGCTGAAGAACCTGCGCACCACCCCGGACGCCCTGCCCGAGGTGATCGCCGAGCCGACGGTCTCGATGATGAGCAAGTACGGCGTGCTCAACGAGCGCGAGCTCGAGTCGCGTTACGAGGTCTGGCTCGAGCAGTACATCATCCGCGCGAACATCGAGGCGGAGACCGCCGACACGATGGCGCGGACGATGATCCTCCCCGCCGCCCTCCGGTATCTGGCGCTGGGCGACGAGTCCGGCATCGGCGCGGTCACCGAGGAGACGACTCCGCTGGTGGACGAGCTGGTCACGGCGATCAAGGAGCTCGACGAGGCCAATCAGTACCCGGACGGCCTCGAGGGCATGGATCTGGCGATCCACGCGCGCGACAAGCAGATCGCGGGCATGGCCCGGGTGCGCGAGGCGGCGGACAAGCTGGAGAAGATCGTTCCCGACGACCTCTGGCCGCTGCCGAAGTACGCCGAGATGCTCTTCATTCGATAACGGCGATCCGAAAACCGGAAAACGGCCCCGACGGGTCCCTTTCGCGTAACACCATGGACCTACCTGATTAGAGGTGCCGATGGGACCCCTAAGAAGGTAGGTCGATGGACTCTATGAGTGAGAGCGGGACATCTGTATTCTTTGACTGAGTCAAGGAATATGGCGGCCGCGACCAAACGGACTGAACAGGACCACCGCGTCGCCGCCGTCCGCGCCTTCAACCGGTTCTATCCGCTGAAGGTCGGCCTCCTCTCCCCCGGGTATCTGCACAGCTCGTTCTCCATCACGGAGGCCCGGGTGATCCATCAGCTCGCCACCCACCCGGGAACCGAGGTGGCCGGTCTGCGTCGGGAGCTCGGCCTCGACGCCGGCTATCTCAGCCGCATCCTCAACCGCTTCGAGAAGGACAGCCTGATCGCACGGAGCCGCTCGAGCTCGGACCGCAGGCGACAGCTGGTCGAGCTGACGGCGAAGGGTCGCCGCACGTTCGCCAGTCTCGACCGCCGCTCGAGCGCGGAGATCGGCGAAGTCCTTTGTCCACATTCGGACGACCAGCAGGCTCGGCTGGTCGAGGCGATGGGCTCGATCCGCAGGATCCTCGGCGAGCCGCTGGAGGATCGGCAGGTCGAGATCCGCGAGATCCGCCCCGGCGACCACGGCTGGGTGTTGGAGCGCCACGCCCACCTCCACGACGACGACGCGGGCTGGCCGCCGCAGTTCGAGGCACTCGTCGCCCGCATCGTCGCCGACTACCTCTCCGAGCACGACCTGAAGCTGGAGCGGGGCTGGATAGCCGAGCTGGACGGCGAGCGCGCCGGCGCCGTCTACTGCGTCCGCAAGTCCGCCGATGTCGCTCAGCTCCGGCTGCTCTTCGTCGAGGACTGGGCCCGCGGGTTCGGCCTCGGGCGGAAGCTGGTCGACAGGTGCATCCGCTTCGCCAGATCGAAGGGCTATGGGCGGATGGTGCTCTGGACCAACAGCTCGCTTGCGAGCGCCCGCCGGATCTACGACGCGGCTGGATTCATCCAGACCAGCGAGGCGCCGCACGAGGTCTTCCCGATGGGCACCGTCGGCCAGGAGCTCTGGCTCGACCTCTAGCCCCGGATCAGTCGCGGATCACGTTCAGGCCCGGCAGCAGAAGGCGATGACCGCGGAGTCGCCGGCCTACGACTAGGCTGCGGGCATCGACTTCCAGGTCCGCAAAGACGATCTGCATCAAACGCGATTCGCGGAGCTTGCGACACCGGAGCTCGAGACCGGCCAGGCACTGCTCGGAGTCGACTCCTTCGGCCTCACCACCAACAACATCACCTACGCCGTGATGGGCGAGGCGATGAACTACTGGGACTTCTTCCCCGCGGAGGACGGCTGGGCGCACATGCCCGTCTGGGGATTTGCCGACGTGGTCGCAAGCGAGGCCGAGGGAGTCCCCGAGGGGACGAGGGTCTTCGGCTACCTGCCCCCCGCCTCGCATCTAGTCGTCAAGCCGGACCGCTCCGACCCCGCCGACTTCGTCGACACCACGCCACACCGCGCGAACCTGCCGGCCGCCTACAACCGCTACATCCGCGTGGCCGCGCTGCCCTTCTACGAGGAGCGAAACGAGGACCAGCAGATGCTGCTCTGGCCGCTCTACTTCACCTCGTTCCTGATCGACGACTTCCTGGGCGACTCGGACTTCTTCGGCGCGAAGGGCGCCGTCCTCTCTTCGGCCTCGAGCCGCACCTCCTCGGCGCTCGCCTACCTGCTCGACAGGCGCGACGGCATCGAGGTGATCGGGTTGACCTCCCCGCGGAACGTCGAGTTCACGGAGTCGCTCGGCGTCTACGACGAGGTCGTCCCCTACGAGGATGTCGAGTCGCTCGACCGCGAACCGGCCGTCTACGTCGACATGTCCGGCGACGCCAAGGTCCGCAGCGCCGTCCACGGCCACTACGGCGACGAGCTGCGCCATTCCGCCGCGGTGGGGATCACTCACCGCGAGGACCTCGGCGGCGACTCCGAGTTGGCCGGCCCCAAGCCGACCTTCTTCTTCGCCCCCGATCGCCTGCGGAAGCGCACAGAGGAGTGGGGACCGGACGGAGTGAATGAGCGCCTCGCCGAGACGTGGAACCCGTACGTCGAGTGGACCCGGGACTGGCTCGAGGTCGAGCACGGCTCCGGCCCGGAGGACATCGAGCGCATCTACCGCGAGCTGCTCGACGGCAAGTCCGACCCGGCGGTCGGGCACGTACTCTCGCCTTAGTGGCATTCCTCATCGCCGTCTTGCTGGCCGTTCTCGGTGGTGGAGACCGGAACGCTCCACCACTGCCGTCGGCATGCGCTGGGCATCCGCACGGCGAGTCGTTCACCGCGCCGAACGGTGCGGACGGATGCCGATTCCGGGCGGAGGGCATATCGGTCGTCGTCATTCTCGACAGCGCTCCGCAGGCCTACACGCGGATGGAGCGCGAGCAGGTCGAGTTCTGGCAGAACGTGGAGTGGTCCCACAAGGCGGCTCGCGCCGCGCCACGACCCGTCGGACACCTGGGACTGGGCGGGTACTGGTTCCCGCTGCAGAGCCGCCTGCTCGCCACCGACGGAGTGCGGCTGATCACGGTCAAGGTCCGGGCGCCGTCAAGCGGACCGTCCGAGCGCAAGGTGGCTGCCGTCCGCATGGCGCGCACGTACCTCGGCCCGCCCCGCAAGCCGCCCGGGTACTAGACCTCGAGACGCTGCTCCTCGAGATCGAGCTCGCGCTCGACCCGGCGCATCACCTCGCCGCTGATCGTGCGCTCGTTGCGAAGCCGGACGAGCTCCGCGCGTTGCACCGCATAGATCTCGTGCATCATCCGCTGGTAGGCGAGGGAGCCCTCCTCCACCCCGTCCTCGTCCTCGAGCTTGCCGGCGCGGATCGCAAATCGCCTCTTCCGGTAGCGGTAGAGGTTGCGGACGCGCTCGACGGTGCCGTCGCGCGTCCATTCCTCCCCCTCGAGCTCGTCGACTCGGTCGAGCGCGGCCTTCGCGATCACCAGCCTGGCCTTGATCTCCTCGTGCTCCTCCTCGGTGCCGTCCTCGACCACCCCGAGGCGGCGGATCAGCCACGGCAGCGTCAGTCCCTGGCCGACCACGGTGACGAGGATCAGCGCGAAGGTGATGAACTGGATCAGGGCCCGGCCGGGAAACGGTTCGCCGGAGTTGGTCTGCAGCGGCAGCGCCAGCGCCGCGGCGAGCGAGACCGCGCCGCGCATTCCCGCCCAGGAGCCGAGCACCCGTATTTGCCAGCTTGCGCGCCGCGCGACCTGAGACGGCCGGCGGTCGAGCGTCCGGATGATCACGGTCATGGTGTTGGTCCAGATGAAGCGCATCGCGATCACCGCCGCGCACACCGCGGCCGCATAGCCGACGACCTCGCCCACCGGCCTGCCGCTGAGACCATTGACGATCACCGGCAGCTGGAGACCGATCAGGATGAACAGCGTCGCGTTGAGCAGGAAGGTGAGAATCGACCAGAGCGCGTAGCCCTCCATCCGGCTCTCCGGAGAGGCGATCTCGGGGGCGCGGAATCCGAGGACCAGACCACACGCAACCACCGCCAGGACGCCCGAGACGCCGAGTTGTTCGGCCGGCACGAACGCCCCGTAGGCGCTGAACAGCGAGATCGTCAGCTCGGTGTTGACATCGCTGACCCGCTTGCGGACCTCCGCGATCACCCACCCGACCACCAGCCCGATCGCCACTCCACCGGCGACGTCCCCGAAGAACGTGAGCACGGTGTGACTGGTCGAGATGCCCTCCCCGATCGCCACCGCGACGGCGACCTTGTAGGCGACCAGGGCTGCGGCGTCGTTGACCAGGCTCTCTCCCTCGAGGATGTTGACCAGCCTGCGCGGCGCCCCGACCCTGCGCATCACCGCCGTCGCGGCCGCCGGATCGGTCGGCGAGACGATTGCTCCGAGAGCGAACGAGACCCCCCAGGGCAGGTTCATCACCTCGTGCGCGATCAGGCCGACGACCGCGGCGGTCGCCAGGGTCAGCCCGATCGCGTTGAGGGCGATCACCCGCGCGTCGTTTCGCAGGCTGCGCAGGTCCGCGAAGAAGGCGGAGGCGTAGAGCAGCGGCGGCAGGAAGACGAGCAGGACCAGATTGGGATCCAGATGGATGTTCGGGATTCCCGGGATCAGCCCGAGCACGAGCCCGCCGAGGACGAGCGTGATCGGATACGGCACCTGGATCCAGTTCGCCACCGCATTCAGCCCGGCGGCTGAGACGAAGAGCGCGGCGATGAAGATCTGAAGGTCCCCCACGTCTGGAATTCTGTACCGTCGCGCGATGCGGCGCATCCGACTGACGGTCGTTCTCTCCGCGCTCGCCCTCATCGGCGCGGGTGTCGTCGTCGGGCACGTGATCGCGCAGTCCGGCCGTGCGACCGCGACGCGGGCCGCGCTCGCGCAGAGCACCAAGGTGAAGGGCGCCAAGGGGAATACCCTCGGGCTCTCGCGGGTGACGATCCCCGCCGGCGGCACGATCGCCCTCCACCACCACAAGGGCACCCAGGTCGCCTACATCCAATCCGGGGTGCTCACCTACACGGTCCGGAAGGGCTCGGTCACCGTGATGACCGGGCCGGCCGACAACGCGAGGATCGTCCGCAGGATCCCCGCCGGGCGAACCGGCAAGATCGCTGCGGGCCAGTGGATCGTCGAGCAGCCCTCGACCGTCCACCGGGCCGCCAACAAGGGCAAGAAGAAGATCGTGATCTACCTGGCGACGCTCCTGAAGACCGGCGCGCCCCCCTCCACGCCGAACGACTAGGCCTAGATCCCGGCAACGACCTCCCAGATGAGGCGCGGATCAACCACGCGCCGGAACTGTCTAGCGCGCGGCGCCCCGCCCTCCACTAATCGGGTGGCTCCTCGGCTACGCCTGCGGGGCCCCCTCGCGTAACAGGCGGCGCAGGATCTTGCCTGAGGCCGATTTCGGGATTTCGTCCACGAACTCAACCTCGCGGATCCGCTTGTACGGCGCGACCCTCTCGGCGACCCAGGCCATCAGCTCCTCCGGGTCGAGTTCGCCCTCCACGACCACGCAGGCCTTCGGCGCCTCTCCCCCGTCGCCCATCGGGACCCCGATGACGCCGGCGTCCATCACCTTCGGGTGCGAGACGAGCACCGCCTCGAGCTCGGCCGGCGGCACCTGGTAGCCCTTGTACTTGATCAGCTCCTTGAGCCGGTCGACGATGAAGGTGAAGCCCTCCGAGTCGATCCGGGCGATGTCGCCGGTGCGCAGCCAGCCATCCTCGACGAGCGTCTCGGCGGTCGCCTCCGGGTTGTTCAGGTAGCCCCGCATCACCTGCGGGCCGCGGATCCAGATCTCGCCCTGCTCGCCCTCCGGCACGTCCTCCTCCGTCTCCGGGTCGACCAGCCGGGCCTCGGTGTTCGGGATCAGCGCTCCCACGCTGCCGGGCGGCGTCTCGGCGACCCGCGCCAGCCTGCTCTTGTGGCTCACCGGGCTGAGCTCCGTCATCCCGTATCCCTGACGGATCGGCGCACCGATGCGCGCCTCCGCCCGGCCGGCGAGCTCGGCGTCGAGCGGGGCTGCGCCCGAGATCACCAGCTTCAGCTTCGAGAAGTCGCGGCCCTCGACGTTGGCGGTCGTCGCCATCGCGAGGATCACCGGCGGCGCCACGTGCAGCCAGGTGACCCCGTGCTCCTCCATCAGATCCATCAGCGCGTCACAGTCGAAGCGCTGCATGATCACGATCGTCGAGCCCTTCGCCAGCCCCAGGTTGAGGACGACCGTCTGGCCGTAGATGTGGAAGAACGGGAGGAGGCCGACCAGGACGTCTTCCTCAGTCACCGGCATCGAGTTCCAGGCCTGCTCGATGTTCGCCACCAGGTTGCGGTGGGTCAGCATCACGCCCTTCATCAGCCCAGTGGTGCCGCTCGAGTACGGCAGCACCGCGAGGTCCTCGGGATCGACACCGACCTCCTCCGGGGTGGCGATGGCCGCCCCCGCGACGAACGCGGCCGGGTCGTCGATCAGGAGCTTCGACCCAGAGTTCTCCTCCTGTCTCCCCCTCTCCTCCTGCGTCAGCATCGGATTCATCGGGGTGACCACCCCGCCGGCGCGGAGGATGGCGTGGTAGGCGATCGCCCACTCGACGCTGTTCGGGCCGACGAGTGCCACCACGTCGCCCTTCCGGACCCCGTGGGCCTGGAGGCGAGCCGCGACGGCATCAACCTGGGCGGCGAGGTCCGCGTGGGTGGTGACGGCGCCGGTAGCGCCGTCGATGATCGCCGGATGGTCGCTGCGCGCCGCCGCAGCGCCCATCACGTACTCGGGCATGGTCAGCTCCGGGATCTCGATGTCCGGCTCGGGGCTGCGGTAGATCAATCCCTCACTCCTCGGGTGGCAGCTTACGTGGGAAGATCGAGCCGTGAACGTCGTCGTCGCCTACGAGTCGATGTACGGCAACACCCGTCAGATCGCCGAGGCGATCGCCGACGCGCTCAAGCCGCTTGGGAAGGTCGAGGTCGCCTCCGTCAACGCCGGTGAAGGCGACGCGGCCGACGATGCCGACGTCCTGATCGTCGGCGGGCCCACTCATATGCACGGGCTCGCGACCTCGATGAGCCGGAAGGGCGTCGGTGCGGGCGCCAAGGAGGAGGGCATCGATCTGGAGCCCGGCGCGGCGGACGGCCCGGGCCTGCGGAAGTGGCTCTCCGAGCGGGACGGCAAGGACCGGAAGGCGGCCGCCTTCGACACCAGGATCGACAAGCCGCCGGTGCTCACCGGTACCGCCGCGCGCGGCATCGCCAAGAGGCTGCGGCACCGCGGCTACGACGTCGTCGCCGATGCGGAGAGCTTCTTCGTGGATGACACGGAGGGCCCGCTCGCCGAGGGAGAGCTCGAGCGCGCGAAGGCCTGGGGCGCCTCCCTCGCGGAGAAGCTCGGCTAGCAGAGCGGCCGACTAGAGCTCCCAGCCGAAGTAGACCTCCACCCGCGAGATCTTGTCGCCATCGAAGGTGAGGACCTCCGTGTTGCGTCCTCCTCCTCCGTCCGGCCTCTTCGTCTCGTAGGTGACGACGACCTCATCGCCCGACTCGATGACCCGTGCGAACTCGAACTCCTGGCCCCCTCCGGCTCCGGGCCAGCAGCGCTCGAAATAGCCGTCGCGATCGAGCATGGGGTCGGGTGGCGCTGAGAAGGTGAAGTCCTCGCTCAGGTGCTCCTCGTAGAAATCGCGGTCGCCGGCGGCGAAGGCCCGGTAGGCGTCCCGGGCGATGCGCTTGCGGTCCACACCCTCCATCGGCCCCAGCCTACTCGCGCCGGCGCGTCATATGCTTAGGGCGCAGGGGGAAGGGGGCCCCAACCCCAACTCGGGAGGCAGAGAATGTTCAACCGCATCCGCAGTCATCTCAGCTACGCGAACGTGATGGCGTCGGTCGCCGTCTTCGTCGCGCTCGGCGGCGGCGCCTATGCCGCCAGCAAGGTGAGGGTGGGCAGCAATCAGATCAAGAAGGGGTCCGTCAGGACCCGGCAGCTGCACAAGGCCGCCGTCACCGGATTCATGACCGCGAACGACACCCTGACCGGAGAGCAGATCAACGAGTCGACGCTGGGCACGGTGCCGAGCGCGAGCACGGTCAATGGAAGCCAGGTGCTTCAGGTGAGCTATCGCGTGCCCGAGGGCTCGCCCACCAAGACGCTCTTCTCGCTTGCCGGCCTGACCGTCACGGCGAGCTGCCCGGCTGGGCCGAACGTCGTGGTCGACGCGACCACCGACACCAACGGCAGCATCATCGGCCTGAGCGGCGGCCCGGGAGTCGACGACACATTCGACGCTGGAGAGCACCAGGTGTTCCCGCTGGACGACTACCAGGGTGACCTGAGCTACGGCAAGGGCCCGACCGGATCCCCCGAGGTGAGCGCAACGTTCCTCGCAAACAAGTTCTCCGGGACCAACGTCTGCTCGGTGGTGGGAACCGTGGTCGGCGGCTGAGCCGCCTACTCGCGCTTCGCAAACGCCAAGGCGGCGATCCCGCCGAACATCGCCACGAGGGCCAGCGCGGCGTCGCGAGCGCCGGAACGTTTGCTTCCCGGTTGATCGCATCTCCCTTCATCTCCCGAGTTCTCAGGCGGCCGCCGTCTGCGGGCCCGCGTCGGACTCCGACGCGGGTTGTGACTTCACTGCCTCACGTGGGGCACGCCAGAGCACGAACACCGCGGCCACGGCGACGGACGCGGCTGCAATCACCATCGCCAGTCCGAGGCCGTCCACGAAGGCGGTCTGGGCGCTCGAGCCGAGCCCGGTGCCCGGTGGTCCGAGTCGATCGGCGATCGCCAGGGCGGCAGGGAGCGCGTCCTCGGCGTGGCCGGCGAGCTGCGCCGGCAGGTGGGCCGTGGCGCCGGCGACGCCCGACTGGTAGCGGCCGGTGAGCGCGCTACCGAGCACGGCGATGCCGAGCGCGCCCCCGACCTCGCGCGCCAGGTCGTTGACCGCAGATGCCACGCCCTGCTTCGCCCGCGGCAGGGAGGAGACGATCGCGGTGGTCGCGGGCGTCGTCGCGAGAGCCATGCCCACCCCGAGCGGGACGAGCCCGGCCAGGAGGAGCCAGTAGGTCGAGCCCTGATCAGCGGTGGAGAAGACCGCGAAGCCGCACCCCATCAGCAGCAACCCGAGGGGGGCGACCCGGGCCGGGCCGAAGCGTTCGAGCAGCTTCGGCACCCGCGGCGAGAGGCCCATCATCGCCACGGCCAGCGGCGCCAGGGCGATCCCCGCGACCAGCGGCGAGTAACCCAGCACGAACTGGACGTACTGAAGCATCACGAAGATGAAGCCGAAGAAGGCGAAGAACTGAACCGTGATCGAGGCCGTGCCGGCGCCGAAGCCGCGCAGCTTGAACAAGCGCGGGTCGAGCAGCGGCTGCTCCCGGCGGAGCTCCCAGGCGACGAAGGCGGCGAGCGATACCAGGGCGACGGCAAAGGCACCGAGCGTGAGCGAGTCGGTCCAGCCGCGCTCTGGGCCTTCGATGATCACGAAGACGAGGGTGGCGAGCCCGGCGGCCGAGATGACGCCGCCCGTGACGTCGAGCCGGGTCCCCTCCTGAGTCGAGTTCGGAGCGATCCGGTAGGCCGCGACGAGGGCAGCCAGCCCGAGCACCGCGCTGAAGCCGAAGATGGAATCCCAGGCGAAGACCTCGAGCAGGGCGCCGGAGACGAGCAGCCCGAGCAAGGCGCTCCCGCCGGCCACCCCCGCCCAGATCGAGACGGCGCGATCGCGCTCGTCGGCCGGGAAGACGTTGGTAATGATCGAGAGAGTCGCCGGCATTATCGCCGCGGCCCCCAGGCCCATCACGGCGCGCACCGCGATCAGCGCGCCCGGGCTGCTGATGAAGAGGGCGGTGCCGGCCGCGCCTGAAAACACGGCCAGCCCGCCCAGTAGAAGGTGCCGCCGACCAAACGCGTCCCCTATCGCGCCGGCCAGGAGCAGGAGCCCGGCGAAGACGACGGCGTAGGCATCGACCACCCACTGCAGCTGGGTCTGGGTGGCGTGAAGGTCTCGTGCGAGGTCAGGGATCGCAACGTTGAGGGAGGAGACAGCGCTGACGACGGTCCCGAGGGCCACGCACATCGCCGCCAGCACCAAATTGCGGCTTACGTCCTTTGCGTGCCTTCTCATCTTTGGCGACCCCCTGGTCGGCTATAGTTGAACGACGTTGACTTAACGCCGTTGACTTTACAGCGTTGAATTTTGTTGTCAAGGAGATTTTTGTGAGCCCTCGCACACCGAAGACAAAGACCCCCCGAACGGGCCGCCGCCCCGGGACGAGCTCTACCCAGGAGCAGATCCTCGAAGCCGCCCGCAAGCTCTTCCTCGAACGGGGCTACCAGGACGCCACAATGCGGGCAATCGCCAAGGAGGCGGGGGTCGATGCCTCCCTGATCGTCCATTTCTTCGGCAACAAGCTGACCCTCTTCGCGGAGGCGGTGCAGTGGCCGTTCGACCCGGAGGTGGAGATGCCGAAGCTGCTTGCCGATGGTCGAGGCAAGCTGGGCAGGAACCTCGTATCGCTCCTCCTCCGGATCTGGGAGGAGCAGGGCAGCCGCAGTCCGGTTCTCACGCTCTTGGGCGCGGCGGTGAGCGACCCGGAGGCGGCGGAGATGATGGGGGAGTTCGTGCGCCACCCCCTCTACGCCCCGCTCCTTGAGCGACTCGGCTCCGACCAGCCCGAACTTCGCGCGAACCTTCTCGCCTCACAGCTGGTCGGGCTCGGGCTGGCTCGCTATGTGCTCAAGTTCGAGCCCCTCGCCTCCGCGAAGCCGTCGCAGGTCGCCGACTGGATCGGCCCGAACATCCAGCGCTACCTGACCGGCAAGCTCGACTAGCGCTGGGCATCAGCTTCAGCGTCCGGGTCACGGCGAACCCCTACTCGCGGGTGGCAAGCCCGCCAAGGGCGTCGCGGCCCGCGACCAGCTTCACCGAGAGCAGCAGGGCACCCGCCACCACGATCAGGACGGCCGCCAGGGCGAGGGCCCCGTTGAAGTCGGTGTTGAACTCGGCGAAGATCGCCAGCGGGGCCGTCTGGGTGGTTCCGGGGAAGGATCCGGCGAACATCAGCGTCGCCCCGAACTCGCCGAGCGCGCGGCCCAGCGCCAGCGAGAACCCGGCGAGCAGGCCGGAGCGCGCGCACGGGACGGCGACCGAGATGAGCGTCCTGGCCGGCTTTGCCCCGAGCTCATCGGAGGCCTCAAGCATCGAACGCGGCACGGTGGCGAACGACGCGACCGCCTGCCGGATGTAGAACGGGGATGCGACGAACGCCAGTGCCAACACCACGCCGGCGGTCTGGAAGACCAGCTCGATCCCGGCGCCATCGAGGGCGGGGCCGAAGAGCCCGCTGGGCCCGAACGCCGCGAGCAGTGCGATCCCGGCCACGGCCGGCGGGATCACCAGGGGCAGCTCGATCAGGGTGAGGATCGCCGACCGCCCGCGGAACTCGGTCGTGGCCAGCAGGTAGGCGGCCGGCGTCCCGACCGCGACGATCAGCGCCATCGCGATCGCGGAGGTCTTCACGCTCAGCCACAGCGCCTGGCGCGCGCTCTCGTGATCCAGCGCGCCGACCAGCTCGCCCGGGCCGACGTGGCTGAAGATCGCGATCACGGGAATCGTCAGGAAGGCGAGCAGGACCATGAGCGCGAGGAAGCAGACCAGTGCGAAGCCGGAGCGCTGCATCTCAGGGTCGGGGCAGGAAGCCGGCGGCGCGCAGGGCGCGAGCGCCGGAGCCGTTGGCGATCAGCCCGTGGACGAAGCGGGTCGCCAGGTCCCGATTGGGTGTACCCGAGACGACTGCGATGCCATAGGCGACATCGGGCTGAAGCGACGCCGGCAGCGGAATGGCCCTGATCGCCCCGCCCGAGGCGCGAACGTCGGTGATGTAGACGAAGCCGGCGTCCGCGGCGCCCTCGGTGAGCTTTCCGGCGATCGAGGAGACATCCGGCTCCTGCGAGCGGACGTTGTCGAGGATGCTCGTACGCTCCGCCGCCGGAAGGCGCCCCAGCACCCGGCGCGTGTAGGAACCGACCGGGACGTCGGGGTCGCCGAGCACGATCGACGCCCCGGGCCGCGCCGCGTCGGTCAGAGAATGGATCGAGCTGCCCGCGGGCGTCGCCAGGACGAGCCGGTTTCGGGCGAAGAGGACAGGCTTCTCGACGAGGCCCTTCGCGTACAGCTTCGCCGGGTACCGGGTGTTCGCCGAGGCGAACACGTCAGGCCTCGCCCCCTGTTCGATCTGGGCCGCGAGCTGATCCGAGCCCGCGAAGGACTGGTGAACCTGCTCGTCCGGGAACGCGGCGGCCGCGTACTTCGTGAAGGCGGAGTGGAGCGAGGCGGCGGCCGAGACGCGGAGCTGCGGGTCCGAGGAGCCACCACGGGCGGCCGCCACCAACACCGCCATCGTCGCGAGCACGGCGGCGACGGCCCAGACTCGGCGCACTAGTCGTCCCTCTCCACCATCACCGAGGTCGCCTTCACGAGCGCCGTCGCCTTCACGCCCTCGGCGAGCTTCAGCTCCTCCACTGAGTCCCGCGTGATCGCGGCCGTGACGCGGTGCGGGCCCGCCTCGATCTCGACCAGCGCCATCACGCCCGACACCTCCACGGATCGAACCACGCCGGAGAACCGGTTCCGCGCCGAGAACGTGTCGCCCGTGTGGTGTCGGCCAGGCGCCGCGCGGAGCCGCGCGATCTCGCGCCGCGGCACCCGGCGGCGGTTGCGCTCGTCCCGGGTCGTCTTGATCCGGCCGGCTCGGTCCCAGCGGCGAATCGTGTCGGCGCTCACGCCGAGCTCGCTCGCCGCCTCGCCGATGCTCAGATCAGCCATTCCTGCCTATGCATTGCCTATGCATGGAGACCCGAAACTACCGCAGCGAGGGTTGCGCCGAGCTTACGTCCCGGCCAGGTCCCGTCGCCCGACTTCGGCTTTGCGCAGATGCCGGTAGGAGCTATCGTCAGTGGCTGATGAAGCGGCTACTCCTCGCGTCGGTTCTGCTGATCGTTCTGGCCCTGCCCGCTGGCGCGAAGGCCCTCACCCTCCAGGGGACCCCGGTGACCGTCAACGACGCGGCGCCCGCCAGCCCCTACCCAGCCGCGATCCCCGTCTTCAAGACGAGGGGGTCGGTGACCGGCGTGACGGCCGAGCTGTTCGGCGTCCGCCACCAGTACCCGGACGACCTCGACGTGCTGCTGGCCGGGCCCACCGGCCAGAGCGTCGTCCTCCTATCGGACGCCTGCGCGAACGACATCTTCCTCAACGTCACCATCGGCTTCGACGACGGAGCGGCGCGGATGGCACCGATGGGCCCACAGTCATGCGAAGCCAGCGTCTACAAGCCGACCGACTACCACCCCGGCGATCCCTTCCCGCCGCCCGCTCCCCAGGGCAAGCCGGGTAACGCTCTCTCCGTCTTCGACGGCACGAACCCGGTCGGCACCTGGGGCCTCTACGTGGTAGACGACTCCCCGCCTGGCTCCGGGAGCATCCACAGTTGGAGCCTCACCCTGCGCGGGGTGAAGAGCAGGTTGAAGTGCGCCGGCAGACCGGCGACGATCGTCGGCACCCCAGGGCGCAACGTGATCAGGGGCACCAACAAGGCGGACGTGATCGTCGGCCTCGGCGGCAACGACAAGATCTTCGGCATTGACGGCAACGACCGGATCTGCGGCGGCAAGGGCCGCGACAAGCTGATCGGCGGCCACGGCAGGGACATCCTCCTCGGCGGCCCCGGCAACGACAAGCTCAAGGGGGGCGGCGGCAACGACAAGCTGATCGGCGGCAAGGGCAAGGACAAGCTGATCGGCGGCAACGGCCACGACCAGGAGAAGCAATAACTAGGTGGTGGGGTCGACCAGGCGCCGTCGCAGGAACTCGAGCTGGACATCCACCGCAGGCTCGTGCCCATCGAGGTACGGCGCGTAGTGCCCGCCGGGTATGCGTACGACCTCGCCGCGTCGTGCGCGCTCCCCGGCGCGGATCGCATGCGACTGGGGAGCGACGCCGTCCCCGTCAGGGGCGACCACCAGCAACGGGCACTGGATCCGTGCCGCATAGCGCCCCGGCCGGTAGAGGCCGATCCGAAGCGCGGAGCGGGTCGCCACCTCCTGCTGCCACTCCGGATAGCGGTTGCCGGGGTTCAGAGCCTTCGGGCCGTTCAGCGAGTCGGGAGTGGTGAGCGCCGCCACCGTCCCCCGGGCCCCCGCGAGCGGGACGAGGAGCGGGTCGCGGCCGATTAGGCCGCCGATCGCGTCGAGAGCGCCGCGGGTCATCAGCCGCACGGACGAGAGGGGGGTGGTGTGGCGGAAGCCGTTGGGGGCGGAAGCCGGGCCGTCGGCCAGCGCAGAAACCGCAATCGCCGCGCCGAGCTGCGGGTCGCGGGCCGCGACCGGAAAGACGTGGCCCCCGGAGAGCGAGAAGCCCCAGATCGCGACCTTGGCCGGATCGACCTCCTCCCGCGAGCGTGCAAACCCGACCGCCGCGGTGAAGTCGTCCTGCTGGTCCCCCAGCCCGACGACCTGCCTCGGGCTCCCCTCGCTCTCGCCCAGCCGGCGGAAGTCGAAGGCCACCACCGAGAACCCCGCCCGGTTGAAGCGCTCGGCGAACCGGTCGGTGCCGGGCTCCTTCGCGACCGCCAGGCCTGCGGCCATCACCACGCAGGCACCATTGGTGCCCGGGTAGAACCACGCGGCGCAACGTTCCCCGCCGGATTGGAAGTGCACCTTCTCCCGCGCGATCGTGGCCTTCTTCTGGGTCGCGGTGGCTGCCATGGAAGCTCTCCTTGTTCGACGGGCGCTGACAATACAGTTGTATCGCACTTACGATACGGACGTATGGCAACCGCCACCTCAGAGACCCAGGGGAGAATCCTGGCCGCGGCGCTCGAGGGGTTCGCCCGCGACGGGGTCGCGGCGACCTCGATCCGGGACGTCGCCTCTGCCGCCGGCGTCTCCCCCGGCCTCGTGCAGCACTACTTCGCCTCGAAGGCGGCCCTGCGCAGCGCGGTCGACGAGCACGTCAAGCAGGCGGCTCGCAAGGCGCTTGAGGTCCGCGCGGTCGAGGGCGACGTGATCGAGGACCTGGCGGAGCGCCTCACCGCGCTGGTCGCCGAGAACTTCGTCGCGCTCCGCTACGTCTCCCGGGGCGTGGCGGAGGGCGACAGGGCGGCCCTCGGGATCTTCGACACGCTGACCGAGCTCTGCCGCGAGCAGCTGGCCGAGCTCCAGCGGCGCGGGATGCTGCGCGCCGATCTGGATCTCGACTGGGCCGCGCTGCACACCGTGCTCATCAACCTCGGCACCGTGATCATGGAGCCCGGCGTGAGCCGCCAGCTCCGGAAGCCGTTCCTGACCAAGCGGCAGATTGAGCGCTGGAAGGTCGCGACCACCAAGCTGTTCGTCGAGGGCGAGATCCGCTCGCTCTAGCTCCGGATCGGGTCGGGATCACACGGGTCGCGTCGGATAGACGCCCAGCCGCTCCCTCACCTGCCGAACGACCACGACGTTGGTCTCGGAGGCGCGGGCGATGCGCGTGTCGCAACGATCCGGGTCGCGCCGGAGCTCGAATTCCACCCGTCCCTCGGCGTCGGCCCGCACGCGGTCGGCCGGCGAGCTGTCGCCGTTGAGGGCGGCGGCCCTCGCCTCGCCCGCCATCGTCCTCCGGCAGCCGAGGCAGTAGGCGATTCCGCTCACCTCGCCCCAGCTGGGTGGCAGCCCGGAGAGATCGACCACGCCGGACATCAAGCGCGTCCTCATCCCGCAACGGGCACAGGTCCAGTCGGATCCAGTCACGCGTCGCCCCTTCTTTCGACCCTCTCATCCGCCCGCTCAAGGAACAGGGCCTGCAGCCATCGAGCGGCGACGCCAGGTCAGCCATACCCGTTTCGTGTCGACTCACACATGCGGCCTGACCGCAGTCGCTATCAATTGACGAATGCCGAATGCCCTGAAGCTTCGTAGGCTCACCAAGCGCTACGACGACGGCACCCTCGCGCTCGATGCCCTCGACCTCGAGGTCCCGGCCGGCCGCTTCTTCGGCCTGCTCGGCCCGAACGGCGCCGGCAAGACCACGCTGATCTCGGCGGTCTGCAACCTGATCCGGCTGACCGAGGGCGAGATCTCGGTCTTCGGCCATCCCGGCGACTCGATGGAGGCGCGGCGGATGATCGGCGTCGCCGAGCAGGAGCCGAACCTCGACCGCTTCCTGACCGTCCGCGAGACCCTGATCTACCACGGCGGCTACTACGGGATGAGCGGCGAGGCCGCCGCCGAGCGCGCCGAAGAGATGATCGACGTCTTCGACCTGCGCGCCAAGGGCGACGTGCGCGCGCCCAAGCTCTCCGGCGGGATGCGGCGGCGCCTCCTCCTCGCCCGCGCTCTGCTCCACGAGCCGCGCCTGGTGATCCTCGACGAGCCGACCGCCGGCGTCGACCTGGAGCTCCGGCACGAGCTCTGGCGCTACATCCGCGTCCTTCACGAGCGCGGCACGACGATCCTGCTCACCACCCACTACCTCGAGGAGGCCGAGGCGCTCTGCGAGGAGATCGCGCTGATCGGCGGCGGGCGGATCATGGCCCGCGACACCGCCGCGGGCCTCAAGGAGACCTTCGACGCCGCCACCCTCGAGGACGTCTACATGAAGACCGTCGCGGCGGGCCGCCGCGCGGTCGAGGAATCCCCAGCCTGACCTAGTCCGGGTACTCGTCCTTCCGCCACGCGCGAGGCTCCGCGGGCTGCTCCTTCGGCGTCCGGTCGATGAGAAATGAGTGGAACGGCGCCACGAACGGATCCGGCGCCATCACCTGGTAGGTCAGGTAGACGGTTCCGTTCTCCTTGGCGAAGGCGATGTAGCCCGGGCCCTCGCGCAGGCCATCCTTCAGTTCCGCCCCGACCTGTTCCGACCACTCCTTCAGGAAGTCCGGCGGGTCCTCGATCATCTCCTTGACCCCGGGTATCTCCCCAGACTGCGCCTGCTCCTCGGTCAGCGCCAGGCCCATGTCGAAGGGGAAATCGCTCTCATACGTCGAGACGTAGGGGAACTCCCAGCCCATCCGCTCCTTGTAGGCCGCGAGTTGGTCGATCGGCGCGCGGGAGAAGCAGAGGAAGGTCACATCGCGCTTGTTCAGGTGGATCAGCCCGCCGCTGAACTCGTCCGCGAGGCTCGTGCATCCGGGGCAGGCCCCCTTCGTGTATTCCGGCCCGTACATGATGTTGTAGGCGAGCAGCTGTGAGCGGCCATCGAACAGCTCGGCGAGGCTCTTCTTGCCCTCCTCGGTGTCGAACTCGTACTCCTTCTCGACCGGCACCCAGGGCAGCTCGCGCCGCTTCTTCTTGATCTCGTTGTTGCGCTCGGCCTGCTCGGACTCGAGCTTCGCGAGCTCGGCCCGCGCCGCCTCCCATTCCTCACGCGTTCCCGTCCTGTGCTCAGGCATCGGTTCCTCCTTGATCGCAGGGTCATCTACTGGGACCGGGAGACCGATTGAAACTCATCGGCACATCGATCACAGGCCGCTTCGGAAGCCCTCCCGCCAGCTCGGGTACTTCTGCGCCCAGTCGAGCTCCCGCTTCGCCTTCGCGTTCGAGGTGCCGCGGATCTGGGTCATCATCGAGACGCCGACCTCGCCGGTCGCCAGGCGGCCGACCCAGACGGGGACATGCCGGGGCGGCTTGGCCCCGACGGCCTCGGCGAGCCCGGGCAGCCACTCGGCCACCGGGGCCGGCCGGTCGTCGCTCGCGTTGTAGATCCCGCGCCTGCCGCGCTCCAGCGCCGCGACGGTGATGCTCGCGATGTCGTCGACGTGGATGAAGGACCAAACGCCTCCCCCGTCGCCGACCACCGGCAGCTTGCGCTTGCGGACCATCTCGACCAGGTCGCCGTCGGAGGCGAACCCGGTCCCCGGCCCGTAGAAGTTGCCGTAGCGGAGCGCGATGCCCTCGACATCGTCGGCGCCCGTGACCGTGGACTCGACGTAGCGGATCGCCTCCAGCGAGCGGGTCTGGTTCTTCGGCGGGTTCGGGTCGAGCGGGTCTTCCTCGCTCTTCGGCTCGCTGCCGGTCCGCTCGTAGTTCCAGTTGCCGTAGCTCTGCGCGATGAAGCGCTTGGTGCCGACCGCGCGCGCCGCCTCCAGCAGGTTGTCGGTGCCCTTGGTCCGCAGCTCGTTCGCTCCGGCGAACTCCTTGTCGAAGTTGCGGAAGCTCTTCACGCCGGTGAGCGCGGTCATCTGGTGGATGATCGCCTCGGGCTCGGCGCGCTCGACCGCCTGCCGCACCGCGGCGGCGTCGAGACCGTCGGCCACCGCGGGCTCGGCACCCATCTCCCGCACGGCGTCGGCCTTCTCGGCCGATCGGGTCGTGCCGACCACCTCGTGGCCGCTGTTGACGAGGAGCGGGACGAGGCGCCTGCCGACCGCTCCCGTTGCACCTGCGACGAAGACCTTCATGGCGTCCTCCTGTTCCGCTAAGTTAGTGATCGTTAACTTATGACCAGCCTAGCAAGCCCGAAACGCCGGCTGAAGGCGGAGGAGCGCCGAGGCGTGATCCTCGAGGCGGCCGCCGAGGTGTTCGCCGAGCGCGGCTACCTGGGCGGCTCGATCGACCGGATCGCCGAGGCGGCCGGGATCTCGGCGCCGGTGATCTACCGCCACTTCGGCTCGAAGAAGGAGCTCTACATCGAGTTGCTCCGGGCGAGCGGCATGTCCCTGCTCGCCGCGACCACCAGGGAGGAGGGCCACGAGACCGCCGAGGAGCTGCTGCGCGAGAACGTCCGCGCTTTCTTCCACTTCGTCGAGGAGCACCCGGCCGCCTGGCGGCTCCTCTTCCTCGACCCCGCCCCCGATCCGGAGATCGTCGAGACCCAGCGCCAGATCCAGGAGGCGGCGACGAAGCGGCTCGCGCAGGTGATCGTCGCGCGGGTCCGCGGCCTGAAGGTGAGCACGAGGATTCGCCGCCGGGAGGCCGATGAGCTGATCGCCCAGGCCGGCAAGTCGGCGCTCAACGGGCTCGCCGTCTGGTGGTGGGACCGGCCCGAGCTCACCGCCGAGCAGCTCTCCGCCGTGGCGATGGACCTACTGTGGACGGGACTTGGGAATCTCGGGACCGGCCGAGCCCGCCGTCCGGCGGGCCCGGCGGCCTAGCGCCTAGTCCTTCTCGCTTGACCCTTCGACGCCCACTGACTCGCCGGCGCTGTGCACGACCCTCTTCAGGAACGTGTACTGGGTCTCGACCAGCTGGTCCGCCATGTTCAGGGCGGAATCGACGATCTTCTCGGCCCCGGAGGGGTTCTCCTTGGCGAGCGTCTTGTCGACGGTCTCCGTGAAGTTCCGGACCGCTGCGATCGCCTTCTCCTGTCCCTCCTTGATCTCCTCGAGGACCTGCTCGGACAGCTCTACCGATCTCTCCTTGACGGCCATCTGTGCCACCTCCTCTGATACGTGCGTCAGTTCGTGTCTCGAATTGCCCCTCGATCATCACGCGCGCTCGGAGGCGCGGCATCCGTGGGAAACACCGGGATCGGCCATCCGCCCTGGCTACTGTGTCGGCGATGAGCGACCACGCCCAGCCCAGCCCCTGGCAGGGCTTCCTCTGGCTCTCGCGCCGCGAGTGCCACCGCGTCCTGCGCCTCTGGACCCAGACGACGCTCGCGCCGGTCGTCTCCTCCCTGCTCTTCATCGTCGTCTTCGGGCTTTCCCTCGGCGGCCGGATCAAGCAGGTCGACGGCTTCGACTACGACCAGTTCATCGTCCCCGGCCTGATCGCGATGGCGATGGCCCAGGCCGCCTACTCGAACAACGCGTCGACGATCTTCCAGGGCCGCAGCGACCGCTACATCGACGACGTCCTCGCCGCCCCGATGCACACCTGGCAGGTCAACCTCGGCTACCTGGTCGGCGGCGCCTTCCGCGCCCTGATCATCGGCGCCGGCCTCGCCGCCTGCGCGATCCCGATCACCGGCGCCCCGGTCGTCCACCCGGCGCTGCTCATCGTCGCCGTGCTGCTGCTGGTGACCGGCTTCGGAGCCCTCGGCACGATCGTCGGCATCTACGCCGAGACCTTCGACCACACCTCCTTCATCAACAACATCGTCATCCTCCCCCTCACCTTCCTCGGCGGCGTCTTCTACTCCGTCAGCCGCCTGGGCTCACCATGGGAACAGCTCTCCCACGTGAACCCTCTGTTCTACGTCGTGGAGGCGGTCCGCTACGGCTTCCTGGGCGTCTCCGACGTGAGCCCGTGGATCGCCTTCGCGGTGGTCGCCGGCATGTGCCTGGCGCTGCTGGCGTGGAGTCAGTGGTTGTTTACGAGTGGGCGGAAGTTGAAGCCGTAGGGCTCGCCCGCTGCTGCTTTCACGCGAGGCTGTCGCGCAAAGGCCGCGAGAGCGGGCAGCGACGGTGCCGCGGAACCGTCGTGAAGCGAGGCCCCGGCCTCAGGCCGGGGCGAGTTGGCTGCGGTAGAGCTTCAGCAGGTTGTGGGTGGCGGCGATCAGACGCCATTCCGAGCGGGCGGCCGCCAGTCCCCTTCGTTTCAAGCGGTCGATGCGGCGGTTCGCCTTGATCTGGGCGAAGACCGGCTCGACCATCGGCATCCGCTTCGAATAGAGGGCGCCGCCGCGCTCGGTGTCGAGCACCCGGCGCATGAACTCGTAGGGGCCGCCGAGCCGGGTCTTGCGCGGCCGGCCGCGGGTCGTGTCGGGGGCGACGATCGGGATCATGCCGCGCTCTCTAAGCGAGTCGATGTGGCCGTTAGACCAGTAGCCGGCGTCGGCGAGGATGACCCCGGGGCGCTCGGCAACGCCGGCGCCATCGAGCTCGCGCTCGGCTGAGGCGATCATCGGCTCTAGCTGCTCGAAGTCGCCGCCCTCGGTGACGAGCTCGGCGGCGACGATCACCTGCCCTGAGGTGGTCACCGCCTGGGCGTTGTAGGCGGGGATGAAGTTGCGGCCGAACTTCATCCGCCGCGCGTCGGGGTCGGTGGTGTTGATCTTGCCCTCGGAGCGCGCGGGCGGCGTGAACGGCTTTGGCGGAGCGCCGAGTCGGCGCCCGTTTGTGTCCACCCCCCGGGCGCGGTAGGCCTCGTAGGCGCGGTTTCCCCGGTTCTCGGCCTGCCAGTCCTCGACCAGGCGGCGGCGGCAGAGATCGAGGCGCTCGGCGCGGTCCTTCGGAACGGGCTCTTCCTTTCCAGCCCGCTCGGCGTCGAGCTCCTTCTTTGCGTCGCGGATCCAGGCCTGCCTTCCCTCGCGGCGGGCGAGGTGCTCGGGCAGTTCATCGCCCCGTGCGTCGCCGTAGCGCTCGTCCTCGGCGGCGTCTGCCTCGGCCGCCTCGGCCAGAACCTCCCTGGCGATCTCTTCGTAGGTTGCGATCGCCGCGTCGGAGGCCGCGGCGCGGAACTTGGAGCCGTCGACGGCGAGCACCCCGACCTCGACCAGACCGCCCTTGGCGCAGAGGCCGAGCACCTGGCTGAAGAGGCCGGCGAGGGCCTCTTGGTGGCGGGCCCGGAAGCGGGCCACGGTCGCGTGGTCGGGGATCTGGTTGGCGGCGATCACCCGAAAGGCGACGTCCTCGCGGCAGCGGCGCTCGATGCCGCGCGATGAGCGCTCGCCGACGCAGTAGGCGTAGGTGAGCACGGTGACCATCATCTTCGGCTCGTGGGCGGCGGCGCCGTGGCCGTCGGCGCGGTAGGTCACGTAGAAGGGATCGAGGTCGAGCTCTGAGACCGACTCGATTACGAACCAGGCGAGGTGGTCCTCGTCAAGCCAGTCACGCAGGTCGGGGGGCAGCAGTAGGGGCTGGTCTCGGTCTGAGGCGATGAAGTTCTGGGGCATGGGTCATTTTCGGCGGCGCCCCGGACCGATTTGCAGGGGGTTTGTGCGACACCCTCACGCGAAGGGAGTCGCCAACGATCATGCGGTTCTCATGCCTCCTGGGCATGGAATGTCATGAGGGTCCCGCTCCTCTGAACTGAAAGGGGCCTCCGCCGCGCTCACTAGAACCGCGGTTGGCACTGCAGTCCAGCGAGGAGAGGAGACCCGGCATGAACTATGTCGGAATCGATTGGGCCTACGGGCGCGCCGCCTTCTGCGCGATGGGCGAGGGCGGGGAGATCGCCGCCGAGGGGCTGATCCCGGCCAATGAAGACGGGCTCGCCAGGTTGGTCTTGGAGCTCGGCACCGAGGCCTCGGGCTGCGTCGAGATGATGAGCGGCGCGGTCTGGGTCCGCGACCGGCTCGAGGCCTCGGGCTGGCAGGTCCAGGTCGCCCACGCCCGCAAGGTCAGAGACGTCGCCCCGCTCGCCTGCAAGACCGACAAGGTCGACGCCCGGGTGCTGGCCGAGCTCTGCCGGCGAGACCTGGTCCCCGAGCTCTGGGTTCCCTCGATCGAGGACCGGGCGCTCCGGGAGCGCCTGCGCCGGCGAGCGCACCTGGTGAAGGCCCGCACCTCCGCTCGCAACCGGATCTTCGGGCTGCTCACCCAGTTCGGACTGCGGATCTCCCACTCTCGCTTGCGAAAGCCGGATGCGATGGCGCTCTTGGAACGCCGGGGAGTTCCCGAGGTCTGGCGGGACTCAATCGTGGAGCTGCTCGAGCTTGCCGCCGAGATGGATCGGCGGATCGACCCGATCGACCGCGAGCTGGGCCCGCTCGCAAGATCAGACGAGCGGGCGAGCCTGCTGGCGACGATCCCGGGGGTGGGCCCGCTGCTCAGCCTCACCTTCGCCGCCGAGATCGGCGAGGTCTCCCGCTTTCCGGGGCCTGGAAAGCTGATCGGCTACGCGGGCCTGGCGCCTCGAATCAGCCAGTCCGGCGAGCGCTCGGCGACCGGCGCGCTCTCGAAGGCCGGCTCGCGGACCCTGCGCTGGGCGGCGGTCGAGGCCGCCCACCAGGCCTGGCGCCCCGCCAACCCCTGGCACGCCCACTACCTGCGGGTGAGCGCCCGCCACGGCAAGAACCCGGCGAAGTCGGCGGTCGCCCGCAAGCTCCTGATCGCGGCCTGGCACATTCTGAGCCGCGATGAGCCCTTCAAGCCTCACCAACCTGCCCCGGCGAACTCCCGCTGCTTTCTGACCGCCTGACGGTCCCGCATGGAATTGAGCGGCCGAGGCAGCTCCCAGGAACGATCTGCGCCCCGAGCGCCGAAAGAGAAATGAGCTCAACTCATCCACCAGCTGGGAGCGGACCGATGACACCTACGGCGGCGGGGCGATCACCCCCTTGACAGATCAGTCGTCTTCAAAGAGAAAGCAGCGGCTTGACGCCACAGCGAAGGCGATCCGGGGGCTTACGTCGGAGACGCCCAGGAAGCCGTAGCGGACTTGGAGGAATCAGCCAGGCCGCGTTCGACAGTAAGATCGACTGGTGTCCAGGGCTTGGCGCAGGCACAGCGAATTGGCGATCGCGCTACTCGTCGGCTCTGTTGCGCTTGCGGTCAGCTTCGGCGCGGGGCTGACGGTCGCCCTGGGCGGCTCGACCGAGGTGGGCCAGACGACGAGTGCGCCGACGTTCGGAGTCCAGACCCCGGTCGCCCCCTTTTCGACGGTCCCCGGCACACCGTCTTATGCGACACCGCATGGCGTGCTCACGAGCTGGAGATTTCACAGCAGCGCGGACGCATCCGCCGGAGCGGTGAGGCTGAAGATCTTCCGCTACACCGGGACCGGCCTGGTCTTCAAGGTGCTGGCGGAGAGCTCGCTGAAGACGCTCGCTCCAGACACCTCCTACGACTTCAAGGAACGAATCCCGGTGAACCAGGGCGACCTGCTCGGCCTGACCGCCGTGGGCGATGCGGAGGTCGGCATCACTGTGCCCGGTACCCCCCAGAACCAGCTGGCGCAGTTCGGAGGGGGCGACATCCCTCCCGGCCAGACGGGGACGGCGACCATCGCCTGGCCCAACCTGCGCCCGTCGGTCGCCGCGACGGTCGAATCCGACGCCGACGCCGACGGCTTCGGGGACGAGACCCAGGACGGCTGCCCGCAGCAGAGGGACACCCAGGCGGCCTGCAACACGTCCTTCACCGTTACGGCGGCGCCCGGCAAGAAGAGCGTCGGCCTGAACGTCAACGTGCCCGGCTCCGGGACCGTGAGCGCCGGGGACGTCAATGACAAGACCCTGCTGATGGCGAACGCTTCGAAGAAGAAGAAGCACAAGAAGAAGTGCCACAAGAAGCACAAGAAGAAGTGCCACAAGAAGCACAAGAAGCTGTTCAAGCGGGTGACGACGACTCGCGCCGAGTTCACGCCCGGCAACGTCAGCCTGACCGTGCCGCTCAGCGGCGCCGGCAAGAGGCTGCTCGCGCGGAAGGGGAAGCTGAAGTCGCACGTCAGGGTGATCTACGCGCCCAGGACCGGAGTGTCCGGCTCGCAGGTCGTCAAGGTCAAGCTGAAGGGCAAGAAGAGGAAGTAGAGGAGCCCTCTCGGGCCACTAGGGGACGAGGGCCTCCGGGTAGCCGCTTCGAACGAGTGGCGGCGGTTCACGCGGTCGCTCATCGCTCAGCTGTTGTTGGTGTCGCGGCCCGTGCGGCGGAGCTCAACGCCATCCGGGTACAGGTCAGCGAGGGCTGAGGCCGCCCGCCGGGACGAGCCGGGCAAGCTGCTACTTGGACGAGGAGCAGAAGCAGAACCATCTCCGCTCAGGGCGCCTGGGTTGCGCGAGGAGGAGCCCGGCGGTCTCTGACTGCCCGTTAGCCACCAGAGCAGGAGCAACGGCGAGCCCGTTCGGCGCCTCTCAGAGTTTCAGTGACACGCGCAGGGAGGCGCGAGCGGTCGCAGGATCGTGCCGCTCAACGTGAGGAGTGTGGTGAAGGGCAAAACGAGATACTGCGTGGCGATGTCGGAGGAGAACGTCGAAGCCATCAGGGCCGCCTATGAGCAGTACTACTCCCGTGGCGAGTTTGGCCCCTTCTTGGAGGCCATCACCGAGGACTTCGAGTTCGTAACCGCTACAGAGATGCCCGATGCTGGGACGTATCGCGGCCCCAAGGCGCATGCCTGGATCAGGACGTACATTGAGTCCTTCGATGAGTTCACTCAGGAGGCGACGGAAGTCCTCGACGCCGGTGGTGAGAAAGTCGTTGCCGCGGTCCTCCAACGTGGCCGCCCGCGTGGAAGCGGCGCCCCGGTGGAAAGTCGCTGGTGGCAGGTCGTGACATTCCGGGACGGCGTCGTTGCCCGGGTCGAGATGTTCTCTCAGCGCGAAGACGCCTTCGAAGCCGCCGGCCTTCGGGAGTAGGTCGTGCCGTACTCTCGAACGCGTGGGCGACTGGCGCCTTGATCTGATACGCAGGTCATACGAGGCCTTTGGCGGCAGCGATCGCGAGGGCATCCTCGACCTCTACGACCCGGAGTGCGACTGGGACATGGGCGAGTTCAGCGGCGCCCTCGGCCAGGACTACCACGGACACGGCGGCCTCCTTCGCGTGAACGACACACTGAAGGACGTCTTCTCCGACTGGGCTCCCGTTCTCAAGGAGGTCCGGCTGCGGCCGGATGGTGCGGTCCTGGTTCGCGGCGCAGCCAGGGGCACCTCCGAGCATTTCGGTGAGATGGTTCAGCCCGACTTCGGCCAGGTGATCCACTTTCGCGGCCGCCGAATCCTCCGCGTCGTCCAGACCGTCTTCCCACCGGAGGGCTGGGAAGACGCCGAGCCGCTCCGCTGAGCCGAGCTGCACCTGGTGGGGCACCATCGTCCATCGTGCCCCCCTTGCGCGAACAGCGGAAGCGGATTTCGGTTGTCAGACACGCTCAGTTGGTGACTCGTCCACGATAGGTGAGGTTCTGGATGTCGGACCCGGCCGCGGTCGAGAGGCGGTCGAAGATGACCTTTTCCGCGGCGCGGTCGCCGAGGGCCGCCTTGTCCACTCCCTAACCTCAAGAAGATGAGGGAGATCCTCGTTCCCCCGCTGCGAGCCGCGGCCTTTGCCGCCTTCCTCGCCGGGTGCCTGCTGCTGTTCCTCAACCCGCCGTCGTTCGCCCACCTCGGCGGCCTGGCGACGATCCTGGTCGGGGCGGTCGCGATCGTGCTGATCGCCGCCTGGGTGATGACGCTGCTGATCGGCAGGGAGATGCCAGAGCCAGAGTTCCGGAAGCTCGTCGATCGGAGCGAGGCCCTCGCCGCTCTGCCGGCTCCCGACTATCCGCCGAGCGAGTTCGATCTCCTGGTGATCGAGGCGATCGACAACCTGCCCCCGGAGTTCCAGGCGCTGCTGGCGGACACGCCGGTGGTGATCTCGAACCTCGGGCACGAGCACCGCGCCTACGGGATGTACATGGGCGGTACGGTCGCGCGGGACATCTATCCCGATCGGATCGTGATCTACCAGGACACGCTGGAGCGCGACTTCGGACGCGATCCGGACCTGCTTCGGGCCCAGGTCGAGCGGACGGTGAAGCACGAGCTGGCGCACCACCTGGGCTGGAACGAGCCCGGCGTGCGCGGGCTCGGGCTCTGAGCCCGCCGGCGCCTGGCTCGGAACCTCAAGTCTTAATCCGCACGTGGTACAACCGCCGCCGTGCCGACCGGGCCGGCGATCGTCGCCGACACAACCTCATACCTCCCGCCTGAGCTGACCGAGCGCCATGGCGTCGAGCTGGTCAGCCTCTACGTGGGGATGAACGGCAAGCACGAGCGCGAGTCGGAGATCACCGACTACGACGACTTCTACGCGCGGCTGCGGGCGAGCGGCGAGGCCGTGACCACGTCGCAGCCCTCGGTCGGCGACTTCATCGCGGTTTACGAGCCGCTGCTCGACGCCGGGCGGGAGATCGTCTCGGTGCACATCTCGGCCGGGATCTCCGGAACGCTCGACTCCGCGAAGCAGGCGATCGAGCGGCTCACCCGCGAGGGGAAGGGCGGGGAGCGCATCCGCACCGTCGACAGCCGCAGCGCCGCCGGCGGAACCGGGATGGCGCTGCTCGCGGCGATGACTGCGGCGAGCGGCGGAGCGAGTCCCGACGAGGTCGTCCGCCGGAGCGAGCTGGCGCGGGACAGCGGGGGGATCTGGTTCTCGCTCGACACGCTCGAGTACCTGCGCCGGGGCGGGCGGATCGGAGCCGCGCGGGCGGCGATCGGAACCACCCTGAAGATCAAGCCGATCCTCACCTTCGCCGATGAGGTGACTCCCGTCTGCCAGGTCCGCACCCGATCGCGCGCCGTGGAGCGGCTGATCGATTACGCGCGCCGGCGACACGACGAGGGAGCGGACGCCTGGGTGGTCCAGCACATCCGCGACCCCGAATCCGCCCAGCGCCTCGTGGACGCCTGCCGGCCGATCTTCGGCCGCGACCCCCTGTTCGTCTCGGAGGTGGGCCCGGTGCTCGGTGCCCACGCCGGGCCGGGGATGATCGGGATCGGCGCCTCGGTCGAGAGCGCCTTCGAGTAGACGCCCGGGTGCGGGAAACTACGGTTTCACGACGGCGAGAGGGCCCCGATCCTAGGCGTGTGCGTCAGTTGCTGACACACACGCTCGTGCCCTCCCTGGTGGTCGCCGCGATCGCGCTCTCGGGCTGTGAGGTGAGCGCCTCGGTCGGAGATACCGCGCAGAAGGCCAACGTCGCCGGCATCGAACGGCAGATCTCGGACTCTCTCGCCCAGCAGAGCGGCGTCCGTCCCACCTCCGTGGACTGCCCCGACGAGATGCTGGTCGAGGAGGGCAAGGAATACGAGTGCACCGTCGTCCACCCGCAGGACGGGCCCGCCCCCGTCCAGGTGATCATGCACGCCGACGGCCGCGTCAGCTGGCACGTTCAGCCGGCGTCGCCGGCTAGCGCCGCGACCTCCTGATCGACCGGAGGACCAGCAGGGCGATCACGGCGACCACCTGTCCGCCGAGGATCACCCGGTTCAGGTCAAGCGCGGACTCCCAGTGCACCTCCTCGCCGCGGATCACGTAGGCGCCAACCGGACGGGCGCGCAGACCGAATCCGCCGCCGTCGCCGCTCTGGCCGTCTGCCTGCTCGCCGGTCCCTCCCCCTCCGCCGCCGACCACGGACGCCGCGGGGATCACCGTCACCCCGTTTCGCTCGTAGGGCTCGCCGTAGACCCGCCGCACCGTGATCGTGTCGCGAGCCGCGTCGATCGTCTCCTTCACTCCCATCGCCGTCTCCTGTCATCTGTGGTCAATTCGCGCCGGATCCACGTTACGCCGGAGGGATGTTCTGGTTGCGGTGCAGGACGTTGTCCGGGTCGTACTGCCTCTTCAATGCCCGGAGGCGGTCGAATGACTCCGGACCGTAGGCGGCGCGGATCCGCTCGATCGGCTCGTCCGCCTGCATGTAGTTGGCGTAGCCGCCGCTCACCGACCAGGGCTCGATCGCCGCCGCCGTCTCCCGGGCCCAGGCGATGTGATCGTCGTCGGCGGCGGGGTCGGTCCAGCTCGCCATCACGCTGATGTTGAAGGCCGCGTCGCGATAGGCGAGGGCCGCGGTGTCCGGGTCGACGTCCTTGAGGGCGCCGCGCAGGGACTCGATCAGGATCGCACCGGGCGGGCGGCCGAGCGCGGACAAGCGGTCGACCAGGATGTCGATCAGCTCGTCCGAGAGCTCGCGGACGAAGTGGCCCTTCCAATAGTTGCGATCGACGCCGTAGCCGGGGTCGAAGATGCGCTGCTGGTCGAGGAAGCGCTGGGGCCGCACGCCGTCGCTGACGAGGCCGGGCGCCGCGCGCAGTGCGCGCAGCTCCTCCGGGTCGTCGCCTGTGCCGGTGTGGCAGGGGACGACGACCAGGGTCGGATCGAGGTCCTGGTCGACCGAGATCTGCGCCTGGATGCTGATCTCGTTGCTCGCCCGAGCGTCGACGTCGCGAAAGGCGCGCAGCGCGCCGGCGACGTCACCGGCATAGTCGAGCCGGCCGCCGACGACGCGTTCGAGCGGGTGAAGCCGGAACTCGAGCCGGGTCGCGACGCCGAAGTTGCCTCCGCCGCCGCGGATGCCCGAGAGCAGCTCCGGGGCCTCGTCGCCGTTGGCGGGGACCACCTCGCCGGCCGGGGTGACCAGCTCGGCGGCGATCAGACTGTCGCAGGTGAGGCCGAACTGGGCTGTCAGGTGGCCGATCCCGCCGCCGAGCGCCAGTCCGGCGACGCCGGTCGAGCCCACGACGCCGCCCGGAGTAACCAGGCCGTGCGCCTGGGTCGCGGCGTCGAAGTCGAGCCAGGTGGCGCCGCCCTCGGAGATCGCGATCCGCGCCTCGGGATCCACCTCGACGTTCCGCATCCGGGAGAGGTCGATCACCAGGCCGTCGTCGACGGCGCAGTGGCCGGCGGGGTTGTGGCCTCCTCCCCGCACCGCAATCTCAAAACCGTTCGACTGCGCGACCTCCAACGACACCGCGACGTCGTCGGCATCGACACACCGGGCGATTGCGGCCGGGCGCCTGTCGATCAGCAGGTTGAAGCAGAGCCGCGCCCGCTCGTACTCGCGGTCGCCCTCCACGAGGACATCGCCCCTCAGCGAATCCCGGAGCTCCTCGACCGCCGCCCCCATCTCAGCGAACCTCGTACAGAAGCTCGACGGCACTCCTGGGCAGAGCTCGCTGGCTCGTCAATGTCAGGCGCTCAGCGGCGCGAACCGACGGCGTCATCTGCATGCCCTCGCCGGTGAGGATCGGAAGCACGACGAAGCCGAGCTCGTCGACCGCTCCCAACTCGCGGTAGGTCTGGATCGTGCGCGGCCCGCCGATCAGGTGCACGTCGCCTCCGCGGTTGGACTCGCGAACCCGCTCCAGCAGGCGCTCGGGATCGGACTCGACGACGACCTGCTCAGGCGTTCCCTCGGGCCGCTCCGACGCAAGCACGAAGACGTCGACGTCGGGCCACGGCCACTGGTCGGCGCCCAGCGAGGGCTCCAGGGTGACGCGGCCCATGATCACCGCGTCGCAGCTCTCCTGCAGGGCGACGAAGCCGTAAGCCTGGGGGTCCCACTCCGGGTCAGCGAGCTGGACCGGCATGCCGTCGGCTTTGGAGATATAGCCGTCGAGGCTCGTGCACATTCGCGTTCGGATCTTCATCCGGGGTTCCTTTCCGTGTGGTCGACCCATTGACCGCGCGGGGCCGGGAAACTCATCGCCCGGCCCATTCGCTGAGTCCGCCGTGATCCTTCGGAATCAGGGGAACGTCCGCACGCGTCTTGATCTCCTGAACGGCCCATGTGTTCCCGTCTGGGTCGGCGAAGCCGAAGAAGGTGCCGCCGTCCGCCGTAGTCACCTCCTGGAGCTCGCTTGCCTTCACGCCACGATCGATCAGCTCCTGCCGCGCGGTGTGAGCTGAGCCACATGCATGTGCTCGTTCTTCGTATCGTGGTCGAGCTGGAAGCCCACCTTGTCGCGATAGAACGCGATCGAGCGGCCGATTTCACTGACGGGCAGCACAACGACATCGAGCGTCCAATCCATGAATCCCCCTTCCGTCGGTAGTTGAGGTCTGTTCGGTTCGCGATCATCTTCACAGGTGGCTCCCGAAGCACGACCGACCGACAAGTACCGGATCCTCTGCGTCGACGGCGGCGGGATCCGCGGGCTGATCCCGGCCCTGGTGATCGCGGAGCTCGAGAAGCGGATCCAGCAGCGGGCGGGCCCGGAGGCGCGCGTCTCCGACTACTTCCACATGTTCGCGGGCACCTCGACCGGCGGGCTGGTCGCCCTCAGCCTGACGGTGCCCGACACGGCGAATCCGCAGCGGCCGGCGGTCAGCGGCGACGAGCTCGCCCGCTTCTACATCGAGGACGGCCCGGACATCTTCCACCGCAGCCTGCTCCAGAAGCTGAGGACCCTGTGGGGCTGGATCGGCCCGAAGTACACGCTCGGCCCGCTGCAGCGTGCGATCGAGGATCGCCTGGGGACGGTCGAGATCCAGCACTCGCTGCGGGAGGTGATCGTCACCTCATACGACATGACCAACCGCGAGCCCTACTTCTTCAAGCGCTGGCGGGCTCGCGAGGCTCCCGACAGCGACCGCAACCGGCCTCTCGCCGATGCGGGGCTGGCCACGTCCGCAGCCCCGACCTACTTCCCCTCGCACGAGGTGGATCGCCGGGCGCTCGTCGACGGCGGCGTCTTCGCGGCCAACCCCGTGATCGTCGCGATCGTGGAGGCGCTGAAGCGGATCGGCGACGACCCGCACCACCTCGATCAGGACGACCTGCTCGTGGTCTCGATCGGCACCGGCCTGCACGAGGAGGGCTACCGCCAGGAGGAGGTCCGCGGCTGGGGCCGGCTGGGATGGATCTGGCCGCGCGGCAGCGAGCCGCCGATCCTTGGCGCGACCCTCGGCGGAGCCGCGGACGGCGCCGATCACTGGGCCCACACCCTGCTCAACCACCCGGGCGACGCGCACCTCCAGCCGGCCGACCTCGGCCACGGCCCGCGCTACTTCCGCCTACAGGTGCCGCTCCGAACCGGGGTTAGCCTGGATGACGCGGGCCACGAGACCCTGACGGAGACGCTCCCCAGGATCGCCGACGAGCTGATTCGCTCGCACGACGCCGAGCTGACCGAGATCGTGGAGCGGGTGCTGCGCTTCGAGCCGCTGCCGTTCGATCCAGCCCCGGAGCTCGCCTGAGCTCAGGCCGGCGGGATGTTGTGGTTGAGGCGGAAGAGGTTGTCCGGGTCGTAGCGGCCCTTGATCTCCCGGAGCCGGTCCCATGCGGCACCCGGGTAGGCGGCGCGGAGCGACGGCTCGTCCTCCTCGCCCATGAAGCCGACGTAGCCGCCCGCGCCATCCTTGCCGAGGGCGTCCGCGGCCGCGGCGACCCAGGTGTCATGGGTCGCCGCCTCCCCGCCATCCATGTACATCGCCGCGACGTTCACGAACAGCCCGCGGTCCCGGTGCGCGAACGCGGTGGCGTCGTTGGGCACCTTCGCCAGGGCGCCGCCGAGCACACGCAGCTGCACCGCCTTCATCATCGCCGTGGACTTGGGGAGCTGCTCGAAAATCGCCTCCACGCCGGCCGGCTCGAGCGAGTCGGCGAAGAAGCCGGTCATCGACGCCAAGTTGGCCGCCTGCTCCGGTCCCTCGTAGAGCTCCGGGTAGCGCATCGGGCGCACCATGTCGGCGTACGGCTCGGCCAGGGCGCGGAACGGCGCGATCACCGACTCGGCCTGGTCGACGGGTCCGACGTAGGCCATCGGGGCGATCACGATCGGCTGGCCATGGGCATCCTCGGGGATGAACGGCATCGGAGGCGCGAGCATCACGTTGGCGATCGTCGAGAGCTCCTCGGGGGCCGCATTCGCTGCATCGAGGAAGCCGGTGACCACCTCCGGCGTCGCCGGCAGGACCATCATGCCGCCGACGATCTCGGAGATCTCGTGCAGGCGCAGCTGGAGGCGGGTGACGACGCCGAAGTTGCCTCCCCCGCCGCGGATCGCCCAGAAGAGATCGGGCTCGCTCTCCTCGCTCACCCGGAGGACTTCACCGTCTGCAGTCACCACCTCCGCGGCGAGCAGGTCGTCGATCGTCAGACCGTTCTTTCGAACGAGAAATCCCACTCCACCGGCGAGCGTGATTCCGCCCACTCCCACCGAGCCGGCGTCCCCGAGGCCCGTGACGAGCCTGTGCTCACCGGTGACGGTCGTGTACTCGCCCGCCGTGATCCCGGGCTCGACCCAGGCGGTCTTCCCGTCAACGTCGATGTCGACGGCGTTCATCCGCGACAGGTCGATCACAATGCCGCCATCGGTCGTCCCGTAGCCCGCGCGGCTGTGCCCCCCGCTGCGCACCGCGAGCTCGAATCCACCGTCCCGAGCGAACGAGACCGCGCGCGAGACATCATCGGCGCCGACCACCCGGGCGATTGCCAGCGGGCGGCGGTCAATGCCCTTGAAGAAGACCTGCCGGGCCTCGTCGTAGCTCGCGTCAACGGGTGTGATCACGTCTTCGCCGAGCGCGGCACGGAGCTCGGAGATCGGGATATCTGGGGACTCCTGTGGCATCGCTTCCACTTTTGACTCCTTCAAGAGATTCGTTTCGGTTTCACCCTTACGACGAACGGGGGCCGCCCAAAGTGACATGCGATTTCGGAAGGTAAGCGCCCTCTCATTCGGCTCTTAGATCGGGCTGACCGCGGGGCGGCACGATCCGGCGGATGGAGACCTACGCAGGCACCCACCGGCCCACCACGGCCACCCGCAGCGACCGCCTCGGCGGCACCGCGGGGAACGAGCGACTGACGATCGCGGCCGGGGTGATCCTGACGGTCCTGCTGATCGCCGAGGGGATCACCCTGTTGAAGTTGAACGGGCTGCTCAGCGTCCACATGTTCATCGGGCTGGTGTTGATCCCGCCCGTCCTGCTGAAGCTCGCCAGCACCGGCTACCGCATGGCCCGCTACTACACCAACTCGCGCCGCTATGTGGAGAAGGGGCCGCCCCCACTGGCCCTGCGGCTGATGGCGCCGGTGCTGGTCGCCGCGACGGTCGGGATCTTCGCGACCGGGGTCTGGCTCCTGGCGCTCGGCCAGAAATCCAACCAGGTCGTCTTCCTGCATCAGGCCTTCTTCGCGGTCTGGGCCTTCGCCTTCGGAATCCACTTCCTCGCCCATCTCCCCCGGATGGCCAGCTCTCTGCTGGGCCCCCGCGTGCCCGGTTCTTGGAGCGCGTGGCTGGGCGAGAGCGAGCGTCCCCGGCGGCGCGAGCGCGTGCCGGGCTCCGGGCTGCGCGGCATGCTCGTCGCCGCCTCGCTGGGAGCGGGAGTCGCGCTCGCCATCTCGCTGGTCAGCGCGATCGGCGCCTGGCACGGCGCCGTCGGCGGCTGAGGCCGACCCTCGAGACGGTCTCGATCGACGTCCGTGAGGGAGGCGGGTGGAAGCTGGTGATGATCGCGGGCCCGCGCGCGAGGTTCTCTACGACCTCTGCACGGTCGTCCTCATGACCGAGCGACTGGCAACCGATTAGTTCCGCCGCCGCCGCCCGTCTAACAAGAAACTGCGATACGAACGGGAGGACGAAATGAGTGGGAGGATCGTTGTCACGGAGTTCATCTCGGTCGATGGCGTGATCGAGGATCCCGGCGGGTCCGAGGACTTCGAGCACGGCGGTTGGAGCTTCGAGTACGACCGCGGCGACGAAGGCGACAAGTTCAAGATGGACGAGCTGATGGACGCCGAGGTCCAGCTACTCGGACGAGTCACCTACGAGGGCTTCGCCGAGGCGTGGCCGTCGCGCGAGGGCGACTTCGCCGACAAGATCAACAAGGGCCGCAAGGTCCTGGTCTCGACCACGCTCACCGACCCGTCCTGGGAGAACACGACCGTGATCTCGGACAACCTCCCCGAGGAGCTCCGGAAGCTCCGCGAGGAGACCGATGGGAACATCCTGGTGGCGGGCAGCGGCACCCTCGTCAACACCCTGCTCGAGCACGACCTGGTGGACGAGCTGCGGCTGATGGTGTTTCCCACCATCCTCGGCTCGGGCAAGAGGCTCTTCCCCGAGGGAATCGGCCGGATCAAGCTGAACCTCATCGAGGACCAGGGCGTCGGCCCGGACGGCGTCCGAGTTCAGGTCTACCAGCGCGCCGGCTAGGAGAGCCGGACCTCGACCCGCTGGTCGTGCTCGTCGAGCACGTACACCGCCTCTGCCGTCGCTCGGTAGAGGCGGTGGTGGGCCGGCTCGCGCACGTCCTCGAGCCCCCACTCCCCGGAGCCGTGAGAGACGGAGCGCTTCGAGAAGATCTCGATGCCCTCCTCCGATTCGTGGGCGGGGAGCTCCTGGGCGACGCCGGAGATGTAGATGCCCTGCCCGGTGTTGACGGGCTGTGACGAATCGAAGATCGCGATCCCGACCTCACGCCGCTCCACCAGGTTCCGCGAGTGGTCTGCCTCGGGCCTGGAGACCCAGAAGAACTCTCGGTAGTCCGAATGCGCGAAGTAGACGGGCGAGGCCCAGGGCTGCCCGCTCCGGTCGGCCGTGGCGATCACCATGTAGAGGTTGCCGTCGATGATCTCCCGACCACGCGCGGTGAGGCTTTCCTCGTTCATCGCTCAATTATCGCGGGTCGATCGAGACGAGCAGAGGAAGAAGTGCAAGAAGGACCGCAAGCTCAGGAAGGGCAAGTGCGTGAAGGTGAAGAAGAAGAAGAAGAAGACGCAAGCGCTAGCCGCTCCACCGCCAGCCATGACATACGCTCCGCCGCATCGAGGTCGAGCACCTCAACTGCGGAACGATGTGCCCGAGGGGAGCGCGTCTGCTCGCCGGCCAGGGCGGGCTGTTGGAGAAGACCAGGATCGTCGCCCATTGTCTGCTGATCGAAGCCGGCGGCGAGCTCGTCCTGGTCGACACCGGATTCGGCCTCGGCGACTGCTCGAACCCGAAGCGCCTCGGCCAACCCTTCCGCGTCCTCGTCGCACCCATCTGCGATGCGAGCGAATCGGCGATCCGGCAAATCGAGGCCCTCGGCCACGATCTGGCTGATGTCAGGCACATCGTCACGACGCACCTCGACCTCGATCACGCAGGCGGCATCGGGGACTTCCCCGACGCGCAGATCCACGTCTTCGCGTCCGAGCTGGCCGCGGCAAGATCGCCGTCCCTGCGCGAGCGGGCCCGCTACGTCGAGGAACAGTGGGGCGAGAGGCCGATCTGGGTCGAGCACGGCGCGGGCGGCGACAGCTGGTTCGGCTTCGAGAGCATCCGTCTCCTCCCCAACCTCGACGCCGAGATTGCGATGATCCCGCTCCCCGGCCACACCGCTGGCCATTGCGGCGTCGCCATCAACACCGATGACGGCTGGCTGCTCCACTGCGGCGACGCCTTCTTCTACACCGGCGAGATCGAGACGCCGCGCCGGTGCCCGCCGGGTCTGCGCCTCTTCCAGACGATCAACCAGCACGACGGCAGGGCGCGCCACCGAAACCAGGAGCGCCTCCGGGAGCTGCAGCGAGACCACGGCGGCGAGGTGACGCTCCTCTGCTCGCACGACCCGCAGATGCTCGACACGGCGCGGCAGGAGGAGGCAAGCGATGGCTGAGACCACCGCGGATAAGGCCCTGATGAGCATCGGCGAACCGACTTCGACCTGACCTACATCCTGGTCCGCAGACGCACGCCTCCCGGGGCCCAGATCTACTAAGTTTTCGTGCGCGAGACGCAGGGGGAACTGCGGATCGCGGTAACGGGAACTGCGATCGGCGGCAGATCGCCGCCGGGAGAGAGGTACGCACATGCGTCTTCGCCATCTGACCATCGCCGGGGCGGTCATCGCCTCGTCGCTTGCGCTCACGCTCGTCGCCACCGGCGGCGCGTCCGGCGCGTCATTGCCCCATACGAAGGTGATCCCGGGCGCCTGCGCCCTCGATCTCCGCGCCAACCACTCGCATTGCGATCTGAACGTGATTGCCACCCTGAAGGGCAAGCCGAGGGCCGCGGCGGCACCGACCGCCGGGTACGGCCCGGCCGACCTGCGGAGCGCCTACGCGCTGCCGTCGAGCGGCGGCGCCGGCCAGACGGTCGCGATCGTCGATGCCTTCGGCGACAACACCGCCGAGGCGGACATGAACACCTACCGCTCCACCTACGGGCTCCCGGCCTGCACGACCGCGAACGGCTGCTTCAAGAAGGTGAACCAGAGCGGAGTCCAGGGCAGCTATCCGGCCAACAACACCGGCTGGGCGCTGGAGACACAGCTCGACCTGGAGATGGTCTCGGCCGTCTGCCCCGGCTGCAAGATCCTGCTGGTCGAGGCGACCTCGAACGTCAGCGCCAACCTGTACGCGGCCGAGGACACCGCGGCGAGGCTCGGCGCCACCGAGATCTCCAACAGCTACGGCGGTGGCGAGTCGAGCTCGGAGACGAGCGACGACGCCCACTTCAACCACCCGGGCGCCGCGATCACCGTCTCGTCGGGCGACAGCGGATACGGTGTCGAGTACCCGGCGGCCTCGAGGTACGTGACCGCGGTCGGGGGCACCTCGCTCAGCCACGCCTCCAACGCGCGCGGCTGGACGGAGACCGCCTGGAGCGGCTCGGGCAGCGGTTGCTCGGCGTATGAGCCGAAGCCCGCCTGGCAGACCGACTCCGGCTGCGCGAGGCGGACGGTCGCCGATGTCTCGGCGGTCGCCGATCCGAACACCGGTGTCGCGGTCTACGACTCGAACTGCAATTTCATCGGCCAGCTCCTCGGCCAGTGCTTCAGCGGCTGGGGCGTGGTCGGCGGCACGAGCGCCTCGGCACCGATCGTCGCCGGGGTCCACGGCCTCGCCGGCAACGGCGCTTCCGTGAACTACGGCTCGTTCCCCTACAGCCACACCTCGTCGCTGTTCGACGTCACATCGGGGAACAACGGCAGCTGCAGCCCGGCGTACCTGTGCACCTCCGGTGCGGGCTACGACGGGCCGACGGGCCTCGGGACCCCGAACGGGACCGCCGCCTTCTAGCCGGCGCGCTCCACGCTCACAGTTCCGACGCGAGAGACGGCTCCCCGGGGGACTGGGGAGCCGTCTCCATGACCGGCTTAGCCCCTTCGGCGGTCACATCCGCCGCCGTTCGCTCGTCAATTGCTATGACGGACCACGACGAGGGGACGCGACATGAGCAACCAGGACCTACTCGCAGAGCACTTCGAAGAGCACCGCACCTATCTGCATTCCGTCGCCGTCAGGATGCTCGGATCCGCCGGGGAGGCCGACGACGCGGTCCAGGAGGCCTGGCTGCGCCTGAGCCGATCCGACTCGGACGCGGTCGACAACCTCCGCGCCTGGCTCACCACGGTCGTCGGTCGCATCAGCCTCGACATGCTCCGCTCCCGCAAATCGCGCCGCGAGGAATCCGAGGGGGATCACCTCGAACCCATCGTCAGCGAGCTCACCGAGGAGAATCCGGCCGAGGAGGCGGAGCTTTCCGATTCCGTCGGGCTGGCGATGCTGGTCGTGCTCGAGACGCTCACGCCGGCGGAGCGAATCGCGTTCGTCCTCCACGACATGTTCAGCGTGCCATTCAGCGAGATCAGCGAGATCACCGGTCGCTCGGCCGACGCGGCCCGCAAGCTCGCCAGCCGCGCCAGGCGGCGGGTTCGTGGCGCCGGCCCGCCTCCCGAAACCGACTTTGACGAGCAGCGGCGCGTGATCGACGCCTTCCTCGCCGCCGCTCGGGCGGGGGACTTCGAGGCCCTGCTCGAGGTTCTCGACCCGGACGTCGTCTTCCGGATGCACACCGTCGAAGGGGACCCGAGGGCGCTGCCGCCGGCGGTCGGCGCCGAGGCGATCGCAAAGCAGACGCTGCGGGGCGCGCGCACGTACGCCCCGCACGCTCGCCCGGCCCTCGTGAACGGCAGACCCGGCGTGGTCACGGAAATCGACGGGAGAAGGATCAGCGTGATGGAGTGCACCGTTCGCGACGGCCGCCTCGCCTCGATCGACCTCATCGTGGACCCCCTCCCCGAACGCCCGTAACCCGCCCTCCAAGGGCAGGACGCTCCCGTCAGGGGCTCAGCGCCGCGGTCCCGACCAGCGTCACTCCGGGGATCTCCAGCCCGCTCGCCGTCTCGTATTCGCCGAGCGCCTCGCGAGCGTGCGCGCGGATGGCCTCGATCGCCTCGGCGGGCTGCGCCTCGAGCAACTTGGCGAGCGGACCGGCAAGAGCCGCGGTCACCTGCCACCACTGATCGAAGGAGGACCCGAGCCAGGGCACCTCGACCTCCTCGACGTCCACATCCTCGAATCCGCCTCCCGTGAGCGCGGCATGCAGCTTCTCACGGCCATCGAGCGAGAACGGGCCCGGGACCCCCGGCGGTGGGACCGTGCCACCCAGCTGGGCGCCGACGGCGTCGAGCATCGCCCCCAGCCACGGGTTGCGCTCGCGCGGACCCCACACCGTCACGACCGCGCGGCCGCCGGGCTTCAGCACCCGGCGGATCTCGGCGGCGGCGCGCGCAGGATCGACCGCGAGCATGAGGCCCTCCCGGCAAAGCGCCGCGTCATAGGAGCCGTCCGGCTGATCGATCTGCTCCAGGTCGAGCTCCTGCGTCGTCACGTTGGTCAGGCCGTTCTCATTGGCCCGCGACGCGGCGATGGCCGTCATCTCGGGAGCCACGTCGGAGAGGACGACCTCCCCGTCCGGGCCGACCTGCTCCGCGGCCGCCATCCCGACGCCGCCCGGGCCGCAGGCGAGCTCGAGGACCCGCTCACCTGACTTCAGGTTCGCCGCGGCAAGCATTGCGGCGGTCATGTCCGCCCCGCTCCGGTCCACGAAATCCGCGTTCTCCTCCCATCCCGAGGCGACGAGCCCCCACATCGCGCGCATCCCGGCGCGAATCTCCTCGTCCTGTCCGCCGGGGCCCTCTCCGGTCTGCTGTCCGCTCTCCACGATCAAATCTCCTTCTGTCCGGACTAATTTGGATTCTCGCAATGACCAAGCGATCCCGCGACGACTTTCGCGACGCCCGCTGGTACGCGGTGCGGCCGGCTGCCAACCGCAAGCCAGCAACCTACCGCTGCCCCCTCTGCGGAGGCCACCTTCCCGCGCTGAGCGAGCACATGCTCGTCTCGCCCGAGGGAGACAGCTTGCGTCGCCGTCACGCGCACTCGGCCTGCGTGATGGCCGCCCGGAAGCAGGGCCGCCTGCCCCTGCGAGAGGACGTCGAACCCAGGGCGCCGAGCCTGCTCGCGAGGCTGCTGCGCCGCGGGTAGGCTCAGCATCGAGATGGCGCTGAAGAAGATCGGGCTCGTCACCGCGTCGGCCCTCTGCACCATCAACCTCTGGACCGGCGCTCCGCTGTTCGCGGTCTGGGTCGGATCGAAGGTCCAGGGAAGCCTGAACAACCTGAGCATGACCGCGGTCTTCTCGGTGATCGCGGTGCTCGCCGTGATGGTCTTCCTGCTGGCAACGGCGCTCACCTGGCTGAATGCCAAGTACGACGACGTCACCGGGCGGCCGCCCGCCGCCCGCCACACCTCCCCCTGGCTGCGCAGCATGCGCGACGAGCGCGAGCAGGACGTGCGACAGAAGTACGGGATCAGCCCGGTGGAGCGCATGGTCGTCGCCTGCGCGGTCGCCGGCTTCCTGGCCTTCGAGGTCTGGTTCTTCTTCTTCGCCGGCTCCTCCCTGCCGAATGGCTGAGCGCGTCGCCGTGGCGCCGCGGCGCGCCGAGCAGGCGGAGCTGCCGGAGCTCGCCCGGATGCTGGCGCGCGCCTTTCACGAGGACCCGGTCGCGGCCTGGGCCTGCCGGCCGGAGTCGCTGCGCCCGCGGGTCCTGGAGCGGCTCTTCGGGATGCGTCTCCGCGACCTCCATCCCCGCGGTGAGATCTGGACGGACGATGACTTGCGAAGCGTCGCGGTCTGGGCCGCGCCGGAGCAGTGGCACACGACGGCGCGGCAGGACATCGCATACGCCACCACCCTCCTCCACCCCAGGCTCATGTTGCGGATGCCGACGGTGGTCACGGGAATGCTCGGCGCCCAGAAGGTGCATCCCGGCGAGCCGCCCCACTGGTACCTGGCGATCCTCGGGACCGATTTGTCCGCCCAGGGGCGCGGCCTGGGCTCGTCGCTGCTGGCCCCCGTCCTGAAGGGATGCGACCACGACGGCGTCGGCGCCTACCTGGAGTCCTCGAAGGAGCAGAACCTCGACTTCTACGCGCGCCACGGCTTCCGGGTCACGTCGGAGCGCCGTCTACCGCGCGGCCCCACCCTCTGGCCGATGTGGCGCGACCCGCGCTAGGAGTGCCTGCGAATGGAGTCGAGCGCGACGAGCTGCTCCAGCGTGTGCGGATCGGCCTCCCGGAGCACCTCTATCGCGGCGATCCCGTTGCGCCCGGCGCGCTTGGCCTCGTACAGGGCCTGATCGGCGGCGTTGAAGAGCTCCTCGAACTCGAGCTGCTCTTCCGAGGCGACGGCGACCCCCAGCGAGACGGTGACTTCTACGCCCGAGGGCTGGATGCTCTGAACCGCGGCCCGCATTCTCTCCGCCAGCTCCCGGCCCTGGTCGATGCCGGCGCCCGGGATGACGGCGAGGAACTCCTCCCCGCCGAGCCGGTAGAAGAGCTCGAAGGAGCGAAGGGACTTCCGCATCTCGTACGCGGCCGCCTGGAGCACCGTATCTCCCGTCTCGTGCCCGAAGGTGTCGTTGACCTCCTTGAAGTGGTCGAGGTCCGCGGCGATCATGCAGATCGGCGCCCGCTGCCGGCGGGCCTGGTGCTGGAGCTCATGGAAGCGGGGAAGCAGCGACTTGCGGTTGAGCAGGCCCGTGAGGGGATCGAGCACCGACTCCTCCCGGTGCTGCATCTCCGCCCCCTGGATCGCGACGGCCGCGCCGGCCACGCTGCAGATCAGCGAGATCGTGACCACCGTGAGGGCGGGGTTCGCGAACAGCTCGTGCGCGTCGACCGCGAGGCCGACCGCGAGGACCATCGCGACGTCAACAGCGACGAGCACCTTGACCACGTGCTCCCCGAAGCGAGCCGCGCTCATCGCGACCGGGACGGCCAGCCAGGGAAGAACCGGGCTCGCCGGCCCTCCGGTGAGGGCGGCCCCAACCGCGAGGGCCGACATCACCACGAGGTTGGTGGTGAGCGGTACGCGCTCGGGGTGCTCGGCGCGTCGCATCCGCAAATCGACGGTGAGCATGTCGACCGCACTGAGGACGAAGAGCGGGACGAGCCACCAGCTGAGGATGGGCGCCACCACCAGGATGCCGATCCCGCCGCAGGCGGCCGCGAAGGTGCGGGCCTTGCGGACGCGATCGCTCGTGTCGACCGCGCGCCTCTGGTCGAGCTCCGTTGGGCAGAGCCAGGACATCTGCACTCCCTAAGCGCTCAGGCGGCCGCTGTGCTTGGACCGGACGGACCACTTCCCGTGGCCGAGCAATGCCGCCACGCCCGGAATCATCAGGCGTACGTTGATCGCGCCCACCCCCACAGCGACGATGATCCAGATGCTCGGCATAGGGACATCCTCGACCACCCTGCCGATAACTACATCCGTGGTAGCGAGCATGCGGCTTGCGGGTTTTCCGCAATACTCCACCCGACTCGGCCACGACTACCGATTTGTACTGATCCGTGCGTCGATCCGCCGGCGCCGGCGGACAGACCGCGGCGTCCCGGTCAGCCGGGCGGCATTGCGTCGGCGGTGGCCGGATCAACCGGCAGCTCCTCGCCCAACTCCGAGCGGATCAGCCAGCGGACCACCACCGGGGCGGCTAGCACCATCGCGAACAGCCGCAGGCTCTGCACCGCGAGGACGAAGGTCGTGTCCGCCCCGCTCCCGTAGGCGATCGGCAGGACGGCATAGAGGCCACCCGGGGTGGTGGCGAGGTAGCCGTCGAGCAACGACACCCCAGCCGTGAGCTCCAGGGCCCAGGCGAGCGCGAAGCACGCCGCCAGCAGGATCGCGATCGATCCGGCGACCGGGAGCGCCAGGCGGGCGATGCGGCGAAGGGTGTCGCGGTCGAAGCTCAGCCCGATCCAGAGCCCGATCAGCGCGAAGGCGGTCTCCCGGGCCACTGCCGGCACCTGCGTGTCGCCCGTTATCCCCCAGATCGTGAGCGCGGCGGTGAGGATCAGCGGGCCGAGCAATGCCGGTGCGGGCAGGCGCAACCTCGGACCCAGCGCCGCCCCGGCGATCCCGGCACCCAAGGTCAGCGCCCATCCCGCAGCGCTTCCCAGGATCGGCCCCTCGCCGGCTCCCCCCTGCTGGGAATGGATCCCGAACGCGATCGGCACCAGGAGCGGAGTGAGCAGGGTTACGACCAGAACCCGCAGGTACTGCATGAAGGCGACGATGCGGTCGTCCCCACCGAGCTCACCTGCCATCGCGACGATCCCGGACGCCCCACCGGCAACCATCCCGAGCGAGGCGGTGGGCCGATCGAGATCGGCGATCCGGGCGAGCAGGATCCCGGCGCCGATCGTCACGGCCAGAGTCGCGACGCTGACGGCGATCACCGGAACCCATCTCCACCCCAGCGCGGTCAGCGTCGAGGCCTCCACGAAGCTGCCGAGCGCGACGCCCGTCACCGCTTGGCCCACCCGGAATGCTCCCGGCGGCAGATCGACTCGTCCGGGCGCGATCAAGGCGTACAGAAGCCCGACGAGCATGGCCGCGAACAGGTAGCCGGACGGAAGGCCCGCACGGTCGGCAAGCCAACCTCCCCCGACGGTGCCCGCGGCGATCACGAGCCAGTCGAACGCCCGCCGCCAGTGTCCAGTCGAATGGTTCATCCGAGGCGGCTACCCGGTTGGCGCCGCGAGTCACACCAATGGAGCCGGCCGGTTTCGAACCGGCGTCCTCGGGATTCGGCGATCGGCTTCTACAGGCTTAGCCGGCGCTTTGTTCTCGCCCTATGACCTCCGCTGCCGGCGGGAGATGCCGTAGGGCCAAGTCCCTTCGTTGTCCCCGGACGGTCGGGACGAGCCGACCGAGTGAGCCCGATTCTGATGCCGGTGATCCCACCCCTCGGGCTCGGGTGGGCCGACACACGCTGCCTAGGTTCTAGCTAAGCGGCGAGAGCGAACTCATGGTCCGCACGTATTGGTTGGTCCAGGTGTTTAACGAGGCCTCCTGGAACCTCGGCCTGCAACCTGATCGCACAAAGGCCCAAGTCGAATCCAATTTCGGCCCCGTGCTATGTAAAGGCAATGGTAGCCGTGCGGGCGTTCAGCGCCGGGTGGCCTGCTTCGGTGCGCTGGCCAGGTAGGCGGCGGCCATGTCCAGGTCCCCGTGCTCCCGGGCGGCTTCGGCGAGCTGTGAGCGGACCGCGTCGAGCATCGGCAGGTCAAGCTCGTGGCGCTTCGCCGCCTCGATCACGAGGCGGGCGTCCTTGGCGGCGAGCTCGAGCTTGAAGGCGGGCTCGAAGCTGCGCTCGATCATCATCTTCCCCTTCATCTGGGTGTAGGGATTGTCGATCGGCCCGCCCGCGATCGTCTCGAGGAACTGGGCCGGGTCGACGTCGACGCCCTCCGCGAAGGCGACGGTCTCCGCCAGTCCCTCGACCAGCGCCAGCAACCAGGAGTTGATCACCAGCTTCATCCGGGTCCCGGTGCCCGTCTCCCCCAGCCAGACGGCCTTCTGCGAGATCGCGTCGAAGATCGGCTCGCACTGCTCTCGTGTCTGATCAGGGCCGGAGGCCAGGACCGTCAGCTTCCCCTCCTCTGCAGGCTGCTTCGTGCCCACCACCGGTGCATCCACAAGCGTCAGGCCATGTTCCTGGGCGAGGCTCGCGCAGCGTTCCGTGCCCTCGATCCCGATCGTGCTCATCTGCAGCCAGGTGGCGCCGCTCTCGGCCCCGGAGAGGCCGCCGTCGCTTCCCTCCATCGCGGAGGTCACGGCGTCGGTATCGCTGAGGATGGTCAGGATCACCGCGGCACCGGACGTCGCCTCGGCGGCCGTGTCGAGGACCTCGACGCCATCTTCGGCGAGCGGCTCGGCCTTCTCCCGCGAGCGGTTCCAGGCCCTCACCTCGATTCCCGCCTTGGCGATGTTCCGCGCCATCGGCAAGCCCATCGTTCCGCCGGCGCCGATCACCGCGACTGTGTCGCTCGAGGTCATCCGCACCGGCCTACCCGCTATGGGCAATCGGCAGTCACGTAACAGCGCAGCGGCGGCTCCGCCGGGACACGCGGGTACGTGGCGACCGTCGCGCCGACAGCTGCGACCGAGGAGAGCTCGTCGGTGGCGAAGGTGAGTGGGTTGACGCCCGGCATGAAGAGCCTGCGGCAGACGCCGGTGCCGGCCAGGCGCGACGGATCGGCCGGCCCAGGATGGCTGATGGCGTCGATCGCGAGCGCGTAGGCGACCGGGTCGTAGGTCCCGATCGCGAGGTGCTCGCTGAGGTCGAGTGGGCAGACCTCCTGGACCGCGACGTTGCTGATCTCGCCGCCCCCGCCGTGCAGGGCGGAGCTGCCCTGCGCGTTCAGGTTCGGGACGACGACCTCATCGAGTCGCGTGTAGGCGACCGTGTAGGAGATCCCGGGAAAGGTCTCGGCATAGGAGTTGAGCGCCTTGATGAACGCGGAGCGGTCCGCCTGCTGCCAGAACGAGGGCGCGCAACCGGGAATGCAGACGACGTCGGCGTCGAGGGTCCCGTGGTTGCTCGGCGAGAGCCCGATCTCGTCATCGACCATCTTCCGGGTATCGGGCCAGAAGCGAAATGCCCAGCGCGGCAGCATGCCGCCCTGGCTGTGGCCGATGACCGAGATCCTCCGGCCCGCCTGCGCGTACATCGTCCGGATTCCGTTGACGACGTACTCGGCGGCGGTCTGGACGTCCCCCATGCCATTGCCGGGCAGGGCGACCACGCACCAGGGAATCCCGAGCTTGTGCAGCGCGGGCTCCCAGTTCCAGGAGAAGTCCGACTTCGGGCTGTACGCCGTCCCGGGAACGAGGAGAACCGGGCCCCGCGCTCCGGAGGAGAGGTTGCCGGCGCAGGTCAGGCTGGCCTCCAGGGCAGCCCGGGGAACGCTCAGGGCAGGACCTGGCTGATCTGGGGGCGCGTAGTCGGTCGCCAGTGCCGATGCGGGCACGAACAGCGCAATCGCGAGTACCGACAGGGCTGTGAGCGCTCGTTTCATCCCGCCCTCCTCGGCTGCGTGGCTAGTGCCTCTTTTTCTTGTGCCTGTGGCTGTGCTTGTGCCTGTGCTTCGCGCAGCGACGCTTGCTCGCCACCGCGCGATGGCGGTTCTTGCGCTTGCATTTCCGTGGCGTGGATTTCGCCCTCGCCGGCGCCGTCGCACCCGCCGGCGCCGTCGCAGCCGCCGGCTCCGCCGCAGCAGCCGGGCCGGCGGAACAGCCGACCGTCACGTAGCACGCAAGCGGCGGCTCGCTCTTCACGGCAGGAGCCGTGGCCGTGTTGAAAGCGAGATCCGCGGCGGCGGAGGTGAGGTCGGCCGGGTAGGTCACCGGGTTGATGCCGGGCATCAGGGCGAGAGGAGCGCAGATGCCGGAGTCGCTCGCCTCGGCCCGCGCCGGGTCCGTCGGCCCGGGGTGCTCGAGAGCGTCGACCGCCAGCACGTAGGCGACGTAGTCCTGCGTGCCGATCGCCAGGTGCTCGGAGGGATCGGCCGGACAGATGTCCTGGATCGCGACGTTCGTGATCTCGCCCCCACCACCATGCAGCGAGGAGCTGCCCGTGTCGTCGCCGTTTGGGGTGACGATCTCGTCGAAGTGGCTGTAGATCTCGGTGTACGAGATCCCTGGGAAGGTCTCCTGGTAGGAGTTGAGCGCCTTGATGAACTCGGAGCGGTCGCTCTGCTGCCAGTCCGCTGCAGCGCACGAGATGGCGCAGAGAAGCTCGGCGCCGGTGGTCCCGTGGTTGCTCGGGGCGAGGCCGATCTGATCGTCGACCATCGTCCGGGTGTCGGGCCAGAAGCGCAGCGGCCAGCGCGGGATCATCCCGCCCTGGCTGTGGCCCACGATCGAGATCTTCCGGCCCGCCCGCTGATACATCGTCCTGATGCCGTTGACGACGTACTCGCCGGCGACCTGGATATCTTCGAGCGCGTTACCCGGAAGGGTCACGGCGCACCAGGAGATCCCCAGGTTCGTGAGGGCCGGCTCCCAGTTCCAGGAGAAGTTCGAATGCGGGTTGCTGCCGGTGCCCGGCACGAGCAGCACCGGCGCAGGCCCGGCCGCGAGATTCCCCGAGCACTCGAGGCTCGCGTCCAACTTGTCCTGCGGCACGCTCAGGGGCGGACCGGCTTGGTCGACCGGCGCGTAGGTGATCGCCGCCGCCGAGGCGGGCACGAGCAGCGATACGGCGATCGCGCCGGCGAGCCCTCTGCCCAGGAACCCTCTCCTCACGGATGGAACCTACCAATTCCTTGGTATCGCTGAGACACATCCGTGTTCTGTCTCCCTTAGGGCCGCTTAGCGCGCGGCGCTAGATTGGATCGAGCTATGGAAGCCCACGACCGGATCGAGATCGAGCCGATCCACCCCGGCTCGGGCCGAGGCGATGGCCCACTGAAGCGGATCGGCGGCGCTCTCGCCGCGATTGGACTCCTCCTCGCCAAGATCGGAGCGAAGGCGAAGCTCCTCCTGGTGGCTCTGCCGAAGCTGAAGCTGTTCTCGACTTCGGCCTCGATGCTCGTCTCGATCGCCGCCTACCAGCTGATCTTCGGCTGGCTCTTCTCGATCGGCTTCGTGCTGCTCCTGCTCCTTCACGAGCTCGGGCATGTCTTCCAGCTGCGCCGCGAGGGAATCAAGGCTTCCGCCCCGATGTTCATCCCCTTCATGGGCGCCGTGATCTCCGCGAAGTCGATGGGTGACGACGCCGCCGCCGAGGCACGGGTCGGATTGGCGGGACCGATCCTGGGATCGATCGCCACCCTGGTTCCCCTCGGGATCTGGCTCGCCACCGGCAGCGACTTCTGGCGCGCGCTCGCCTTCATCGGCTTCTTCCTCAATCTCTTCAACCTGCTGCCGATGTTGCCCCTCGACGGCGGGCGCGCGATGGCGGCGCTCTCCCCCTGGGTGTGGCTCGTCGGGTTCGCCGGGCTGGCGGCGATGGCCTTCTTCTTCCCCAGCCCCATCCTGATCCTGATCCTGGTGCTCGGCGGGTTCGAGACCTGGCGTCGATGGAAGGCTCGCAACACACCCGAGGGGCGCGCGTACCACCGGATCCCGACGCGCACCCGCGTTCTCGTCGCCGCCACGTACCTGCTGCTGATCGTCGCGCTGGCGGTCGGCACCTCGGTCACGCACCTGCCGCGCGGGCTGGGCGACGTCTAGGACACCGCGGTCAGATTGTCAGCTTCGGCTTTGCCTCGTGCAGGAACTCGGGAGGCATGCCGGGCACCTTGGCGAGGTCGTCGAGTGACTTGAAGCCGCTCTGGCGCTCGCGATAGGTGATCACGCGGGTCGCCTGGGTGACGGAGAAGCCGACCTCCCGAAGCTGCTCGAAGGTGGCCAGGTTGATGTTCGTGCGGTCGCCGGCCTCGGGCATGGGAGCGGGCTCCGACTTCGCCATCGGCTCCGGCTCTGCTTCCCTCCGCTCCGCCGGTTCCTGCTCCGCGGCTCCTTCCTCGGGTCCGGTGCCGACGCCGAGGATCGCTCCGACCGTGCGGCCCAGGATGCCCCTGGTCTCATCCTCGGCCGCCTGCTCCTGTTTGGGTTCGGGCTCCGGCGGCTTCGGGGGGGCAGGTGTCTCACCGCCCGTCGAGACGACCCATTCGCCTCGATCATCCTCGGCTGCCGGCGGCTCCGGTGGCATGGGCGCGGGCGGCGGCGGTGCTGCGGCCGCGGGCGGCGGAGGCTCCGGGGCAGGCTCGGGGAGCGGCGCGGTGTTCAGCTCATGGGCGGTGCGAATGTTGCCGGGGGCGGCCCGTTCTGCGGCCTGGGCCTTGCGCTCAGCCTCCTTTGCCCGGGCCTCGGCGGAGTTGACGCGTTCCAGCACCTCGCGCAGCCGGCGCTCGCGCTCGGCCTCCTCCAGCTTGAGCTGGGCGAGCCGCTCGGCGTCTGCCGCTCGCTGCTCGGCCTCCTGCGCCCTGAGCTCGGTCTGCTGAAGTCTCGTCTGGACCTCCTCCATCGCGCGCTCACGCTGTTCGCGCTCAGCCTGGAGACTGCTCTCGGCCTCCTCCACCGCGAGGGCGAGCCGCTGCGTCTCGCTGCTCATCTTCTCCTGCACCTCCGCCTCGATGCGCTCCTCGGCCTCGGCGCGGGTGCGCTCCTCGGCCTCACGGCGGGCCTGCTCGGCGGCCTCCCTGACACGGGAATCGGCGTCGCGGCGCGCCTTTTCGATCGCGAGCCGAGTGCGCTCCTCTACCTCCTGGCGAACCCTCTCTGACTCCTCGCGCGCACGCTGCTCGCTCTCCATCTGCAACCGTTCGGCCTCCTCGCGCAGTTTCTCCTCGGAGCTGACCCGGGCCTGCTCCTCGGCTTGGCGGCGAGCCTGGTCGGCGGCCATCTTGATCAGCTGCTCGGTCTCCTCCTCGGCGGGCCGGACGCGCTGCTCGGCGTCGCGCTGGAGCTCCTCCGCCCGTCGCAGGCGCTCCTCCGCCTCTCGGCGCACCCGCTCCTCCTCCTTGCCAAGGCGCTCCTGGTGCTCCGCGGCGAGCTGCTCGATCTCCGGGCTCGATGAAATCGGCGGTGGCGGGGACGCGAGCGGTGGCAGCTCCGGCGGCTGGGGTGGCGGTGCCGGTGCCTCGGGCGGCGGAGGCGGTTCCTCGGGCGGCGGCGGCGCCGGTGCCTCGGACGGCGCGGGGGCTTCGGCCTCCCGGTCGGGCGGCGCGTCGTACGGGCGGGCAGGCGCGACGTCGGGGGGCAGCGTGGATTCGGATCCCACAGGCTCGGGAATGGACGGGCGCCCGGGGATGGGCGGCGCAGGCTCTGGGGTCGGTGACGAGGTCTCTGGTGTCCGCTCGGGCTCCGGCGTTGGCGGGGGCGCAGCCGCGTCCGCCGCCTCCTCCTCCTCCTCACCCTCCCGAGCGAGGCGGTCGATCTCGTCCTGCAGTGATCCCCCGCTGGCGGGCGGCGGCGTGATCTCGACTGGCTCCTCGGGTTCGGGAGCGGGCGGTTCTGTCACCGCCTCCTCGGGAACGTCAGGCGAAGCGGCCAGCTCGGCACGCGAGGGGTCCGGCTCCGGAACCTGCGGCTCGTCCTCCTCCGGCGACGTGGACGCGAAACCGCCGGGAGCTGTCTCTGGCTCCGGCGCAATCGGCGTCAGCGCCGGCTCGTCCGCGAGCTCGGGCGCGGCCCCGGGGGGACCGCTTCCAGGCGGGACCCACTGCGAGTCCTCGGGCTCGCGCTGCTCGGCCGCCGCCGATCGTTCGGGTTCGGCGGTGGGCTCAGGCGCGATGGGCTCGGGCGCCTCGGGTGGCACGGGCTCAGCGGGCGGCTCGGGCGTCTGCGCCTCGTCCTCATCGCCGATCGGAACCTCCTGCAGTGCCGGCTCGGCCTCCTCACCGGCAGGCTGCTCGCCCCCGGGTTGCTCGGCAGTCCTCTCGGCCTGTCCTTCCAGGCCCAGGGCGGCGGCGAGCATCGTCGACTTCTCGGCTTCGGCGGCGGCGCCCGTCTTCACGTCGGCGTCTTCGGCGGCGCCCGTCTCATTCTCATCGGTTTCCGGCTCGGGCTCGGGCGGAATCTCGCCCTTGCGCTCCGCCTTGCGCCGCTGGCGCTCCTCCTTGCGCTTCTGACGCTCCTCACGGCGCCTCTTTCTCTCGTCCTCCCAGGCGCGCCGGTCCTGCTCCTCGGCCTGGCGCTTCTCGTCGGCGATCTGCTGCCGCTTGGCCTTGCGTTCCTCGCGCTTCTGCTTCCTCGAGGGCTTGTCGCCAGAACCGGCTTCGGCCGGCGAGGCCGCATCGGACTCCGCCGGCGATTCCTCCGCGGCGGCCACGGAGGGCTGGGCGCCGGCGCCGTTGACCTTGGTCTCGGCCTTGGCCTCCTTCTTGGCGCGTCGCTGTTCTCGGCGGGAAACCTTTTCAGGAGCTCCCGGCTCGTTCTCGCGGCGTCGCCGGATCATCAGAACGAGGATCAGCAGCAGAATGAGCGCAGCGGCAATCGCATACGCCTCGGCGGGATGATCGTCGACGAAGCTCGAAACGTTGCTGGTGGCGATTGCAGCGAGCATCGGTGTGCCCAATCCTTGCACGAGACCTCGTTCTCGTACATTCAACTTAGCCCTGCGAGCGGCTGGATGGTCGCTGGCTTGCGACTTGCGATGGGCGACCGCCTGATCGCGAAGCCGTCTTACCCCAAACGCTGCTTGAAATCCCGCTCGACTTCGCGCCGCACATCTCGATCGGCGATCTCGCGCCGGCGGTCCCGCCCCTCCTTCCCCTTCGCCAGGGCGAGCTCCACCTTGGCGCGGGGGCCCTTGAAGTAGATGCGGGTCGGGACGAGCGTCAGCCCCCGCTCGGCCGTCTTGCCGATCAGCCGTTCGATCTCCCGGCGATGCAGCAGGAGCTTCCGCGGCCGATCCGGCTCGTGGTTCTGATCGGAGGCCGGAAGGTAGGGCGGTATGTACGCGCCGCGCAACCAGACCTCGCCGTCGTCGACGATGGCATACGCCTCGTTGAGCTGAGCCTTGCCGTCGCGAAGCGACTTCACCTCGCTGCCGTGAAGCTCGATGCCCGCCTCCATCTTCTCCAGGACCTGGAACTTGTGCCGGGCGCGCCGGTTGGTGGCGACGTCTCCGCTCACCGGGGCGCGCGGGTCTTTGGCCTTCTTCGCCATCAGCCCTGCTCCGGCAGGAGATCGACCCGACCCCGGGGTGCCTCAACCCGGTCGACGGCCACCCTCACCGGATCGCCGATCCGAATCGCACCGCCGCCGCGCGCGCCGACCAGCATGGTCTCGGTCCTGTCCAGCTCGTAGCGCTCCCGGCCGCCGATCCGCCGGGCGGGCAGGAAGCCCTCGTAGACGTCCGCGAGAGCTCCCCCGAAACGAATGAACGCGCCGGCGCCGACCACCCCGGAGACCTCGCCCTCGAAGCGCGCGTCCGGGCCGCGCTCGAAGAGCTCTCGCTGGAGGAGAAACGAGGCGCAGACGTCATCGGCGTCGCGCTCGGTCCGGGTCGCGTCCCGCTCGCGCTCGGAGCAGTGCGCGCCGACCTCGGCGAGCCCCTCCGAGCGCGGCGGCTCTTCCCCGGCGCCGATCGCCGAGAGCAGCGCGCGGTGCGCGACGAGGTCCGGGTAGCGCCGGATCGGGGAGGTGAAATGGGCGTACGCCGGGCTGCCCAGGCCGGCGTGGCCGAGGTTGCGATCGGTGTAGTGGGCCGCCTTGAGCGAACGAAGCACAAGCGATGTATACGCCTCGCGGCCGTGCCCGCGGCGCTCGGCCTCCCGGGCCACCAGTCGGCTCGCCTCGCCCGCCAGCTCGCCGGCCTGCTGCGGGGAGATCTGGTCCGCGAGGGCGGGCGTCGGGACGTCCAGGGCGGCGAGCTGCTCGATCAGCCAGCGGATCCGGTCGGGGTCCGGCTGCTCGTGGACGCGGTAGAGGGTGGGAATGCGACGGCGCTCGAGCTGGTCCGCGACGCGCTCGTTCGTGAGGATCATCAGGTGCTCGATCAGCCGGTGCGCCTCGGTCTGCGGGACGGAATGCGCGCCGGTGACCTGGCCCTCCTCGAACCGGAACTCCGGCTCGAAGCTCTCGACCTCCAGCGAGGCGCGGGGCCTGCGCCCGGCGAGCGCCGCGGCCGCCTTCCTGGCGAGGGCGAGGGGCTCGGCGATCGGCTCGGGCGTCTGGGCGCGGCCGGCGAAGATCTCGTCGAGCTGCTCGTAGTTCAACCGGAGATCAGAGCGGATCCGGCTGCGATAGAAGCTGGCCGACAGCGGCTCGCCCGCCTCGGAGAGCTCGATCTCGGAGGTGACGGCGAGGCGGTCGGCGTCGGGTGCGAGGCTGCAGACGTCACTCGAGAGGACGTGGGGAAGCATCGGGGCGACGGTTCCCGGTACGTAGGTGGAGTTCGCGCGCCGGTAGGCCTCTTTCTCCAGCGCATCGCCCGGCCGGACGTGGACGGCCACGTCGGCGATGTGGATCCAGAGGCGAACACCGCGCTCCGTCCTCGAGGCGGAGACCGCGTCGTCGAAGTCGTGCGCGCTGGCCGGGTCCACCGTGAAGGTGGGGAGGTCCCGGAGGTCTCGGCGATCGAAGTCGAGCGCCTTGGCGCGCTCGGCCGCCTCCGCAGCCTCCCTCTCGATGCGCCGGGCAAAGCCCGTCCGGACCTGGCGGTCTTCGAGCATCGCCGCGATCACGTCGGCCGCGCGCTCCGGGTCGCCGAGCTCGCGAACGACCTTGGCCCGTCCGCGTCCCTGCCCGAGCTCCACCAGGGCCATCCGCCCGGGGGTTGCCGCTCGCCGGCCGCCGCCCAGCTCAACCCGCCCGCCGCGCTCGAAGAGGAGCTCCCCGACGAGGAAGCGCCCGCGCTTCGAGACGAGGACGACGCGCCTCAGAGCTGTGGGGCCAGCGTCTGGAGCGCCTTCTGCAGGCCCTCGTCCGGCTTGGTCGAGGGGATGTCCTTCGCCTTCACCTGCGGCGGTATCCCGACGTGGTTGATCGAAGTTCCGTCACGGGTCAGATACTCCCCCACCGTCAGATCCAGTGCGGCCCCGTTGTTCAACGGGATCACCTCCTGGAAGGTGCCCTTGCCGAACGAGGTGGTGCCGACCACCTTCGCGATCCCAGCCTGCTCAAGCGCCGCGGTGACGATCTCCGACGCGGATGCCGTGTCCCCATTGATCAGGACCGCCATCGGATGGCGCGGCAGCGCGTCGCCGGTCGCGTCGAAGGTCCGGGTGTGCTGGGTGCGCCCATGGGTGGAGACGATCACGCCGTTGGGTACGAAGATGCTCGAGACCAGCACGGCCTCGGTCAGCAGCCCCCCGCCGTTGCCGCGCAGGTCGAGGACCAGGCCCTGGGCTCCCTGCTTGTAGAGCCTCTCGATCTCCTTGCGGAGCTCACCGTGGGCGCCGGGGAAGAACCCCGCCAGCCGCACGTACCCGACCTTTGACTGACCCACCTTCTCGATGTGCCCGGTGACCTGGGGGATGTCCACCTCGCGTCGCGTCAGGGTGACCTCGCGCGAGCTCCCATCCATGCTCGCGATGGTGAGCGCCACCTTCGTCCCGGCCGGCCCGCGGATCTCGTTCGTGACCACATTCGCATCCTTGCCCGCGATCGAGCTGCCGTTGACGCCGGTGATCACATCGCCGGGCTGGATCCCGGCCTCCCTGGCCGGCGTGTGCTTGTACACGGTCGCCACGCGCAGGCCGCGGGGAACCTCGTTCACGGCAACGCCGATGCCCGAGAGGCTCGATCCCTGCTTGAAGCGGTCGTACTCGATGGGAGTGAAGTAGTGGGAGAAGCGGTCGTGGTAGCGCTCCTTGATGTGGGCGATGATCGAGGCGATGGAGGCGTTCTCGAGGTCCTTGCCATCCACGGTGTGGAAGTAGTCGTCGTGGATCGCGTTGATCGCCTGGGCGGTCGCGTCCTCGCTCTTGTTTCCGAAGACGTCGTCGACGGCGTTCCGGATCGCGTCGACCTGGCCGCCGGCGACGATGCCGATGACGAAGGCGATCGCGACGAGCGCCGCGACCGCGATTGCGCGAGGGCGCGCCTTTGGCGCAACCCGTTTCATGAGGTCAAATGCGGAGGAAGCGACGCAGCGTCAGCCCGCTGCCCATCGCCGAGATGCCCATGGCGACGCTCAGCAGGACGAGCGCAAGGCTGGCGAAGCCGATCGTGTGCCCCGAGGCAATCAGGTGGAAGTCATTGGCAAGCGGATCGAGAACCACCTGCTTGCCGACGAAGAGGAAGCCGATCGCGATTCCGGCGCCGAGCAGACCGCAGATCAAGCCCTCCACCATGAACGGCCAGCGGATGAACCAGTTGGTCGCGCCAACCAGTCGCATCACCTCGACCTCGCGGCGGCGCGCATAGATCGAGAGCCGGATCGTGTTGGCGACGAGAAGCAGGGAGGCGATCAAGAGCAGGGCCGAGACTATGGCAAGGACCCAGCGGATCGCCGAGGTTGCCCCGGTGATCTTGTTGGCCTCATCACGGGAGTCCCTGACTTCGCTGATGGCCGGGCTGATCGGGGCCGGCCGGCCATTTGCCCCAGGAGGGGTGATGGCGGAGCGGATACCCGGAAGGTTCGAAAGGTCGTCGGGCTTGACGTTGAATGAGGACGGGAGCGGATTGTGTCCGCCCGGGAGCTCTGAGATGAGGCTGGACTTGTTCCCCTGCGCGAAGTCCGACCCCAGCTGGGTGAGCGCTTGGTTCTTGTCGACGAACTGCACCGAGGTGACGTGCGGGATGGCCTGGAGCTTTGCCTTCAGTTGATCGATCTGGCTCTGCGGAATCGTGGGGGCGTTGTACTCGTCGTTGAGGAAGATCCGCAGACCGACCTGACTCCGGACCTCGTTGGTCTTGTTGTTCGTGGTCTGGAGGACCGGGATCAGGACGCCGAGCAGCACCACGGTGATGCAGACCGTGACGATCGACGCCAGCCCGGGAGCGGCGCTGCGCCTGAGCGCTCGCAGGCCCTCCCCGATGAAGAAGAAAACTCGCCCCATGAGTGCCGCCTAGTAGCGGGGCTCCTCGCCCTCGACGCCCATCTCCTCGCGGAGCCGCAGCGCGAACTCGCGGGTCGACTCGTCGTCGGAGGTGTAGGTGCCGGCAGCCTGGTCGCGGATCACTCGGCCGGAGTCGAGCGCGATCACGCGGCGTCGCATCTTGTCGACCATCTCGCGGTCATGGGTGACGACGACGACGGTCGTACCGGTGCGGTTGATCCGGTAGAGCACCTGCATGATCCCGATGGAGGTGTTGGGGTCCAGGTTGCCCGTCGGCTCATCCGCCAGCAGCAGCGGCGGGTGGTTGACGAAAGCACGCGCGACCGAGAGCCGCTGCTGCTCGCCGCCCGAGAGCTGGTCGGGGAAGTTCTTGACTTTGTCGGCGAGTCCGACGAGGCGGAGCGCGTCCGGCACCTTGCGGCGGATCTCCGAACGGGGGGCCCCGATCACCTGGAGGGCATAGGCGACGTTGTCGTAGACGTTTCGGCTCGGCAGAAGCTTGTAGTCCTGGAAGACGGTCCCGATCCGGCGCCGCAGCTGCGGCACCTTCTTGTCCGGGAGCGAGGAGATGTCGCGGCCCGCGATCAGCACCTCGCCCTCGGTGGGCCGGAGCTCTCGGATCAGTGTCTTGATCAGTGTGGTCTTGCCGCAGCCGGTCGGCCCGACAAGGAAGACGAACTCGCCGCGGTCGACGCGAAGGCTGACGCGCTCGAGCGCGACGTGCCCACCGGGGTAGACCTTGGTGACCTTGCGCATCTCGACGATCGGCGGCCGGGCGCGCTGCTCCGTGAGGTGCTCAGGTCGGCGCTGCCCCTTGGGGCGCGCGCGCAGGAGCTGTCTTGTCTCACGTCTTGCCATTGAGCGAGGCAGGGTACGGGTCACCCTTAAGCGGATCGCAAGTTCTCGTTCGCTCTTCAACAGCTCCACTGCCGATTAGTCGCGCTCGGGCGAGCTCGCCCCGGCATCGGCCCCACTAGATCCAGGCATCGTTTAACGCCACCTGGAGACGGGCACCAGTAGCCCGATCGAGACTTCTATCCGAGCGAGGACTGTGATGAAGGTCAAGACCACAGCGCGGGCCGAGGATGCCCGCAAGCAGGCGAAGGAGACGATTGCCGAGGCTCAGAAGCAGGCCCGAATCGTGCAGGAACAGGCGCGCAGCACCGTCAAGGATGCTCGCAGGCAAGCGCGACGTCAGCTCGTCCGCAGCCGGATCGCTGCGGCTCGAGCGCGCACCGGCGCCCAGACCAAGGCATCGGGCATCTCGGCGAAGGCGGTCGGTGCGGCCGGTGCGGCGGGGCTCGCGGCCGGCTACTTCCTGGACCCCGACTCCGGCAGGCGGCGGCGTCATGTGGCCCGTGATCGCACGCTCGCCTTGATTCGCCGAGGCACGAATCGGACTCGGCGCGAAGCCGAGTACCGCACCGGCCAGGTCGAGGGCAAGGTCGAGGCGGTGAAGAGCCAGGCGCGTCCGGAGAAGCCGGCTGCGAATGATCAGGCGCTCGCCGAGCGGGTCAAGAGCGAGATCTTCCAGCCCGCGGACGTGCCGAAGGGCTCGGTCAACGTGAACGTCGAGAATGGCGTGGTGTACCTGCGCGGCGAGGTCAAGCGCCCTGACGAGATCCGGAAGCTGGTGGAGCAGGCCGGCCACGTCGACGGCGTGGCGGCGGTCGAGAACCTTCTCCACACGCCGTGAACGCGTCCGGCGAATCCGCCGGACGACAGCTCAGTAGGTGATATAGCGGCGGCGGGGCCGAGTGGCGTCCTCTCGGCCCCGCGCACCGCCGTTCTCTCGCACTCCGGTGGCGTCCGATGACACCGGAGATACGTCATCGCCCCGTGGATCCCCCGCGGGTCGCCGAGCCGCCCGATCCGTGCGCGGCGCGAGCGGTGTGGACTGGAGTTCAGGATTGAGTGATCGCATGGTCGGTTCTACTCCGCCGGCCCGCGTCGCCCCTCTCGACGACTTGTTCCTACGCAATGTGCGGGAAAACCCGATACCTCAGCCCGGTCTCGCGTCTACCCGATACTCCCAATTGGGCGCTACCGGCCCTAGAATACACGGCAAGCGATTGGAGGAGCGAGTCGAGGCCGCTGGGCGTCGACCCGCCACTCCCCACGAAACCTGGAGGAACGACCTGCAAGGGGCACGGTCGGATCTCCTCGGTAACCACGGATGAGCAACACCGAGGAGAAGGAGCTTTGTTGCGGAGCCCTGAATACGGGCAACTTCTGAAACTTGACGACTCCCTGCCTCATGGGAGCTGCGCGCCACCAGGGGATGGGGCGCTGAGGCGAGCGGGTGGAGCGGTCTAGCGGGGCCGCTCCACCCCTCTCACCAGGGGGGAGCGGTGAACCGCAGAACGGCCAGCTCCTGAGCGTGCGGATCGAGCCGACGGGATCGGCTACGTCCGTCGTCTCCCTCACCGGCGAGCTCGATCTGAGCACCCTCCCTCGAGTGGAGAAGCAGCTGCTGGCGGAGCTACGCTCGAAGGAGGGCGTGATCGTGGACCTGACCGGACTGAGCTTCATCGACTCGTCCGGCATCGGCCTGCTGATTCGCGCCTTCCGGGGCATCGACGACGGTGCGGTGCTCCACACCGTGATCGCAGACGGCTCGCAGGTCGACCGCGTCTTCAGGCTCGCCGGGATCGACCGTGCGTTGCCGCTGTTCAGGGAGCGCAGCAGCGCCCTCGAGGCGCTGAACGGAGCGGCGAGCGACTAGGTGGGTCCTGCGCCGTCGATGCCGACGGGCGGCGCATTGCCGTCAGCCGAGGCGGAGGCGGGTTCATCGCTTCCCTCCCGCGGCCCCAGGACGAATATTTCCACGGCCAGGTCGGGATTGACGTGGATCGAGCTCATGTACGCGATCACCTTCCGGCCGGTCGCCTCCTCGACGACGCGGCGGAACTCGTCCTCCATCGCCTGCTGGAAGCTGCGGCGCATCTGGTAGACGGACTCAAGCTCGCCCGTATCGAGGAGCGTCCGCTCGACCCTGGTGAAACCACCGCGCAGGATCGACACGACCGTGTCGTCCACCAGGTGGGTCTTGGCCTTGGTCGGCCCCTTGCCGTAAAAGCGCGAGTGCAGCCGAACGAGGCCGGTCGATATCTGTGCAAGGGTCTCTCCCCTTGCAGGTTCAGGTGGTGCTTCATGCGGGGAAACGGCAAGCCTCCAAACAGGTCGGTTGCCGCCCCTCTTGATCAAGCGATTGCGCGAAGGGAAGAGTTGCGGGGAAACCCAACGAGCCGGCGACATCCTAGTGAGTCGGGTGGCAGCAACGCCAGGCCGCCTCCTTCCAGGGTACTCCTATCTCCACGTCGGGAGACCTCAGGCGACGAGGCTCCCAACACGGGGGAAAGGAATCGTCCCCGCTAGGACCAGGGGCCGCCCTGAATGGGCGGGTGCTGCACGATCGGCTTCTTCAGCAGGGCCTCGCGGGCGAGATCGGCGATGCCGCTGGCGGTGAGCCCGAAGTGCTCCATGCAGGCCTCGGCCGTACCGGAGACGCCGAACTCGTCCTGCATCCCGAGCGCGAACACCGGAACCGGATGCTGCTCGCAGGCCACCTGGCGGATCGCGTCGCCGAGGCCGCCGACGACGCGATGCTCCTCCGCCGTCACCGCGACGCCCGTCTTGGCGAGTGAGCGCAGAACCGACTGGGAGTCGATCGGCTTGATGATCGAGACGTTGACCACCTCGGCCTCCACCCCGTCCTCGCGCTCGAGCGTCTCCGCCGCTTCCAGTCCGCGCCAGACCATGTGGCCGCAGACGAAGATCGAGATGTCCTTACCGGGACGGAGCACGTCGACGCCGGCCCCCAGCGTTTCCGGGATCTCCTGGTAGACGACCGGGGTCTTCGGCCGGCCGAAGCGCATGTACATGGGGCCGTCGAAGCGCTCGTAGGACTCGATCACCGCGGTGTAGGCCTGGTTGTAGTCGGCCGGAACGACCACCTGCATCTTCGGCATCGCCCTCATCAGGGCGATGTCCTCGATCATCTGGTGCGAGGCCCCGTCTTCCCCGAGGGAGACCCCACCGTGCGAGGCGCCGATCCTCACCTTGAGCTCGTTGTGGGCGATCCCCAGGCGAACCTGGTCATAGGAGCGCGACGTGGCGAAGATCGCGAAGGTCGACGCGTAGGGAACCTTGCCGCTGGCCGCGAGCCCGGTCGAAATCGACATCATGTTCGCCTCGGCGGCGCCGATGTTGAAGAAGCGCTCCGGGAACGCCTTGCCGAACTTCATCGACTGAGTGGAGACGGCCAGGTCGGCGTCCAGCGCGACGACTTCCGAATGGGCCTCGCCCAGGGCGACCAGAGCGTCGCCGTACGCCTGGCGCGTCGCGATCGGCTCGCTCTGGGCCACCGCGGCCTCGATCAGCTCGCTGGCCATCAGCTCGCCCCCTCGAGCTCTTTGGTCTGACGGTCGTACGTCGCCTCGAGCTCCTCCATGGCCTGTTCGGCCTGCTCCGGGCTCGGCGGCTTGCCGTGGAAGCCGAAGCGGTCCTCCATGAATGAGACTCCGCGGCCCTTCTTCGTCTGGCAGACGATCGCGGACGGGCGGTCGATGGTGCGGCTCCGCTCGAGCGACTCGACGATCGCTCCCATGTCGTGGCCGTCGATCTCGATGGCGTCCCAGCCGAAGGCCTCGAACTTGGCGCGGACGTCGCCGGTGTCCATGACCTCCTCGGTCGTGCCGTCGGTCTGCAGGTGGTTGTAGTCGACGATCGCGGTCAGGTTGGGCAGGCCGAAGTGGGCGGCGGACATCGCTCCCTCCCAGCTCTCGCCCTCCTGGCAGTCGCCGTCGGACATCAGCGTGAAGACCTGTGAGGTGTCCGAGAGCTCGTCGAGCCGCAGCGACAGGCAGATGCCGACGCTCATCGAGAGGCCCTGGCCGAGCGATCCGGTGGAGACCTCGATGCCCGGCGTCCGGGTCATGTCGGGATGGCCCTGGAGATGGGAGCCGATCTGGCGAAGGCCCATCAGGTCGTCCGCCGGGAAGTAGCCGTGCTGGGCGAGCGCGGCGTACTGGATCGGTGCGGCGTGTCCCTTGGAGAGGACGAAGCGGTCGCGCTCGGGCCACTTCGGATTGGACGGATCGTGGCGGAGCACCCGGTAGTAGAGGGCGGCGACGATGTCGGCCGCCGAGAGGGAGCTGTCGAGGTGACCCGACTTGGCGACGGCCAGCATCCGAACGCAGTCGATCCGGAGCACCGTCGCATAGCGCTCGAGCTCAGCGATCGACGGCTTGCCTCCCGCCTTTCTGGAAGGCTCCGGCGTGGGATCTGGGACGGGCTTCAGGTGCGCCATGCGGGGCTCATCATGCGCCTGGTCGTACGGGATGGCCTTGGGCTGCGGCTTGCTCAAGACCGGGCGGCGAGGGTAGCAGCGGGCAGCACCAGTGGGGACCCTAGAAGCCGGGGCCGACGGAACCTCTCCGCGTAGCCTGCTGTTCATGAGACCCGGAGCGTTCGCGGTGATGTTGGTGGCGATTGCGCCGACCCTCGCCGGCTGCGGTGGATCCCCGAGTGACGGCGCCACGACGGCGGCCAGCCAGCGCAGCGTTACCACGACCTCCATCGCAGCCTCCAAGGCGGCCGGAAAGCTCCCGCCTGGAGCGCTGGGGACCGCGGACACGGCCGATGAGGGGGCGCAGGGACCGGCCGCGACCGAGGCGAGCCCGGAGGCATCCGCGAACGGCCCCCAATCCAGCGGGGGGCTGGCCGGGGCCGACCGCTCGGAGGCGACGGCAGCGGTGCGCGATTACATCGCGGCGCTCGACAGCCGAAGCGCGGCCCGGGTCTGCGCCCTGATCGATCCGGGCGGACTCGAGCTCGGCGAGCTACCCCGCCACGACGGTGGCTGCCCCAGGTCTGTGCGGGCATCGATCGGTACCCGGCCGCGCAGCGGCGGTCCGGCGTGGCGCCGCACGAACCTCGTCGAGGTGAAGCCGGAAGCGCTCGGAGACGACCGGGCCCGGATCATCGCCACCGTCACCCATCACTTCTCGGATCGCAAGTACGTCTCGGTCGAGGACGACGTGATCTACCTCGAGCGAGCCGGCGGGCGCTGGCTGCTCGCCAAGGCCAGCGCGACCTTCTACCGTGCGGTCGGCTACGCGCAGCCCCCGCTGCGAGCGTTCTCTCCTCCCCCGGGCTGGTGATACCAGGCGCGACCGCTAGAAACGGTGGTTGCCGCCGCCGCGAGGGCCGTGCTCCCGCAGGCGCTTCGGATGCTTGCGACCGACGCCGATGATCGCCGCGTCCGCGTGATTCGCGCTCGGCCGGAGCACGGTCACGTAGGCGACTGACTTGGTCAGCGCGTCCGACCACAGTTGCCCCTTCGAGCGCTTCAGCGTGAACAGGATCCGGCCGGCACCATGGCCGTGGCGGCCTCTGACCATCAGGCGGCTGCGTCGGGCATCCGAGCGGACATAGGCGAGCGAGCGCCCTTCGACCGCGGGGTCGAAGAGGAGCAGCCGCCGGGAGCGGACCAGCGCGCGGTGCTTGTGGGTCCCCATCACCCGCTGGACGACCCTGCTGCCGCGGGGGGTCGCGATCGCGTAGACGAGGATCTTTCCGTCGATCGCCGGTGGGCTGAGCTGTGACGCCCCTCCCCTCCTTGCCAGCAGCCGCGGCGGCGCCGGCGACGCCGGGTTGGCGATGTAGCGGATATAGATCCCTTCGCCTCGGCCGGTGGCGGCGCGGTAGGCCAGCCAGGAGCCCGAGACGGCGATCGCGTCCGCCCCGGGAGCGTCGACCCGCGCGATCGGCGCCAGCGTGCTCCGGTCGAGCAGCTGGATCGTGTCACCGATCACCGTGGCGATGAAGGGGCCGCCGATCGCGGGATGGTCGCCGGGCAGCGCGACCTCCGGGCCGCCCCGGCTGATCACCGCCGGGCCGCCGAGTCGCTGGAGGAGCAGCGCGTCCGCCGTGGCCGACGGATCGGTGGCGTGCGGGACATCGGTTCCGGCGGCCCCGGCGCTGCCGGGTGCGATCACGAGGGCGACCGCGACGAGCAGGAGGGCGGCCGCGTCGCCGCGTCGCAGGCCTGCGTAGACGCTCTCCCGCTCGCACATCAGCTCCGTCGCGCGAACGCCAAGATCGCTGCCCGCCATCGGCGCCAGCACCACGATCGGGATCGCCCGGCCGATCCCGAAGGCCGCGCCGAGCAGCAGGCCGAGGGAGGGGTCTCCGACCGCCAGACTCACGCCGGCGAGCGCCCAGACGCCGAAGGACAGGACGAAGGTCGTGAACCCGAGGCCCAGCAGGACGCCGTAGAGCGCCGCCGCCAGGGGCATCGGCATCACCCGGCGCCAGTGCTCCGGGAGCTGCCGGCGGATCTGCGGAACGATCCTCGTCCCACGCGCCTCGAGCGCGGCCGCCAGCAGCGCAATCGCGGCCGCAACGACATAGGCGGCGCGGCCGCCGGCGCCATGAAGGACGTCGCCGAGCAGGGCGAGCGACCCGAACGTGACCAATCCGCCGGCGATCGCCCCGGGCAGGAATGTCGCACAGGCGGCGGCGGTGACCCGGCGCCCGCCGGTGTGTCCCGTCGGCCCGATCGTGTCGATCGCCGACAGCCCGCAGGGCGAGAACGTCCCCGTCGCCCCGACCAGGAGCGCCGCCGCTGCGAGGGCAAGCTCCACCACCCCCGTCAACATGGCACCTTCGTGTCGTAGTACTGGACGCAGAACACCTTGCGGCCGCTGTAGCAGTAGCCAGCGAGCGCGGCGTCGCCGTTGATCCGGGTGTTGTGGTGGGCGCAGCAGTCCCGCAGCTGGCGGACCTTGCCGCCGCAGCAGCGATACCAGGAGCCGTCGATGTGCGGGCTGAAGCCGTAGATGTCCCCGACCCGGTCGCAGAGGCGGGTCCGCGGCGCCGGCGGCAGGGGCGTGCCCTCGGCGTCACGCAGGAGCTGGCCGCCGCCGTCCACGGGCTGGCCCGCCTCGTTGACGGGCCTGCCGATGTCGTCGACCGGATGCCCGTCGCTGGCCCGGAGCGGATAGCCGCGCGAGTCGATCCGCGGCAGCCCGGTCGGATGCGGGCATGAGCCGGTCGTGAAGGTGTGCCCGCAGAAGTGGAACGCCTCGGAGTCGCCGGGCTCGATCAGCGTCCCGACGGTCCGAGCAGCCGTCAGGGCGACGAGCGCCCCGCCGACTCGTGCCAGGAAGCCGCGCCGCGAGCTGTCTCGGGCGAGGGAATCCGTGAATCGATCCAGATGCTCAGGCACGGCGGCGTACGGCGGTCGCGAGCACGCTCTCCAGCTGAGCGAGGTTGTTGAAGGTCCCCTTGGCCAGGACGGTGCCCCCCTCGTCGGTGGCGACAGCGAACGGGCTGCCCGGAATGCCGAGATCGCTCCAGAGCATCGCGTCGGCGACCTCGTCGAAGACCCCGACCGTCACCCGAGGATCGTTGGCGACGTTCTCGATCGCCGGCGAGAGCGTCTGGCACAGATGGCAGCCCTCAGAGCTGAAGACCGCCAGGCCGAGCTGCTCGGTGCCGTTTCGTGCCGGCACCGCCAGCCGGCTCGCCAGCGCCTCCGCCTGCGATCCGACGTCGGGCCCTTCCCCGGCGATCTCGAGAGCGCCCTGGGTGCCGAGCTGCAGCCGGAGCATCCCGACCTCGCGCGCCAGTCCCAGCACGGCGACGGTGAGGCAGCCGCAGGCGACCAGCGCAACCCCCGCGGCGATCCCGAGCCACGCGTCGGTGGTGAGGGCGATCGAATCGACCAGGGAGACCAGGGCAAAGGCGGCCGCCAGCGCGAGATTGCGAAGGACGCCGAGCCAGGACACCTTCGAGCGAGGCCCGAAGCAGGCGCAGGGCGCCCCCGCCCGCCCTCTCAGGATCGCGCCGGTCGTCAGCGCGGCGAACAGAAGCATCAAGCCGGACGCCAGGTAGGCGGCGGGGGCCGAGCCCAGCGCCACGGCGATGCCGAGGCCGAGCTCGATGGCGATCAACCCGGCCCAGGCGATCGGGCGCAGGGGCCCACCCTCGAATCCGAAGCCCGCCATCGCGGCGATGCTCGCGCGCGGCGAGGCGAGCTTCGCGAGCGCTGCGCCCGCGAGCACGATCCCGAGTACGACCCGCAAGATGGTCTCCACGATCCCTCCGGCGGCAACCTACCACCAGGCGGAGCGGCGGTCGCTAGGTCCGGCGCTTTGCCTTGGCCCGTAAGTCGGCTACCCGATCGCAACCATGCGCTCGATCGGCAGCGTCGCGCGCTCGGCGATCTCGGGCGGGACCTTGACCTCGTAGCGGCCCTCGCGCAGCGAGTCCCGGACCTTCGGCAGCGTGATCATCTTCATGTACTTGCAGAACGCCATCCGATTGGCCTCGATCAGCTTCGCGTGGGGCGCCGCCTGCTGGAGCGGATAGAGCATCCCGTTCTCGGTGGCGACGATGTACTCGCCGTCGGGGTGCTTCTCCATGTAGTCGAGCATCCCGCCGGTGGAGAGCATCTGGACGCCGTCGGGATCGATGTCCCCCGAGGCGACGTACTCCATCGCCTGGGTGGCGCAGCCGCACTCGGGATGGATCAGGAACTCTGCGTTCGGGTGCTCGTCGCGGACGGTCTTGATGTCGGTCGGGCGGATCCCGGCGTGGACGTGGCACTCGCCGTCCCAGATGTGGAAGCGGGCGCGGCGATCCGGGTCGTCCTTGATGCCCGTTTCGCGCTCGACGAAGGCGCCGAGCCACATGTCGGGGCCGAAGAGGATCTCGGTGTCCGGGCCGTGCTCTCGGAGGATGTGCTCGACGACGGCGACCGCGTTGCCGGAGGTGCAGCAGTAGTCGGTCTCGGCCTTCACCTCGGCCGAGGTGTTGACGTACATGACCACCACGGCGCCCGGGTGCTCCGCCTTCCAGGCGCGGAGCTGCTCGGCGTTGATCGACTCCGCCAGCGAGCAGCCGGCGCCGAGATCGGCGATCAGGACGGTCTTGTCGGGACAGAGCACCGAGGCCGTCTCGGCCATGAAGTGGACGCCGCAGAACTCGATCACCTCGGCGTCGGCCTTCGCCGCCTGGCGGGAGAGGCCGAGCGAGTCGCCGACGAAGTCGGCCACGTCCTGCAGCTCGGGCAGCTGGTAGTTGTGGGCGAGGATCACGGCGTTCCGCTCGGCCGCGAGCGTGCGGACCTCCTCGCTCAGGGTCGCGATCTCCTCCTCGCTCAGCTTGGCGGGAAGCTCGTTGACGGTAGGAAGCTCCAGCACGGCGGGCCGCTCCTTTTCGCTTTATGTTCGCCGCCCCGGCCTGTGACGAGACCTCGAGGTCGGCGAATGAACTGACTAAAGGTTAGCGCGGGCCTAACCTTGGCCCCATGCCCGAGCTGCCCGAGGTGGAGATCACGGCGCGTCGCCTGAGCACCGCGCTCAAGGGCGCGGAGGTGGAATCGGCCGTGGCCACGGGCGTGGCGACTCTGAAGACCTTCGAGCCCAGCCTCGATGCGCTCACCGGCGTCCGGATCTCCGGCGTCCGCCGGATCGGCAAGATGCTCGCGGTCGACTTCGAGTCCGCGGACGGGGCCGGTCCGCTGACCCTGCTGATCCATCTGATGTCGGCCGGGCGCCTGCAGCTCTTCGACAAGCGGGCCTCGCTGAAGGACCGCCGCTCCCGCCTCCTGGTTCGAATCGCCGACGGCCGAGAGCTTCGGCTGCGCGAGTTCGGCACCAGGCAGGCCGCTTGGGCAAGACTGCTTCGCCGGGACGAGGTCGAGGACGACGAGATGGTGGCGACGCTCGGCCCCGATGCCTGGCCGGCCCCGCCGATCGAGCGGTTCCGCGAAGCGATCGCCGAGCCCCGGCACCTCCATCCCCTGCTGCGCCACCAGCGCGAGATCGCCGGGATCGGACGCTCCTGGGTCGACGAGATCCTCTGGGAGGCGAAGCTGTCGCCCTTCAAGAAGGGATCCGAGCTGCGGGGTGAGGAGGTGAAGGCCCTCCACGATGCGCTGCACGTCCTCGGCGACGCGATCGACCACTACGAGGAGGTGGTCGGCGAGCAGATCCCGGACAAGATGCCGATGCCCCTGCAGGTTCACCGCCGCGAGGGCGAGCCGTGCCCGCGCTGCGGCACGAGGATCGAGGCGGTCTTCTTCGCCGAGCACCAGATGAACTACTGCCCGGAGGAGCAGACGGGCGGCAGGGTGCTCAAGGACCGCCGGCTCTCACGCCTGCTGAAGTAGCGCGACCTCAGTAGTAAGCCGCAGGACGGGCGGGATTACCCGCATTTCTGCGACGTGTCCTAAAGGTCGGGTTCCAATCGTGGCGATGCAACCCTGACGATGGACACACGGACACCCCTGCCGGCTCGCCTCCTGCTGGCGGTGGCCGCGGCGGCGGTCGCTGTGGCCATTGTCATGATCATCCTCGGCACCGCCGGGGTGGACAACCTGCGCTCGCTCCTGCTGGACGGCTCGATGGTCCTTGCCGGCGCGGCCACCATCTGCGTCGCGGCAGGCCGTACCGATCGATACCGAATGGTCTGGGGCGCCGTCGGTCTCGGTCAGCTGGTGTTCGCGTTGGGCGAGATCAACCTCGATTTCATCCAGCACGTCCCGGGGGCCTTCCCGACCCCCTCGGACTACCTCTGGCTGGCCTACTACCCCCTCGTGCTGCTCGGGGTGGCTTTCTACCTCGGCGACCGCCGCTCGCTGCGCCCGCTCGTCTGGCTCGACGGCACGATCGTCGTGCTCGTCCTGATCGCCGGGGGCTTCGCGCTCTTATTCGGTGAGATGCTCAGCTCGGCCTCCGCCCCGGAGGCATTCGTCAAGGGGCAGCTCGTCTATCCGCTGCTCGACCTCAGCTTCGTTGCGTTCGCGCTCGTACTCGGGTATGCCGGCCGCCTTCGCCTCGGGCCCTCGTACTACCTGATCTCGGCCGCCGCGCTTCTTCTCTTCGTCGTGGATCTCGTCTACTTCGAGCAGCTCGCCTCCGACAGCTACACGGGTGGGACCATCCTCGACGCCGGGTGGGCCGTGACGTGGCTCCTGATGGCCGCCGGCGCACAGCTGACGCTTCGCAGGCCGATCTCGAGCAGTACCTCCGCGGCCGGGTTCAGCGCCATGACCGCGTTGATCGCGATCCCGGCCCTGTTCCTGGTGGTGCGCGGCCCCGATCATCCCGGCGGAACCGCAACGGTCACTTGCGCGGCGGCGGCGATCCTGCTCGTGGCCGTCCGCCTGCTGATCACGCTCGGCGAGAACCAGCACATCGCCCGCGACAACCAGATGATCGTCTCCACCGCGGGCGAGGGGATCATCAGGGCGGACCCCGACGGGCGGCTCAGCTATGCGAACCCGGCGGCCTGCCGGATGCTCGGATACAGCTTGCGTCAGCTGATCGGCCAGGACGGCCACGACCTCATGCACCATTCGTATCTGAACGGGGTTCCCTATCCCGCCGATCAGTGCCCGATCCAGTCCGTGCTCACAGCGGAAACGCCCGTCCGCGTCAGCGACGAGGTGTTCTGGAAGAGGGACGGAACCAGCTTCCCGGTCGATTACACGGCCGCCCCGATCCGCCAGGACGGCCAGGCGGTCGGCGTCGTGGTCGTGTTCGACGACGTGACCGCCCAGCGAAGCGTGGAGGAGCGCCTCCGCTACCAGGCCGACCATGACTCCCTCAGCGGGCTTTTCAACCGCCGTCGCTTCGTCGAGGAGGTCGAGAAGGAGCTTCGCCACGCTCAGCGCTATCGGACCGCTGGCGCCCTGCTGATGCTCGACCTGGACTCATTCAAGTTCGTCAACGACTCCTTCGGACACGAGATCGGAGACGAGCTGATTCGCCGGGTGGCGCTCCTGCTTCGCAAGCGGCTTCGTGACAGCGACATCGTCGGCAGGCTGGGAGGCGACGAGTTCGCGATCCTGATTCCAAACGCCGATCTCGAGCAGGGTCTCGAGCTCGCCGGCACCCTGAGAACGCTGATCAAGTCCCACACGGATCCGAGCGTCGAGGCCAGCGTCGGCGTCGTCTCCTTCGACGGCAGCGAGAAGGTGGTGGCGGATGACCTCGTGGTGCGAGCCGACATCGCCCTCTACGACGCAAAGCAGCGGAGCAACGGAGCCGTGGCGTGGCGTGGGCAAAAGGGAGACCGGCTCACGTGGGTGGACAAGATCCGAGACGCGATCGAGGCCGACCGCCTCGTTCTCTACGCGCAGCCCATCGTCGACCTCCGAACGGACACGATCGACAGCGAGGAGCTCCTCATCAGGCTGCTGGAGGAGGACGGCGACGTGATCCCGCCGGCCGCCTTCCTCCCCACCGCGGAGCGATTCGGCCTCATGCAGGACATCGACAGGCTCGTCGTTCGGAGGGCACTCGAGCTGGCGCGCTCCGGGCGCCGCCTCGCGATCAACCTCTCGGGGCGCTCGATCGACGACGACAAGATCGTCGGAATGATCGAGGCCGCGGTCTCCGATGGCGTCGATCCGGAGCAGCTCACCTTCGAGATCACCGAGACGGCGGCGGTCAGGAACCTCGATCACGCGCGGCGGTTCGCCGAGCGCCTGCAGCGAATCGGCTGCAAGCTGGCGCTGGACGACTTCGGCACCGGGCTCAGCTCCCTCAGCTATCTGAAGCACATCCCGGCGCAGATCCTGAAGATCGACATGGAGTTCGTCCACGGCGTCGCCGGCAGCTCGCTCGACCAGTACCTCGTGCGCACGATCGTCGGGATCGCGAAGCGCCTGGGCCAGGTCACGGTCGCCGAGGGAGTCGAGGACGCCGCCACCCTCACGACCCTGCGCCGCTTCGGCGTCGACTTCGCTCAGGGCTACTACCTGGGCAAGCCGGCGCCGATCGATTCGCACCACGCGCCGGAAGTCACCCCCGAAGTGCGCAAGACGCTGGTCCTGACCGGCGGCACCGACTGCTAGCCGGCGGCCATCGCCCGGTCACCCGGCGACCGTACTGAAGGAGCCGCGGCTGTCAGGGCTCCTGAAGTAGCAGTAGCCTCAAGGGATGGGGAGAAGGAGCGTGAGCGCCGGTGCGCTGGTCGCCGCCGTGGCGGTGGCTGCCGCCCTTCCCGCGACGGGCCGGGCGCAGACCGCGTACTTCGTCAACCCAACCCAGATCTCGATACCCGGGACCTATATCGGACAGGCGACGCCCTATCCCTCCAGCATCAACGTCTCGGGCCTTTCGGGGACGGTTGCGAAGGCGAGCGTCCTCCTCATCGACGTCAGCGCGGGCGGCAACATCGACGCGCTCGACCTCGCGCTGGTGGGGCCCAGCGGCGAGAAAATCCTGCTCTGGTCCGATGCCTGTGGCACGACGGGCTTCATGGATCGCGAGTTCGCGTTCGACGACTCGGCGCAGACCTTCCTGTCGAACAGCGGGGCCTGTGCGGCCGACACCTACCTGCCGTCGAACTACTTCGATGCGCCGGACGACGACCTGAGCGCGGGCGGAGGGCCGGCGCCGCCGTACGACAACCGGCTCTCCTTCTTCAACGGCACCTCACCGAACGGGTCGTGGAGCCTGTACGCATACTCGGACACGAGCGCGGACTTCATCAGAATCGGAGCATGGGAGCTGACGCTGGATATCCAGCCGGTGCCGGCCGGGGCCCCGGCTCCCATCCCCACCAAGGCCCCCCAGCGGACCGGCAAACGCGCCGCGGCGCTCAAGAAGTGCAAGAAGAAGCGCGGCAAGGCGCGAAAGAAGTGCCGCAGGAGGGCAAAGCGACTCCCGGCCTAGTCGTGCCCATCTGCGATTGCGGGTCGGCTCAGGTCAACGCCCCGTGACCTGGCGCACCAGGCCACGCCCGATCGCCAGCGGATGGGTGACCAGGGTCTGGAGCCGGCCGGTGAGGCTGAGCGGATCGCGCGCGATGCCGAGCTGGCGCAGGACCGTCAGCTGGTCGAAGTAGACGCGCTCGCAGACCAGGTTCTCGCCCTCGAACAGGAAGATCGCGAGAATCGGAAGCTCGAACTCGCGGCCGGTCGGCGGCAGGCTGCGCAGCGGGCCCTTGTGGGTGCCCCGGACGACCGCCTCCACGAGGACGGCGTCGTCGGCATGGTGCAGGGCGAGCAGCTCGTTGCGCTGGTCGGGGAAGGCCCGGCGGGTGTCCTCGTAGTAGCGATCGACCTCTTCGGCGCCGTCATAGACCTCGCCGGTGGCGATCAGCTCGTAGCGAGGGTGCTCGAAGGTCTCGAGCGTGGCGTCGAACTCGTGGCGGTTCTCGGAGTCCATGTGCTCGCGGACGAGCTCCTCGCGCTTCCGCCTGAGCTGGGCATCGGGCGCCATCGCCGCTATCTCCCGATGACCCGGCGGACGATGCCGCGCGAGATCGTCAGTGGGTGCGCGGCGGCCGTCTCGAGGCGTCCCGTGAGGCTCGCAGTGTCCCGGGCGATGCCGAGCTGCTGCAAGACCGTGGCGGTGTCGTAGTAGACCCGCTCGCGAACGAGGGCGTCGCCCTCGAAGACGAAGATCGCGAGGAACCGCTGCTCGAAGCGACGGCCGGTGGGCGGCAGGCCCCGGAAAGGCCCGGCGTGCGTGGCCCGCGCGATCGCCTCCATCAGCACGGCGTCGTCGGCCGTGTGCAGCGCGACGATCTCGATCTCCTGGTCCGGGAAGGCGCGGTCGAGCTCGCGCCAGTGGGCCATCACCTCCTCCGGGCCGTCGTAGACCTCGTCGGTGGCGACGTACTCGTAGCGGGGATGCTGAAAGGTCGCGAGCGCGGTCTCGTAGTCCGCCGAGTTCTCCGCTTCAACGTGCTTCCGGACGAGCTCCTCGCGCCCAGTCGCGACGTTATCGGCCGTGGCCATCGATCGACTCTATATCTCCAGGGTCATGCTGAGGTCGAGATTGGGCGCCGAATGGGTGAGCGCCCCGACCGAGACGAAATCCACACCCGTTGCAGCGATTTCGGCGACGCTCTCCAGCGTGACTCCGCCCGAGGCCTCGAGCTCGGGGCCGTCCGAGCCGCCCGCCGCCGCGACCGCCTCGCGCAGCTCGGCCGGGCTCATGTTGTCGAGCAGGAGCCGGTCCGCGCCCGCCTCGGCTCCCTGGCGAACCTCGTCGAGATCACGGCATTCGACCTCTACGGGCAGGTCGGGCCGTGCCTCGCGGGCGCGCCGGACCGCCTCCCCCACCCCGCCCGCAAGCGCCGCGTGGTTCTCCTTGATCAGGATCGCGTCGTAGAGGCCCATCCTGTGGTTCGTGCCGCCGCCCGCAACCACCGCGGCCTTCTCCAGCGCCCGCAGCCCAGGTGTGGTCTTGCGGGTATCGAGGATCCGGGCGCCCGAACCCTCTACCTCCCTGACGAACCGCCCAGTGAGCGTGGCTATCCCGGAGAGATGTCCGAGCAGGTTGAGAGAAGTGCGCTCGGCGGTAAGCAGTGCCCGCGCCGGCCCGGCCGCGCGCGCCACCTCCGCCGGAACGTCGTCGCGCCATTCGGCCTCGGCGGCGGTCGCCTCGAGCTCACCGGCGCCCGCCTGACGGAAGACCTCGGCAGCGACATCGATTCCGAACAGCACCCCGGGGGCCTTCTGCGTGATCGTCGCGCGCCCGGAGGCGTCCTCCGGCACCACCGCCTCGGCGGTGACGTCTCCGGATCCGAGATCCTCGAGCAGGGCCCTGGCGACCAGCTCCCGCATGTCGCTGTCAACTTCCATCGCTTTCACAGTCTCACGGAACGCCGGTATGCGACGTTTTATGGGCGGATGCGCAATCAGACCCTTCCCCCCTTCCAGGCGCTGCTCGACGAGCACGGCTCTGACGTGCTCGGGTTCCTGGTGGCCTCCGTCGGCCCCCATGACGCCGAGGACTGCTTCCAGGAGACGTTCATCGCGGCGCTCCGCGCGTACCCGCGCCTGGAGCACGCGAGCAACCTGCGCTCCTGGCTGCTCACGATCGCGCACCGCAAGGCGATCGACCACCACCGCGCCCGCGGGCGGCGCGCCGTACCGGCAGGAAGCTCGGAGGAGGTCGCGGGTGGGAAGCCCAGCTCGAACAACCGCCCCGACGCGGCGGTCGCCGGCGGGGACCCCGAGCTCTGGACGGCCGTCAGCGGCCTTCCCCCCAAACAGAGAGGCGCCGTTTTGCTGCGCTTCGCGACCGACATGTCCTACGCCGGCATCGCCAAGGCGCTCGACTGCTCGCAGGACGCCGCCCGCCGCAGCGTCCACGAGGGACTTCAGAAGCTGAGAGGTGAGTTCGCATGAACCCGTTGACCGACAAGCAACTCGAGAAGATTCTTCGCAACCCGCCCTCGGGCGGCGACCTCGACCGGGCGGTGCAGGGCGTCCTCGCCCGGGCCGAGCGGGACCGGCTGATCGACGTCGCCTACGCGCCGGTCGACTCCCCCTTCGGCAGGCTGATCGTCGCCCGCACCGACCGCGGCGTCGTCAGGCTGGCACTTCCCAAGCACCGCGGAGCGCAGCAGTCCGAGGACGAGGTGCTCGCGGACCTGGCGAGGTTCGTCTCGCCGCGGGTGCTCGAGTCCCCGAAGCGTCTCGACGAGGAGCGCCGCGAGCTGGATGAGTACTTCGAGGGCAGGCGCGATCATTTCGAGGTTCCCGTCGACTGGGCGCTGACGCCGGCCGGATTCCAGAGCCGAGCCCTCCACGCGGTGGCGCGGATCCCGTACGGCGAGACCCGCACCTACGGCGAGATCGCCAAGGGGGCCGGCAACCCCCGCGCCTACCGCGCCGCCGGGACCGCCTGCGGCCGCAATCCAATCCCCTTGATCGTCCCCTGCCACCGAGTCCTCCAGTCCGGAGGCGGAGTCGGCAACTACGGCGGCGGCCCGGAGATGAAGCGGGCGCTGCTGGACCTCGAGGGCGCGCTCTAGCTGGTCGAAAGGGGCCCGCGCAGGTCGACCCAGGGGCTGAACGGGTTCCAGGTCTCCGGCAGGAAGCTGACGAGGACCACCACGAGCAGCGCGATCGCGACAGCCACCAGGGCGAGATTGCGCTGAACCATGTCCCCGTTCCTGTGCGCGAAGTACGCGAATAGGCCGGCGACCGGTCCGCCGACGACCGGGAAGCCGAAGGCGGCGATGATCAGGATCGCCCCGAGCACGGCGTCGGCGGCGGTGATCTCAGGGAGCCACGAGGGCGCTTGCAGCGCCGGGCGCGCCTCGCGCCGCCGCTCGAGCTTCTGGCGGGCGGCGACGAGGTTCTCGCCGCAGATCGCACAGCCGGCCGCGAACTGGCTGACCGTCGAGCCGCAGTTGGGGCACCTGGTGATCGCCTGGGCCATCAGCGGAAGGCGTCGGTGTGGGCCTCGGCCCAGTCCGCGAAGCTGCGCGGCTCACGGCCGGTGACCTGCTCGACGGTCGGTTGCACCGTGGTCTCGTCGACCGTGCCCTCGCGGAAGAACTCGAAGAAGGCGTCGACGTACTCCTTCGGCATCTGACCCTCCATCTCGGTGCGTGCCTCGTCGTCGTCCTGCGGATCGAAGCGGAGGTCCCTGCCGGTGTACTTGGCCATGATCGCCACCTGCTCTCCCGGCCGGAGCGCCTCCGGGCCGCTGAGCCGGTAGGTCTGACCCTCGTGCTCGCCGGACGTCAGGGCCCGAGCGGCCACGGCGCCCAGGTCATCCGGGTCGATTGTCGCGATCGCGACGTCGCCGAAGGGTCCCCGGATCACGTCTCCCCTCTCCAGCTGAGGGAGCCAGCGGAAGGCGTTCGACATGAAGCTGTTGGGCTGCAGGAAGGTCCAGGGCAGGCCCGACTCGCGCACGGCCCGCTCCGAGAGGATGTGGTATCTGGCCACGGCGTTGTCGAGGTCGCCGGTCGGGGCGGCGCTGCTCGAGAGCAGAGCGACTCGCTCGACGCCTGCCGCCCGCATCAGCTCCAGGGCTCGCTCGATGCCCTCGTAGCCGCTCAGCAGGAAGACCGCGCTGACGCCCTCGAGTGGCGCTCGCAGGGCCTCCGGATCGTTGAGGTCCGCCGGCGCCGCCTCGACACCGTCGGGCAGCTTGCCCTCGGACCCCGGCCGCACCAGGCCGCGCACATCCGCACCCAGCTCGAGCAGGCCGTTCACCACGCCGCCACCGGCGTTGCCGGTTGCGCCCGTCACCAGGATCATGCGGGGAACACCGCCATGGTCGCCGTGAAGCCATGCAGGAAGTTCCGGCCACCGACGGGGCCGATCTCCCCGGCGCAGAAGAAGCCGGCGGTCGGAACGCCCAGCGAGTCCTCGACGGCCGCCGCGTCGTGGTCCGGGACCTCGAACATGTGCGATCCGCGGCCGTTGCAGGTGAACAGCAGGGCACCCGCCGCGCCGTCCGAGCCGAGAGCCTCCGCCTGGAGGCGCAGCGCCTCTCGCAGGTCCCGATCGGCCGAGGCCGCGTCGCGGACGTGCAGGCGCACCGTCTGTCCGACCCGAACCGGCTCGCCGATCGCGATCGCGCCCGACTCGCGGTCGGCGCCGACGATGGGTCGCACCAGGAAGTCGCCGCGCTCGTACTCGGGCCGGTTCTCGTCGATCACCAGGCCGATCAGCATGCCGGAGGCCGCCAGCTCGCGCTCCCGCTTCGGCAGGGAGGCGATCACCTCGCCGAGCCGCTCAATCGCCGGCTTTCCGGCCAGCTCGCCGATCAGATTGGCCTCCGCGCTCGTGATCGTCATCTCCGGTCCGACCGGCCCGGCGCCCTGCGAGACGCAGGGCAGCACCTGAGCTCCCGTCAGGCGCACGCCGACGGCGCCCTCGGTGTGGACGTCGCCGTCCTGCATCAGCATCGCCCCGCCGGCGAAGGCGGCGCTGGCGAGACCTCCCAGCACGGGCACGTGAGGCCGGGCCCGCTGCAGGGCCGCGAGCAGCTCCTCGGCGGGGAAGCTGAATGGATCGCAGAGCGCCAGCACGGACTCGTCGGTGCCGGGCTCCGCGTCCTCGGCCCCCGCGAGCGACCGGGGCAGGCCGAGCAGGCGAAAGCCGTCCGCGTCGCGCTCCGCGGTGACGTGCATCGTCTCGATCTCGGCACCGGGCAGGGAGGCTCCCCAGACGACGATGCCGGGCGTGTCCTCCAGCTCGCGGCCTGCCGCGACGGTCCCACCCGCGCCGCAGCCAATCAGCGCCCGGGGCTCGAGCCGCTCATGGACTTCCGAAAGCAGCCATTTGGCCATGCCCAGGTGCTGACCCGAGGCGAAGACGACGGCGAGGTCGCACGGCTGATCGAGACCCGCCCGCGCCCGGTCGGCCGCCTCGGCCGCGGCCTCGACCGTGTCGAAGCTCTCCGACACCCCGACCGAGGCCTGAACCGCCGCTTGTCGGGAGACGGGCATCGCTCCGCTAACCGTTCGATGACCCTGCCGCGTAGTTCAGGTACTCGCGGACGAAGCCGTCGATGTCGCCATCGAGCACCCGGTTGGTGTCGCCGACCTCGTAGTTGGTGCGATGGTCCTTCACTCGCTGATCCGGATGGAGGAAGTAGCTGCGGATCTGGGAGCCCCACTCGGCCGACTTCTGCTCCCCGCGCTCCTTGGCGAGCTCCTCGGCCTGCTCGAGCTCCTTGCGCTCGAGCAGCCGCGAGCGGAGGATCTGCATCGCGGTCGCCCTGTTCTGGATCTGTGAGCGCTCGTTCTGAGACTGCGCGACGAGCCCCGTTGGGACGTGGGTGACGCGGACGGCGGAGTCGGTCTTGTTGACGTGCTGTCCACCGGCCCCCGAGGCGCGGTAGGTGTCGACGCGTAGGTCCGAGTCGTCGATCTCCACCTCGACGTCGTCCTCGACGAGTGGGGCAACGTCCACCTGGGCGAAGCTCGTGTGCCTGCGAGCGGATGAGTCGAAGGGCGAGATCCGGATCAGCCGGTGGACGCCACGCTCGGCGGCGAAGAGACCGTAGGCGTTCTCCCCGCGGACGACGAAGGTCGATGACTTCAGCCCCGCTTCCTCTCCGGGCGATGCCTCCTTCATCTCCACCTTGAAGCCACGCCGCTCCGCCCATCGCAGGTACATGCGCAGGAGCATCTCGGCCCAGTCCTGGGAGTCCGTGCCGCCGGCGCCGGCGTTCACGGTGACCACGGCGTCGCCGGCATCGAAGCGGCCCGAGAAGAGGCGCTCCTCCTCGAGGTCTGCCAGCCGCCGCTCCACGGAGGAGAGCTGCGCCGAGAGCTCATCGGCCATCTCCTCGTCCTCGGCGGCAAGCTCCGCCAGCTCCACCAGGTCGTCGACGTCGCCGGTCAGCTCGCGAAAGCCCCGCAGGCGCTTCTGAGCCCGCGCGTGCTGCGCGGAGATCCCCGCGGCCTTGCCCTGGTCATCCCAGAACCCGGGCCGCTGCATCTCCCCCTCCAGCCGATCGACCTCCGCGCTCAGCCCGTCCGGGTCAAAGGTAATCCGAGAGCAGCTTCAGCTGCCCCCGGATCTCGGCGAGGCGCGCGGATACTCCCTCCTTTTGAGCTGGTTCGGTCATAAGTCTGCGGGTTTACCCGTACAGGGTATTCGCGGCCGTCCTCTACGGTGTTTCGGGAGAGACCACTCATGGAGAACGGACACTCCAAGAGGACAAAGCGACCATTGAGCTGGCTGCTCCGGAGGCTGGCACATGGACTGCCGCCGCTGCCGACGATCGGCGGCCGAGCCCTGGCGACACGGGTCGCGGGACTCCTGCTGGTCGGCGGCGCGATCCTGATCGCGGTCACCGTGGCGCTGCCCCCCGCCGCGCAGGGCTCGGATCTGCTGATCCTGGGCTACGGAGCCATCGCCGCCCTCTGCGGGGGGCTTCTCTTGAGCAGGCGCCGGGTGGACGAGCCCGTCCTCGGGCTCGCGGCCGCTCTCGGCACCGCGGTGATCATGCTCGCCACCCTCGAGGGCGGCCATGGCACGGGCACCGAGGACAACGAGGTCCTCTTCCTCTGGGTGTCGCTCTTCGCGTTCTGGTTCTTCGACCTCCGCCACGCCCTGTTCCAGCTGGGCCTGATCGGAGTGGCCGACGCCGTCCTTCTGATCGATCAGCACCCATCCTTCTCCGACGGCGATCACCCGATGGCTCGTCACCATCGCGACTCTTCTCGTCACCGGCCTGCTGATGGCCTGGATCAGGCGCTCTCTGGAGCGCGAGCGGGAAGAGACCGCGCACCTCGCCGTGGTCGCAGAGCGGATGCGGATCGCGCGAGACCTGCACGACGCGGCCGGGCACGGCGTCACGGCGATCTCGCTCCAGGCGGCGACCGGCCTGCGCGCGATCGACGACGGCGCGGACGTCGAGGAGGCACGGGAGGTGCTCGAGGAGATCAAGCGCACCTCGAAGATCGCGCTCGCGGACATGCGCAAGCTGCTCGGCCTTCTGCGGCCGAGCGACTCCGCCCACCCCGAGCGAGACCGGGTCAGCCTCTCGCACCTGAACGTGATGATCGAGGAGTGCCGCGCCGCGGGCCTCGACGTGACGGTCGAGAGATCCGGCGAGGTCCAGACTCTGCCGCCGCTCCTCGACCAGACCGCCTACCGGATCATCCAGGAGGCATTGACGAACGTCCTGAAGCACGCGGGGCCAAACGCGTCGGCGACGGTTGGACTGAACTTCGACCCCACGAGTGTCGAGCTGGAGGTGATCGACAACGGCCCGGGGACGATCGGGACGGTCGCCGTAGGCACGCGCCGCGGCCTGATCGGGATGCGAGAGCGGGTGGAGCTCTTCGGGGGCCGCTTCTCCGCCGGACCCGTCGAGGGCGGCGGCTTCCGCGTCTTCGCCAGGCTGCCGATCGGCAACCCGCTCGAGAACGTCGCCCAGCCCCGCTGAGACGCTTACCCGGGAACGGTCGCCGAGATGATCCAGGTCGAGGCCGGCCCGCTGACCTCTTCCGGGCCCGCGTAGTCCTCGAGCACCTCGCGGATCTCGGTCTCGAGCCGGGGGCGGATCTTCTCAGCGTCGTCCCCCGCCAGCCTGATGATCTCCGCCGCCGGCCCGAGCGCCATGTTGAAGCGAACCGCCTGGTCAAGGTCGTCTCCGAGCTTGATCGGCAGATCGCAACGGGTGAAGGTCGGCTCCTCGAACCCGGCGATCTGGAGCTGCTCGCTCACGGTGTCCGCGCTCGCCATCGAGAACGGGCCCGGGCCGCAGGTGGGCTCATCCGAGTCCTCGGGCTCCTCCAGGTACTGCTCGACCACCTGCTCCGCGCGATGCACCCACGGATTGTCGAGCTTGCGCCGCCAGACGACGGCGACGAGGCGCCCGCCCGGCCGCAGCGCGCCGCGGATGTTCCGCAGGGCCTGGACCGGGTTCGCGAAGAACATGACGCCCATCCGGGAGAAGGCGTAATCGAAGATCCCCGGTATCTCCATCACCTGGGCGTCCCCGACGAGAAACTCGACGTTCTCCACCCCGGCCTCGCGTGACTCCGCGATCGACGCCTCGATGAAGGGGCCGGAGACGTCCACGCCGACGGCCTCGCCATCCGGACCGATCAGGGTGGCGAGCTGCCGGCTCGTGTCCCCGAAGCCGCAGCCGATGTCCAGAACCCGGTCGCCCGGCTTCGGCGGATGCAGGCGCATGGCCTCGTCTCCATGGCGCTTCAGGCTGTGAACGACCAGCTCGCGGAACTCGACGAAGCGATCGAACAGGACGCCGCTCCAGGCTTCGGTGGCCTCCTCGTTCTCGGGCGCGACCGTGGTCGCCGAGGCGCTGCGCTCACTGCCCAGGGTGGCCTTCTCCACATGGTCATCGTACGCCAACCCCCGGGGGTGTTACACATCGGGCGTGATCCGGATCTCGATTGCGGCGGCGACTGTTGCGATGGCCGTCGGCGGCCAGGCAGCAGACTCGCCAACGCCCTACGAGGCAGCGACCCATCTCTCGGGCAAGATCGGTCCCCGGGCGGCGGCGAGCCGGGGTGAGGCCCGTGCGCAGCGCTACGTGGCCTCGCAGTTCCGTCGTGCCGGGCTGAGCGTCTCGACCGACAAGTTCCGCGTGCCCCACAAGGGGACCTCTCGGAACGTGGTCGGCGCACTCGACACCCCGGCCGACTGCCTGCAGATCGTCATCGCTCACGTCGACAGCGGCCCCGATGGCCCCGGCGCCAACGACAACGCCTCGGGTGTCGGAGTGCTCGTAGCGCTGGCGGCACGGCTCAAGGGGCTGAACCCGCCCTGCAACGTCTGGCTGGCGAGCACGGGGGCCGAGGAGCGCGGCTTCACCCACGCCGCGAACCACCTCGGCGCGGCGGCTCTGGTCAGACGCGTCAAGCGGCTCGGCCGTGCCGCCGACCTGCGCTTCGCCTACGACAACGACGAGGTCGGGCGCCTGGGCCGCTTCTGGCTCCGCTCCCCGGTGTCCGCCCCCCGGTCGGGCGTTGAAGGGGCGATCCTGGCCGCCGCGCATCGTGCCGGCGTGACGGTGCGCTGGGTCCGCGACGAGGGCACAGGGAACTCGGATGAGCGCGAGTTCAACCTGGCCGGGCTTGGCGCAGCGGTGCTCGAGGGCTGGCACGCTCGGGAGCCGTGCCGTGAGCTGCCGTGCGACAAGCCGGGGCGCTTGCAGAAGCGGTCGCTCAACCGGGCGCTGCGCTTGGCCGAGGAGGTCGTGAAGGCGGGCTAGGTCAGCCGGAACTCGTCGGCGTACTCCGCGGGGAACCTCTCGCCAAGCTCCCGGGCGCTGCCGGGCCCGGTGCCGTAGAGACGCTCGAAGAACTCGGCTGTGCGCAGCGCCGGCCGAACCTCCCATCGCGTTCGGGTGGGACCCTCGGCCGCCATCTGATGCGGTGTTCCGGCCGGGACCTCAAAGGCCTCGCCCTGCGCGTAGACGCGCTCCTCGCCGTCGATGATCGTGCGCATCGCGCCCTCGAGGACCTCGAAGCGCTCGACCTGCTTTGGGTGAAGGTGCTCGGGCGGCATCCCGGCCTCGCCGGTGTAGCTCGCCTCCATCTCGAGGAGCTCGCCGCCGGTCTCGTCCCCCGTCCGGACGAGCAGCAGCTTCATGCCGCCGAACCCCTCGATCTCCTGACCCTCGTGAGCCACCTACGAATCAGGCCCCGTGGCACTTCTTGTACTTCTTGCCCGAGCCGCACCAGCACGGGTCGTTTCGCCCGATCCGCTCCTTGTCGTCCTTGACGACCGTCTCCTGCTCGTGAATCGCGCCGCCGCCGTTGCCGGCCCGCGGCTCGCCCTCGATCGCCTGCTCGGCCGCGGCATCGGGGCCCGCCGCAGTCGCCATGGCAGCCTGTCCCAGCGCCGAGGGCTGCTCGGCGGTGCCGCCAGAGTAATCGAAGCCGCCGGCCTGGAGCTGAGGGGTGAACTGCTCCTGGGCCTGCGGCGCGACCTCGACCTCGACGTGGAAGATCAGCCGCGCGAACTCCTCCCAGATGGCGTGCATGAGTGCCTCGAACATCGTGAAGCCCTCGTTCTTGTAGGCGACCAGCGGATCGATCTGGGCGAACCCACGGAGGTGGATCCCCTCGCGAAGGTAGTCCATCTCGTAGAGGTGCTCGCGCCAGCGGTTGTCGATGATCTGAAGCAGGATCGCGCGCTCGAGCTGGCGCATGATCTCGTCGCCGAAGTCCTGTTCGCGGCGATCGTAGCCGGCGAGCGCGTCGGCGAGCAGCTGCTCACGCAGCTGCTCGCGGTCGAGGTTCTCGAGCTCCATGCCCGCGATGTCGACGCTCGACGGCCAGAGCTGCTGGACCTGGGTCTGGAGCTCGGCGAGGTCCCAGTCCTCGATCACGTCGCCCGGCGTGTAGTCGTCCACCAGTGAGCTCACGACCTCCACGACACCCTCGCGGGCGGAGTCGGACATGTCCTTGCCCTCGAGGATCTCGCGGCGGTACTTGTAGACCACGCGGCGCTGCTCGTTCATCACGTCGTCGTACTCGAGCACCCGCTTGCGGATCAGGAAGTTCTGCTCCTCGACCTTCTTCTGGGCGTTCTCGATCGTCTTGCTGAGCATCTTCGCCTCGAGCGCCTCTTCCTCACCCTCCTCGTTCACAGGCCCGAGGCGATCGAGGATCTTGTAGATGCGATCGCCCGCGAAGAGCCTGATCAGGTCGTCCTCGGCGGAGAGGAAGAACCGGGACTCGCCCGGATCACCCTGGCGGCCGGAGCGGCCGCGAAGCTGGTTGTCGATCCGGCGGGACTCGTGGCGTTCGGTGCCGACGATGAACAGGCCGCCGAGCTCGCGAACCTCGTCCGCCTGCGCCTGGATCTGGGACTCGAACTGCTCGGTCAGGGCCTTCAGCTCCTCCTCGTAGCTCTCGTCGTCGGACTTCAGGCCGAGTTTGCGGAGCTCGCCCTGGGCCATGCCCTCCGGGCTGCCGCCCAGCTTGATGTCGACGCCGCGCCCGGCCATGTTGGTCGCGATAGTCACTGATCCCCGCCGGCCGGCCTGGGCGATCGTCTCGCCCTCGCGCTCGGCGTGCTCGGGCTTGGCGTTGAGGACGACGTGGTCGATGCCCCGGCGCTTGAGCTGGTCGGCGAGCATCTCGGAGGTCTCGACCGAGATCGTCCCGACCAGGATGGGCTGGCCGATCTCGTGGCGGCGCTCGATCTCCGCGACCACGGCCTTCCACTTGCCGTCCTTCGTCTTGTAGATGGCGTCGTTCTGGTCCGCGCGGACCATGGGCACGTTGGTCGGGATCTCGACCGTCGGCACCTTGTAGATCTTCATGAACTCCTGGGCCTCGGTCAGCGCCGTGCCCGTCATCCCGGAGAGCTTGTCGTAGAGGCGGAAGTAGTTCTGGAGCGTGATCGTGGCGAGGGTCTGGTTCTCCTCCTTGATGGAGACGCCCTCCTTTGCCTCGATCGCCTGGTGCAGACCCTCGGACCAGCGGCGGCCCTCGAGGATGCGACCGGTGAACTCGTCGATGATCATCACCTCGCCTTCGACGACCTCGTACTCGACTCCGCGCTTGTAAAGGGACTCGGCCTTCAGGGCCTGGATCAGGTGGTTGACCAGGGTCCCATGCTCGCCGAGGTAGAGGTTCTCGACGCCGAGGAACTCCTCGGCCTTGGTGATCCCCCGCTCGGTGGGCGCGACGGTCTTGTGCTTCTCGTCGTACTCGTAGTCGTACTCGGCCTCGTGGGTGGACTTCGACTCGCCGAGCGACTTGAGCTTCTCCTTGAACTGCTCGCCCTTCATCTGCTTGGCCAGGCGGGCGAAGGTGTAGTAGAGATCGGCCGCCTGCTCAGGGCGCCCGGAGATGATCAGCGGCGTTCGCGCCTCGTCGATCAGGATGTTGTCGACCTCATCGACGATCGCAAAGTCGTAGCCGCGGTGCACGCACTCGTCGAGCGAGCCGGCCATGTTGTCGCGCAGGTAGTCGAAGCCGAACTCCGAGTTGGTCCCGTAGACGATGTCGCAGGCGTACTTCTCGCGGCGGGCGGGCGGGTCGTCATCCTCCTGAATCGCGGCGACGGTGACCCCGAGCGCCTCGTAGATCGGGCGCATCCACTCCGCGTCGCGGCGGGCGAGGTAGTCGTTGACCGTCACCAGGTGCACGGCGTCGCCGGCGAGCGTGTTGAGGAACACGGGCAGCGTCGCCGTCAGGGTCTTGCCCTCGCCGGTCTTCATCTCGGCGATGGCGCCTGAGTGGAGCACCATCCCGCCGATCAGCTGGACGTCGAAATGGCGCTGGCCGAGGGTCCGGCGGGCGGCCTCGCGGACGAGCGCGAAGCCCTCGGGAAGCAGGTCGTCGAGCGGCTCGCCGTCCTTGGCGCGCTTGCGCAGCTCATCGGCCTCCGAGCGGAGCTCCGCGTCATCCAGCAGCTCCATCTCAGGCTCGATCCGGTTGATCGACTCAACCCGCCCCTGGTACTCCTTGAATTGCTTCGACTCGCCCATGCGCAGGGCGCGGTCGATCAGTCCTCTAGCCATTGGCCAAGAGGTTAGCTACCTGGCTTGCGGGCTCCGCCCTACGCTTCAGATTCAGCGGCCTTGCGGTCGCCATCAGGCGCGACCGACTGCGGCCGCCCCGTACAAGTCGCTGCGGGCTCCGCCCTACGCTTCAGATTCAGCGGCCTTGCGGTCGCCATCAGGCGCGACCGACTGCGGCCGCCCCGTACAAGTCGCTGCGGGCTCCGCCCTACGCTTCAGATTCAGCGGCCTTGCGGTCGCTGCGCCAGCGCTGGAACATCTTGCGGGTCCTCTGCCGCTTGCGCCGCTTCTCCCGGTGCTTCTTGACCTGGCGGCGGATGTCCTCGGCCATCTCGTGGATCGAGTGCAGCATGTCCGGAGACGCCTCCTTGGCGCGCAGGGTCACGCCCTTCAGGTGCAGGGTCGCCTCAGCGACATTCCGGTCGGCGATGCGCGGGTTCTTCTCCTCGCAGAGCTCCACCTCCAGCGTGGCGAGCTCCGATACCTGCTTGCCAACCCGAGCGAATCGCTGGATCACGGCCTCGCGAAGCTCGTCGGTCACTTCCACGTTCCTGCCTCGGACCTCGATCCTCACGGCGGTCTCCTTCCGTCGGTTGGCGGCTTCGGATGCTACGCCCGCCATCCGGTCGAGGCAAGGACCGCCGTCTACAGGGCTCGAGCGAGCGTCAGGGCGACAACCCTGCGGCAGCCTCCCTGCCGCAGGGCACCGCCACAGGCGGAGAGGGTCGCGCCGGTCGTCCAGACGTCGTCGATGAGCAGGGCCTCCCGAGGTGCGTCGACAGCCGCCCGGATCCGGGGCGGATCGGAGAGCCGCTCCGATCTCCTGCGGCCGACCTGGCGCCGCCCCCTGCCTCGGCGCAGGCAGGGGAGGAGCGGATAGCCGGTCTCGGCGGCGATTGCCATCGCGATCTCCTCGGCTGGGTCGAACCCCCGCCAGCGCCACCGCCACGGCCCGGCCGGCACGGGCACGACCGCCCGGGGCAGGTCCACCGGGGGCAGCGAGCGCAGCATCGCCTCGGCCGCGACAGCGCGCAAGGACAACCGATGCGCGTACTTCAGGCCGAGGACGACGGCACGCGCCGGCCCTTCGAACGGAGAGGCGGCTACGGCGAGGTCGACACCATGCGGACCGGGCTCGATCACGCGGGGTGCAGCGGCCAGATCCGCGTCGCAGGGCTCGCAGAGGACGGCCTCAGCTGCCCGGGCGGCCCCGCATGCCGCACACAGCGGCGGGGCCACCAGCGAGACGATTTGGTCGATCAGCTCCGGTGCGATCCGGTGAGTCTTCGCGATGGAGAGTCACCGTTGGTGCGCTCACTGCCAAGGAAGTACATTCCGGCGACAGCTAGGGGGATACGACCGAGGGGAGCAGCGAAATGGGACGTTTCGACATCAGTCCCGAGGTGGCGGAGGAGTGGCGCGGGAAGTACCGCTCCTCGGTCGAGCCTCGCGTGGATGGAGAGGTCCTCGCCGTCGGAGCATTCCGCCCGCCCGGCGCCGGGACAAAGATGGCGATCAGCAAGCTGCAGGTGGGAGGACTCGCATACGGCGCCGCGCACAAGCTGGGGAAGAAGAGGGCCGGCGGCCTGCCCGGCCAGTTCATGCTCGCCGTCACTCCGGAGAAGCTCTATGCGTTCAAGTACAAGCCGGGCCGAAGCGGTGTGAGGATCAAGGAGGAGTCGGCGTCCTGGGACCGGGCCGGCATCAAGGCGAGCACGGAGCGCCTCCAGACGACGACCCGGTTGACGCTCGAGTTCCCCGGCGGCGAGAAGATCGTCTGCGATCAGGAGGGGCTCGGGGACAACCCCTGGGCGGACGACGTGATCGCGGAGCTGAGCTGAGCGCTCAGCCGAGCGGACGGTCCGCGACGCCGTAGAGCCCGCCTACGATCAGGGCCCCGGCCGGGATCTCGGCCCCGGGCAGCACGACGCAATCGCGCAGCATCGCCCCCGCTCCCAGGTGGCAGCGGTCGCCGACCACGACCGGGCCGTGCAGGTTCGCTCCGCTTCCGACGTGGCAGGACTGCCCGATCAGCACGGGCGGCTCGACCTTGACCGCGTCCAGGTCGGACCCCTGCCCGGCATAGACGCCGTCCTTGACGGCGGAGGCCGGCGGCGCGGTGCCGACCGCCCCGGTGAGCGCATCGAGGTTGCCCTGGACGAACTCGCTGACCGACCCGACGTCGTTCCAATACGCGTCGATCTCGTGCGAGTAGAACGGGACGTCGCCGTCGAGCAGCGCGGGAAAGACGTCCATCGCCCAGTCGACGAACCCCGCCGGCTGGTCCTCGTCGCCGGCCGGGCTCCTGTGGCCCGGAGGCGGGAAGTGGTCGAAGATCTCACGGCTGAACATGTAGATGCCGCAGTTGGCGAGGTCGGAGAGCGCCTCGGCAGGCTCCGGCTTCTCCTGAAAGCCCTGGACGCGGCCGTCGTCTCCCGTGATCACCACGCCGAACTGGGTCGTATCGTCAACCCGCCGCGTGGCGATGGTGAGGATCGCGCCGCGCTCGACGTTGGCCTCGTGCGCTCGCCGCATCGCGCCCAGGTCGATGTCGGTCAGCGCATCGCCGGAGATGATCAGGAAGGAGTCGCTCTCGCTCAGGAAGTCGCGGACCTTGCCCACCCCGCCTGCCGTGCCGAGGGGCTCGGGCTCCTCGCTGTAGGAGATCCGCAGGCCGAAGGGCGACCCGTCGCCGAGGACCTCGCGGATCTGCTCGGGCAGGTAGGAGAGGTTGGTGACGACTTGATCGAAGCCGTGGGCCGCGAGCAGGTCCGCGATCCAGGCGACGATCGGCCTGTTCAACACCGGCGCGACCGGTTTCGGCATCACGTAGGTGAGCGGCCGCAGCCGCGTGCCAAGCCCCGCCGCCAGGATCATCGCCCTCATCAGGGCATGAGCCTATCCGGAGCCGGTCCTGCCCTACCTGCGCTTCTCCTGCGCGCGGCTGGCCAAATCTAGTAGCGGTAGTGGTCGCTCTTGTACGGGCCGTCGACCGGCACGCCGATGTAGGCGGCCTGGTCGGGCTTGAGCTCGGTGAGCTCGACGCCGAGCGCATCGAGGTGGAGGCGGGCGACCTTCTCGTCCAGGTGCTTCGGCAGCACGTGGACTTCCTTGCCGTACGCCTCGGCCTTGCCGAAGAGCTCGATCTGGGCGATCACCTGGTTCGTGAAGGAGTTCGACATCACGAAGCTCGGATGGCCGGTCGCGTTGCCGAGGTTCAGCAGGCGGCCCTCCGAGAGGACGATGATCGAGTGGCCGTCGGGGAAGCGCCACTCGTCTACCTGGGGCTTGATGTTGATCCGCTTGATGCCGTCGAGTCTCTCGAGCCCCGCCATGTCGATCTCGTTGTCGAAATGACCGATGTTGCCGACGATCGCCTGGTGCTTCATCGCGGCCATGTGGTCGACGGTGATCACGTCCTTGTTGCCGGTGGCGGTGACGAAGACGTCGCCCTCTTCGAGCACGCTGTCCAGGGCGCGGACCTCGTAGCCCTGCATCGCGGCCTGGAGCGCGCAGATCGGGTCGATCTCGGTGACGATCACCCTGGCGCCCTGGCCGCGGAGGGACTCTGCGCACCCCTTGCCGACGTCGCCGAAGCCGCAGATCACGGCGGTCTTGCCACCGATCATGACGTCGGTGGCGCGGTTGATCCCGTCGATCAGGGAGTGGCGGCAGCCGTAGATGTTGTCGAACTTCGACTTGGTCACCGAGTCGTTGACGTTGATCGCCGGGAAGAGCAGCGTGCCGTTCGTCTGGCGCTCGTAGAGGCGCACGACGCCGGTTGTGGTCTCCTCGGTGACGCCCTTGATCCCCTTCGCCATCTCGGTGAAGCGCTGCGGCTCAGCCGCGAGGCTCTCTCGCAGGATGTTGAGGATGACCTCCTCCTCGTCGGAGCTGGCGGTCTCGGCGGCGGGGACCTCACCGGCGGCCTCGTACTCGACGCCGAGGTGGACCAGCAGCGTGGCGTCGCCGCCGTCGTCCAGCAGCATGTTGCAGCCCGCCTCGCCGTTCGGGCCGGGCTCGGGCCAGGTCAGTGCGTGGCCGGTGCACCACCAGTACTCGGCCAGCGTCTCCCCCTTCCAGGCGAAGACCGGGACGCCCTGCGGATCCTTCGGCGTGCCCTCGGGCCCGACCGCAACCGCGGCGGCCGCATGGTCCTGGGTCGAGAAGATGTTGCAGCTCGCCCAGCGCACCTCGGCGCCCAGGGAGACCAGCGTCTCGATCAGGACGGCCGTCTGCACGGTCATGTGGAGGGAGCCCGTGATCCTCGCGCCCTTCAGGGGCTGGGACTCCGCGAACTCCTCGCGGGTCGCCATCAGTCCCGGCATCTCGTGCTGGGCGAGCCGGATCTCCTTGCGGCCGAACTCGGCCAGGGAGAGATCGGCGACCTTGAAGTCGAGGCCGGTAGTCGTCGGTTCGCTGGTGGCGGTGCTCATGCGGGTATTGATCTCCTGGATCGAAGTTTGGCGAGGCTCAAGGCTACGTTATGCCTCGCATGGACGAGGGACTCCGGGTCACAGAGGGTACGGTCATCCCGCTCGAGGAGATCGAGCTGCGCGCCAGCCGCTCCTCGGGCCCGGGCGGCCAGCACGCGAACGTGACCGCCTCGCGAATCGAGGCGGTCTTCGAGGTCGATGCCTCGGAGTCGCTCACCGCACAGCAGCGAGCTCTGCTGCGCGGGAAGCTCGGCGACCGCGTCACCGCGGTCGCCCAGGACGCCCGCAGCCAGGCGCGAAACCGCGAGCTGGCCCTCGAGCGGCTTCGGGAGAAGCTCGCCGAGGGGCTGCGCCGTCCCAAGCCGCGCCGTGCCACCAAGCCCTCGCGGGCGGCCCGGCAGCGCCGCCTCGAGCAGAAGCGCCGCAGATCGGAGCGCAAGGCGCAGCGCCGGCGGCCGAGCGAGGACTAGGCGCTCTGGGGCCGGCCCATCTCCCGCTTGAAGCCCTCGAGCACGTCGACGGCGAGCGGATCGACGCCACGGGCGGTGGCGAGCTCGATCGCGAGCAGGTCGCCGAGCATCACCGACTGGAGGATGCGGTCCGTGCGGGTCTCGCCCTCGGTCTCGAGGGTGATCACCGCCGCCGCGTAGGGCTCGATCGCCTTTGCGGTGAGCTCGAAGCGCTTGCGCTCCCGGGGGTGCTGGTCGCTGTCCTCGAGGAAGATCGCGGCGAACCCGCCGTCCGCCCCCGACCAGCCCTCGATCTCGTTGTGGTCAGCCTCTGGCAGCGCTGAGGCGAAGGCAGGCAGCTTGGCGTTCTCGTTGATCTGCGTCTTCCAGCGGTAGGCGACCGGCGCGGTGAGATCGCTGCCGTGGATGACCAGGGTGGCGTCGCCGATCTCGGCGGCCAGCTCGCGGGCGCGGGTCTCCGCCGCCTCGAACGCCTCGCCCAGATGCGAGGCGGCGGCGTCGATCTCGGTGTGCAGTCGGGGCCCGGCGAGCGAGAGCGCCGCCAGCTCGGCGGCGACGCAGAACATGTACCCGACCGCGGCCCGGGGCTGGAGCCCGGCCGGCAGGCCGATCACCGGGACGGCGTCGGCGCGGGCCGCCTCGGCCAGCTCTCCTCCCGTCGTGGCGACCAGCCGCTGGGCGCCGAGGGCCTCGGCGGCGGCGTAGCAGGCCAGGGTCTCCTCGGTGTTGCCCGAGTAGCTGGAGCAGAGGACGGCGGAGCCCGCGGGCGCCCAGGCCGGCAGCTCGTAGCCGCGCGAGACCAGCATCGGCTTGGTGAGCCTGTCGGAGAGCGCCGCGATCGCTAGGTCACCGCCGATCGCGGAGCCGCCCATGCCGCAGACGAAGACCGCCGGCGCCTCCATCGTCGCGGCGCGCGCGCTCTCGATCCGCCAGAGCGCGTCGCGCAGGTGGTCCGGCATCGCGCGGACGGCGTCGAGCATGTCGCCCCCGATCACGTTCACTTGCTCGTAGCTCCAACGAGCTCGTCCTCGCCGATCACGGCGCCATCGAGCACGGTGCCGGCTTCGACGGTGACGCCGGCACTGAGAATGCTGTTCGAGACCACAGCGTCATTCTCGACCACGCAGCGGTCGAGGAGCACCGAGCGCTCGATCACGGCGCCGTCGCCGACGCGAGAGCCCTGGCCGACGACGCACGGCGACCTGAGCTCCGCCGCCTCGGCGACCTCGCACCCCTCCCCCACCAGCTTGGGCTCGTCGAGGTCCTTGCCCACCACCGTCTCGACGCGCCCCTCGAGGATGTCCCAGTTCGCCTCCAGGAAGCGGGCGGGCGTCCCGATGTCGATCCAGTAGCCCTCCAGCCTGATCCCGTAGAGGCCGTGACCGACCAGGTACGGGAAGACCTCGCGTTCGATCGAGACGGCCCGCTCCGGCGGGATCAGGTCGAGGACCGAGCGCTCCAGCAGGTATGCGCCGGCGTTGATCTCGTCGGTGTCGATCTGCTCGGGCTCGGGCTTCTCGAGGAACTCGGTGATCTCGCCGTCGTCCTGGCGGTGGATCAAGCCGTAGCCGGCCGGATCCTCCACCGGGTAGAGCGCGATCGTCGCCGCCGCCCCGGTGTCGTGGTGCTGGGAGATCAGCGCCGCCAGGTCGAGATCACAGAGGATGTCGCCGTTCAGGACGAGGAACCGGTCGGCGAGCAGCTCCTCGGCGAAGCGGATCGCACCGGCCGTGCCGCGAGCGTCGGGCTCCTCCGCGAAGCGGATCCGGATGTCGGGCTCGAGCTCCGCGAGGCTGCTCCGCATCCCGTCGGCCAAGTGACCGCACGAGACGATCACGTCGTCGACGCCGTGAGCGCGGAGCCAATCGATCACGTAGGCGATGTGTGGCCGGCCGGCAAGCGGAAGAACCGGCTTGGGAACCGTGTAGGTGAGGGGCCGCAGGCGAGTGCCCTCGCCCCCGGCCAGGATCAGGGCCTGCATCTATCCGACCGCCGACCTGTCGCCGGCGCTCGGGCGCCCGATCGCCTCGTAGACGATCCCGGCGGAGCGGACGGCCTCGGGATCGAGGAAGTTTCGCCCGTCGACCAGCAGGGGGTTGTTCATCCGCTTGGCCACCTCGCTCCAGTCGAGCTCCGCGAACTGGGGCCATTCGGTGACGAGGACCGCGGCATCGGCGCCGTCGAGCGCCTCCATCGCCGAGCCCGCCATCTCCACGCCCGGGAGCAACTCGCCGGCGGGGCGCTCGGCGACCGGATCGAAGGCGACGACCGATGCACCCTCCCCCTCGAGCCGGGAGGCAAGCACCAGGCTCGAGGCCTCGCGCATGTCGTCGGTGTCGGGCTTGAACGCCAGGCCGAGCAGGGCCACGCGCTTGCCGACGAGAGAATCGAGATGCTTCGAGATCTTCGACATCACCCGGCGCTTCTGAAGCTCGTTCACCTCGATCACGGAGCTGAGGAGCTGGAAGTGGTAGCCGCTGTTCCCGGCGAGGATCTTGAGGGCCTGGGTGTCCTTCGGGAAGCAGGACCCGCCGAACCCGAGGCCGGCGTTCAGGAAGCGGTCGCCGATCCGAGGGTCCATCCCCATCCCCTTCGCCACCTCGGTGACGTCGGCGCCGACCTCGTCGCAGACGTTCGCGATCTCGTTGATGAAGCTGATCTTCGTCGCCAGGTAGGCGTTTGACGCGAGCTTGATCATCTCCGCGCTCGAGAGGTCGGTGCGGACGATCGGCGCACCGAGGGGCTCGTAGGCGGCGGCGACGCCATCGGCGGCCCAGTCGTCGGCGGCGTCCGACCCGATCACCACCCGGTCCGGCTGCAGGAAGTCCCTGACGGCGGTGCCCTCCTTGAGGAACTCCGGGCAGGAGACGTAGGCCAGGTCCGGAGCGTCGCGGTGGACGGTCCGCCCGGTTCCAACCGGCACCGTGCTCTTCATCACCAGAGCCTTGCCCTCGGGCTCGCCGATCTCCTCCACAGCCCGCTGTACCGCCGTCAGATCGGCATCACCCGAGTAGGTCGGCGGCGTCTGGACGCAGACGAAGAGCAGGCGAGGCCCGTCGAGCAGCTCCGCCATCTCGGTGGTGAAGACGAGGCGCTCGCGGTTTCGCTCGATCAGCTCCGGCAGCTCAGGCTCGTGGATCGGGATCTCGCCGCGCCGAAGTGACTCGACCTTCTCGGGCACGATCTCACGGACCACCACCCGGTGGCCGAGCTCGGCGAAGCAGGCCGCGGTCACCAGCCCGACCCAGCCGGCCCCGACCACCCCGATCGGCTCCCTCTCACTCACGACGGCATCCTCGCTCAGGTCCCCGGGAGCTGGCGGAATCCCTCGGCGATCTTCAGCATGTCGACGTTCGGGATCGTCTCGATGAAGGAGTTCGAGACCCAGAACGAGCCCTGGTCGGTCTGCCAGGCGACCATTCGCAGCCGGTCGCCGTCGTAGTAGAGCTTGTAGGTCCGATCCCCGATCGTCTTCTCGTCGACCGGGTTGTCCAGGATCGGCGGGTCCTTCCACCGCGTTCCCTCGAAGCCGTAGTAGTCGCCGATCGTCGGCAGCGAGAAGACCCACTTGTACGCCGCCCTCTCGGAGTGGGGAGGCGACTCGTCGCCCTTGCCGTTGATCTTGTACGCCCGCGGCTTCTGCGCGTAGTCGCTGCCCGTCTCGAGCACGGTCGGGTAGTACACCGGGACCTTGAGCTTGCGTGCCCGGATCCCGCGTGCGAGCTGCTTGCCGTAGCTGGTGGAGACGAGGTTCGCCGACCGGGCGGCGGACTTCTTCTTCTTCCGTGGCGCCGCCGGCCTCGCCTTGGTGTGATCGGGGGGAGGCTGTTCGGGCGCCACCGCGGTCCGCGGCTTCGCGGTCGAGGTGGCGGGCCCGGGCGTGCCCTCGACCCCCAGGAACTGGTTGACCGCGGTGTGGATCTGCTCGGACGTGGCCGTGACGTAAGAGGGTCCGAGTGTGCCGTTGAAGTGGATCTCCTTGACCTGCGCGTCCCGCAGGTCGAAGAACAGCTTCAGCACCTCGAGCATCCGCGCGGGATCGTTGATGTCCGAGGACGTGTAGTGCGTGAAGATCTTGACCAGCTTGCTCCGATCCTCGAACAGCCTCGCGGGCGGCACCTTGGCCCGCGCTTCTCGCAGGAACGCCTGCTGGCGGGCGGCGCGCACGATGTCGTTGTCGGTGTGCCGGTAGCGGGCGAAGGAGAGCGCGTCGAAGCCGCAGAGCGCCTGGTAGCCGGGCTGCAGGTTGATCTCCGCGTAGTCGGATGAGCTCGAGTACGGGCCGTTCTTGTGGTAGTAGCGGTGGTCGACATCCACGTAAACGCAGCCGATTGCGTTGACCGCCCGGGCGAACCCGGTGAAGTCGACGTTGACCAGATGGTTGATCTCGATTCCGGTGAGCTGCTTGACCGTCCGCAGCGTCAATTTGGGCCCACCGAGGGAGTACGCCGCGTTGAGCTTGTCCGTGCCGACCCCGGGGATGTCGACCTTCAGGTCGCGGGGCAGGGACAGGAGTGCAATCGCGTTGCGGTCGGGGTCCAGGCGGAGCAGCATGGTCGTATCCGAGAGGCCGTACTTGCCGCTGATCTCGTTGTTCCGCTTGTCGGAGCCAAGGATCATGATCGTCTGCGGCCCGCTGCCCGGCGTCTTCAGGAAGGGCTGTACTCCCCTGAGGATGCTGCCGTGCTTGAGCGCGTGGGCGATGTCGCCGATGTAGAGGATCAGGCTCGCCGAGGTGGCGCTCGCGATCGCCACGACGATCACCAGGGAAGCGGTGATGAAGCGGAGCCACAGCGGGAAGCCGATGTGGCGGCGGACCGCCTTGAAGCCGGAGGTGATCTTCGGCCCCGCGGCGCTCTCGACCTTCTGGAAACCCGAGGTGATGGCTGAGCCCGCCTGCCTGACGCGCCCGGTGGCAGAGGCGACCAATGTCGGCTCGTCGGCCTCGGCCTCCGCGGCCTCGAGCCCGTCCCACTCCTGGGTCTCGGCGGAGACGACGTGCTCGAGCTCGTCCTCGTCGTCCTCGTATTCCTCGTCGTCCTCGTATTCCTCGTCATCCGGTTGCTCGTCGTCGAGGTCCTCGTCGTCGTCGAGGTCCTCGTCGTCGAGGTTCTGCTCTTCGTCGCGCTCCTCTTCGTCGTCGTCGTCGTCCGGGAAGTGATCGCCAAGCTCGTACTCCTGGGTCTCGTCGACGTTGTTCTCCTCGTCGCGCCCCTTGCCTTCACCCTCGCGCGCCGGGGTCATGCGGCGGCCATCCCGGGGAAGCTCTTCACAAAGCCCTCGAGCGCCTGGCGATAGCTGCGCAGCGAGCTGATCGAGACCCACTCACCCGGACCATGGTGGCCGTCGCCGATCGGCCCGAACTCCACGGCGGGCACGCCCGCCGCCAGGAACGAGACCGCGTCGGAGGCGCCGTCGCGGCCGACGCTCATCACGCGCTCGGGGTGATGCGGAGAGGCCGCCTCGCAGAGCCCGCGGACGAACGGCGAGTCCGGCTCGACGACAGCCGGCGGCCGGCGGAACGTCGCCAGCACGCGGGTATCGGGCAGGCCACTCACCTGCCCGAGGATCTCGTCTGGATCCTGGTCGGGCAGGAAGCGGATATCGACGTCTATGACGCAGGTATCGGGCACTTTGTTCAGGGCGTCGCCGCCCATGATCCGACCGAGGTTGATGGAGGGGCGGTCGAACAGGGCACTGCTGTGGCGTGCAAACGGTAGCGATTCGATGCCCCTGAACACCTCAACCGCCTTCACGACGGCGTTGTCGCCGAGCCAGGGCGTCGCGCCGTGCGCCGAGCGCCCCTGAACCTCCAGGCGAATCGCCAGCACCCCCTTCGCCTGCACGCCGACCTGGAGGTTGGTGGGCTCGCCGGTGATCGCGAAGTCGCCCACGAAGCCACTCGCCACCAGGGCGTCGGACCCGCGGTTGGCCTCCTCTTCGGACTCCTCGTCGGAGACGATGCCGAGCCGCAGCCGAACGCCGTCCTGGTCGCGGAGGTTGTGCAGCACGAGCAGCATCACGGCCAGCGCGCCCTTCATGTCGTAGGCGCCGCGGCCGAGCAGGCGGTCCCCGTCGACCCGCGGCTCGAACTGGTCCCGCCCTCCGGGGACGACGTCCATGTGCCCGTGGAGCACCAGCGTCGGCGCGTCCGCCGGCCCCACCTCGGCGGTCGTGACCGGAAGCCCGCGCGACTCGGCCTGCGCGGCCTTGATGTCGTTCGATTCGAGCCAGCCGCCGACGAATTCGGCGGCACGGCGAAGACCCTCGGCATTCGAGGTATCGAAGGCGATCAGCCTCTGGGCGAGGGCGAGTTCGTCCACGGGGCCATCCTAGGTGGGGTCAGGTCTTGCATACGACAGGTGTTGCACGCAAGACCTGACCCCTGGAGCCGGATCAGCCCTGCGAACCGGCGACTTCGAGGAACGCCTCGGCGCGCTCCTTGTCCCGCTGAGCCTGGGTATGGGCTCCCGAGCCCTCCTCGGACTCGCGCAGACGGGCGTCAGCATCCTCGACGCGACTGCGCAGCTCGCCCTGATCCAGGTTCTCCGGCGGGACCGCCTCGCCGACCAGGACGGTGGCGCGGTTGGCGAAGACCTGTAGCCATCCCTCGGCCTGCGCCCAGCGCTGGACCTCGCCTCCCGGCATATGGAGCCGGAGCTCCGTCGGGCGGAGCCGAGCCAGCACGGGCACGTGGTTGGCGAGGATGCCGATCTCGCCGACCGCGGTGCGGGTGGATAGCTGGTGCACCTCGCCGTCGAAGACCTCCCCCTCCGGGGTGAGGACCCGAACGTTGACGTTGTGCTCCGCCATCAGCGCTTCGCCTCCTCCCGCATCTCACGGGTCGCGCTGTCGCGCGCCCTCGCATCAACGGGGGCTACGCGAATCAAGCCGCTTCCTCCTCGGGCGGCTCCTCGGCCTTCGCCTCCTGCTCGGACGCTTCGGCCGCCGCTGACTCCTCGGGCTCCTCGGCGCGCATCTTCTTCGAGGCCTCGAGCACCTGGTCGATCGTTCCCTGCATGTAGAAGGCGCGCTCGGGGATGTCGTCGTGCTCGCCGTCCACGATCTCCTTGAAGCTGCGGACGGTCTCCTCGACCGGCACGTACTCGCCGTCGCGGCCCGTGAACTGGGAGGCGACGAAGAACGGCTGTGAGAGGAAACGCTGGATCTTCCGCGCCCTCGACACGGTCTGCTTGTCCTCGTCGGAGAGCTCGTCGATCCCGAGGATCGCGATGATGTCCTGCAGCTCCTTGTAGCGCTGCAGCGTCTCCTGGACCCGGGTCGCGGTGTCGTAGTGCTCCTCGCCGAGGATCTCCGGCTTCAGGATCGTCGAGGTGGAGTCGAGCGGGTCCACCGCCGGGTAGATCCCCTGCTCCACCAGGGAGCGGGTGAGCACCGTGGTGGCGTTGAGGTGCGCGAACACCGACGCCGGAGCCGGGTCGGTGAGGTCGTCGGCCGGCACGTAGATGGCCTGGACCGAGGTGACGCTCCCTTCCCTCGTCGACGTAATTCGCTCTTGGAGGTCGCCCATCTCCGTCTCCAGGGTCGGCTGGTAGCCGACCGCGGAGGGCATCCGCCCGAGCAGCGCCGAGACCTCGGAGCCGGCCTGGACGAACCGGAAGATGTTGTCGATGAAGAGCAGCACGTCCTGGCCGCCCTGCTGGCGGAAGTACTCCGCCATGGTCAGGCCCGACAGGGCGACTCGGAGACGGGCTCCGGGCGGCTCGTTCATCTGGCCGAAGACCAGCATCGTCTTGTCGATGACGCCGGACTCCTTCATCTCGAGCCAGAGGTCGTTGCCCTCGCGGGAGCGCTCGCCGACGCCGCAGAAGGCCGAGAGCCCCTCGTGCTCCTCGGCGATGGAGCGGATCAGCTCCTGGATCAGAACGGTCTTGCCGACGCCCGCGCCGCCGAACAGGCCGACCTTGCCGCCCTTGGCGTAGGGAGCGAGCAGGTCAACGACCTTGATGCCCGTCTCCAGGATCTCCTGGGACGGCGCCAGGTCCTCGACCTCGGGCGCGCGGCGGTGGATCGGCCAGCGCTCATGGACGTCGACGGGACCACCCTCGTCGATCGGCTCGCCCAGCAGGTTGAAGATGCGGCCGAGCGTCTCCTTGCCGACCGGGACCGTGATCGGGCCGCCGGTGTCGATCACCTTGTCGCCGCGGCGCAGGCCATCGGTGGCGTCCATGGCGATCGCGCGGACGCGGTCGTCGCCGAGGTGCTGCTGCACCTCGCAGATCAGGTTGAGCTCGGTGCGGCTCTCCTCCGGCGGCACCTCGATCTTGAGCGCCGTGAAGATCTCGGGTATGTGGTCGGGGAAGACGACGTCGATGACGACGCCCGTCACCTGCTCGACGGTCCCCGTGTTGTTTCCGTTGTCAGCCATTCGTCTCCTTCTCTATTCCAAGTGTTGTGCGAGGGTGCTCCGCAGGCGGAGCCGAGGAGCAACCCGTTTCATGACACGCCCTCGGCGCCGGCCACGACCTCGAGGATCTCCTGCGTGATCTCGGCCTGGCGGACGCGGTTCATCTCCAGGGTGAGGTCGCTGATCACGTCCTTCGCGTTCTCGGCGGCGTTCCGCATCGCGGTCATCCGCGAGCCGTGCTCCGAAGCGGTCGACTCGAGCAGGGCCCGGTAGACCGAAAGCTGGGCATACTCGGGCAGGAGCTCGGCGAGCAGCTCCTCCGGCTCCGGCTCGTAGACCCAGAGGGACTTGCGATGTGCCTCGGCCAGCGAGTCGTCCTCGCCCTCGGGCTCATCCGACTCGTCGTCGGCCCCCTCTCCCAGGACCTCGGCCTGCTGGATCGGGAGCAGAGTCTGCCGCCATACGTACTGCGTCAGTGGCGAGACGTACTTGTTGTAGATCAGCTCCACGCGGTCGAACTCCTCGTCGACGTAGGAGGCGACGAGCTTGTCGGCGATCTCGCGGGCGTCCGCGAAGGCGGGCCTGTCGGTGAAGCCGGTGTACTCGCCGACCAGCTCCTCGCCCCGGAAGCGCATCGTCGAGACGCCACGGCGTCCGACCACCGAGAAGCGCGCCTGCGAGCCCTTGCCGCGGATCTCGCGCTCCAGCTGGACGCCGGCGCGGATGATCTGGGAGTTGAAGGACCCGGCGAGGCCACGGTCCCCGGTGATCAAGAGCACGCCGACGTTCCGCTCCTCCTCGCGCTCCTGCAGGACCGGGAGATTCCGCGCCTCCTGCCCGGCCGCCTCGGCGACCTGGCGAGTCATCTTGCGCAGCTCGCGGGCGTACGGACGGAGCGCGTCAATGCGCTGCTCAGCGCGCCGCAGCCGCGCGGCGGCGACCATCTCCATCGCGCGCGTGATCTTCTGCACGTTCTTCACGGAGGCGATCCTGCTCTTGACTTCCTTGCGAGTTGCCATCGGGGGTCCGGCTACGCGGTGGCGCCGGCCTCCTCCTGCTCGGTCTGGGACGAAGCCTCGGCTTCGTCGGCTCCCGTACCGTTGCCCGAGGGCGTCTCGCGCTGCTCTTCGCCGCGGACCCGGTCGGACTCGCCCTCCTCGAGCGGGTTGCCCTCCTTGTCGAAGTCGGGCCCAAAGTCGTCGACCATCCCCTCGATCGACTTGCCGAGGGCCGCCTCGTCCTCGTCTGAGAGCTGTCCCGTCTCGTTGATCCGGTCGAGCAGGTCCTTGTTCTCGGCGTGGAGCCTCGCGATCAGGTCCTCGAGGAAGTCCGCGACCCGCTCGGTCTTGATCCGGTCGAGGTAGCCACCCGTGCCGGAGTAGATCGAGGCGACCTGCTCGGCGACGGGCATCGGCTGGCGCTCCTTCTGGTTCAGCGCCTCGACCATCCGCTCGCCGCGGCCGAGCTGCTTCTGGGTCTCGGGATCGAGCTCGGAGCCAAACTGGGCGAACGCCTCGAGCTCGCGGTACTGGGAGAGGTCCAGGCGCAGCTGGCTGGCGACCTTCTTCATCGCCTTGGTCTGCGCGTTCCCACCCACCCGGGAGACCGACGTGCCGACGTTGATCGCCGGGCGGACGCCCGAGTAGAACAGGTCGGTCTCCAGGAAGATCTGGCCGTCGGTGATCGAGATGACGTTGGTCGGGATGTAGGCCGAGATATCGCCGGCCTGCGTCTCGATCACGGGCAGCGCGGTGAGCGATCCGCCGCCCTGCGCATCCGAGAGCTTCACCGCCCGCTCCAGCAGCCTCGAGTGGAGGTAGAAGACGTCGCCCGGGTAGGCCTCGCGGCCCGGCGGGCGCCTCAGCAGCAGCGACATCTGCCGGTAGGCGGCCGCGTGCTTGGAGAGGTCATCGTAGATGCAGAGGGCGTGCTTGCCCTGGTAGAGGAAGTGCTCGCCCATCGCGCAGCCCGCGTAGGGAGCCATGTACTTGATCGGCGCGGCCTCGTCGGCGGGGGCGGCGACGATGATCGTGTTCTCCATCGCGCCGTTCTCCTCCAGGGTCTCCATCACCTGAACGACCGTCGCCATCCGCTGGCCGATCGCGACGTAGATGCAGACGACGTCGGAGTCCTTGTTGTTGATGATCGTGTCGATCGCGATCGCCGTCTTGCCGGTCTGGCGGTCGCCGATGATCAGCTCGCGCTGGCCGCGGCCGATCGGGATCATCGAATCGATCGCCTTCAGCCCGGTCTGCATCGGCTCCTCGACCGGCTGGCGGTGGACCACACCCGGCGCCTTGAACTCGGCGGGGCGGGTCTCCGAGGTGTTGAGCTCGCCCTTGTCGTCGAGTGGGCGGCCCAGCGGATCGACCAGCCGGCCGAGCAGCTGCTCGCCGACCGGGATCTCGAGCAGCCGGCCCGTGCGCTTCACGGTGTCGCCCTCCGAGACCTTGTCCCACTCGCCGAAGAGCACGGCGCCGACGTTGTCCTCCTCGAGGTTGAGCGCCAGCCCGACCACGTCGTGCGGCAGCTCGAGCATCTCGAGGGACATGCAGTTGTCGACTCCGTGAATACGGGCGATTCCGTCGCCGATCTCCAGCACGGTGCCGACCTCGGAGAGATCCGCCGAGTCGGTGTCCATGCCCTCGATCCGCTCGCGCAGGATGCTTGCGATTTCGTCCGGCTTGATTTCCATGTGCGGCTCTGTTCCTTTCCTACGCCGCTTGGGCGACGCTCTTTCTCAGTTTCTCGAGCCTGTTCTTGATGCTCGTGTCCAAGACCATGTTTCCGACCTGCACGATCAGCCCGCCGAGGATGTCCGGGTCGACCCGGCTCTCCAGCTCCACCTCGTTGCCGGTCTGCCCCTCGATCTCCGAGCCGATCCGCTTGGCGACCTCGGGGTCCAGCTCGACCGCGCTGGTCACCGTGACGCCGAGTCGCTTGTTCTCCTTGTCCCAGAGCGCGTCGAACTGGCGCCGGACCCGGAAGAGCACCGGCATCCGGTGCTTCTCGATCAGCAGCTCCAGGAAGTTGACCATCTCGGGCTCGGCGCCGGCGATCGCCTTCTTCAGGCCATCGCCCTTCTCGGTCGACGAGAAGTACGGGCTGAAGAAGAAGAGCTGCATCTCTCGGTTGTCCGCCAGCGCGTCGGCGAACTGGCCGAGCTGCTCGCGGATCGCGTCGAGCTTCCCCCTCTCCTTGGCCACCCCGAACAGGGCGTCCGCATATACGCGGGCGATGTGCTCCATCGCTACGCCGGCGCCTCTCCGTTGCCGCTGAGGGAGGAGAAGTCGACCTCGGCGAGCGCCTCGTCGATCAGGCGCTTCTGGTCATCCCCCGTGAGCGACTTGCGGGTGACCTTCTCCGTCGTCAGCACGGTGAGGTCGGCGACCTCCTTGCGGATGCGCTCCAGGGAACGGCGCGTCTCCGCCTCGATGTCGCGGCGGGCGGCGGCGAGCAGCTCCTCGCGCTTCTCGCGCCCCTCGTCGGCGGCCTGGGTCTTCGTCGAGTCCGCGGCCTTGCGGGCGCGTGCGACGATCTCGTCGGCCTGCTCGCGAGCCTCCTTCAGGCGGGTGCGGTACTCCTCGAGGATCTTGTCCGCTTCCTCGCGCGTCTTCTCCGCCTGGTCGATGGAATCGCGGATCGCGTTGGCGCGCTTGTCGAGCGCCTCCTGGATCCGCGGGAACGCGACCTTGCTGAGCACGTACATCGTGAACAGGAAGACGATGAGCGTCCAGATCATCAGCCCGAGGCCCGGGCTGACCAGGAAGCTTCCGCTCGAGGCGACTATGTGCGTCGTCGGTTCCACGGCCAGCGACCTAGAGGAAGAACGCGATCAGGCCGAAGATGAACGTGTAGAAGGCGACGGCCTCGGTGAGGGCGAAGCCCAGCCAGCGAATCGACTGGAGGTCGTCCTTCATCTCGGGCTGGCGCGCGACCGACTCGATCTCCTTGCCGAAGATGAAGCCGATCCCGATGCCGGCTCCGATCGAGCCGAGCCCGGCACCGACGCCCAGCGCGATCGCCTTGCCGGCGTCCGTGATGCCGGTGTCGGTGATCCCGCTCGACGCTTGCGCGATCGGGGTCAAGAGGTCCATTGACACTGCTCCTTTCTAGTGCGTCTCGGCGACTGCGCCGCCGATGTAGATGGCTGAGAGGGTGGCGAAGATGAACGCCTGAAGCGTTGCGATCAGCCCCACCTCCAAGACGAAGAAGACGAATGCGAGCGGGAACGTGAGCGATCCGAGCGCCGCGAGGCCGAGCAGAACCGCCAGGCCACCGCCCATGAAGAGCAGGAGGAGGTGGCCGGCGAGGATGTTGGCGAAAAGTCGTACGGAGAGCGAGACGAGCCGCATCAGGTGCGAGAGCAGCTCGATCACGAAGATCAGCCCCTTGCCGATCGGGTTCATGTCCTCGAGCCCAGCGGGCAGGAAGCTCTTCAGGTAGCCGATCGGGCCCTTGGCCCGGATGCCCTCGACGTGGTAGCTGAACCAGACGATCAGGGTGAGGACCAGCGGGAACGAGATGTTCGCGGTCGCCGCGTAGATGGCGAATGCCGGGATCTGGAGCCCGAAGATCGCGATCTCGTTCTCGGTGTTCGTCGGCAGAGGCAGGTAGCCCAGGAGGTTGGAGAAGGCGATGAAGAAGAACAGGGTGGCGATGAACGGGAACCACTTGACGGCGTAGGAGCCGTCGAGGTTGCCGCCGGTGATGTTGTTCTTCGTCATGTCGAAGGCGACCTCGACGGCGGTCTGCACGCGGTTGGGCTTCATCTGCATGCGCCGTGCGATGTAGACCATCACCCAGATCGTCAGGGCGCTGGCGAGCACCAGATACACAACGAACTTGTTGATCGAGAGGTCGGCCGGACCGAGCTTGATCGAGATCCAGTTATCGAGCTTGAACTCGTTCTGGGGCTTGAACTCCTCGTTCTTGCCCTGGCTGCCGGCGATCAGCAGCAGCAGAATCGTGATCCCGAAGTAGATCCCGGCGGCGAACAGGACCTTCTGCTTGGTGGAGAGCTTGGCGAGCGCCGCGGTCATCAGCTTCCCTCCGCCCGACTGGCCTGCGAGAGCACCCGCAGCAGTACGCGCGTGCCCAGATGCACGGTGAAGAGGATCAGCGCCAGCACCGCAGCGGCGAGCCCGGCGTGCTTGCCCGCCGCCAGCCCCACGACGAGGACCGCGAGTGCGACGACCCAGGCACTTGCCAGCGAGGTCGCGCCAAGCCATCCCATGGCGGCCCTGCGGTCGCGACGCTCGACGGCGCCCGCGATCGCGCGGTCGGCACCGAACTCGATCGCGTACATCAGGATCCAGACGCCCACGACAGCCAGATAGCCCGCCATCGGCAGATCGGCAGCGATGAACACCGGCAGAGCCGCTGCGAGCAGCACGAGGTCGACGTAGCGAAGTGCGATGGCCATGCGGGATGTCCCGACGGCGCTGGGTCCGTCTAGAGCGAGCGTAGACAAGAGCTCACCCCAAACCGAGCCCCGCGGTCAAGCCTGGGCACGTCATCTGATCTGTCGATGTCGAACGAGCGCATGAAGTGCTTCCCCCCACCGAATATCAACGCGGCGTCAACCAACCCCGGTGGCCGCATTTCCCCCCATAACTGCCTCGGAGGGGCGGCGAATCCTAGCGACTGGGCTTCGGCACGGCTTCGATCTCACCGGTGTCCGGATCGATCGCGGCCATCTCCCCGGTCGACGGATCGACGGCTCGGAATGTGCCTGTGTCGAGCTCGTGCTGGACCGCGACATCGACCTCGGCCTCGTCCGGCGGGGCGGCGTGGCCGCTGAGGCCGACGAGCTGCCGCCACCGGACCCGGCGGAGCTTCAGGATCTCCAGGACGGAGATCACGTAGATGCTCGCGCCGAGCGCAGCCGCCAGGCAGAGCGCCATGAAGGTGGTCCAGACGGCATCGAAGTGACCGTGGTTGTCGCTGTAGGGCACGAAGCGGAGGGCGAGGGCAACGGCCGCGAGCACGAGCGTCCATCCGTACAGGTAGGCGATCGTCTTCCGTTGGCTGAAGCCGATCCGGGCCATGCGGTGATGGAAGTGCTCGGTGTCGGCGCGATAGATCGGCCGCTTGTACTTGAGGCGCTTGGCGACGACGAAGCTCGTGTCGAGGATTGGCACCGCCAGGACCGCGAGCGGGAAGAACAACGCGACCACGGCATTCGTCTTCAGGGCACCCTGGACCGTGATCACCGCCATCAGGTACCCGAGCAGGTTCGACCCCGTGTCCCCCATGAAGCTGGACGCCGGAGGGAACCCGTGCCGCAGGAAGCCGAGCGAGGCGCCCGCCGTCACCGCGGCCAGGACACCGGCCGAGTTGCGGTCCAGCGACAGCGCGATCGCCGCCAGCGCGCCGGCCGAGATCAGGCAGACGCCCGCTGCGAGCCCGTCGACGCCGTCGATCAGGTTGATCACGTTGGCGACGGCGACGATGCCGAACACCGTCAGCACCTGGCCGAGGTCGACCGCGCCGATCCCGGGAGGGTCGAAGAGCTGTACTGAGGACGGGTCGATCCGGCCGAGGAACGGGAGCGTGAAGGTGGCGACGGTGACCCCCGAGGCGACCGGGATGATCGCGGCGGCCGTCTGCCCGAGCAGCTTGATTCCGGCCGGGAGATCGACGAGGTCGTCGATCACCCCGACCATCGTGATCACGATCGCGCCGGCCAGGATGGAGCGGGTCTCCTGGTCCCACGGCAGGAAGATCGAGCCCCCGATCAGCACGGCCACGAGGACCGCGAGCCCACCCAGCTTCGGTGTCGGGTACTCGTGCAGGCTGCGCTCGTTCGGATAGTCGATCGCGCGATCGCCGATCCCGCGGGCGAGGGACTCGGTCGCGGGCACGAGCGTCCAGACCGCGGCCCCGGCGAAGATGAAGGCGAAGAGGGCGTCGACCGTGTCGGACATCAGGCCGCTCCTCCAACGGCGCCCGCCGGCTCCCGGGCGTAGCGCTCGTACCAGAGGGTGAAGTTGAGGAGGCCCCAGATCTGGCGGCTCAGGTCCTCCCTGCCGGAGATGTGGTCGTCGAGGACCCGGGTGACCGCCTCGGGGTTCAGATGGCCCTGGCGCTCGACGGCCTCCGGTGAGAGGACGTCGCGCGCGAACGTCTTCAGGTCGCCGCGAAGCCAGGCGGCGACCGGGATGGAGAAGCCCTGCTTGCGGCCGCGGATGATCTCCCTCGGCAGGAGGGGCTCCACCGCCCGGCGGAGCAAACGCTTCTTGGAGAGGCCGCGGACCTTTTGGCGGGTCTCGAGGGCCAGCGCGAGCTCGGCGACCATGGGATCCAGGAACGGGACCCGGGCCTCGAGCGAGTGGGCCATGCTGGCTCGGTCGGTCTTCACGAGCAGGTCGTCGACCAGGTAGATGCCGAGGTCGAGGTCCTGGAGCCGAGCGAGATCCTGGGCGCCCTCCGTCTCGGCATAGCGGGCGCGGTAGAGGTCGAGCGGGTCGGACATCCGCGGCTCGGACAACAGCTCTTCCTGGGCGTCCGGCGAGAAGATCTCCTTCCAGGCGTGATGGCGCTCGACGGGTGGTAGGTGCGCGCCCCGCATGAAGCGCTTGGCCTTGTAGTCGAAGCTCGCCTTGGCTGACGAGCTGGGCAGCAGCTCCACCAGCGGTCGCAGGAACGGAGCGGCGCGCCCGACCCTCGGAGCCAGCGAATCCGCGACGTAGGTGTAGTAGCCGCCGAAGAGCTCGTCCCCGCCCTCGCCCGAGAGGACCACCTTCACCGTGTCGGCCGCCAGCTGCGAGACGAGATAGGTGGGCAGGGCCGAGGAGTCGCCGAAGGGCTCGTCGAACGACTCCACCAGCCGCGGCAGCAGGTCGATCGCGTCGGGCCGCAGGATCAGCTCGTGATGGTCGGTCCCGTAGCGCTCCGCCACCAGGCGAGCCTGCGCGAGCTCGTCGAAGGAGCTCTCCTCGAATCCGATCGAGAAGGTGCTGACGGGATAGCCGCTCTCCTGCGCCGCCATCGCGGTGAGCGCCGCCGAGTCGACGCCGCCCGAGAGCAGCACGCCGACCGGCACGTCCGAGACCAGATGCGCGCGGACCGAGTCGCGCAGCCTCTCGCGCAGCTCCTCGGCGAGGACGCCCTCGCTCTCGGTGCGCACCTCGCCGGCCGGAACCGGGGTCGGGCGCGCGTAGCGCGAGACGGTCACCTCTCCCCTCTCCGCCACCAGTGTGTGCCCCGGCGGCAGCTTGCGCGCCTCCTTGAAGATGGTCAGGGGGGCCGGGATCGAGTTGAAGGCGAGGAACGACTCGAGGGCGCCCGGGTCGATCTCCCGCGAGAAGCCGGGCTGGCGGAGCAGCGCCTTGAGCTCGGAGGCGAACGACACCATCCCGCCGGCGACCCGGTAGTAGAGGGGCTTGATCCCGAAGCGATCGCGTGCCAGCACCAGGCGGCCGTGGCGCCCGTCCCAGATCGCGAGCGCGAACATCCCGCGGAGCGCCTCGACGAAGGAGGGCCCGCGCTCCTCATAGAGGTGGACGAGGACCTCCGTGTCGCTGTGCGTGGAGAAGGTGTGTCCGCGCCTCCGGAGCTCTTCCATCAGCTCGCGATAGTTGTAGATCTCGCCGTTCTGGATCACACAGATCCTGCCGTCCTCGTTGGCGATCGGCTGATCGCCGCCGGCGAGGTCGATGATCGAGAGCCGGCGCATGGCCAATCCGCACGGCCCGTCGCTCATCGAGCCATCGGAGTCGGGGCCTCGATGGACCAGGGTCTCGTTCATCGCGGCGAGCGCCGCGGGATCGGGGGCGGTGGCCCCGTCGAGGCTGACGAGACCGCATATCCCGCACATGGGCGCGAGTCTAGAGAGCGGTCAGGACCGGGCAGATCACCGTTGGGGTTCGAGTCCCACGCCCTCCGCCGATTCGCCGGGGCGGCTGGTGGCGAAGCCGCCCGTCGGCGTGCAATCCCTGAGAGACAGGTGGCACCTGGGCCGGGGTCGCTCCCCGACCGCAGCCAACGGCCCGCTTCGGCGGGCCGTCGCCGGTCAGTACTCGCCACACGCAGGCAGAAGGCTTCCAGGCAAAAGTGCTCTTGCCTTTCGCGCGAAGCGACAGTCGCTGATCATGCAGGGATTCCTGGGACCATGGCCCTCGGTGATTCGCAAGCGAGGAGGATGAGGTGAAAGTGCACCCGGGGGTATTCGTTTCCAACATCGCGACGGAGGAGTGGCAAGCCGACCCCGAGATCGGAGGGGGTGCCGAGGAGCATGTGCTCTTCGACACCGGAACCATGCGAGCAGGGTTGTCACGGTTCACAAAGGACGCTGATCAGCAGCCGCCGGACTGGGCGCTGCCCGCCACCCAGGTGCTCCTCGTGCTCGAAGGTGAGGCGCGGATCGAAATTGAGGATGGGCCCGTGTTGGAGCTGAAGGCCGGCGACATGGCGTGCCTGCCAAAGGGGGCGCTGACGACCTGGCATCTCACCCTTCCGTTCAAGGAGATGTGGGTGCTCGCCGGGTGACCGGCGGTCCGTCGATCTCCCTTGCCCGGGGCTTCTCCCTTCGCGTGAAAGCGAGCGGCCGTCCAGCCTCGGGGCGACTTCTTCCCGGACGCTCGCTAGGAAGTCACCAATGCCGCTGTCAGCGGTCACGGCCGCGCAGGGTGAGGCTGACGATCCGGGCCATCGTCGCGCCGAGCACGCGCAGGTAGAGCCGGATCGAGCGGTCCGCGATGTACTCGAGGTCGTGGATCAGCTTGTCCTCCCAGGAGTCCTCACGGGTGATCCGGGTCTGCGCGAAACCGGTCACCCCGGGCCTGACGACGAGCCGCTGCCAGTAGGTGGGGACCTCCTCGCAGAGCCGGTTGAAGAAGGCGGGCCGCACCGGGCGGGGTCCGACCATGCTCATGTCGCCGCGGATCACGTTGAAGAGCTGCGGCACCTCGTCGATGTGGGTGAGCCGCGCGGCCTTCCCGACCATCGTCACCTCCCCCTCCGTCCGCCGGCTGAGCTCCTCGCCGTAGACGTTGCCGAGCCGGGCCTCCGCGCCGGGCCGCAGCGTGCGCAGCTTGTACATCGTGAAGACGTGCCCCGCGCGCCCCACGCGCTCGCCGCGGTAGAGAACCGGCCGGCCCGAGGTGATCAGGGTCGCCAGGGCGAGGAGGCCGAGCAGCGGCGAGAGCAGGATCAGAGCGGAGCCGGCGATCAGCAGGTCGAGCCCGCGGAGGACGACGTCGACGCGGCGCGGCGCGTACATCTCGGCGGCCATGACCGAGGCCTGCTCGGCGACGGTGCTCGGCTGCTCAGTCTGAGTCGCCATCCGGCTCGGCCGCTCCGAGCATCAGGTCGACGAGAAGCTGCGGGTCGCGGCGCACGCGCTCGCCCTGACCGGTCTTCTTCACCAGCTCCAGCGCGCGCGGATCGGTCAGGGGACGAAGCCTGTTCGTCCGGATCAGGGCCTCGTCCACTCCACCGAGCCGGCCGCCGTAGGTCGTGTAGACCGGGGTGCCGAGCGCGACGGCTTCACGGTTCATGGTGCCTCCGGCGGAGACGACCAGGTCGGCGAGCGCGACCAGGCTCTGGGCTTCCACGGCGTGATCGGGGACGATCAGGGAGGGCAGGGCGAGCTCCTTCACGTACGTTCGCTGCTCCTCGGTGCGCGGCAGGACGACCGCGTGGACACCGGCGTCGGAGCCTACTCGTGCGAGCACCTGGGGGAAGAGGGGGTTCGAGCGGCGGTGGTACAGCGAGACGTCGGGCGGCGGGCGGACGACCACGACGACACGATCGGTGTCCACGCCGAGCTTCTGGAGGGCATCCTGGTCGGGCTCGAAGTCCGCCAGGTAGTACTCCTCCTTGAGCCCCGGGTACTGAAAGAGCTTCTCGGGGCCGACGCCGAATCGCTTCAGGCGCTCGGGCGGAACGGAGTCGGGGAAGATCACCCGCTTCGCCAGCCGGCAGCCGACATGGTGCTGCGCCACGGCGAACTCGTAGTCGTGCATGTTCGCCTCTGGGATTCCGAGCATTCGCGCCGCGATCGCGATGTCGTTGGAGCCGTGCGCGATCGCGAGATCGAAGCCCGATCCCCTGCCGAAGCGGCGCATCCCGCTGGTGCGCTGGATCAGCCGCATCAGCTTCCGCGCGCGGGAGGCGCCCCCATGCTGCCCGATCAGCGTGTACTCCATGCCGTGGAGGTCGAGCAGCTCGAGCGTCTGCGTGTACACGCGCGCCGTGACCAGGACCTCGTGGCCCTGCTCGCGCAGGCGCTCGATGATCGGCCGGAGCACGAGCACGTGCGCGGGCCCGCTCATATCGGCCCAGATCTTCAAGGGGCGCTAGACGGCGGCTGCTGAGAGCTGCGGATAGAGGGGGTAGCGCTCCATCAGCGCACGCGAGCGCTCGAGCAGCGAGTCCTTCTGCGAATCGAAGTCCTCGCCAAGCGCCGCCACGATCACCTGGGCGATCTCCCGCAGGTCGTCCTCGACCAGCCCGCGGGTCGTGAGGGCCGGTGTGCCGATCCGGAGGCCCGACGGATCCATCGGCGGACGCTCGTCGAACGGGATCGCGTTGCGGTTCACCGTGATCCCCACCTCCTCGAGGCGCGTCTCGGCCTCCTTGCCCCCAAGGTCCGTCGGCGTCAGGTCCACCAGGACGAGGTGCACGTCGGTTCCGCCCGTGAGCACGTCGAGGCCGCCGGCGACGAGCTCCTCGCCGAACGCCCGCGCGTTCGCGATCGTCTGCCGCTGGCGGGCCGCGAACTCCTCGCTCGACGCGATCTTCAGGGCAACGGCCTTCGCGGCGATGATGTGCATCAGCGGGCCGCCCTGCTGGCCCGGGAAGACCGAGCGGTTGATGTCCTTCGCCAGCTCCTCCTTGCAGAGGATCATCCCGCTCCGAGGCCCGCAGAGGGTCTTGTGGATCGTCGTCGTGACCACGTCGGCGTGCTCGACCGGGTTGGGGTGCACCCCCGCCGCGACCAGGCCGGCGAAGTGCGCCATGTCGACCATCAGCTTGGCGCCGACCGAGTCCGCGATCTGGCGGAAGGCGGCGAAGTCGAGCTGGCGCGGGTACGCGGACCAGCCGGCGACGATCACCTTCGGCTTGTGCTCCTCCGCGAGCTGGGCGACCTCGTCCATGTCGACGAGCAGGTCCTCCCGCCGCACGTGGTACGGGACGACCTCGTAGAGCTTGCCCGAGACGTTCAGCTTCATCCCGTGGCTCAGGTGGCCGCCGTGGTCGAGGGCCATCCCCATGATCGTGTCGCCCGGCTCGAGCATCGCCATGTAGGCCGAGTTGTTGGCCTGGGCGCCGGCGTGGGGCTGGACGTTGGCGTGCTCGGCCCCGAACAGCTCCTTGGCACGGTCGATCGCGAGTTGCTCGGCGACGTCGACCTCCTCGCAGCCACCGTAGTAGCGCTTTCCCGGGTACCCCTCGGCGTACTTGTTGGTGAGCACCGAGCCGGCCGCGTCGAGCACCGCCTGGGGGACGAAGTTCTCGGAGGCGATCATCTCGAGCGTCCCCTGCTGGCGGGCGAGCTCGCGGTCGAGGACCCGGGCGATGTCGGGATCGACCTCGGCGAGGTGGGCGGTCTGGAAGTCGTCGGGGAGGTCTGCGGCGGTCAAGTTCGGGCTCCTCAGGGTCGGTCGGTCAAGGTTGACAGACGTTATGGACTCGCGCCGATGCTACGGCCGCTCGGCCAGCGACTTGATGTAGCGCACCGTCCCCCGGAGGACGATGCCGATGCCCGGTCCCACCACCACCCAGTAGCGCTTGATGGCTCGGCTCGCGGGAGGGTGGGTCCCGGCGGTGCGCGCCTCGTAGGTGAGGAGCGTGCGGCCGATTCCGTAGCTGCGAACGGAGAAGTTCGCGGCGACCTTGCCGAAGCCCGGCTGGCGAAAGTCCTTGAAGTCCTCCGCCCCGATCGTCTCCCAGCTGATGTCCCGGCCCCAGAACCGGCCGATCGCCCCGAAGACAAGCTCCTGGCCGAAGTCCTCGCCGAGCTTCACCCACTCCCCCTCGTCCTCGAGCGCGTCCAGCCGGAGCGCATCCGGTTCGGGAGGTGCGGGCTCTTTGCGCATTCGCCTGGCGATCGCGGAGGGAGCATCCCTCGCGGCGAAAAGGACCCTCATCGCGGGGCTGCCCTTGTAGGCCTGCATCAGGTCGGCCTCGAGGACGGCGGAGTACACGCGCGCCGGCTCGGCCTCGACGATCACGGTCTCGACCTTGCTGCGGTCGAATCGCGGCATCAGCTCATCGATCAGCACTGGGGCCACCTTAAGTTCTCAGCGGTCGGCTTGACATTTACTGACCGATTGGTAAATAATGCCGGTCCGCCCTGCCCACCCCGTCCCGAGGAGAGAGATGACCGACGCGACCGCCACCACCAATGGACACGAGGAGCTGAAGACCGAGGACGAGGCGCTCTCGGTGCTGATGGACGCCGACATCGACAAGGTCATGTCGGGCCTTGACCGGATCATCGAGGCGGCTCCCTCCTACAAGAAGCTCTTCATGCGCTGGCAGCGCCAGCAGTGGTCCACCGAGGACTTCGACTTCGCCGAGGACGCCAGGCAATGGGCGGACCCCGACCTGATCACCCAGGAGGAGCGTGACTTCCTGCTCTTCGGTTTCTCGCAGTTCTTCCTCGGTGAGGAGCGGGTCACGGTGGAGCTTCTGCCGTTCGCCCTCGCCACACCCGATCACGAGGCGCAGGCGTTCCTGACCACGCAGATCTCTGACGAGGCCAAGCACATGGTCTTCTTCGATCGGTTCTACCGGGAGGTGCTCGGGATGAAGGCCTCCTCGATCACGGAGATGCTCGCCACCCAGCGGCACAACGTGAACGAGAAGTGGGAGGAGCTCTTCGACGGGATCCTCCACGAGTGCGCGGAGCGGCTCCGCAAGGACCCGACCGACTTCGCCGCGCTCGTCCGGGGGATCACCGTCTACATGATCGTGATCGAGGGAACGCTTGCCCTCACCGGCGCCCGGTTCATCATCCGGAACCTGAAGGAGCGGAACTGGTTCCCGGGCTTCACCGCTGGGTTCACGGCCGTCAATCGCGACGAGTCACGCCACGTCGGCTTCGGCGTCAAGTTCCTCGCCGACGCGATCAAGGCCGACCCCGCGAACGCGAAGATCATCGAGGACACGCTGAAGGAGACGCTGCCGGTCGCGACGCTCGTGTTCGTCCCACCCGGAGTCGAGGACCCGTACAACTTCTCGACCCCCTTCTACGAGTCGAAGGAAGTGTTCGAGTACTCCCTGAAGGCGCTCTCGAAGAAGCTCGCGGCGATGGGGATGGATCCGGCGATGCTCGCCGCGGCGTGAGCCAGGCCGCGGCGGCTCCCGCGCGCCGGGGCCGGCCCTCCACGGGTGCGCGCGAGCGGATCCTCGAGGCGGCCATAGAGGTGCTCAAGTCCGATGGATACGCGGGGCTGACGATCGCAAAGGTCGCGGCCAGGGCCGGCGAGTCCAAGCCCCTGGTCGTCTACCACTACGGCTCCAAGCAGGGCCTCGTCGAGGCCAGTGGCCGGGCGGTCGCCGAGCTGATCACCTCCGAGGCGCTCGGCGCCGTGACGGAAGCCAAGACGGTCGAGGAGGTCATCCGGGGCGTGGCCGACGGCCTGGACCGCCTGCTCCAGCGCGACGAGCGGCTCGCCCGTCTCTATTTCGACCTGGCCGCGGTCTCGGTGGTCGAGCCTGAGGTGCGGCGGACGATCACCGAGGTCAACGAGGGCTGGCAGCGGGTGCTCACCGACCTGCTCAGGAACGCGGAGGACGGTCCACCGGCCCGCCAGGTGCGAGCCCTGGCGCTGATGATCAACGCCTGCAACCAGGGGCTGGTGCTGGAGCGGATCGAACGGGGCCCGACCGCCGAGTGGAGAAGGGCGCGCGAGCTGTTCATCCAGAGTGCGCTTTCGGCCATAACTCATGCTCGCGCCTGACTCCGGGTCCTAATCTGAGAGCGATGTCACCAGACAACCTCGAGATCGTGCAGCGAACGTTCGAGGCTTTCAACGAGAGAGGGGTCGAGGGGGTCCTCCCCTTCGTCGATCCAGAGTTCGAGGTGACCACCCCGCCCAATCTCGCCTCCGAGCCCGATACCTACAGCGGCCACGACGGTGTCCGCCGCTGGTTCGACTCGTTCCATGAGGTCATGGACGAGATCCGCTGGAACGCCCATGGCTTCCAGCAGGTAGGGGATCGGGTGGTCGTCGAGTTCACACTGCACGCCCGCGGCAAGACCAGCGGGCTCGCGTTCGGACAGGACGCCGTGATGGTCTGGTCGCTCCGCGACGGCAGGGCCATCCGGATCGTGCTGTTCGAAACGCTGGAGCAGGCGCGGGCCGCCGCCGGCGAGGAATCACCGGGCTGATCGTGGGCTCCCCGTACCGCAGGCTCCTCGAGGACTCCAGGGACGCCTACAACGCGCGCAATCGCGAGGCCTGGATCGCCGTCTGGACCCCGGACTGCGAATGGCACCCGTTCCTGACCGCGCGGGAGGACGGTGACCCGGGCTACCACGGGCCGAACGGCATTCGCGCCTGGTTCGAGGACGTGGACGAGATGTTCTCCGAGATGCACGTCGAGCTGGAGACCTTTCGGGAGGTCGGCGAGCGCCTGCTCGTGCTGGGAGAGATGAACGCCACTCGCAGGACGACCGGGGAGCGCGTCAGCAGTGAGGTCGCCTGGCTGGTCGAGCCCCGGGAGGACAAGCTCCGGCGCGGCTGGGCCTACGGGAGCCACGCGGAGGCACAGGCGGCTGCCGAGGCGGCGGCGCCCTAGCAGCTAACCGGCCGCGATCGGCTCGAGGAGCCGGGCCACCTCTGCGGCCGGCAGGGCGCCCTCGCGCAGGACCTCCCAGCGGCCTTCTGAATCGATGTCCACGATGTCGATGACGGTCGAGGGCTCGCCGATCAGCTCGCCAGCGTCGATCGCGAGGTCGACCTCATCCAGGATCCGCCCGTCGATCTCCACGAAGCGGCTCGGCGCAGGCGCGCCGCTGCGATTCGCGCTCGTCTGGAAAATGGGCGCCATCGCTCCGGCGAGCGATCCTTCGATCAACCGCACGCCGAGGCGTCCGAGATCCTCGCGGCAGGCCAGCGGGTAGCGCTGATCCCGGTTGGCGACCACCAGCGTCACAGGGCCCGGAAGCAGGGCGGCGACCGCGTCGCGCGTCCTCGGCCCCAGGCCGGAGACCAGCTCGCGCATCGCCAACGGAGAGAAGTACATGACGGCGGACGACTTTCGCTCGCCCCGGCCCTTGATCGCGTGGACGCGCTCGATCGCCCTGGCGTTGAGCGGATCGCAGGCGAGGCCGTAGAGCGTGTCGGCGGGAAAGATCGCCACGCCCCCCTCCCCCACGCAGCGCTCCAGCGCGGACCGCGCGGTGCTCGGCCCATCGCTCGCGATCGAGACGATCTCGGTCATCGCCCGACGACGACCCGATCGAGGCCCGCCAGGTCCTTCCGGGTCTCCACCTCCGCGTAGCCCGCCCGGCGAACGAGCTCCGAGACCGCCTCGGCATGCGACGCCCCGATCTCGAGGGCGACGGTGCCCGGCCGGCGCTCGAGCGCGCGGACGGACTCCAGCAGCCCCTCGATCGCCTCCAGCCCGGTCGGGCCGGACACCAGCGCTTCGCGAGGCTCGTACTCGCGGATCTCGGGCGCGAGCTCTTCCCAATCCGCCGCGGCGACGTATGGAAGGTTGGCGAGCACGAGGTCGAAGCTCTGATCCGCCGGCAGCGAGGCGATCCCGGCCGACACCACGTCGACTCGGTCATCCAGCCCGAGTCGCTCCGCGTTCGCCTGGGCGAGCCGGAGCGCGTCCATCGAGGTGTCGACCGCCACGACCCGGGACTCGGGAAGCTCGTCCGCGACGGCCAGGGCGATCGCGCCGCTGCCCGTGCCGACGTCGATCACCGAGCCCGCCCCCACCTCGAGGGCGACCTCGACCAGCAGCTCGGTCTCGGGCCGTGGGATCAGCACCCGCCGGTCGACGATCAGCTCGATTCGCCGAAACCCCTTCCGCCCCAGGATGTAGGCCACGGGCTCGCGCCGGGCACGGCGGCGGACCATCTCGGCGAACTCCCGGGAGGCTCCAAGCGGCAGCCGCAGGTCGGGATCGGCGGCGATCTGAGCCCGATCCCAGCCCGTCGCCTGGGCGAGCAGGAGCTCAGCGTCCAGGCGACCGGTCTCACAGCCGGCGGCGGCGAGGGCGCCGACCGCCCCCTCCATCGCATCCCGGACTGCCGAGGTCTGGGCGCTCAGGCCGGCTCCGCGGTCTGCGCCTCGAGCCGGCGGCGCTTCTCCTCAGAGGCGAGCGCGTCCGTGAACTCGTCGAGCTCACCGCCGAGGACCCGGTCCACGCCGCTCGCGGTGTGCTTGACGCGGTGATCGGTGATCCGGTCCTGCGGGAAGTTGTAGGTGCGGATCTTCTCCGAGCGCTCACCGGATCCGACCTGGGCGCGGCGCTCGGAGGCGATCTTCGCCTGCTGCTCGTCGATCTCGCGCTCGAGCAGACGGGCGCGCAGCACCCGCATCGCCTTCTCCCGGTTCTGGAGCTGGGACTTCTCGTCCTGCATGGAGACGACGAGCCCGGTCGGCTTGTGGGTGATTCGCACCGCCGAGTCGGTCGTGTTGACCGACTGCCCACCCGGCCCGGAGGAGCGGTAGACGTCGACCTGAAGATCGTTCGGATCGACGTTGACGTCGACCTCCTCGGCCTCGGGGAGGACCGCCACGGTCGCGGTCGAGGTGTGGATGCGCCCCTGGGACTCGGTCTTGGGGACGCGCTGGACGCGGTGCGTGCCGCCCTCGTACTTGAAGACGGAATAGGCCCCATCCCCCTTGATCGCGAAGGTGACCTCCTTGAACCCGCCGACCTCCGAGGGCGACTGCGAGAGCGTCTCCACGGAGTAGCCGCGCCGCTCCGCGTAGCGGGTCAGCATCTTGAAGAGGTCGCCGGCGAAAAGCGCGGCCTCGTCGCCGCCGGTTCCCGCCCTGATCTCAACGATCACGTTCGCCTCGTCGTTGGGGTCGCGCTCGACCATCGCCAGGCGGATCTGATCGGAGAGCTCCTCCAGCCGGGCGGGGGCGTCGGCGACCACCTTCTTCAGCTCGGGGTCGTCCCCGTCCTCGGCGAGCAGCTCGCGCGCGCCCTCGAGGTCGTCCTTCAGGGTGAGCCATTCGCGCGCCAGCTCGTGCGCGGACTGCATCTCGCGGTATTCGCGCCCGACCTCGGCGGCGCGCACCCGGTCGGCATGCAGGGCGGGGTCGGACATCTGCCGCTCGAGCTCGGCGAAGCGGTCCTCGATCTGGGCGACCAGCTCATCGATCATGCTCCGATTGTCGCGCACCCACCCGACCAAGCCCCTCCCGTCCGCAAGCACCCGCGTGGCAGGCCCGGCCGCCACCTGCATGCCTGGCTGCTCCGCCACCGCCCGGCGCTCCTGGGCGCCGGCTACATGGGGGCCCTGCTCGCCGTCGTCGGCCCGGGCGTACTCGCCGGGCTCTCCGACGACGACCCCGCCGGGATCACCACCTATTCGATCCTCGGCGCCAAGTACGGCTACGAGATGCTCTGGGTGCTCGCGGTCTCCACTGCGGCCCTGATCGTCTTCCATCTTCTCGGGGCTCGGATGGGAGTGGTCACCCGGAAGGGTCTGCTGACGCTGGTTCGCCAGCGGCACGGTGTCACGGAGGCCCGGCTCGTCCTCGCCGCCCTGGTGGTGGCCAACGTGGGAACGATGTGCGCCGAGTTCGCCGGGGTCGCGGCGAGCCTCGAGCTGCTCGCGGGGATCAGCCGGTACGCGACGGTGCCGCTGGCGGGCATCGCCGTCTCGGCCCTGGTGCTGCGTGGCTCCTTCTTCCGGGTCGAGCACGTCCTGCTCGCGCTGAGCGCGGTCTTCGTCACCTATGTCGTCTCCGGACTGCTCGCCCATCCCGACTGGGGCGCGGCCGCCAGAGGCCTGGTCGTCCCCCATCTGCCGCTCACCCGGGACGCCGTCCTCGTCGCCGTTGCGACGATCGGCACGACGCTGGCGCCCTGGGGGCTCGTCTTCATCCAGTCCTACGCGGCGGACAAGCACCTGCGCCTCAAGGACCTGCGCTTCGAGAACGTGGACGTGGTGGTCGGCGCGCTGCTCACGGGCGTGATCGGCTTCTTCGTCGTGATCGCCTGCGCCGCCACGCTGCACGTCAACGGCATCGACATCAACGACGCGAGCGACGCCGCGAAGGCCCTCGAGCCGCTGGCGGGCTCCTCGGCGTCGACGCTGTTCGGCGTCGGGTTCCTGGGCGCGGCGCTGCTCGCCGCCGCGGTGGTCCCTCTCTCGACCGCCTACTCCGTCGCGGAGACCCAGGGCAAGCCGGCCGACGTCAACGACACCTTCGCGGAGGCCCCGCTCTTCTATCTGAGCTTCGGCGGCGTAGTGGTGGTCGCGGCGGTGCTCGTGCTGATTCCAGGCGCGCCGCTGATCCCGATCCTCTTCCTCTCCCAGGCGCTCAATGCCGTCCTGCTGCTGGTGATGCTGCCTGTGATGCGGCGGCTGGCGACCGACACGGAGCTGATGGGCGACGAGGCGCTCGGGACCACCGGGCGAATCGTGACCGGAGTGGGGCTTGCGCTGATCGCGATGTCCGTGCTCGCGCTGGGCGTACTGACGATCCTCGGCTGAGCTACGAGGTGGAGCTCGTGACCGGCGCCGGCGCGGACTGCTGGGTGGAGTAGCCGGAGCCCGAGGAGTACCCGCTCGAGCCTGAGGAGTAGTAGCCGTCGTCGCCGTAGACCTGCGAGTACGGGTCGCTGGCGGAGCTGCCGCTCGACGCGCTGCCGGCCGAGGAGCCGCTGTTCGAGCTCTTCGCGGTCGTGTTCTTCGCGTGCTTTGTGGCCTTCGGGCCCAGGGCCGGATCCTGGCCGGAGGCCATCTGCGCGGCGATCAGGCCACCGATTGCCAGGGTCGGCACGATCGCGAGAACGGCGAGCTTGACCGTCAGGGCCTTCGTGGATTGCAGCGATCCCCGGGTGGAGTACCGCCGCGCCCGGTAGGCGCGCGTCTCGCGGGCGGTGCGGGTGCGCCCGGCGTAGCGGCGTGGGACTCGCTCGGGATATCTCGGCTCGGGGGTCATCGCGCGGGCTCGTAGTCGTATGGACTTGCACTGGCCCTGCCGGCGAGCTGCTCCGACGGCAGCGGGATGCGGCGCCGCGGACGTCCGCGCGCAGGCTCGTCGCTCGGCAGGAGGCGAACGGCCGCCATCACGGCGAGCGGGGCGACGGTCGCGATCACGATGACGAGCAGCCAGAAGGAGCGGGCGTCGGTGCCCGCGCCGAGGGTATGGAACACCGCAAGCGCGTAGACGGCCAGCGTCCAGCGATGCATCTTTCGCCACAGCGCCGGGCCGATCCACCGGCGGACGTAGAAGGTCAGGCCCAGCAGGGCAGCCATCCATCCACCGACGACGCCGAGGCCCGTCCAGAGCGGCCTGTGGGACATCACGAACGGGATCGCGATCCCGGAGAGTCCCGGCCGCAGGTAGGTGTCCCCGAGCAGGACAAGCCCGTGTGCCGCGATGAAGATCAGCGCGGTCAGCGCGGTCGCCTCGTGAGCCTGCTTCAGCTTCGCCATCGCGCCCGGGCCCTTGGCCGAGCGCATCGCCATCGCCAGGCCCATTCCGACGGAGACGGCGACCAGGATCAGGGCGACGACCCCGAAGGCGCGGCTCGCGATCCAGAAGATGTGCTGGCCGGGATCCGTATAGGAGTTCACGCCGCCACCACCTCGTCGCGGTCGCCCGACGGCTCGGCCAGGGCGCCGCAGAGCTCGACGCTGCCGTCGTCGAGGACGATCAGACCACCCTGCGGCTCGAGGATCTCGCGCGCGTGCTCGGGCCCGGAGAGGAAGGCCATCTTCGCGAGCGTCTCGGCCTCCAGGGCGGTGTCGCCGAGCGAGGTCGCCTGAATCACGCCCGTCCAGGCGGGCTTGCCGGTGGATGGATCGAGCAGATGATGCGCGAAGCCGTCGTCTGCGCGCCAGAGGCGGGTCTTGATGCCGCTGGTGGCGACGGCGCCGCGAGCCAGGGTGAACTCGTGAGCGGGAACTTCGGCGAGCGGGTGATCGATGCGGACGATGCGCTCGGGCGGGCGCTCCCCGCCGAGGCGAAGGTCCCCTCCGGCATCGACCACGAAGGCGGAGTAGCCGGCAAGGCGGTCGGCGGCCAGATCCGCGGCCAGTCCCTTGCCGCTGCCACCGGTGTCGATGCGGACGCCGGCAGGGCGCGACACCACTCCGGCGACCGGGTCGACCGAGACCTCCTGCCAGCGAGCGTCGGCCCGCGGAGAGGCCGGCGCCCGATCGGGAGCGACCGACAGCGCCTCGTCGATCCCGGCCGGGGGAAGGTCGGCGCGCGTCGTCGCATAGCCGGCGGCTTCGAGCTCGCCCACCAGCGTCGGGTCGACGAGCCCGTTGGAGCGTCGGGCCGCCCACAGGGCGGCACTGACGGCGACCGCGAGGGTCGGGCTGACCGAGCATGACTCGCCCGCCTCCGCGTTCAGCGCGCAGAGCTCGCTGCCCTCGTCGAAACGGGTCAGCTTGCGGTGCAGGAGCCGGAGGAAGAACTCGATCTGGATGCTCATCGCCTCGGGAGAGGGAATGTCCGCTCGCGCCGGCGCGCCGATCAGGACGCGGACGTGCGAGCCGAAGAGCCGGAAGCGGCGATCGTTCTCCACGTATGGCTGGCCCGGGCTCGAGATCACGACCGCCATAGTCGTTCGGGGCGATGAACGGGCCGTAAGGCCCAGATGAGAGTTCTCTTAGAGGATCTCGGCCGTCCCGCGGCGCCCCGCCTAGCATTGGGCCGCATGCGGATCCTGGTAGTCGAGGACGAGCGCCCCATCGCCGAGTTCGTCCAGCGCGGGCTCGAGGCCGAGGGCTACTCGGTCACCTGCGCCTACGACGGCGAGGAGGGACTGGCGCTCGCGCGCACCGGGGACTACGCGCTGGTGATCCTGGACGTCCTCCTCCCCAAGCAGAGCGGCCTCGAGGTGGTGAGGGGAATCCGGGAGAGCGACGAGGGCCTCCCGGTGATCATGCTGACGGCGCTGGCCGAGACCGACGACGTGGTGACCGGGCTCGACCTCGGCGCGAGCGACTACCTCACCAAGCCATTCGCCTTCGCCGAGCTGATCGCCCGGATCAGGGCCCACCTGCGCCAACCGGGCCAGGCCAGCGCGACCTCGCTGGAGGTCGGAGGGATCAGCCTCGACTTCCGCACCCGCGAGGTCGATCGAGACGGCCGCGGCGTGAAGCTGACGGCGCGTGAGTTCGAGCTGCTCGCCTACCTGATGCGCCACCCCGATCAGGTGCTCTCGCGAGCGCAGATCCTGAACGCGGTCTGGGGCTACGACTACGACCCCGGGACCAACGTGCTCGACGTCTACATCGGGTACCTGCGCCGGAAGCTCGCCAACGGCGACGGCGAGGCACCGATCCAGACCGTTCGCTCGGCCGGCTACCGGCTGGTGAGCGCCGATGCGTAGATGGGCGCCGCGCGGGATCCGGCTGCGGCTCGTGCTCGCGATCTCCGCGGTGAGCATGGCGGCCGTCGCGGCGAGCTTCTTCGCCCTGCATGCGACGACCGCCGCCAATCTCCGCAGCCGCCTCGACCGGGAGCTGAATGAGCAGTACGCGGAGTATCAGCAGCGGGTGCTGAACAGCGGAAGAGTTCACGACCCCGCCACGCTCGGGGCCGCGAGCGAGCGGTTCGTCGCCGGCCAGCGCTACCACCCCGAGGCTCGCATCTACCTCGTCTCGCCGGCGGGCCTCCCGCCGGTCACCAACCAGGAGCGGATCGTGAACGAGGAGCTCGCCGAGGTCCGCGGCGGCCGCGAGGGCGGAGAGAGCGAGGGCGGGGGCATCGTCTCAGCGGGCAACGGCCTGACGACGATCTCGACGGACGAGACCGGAAGGCTCCGCGTCCTCACGAAACCGGTGCTCGTCGGCGAGAGCAGGATCGGGACCTTCCGCGTGGCGGATCCACTCACCTCCATCGACCAGGCCCTCGAGTCGCTGCGAAACCGCTTCATCGCGGTGGGCCTCGGTGCCCTCCTGCTCTCGGTAGCGATCGCGATCTGGCTCGCGAACCTGATCACGCGGCCGCTTCGCCGGATGGCCTTGGTCGCCTCCGCCGTCGATTCCGGAGACCTCACCCACCGGATCGACTACAGCGGTGAGGACGAGGCCGGGGTGCTCGCGGACTCCTTCAACCACATGATGGATCGGCTCGAGGAGGGCTTCCGCCTGCAGCGAGACTTCGTCTCGGACGCGTCGCACGAGCTCCGTAGCCCGTTGACGGTGCTGCGTGGGCGGATCGAGCAGCTCGCCGACCATGCGGGCGACCGAGACGCCGTCGAGGCCGAAGCGGACGAGCTGATGAAGGAGGTCCGGCGGATGGAGCGGCTCACCGACGACATGCTGACGCTGGCCAAGGCCGAGCGCGGAGGCCTGGTGCAGCGGCGGCGGGTGCCGATCGACGACTTCGTCGAGGACCTCCGCCGCGACCTGCCGCTGCTGGGGTCACGTAGCTACAGCGTCGAGACGAGCATCCACGGCGACCTCGAGGCGGACCCGGACAGGCTCGCCCAGGTGCTCCGCAACCTGGTCGCCAACGCCGTGCGACACACCTCGCAGGACGGCCACATCGAGATCTCGATCGGCTCTGAGAACGGCTCGGCGGTGTTCGCCGTCCGCGATGACGGCACGGGGATCGAGCCCGACCAGCTCGTGCGGATCTTCGATCGCTTCCACCGCACCGACGAGGGGCGGAGCAGAGCCGAGGGAGGCAGCGGGCTGGGCCTCGCGATCGCGCGGGCGATCGTGGAAGCGCATGGAGGCTCGATCGCGGCCGAATCGTCGCCGGGCGCCGGAGCGACGATCCGCTTCTCGATCCCGGGCTACCCCTCCCGACCCCGGGCCACCCCCCCCGTTTGGGAGCGTCCGGCTCGTTAGGGAGCGACCGGCTCGCCGGTCTCAGCGTCGAACAGCGTGATCGCACCCATCGGACAGGCGCGCGCCGCGTCGACAAGCTGGCGCAGCGGCGCCGCTCCGACATGACGCGCCACCTCATCGACCTCGAACGCGCCGGGTGCCAGTTCGGCGCAGTCGCCGTAGGCGAGGCATTCGCCCTCGTCTATGTGGACCTTGATCTTCATGCCGGCAATCATCGGGCCGCGAGTTCAACACTCGGTTAGCGCCACGTGAGACTCCTCTCATGTGACGAGGGGCGACACCGTGCCTACGCCACGATTTCGATGGCCTGATCTCGCTTTGCTTCATACGGGTCCTCCACGGCCAGGACTGCCTGGAGGGAGCTGATCGCCACCTCGAGCTGATCGAGGTCGGGCTCGCGGGTGGTGAGGTTCTGGAGCATCAGGCCCGGCCACATCACGGCACGCACCCAGCGCTTGTTGCGGTGCTTGCCGGCCCACTTGATCACCTCGTAGGAGAGGCCGGCGATCAGCGGGATGCCGAGGATGCGCGAGGCGACCAGCCAGTACCAGGCCGGCAGGCCGATCGGCGCGAAGACGAAGATCGCCAGCACCATCACGATCAGGAGGAAGCTGGTGCCGCAGCGAGGGTGGAGCCGCGAGTACTCCGCCGCCCGGGCCGGGATCAGCTCGTCCCCGGCCTCGAAGCAGGAGATCGTCTTGTGTTCGGCCCCGTGGTACTGGAAGACCCGGCGCAGGTCGGGCAGCCTGCTGATCAGAGCCAGGTACCCGATGAAGATGGTCGTCCGCAGCACCCCCTCGACCAGCCAGAAGAGGAGCGCCGAGCCGAGCCACCCCTTGATCAGGCTGGTCGCGCCCACCGGGATCACGAAGAAGAGGCCGACCGCGAGCAGGAGCGAGAAGAAGATCGTCAGGCCCCAGGTGAATCCGCCGATCTCCTCCTCTTCCTCACCGTCAGCGAGCTGAGCGTTGGCCGAGATCGCCAGCGCCCTGAATCCGATCTTCAGAGACTCGCCGAGCGCCACGACTCCGCGGATGACCGGCAAGCGCAGGATCCGGCTGCGCTTCGCCCAGGAGACGATCGGCTCGGAGGTGACGTCGATCCGGCCCTCGGGCGTGCGACACGCCACGGACCAGGTCGAGACGCCGCGCATCATCACTCCCTCGAGCACGGCCTGCCCGCCGATCGGCGCGTCGCCCACGGCGACGGGCTTCCCGTCCGGCATGCGCTCGGACTGAGCGGCCTTGGGCCGCGAGCCGTTCAGTGATGACGCGGGCTCGGAGCTCAACGGGCGCGCTTGGCGGCCCGGCGACGGAACCGCTCGACCCTGCCGCCGGTGTCAACCAGCTTCTGCTTGCCCGTATAGAAAGGGTGGCACTGCGAGCAGATCTCCACGTGCAGCTCGGGCTTCGTGGAGCGGGTATAGAACTCGTTGCCGCACGAGCAATGGACGTGCGAGAGAACGTATTCGGGATGGATTTCGGTCTTCATCTCGTTCAAGTCTAGCCAGGCTCAAGAACACTGCCGGAGACCGCCAGCTGCGGTCCGCCCGTGTGCGGCGACTGACGTTGACATACAGATTGTAGGTGAGATATACATACAGCCTGTATGCGAACCTCAGAGGAGCCCGATGACGCCGACCGCCACCGACACCAGCACCGCGATCCAAATGCTCGCGCAGCGCTACGGCGAGGCCTGGAACCGCCAGGACCTCGACGCGATCATGGACCTGCACACCGACGACTGCGTCTTCACGGCGTTCGCCGCCGGCTCCACCCTGGCCAGGGGCAAGGAAGCGGTACGCGAGGCCTTTGCCGGCTACATCGCGATGATGCCCGACATCGACTTCGCCGAGCACTCCCTGCAGCTCGGCAAGGACCACTGGGTTCTCGAGTCGACGATGAGCGGGACCGTCGAGCAGCCGATCGACGTCGATGGAGAGGAACTCGGCATCCCCGGTGCTCGGGTGCAGGTGCCATGCGTCGACGTGGTCCAGGTTCGCGACGGCCTGATCGCCAGCAAGCACACGTACCTCGACTCGATAACCATGCAGCGCCAGCTGGGAGGCGCGCAGTGACCACCGCAACCGGGAACGGAACCGCGGGGAACGCCGAGGCCGAAGCCTGGGTCGAGATGTTTTCCGAGGGCTGGGCAAACCCGGTCGACGCGGACACCTTCTGCGACCACTTCGACCCGTGGCTCCACCCGGAGGTGCGGATGATCCAGCCGCAGATCGCCCCGCTCGTCGGGAAGGACGCCTTCCGCGAGCGGTTCGCCCGCCCCTTGTTCGCTCTCGTCCCAGACCTTCACGGGACGGTGAAGAACTGGGCGGCCGGCGGCGACGTCGTCTACATCGAGCTGCGGCTCGAGGGGACGATCGGCCGGAGGCCGTTCGCGATGGACACGTGCGACCGGATCAAGCTCCGGGACGGGAAGGCCGTCGAGCGGATCGCCTACCTCGACGCCACCCCGCTGATCAAGGCCGTGGCGCGCAGCCCGCGCTCCTGGTCGAAGTTCCTGACTACCCAACTCCGCAACCTGAGGAGGCCGGCATGAATGAGGTCAAGCTCCCCCAGGGCACCGTGCGTTACCGCGAGTCGGGCGAGGGCACGCCCGTGGTCTTCATTCACGGGCTGCTGGTCGATGGGCGGCTCTGGCGAAAGGTGACCCCGCTGCTCGAGGACCGCTTCCGCTGCATCGTCCCCGACCTGCCACTCGGCTCCCACACGCAGCCGATGGGCCCGGACGCCGACCTCTCTCCCCCGGGCCTCGCGCGGATCGTCGCCGGCTTCCTCGAAGCGCTCGATCTGGAGGACGTCACCCTCGTCGCCAACGACACGGGCGGCGCGATCGCGCAGATCACGGCCGCGCACCATCCCGACCGGATCGGCCGGCTGCTGCTGACCAATTGCGACGCGTTCGAGAACTTCCTGCCGCCGGCGTTCCGCCCGATGCAGTGGGCGGCCCGGGTGCCGCCGCTACTCAATGGCCTGCTTCAGGGGATGCGGCTGGCGCCGATGCGGCGCCTGCCGATCGCCTACGGCTGGCTGATCAAGCGGGACATCGACGACGCGCCGCTGCGCGAGTGGGTCGAGCCCTTCCTCTCCGACCGCGCGGTCCGTCGCGACACCGTCAAGGTCCTGCGGGGGATCGACCCCAGGTACACCTTCGAGGCCGCGGAGAGGCTGCGCGAGTTCGACCGGCCCGCGCTGCTCGCCTGGGCCGTCGAGGACCGCTTCTTCAAGCTCTCCTATGCCGAGCGCCTGGCGGAGACCATCCGCGGGGCGACGCTCGAGAAGATCGAGGACTCCTACACGTTCGTCTCGGAGGACCAGCCGGAGCGACTCGCTTCGCTGATCGAGGCGTTCGCGCGCGACCCGTCTCACACCGGTGCGTAGATCGAGACCGCGACCCGCGCCCGCGCGCCGGGTTAAGGTACGGCTGTGGGACAAACCGGGGAGGCGTCCGACAAGATTTCCGTAGTTCTCGCGGATGATCACGCCGTCGTCCGCAGCGCGCTGCGCCTGATGCTCGAGCGTGAACCCGACATCGAGGTCGTCGCCGAGGCCGGGAACGCGGATTCCGCGAGCCGCTATGTCAGCGGACACCGCCCCAAGGTCCTGATCCTCGACATCAACATGCCCGGCGGATCCGGCCTGGCCGCGATCCCGTCGATCCGCGAGCAGTCACCGGGGACCGAGATCGTCGTTCTGACGATGCAGGACGAGACGGCCTTCGCCCGCGAGGCCCTGCAGGCCGGGGTGCTCGGCTACATCCTCAAGGAGGCCGCCAGCGAGGAGCTGGTCAAGGCGGTCCGGATGGCGGCCGAGGGCCGGACCTACCTCCAACCCGAGCTCGGCGCGCGGCTGGCGGCGGAGCCCGACGTGGCGACGCCGGACGATCTCTCCGAGCGCGAGCTCGAGGTCCTCCGTCTGATCGCGCTCGGGCACACGAACAACGAGATCGCCGAGCAGCTCTACCTCAGCGTGCGCACCGTCGAGTCGCACCGGGCGCACATCCAGCAGAAGCTTGCGATGACCACCCGCTCCGAGCTCGTCCGCTACGCGATCGAGCGCGGGCTGATCGACGTCTAGGGGTTTGATCTAGCGGCCGCCTGTGGCCGCGACCTGGTTACTGCTCGTCGGCTCTCGTGAACAGCGGGATCTCTGCCCGGACCCGCGTCCCGGATCCCCTCGTCGAGTCGACCTCGAGCGTGCCCCCGAGGAGCGCGGCCCGCTCGCGCATGCCGACTAGGCCGAAGCCCTCCCGCACCAGCGGAGGCTCGAAGCCCACACCGTCGTCACGGATCTCGATCTCGATCGTGCCGCGGGAGGTGCGCACCGTGAGGTCCGCGTGCCTGGCCAGGGAGTGCTTGTAGACGTTGTTGAGCGCCTCCTGGACGAGGCGATAGACGGCGGTCTCGAGGATAGGCGTGGGACGGACCTCGTCCCCCCGCGGAAGGTCGAAGTCGCAATCGACCTGGATGGCGGTGGCCTGCTGGTGCTGCTCCACCAGCGCCTGCAGGGCGGCCTCGAGGCCGATCGTGTCGAGCGAGGCGGGCCGCAGCTCAGTGATCAGGCGGCGAAGCTTGACGATCTCGTCGTCGATCTGCTCGACGGCGGCCTGGCCGGTCTGATGGAGCTCATCGGGCGAGTCCTCCCGCAACGCGGAGGACAGCCGCATCCGCAGAACGGCGAGCGCCTGGAGGGTCTCGTCATGGAGCTCGCGGGCCCAGCGGCTGCGCTCCTGCTCAGCCGCGTCGATCGTGTTCTGAAGGCGCTCCTCGGCCATCGACCGGGCAGTCGCCACGCCCGTCGCGGCGCTGGCGGCAAACGCCTCGAGCAACCGCTGGTCCTCGTCATCGAAGCGCCCGGGGTCCCCGATCCGGTCCAGCGCGACGACCACGCCGAGAGGATCGCCCCGGAAGGTCAGCGGCGCGAGCAGTGCACGGCCGCTCTCCTTGGCGCCCAGATCCGCCCCGGTGAACCTGCCGAGCAGAACCCGCTCGGAGGCCTCCTGCGCGCGAATCCGGAGCTCCGAGACCTTCGGGTCGAGGCCGCCTGCGACGGCCGCCGTCGCGGCGACCATCAGGTCCTCGCCCTCGCGCAACAGGATGATCAGAGCCCTGGCCTCGACGAGCGCCCTCCCCCGCTCCACGATTGCCTCCAGCACCCGCTCGAGATCCGTTTCCCCGCCCACCGCGATGGCGACGTCGGTCGCCGCCTGTAGCCGGCGCACCGCGCGGCGGAGCTCGTCGCGGTCGCGCCTGCTCTCGGTGATGTCGCGAATCGCCGCCAGAGCCATCATCCCCTGCTCCGTCGCGACCGTCGAGAGGGAGATCTCGCAGGGGAACTCGCTGCCGTCCTTGCGACGGGCGTAGAGATCGAGCCCGGCGCCCATCGGCCGGGTGCGGGGAGCGTCGAAGTAGCGGTCGCGGTGGCCGACGTGGCTCGCGCGGAGGCTCTCGGGCACCAGCATCTCGACGCGCTCGCCGATCAGCTCGTCGCGGGCGAAGCCGAACACCGCCTGCGTTCGCGAGTTGACCAGCTTGATCTCCCCCGTCTCATCGACGCCGATGACGGCGTCAGGTGCGAACTCCAGGAACTCTCGCTCGAGGCTCTCGCTGGCGTGGTCGGCCACGCCAGCGAGCATAGATCAGCCGATCGGCACAAATCGCATCCAATATCCCGGCTAGTCGTCCTCGGGCTCGAGGACGAACAGCTCGACCGCGAAGTCCGGGTCCTGGCGGTTCGCGCTCAAGAACGCGGCGACCTTGCGGCCCGTGAGCTCCTCGATCATGCCTCCGAAGCGGCCCTCCATGCTGTCCTGCCAGACCTGGCGGGCGTTTCTGACCTCGTGCCACTTCCCGGCCTCGAACATCGTCTGCTCGCCGGGTGTGTAGCCCTCGCCCAGGACGACGATGACGAGATCGGGCTCGAGATAGGTCCGGCAATGGGTCGGTCCCTTGCCGTAGTGCCGCTTGTACAGGCCGACTATCGCGGTCGAGATGTCCGCGCGAAGGCTGCCTGGTCCATCCCCTCCCGGCTCCCGCATCCGCTCCGCATCCGCGGTGCGTGGCTGTTGACTCTCCATGGTGTCCTCCTTCCCGTCACGGCGGCCAACGTCGAAGACCACCGGTGATTCATTCATCCTAGACCCGCCGTGATCGACCTCCACTGCCACATCCTGCCCGGGATCGACGACGGGGCGCTCGACCTCGCGGACTCGCTGGCGATGGCGCGCGTCGCAGCCGCCGACGGCATCGAGACGATCGCCGCAACCCCGCACATCCGCCACGACCACGACGTGCGCATCGCGGAGCTCCCGGATCGCGTTCAGGCCGTGAACGACGAGCTCTCGCGGAACGGCGTGCCGGTCGCGGTCGTCACCGGCGGCGAGGTTGCGGAGACGGCGCTCGCCGGCCTCGATGAGGGCGAGCTGCGAGCCGTTTCGCTCGGCGGTGGCGGATGGATCCTGCTGGAGCCCCGGCCGGGACCGCTCGGCGATCCGCTGCTCGACGCGGCGGTCACCCTGCGCGAGGCGGGCTTCGGAGCCCTGATCGCGCATCCCGAGAGACACGTCTCCGACGACATGCTCGACCGCATCCGCGGGCTGATCGACGCCGGAGCCCTGATTCAGTGCACCGCCGCCTACCTCGTCTCCGGCAATGCCCGCAAGGGCATGCTCGCCCTGGCCGTGGCGGGTCTGATCCACGTCCTCGCGAGCGACGCCCACTCCTCCCACGGCGGCAGGCCGCTGCGGATCTCCGAGGGGCTGTCGGTGCTCGGGCAGGTCGAGCTCCTCAGCCCGCACCTGGACTGGATCGCGCGGGAGGCGCCGGCGGCGATCCTCCGGGGCGAGCGCCCGGATCCTCCCTTCGCGCCCCCCTAGGCGCGGCGCATCTCGACCTCGCGGGCAAGCTCCTCGACCTCTCGGCGCGAGCCGGTGCCGAGTCCGTGACGAAGGAAGTTGACGGCTCCGGCGCCCGCGCCGAGCACGATCGCATCCTGCAGATCGTGGCCCTGAGAGAGGGATGCCGCGATCGCGCCCATCATCGTGTCGCCGCAGCCCTCGCGCGAACCCGCCGCGAGCTTGGGTGGAATCACCTCCCAGGCCTCCTCGCCGAGCAGGGCGAGCGCCGGGTCGCCGGCTCGAGTGACGAGGACGTTTCGGGCCCCGAGGGCGCGGAGCTTCTCGGCGGCAGCCCGCAGAAGCTGCGGCGTGTCCACCGGTCCGACGACGTACTCGGCCAGCTCCCAGTCGTTCAGCTTGACGAGCTCCGGCTCCGCCGCAGCGGTGACTTCGATCCGCGGGCTGGAGAGGTCCGCGATCACCCGGACGCCGGACCCGCGGACATTGGCGACCAGGCTGCCGTACACGTCGAGGGGCAGCGCGTCGCCGGGGTATGGATTGCAGATCGCAAGGAGGTCGCTCTCCAGGGCGGCCGCGGTGGCCGTGGCCACCAGCTCGTCGACCTCATGCCGGGACGGGGGCTCGACGTGGGCCTGCGCCAGAATCAGGCGCTCGCCGCTGCGGCGGTCGGTGACGTAGCAGCCGGACGATTCCGCCGAGCGGACCAGGCGACGCTCGCCGGGAAGCTGCTCGAGCAGCGGCTCGAGCACGGTGCCGGTCTCGCCGCCGACGAACGAGCAGAGCACGGGCCAGGCGCCGAGCTCTCCGGCCATCCTGCTCAGCCACACTCCCTGCCCAGCTGGATGGCAGTGGACGTCGTCGCGGCCCTCCCCACGCGCCTCGATCGTCACGGTCAGCATCGGGCTCGGCCCGAATACCGTGATTCTGCCGGAGGGGGTCATGCGGCGAAGCGTACGAGCCGGGACGGCTTCGCCTTCAGATCGCGGCCACGAGCGGCCGCCCCTCCTAAGTCGCTACGGGCTTCGCCCTCCGCTCCGAAGTGGAGCGGCCTGGTGGCCGCTACGTCTCCTGATAGAGCGGCCCGTCCCCGCCCTCCGGCAGGGTGAGCCGGCCGCCCTTGGCCGTGATCGCGCCGCACTGGACGCAGTTCGAGGCGGTCACGTGGACGTCAACGGTCTCGGCGCCCGAATCGAGCTGGTCCTCGGGGATCTCGTAGACCTGCGCGGGACACATGGAGACCCAGGTCTGCGCCACTTCGCGCGGGACGCGGTTCTGGATCCGAACGTGGTTCGGGGCGTCGTCGCGGGTCGCGTTGCCCGATAGGAACACCGACGAGAGCTTGTCGAAGATGTAGGAGCCGTCGGGCTTCGGGTACTTCTCGGCGGCGCCGTCGATCTCCACCTCAACCTCGCTGTCCGGCTCGACCTTCTTGTGGCCGGGCGGAACGGCCCCGCGGGAAAGCAGCCAGGCGTTGGCGATGCCGCCGAACGCGACGAACCCCTTGTCGCCGTACTGGCGCACGTTCCGGGAGCGGTAGAGGTCGTCCTCGATCAGGGACTTCTTGACCTTGCGCTCGTACTCCTCGAAGTTGACGGAGTCCTGCTTCAGGGATTCGACGATCGCCTCCGCGGCGTACATGCCGGCGTGCATCGCGTAGTGGATTCCCTTCAGGTATGGGACGTTCACCATCGAGACGTTGTCCCCGCACATCACCATCCCGGGCACGGAGAGCCGCTTCGGCATCGACCAGTAGCCACCGGACGGGATCGTCTTCGCCCCCCAGCCGATCCGCTCGCCACCTTCGAGCAGCTTGCGGACGAACCTGTGGGTCTTGAGCTGCTGCAGCGCGTCGTGGCAGGAGAAGGTCGCGTCGGTCGTATCGAGACCGACGACCATGCCGATGGTGAGCTTGTCCTCGCCCATCGGGTAGATGAAGCTGCCGCCGAACTCGTTGTACTTCGGGCGGCCCCGGAGGGGCCAGTTCATCGTGTGGATGACCCGATCGAGCGGCGTTGGCACCTTCCAGACTTCCTTGACACCGATCTCCCACCTCATGGAGTCGCCGGCGAGATCGAAGTAGCCGACCGCGCACTGGGTCAGGTGGCTGACCGTCCCCTCCGCCAGGACCGTCGCCTTGGCCATCAGGTCGGACCCGGGCTCGAAGTTGCTGAGCTCCTCGCCGTCGCGGCCGCGACCCTTGTCGCCGGAGCGGATGCCGCGCACGATCCTGTCCTCGACCAGCAGCTTGTCGGCCACGGTCTCGGTGAGGATGTAGGCGCCCGCCTCCTCAGCCTTCTCCGCGAGGAAGCGCGACAGCTTCGAGACCGAGGTGACGTAGTTCCCGTGGTTGCGGAAGTTGGGCGGCGGCGGCTTCAGCGGGATCGCCATCTTCTTGGTCAGGAGATAGACGGCGTCCTTCTCGACCTTCTGGTAGACCGGCCAATCGCTCGGATCGAGGTCGGGGAACAGCTTCTCCATCGCCGACGGCACCATGTTCGCCCCGGAGACGTTGTGGGCGCCGCAGGCCTTGCCCTTCTCGATCACCGCGACCGGGATCTCGCCGAGCTTCTCGGTCAGCTCCGGCTCGCTCTCCAGCAGCTGCAGGACGCGGTTGGCGCATGCGAGCCCCGCGGGGCCGCCCCCGACGATGACGATGCCGGCCTCGAGGCGCTCCTCCGGGGCATCGGTCGGGGGACCGACGTAGTCCCCCGGATCGAACGGCGGCGGAAACTCCGCCGGCTTGACGGCCACTTAGATCTCTAGCCCTTCTTGGCCTTGATCGCCTCGGTCAGCTTGGGAACGATCTTGTGGAGGTCGCCCACCACGCCGAGGTCGCAGAACTCGAAGATCGGAGCGTTCTGGTCCTTGTTGATGGCCAGGATGTTCTCTGAGCTCTGCATGCCGACCTTGTGCTGGATCGCGCCGGAGATGCCGAGCGCCAGATACAGGTTCGGGGCGACCGTCTTGCCGGTCTGGCCGATCTGAGCGGCGTACGGGTACCAGCCGGCGTCCACGACGGCACGCGTCGCGGCGACGGCGCCGCCCATCGAGTTGGCCAGCTGCTCGGCGAGCTCGAAGTTCTCGGCCTTGCCCAGGCCGCGGCCGCCGCCGACCAGGATGTCGGCGTCCTCGATGTTGACGTCCGCGCCGCGCTGCTCGCCCCGGGTCACCATCCGGGCCTTGGTGGACCACTCCGACAGCTCGACGGCGACGTCCTCGACCTCGGCCGTGCCGCCGGTCTCGTTCTCGTCGAAGGCGTTGAGGCGCCCGATGATGATCCCCGGCTCCTCGACGTAGCCGACGTCGGCGATCTGCGAGTCCTGGAGGATCGGCCGCTCGGCGACGAGCTTGCCGTCCTGGACATTCACCTTCGTGACCTCCATGGTCACGCCGGCGTTCAGGCGGGCGGTGAGGCCCGCGCCGATCTCGAAGCCCAGCAGCCCTCCGCCGAAGAGCGCGTAGGAGAAGTCGTTGTCGGTCATCACCTTCGCCATCACGTCGACGATCGGCTGAGCGAGGCCCTCGGGGGCCTCCTTGCACCGATAGACCTTCTTCACGCCGTAGGCGCCCAGGCCCGCGGCGGCGTCATCGGCGACGTCGCCGACCACGACCGCGGCGGCCTCGGAGCCGATCTCGCCGGCGAGCTTCGCCGCCTCGGAGAGAGCGCCGAGGGAGTTCTTGTTGAAGTTGCCCTCGTCGTCGTGGAGGGCGTAAACGAGAATTCCCGCCATCTAGATCAGCTTCCTTTCGTCGAGCCAGGCGACGATCTTCTCGACCGTCTCGTTCGTGTCCTCATCCTCGATGATCTCGCCGGCCTCCTTCTCGGGCGGCGGCTTCAGCTCGAGCACGGCGGTGCGGGATCCGCCCTCGCCGACCCGATCACCCTCGATGCCCACGTCGCCGATCGCCTTGGTGTCGAGCGGCTTCTTCTTCGCGCCCATGATCGCCTTCAGGCTCGGGTAGCGGGGCTCGTTGATCGCGTCGCCGACGCTGATCACGGCGGGCATCTCGACCTCGACGGTGTCGTAGCCGTACTCCGCCTGGCGCTCGCAGGTGAGCTTGCCGTCGGCGACGTCCATCTTGATCACCTGGGTGAGGGACGGCATCTTCAGGTGATCGGCCACCACCGCGCCGATCGTGTAGCACTCGCCGTCATCCGACTGCTGGCCGAGCAGGACGAGGTCCGGGCTCTCGGCCTCCAGGACCCTGGCCAGCGCGTAGCCGGTGGCACAGACGTCGGAGCCGGTCAGGGCATCGTCGGTGAGGTGGACCGAGCGGTCCGCGCCGAGCGCGACCGCCTTGTGCAGAGCGCGAACGGCGCTGTCGGGGCCCATCGTCACGGCGACGATCTCCTCGACATCGGAGCCACCTTCCTTCACCTGCATGGCGGCCTCGAGGGCGTGGGTATCGAAGGGATTGAGGTTCTTCTCGCCTGAGCGGTCCAGGCGCTTGGTCTCGGGGTCGATCCGCTTGTCGACGGCGGCGTCCGGGACCTCTTTGACGAGCACGCAGATCTTCAAGTTAGGTTCCTCTCTTCAATCGGGCGGCGCGGGATATTAGCGGCTGACCCGACTGGTTGACTGACCAGTCAATCGGTCCGAATGCTATTCGAACCGTCGCCCCGGTAACGCCACCTCAAGTGCGAAGGCACACATACCCGAGCTTCGGCATTCCAACCGCCCAGCGGTGGCTAGCCGTGGAATCGAGCGACAAGGGTCTGGGGCCCAGCCGAGCCGGACAGCCGGAGGACGGAGACGTGGTGCGGATCGACTGGAATCGATCCACCGGAGCCGCCGGCGGGATCCAGGTGGAACCAGTGCAGCGGCACCTGAGTTCCGTTGTCGGTGACCAGCTCCGCGGAGGTCAGTCCGAAGCGATGCCCCGGATCCACGTCGATGTGCACCCATGAGGGCGAGCCCTCGTAGCTGAAGATCGTCCCCACGTGATTGTCCCCCGCGTCACGCAGCGCGTAGGACTCGAACTCCCTGCCGTTCGCCTGATCGAGGGTGTGGCGGTAATGAGAGGCGAGACGCAGGTCGGGCGCCACGATGGCGAGGACGATGGCGGCTGCCGCCAGCGCCGCTGCGGCGGGCGCGAGGACGAGCCGCAGCCGGCGCCGGCGCTTGGGCTCCGGCGCCGGGAGCAGCTCGTTCAGAACCCGCGACTCGAAGCCGACCGGGGCCTCTCGGTGCGGGGCCAGCAGCAGGAGCTCGTCGGCGAGCTCCGAGAACTTCTCCACCTCGGAGCGGCACTCCGGGCACTGAGCGAGATGCTGAAGCGCGCGGCCGCGCTCCTCGCCCTCGACGATGCCGAGGGCCAGCTCGACGGCGATCTCGCGAGTCTCCTGGCAGCGAGCGTCCATCACTCGAACACCTCCAGCTGCGACCGCAGCTTGAGCATCGCGGTTCGGATTCGCGTCTTCACCGTCCCGAGGGGCACGTCGTCGAGGTCGCTGATCTCCCGCGCCGTGCGACCCATGTAGGCGGCGAGCACCAGGGCGCGGCGCTGGTCGTCGGGCAGGTCGGTGATCGCCGAGCGGAGTTGGTCGCGCTCGTCGGGCTGGAGGCCCGCCTCGCCCGCGCCGGGGACCTGGTTCTCGATCGAGATCTCCGCGGCGATCACCTCCGGATCGACGGGATCGAGGCGCTTCATCCGGGTCACGTCGATCGCCAGGTTGCGAGCGATCGAGAGCAGCCAGGTGGAGACCCGGCCCTTGCGGGCGTCGAAGTTGCCCGCGTGCCGGTAGACCCGCGTGAAGGTCTCCTGGGCGACCTCCTCCGCGATCGCGGGCTGGCGGACGATCGTCAGGGCGAGTCCGAAGACCCGCCCCTGGAAGCGGCGCACGAAGGCGGCCGCCGTGCGCGGGTCACCGGTCGCAAAGCCGGCGAGCAGTGCCTCGTCGGAGGGATCCACATCCACTACTACGGCCCCCACGCGGCATTGGATTGAGTGCAGTACTGCGATCCCGGGCGTCGCGGGCCGCGCAGTACGTGCGAGGAGGGGTCACACACGAAGAATCAAGGTAGTGGAGACCCCGTGAAGCGCACATCGCCCGATCTCGCCGGCGCCCGTGCTCAGCCGGCAGCACGAACTCCGGTGGCGGCTAGGAGGTCGGCCGCGCTTCGCGCCCGGCGACCGCCTGCTGCACGAACTCGACGATTGCATCGGTTGGCGCGCCCGGAGTGAAGACCTCGGCGACCCCGAGCTTCTTCAGCTCGGGGATGTCGTCGGCCGGAATCGTTCCCCCGACCGTCACCACCACGTCGTCCGCACCCTGGTCGGAGAGCAACTCGACCACCCGAGGCACCAGGGTCATGTGCGCGCCGGAGAGGATCGAGAGGCCGACCGCGTCAGCGTCCTCCTGGATCGCGGTCTCGGCGATCTGCTCGGGCGTCTGGTGAAGCCCCGTGTAGATCACCTCCATCCCGGCGTCGCGCAGCGCGCGGGCGATGATCTTCGCCCCGCGGTCGTGACCGTCCAGACCGGGCTTGGCGACGACGATCCTGATTTTTCTGACTGTGTCGGTAGGCACTATTCAGTCGATGGGTTCATTCGGTAGCGAGTTAACCGTAGTTGAACGGGAAGTTTCTACGGTTTCCAGCGCGGTATTCCGATACGAGAATGGGAATTGAATAGGGGTTTCGCAACAGGAGGTAGCAGGGTGTTCGACGTTCTCTTTCTGGATCGCACGCACGGGGAGAAGGTGCTTGCCAGCGGTCTCGATCACGATGACGCTTGTGCGGTCGCCAGGAGGGAATCTGCGCGGCGAGGCATCGGCAGGATGTTCCTGGCCGGCTCCGAGCTCGGCCCGGTCGGCGAGATGATCGTGATCGTCGAGTCTCGGCAGCGCGTCGCCTAGCGGTTGTCAGCGGGCTGACAACGCCTCGTCACGGGCCGCAACGTCCGGGAAGGCCCCTGGGTTCAGCAGATAGGACCCAAACGGTCCGCCACGGACCGAACAGCCAACTCCGAAAGGCAGGAGCATGAAGCGATTTCGCAGACCAAGCCCGGCGATGATCGTGAGCATCATCGCCCTGATCATGGCCGTGACGGGCACCGCCGTGGCGGCCTCGTCACTCAAGGGGAACCTGAAGCTGGCCTGGTTCCAGCCTGACAGTCGTGACAGGCTCGCGGGCACCGGCGTGATCCAGTACGCCGCGGCGAGCTACGTGACCCCGACGACCTCGGACTCGTTCGACACCGTCCACACCTACTCGGTGAAGTGCGAGCTGAGCAAGAAGGCGACGTCCGGTGGCTTCAAGTGGACCGGCACCCCGCCGCACCACAGCGACTATCAGCTCGTGGACGCCTACCCGAACGGCGGTGGCTTCGTCGTGCGGCTGCAGCTTCGGCCGGATGACCCAATGACGACCGAAAACGAAGGGACCGCGCTCAACCAGCCGATCGCGGTGTACGCCAACTGCGTGAAGTCACGCAAGCAGCACGGGGCACCGCCCGCCTGAGGGCGCGACGCCGTTCTGCGGAGAAGGGCCGGCCATCGCGCCGGCCCTTCGTTTGCCTGGGCGAGCCCGAGGCGCGGCTGCAGGATGAAGTTCCGCCGAGCTGACATCGAAAATTGTTCGGCAGCCTTGACAGAGGCCGGCGAAAGCCGGCCTCTGTTTGCCTCAGAACGGACGAGGCCGATCCGAGAGAGAAAGGAAAGGCAATGAAGAAGCTGTGTGGACGGCGGCCATCCCCGGGCGATGATCGTCGCGATCGTCGCGCTGATCGCCGCCCTGGGTGGTACCGCAATCGCCGGAGGCGGGTTCCTGCCCAAGAATAAGTTCAAGAAGTTCAGCCACAAGGTGGTGAAGAAGCACGCGTTCAACAACCTCCGTGGCCAGGTCAATACGGTCCAGGCCCAGGCGAACGCGGTCGACGTCCAGGCCGTGAAGGGTCCCGTCAAGTACGTGTCCACCTCGGTCAACGTCCCGAACACTCCGGTGCCGGTTGTCGAGGGAACCGCGACCTGCCCGGCCGGGACCAAGGTGCTCGGTGGAGGCGCTCGGGTTACCCCGACCGACGGAAATGGCTATATCGACGACAGCTACCCCTCGGGCTCTACGTCGTGGAAGGCCAAGTTCGACAACAACACCGGGTCGCCGTACACGGGGACGGTTACCGCGATCTGCGCCGCCTCACCGTAGGACCCGCGTGCTCGCGATGCCGCGGGTTGAGGGGTCGGCGAAAGCCGGCCCCTCTGCTTTCCGGGCTCAGAAGACCGGCAGCTCGGTGTAGGAACCGAATACCTGCTGGAGGGCCGCCACCATCTCGCCCTCGGAGACGCGCGCCCGGGCGCAGTCGAGGATCGCCGGCATCAGGTTGGCGTCGGTCGCCGCGGCCGACCGCAGCTCGGCCAGGGTGCGCTCGACCGCAGCCGAGTCTCGTCGCGTCTTGGTCGCCTCCACCCTCCCCTTCTGCTTGCGCTCCAGGGCGGGGTCGATCCGCAGGATCGGGGTGGCGTCCTCGTTCTCGGCGACGTAGTCGTTGACCCCGACGACGATCCGCTGCTTTGAGTCGACCTCCTGCTGGTAGCGGAAGGAGGCGTCGGCGATCTCGCGCTGGGGGAAGTTCTGCTTGATCGCCTCGACCATGCCGCCCAGCTCGTCGATCCGGTCGAAGTACTCGTAGGCCGCCCGCTCCATCTGGTCGGTCAGCGTCTCGATGAAGTAGGAGCCGCCGAGCGGGTCGATCGTGTTGGTGACCCCGGTCTCGTGGGCGATCACCTGCTGGGTCCTGAGGGCAATTCGAACGGCTTCTTCCGTCGGCAGGGCGAGGGCCTCGTCGTAGGAGTTGGTGTGCAGCGACTGGGTTCCGCCGAGGACGCCGGCGAGCGCCTCGATCGCGGTGCGGATGATGTTCACCTGGGGCTGCTGGGCGGTGAGGGAGACCCCGGCGGTCTGGGTGTGGAAGCGCATCCGCCAGGACTGCTCGCGCTTGGCGCCGTAGGTCTCGCGCATCTCCCTCGCCCAGATCCGCCGGGCCGCGCGGTACTTGGCGATCTCCTCGAAGAAGTCGATGTGGGCGTTGAAGAAGAAGGACAGGCGCGGCGCGAAGGCGTCGACGTCGAGGCCGCGCTCGATCGCCTGCTCCACGTAGGTGAAGCCGTCCTTGAGCGTGAAGGCGAGCTCCTGCTGGGCGGTCGAGCCCGCCTCGCGAATGTGGTAGCCGGAGATCGAGATCGGGTGCCAGCGGGGCATGTGCTCGGTCGACCACTCGATCATGTCCCCGACCAGCCGCATCGCCGGCTCGATCGGGAAGCACCACTCCTTCTGGGCGATGTACTCCTTGAGGATGTCCGTCTGGATCGTCCCGCCCAGCCGCTCAGGCCCGATCCCCTGCTCCTCGGCGGTGGCGACGTAGAAGGCGAGCAGGATCGCCGCCGGGGCGTTGATCGTCATCGACGTGGTCACCGTGCCGAGGTCGATCCCGGCGAAGAGCGTCTCCATGTCGTCGAGGGTGTCGATCGCGACGCCCTCCACCCCGACCTCGCCGAGCGAGCGGTCGGCGTCGGAGTCGAGGCCCATCAGGGTGGGCATGTCGAAGGCGGTCGAGAGGCCCGTCTGGCCATGGTCGAGCAGATAGTGGAAGCGCTCGTTCGTCTCCTCGGCGGTGCCGAACCCGGCGAACTGGCGCATCGTCCAGAGCCGGCCCCGGTACATCGACGGGTAGACGCCGCGGGTGTAGGGGTACTCGCCGGGGTAGCCCAGGTCGCGCTCGGGATCGGATCCAGCCCGGTCCTCTTCGGTGTAGAGGGGCTTCACCTCCTCGCCGGAGATCGTCTCGAAGAGCGCCTCGCGCTCGGTGAGGCGCGAATAGACCTCGGCCAGCCACTCGTGTGCGCGGCGCCGCGCCCCGGGCTCAACTGCCATGGGAGAAGTCTAAGCGGCGCGGCAGCCGTGACTGATGGCCGTCAACGCCCTTGGCGCGCATCGAGCATCGCCTGATCCGCTCGCTCGATGAGGTCATCGAGGGTGTCGTCCGGGCGCAGCTCCGCCAGTCCCACCGACACCTCCACGCCCCCGCCGGTCGCGGCAAATGCGTCCTGGATCACCCTGAAGCGCTGCTCCGCCTGACCTAGATCCACGGCGGCCATCGCGCAGATGAACTCATCCCCGCCGTATCGAACGATCGGCTCGTAGCAGCGCGTGTTCGAACTGATCGTGGCGACCACCTGTCGCAGCAATGCGTCGCCCGCCGGATGCCCCTCCTGGTTGTTGACCGTCCTGAGGTCATCGACATCGATGAAGATCAGGACCAGCCTGCCGCTGGCACGGCGGGCGCGTTCGATCTCATCCCGCAGGGCCCCCTCGCCGGACCCCCGCCGGAGCGCCCCAGTGAGCTCGTCCAGGTGGGCGTGACGGAGATCCTCGAGAACGGCCTCGCGTTCCTCCGCCGCGCGTTCGCGATCGGCCGCGGCCTGTGCACGGTCCTCCGCGGCTCGCTCTCGGTCTCTCGCCGCCGACGCCCTGATCTCGGCGGCATGGGTCAGGGCCGCCCGCAGCGACGAGCCCCGCGAGGCCATCTTTCGCTCGATCTTCGCCGACTCCCGATCACGTCGATCGGCGGCACCATCGCGAGCCTGTGCGGTCAGATCGCGATGCCAGGCGGTTTGGTCCCGCTCGCTCGCGGCGCGGGCGCGCTGCTCGGCGGCAGTGGCGCGCCTTCGTGCGCCCTTCCTTCGCTCCCTCGACCCCGCCTCCCTGTCGGCCAGGTGGGCGTCGTGGGTCTCCTGCGCAGCCTTGCCCGGATGCTCGATGAGCTCCTCGTCGGCGACGGCCTGATCGCGGTCCGATGCCCACTGGTCACGGTCGGAGGCGTCCTGGTCGCGAGCCGCCTGTTCGCGGTCCGCCTCGGATGCGGTCTGGTCCGCGTCGGAGCCGGTCTGGTCGGCGTCGGAAGCGCTCTGATCCGCCGCGACCGCGCCTTGGTCGTCCGCGAGCTCCGAGATCCGTGCGAGCTCAGCCTCTTCCCGCCCGTTCCTTGAAGGGGCCCCCGATTCCCCGGCTCGCTTCTTCGGCACGACTCTCCGATCCCGCGCCCACCGTCGGGTCTCTCCCGCCGGTGGAACGCTTGAAGTACTTGAGTGTGACACATGTGAACACCCAAAACTCGGTATTCGAAGGACCCCGTGGAACGCCCGTGGCTAGCGGCGAAGCGAGCCGGAAACTCCGCTGAGCCGACCGCTGTGGCGCCGCCTCGAGGCGAGGGCGCCTGCCCCGCCGGCGGCCGCCGCGAGCACCGTCGCCCCGGCGATCGCCAGCTTCCGCCCGAGCTTCTCGAAGCGCATCACGCGCCAGCCCTCCTGGCGCGCGATCTCGAGCAGGTCGGCGTCGGGATTCACCACCACGGCGTTGCCGACCGACCGCAGCATGGGCAGGTCGCTGACCGAGTCCGAGTAGGCGTACGAGGCATCCATCTCGATGTCATGGCGCTCGGCGAAGCGCTGCATCGCCTCGACCTTGCCCTTGCCGTAGACGAAGGGCCCGTCCATCTCGCCCGTGTACTTGCCGTCGGCGCCGATCGCCCAGCGGGTGCCGATGCCGCCCTCCATGCCGAGCACCGCGGCAAGCGCCTTGACCAGGTCGTTGCCGGCGGCGCTGACGATGAACGTGGCGCGCCCCTCGTCCTGGTGACGATGGACCTCGTCGAGCATCTGGGGGTAGATGCGGGGCAGGATCCCCGCCAGCACCGCCGGCGCCATCCGCTCGACGTCCCGCTCGGGGATCTCCGCGAAGACGCGCTTGGCGACCTCGACCACGGCGCTGGTCTGCTCATCCGAGGAGCCGCGCAGCCGGTAGCGCAGGTGATCCCAGCCCCACTTGACGAGCTGGCTTCTGCGCACGAATCCGCGCTGGTTCGCGACCCGCGCGAACACCATCCCCGACGACCCCGCCATCAGGGTCTTGTCGAGGTCGAAGAAGGCTGCGCCGTTAGGAGCCGTTGACTTCGACGAGGATCGCGTCACCCTGGCCGCCCCCGGAGCAGATCGCGGCGCAGCCCAGTCCTCCGCCGCGTCGCCGCAGCTCGTGGACCAGCGCGCCGACGATGCGGGCGCCGGAGGCGCCGATCGGATGGCCGAGAGCGATCGCACCGCCGTTCACGTTGACCTTGTCCTCGTCGACCTCGAGCATCCGCATCGAGTTGATCGCGACGGACGCGAACGCCTCGTTGATCTCCCAGAGGTCGACGTCGCCGGGCTTCTTGCCGATCTTCTCGAGGGCCTGCATGGCGGCCTTGGCCGGAGTCCTCGCGAGGTAGGCGAAGTCATCCGCGACCTGGCCGTAGGCGAGAACCGTCGCGATGGCGCTCTTGCCGTTCTTCTTCGCCCACTCATCGGAGGCGACGATCACGGCGCCGGCACCGTCGTTGACTCCGGGCGAGTTCCCCGCCGTGTGGGTGGCGTCGTCGCCGCCGACGGCCTTCAGCTTGGAGAGAACGTCGAGCGTGGTATCGGGCCGGATCGCCTCGTCGGCCGCCACCTCGTTCTCGCCCTTCCTCGACTTGACGGTCACGCTGACGATCTCCTCCGCGAGCCTGCCGTCCTCGGTCGCCTTGTTGGCGAGCTGGTGGGAGCGCTCGGCGAAGCGATCCATGTCGGCGCGCGTGATCTCGATCTCGTTCGAGACTTCGCTGGCCTCGTTGATCATCTGCTTCTCGCTGAAGGGGTTGGTGAGGCCGTCATGCGTCATCGCGTCGATCGCGTTGACGTCGCCCATCCGGAAGCCGAAGCGGGCGCCCGGCAGCAGGTAGGGAGCCTTGCTCATCGACTCCATGCCGCCGGCCACGCCGATCTCGAGGTCATCGGCGCGGATCGCCTGGTCGGCGAGCCCGATGGCGCGCATGCTGGAGGCGCACACCTTGTTGATCGTCTCCGAGGGGACCTCCTTGGGGATCCCGGCCTTGATCTGGGCCTGGCGCGAGGGGATCTGACCCTGGCCGGCCTGCAGAACCTGGCCGTAGACGACGCCCTGGACCTCGTCGGCCTTCACCTCGGCGCGGTCGAGCGCCTCCGAGATCGCGGTGCCGCCCAGATCGGTGGCATCGAGGGACGAGAGCCCGCCGCCCATCTTCCCGAACGGAGTTCTGGCGGTGGAGAGGATGACCGTCTTCGACATCTGCGCCTTTCGTTGTGCCCGCGGCCTTTCCGCGTGCAGTTCCCAAGTGAGACCTCAATGCTAGTCATTGCGATACTGCCGCCTCGATGCGAGTCGACGTCACCGACAGGCAGCTCTCCGAGGTCGAATCCGATCTCCTTGCCGTCCTGCTGTTCGACGGGGACGATCTTCCGGCGCCTCTCGCCGGCGCGCCGGGGTCCGAGGACGTCAAGAGCGCCTACAAGAAGACGACTCTGATTCATCCTGAGAGCCCGCGGCGCGCGCTGGTCGTAGGCCTGGGCGCCAGAGACGAGTTCGAGCCCGAGCGGGCGCGCGTCGCCGGCGCAATCGTCGCGCGCACGGCCGGGTCGATGGAAGCCACCTCGATGACGCTCGCCGGGCCGGACGCCGAGGACCCGAAGCCGCTGGCGACAGCGGCAGTCGAGGGAGCGATCCTCGCCTCCTACCGCTTCGATCGCTTCAAGTCGAAGAAGGACGAAGACGAGAGCCCTGCGAAGCACCTGGAGGAGCTGACCGTGATCGGGGACGGCGGGATCTCCGAGGCCGTCGAGGCTGCCCGCGTGGCCGCCGAGGCCGAGAACTTCGCGCGCGAGCTCCAGGATCTTCCGTCCAACGTCGTCACCCCCTCCTACCTCGCCGGACGTGCCAGGGCGATCGCCGACGAGCTCGACTCCGTCACCTGCGAGGTGATGGGCCGCGAGGAGATCGCCGAGAAGGGGATGGGCGGCCTGATGGCCGTCTCGCAGGGGTCGGCCGAGGAGCCGCAGCTGATCGTGCTGCGCTACCGGGCCGGCAGCGCCGGGGAGACCATCGGCCTCGTCGGCAAGGGCGTCACCTTCGACTCCGGCGGAATCTCGATCAAGCCCTCGGGCGGGATGCACGAGATGAAGATGGACATGTCCGGCGCCGCCGCCGTGCTCGAGGCGGTCTCCGCGATCGCCAGGCTCGAGCTGCCGGTCAACATCCTCGCGGTCATCCCCTCCACCGAGAACATGCCGAGCGGCACGGCCGTCAAGCCCGGCGACATCATCACCCAGCTGAACGGCAAGACGGTCGAGGTGAACAACACCGACGCGGAAGGGCGGCTGATCCTGGCCGACGCCCTCTCCTACGCGGTCGAGCTCGGCGCCGACCGGATCGTCGACCTCGCCACGCTGACGGGGGGGGTGATCGTCGCGCTCGGCTCCACCTATGCGGGACTGATGTCCAACGACGACGGATTCGCCGCCGAGGTCGAGGGCGCCGCCGGCCGCACCGGCGAGCTCGCCTGGCGCCTCCCCCTCCACCCCGAGTACAAGGACCTCACCAAGGGGACCGTCGCGGACCTCACCAACGCCTCATCGAAGCGCAAGGCCTCGACGATCTACGCGGGCTCGTTTTTGGAGGAGTTCGTCGACGGCAAGCCGTGGGTGCACCTCGACATCGCCGGCACCGCCTGGGAGGTCGGCCGCGAGTACACCGGCAAGGGCCCGAGCGGCTTCGGCACGAGGTTGCTCATTGACCTTGCGCGGTCGCTTTCCGCCGGTTAGGCTCGCGCGCAGCCACAGGGGGCCGGAGGAGGGAGAAGGCGTGCGCAAGGGTCGTGTGACCGCAATTCTCGGTGGTCTTGCGATCGCCACAGGGCTGCTCGGCGCATCGACGGCGTCCGCGGCGACGCTGATCGGCGACTACCAGTTGCAGGGCACGAAGGCGTCTTCCGGCCCCGGCCCCGATCTGACGGGGATCAACGGCGTGGGGACCTATCAGTCGGAGAGCGTCATGGGGACGACGCGTCAGGTGCTCGCCTTCCCCCAGGGCACCGGCCTGCAGATGAGCCCGACCGGGCTCACGTCCGCCAACCATTCCGTGGTGATGACCTTCCGCCTCCTCGAGGACACCGGTTACAACCGGATCCTCGACTGGTCCCATGGAACCCTCGACAACGGCATCTATGACAACGACCGGTATGCGAACTACTACAGGCCGGCCGGCCAGGGCGTCACGAGCAACGGCACCGTATTCGGGTCCAATACGTACTCGACCATGGCGGTGACCACCGGGAACACGCTAGGCACTCGGCTGTTCGTGAACGGCACCCCTGTGGTCCAGTCGCCCTACCAGGAGACGATCATCGGCGATGCGCTGAGGTTCTTTGTCGACAACACGAGCGGGGGCTCCACCGGTGAGGAATCGGCGGGCGCCGTCTCCTGCATCCGCGTCTATAGCGGGGTGCTCACGGACGCGGAGACCGCCGCCATCGGCGCCTCCCCGGACTGCATCCCGCATCCAGCCCCACAGCCTCCGACGAATACGACGCCGACGACCCCGACGACGCCGACGACGCCGAAGAAGAAGTGCAAGAAGCACAAGAAGAAGCACCGCGCGGCCGACGCCAAGAAGAAGACGTGCAAGAAGCACAAGAAGAAGCGCTGAGCTAGACCGCGAGCAGACGCAGCAGGCGCCGGCCGAGCACCCGATCGCCCTCGATCCTGACCCGGCCGCTGGCGATCCGCCCAAGGGCGCGGCGACCGTGGCGGTGCCGGGGGTCCGGGACACCGTGAAAACGCCCCTGCAGGGTCGGCACCGTCGCGAAGTGGACGATGTCCGGGAGGCGGCCGGTGATCACGAGATCCGGCTTGCGCGAGTCGCCGTCCTCGACGACCACGCTGCGCGGCTTGAAGTGGATGCGCAACGGCGAGAAGTCCTCGGCGAAGCGGAAGACGACGCGGCCCCTCATCTGCGCGGCAAGCTCGGGCTCGCGGGCGATCCCGCGCTCGATCAGCCCGAAGATGCTCGGGGCGACTCCGTCCTCGACCATCCGGCCGAGGCGGATCGTGGGGACCCTGCCGTTTGCACTCACACCCCGATCGTAGGCGCGGCTAGGGCTCGAAGATCAAGCAGGTGCTGGTCCCGGTCGCGAGCAGCTTGCCCGTCTCGACGGAGGTCAGCTTCGCTTCGGAGGTGGCTGTCTTCCGGCCACGATGGATGACGTCGGCCTCGCTGCGGACGGCCCCGGTGTCCCGGGTGATCGGCCGCAGGTACTTCACCTCGAGCGTCTGGCTGGTGTAGCCGACGCCGACGGGAAGGGTCGTGTGCACCGCACAGCCGAGGGCGGAGTCGAGGATGGTCGAGGCATAGCCACCGTGCACGACACCGATCGGGTTGTAGTGCTCCTCACCGGGCTCGCCGATGAAAACGGCTCTCCCCTCCTCCAGCTCCGCGATGGAGAAGTTCATCACCACGGCGATCGGCGGCGGGGGGATCTCGCCCGATTGGACCGCCCGGACATAGTCGAGCCCGGCCATCTGGGCTCCGGCGGCCGCGGATGGCAGAGGGTCCTGCCAGGTGAGCGTCCTGGTGCGGGTGATCCCGGGCGAGCTCTCCGCGAAGGCGCCTGCCGCCTCCGCCGCGGGGGTGCTCAAGCCCTGCCCCTCATGAAACGGGTTGCGCCTCACGGCGCGCCCTCGCATTGCGGGCGCGCCTGCGCCCGCCGTTCTCGCGGTCCCGGCGGACCGGATAGCGAAGGTCGGCGAGGATCTCCTCGGAGCTGATCCTGACCTGCTCTGGATGGAACTCGATTCGCAGTGCTCTCATGACCGCGCCTCTTTCGGTTTCGTCGGTTGCTTCACGCAACTCCAACGACGCCGACCCTATCAGCGTGAGTTGCATGACGCAACCGAGTGTGCGAACATCACAGTGATGCTCGGCAACGAATACGAGGGGCAGATCTGCTCCATCGCCCGCACCCTGGAGATGATCGGCGAGCGCTGGACGATCCTCGTCATCCGCGAGGTCTTCAACGGCAACCGGAAGTTCTCCGAGATGCAGAAGTCCCTGGGGGTGGCGCGCAACGTCCTCACCGCCCGCCTGCAGCGCCTCGTCGACGAGGGAATCCTCGAGCGCCGTCCCTACAGCGAGCGCCCCGAGCGCTACGAGTACTTCCTGACCGAGAAGGGTCTCGACCTCTGGCCCACGATGGTCTCCCTGATGTTCTGGGGCGACAAGCACGAGCCGCTGCCCGGTGGCCGGCCCTCGATCGTCGTCCACAAGGGCGAATGCGGCGGCGAGATCGACGACCGGCGGATCTGCACCAAGTGCGGGAAGCACCTCACGGTCCGCGAGGCCCGCGCCGTCGACGGGCCGGGGATGAAGGCTGCCCTCGAGTCCCTCAAAGCTGCGGCGTAGTCGGCGTCCTAGACTCCCCCGCCGCCCATGGACTTCGATCTCTCCGACGAGCAGCGCCTGCTGCGCGACACCGTTCGCGACTTCGCCCGGCAGGAGGTGGCGCCCGTGGCCGAGGAGCTCGACCGAACGAAGGCCTTCCCATACGAGCTCGTCGCGAAGATGGCCGGGCTCGGGCTGATGGGCATCCCCTTCCCCGAGGAGTACGGCGGCGGCGGGGCCGACACGCTCGCCTATGTCCTGGCGGTCGAGGAGCTCACCCGGATCGATTCCTCGGTGGCGATCACGATGGCCGCGCACACGTCACTCGGGACGATGCCGGTCTACCTCTGGGGCACCGACGAGCAGAAGGAGGACTGGCTGCCACAGCTCTGCAGCGGCAAGAAGCTGGCGGCCTTCGGGCTGACCGAGCCCGAGGCCGGATCCGACGCCGGCAACACCCATACCCGCGCGGCGCTCGAGGACGGCCACTGGGTAGTGAACGGCGCCAAGCAGTTCATCACGAACGCCGGCACCGAGATCTCCGGCTGCGTGACGATCACGGCGGTCACCGGCCAGGAGAACGGCAGCAAGGAGATCTCCAACCTGATCGTCCCGAACGGGACGCCCGGGTTCGAGGCGGGCGAGCCCTACCGGAAGATGGGCTGGAACGCCTCCGATACCCGCCCGCTGAGCTTCGAGGACTGCCGCGTCCCGGAGGGCAACCTTCTCGGACCGCGCGGCAGCGGCTTCAAGCAGTTCCTGGCGATCCTCGACGGCGGGCGCATCGGCGTGGCGGCGATGGGCGTCGGCCTTGCGCAGGGCGCCCTCGACGAGGCGATCTCATACGCAAATGAGCGGCACGCCTTCGGGCAGCCGATCGGCAAGTTCCAGGCGATCCAGGCGAAGATCGCCGACCTCTCCGCCCAGATCGAGGCGGCGCGCCTGCTCGTCTACCGCGCGGCGATCCTCAAGGACCGCGGCGAGAGCTTCACGCTGACCGCGGCTCAGGCGAAGCTGATCACCGGCCGTCTCGCGGTCCGGGCCACCGAGGAGGCCGTCCAGATCCACGGCGGCTACGGCTACATCGAGGAGTACCCGGTCTGCCGCTTCTACCGCGACGCGAAGATCCTCACCATCGGCGAGGGCACCGACGAGGTGCAGCAGATGGTGATCGCCCGGCAGCTCGGCGTGTAGCCGCCGACCTCCGGTTAGCTGCCCTTGACGGCCCTGGGTGGGCTCGCGAGCACGCCTCCTTTCATAGCGGGCGACCGGCCGGCAGGCATGGCGTCCGTTGGAGAAAGATGCCTCGTGCTGTGACATTCGGACTCGCGCTTGCCCTGGCCTGCGCGCTCGCTACGAGCGTCTCCTTTCTGTTCAAGCAGCGCGGCGCGGTCTCGGCGCCGGCCGTGCGCGTCTGGCACCCGCTGCGAAGCGCCGCCGAGCTTTTCCGCTCCAAGTGGTTCGCGGTGGGCTGGCTGGTGGCATTGGGGGCCTGGGGGCTCCACGTTGGCGCCCTCGCGCTGGCACCGTTGTCGGTCGTACAGGCCGTGCTCTCAGCCGGACTGGTCTTTCTCGCCGTGCTCGCCGAGCGGTTCTTCGGCTTTCACCTCGGTCGCCGGCAGTGGATCGGCCTGGTGATCACGGCGGCAGGGCTTGCGGTCATCGGGATCACCCAAGGGTCCCAGCCCACGCACCCTCCGGGATACGCGCTGGCAGCCTTGATCACCGTCGAATGCACCGTCCTTCTGCTCGCCACGGGAGTTGCTGTGATGGCCGGCCGCCTCCGCGTCCTGCAGGCAAGGGAGGGCCTGCTCCTCGGCGCGGCTGCCGGCGCTCTGTTCGGGATCTCCGACATCGCGCTCAAGTTCCTCACCCACGCCGTTCAGGGCGGGGTGCTCGAGCTGGTCAGCCCGTGGGCGTTCGCGGCGCTGGCCGCCTCGCTGATCGCCTTCTATGCCTCGGCCCGCGGCCTGCAGATCGGACCGGGCGTCGAAGTCATCGCGCTCACCTCGATAGCGGCCAACCTCGTCGCAATCATCGGCGGCGTCCTGGTCTTCCGTGACTCGATCGGGACCGGGGCGGTGGCGATCGCCGGAAGGATGATTGCGTTCGCACTCGTCATCGCAGGGGCGGCCCTGATCCCCGCGCCGCACCGAGTCGCCAATCCGCACGACGAGGGCGCCGCGCCGGCTGCAACCACGATGGGCCCAGACAATTGAGCTGGTATCGGCTCTGCGGAACCGCTACCGCAACTACTCCTCGGCGGGGACGGCGGTGATCTCCTCCGCGCCCTGCTCGGCGACCTCGGCCGCGCGGCCATTCTTTTCCCGAATGCCCCAGTGGGCGCAGAGCTCCAGCTCCTGCAGGGCGGTCAGGGACTCGTTCGGGCGGAAGCGCGGCGCCTCGCGGATCCAGTCGCGCTCGTAGGCCGCCCAGAGGCGCCCGGCGCCCTCCGCGACATGCTCGCAGGGGATCGCGGTGCAGCCCGCGAGGGGCCCGATGCGGATCAACACCCAGCGCGGCTGGCCGTCCGCCGCGTCGACGTGGATCCCGGCGATCCGGCCGAGCGTCTTGTTGCCCAGGCCGTCGATCTGGAGCCCCTCCCACGCGCGCGCCTCGTCGAGGCCCGGCAGGGCCGGCTCGCCGCTCTTCGACGCCTCCGTCTCCGACTCGGTCTTTGCCTCGGCTTCAGCCATCCTCCCGCTCCAATAGGTCCTTGGCCGCGCTGGCCGGATCGATCTCTCGCTTGACGACCCGGTCGAGCAGCTCGCGGACCGACGCATCGTCCGCGACTGCCGCGTCGAGCCGCCGTCGCATCCGGGATGCTGCCAGCTCCAGCACCTCGTTGCGAAGGTTCCGGGCCCGCCGTTCCTCCAGGGTGCCCTCGGCCTCGATGTGCTCGCGGTGCTCGGTGATCTTCTCGGCCAGCTCGGCGACGCCCTCGCCCTTGGCCGCCTCGGTCTTCACGATCGGGACCCTCCAGGAGGTCGCGGGCCCGAGCGACAGCACGCCCCGGATCTCGCGGATCATGGTGTCGGTCATCGGGTGGTCGGCCTTGTTGACCACGATCACGTCCGGTATCTCCATCACCCCCGCCTTGAGCGCCTGGATCGAGTCGCCGGACCCCGGCATCAGGACGAGGACGATCGTGTCGCCGTGGTCGACGATGTCGATCTCGGCCTGACCGACCCCGACGGTCTCGATGAAGACGTCGTCCTTGCCCGAGGCGTCCATCAACAGGGCGGCCTGCAGGGTCGCCTCCGAGAGCCCGCCGAGAGCGCCGCGGCTGGCCATCGAGCGGATGAAGACGCCGGCGTCGAGGAAGTGGTCGGAGAGCCGGATGCGATCACCCAGCAGCGCGCCCCGGGTGAAGGGGCTGGACGGGTCGATCGAGAGGACGGCGACCTGACGGTCGGACTTGCGCATCTCGGCCGTCAGCGCCCCGATCAGGGTGCTCTTCCCCACCCCGGGCGGCCCGGTCAGCCCGACGATCCGGGCCCTGCCGGTGCGTGGGAAGACCTCGCGAACGAGCTCCCAGCCGGCCGGATCGTCGTTCTCGATCAGGGTTATCGCGCGCGCCAGCGCCCGCTTGTCGCCGGCGACGAGCCGCTCGGCGAGGCTCTCTTCGGTCTTCTGCGCCACGGCCGCTGAGTCTAGGCCGCTGCCCGGAACCTAGAATCGCCGCCCGTGTTCCGCCTGCTCGGGTTCCTGCGCCGCAACGGCATGCTCAACTGGCGCTACGCGCGCCTCTACTGGCGCTATCTCTGGCGCCGGTTCCTGACGCCGGCGGGCTGGCGCTGGCAGACCGACGGCCCCGTCTTCTTCGGCAAGCACCTCCAGCTCCAGATCGCGAAGGGCGCCGAGATCCGATTCGGCCGGTTCTCCTGGATCGGCGACGGCACCAAGATCCGCAGCCACGAGGGGGTCGTCGAGATCGGTGCGAAGACCGTCTTCGGCCAGGAGTGCACGATCTCCTCGTACAAGCACGTGCGGATCGGCGAGCAGTGCGTGATCGCCGACCGGGCGATGTTCATCGACTTCGACCACGGGGTCGTCGAGGTCGAGCGCCCGATCCGCCGGCAGGGCATCTACACGCGCGAGTGCGTGGTCGGGTCGAACGTCTGGGTCGGCTACGGCGCCTGCTTCCTGCGGGGCGTCAGGGTCGGGGACAACGCGATCGTGGGCACGAACTCGGTGGTCACCCGAGATGTTCCGGCCAACGCGGTCGTCGGCGGCGTCCCGGCCAAGGTGATCCGCATGCGGGATGAGCCCACGGCGCTGCATTGGCCGGACCCGGTCGAACCGTCGCGCGAATAACGAGGATCTGCATATACTCGCTTTCGGGCACCGGGGCCGGCAGTACTTTCGGCAAGAAAGCCACAGGGGAAAGGAACGGAGAGGCATGAGGCGGACTCCAAGACGTCTGATCGGGACCTTGATCGCAGCGGCAGCGCTGCTCGCGGTCGTCCCGGCATCGGCGCAGGCGATCACCATGAGCGGCCTCGTGGCGCAGCCGGCCAGCACCCAGGCCGGGGCTCACAGCGACTTCCACCTCCACATGGACTTCAGCGGCGGCCAGGTGAAGGATCTGACCGTGGGGCTGCCGCCAGGGCAGCTCGGCGACCCGAACGCGACCCCGCAATGCACGGAGGCCCAGCTCAACTCCTCGACGGCTGGTAACGACGGCTGCCCGGCCAACACCCAGGTGGGCGCGGTCGTCGCCAACGCGACGATCACACTCTTAGTGTCCCCCTTTGGCGTCACCCTTCCCGTCTCAGGGAAGCTCTACAACCTGACGCCACACCCTGGGGAGCCCGCCCGGTTCGGGATCGTGCTTCAACCCGGGGACCTCCTCGGCGTGCTCACGCTTCCCCTGCCGCCGATCATCCTCGAGTCCGCCGTGCAGCTCAGGCCCGACTTCGGGCTCAACACGGTGATCAACGACATCCCCAACAAGACCCAGGGGTTCGACACCACCATCAACTCCCAGGACATCACGCTCTTCGGAACCGCTCCGGGAACGGGGAAGCCGTTCATGCGCAACCCGACCTCCTGCTCCACGGCGACCACGAGCTTCGCGGCCGTGCCGTACAGCGGTGCGACCGGCACAGGCTCGGCCAGCTTCACGCCGACGAACTGCGGCGGCCTCGACTTCTCGCCAGCATTCACAGCAGAGGTCGGTGGCCCCGGCCAGACGACGAACGGCGTCCCGACGACAGCCAGTACCGCGATTCTCCAGGACAACGATGAGGCTGGGCTGCACGACGCCGTGGTCACGGTGCCGAGCGCCCTGAACCCGAATGCGACGCTCTTCTTCGGCGCCCATTGCGATCAGGCGAGCTTCCTGGCCAGCAGCTGCCCATCCAACACCGTGGTGGGTTCGGCGACGGCCACCTCGCCGCTCCTCAGCCAGCCGCTCAGCGGCCCGGTCTCGCTGGTCACGAGCACCGGCGGGCCGTTTCCCAACCTCGGCCTCGACCTGCAGGGCCAGCTCCACCTGCTTCTGCAGGGCGCCACCGCCATCAACCCCAACACCGTCACCTTCAACGGACTCCCCGATATCCCGATCTCGCGCTTCCAGCTCACCTTCACGAACCCACCGGGGCTGCTTGGAACCTCCCGGGATCTGTGCGCGCCACCGGCGCCGGTGTTCCACGCCGACTTCACCGGCTACAACGGGGCCACCAGCTCGATCGACTCAGCGGCAACCGTGAACGGATGCGGAGCCGCGAAAGTCCAAAAGTGCAAGAAGCACAAGGCCAAGAAGAAGAAGCACAAGAAGCACAAGCGCCGCGCCGCCGAGTCCAAGAAGAAGCACAAGAAGCACAAGAAGCACAAGAAGCAGTGCAAGAAGAAGAAAAAGCACAAGAAGCACAGGAAGCACAAGAAGCACCGGAAGTAATCGAGCTACAGGCGCTTGCCTGAGGCGAAGAGGAGGATGCCGCCGGCGAGGGCGACGGCGCCGGTGATCCAGAACACGAGGCCGCCGGCGTTGATCGCGGCCGCGATCAGAGCGATCCCGACCACGACCAGCGGCAGGCCGAACGAGATCGGCACGCTGACGTTGAGGCCGGGGCCGAAGTCCGGCGCCCTGCGCTTCGGCCTCGATTCGCGCGACGGATAGACCTCGCGGCGGCCGTCAGGTAGCCGGGTCACGACTGGCCGCCAGCTCCTCGTAGATCCGCTCGGTCCGCTCCGCGACGTCGTCCCAATCGAAGAGGCTCAGGTGCTCGAACGCCTCGGCGGTGAGCCGGCGACAGAGCTTCGCGTCGTCCAGCACCCGGACCGTCATCTGGGCGAGCGACTGCGGGTCGCGGGCGCGGAAGCGCAGCCCGACCTCGTCGTGCGGGACGACCTCGCGCAGGCCACCGGTGTCGGCGACGATGCAGGGACAGCTCGAGGCCATCGCCTCCAGGGCAACCAGGCCGAACGGCTCGTAGATCGAGGGAACCACGCAGACGTCGGCGATCCGGTAGAGCGAGTGGAGGACGTCGTCGCCGATCCACCCGACGAAGGTGCCGTGCGACATCAGCCCGAGCTCCTCGGCCTGGCGGCGGAGCTCCTCCTCGTGCGTCCCCGAGCCGGCGACCACGAATCGCGTCCTCGGCAGCCGCTCGATGATCTCGGGGAGCGCCTCCAGCGCCACCTGGAAGCCCTTCTCGTAGACCAGCCGCCCGACGAGCAGAAGGAGCGACTCGTCCGGGTCGGCGAACTCGGCGCGCAGGCGGCGCAGCTCGTCGTCGTCATGGGGCTGCAGGTCCTCGGGGTCGATCCCGTTCGGGATCACCTCGATAGAGCTCCCGGGGACGCCGAAGACGTCGACGATCTGCTCGCGCATGAAGGTCGAGCAGGCGATCACGCGATCGGAGCGATTGGTGATCCAGCGCTCGACGCCGTGGATGTAGGCCTGCGGGTGCTTCTCCACCCAGCCCTGATGGCGGCCGTGCTCGGTCGCGTGGATCGTCGTGATCAGCGGGGCGCCGAAGCGGCGAGCGAGATGGTCGCACGCGTTGGCGACGAGCCAGTCGTGGCCGTGCACGAGATCGAAGTCGTAGCGGTCGCCCAGCTCGACGCCGGCCGCCAGCATGTCGGAGTTCATCCGCTCCACCCAGGCGACGAACTCGTTGAGCTCGGCGGGGCGGGTCGGCTCCATGACGCGATGGACGTGGACGCCGGCCATCACCTCCTCGGAGGGGGACTCCTCGCCGCCGCGGGTGAGCACGTGGACCTCCGTGTGGCGCTCCACCAGGGCCTCGGAGAGCTTGCGGACGTGCCGGGCCAGGCCACCCTCGATCAGCGGCGGGTACTCCCAGGAGAGGATCAGGACGCGATTCATTGGTGGGGCTCTAAGGCTCGAGCAGCGGCGCCAGGCTCAGGTCAGGGGCGAGATTGCGCACGCGTGCCTCGACTGCCCCTGAGGAGTCTATGGCCTCCAGGAGGGCCTGAGCGTGGGCCGTCGCCCGCGTATAGGGATAGTCCCCGGCCTGGCCGCGGTGGTCCATGAACGCCCAGTCGCTCGACTGCAGGGCGAGGAGCTCGCGGGCGGCGCGCATGGCGGCATCACGGTCGAGATCCCGCATGCCCAGCGCCCGGAGCAGGCGGAGCTCGGAGCGGCGCGTCGCCCAGACCAGGTCCGAGACCGGCGGCGAGTCCCAGGTCTCGAGGCTCTTCCCCTCGCCCCAGCTGCCCCGGTGGGCGGGGCGCTCCTCGGCCTCGTGCTCGCGCAGCGCCTGAGGCAGGGTGAGCAGCCGCACGCCGTCGAGCTCGGCCCCCTTCAGGACCTCGCCGAGCCAGATCGGCCCCTCCGCCCACCAGTGACCGAGCAGCTCGGTGTCGATCGCGAACACGCAGAGGCCCCTGCATCCGCGGTCGGCACGGTGGCGCTCGAGCCGGTCGCGAACGGCGGCCAGGAAGGACGCGGCGTGCTCGGCGGCTCGCTTGGCCGCGACCGCGGGCTCGTACGGGCGCCCGGAGATGGACCAGAGGCGCATCCCGTTCACCGATTGGCGGTGGTACTCCAGGTACGCGGGGTCGGAGGGATAGCCCCGATCCGACCAGACCAGCCGCACGCTCGGCCAGTCGATCGTGAAGGCGAGCGGGCCGCCGGGCAGGCGGATCGGCGAGAGAGCTGCCCTGGCCGGCTCCTGAGCGCTCTGGTCCAGGCAGGTGTAGGCGATGCCCCGCTCTGCCAGGACGTCCTCGACCCCGGGCGCGTAGGCGCACTCGGGCAGCCAGAAGCCGGTGACCTCGCCGAAGCGGCGCTGGTGAGAGCGAAGGCCCGCGTCCACCTGGAGGCGCCGGCCGGCGAGGGTGGCGAGCTTGGGCAGCACCGCATGGGTGGCGGCGGAGGCCATCAGCGCGATCCGCCCCTTCGCATGAGCCTCCTGGAAGGCGCGCAGTGGGTTGCCCTTCAGCTTCCGCAGGCGCCTCATGGCGCGGGTGTAGTGCTCGGCCTCCGCCCTGGCGGCCAGGCGGAGGGCGGCGCCGGCATCCGCCACGTCGCGGTCGGCGGCATCGATCCGGTGGCGGCGCAGGAAGCGGAGCATCCTCTCCCCCACCCCGTCGGCCTCCAGCTGGTCGGCCAGCACCGGGGTGATCGTCATCGTGAGCTGCTCGGCGACGTCGAGCACCGGCAGGTGGGAGCGCGCGAAGGCGTCGAAGAGCCACTCCTCCCCGAACGGATAGGTCCCGAAGCCCTCGACGTAGGGCATGTGGGAGTGGAGGACGATCGCCAGGTCGCCAACGGTGCGGTCAGCCATCAGCCTCAGGCGCGGCAGATGGCCACGAAGTCCAGCGCCCTGTCGAGCGGGGCGTCTCGCAGCCGGAAGTCGCGAGCGCTGATCGCCGGGATGAACCGGTCGTAGAACGGCTTCGTGATGTGGAGGGCCGGGTGCACCCTGTCCCAGCCGGCTCGGATCGCGAGCTCGTGAGCCCGCAGCTTGCGAGCGTGGAAGAGGCCGAGCAGCTCGACGCTCCGGAAATGCGGCTCGAGCAGGTCGCGGTACTGGCCCGCGTCGTACTCGCGCAGGTGCCACGGGTTGTCGGACTTCTCCGCGCCGGGCGGCGCGAGGGTGAGGCGGTTCGGCGTCGAGATGTAGGCGACCGGCGCGATTCGGGAGATCCGCTCGAGGAGGACATCGGGCTCGTGGATGTGCTCGATGGTCTGGAGGAAGACGACGGCGTCGACCTCCTGATCGAAGCCCTCGACGAGACCTCGCTGGAAGCTCAGGTTCGGACGGCGGTAGCGGGCGCGGGCGTGCTCGAAGGCCTCGGGGTTCGCGTCGACGCCGATCACCTCCGCGGCGCTCCGAGCGAGGAGATCCGAGCCGTATCCCTCGCCGGACGCGAGGTCGGCGACGCGCAGTCCCCTGCACCGCTCGGCGATCCACTCGTAGACGGCGACGTGCCGCCGGTACCAGTAGTTCTCCTCCGGGACGTCGGGGAGGGTCCGCTCGCCGGTCAGCTCCAGCGGCGGGACGCCCTCGGGCTGATCGGCCTGCAGGTAGGCGGTCTGGTCGGCTTCGCTCATCGCGGGGGAAGTTAGGGGCAATCCAGTTTTCGTAGAGTGCGAAATCGGCACGACCGATGAGTCTCGGGCGGCAGTCCGGTCAGAGACGGGGAGTCCCAAGGACGGAACGAGAGTTGATGGAGAACGACAGAAGAGCCCCTGCGATATCGGCCCGCGGCCTGACCCGCACATTCAAGGGCGGCGTCGAGGCAGTGCGCGGAGTCGACCTCGAGGTCTCCGGGGGCGAGGTCTTCGGCTTCCTGGGTCCGAACGGGGCGGGCAAGTCGACCACCGTGAGGATGCTCTGCACGCTGTTGCCGCCGAGCGCCGGCACCGCCTCGGTCGCCGGCCACGACGTGGTCGCCGACGGCGATGCCGTCCGCCACAACATCGGCGTGGCGCTGCAGGAGATCGGGCTCGATGCCGTGCAGTCGGGGCGGGAGCTCCTCGAGCTGCAGTGCGGCCTGTACGGGATCCACGGCGCCGCCGGCCGGGAGCGGGCGGCCGAGCTGCTCGAGCTGGTCGGGCTGACCGACGCCGCCGAGCGGCGGACGAAGACCTACTCAGGGGGGATGAAGCGGAGGCTCGACCTGGCGAGCGCGCTCGTTCATCACCCGAAGGTGCTCTTCCTCGACGAGCCGACCACCGGGCTCGACCCCGCATCGCGACTGACGGTGTGGGAGGAGGTGCGGAGCATCAACTCGACCGGTACGACCATCTTTCTGACGACGCAGTACCTGGAGGAGGCCGACGAGCTCTGCGACCGGCTGGCGATCATCGACAACGGTGAGATCGTCGCCGAGGGCACGCCGGAGAGCCTGAAGGCGGAGATCGGCAAGGACGTCGTCTCGGTGGAGCTGCACGGCGCCGATGCGGAGCAGACCCAGCGGATCATCGGCGACCTGCCCGGGCTCGATCGGGTGATCGCCGAGCAGGACGCGCTGGCGCTCTTCGTCGAGAACGGCGCCGCGTCGATCGCCGAGGTCGTCCGCCGGCTGCATGCGGCGGACGTCGACGTGGGAGCGATCTCGGTCTCGCGGCCCTCGCTGGACGACGTCTTCCTCGAGGCGACGGGACGGCGCCTGGAGGGCGCCGGCACCGAGCATGAGGACAAGGGCGCCGAGCGGGATGAGGCGGCGGCGAGGGCGGTGGCGCCATGACCGAGGTCCTGCTGCTGGGGCGGCGCGCCGTGCGGGAGGTCGTCCGCTACCCCGAGGCCACGATCCCGACGCTGTTCATCCCCCTGTTCTTCCTGGCGGTCAACATCGGCCAGGTCTCCAAGACCTTTCCGAGCACGACCCCCTTTCTGCACGGCCAGGGGTACGTCGCGTTCCAGATGCCGGTCTCGCTGATGTTCGCCGTCGCGACGGCGACGACCGGGCTCGCGCTCGTCACCGAGATCGACAGCGGCTACTTCGACAAGCTGCTCGTCGCACCGATCCGCCGGACGTCGCTGATCGTCGGCAGGCTCGGCGCCGACCTCGTCCGCGGCATCGCCGCCTCCACGGTGGTGCTGCTGGCGGGGATCGCCTTCGGTGCTCACATCGAGTCCGGGCCTCTCGGCGCCGTCCTCTGCGTCTTCCTCGCCTCGCTCTTCGGGGTCGCCTACGCCGGCTTCGGGATTCTGGTCGCGCTGACGACACGGAACGTCCAGGCGACGAACACCAGCTTCCTGCTCTTCTTCCCGCTCCTCTTCCTGACGCCGAACTTCGTCCCGTTCGACCGGCTCTCCCCGGTGATGGAGACGCTGGCGCGGATCAACCCGGTGAGCTACGTGATCGTGGGGCTGCGCTCTCTGATCATCGACGGATGGGTCGTGGACAAGATCCTCGTCTGCCTCGGAGTGATCCTCGTCATGGGCGTGGTTCTGATCGGTCTCTCGCTGCGGGCGATCGCCAACTACGACCGGTAGATCCGCCCCGGTCTACGATCCGGCGTCATGCCGGGGAGCCCAGAGCACATCAAGGACGTCAACGAGCGCTACCACGACGTGGCGGCCGCGTCCTACGACTCCAAGTGGGGCATCGACTTCGGGGACATCGGGCAGCGCCAGGTCACGGGCAAGCTGCGCAAGGCGCTTGGCGGGTGGCCCGAGGCGCCGTTCGGCGACGCCCTCGAGATCGGCGCCGGGACGGGCTACTTCTCCCTCAACCTGCTGCAGGCCGGTGCGATCGAGCGCGCCACCACAACGGACATCTCGCCCGGGATGCTGGCGACGCTGGAGCGGAACGCGGAGCGGCTCGGACTGGAGGTGAAGACGGCGGCCGCCGATGCGGAGACCCTCCCCTTCCCGGAGGAGAGCTTCGACCTGGTCTTCGGCCACGCCGTCCTCCATCACATTCCCGACCTCGGGCAGGCGTTCTCGGAGTTCGCGCGGGTGCTGCGGCCGGGGGGAACCGTGGCCTTCTGCGGGGAGCCGTCGCGCTACGGCGACCTCCTCGCCGCCATCCCGAAGCGGGCGGCGCTGCTCACCGCGCCCCTCTGGCGGCGGCTGGTCGGCGCCACGGCCCGCGACTACGCCGCCGAGGCGGCCAACGAGAACGGCCACGACCTCGAGCCAGAGGTCGATGTGCACGCCTTCGCGCCCGGTGATCTGCGCCGCTTCTGCGACGCCGCGGGTCTCGGCGAGGTCAGGGTGAAGGGCGAGGAGCTTCTCGCCTCGATCCACGGCTGGACCGTGAGGACGCTCGAGGCCAGTGCCGAGCCCGACGAGGTGCCGTGGGGCTGGCGGCGGTTCGCCTTCCGCAGCTACCTGGCGCTGCAGCGTGTCGACGATCAGGTCCTGGAGCCGCGCCTGCCGCCGCAGCTCTTCTACAACCTGCTGCTCTCGGCGCGCCGGTCCTAGCCGCGCCCGCCGGGCTCTTCCCCGACGTTGCGGTCGGCCCAGGGGATCGCCTCGAGCCGCTCATCCGGGATCGGATCGCCGCTCACGACGGAGACGCCGTACGTGCCCTCCTCGACGCGGGCCTCGGCCTTCTCGATCGCGTCCAGCGTCTGGCGCAGATCCGCCCGGAGCGCGTTCTCCGTGTCCGTCTGCTCGAGCTCGTTCGCCTGATCGCCGCTGTCCCTCGGCTCGTCGGACGGCTCCTCCCGCCCATGTCCCTCGAGCTCCCGCTCGATCCGGGCTCGTTCCTCGGCGAGGCGCTGGCGTGCTCTCTCGGCATCCATGCGAGTGATCCTACTTGCGGTTGGCATCGAGGAGCTCTCGGAGCCGGGTCACCGTGCGGTGAGGGTGATCGAAGACCTGTCGCCAGGTGAACCGGAGGACGTCGTAGCCGAGCGCCTTCAACGCGAGGTCGCGGGCGCGGTCGGCTTCGAAGGCGGCTCGGCCGGCGTGGGCGCGATAGCCGTCGAGCTCCACCACCAACCGAGCCTCCGGCCAGAGGAAGTCGACGGTGAAGGTGCCGAGCTGGACGTTCACCTCCGGCCGGGGAAGGCGGTGGCGGCGGCAGAGCGCCAGGAAGCGGGCTTCGAGCTCGCTGCGGGTGTGGTCCGGCTCGAGCTCGGGATCCAGCGGTAGCCCGAGATATTCCGCCTGCCGGAGCGCGGCGGCAAACCGCGGCCGGGGAAGGAGGCGACGGAGGTCGACCAGCGTTCGCGACGGGGTCGTGACGGGGATGCCCACTCTCCGGGTCACTTCGCGCTGGGGAACGAGCTGCCAGAGCGCCGCGGCGCTGGTGTGGCTGAGGAAGGCGCCCGGGCCGCACGCCAGGACCGCCGCCATCCACTGTCCCCTCTCGCTGAGCCCCCGGTGCCCGATGGCGTACACCCCGCGATGAATGGGGTGGAGCCGCTCGGTACGCACACGGTGGGCTCTGCCCCTTCGGCCGATGCCCGCCCGTTCGAGCTGAGCAGTGGAGACGACCCCATGCTGGTTGGCCGCGAGGCGGGCGATCGCAGCGTCCGGGCGCCCATTGTCACGTTGTGCACCCACAGAGGTGCATAAGTCGCCAACGCCCCGAATCTCGCCCCTTCATCGCCGGTTTTCGCCCCGGCACCCCCTACCCGAACGTAAACGCGTACCCCTTCACCCCCGGATCGAAGATCAGCGACAGACGGTGCTGCGACACGGCCGGCAGGTCGACCAGGCGGTAGAGCCGCTGGGCGTGGATCGTGGCCCGGCCGCCTCGCACGTCGGCGCCCGCGAGCTTCGCGGGGATCGGCTTGCCGTCGAGTAGCACCTGAACGTGGCGGGCCCGGTCAGGTGAGCCGAGGACGAGGAAGACGCGGCGCGCGTTGAACTCCATGTCGATCTCGGCGCCGGCGCCGGAGGTGGCGTCCTCGTCAGTGATCCCCCAGTGCCCCGCGTAGGCGAACTGGTTGACGGAGAGCGGCCCGGCCGCCGCTCCGAAGTCCTGGTCGCCTGGGTGCACCGGGGTGACCCAACCCTGCGCTCGGGCGGCGCCCAGGTAGGTCTCGGGCGTCGTCGCGCCGGCCGAGGGCGCCTGCGCCGCGGCGCGGGCGCCCGTCCCCAGGTTGCCGTGGCCCGCCTCCCGGAGCAGGGTGCGGATCGCGCGCTCGGTCCCGGCGTAGTCGCCCTCGCCGAAGTGCGCGTCGCGGACGTTGCCCTGCGCGTCCACCAGATAGTCAGCGGGCCAGTACTGGTTGCCCCACGCGTCCCAGGTCGCCAGGTCGTTGTCCTGGGCGACGGGGTAGGTGAGATGGTTCTGGCGAATCGCCGCCTGGACGTTCCCCGCGTCCTTCTCGAATGGGAACTCGGGAGAGTGGACGCCCACCACCGTGAAGCCCTGGTTGCCGTAGCGCTGCTGCCAGGCCTCGAGGTAGGGCAGCGTGCGGATGCAGTTGATGCACGTGTAGGTCCAGAAGTCGACCAGCACCACCTTGCCGCGCAGGTCGCTCATCGACAGCGACTCGCCGCCCGGCGTGTTGAACCAATCCTGCGTCCCGGTGAAGTCCGGCGCCTGCCCATAGGTCTGCAGGCTGACCGGCTGGTTGAGCTCGCTCGCCGGCACGACGGGCGTTCCGTGTTGGCTGACCGAGGCGAGATCGGTCGAGATCGCCGTGCTCTTCTCGATGCTCCCCGTCGGGTTGACCAGGAACCTGGGCAGTCCGCTCGCGATCGCGGTCTGGAAGCGGATGTCCAGGTTGGCGCTCATCGCAATGGCGACCAGGACCATCACGGCGCCCATCGCCATCTGCACGCGTCCGCGGACCGGGTTGAGGCGCTGCGTGAAGCGCCTGCCGCCGAGCAACAGGAGATAGAGCACGATCGCCGAGCCGACCGCATAGGAGAGGGCGACGGCGAGGCGCCCCGCGGTGAAGTCCTGCGCCGCGGAGACGACGATCACTCCCGCGAGGATCGGTCCGGCGCACGGCGCGTAGACCAGCCCGAGGCTCGCGCCGACCACGAGCCCGGAGCCGAAGCCGTCGCCCCGGAACCGGGCTGGCCCGGGCGCCAGGCGGCTCGCAAACGCCTCGACCCGGTCTCCGATCGGCGGGATCAGCAGCGAGATCCCGAAGGCGAAGAGCACGAAGATCGCCAGGTCACGCGCGAAGCCGTTCGGGAGCCCGAGCGCGTTGATCACGTAGACGAGGGCGACCGTGGCGAACGTGAAGGAGAGCGCCAGCCCGGTGACCACCCCGAGCGGCCTGCGCCGGTCTCCGGTGACCCCCGCAGCGAGGATGGCGGGCAGGATCGGCAGCACACATGGGGACAGGGCGGTACCCGCCCCGGCCACCAGGGCGAAGAGCATCAGCAGGGCCATCGAGCTCCAGACTCGGACATCCGCACAGCGTTACGCCGAGTCATTACCTCGGCATTAACGTCAGTCGCTCTTCACGGGCCGCAACCGGTGGATCGCGACCTCCTCGGTGAGGCCCTTGAACCGACGCCGGCCGGCGAAGGAGAAGCTGAACCGCTCGCCGCCGGCCGACTCGATCGAGTCCCGCACCGCCTGATCGACGAGAACGCTGTCCGGACGCGCAAAGCTGGTGATCCTGGCCGCCAGGTTGACCGGGCGCCCGTACCAGTCGCCTCCACGACTGAGGGCGGGACCGGTCGCGGCGCCGGCCTTGAGAGGCGGGATTTCCTCATCGCCCGCCGCCTCGACCAGCCCGACGACGGCGTCCATCAGCGGGATCGGGTCGCGCGAGGCGAACATCGCCGCGTCCCCGATCATCTTCACCAGCCGGACGGGCGGGCGCGCCGCCTCGGAGGCGAGCTCGAACAGCCTCCCCGTCATCTCGCCGATCTGCTCGATCTCCATCGATTCGCCGAGGCGCGTGAACCCGACCAGGTCGGCGAAGGCGATCGTCACGTCGTCCTCGCCATAGAGCCTGCCCTGCGCCAGCTCGGCCTCCGTGACCACGGCCTGTCGAATCGCCTCCCGCAGGTGCATCCGGTAGGCGTGCAGCAGGGTCTCGCCCAGCAGTGGCGGCATCGTCTGGGCGGCCACCGCGTAGCGCATCGCGAGCTCCCGCTCGTCGATCCCGGGCTCGGTGAAGACCTCCCCCACCATGTCCCGGTTCGCGTCGGCGAGCGTGGCCATCGAGATGCCGATGATCCTCGAGGTCTCCAGCACGGACTCCTTTGGCAGTCCGGCGCCCATGAAGAGCTTGGCGCGCCTGGCGGCCTCGAGGTCCCGCTCGGAGTACGGGCGCTCCTCCTCGTCCGGAATCGGAGCCCCGAGCGCCTGCAGTAGCCGGGTGAGGAAATCCAGCTCGAGCCCCGAGCCCTCCGCGATCTCGGCGGCGCTGTAGCGCTCGCTCCCGGAGTCGAAGATCCGCTCGACCGGCAGCAGCACCAGCCTGTTCTCCTCCACCGCCCTCGTCAGCTCATCCAGCGGGACGCCCGATTCCGACAGATCCTTGAGGAGCGCCAGGCGTGCCTCCCGGGCGTCTCCCTCGAGGCCGTCGAGCAGCCCCTCAGCCTCGAAGTCGATGCCCATGATTAAACGGGTTGCTCCTCGCTCACGCTCGGAGCACCCTCGCACAACATCCTAGAATCGGCGGCGATGGAGGGTCTCGAGCTTCCGATCTTCGAGCTGCCGCTCGTGCTTCTCCCCGGCGAGCAGGTCCCGCTGCACATCTTCGAGGACCGCTACAAGCGGATGGTCGGGACCTCGCTGGAGCAGGGGGAGCCGTTCGGGGTCGTCCTGCGCGACGACGACGGCGCCCGCTCGATCGGATGCACCGCGCGCATCGACGACGTCACCGAGCGCTTCGAGGACGGGCGCATGAACATCGTGGTCCGGGGCGAGGCCCCCTTCAAGGTGCTCGACCGCTTCGAGTCGCCTGAGTACCCGGCCGGGGAGGTCGAGCTGATTCCGGACGAGGACGTGCCGCCGATCGACGAGGACTCGGCGACCGCGGCACGCGAGGCGTTCGCGGAGCTCGCCGAGCGGGCCACGGGAACGCGGCCGGAGCCCGAGGAGCTCGAGGGCGCGAGCGCCTACGCGATCGCGGCCCGCATCGAGCTCCCTCCCGAGACCAAGCAGCAGCTCCTCGAGATGCGCGACGAGGATGACCGGATGGCGCTGCTCGCCAACGCCCTCGGGGCCGTCGGGAAGGCCCTGGAGCGCGCCGAGGAGACCGCGGAGCGCGCCAGCAGCAATGGGAAAGTTCATCTTCCCGGCTTGCCCGAATAGCGGGGTGCGCTAGGCGAACGCGACGGCTCCGCCGCGACGGGGATCGCCGCCGCCGCTGAGCTCACCGGTCGCGGTGTCGCGCAGCACCGCCTGGACGCCGCCGAAGTAGAGGTTCTTCCGCTTCCAGCGGACCACCGGCACGCCGCGGCGCTCGAGGTCGCTGAGACCGCTCTCGGCGACCCCCGGCTCAGCCTGCACCGTGCCGGCCTCGAAGTGCAGGCGGCCCGCCACCACCGCCTCCTCGGCGTCCATCGCCTGCTCGAGCACCCTGACGGTCGTCTGCAGGATCGCGGAGCGGATCCGGTTGGAGCCCGCGCTGCCCAGCCCCAGCACGACCTCCCCATCGCGCAGGGCGAGGGTCGGGGACATCATCGAGCTCACCCGCTGACCCGGCGGAATCCGGTGGAAGCCCTGCGGGTTCAGGTCCTCCTCGCCCAGCATGTTGTTGAGGTGCACTCCCGTGCCGGGGACGATCACACCCGAGCCGGTCCCGTTGGAGCAGGTCACGGAGGCGCAGTTGCCGTCCGCATCGAGGACCGCGATGTGGGTCGTCGAGCCGATGCGGTCCGGCCGATCATCCGGCCCGCCGGCCCCGCCGACGCCACCCGCCCACTCACCCGACTGGATCCGCGCGGCGACCGCGTCCAGGTCGGCGGCGAGGAACTGCCGCACGTACTCCTGGTCATGCAGGCCCTTGTGGAAGTCGTCCGAGCGCCTTGCGTTGGCGGCCTCCATCGCGGCGACGATCTGCTCCACCCCGCTGTTCGGCCCCAGCCGCTCGAGCAGGCCGAGCGAATAGCCGATCAGGATCCCCCCGGAGGAGGGCGGCGGGTTGGTGAGCAGCTCATGGCCGCGGAACGCGGCGCTGACCGGACGGCGCTGGATCGGCTCGTAGGCCGCCATGTCGTCCATCCCAAGGGTTCCCCCACGGTCCCGGACCCAGTCGCAGACCTGGCGCGCCACCTCCCCGCGATAGAACGGGTCGGCGCCGTCGGCCGCGAAGCGCTCGAGCGCGTCGGCCATCTCCGGGTAGTGGAATGTGTCCCCCTCGACCAGCTGTCTGCCGTCCGGCGTGTAGAGGGCCGCGGACTCCCGTGTCGCGACCAGAATCGGGTGCAGGATCTCGTGGAAGTACTCGGCTCCGGCGGTCAGCCGCACCCCCGTCCTGCCGAGCTCGACACCCGGCTCCGCGAGGCGGTCCATCGGCAGCGACCCCCAGCGCCTCCAGACGTTCTCGATCCCGGCGGGGTTGCCGGGCACCCCGCACGATGCCGCTCCGCAATTGAAGATCTGCGGGGTCTCGTCGAAGTAGACGGGGATCGGCACCAGCTCGGCGGTCCGCCTGGCCCCGTCCGCCCCGCCGGCGGCGACGAAGAAGTCCGTCAGGGTCGTCTCGCCGCCCGCGTGGATCATCATGAACCCCCCGGCGCCGAATCCGGTCAGGTAGCTCTCGCAGACGAACGACGTGAGAACCGCGCAGACGGCGGCATCGACCGCGTTTCCGCCCTCGCGCAGCACCTGCGCGCCGGCCTCAGCCGTCAGTGGGTGCCCGGCGGCGACCACTCCCCTTCTCTCGCTCATGCACGGCAGCGTAGGCTGAGCGCCGGATCAGCCCTTCTGGTCCTGAAGGCAGTTGTGGGGTCGGGGGCGATGTCCTGGCGCACCGGGAGGTTGACCGGGATCTCGGTGATCGCGTTCGGATTCGGAGTGAAGACCTGACCGTGGATCTGGTCCGAAAAGCGGGCAGACCGAGGGCGGTCAGTCGCCGGGCTTGAACTCCGGCACGTCGAGGACCCTGCCCTCGATGTCCCGGGGCTCCGTGGGACGACGGTCAAGGCCTCCGCGGCCCCAGACGCCGTCGCCATAGAGCTCATCGGCGCTGCCGGTACGTCTCGCACCGGGCTCGCGCTCGCGCCAGTCGCCGACGGGATCGGCGTAGCGCTCCGGTCGCAGCGCGGCGTCCCTGTCGGGCGTACGCGGCTCGCGCGAATCGGCCCGCCGGTCGCGCCGGTGACGGTTGGAGAAGGCGCTGTCGAAGCGTGTGGCGATCACGGTGATCCAGACCTCTTCGGACATGTCGTCGTCCACGCTCGCGCCGAAGATGATCTCCGCCTCCGGATGCGCGGCGGCCCTGACCACCTCCGCGGCCTCGCTGGCCTCGATCAGGGACAGGTCGGGGCCACCGGTGATCGAGAGGAGCATCGAGTGAGCTCCCTCGACGGAGGTCTCGAGCAGCGGCGAGGAGACCGCCTTCTCGGCGGCGATCGTCGCGCGGTGCTCCCCGTAGCCCATCCCGATGCCGAGGATCGCGTCCCCCGCCTCGATCATGGTCGTACGGACGTCCGCGAAGTCGAGGTTGATCAGGCCCGGCAGCATCACCAGGTCGGAGATGCCCTGCACGGCCTGGCGCAGGACGTCGTCGGCGACCTTGAAGGCGTCCACGATCGAGGTCCGTCGCTCGAGGATCGTCAGCAGGCGCTCGTTCGGCACGACGATCATCGTGTCTACCTCCTTGCCGAGGGCGGCGATGCCCTCCTCGGCCTGGGCCGCCCGGCGGGCGCCCTCGAAGGCGAAGGGCTTGGTGACCGCCGCCACCGTGAGCGCGCCGATGTCGCGGGCGAGCTTGGCGACGACGGGCGCGGCGCCGGTCCCGGTGCCTCCGCCGGAGCCGGAGGCGAGGAAGACCATGTCCGAGCCCTTGAGCAGCTCCTTGATCTTGTCCTGCTCCTCGTAGGCGGCGCGGTATCCCACCCTGGGGTCGGAGCCGGAACCGAGCCCCCGGGTGAGCTCCGCTCCGATGTGGAGCGTCACGTCCGCGTTCGAGCTCTGCAGTGACTGAAGGTCCGTGTTGATCGCGAGGAACTCCACGCCGGGCAGCTCGGCCTCGACCATTCGGTTGACGGCGTTGACTCCGGCGCCACCGACGCCGACCACGCGCAGGACGGCCTGGTGCGTACGGGGGACCACCGGCTGGCGGCTGGGCGAGGAAGTGTCCGGCTCGTCCCGGCCGAACACCGGGCGAACCTCGATGCCGGGTCCGCCCATCAGGCGCTGGAGGCCCTCGTGATGGACCTCGATCTCGGTCTCGGCGACCGGCTCGGGCGGGGTCGGCTCGGGGCCGGGAAGCGGGTCGGGAACCGGGTCGGGGGTCGGCTCGGGGACGGGCTCCGGAGTGGGCTCAGGAACGGGCTCGGGGGTCGGGGTCTCCTGAACTGGCTCCTCCACCGCGACGTCGGCGCGGCTCGCGCCGTTGGCCGTCGCGGTGACCTTCACGTCTTCGGGCGGGACCGACTCGTCGGTCGAGCGGAACAGGTCGGCGAGAGGGCCCTCGCGCATGCTGGCGCGCTTCTTACGAGCCATGGGTGAGAACCTCCTTCGCGAGGTCGCGGTAGGCACCCGCGGCCTTCGAGCCTGGGTCGTACTTGAGCACTGACGTCCCGCGGACCGGCGCCTCGGCGAACTTGATCGCCTTGCGGATCCGGGACTTGAAGACGAGCTCTCCGAAGTTCTCCTCGAGGATCTCCACCGCCTCCTTGGCGTGGATGGTCCGCGAGTCGAGCATCGTCGGCAGGATGCCCTCGATCTCGACGCCGGGGTTGAGGTTCTCCCGGATCATCTGAAGCGTGTTCTGAAGCTGCACGAGGCCGCGCATCGAGAGGTACTCGCACTGAACCGGCACGATCACCTTGTCGGCGGCGGTGAGCGCGTTCACGGTCAGCAGGCCGAGGCTCGGCGGCGTGTCGATGCAGACGAAGTCGTAGTCGTCGCGGACCTCGTCGAGGCCCTTCTGAAGCGCCCGCTCGCGGCCGATCTGGGTGCTCATCGCGATCTCGGCGCCGGCGAGGTCGATCGAGGCGACCGCGACGTCGATCTCGCGCTGGACGATGATCTCGCTGATCGGGATCCGGTGGACGAGCACGTCGAACATGCTCTTCTCGACCTTGTCCGGGTCGACGCCCTGGCTCATGGTCAGGTTCCCCTGTGGGTCCATGTCGACCGCGAGGACGCGGTGTCCGGACTCCTTGAAGGCGACGGCGAGGTTGAGCGCGGTCGTCGTCTTGGCGACGCCGCCCTTCTGGTTGGCGAAGGCGATCACCTTGGCCGGGCCGTCGTTCTTCGGAGATTGAGGCTGCTTTGCGGGGGCCTTGGACTCCTTGGCGGGACCCTTGGGGGCCGAATCGTCCTGATCCGCGTCCTTCCGCTCGGGCGCGGGCCCGACGAGGTCCTCGGCCCGCATGCGGCCGGCCTCTTCCACGGTTTGAGAACTCTTGTTTCGGCGGAAACTAGGCATCTAAGCGGGCTATTTCGAAGGCGAGGCCCGCTTTCCTTCCCGTGGTTGGAAGAATCCGCCCGGCGTGCCTGAGTTACTCGACAAGCGACTGGTGTTCGTGACCGGCAAGGGAGGCGTCGGGAAGTCGACGATCTCCATCGCGCTCGGCCTCGCGGCGGCTGCCCGGGGCAAGCGGACGATCGTCTGCGAGATCGGCGGCCAGGAGACGGCGTCGCGCGTCTTCAGGCGCGCCGAGATCGGCTTTCACGAGGTCGAGGTGGCGGAGAACCTCTGGGCGATCTCGATCGACCCCGACCACTCCCTGCGCGAGTACCTGCTGCTCCAGCTCAAGGTCCGGGCGATGCGGGACATGCTCGTTCGCTCGCGAATCTTCAATTACCTGGCGGCGGCGACCCCGGGGCTGAAGGAGCTGGTCACGATCGGGAAGATCTGGGAGCTCGCCCAACCCGACCGCAGGGTGAAGAAGGCGAAGGACTACGACCTTGTGATCGTCGACGCACCGGCGACCGGTCACGGGATCGGCTTTTTGCAGACGCCGCGGACCTTCGCCGGCATCGCTCGCGTGGGCCCGATCCACTCCCAGGCCCAGGAGCTGGACCGGTTCATCACCGACCACGACTCCACCGGGGTGGCGATCGTCTCCCTGCCCGAGGAGATGCCGGTCAACGAGTCGGCATCGCTCGAGGACCAGCTCACCAACGACATCGGCATGGCGGTCGACCGCGTCTACATGAACGCGCTCTACCCCGAGCGCTTCTCGAAGAGCGACGGCAGCCAGCTCGAGCGGGCGCTGGAGGACGCCGAGGGCCCGGCCGGGGCGGCGGTGCGCGCCGCCCTCTCGGAGTTTCGCCGCTCCCGGTCCCAGCGCGAGCAGCTGCAGCGCCTGAAGCAGGCCGTCGCCTCCCCCGTCAAGACTCTGCCCTTCATCTTCAAGCCCTCGCTGGACGTCCCCTCGCTCGAGCGGCTCTCGGGCGCCCTCGTCTGATGCCGTCGGTCACGGACATCGTCGAGGGCCGCGGAATCTGCATCTGCGCCGGCTCGGGCGGCGTCGGCAAGACGACCACCTCGGCCGCCCTCGCCGCCGGACTCGCCGCTCGCGGCCAGAAGGTGTGCGTGCTGACGATCGATCCCGCCAAGCGGCTGGCGGACTCCCTCGGCCTGAAGGAGCTCGAGAACACGCCCAGGCAGGTCGACCCGAAGCTCTTCGAGCCCTGCGGCGTCGAGATGAAGGGCGAGCTCTGGGCGATGATGCTCGACGCCAAGGCCACCTTCGACGAGCTCGTCCGCAAGCACGCGCCGGACGACGAGACGCGCGACCGGATCCTCGAGAACCGGATCTACCGCCAGCTCTCCAACGCCCTGGCCGGCTCGCAGGAGTACATGGCGATGGAGAAGCTCTTCGAGATCCACCAGGAGGGCCGGTTCGACTTCCTCGTCCTCGACACTCCCCCCTCCCGCAACGCGCTCGACTTTCTCGACGCGCCGAAGCGGCTCACCCAATTCATCGAGGGCCGGGGGATGCAGATGTTCATGAAGCCGACGGGCTTCGCGACCAAGGTCGTCGGGCGCGGCAGCTCGATGGCGTTCAGCGTACTGAAGCGAGTCACGGGCCTGGACCTGATCTCCGACCTGAGCGAGTTCTTCCAGGCCTTCAGCGGGATGGTGGACGGCTTCCGCGAGCGTGCCAAGCGCGTCTCCGAGCTCCTCTCCGATCCCGCGACCACCTTCGTGGTCGTCTGCGGCCCGCAGGGCGAGCCCATCAACGAGGCCGTCTACTTCCACCGCAAGCTCGTCGAGGCGAAGCTCCCGGTCGGCGGCGTGATCGTCAACAAGGTCCACTACGAGGCCGATCAGGAGGCTGAGGGCGAGGCTGGGGCCGACCTGCATGAACTGCTCGACGACGAGCTCGCCGAGCGGGTCGCCCAGAACTTCTCCGACTACCAGGCGCTCGCCCAGCGGGACGCGAAGAACGTCGAGCACCTCTCTCGCGAGCTCAACCCGAAGGCGGTGATCCGCGTCCCCTACCTCGACGAGGACGTCCACGACCTGGTCGCCCTGCTGAAGATCGATCGCTACCTGTTCGCGACCGAGGAGCAGCGCGAGGAGCTGGCGGCGAGCGGCACGGCGTAGCTAGCCGGCTTCGCCATCAGGCGCGGTCACTGGCGGCCGCCCAACACAAGTCGCGTCGGGCTTCGCCCTTCGCTCCTGAAATCAGCGGCCTTGTGACCGCTTACGCTCGTAGCGAAGCTCGCCGACCGACCAGTCCGTGGCATCCGGCACCGGGAAGAGGTAGCGGACGCGGTCCTGCGAGGGCTCGCGGTTGACGTGCTCCTTACGGCGGGCGCTCGCGAAGGCGGGCCATTCGGGCTCCCCGTCGCCGGCGCTGAACCAATCCGCGCGACCCCCGTCGTCGTCGGGCCGGGTCGGAGCGCGGTGGTCGCCGTCGGCGCTCATGATGTCGGGTAGTTCGACGTCATCGACGACGATCCTCGTCGTCGATTGCCGATCCTCCTCGTTCCCGCGGACGGACAAATCGTCCAATTGGTTCGTCTCCGTCCCATCGGCCTCTTCACGCCTATGGACGGTGATCTCCTCGTCGCCGAGGTTGGCGTCGGAGATCGCGGAGAGATCGAGCGCCTCGTCCGGTTTTGGTTCGGGCAGGTGCCATTCGGCGGTCTCGCCGATGCCCGGCATCTCGACGTGCGTGGCCGAAAGACCCTCGGAGAGCAGCACCTCGTCGGCTGCGGAGCGCAGGTCTCCTCCCAGCTCTCCGGTGGCAAGTCCCTTGAGGAGGCGCCGCAGGAGCTCCTCGAGCTCCGCGATCACGTCCAGCGGGGAGGCCCCGGCCGCCGGCCGGTAGCGCCCTCCGCTCATCAGCTTTCGCTCGATCGCCAGCGCGCGCTCGACCGTGATCCGGCCCTGCTCGCGCTCGAAGGGCTCGCAGGCGAGTGCGGCGACGCGTGCCGCCAGAGTGGTGCGAGCCGCTCCCCCGCCCTCGAGCAGCCCTCGCAGGGCCAGCAGGTAGTCGCTCAGCGCTTCGATCAAGGAGCCGCGCTCGGCGCCCAGCTCGAAGCGAGAGGCCGCCCAGTCCAGTGAGGGCATCCGCGAGCCGCGCTCGTTCAGCGTGCCCGCGAACTTCTCCAGTTCGGCGACCTCGTTGCCGGTAAGCCTGTATCCGCCCTGGCGCGGCCGGCTGGCGCCGGTGCCGAAGCGCTCCCAGCCGCCGGTGCGCTTCGCCCAGCCGTGGGCGGCGAGGCCGACGGCGCCGGGCCTGAACAGCCTCATCGTGCGCAGCGTGCGCCTCAGGTCGTCGGCGACCACCGCGGCCGGGGCGACGGCGGCGAGCCCGCAGCTCAGGCAGGCCAGGAAGCCGGGCTTCCCGCGGCCTCCGGGGCGAGTCGCGTCGACCGCGTCGAGCGGCGCGTCCTCGACCAGGTCCGCGCGCACGATCCGTACCCCGTCAAGCTCGATCTCGTCCTTCGGCATGTGGAAGCCGACCAGCGGGACGATCAGCTCCCCCGCGGGCGTCGCCTCGTCGGAGTCGGAGCGGATAGTCGAAAGCACCGCGTCGACGGCGCCCTGCAGGCGCTCGCCCGCGATCTCGAACTCGGTCTTCCCCTCCCAGAGCCCGACCATGAACCCGGTCGCAGCCTCTTCGCCGGCGATCTCGCGCACCTCCACGAATGCCTCGAGCCGTCGCAGCTCCGCGAGGTGCCGCTCGATGAACTGGCCCGTCATCGGCGCGTAGGAGTACATCGGCAGCGGCCCGTCGTCGGTGGGCTCGAGATCGAAGGGCATCTCCGCCCCGCTCGCGAGCAGCTCCTCGAACAGGTCGGCCGCCTCGACCGCGAGGCGCCTCAGCGCGTCCTCGAGTCGCTCGGTGGTGCTCTCAAGTGTCGTCACGCAAGTCGGATTCGCCCGTCACTGCGGACGTTCCTGCGCGTGAGAGCGGAGTTGCAGTTACGGCTTCGCCATCAGACGGAGCGGCAAGCGCCGCCGAGCATCAGGCGCGGCGCTATCGCGCCGCTTCAAGTGCAGCGGCTGGCCGCTCCTCAGGCAGCCACTGGCGGCCGTAGCGGCGCATGTCCTCGATCAGCGGGACGAGGGCCTGGCCCTTGTCGGTGAGCTGATAGGTCACGCGCGGTGGTACCTCGGGGAAGGTGCGCCGCTCGACGATGCCCTGCTCCTCGAGCGCCCTGAGGCGCAGGGAGAGGGTCCTCGGGCTGATTCCCTCGAGGGAGCGCTCCAGCTCACAGAACCGGAGCGAGGAGTCCGCCAGGTCGCGGATGATCAGGAGAGTCCACTTGCCGGAGATGACCTCGGCCGTCCGGCAGACGGGACATTCGCGGTCGAACACGAGGCCCAGGATAGCGCCAAAGCTTTACTTTGTGAAGCGCTTGATCCGGGTGACCTGAAGATGGTAGGTCTTGCCGTCCGGAGCGTAGATCAGGTCCGCGCCGGCGCCCGGATTGAGACCGAGAAGCTGACACGAGTCGGCGGTCGGGAAGCAGGTCCCGTTTCCGCCGACGCTGGAGACGTCCTTGGAGAGCAGGAAGATCGCCTGGCTGCCGGCCGAGGTGGTGCCCATGTAGACGAGGATCGGCTTGTCGGGGCTCGGCAGGAACTGGAACTGCTGGAGATTGCTGACCTGGGCCAGAGTTCCCCCGGACTCTCCAATCAGCACGTCAGTCCGGTACGTGACGGTCTGCGTCTTGGTCTTCGTCTTCGTCTTCGTCTTGCCATTGCCGCTGCCTCCGGTCGTGGTGTTGCCGGATCCCGTGCTCCCGGTCGAGGGGAGCCCGCTGCTCGTACCGGTGGCGCTCGTTCCCTGGCCGGCCGAGGAGGTGCCGGCGGGCGGAGGGACAAACTGCTGTTTGAAGGGGTCCTTGGAGCTCAGCTCCCGCAGGCGATGCTTGAAGTTCCGCACGCCGGGGTCGTAGGAGACGACGGCCGCCTGGTTCTGCAAAGCGGCATTCGAGGGTGTCGCTGCTCCGACGCCGACCGTGCCCGGCGAGGAGCTTGAGCCCGACGACGTGACGAGGATAGGGACGGCGACGATCGCAACCGCCAGAAGGATCACGATCGGCAGCAGGTTGCGGCTCCGGAGGTCGTAGACGAGGTCGCCGAGGAACTTCTGGATCTTCCAGTGCTTCACTGTGCCACCCCCGAGCTCGCGGGCTGAGTTTGGGGCTGCGTTGGGTCCACCGGCGCCGGACCACCCGGGCTTGCGCCGGCGGTCAGCCCCTGTTCCGCCGGGTCCACATACGTGGTCACCGCGAAGCTGGCATCCAGAATCGGCGAGTTCGGGTCATGCAACTGGAGCGCGAAGCCGTCGACCGTGACCAGTCGCCCGTTGGCCGAGACCTCGCTGGTGCCCTGCGGCTTGACGAGGCCGTCGATCCCGCCGATGAAGTTGCCGACGTCGAAGAAGCTGCCGGTGAAGGTGAGGTTGTACGGCAGGGTGGACAGGCCGGCCGCCCCGACGACCGCGCCGATCGGCTGGGTCGCCGCCGCGCCCTCGGTGGCGGGCACCAGGGTCGACGAGGAGCTCGTCGTTGACGAGCTGGTGCTCGTGTCGGAGGACGGCGTCGTGCTCGTCCCGGTGCTTGGGGTCGTTGCGGTGGGGGACGTGGCGGTCCCGGTCCCGGAGGAGCCGGCGCTCGATGCGGAATCCGCGGTGGACGCGCTCGACTGGGCAGCCGAAGTCGATGTGGATGTCCCGGTGCCGCTGGCGCCCTGGCTCAAGGCGATCGCCCTGAAGTCGACGCCGGCGCGGCTCGCTATCGAGTTGAGCTGGACGAGCATCGAGCCCGTGTCGGCCTGCTCGGGTACCGCCTTGCCGAGGACGACGAGGCGACCGTAATAGCGCGGGAAGTGCTTGCGGGCCTGCTCGGCGAAGGACGCGACCTGCTGCTGCTGGGAGATCGACGCGTGGAGCTCGTCGATCTGGCTGCCCAGCTCCGCGGCGTCGTTGCGCTTCGGCCCCAGGACCATCACGTAGAAGGCAATCGCCAGAGCGACAACAGCCAACCCGACGAGGATCCCGCGATCGCTGGCCTTCATCTCAGCCACCTCCCGTCGAGGCGGGGGTTGACTGGGCGGTGAGCGCGGAGCCGCCCGACGACGCGACCGAGGATGGGACCGAGGGGGCGCTGGTCGCGGTCCCCGGGGTGGGCACGGCGTCGAAGGCGACCACCAGCTCGAACTTGGTGATGAAGTCACGTGTCCGGCAATCGTCGGCCGATCCCTGGGCCGAATCCGAGCTGGCCGTCGCGGTCCCTGTGGTCGGATCGTCGGGGCGCTCGGAGGACTGGACCCCCACTCGGGTCACGCCGTCGATGTCCTGAAGATCGGACACCAGGCCCGCCACCGCGTCCTGGCTGGGTGCGCAGCCCACCACCGTGAGTGCCGGCCCCGGGACGCTGGCGCGGATCGAGACATCCGGGGCGTTGTCGAGCTGCACCGACGGGTTGACGGTGCCCGAGAGCTGAACCAGCCAGACGTCCGGCGGGATCACCCGGGCAAGCTCGTTCAGCACTCGTTGCCAGTCGAAGCGGCTCTGGGCCAGGCTGCTCACCGTCGCATTCCGGGATTCCTGGATGGCACGGAAGTTCGTAAACGCCTGCAGGCTCTGGGCCTTGGCGGCGGCCTGCTGCTCCCCCTGCTGCAGCTTCGCGACCTCCGCCTTGCGGTCCGAGACCTGCTTGCTGGTGAACACCAGGCCGATCACGCCCAGCAACGCGAGCGCCATGGCGCCGATCAGGACGTAGGAGAGGATGCCGGTCCGCATCGGGCTGCGGTCGCCAGATCGCTCGTCGGGCGGGATCAGGTTGACGGGGCGCATTCGACTCAGTCCTCCAGGGCCAGTCCGTAGGAGACGGTGAGGCGGGCTGCGTCCTCCCCGTCCAGGTGGGAGAGCGCGGCCGGAAGCTCGCAGGTGATACCGAGGCCAAGACCGATCTGGATGCGTTCCGGAAGACCTGGGATCGTGCTCCCCGCCCCACAGATCACCACCTTGTCGACCGGCGTGACCCCCTCCTGGGCGCCGTAGTAGTCGAGCGACAAGCGGAGCTCGTCGATCAGCTTCTGGGCGCCCTCTTCGAGCACCTCTCGCGCCGCTTCGACGCCATCCTCATCCTCCGGGAAGAGGCCAACCTCATCCTCCAGCCCGACCTCCATCAACACCTCCCTGGCGTCGTCCAGCGAGATCTCCCGCCGCCCGGCGAGCCGCTCCGCGATGGTCTCCACGCCGAACGGAGCGACCCTGGTGAATACGCAATCGCCACCACGAGCGACCGCGAGGTTCGTCACGTCGCCCAGGTGGCAGTAGAGGGTGGTGACGGCCGGCATCCCGCCGCCATTCTCCGGCGCGGCAGGCAGGTCGCCCTGAAGCGCGCGGATCATGCCGAAGGCGGAAAGATCGACTCCGACAGGCCGCAGGCCGGCGTTGCGCAAAACCTCGATGGCCGCCGAGACCATGTCCCGGCGTGCCGCGACCGCGAGGACATCCATCAGGCGCTGGCCCTCGGGGCCGTCCCGCATCCCGATCACTCGGTGGTCGAGGATCGCCTCGCCCAGCGGCATCGGGATCTGGTCCTGAGCCCGGAAGCGCACGGCCGTCTCGACCTCGCTCGGGTCCTCGATCAGCGGAAGCTCGAAGGTGCGGACGACAACACGCTGGTTGGCGATCCCGAGGCGGACGGCCTTCCCGAGCTTGTACTCGGCGAACAGGTCCTGCAGGGCGCTGCCGAGCGCCCCGGTGTCGCGAATCTCGCCTTCCTCCACCACGCCCGAGTCGAGCGGTGCGATCGCGGTGCGACCGGCCGCCCGCGCACCGGGCGAGCGCAGCTCGGTGGCGGCGATGCTGCCGGCCTCGATGTCGAGTCCGACCAGTGAGGTTGTCTTCTTGGCGGAGAGCATTGGGAGAAGTCGCGTCCTTGGGCGACTACCTCTCCCATCGGCCATTCGGCCACGTCTCGCCATACCCAAAACTGATGCCAGCGGCTAGCGGACGAAGGCGTTCAGGTAGGCGTCGATCAGCTGGGCGCCCGCCAGGAGCCCGACCACCCCCCCGAGCGCCAGGAACGGGCCGAACGGGACAGCCATCTTGCGAGCGCCCGGGCCCCTGACGAGCATGACGCCGATGCCGACCACCGCACCGGTCAGGATCCCGACGATCATCGCGGGCGCAACGGCACTGCCCAGGTAGAGCCCCATCACCGCCGCCAGCTTCACGTCTCCCATTCCCATTCCCCGCGGGTACGCGAGCCCCACGGCGAGGAGGACGCCGCCCGCCGCCAGCGCAGCGACTGCGCGCTCGGGCAGGCTCGCCGGGTCGGTTGCCGCCACGAGCACGAGCCCCGCTATCGCGCCCGCCAGCAGGATCGCGTTCGGAATCACGCGGCGCTCGAGATCGGTCAGGGTGATCGCCGCCAGCATCGCAACGAAGACGAGGCCGAGGGCGAGCTTCGCAGGGTCGTTGTGGAGGACGACCGCGGTCGCGGCGAAAGCCACGCCCACCGCCAGCTCGGCGAGCGGGTAGCGCACGGGGATGTGCGCTCTGCAGCTGCGACAGCGGCCCCGCAGGATCAGCCAGGAGACGACCGGGATGTTGTCCCAGGCGGCGATCTGGCCACCGCAGGAATCGCATACTGAGCGCGGTCCGACGACGGATCGGCCCCGGGGGACGCGATACGCAACCAGACCGACGAAGCTGCCGGTGAAGATCCCACCGACGAATGCGAGTGATGCCGCCGGGAACATCGCTACGGGAAGTCCAGGGTCTCGCGCTGCACGTGCCAGGCGGACTGCACCGGATCGAAGAAGTGCGGCGGCGATAGGTACTTGAGCCGCTCGTCGTAGTCGTAGGCCTTGAAGTAGCCATGGCCCCCGGTGGTCCCGACCGCGCCCCTGAACTTCTGAGCGATCGCGCCGTTCACGGTCAGCGTCCCGAGGTCGTTGCCGCAGTCGTAGTGGTCGACGATGAACGAGTGCTTGATCGCCAGGATCGCCGCGTCGATCTCCACGTCGGACAGGGAGCCGTTGCCGTTTCTGCCGTTGTTGCACTGGTTCTTGTCGGTCTGGGCGGTGACCGTCCCGTTGCTGCAGTTCAGGTCCCAGTAGAAACAGATCGGGTGCTTCACCCGGACGAAGTTGTTGGAGACCAGCCCGAGCAGGCCATCCCCCGAGCGCCGAATGTCCCCGTCGATGATGATGTCGTTCTCGGAGGCGATCGTCAGCTGTCCGCTGTAGCTGCCGCGGACGATCGCGTTGCCGCATCCGGATGACTGCGGATAGGTGGCGGTGAACGGCGAGTAGTCCGAAGCGGTGCAGTTTCCGTTCTGGACGTAGACGACGCCGCTGCTCGGGATCGGGATGAAGGACCCGCCGTTGATCTGCATGTTGCCGCCGCTCAGGGTGATGCGGGTCTGACCCGTGTACGTGTAGCTCGGTCCAGCGATGTCCTTGAGTTCCGTGTTGGTCGCGGGCGGCGTGAGCACCGGGGCGTTCGGCGCCAGTGGCCCGAGGAAGACCGGGTTCGCGCCGCCGCCGCATCCGCCATTGATCCAGCCCACCGGTGGGGCGCTGACCTCCGTCGTGTCGCTCGAGGTGCGCCCGAACTGGGGCGAGCCACAGATCGCGAGGTCGTCGTTCGTGTGCAGCGGGCCGTTGATCACATCCGCGGAGACGAACACGATCCTGTCGCAGTACTGCCCGCCGGAGTTGGGGATGGGCTGGCTCTCGCGGCCGTCGCGCCGGTACTTCTCGCACTGCGAATACGCGCCGGTCAGGGCCGCCGAGGGGTTCGGGAACCCGTAGGTGACCGGATCGGAGGTCTCGAGCTGGGTGAAGTAGAGGTAGTCGAGGAAGCTGGCCTGCTTGTAGGACGCCACGATCGAGGCCTTGGTGTTGCCCTCGTAGCCGGTGGAGCGGATCCGGAAGGTGCCGATGTTCTGCCCGTTCGACTCGAGCATCGATCCGCCGGGGTCACTCGGGTTACAGGAGCTCTGCCCGGTGGCCGGGAGCAGCTCGATCGCGTAGCTTGAGCCGTCCGTCGAGCCGGGAACCGGCCGCCGGTTGGCGGTCGAGCCCTTCTGGTTGATCGCGTTGGGCGTCGGGACGTCGGTGCACCGGGCCCAGTAGCCGTTGTCGTTGTTCAGGTGGTACGAGTAGTCGGCGATTCCCGACTGCGCAGCCGCGTAGGCCCGCTTCTGATCGAGGTCCCGCATGGTCAGGCGCTGGTCGGAGTTGGTGGCGGCCAGCGCGGCTGTGACGAGCAGGCTGATCATCGCGACCGCTCCGATCACCGCGATCATCGTCCAGCCCTCCTCGCCGTGTGCGAGATCTGCGAGTCGGTGACGGATCTGGTTCAGACGCATGGCAGGTTGTCCTGGTTCGGGTACTGGCCGGCGTTCTCGAGACGCAGGTCCACGGAGTCCTCCAGGGTGATCGGCGAGCGCTGGTCGAGCCGTGAGGCGCCGCCGTTTGGAGAGATGGTCAAGCCGATCCTGACGATCGCGGTGTGCGCCGCATCGGTCGCGCTGAGGCCCGGCGAGGCCGGGAACGGGGTCGTGGAGAGCTGCCCGTTGACGAAGCCGTAGTAGCTGAAGACCGTCCCGGAGGGCGCGGAGACGTCGGTCAGCAGCTGCGGCTTCGACGACGAGGAGGCGGTGCCCGAGAAGTTCCAGGGTGCCTGGGAACTCGTCCCCGGGTAGACGTACTCACTCAAGGTGGTCCCCGTGAGGGTGATCACGTGCTTGTCCGGAACGGGACTGACGTCGCTGCCGCTCTTCGAGAGGAAGCTGATCCGCGTCGCGCTGCTGCCGTTGGCGGTGCCGTCGCCGATGATCGGAACGATGCCCGGCGCGATGCAGGCGGCGTGGAGCTCCTGGACCACGCGCGTCATCAGCGGTCGCGCCCGCTCGTTGGCGACCACCCTCCTCGCGATCCGATCCTGATTGTGGGTGGCGACGGTGGTGATCATCACGATCGCCGAGAGAATCGCCATCGACGCCAGGATGCTGACCAGCAGCTCCACGATCGTGAATCCGCTCTCATCCCTCATGGGCACACCGCCCCCGAGCCGGAGGTCGAGCCGGTGCCCTTCAGGGAGATCGTCCTGACGGTGCCCGAGGTCGGGTTGGTCACCGGCACGTCCTCGATCGGGTTGCCCCACCAGGAGCTCGTCCTGACGTAGTTCATGTAGTGCTGGCTGCCGATTTGGGCGTCCGCGCAGATCCTGTAGTCGGTGCCGTAGGGCAGGCCGGGATCGGTCGGCCCGGTCGGCGTGTCGGCCAGCTGCTTCGCGCTGTTCGTGGCGTAGGTGCGAGTGACCGAGCAGTTCACGTCGGTGATCCGTACACGCGCACCCGCGACGGGTGAGCCCTGGTTCCACCACGAGTCGCCCCCGTCGAGCACGGTCAGGTGCAGCGCCGGCAGCTCGATGTACTTGGGCGCGAGCGTTCCGGTCCCTCCGGCCGGGACGACGACATTGCCGATCGCGCCCGCGTTCGACCCGTTTCCGCTCGGGTCCGGATTGTTGTCGGCGCAGGAGCCCGCGTACACGGCATACGACGAGGGCGACGGGAAGGGGTACAGAGCGCTCGGCGTCGTGATGGTCGCTTGCGGGCTGGCGGTCGTGAACTGCTTCGCCACGCTCATCCCCGAGTTCCAAACAAGCACCCCGTCGGCGTTCGAGGCGATCGGGGTGCCGTTGCCGTAGGGCTCGGTCTTGAAGCTCACCGTCAGGGCGCCCGGGCGGTCGTACTGGAGGTTGACCGTGTCGGTGGCCTGGTCGACCACGCTCACCGTCTGTGGCGCCGGCGCGTTGCCGTCAGGATCGACCATGCCCGAGACCGCCCCGGAGGCGGTCATGGTGTAGTTCCCGGCGGGAAGATTCCGCCACAGCACGCAGCCCGTCGATCCCGTGCTGCCGGTGAACGAGCCGGCGCCGCTGCCGTTCAGGGTGACGCCGGGGATCCCGTTGCTGCTCGCGTCGTCGACCTGGACCAGCAGGGATCCGCTGTCCGGCACCAGCGAGCCGCTCGGCGGTGAGACGACGGTTGCCGCGGTCACCGGCGGATGGACGCCGATCCCGGGCCAGGTGACCGTCGAGGTGAGCTGCAGGTAATCGCGCGACCCGGTGCCCGAGGCGCAGGTGCTGGTGGTCGCGGTCTCGGTCAGGAACTTGGAGCGGGAGACGACGGTGTAGACGGTCCCGTCCGCGGTCACGTTTCGGGTCTCGTTGAGCGTCGTCAGCTCCACGATGCGCTTGGAGCGAACCCGCTCCAGGTCCTGCTCGGCGAGCGCATTGGCTTGGGCCCGATGCCGCTCGAGGGCAGTGGCGCGGGTGCCGGCGTCGAAAGCCGTGAACACCCCCGCCGCGACGGTCAGCAGGATGATGGCGCTGATCAGGACCTCGATCAGCGCGAAACCCGCCGCGTCACTGCGCATGTGTGTCGGATTCAGGTGTCCCATTGAGATCGAGGTGTGCTGAGACCTCTGCCTCACCCATCGGCACGCGAGCCGCCCGCGCCGATACCCAGGATTAGGTCGGTCTGGCCAATCGTTCTAATCGGGCCCGAGAAAGCGAAGGGCGGGCCCGAAGGCCCGCCCTCTGCTCGGCGTGACATTGATGCGCGTCACGCGCACTGACTGGCTGATCTACCTACTGACCCCAGTTGCCGCTGGTCGGGCAACCGCCATTGCCAACGGGCAGGCAGGTGTAGCTGAACGCACCGGTTGCACCGTCCCGCTTGATGTTGAACGTGTGGGTGGTGGTCGGGTTCTTCACCTGGACCTCATAGCCGTTGTCCGTGGCGGATACCACCGTCACGTTTGGCTGATCGATCGTCTGCTCGATCCCCTTGAGGAGGGCCGGCGTCGCGCCCGTGTACTTACCACCGTTATCGGTCGCATAGGTCTCGATCGCCGTCTGAGCCGTGTGTGCCATGGCCTTCGTGTCCGCGTCCTGCGCCTTCTGCTTCTGGTTGAAGAACGTCGGGATCGCGATCGCGGCCAGAATTCCAATGATGAGCATGACGACCAGGAGCTCAATGAGGGTGAAGCCCTCCTCGCCTTTGGCCATCCGCTCACGGAGCTTCATAATCATCTGGACCTCCTAGGTCTAGATCTCCGTGCCAGAGCCCCGTGGCCGTCGAAGTCCGTTGACCCCGGTGGCAACCCGGCTGACTCCTCGATTTCTCTCGGAGCTCCGATGGCTTTGCGTCCCCACCTCGCGATGGGTTTGCCTTTCTCACCGAAGGCCCTGGCTTTTCCTTTACGCAGGGTCCATCGGCGGTGGCGCCGAGCGCTTTAGCAAGTCCCTCAATAGTGCTGAGGGCATTGCACTAGAACGTGCGTCTACCAGGGGGCTCGGCGGCCGAATGTGTGGGAGCGTCGAGTCAGCCCTCCCGGGTGAAACCTCTCCCCGGTGGTCGAATCGACCGCCTGCGGCACCGACCCGAAGATGGCCGCCTTCGCGGAGCGCTCAGCGACCGGACCTGCCGGGATGCGGCTGCGTCAGCGGATCTTGTCGTACAGGGAGAACAGCGGCAGGTACATCGAGATCACGATGAAACCGACCATGCCGCCGACGAACAGGATCATGATCGGCTCGAGCAGCGAGGTGAGAGCCTTCACCTTGGCGTCGACCTCGGCCTCGTAGAAGTCGGCGATCTTGGTCAGCATCGACTCGAGCTGCCCGGTCTCCTCCCCCACCGAGATCATGTGGCTCACCATCGGGGGGAACACGTCGCTCTGCTCGATCGGGTGGGCGATCGTCCCGCCCCCCTTCACCGACTCGTAGACCGCGTCCATCGACTGCTCGACCATGACGTTGCCGGAGGTCTGGCCGACCAGGTTGATCGACTCCAGGATCGGGACGCCCGACCCGACGGCGCCCGAGAAGGTCCGCGACCAGCGCGCCACGGCGACCTTGCCGACGACGTCCCCGATGTGGGCCGGCAACCTCAGCTTGAGCCGGTCCCACTGGGCGCGTCCCGAGTCGGTCCTCTTCCATTGCGAGAAGCCGACGAACAGGCCGATCGAGCCGGGCAGCCAGACGAACCAGAAACCGGTGACGAAGTTCGAGAAGCCCATCGTGACCTGGGTGAGCGCTGGGAGGTCTGCGGACTCGCCCGGGCTGCTGGCCGCAATCTCCTTGAAGACGTTGGCGAACACCGGGACGATGAAGATCACCACCGCCAGCATCACCAGGATGGCCACGCTGAACAGGAACACGGGGTAGAACATCGCCGACTTGATCTGGCGCTTCAGGGCGTCCATCTTCTCGAGCTGAAAGGCGACCCGATCGAGGGACTCCTCGAGGCGCCCGGAGCTCTCGCCGGAGCGCACCATCGCCCGGAAGAGCGGCTCGAAGACCTGCGGCCGGCGCTCCATCGCATCCCCGAGCGAACTGCCGGCCTCCACATCCTCGCGAACCCCGGCGATCGCCCCCGCCAGCCGCTCGTCCTCGGTCTGGTCCTCGAGGGTGTAGAGCGAGCGCAGCATCGGCATCCCCGAGGCGACGAGGGTCGCGAACTGCCGCGCGAACACCGCGAGCTCACGGGTCTTGACATGCCGAAACCGGTCGAAGAGCTTCTCGAGCCGAAACTGCTCGTTCTTCTCGGCGACGTCGAGGACGATCAGGCCGCGCTCGCGGAGCTGCTCGCTCACCTGCATCTTGGTCTCAGCGTCGACTTCGCCGCGCGAGGGGACGCCGGCTACGTCCACCGCCCGGAAGGCGTAGGTACTCAACTCATCCTCCGTTCGTCATCGCGGCAGCGGAGGGCTCGGCGTGCGCGACGGGGCCCAGCAGGCGCTTGAGCTCCTCCGGCACCGATGCCCGCTGCTCGGCGAGCTTGCGCGACAGGTGGCCCATGCGGACGAGCTGGGCCAGGTGCGCGTCCATCGTCTGCATACCCACCGAACCGGCGGTCTGGATCGCGGAGTAGATCTGGTGCGTCTTGCCCTCCCGGATCAGGTTTCGGACCGCCGGCGTCGGGACGAGCACCTCGCAGGCGACGACCCGGCCGGAGCCATCCATGGTCGGTAGGAGCTGCTGGGTGACGATCCCCTGGAGCCCGATCGAAAGCTGCATCCTGACCTGCGCCTGCTGCTCGGCGGGGAAGATGTCGATGATCCGGTCGACCGTCTGGGAGGTCGACTGCGTGTGCAGGGTGGCGAAGACGAGGTGGCCGGTCTCGGCGGCCGTCAGGGCGGTGCTCATCGTCTCGAGGTCTCTCATCTCCCCGACAAGGATCACGTCAGGGTCCTCGCGCAACGCCGACTTCAGCGCGCTCGCGAAGTCCTCCGCGTCGGCGCCGATCTCGCGCTGGTTGACGATGCAGCGCTTGTGCCCATGCAGGAACTCGATCGGGTCCTCGATCGTGAGGATGTGCTCCTGGCGCTCCCCGTTGATGATGTCGATCATCGCCGCGAGCGACGTCGACTTGCCGGAGCCCGTCGGCCCGGTCACCAGGATCAGACCGCGCGGCTTGCGGGTGAAATCCTCGAGCACCTTGGGCAGGCCGAGCTCGCCGAGCGCCGGGATCTGGTGCGGAATGCGCCGGAACGCGGCGCTGATCGAGCCGCGCTGGAAGAAGCAGTTGACTCGGAAGCGTGCGACCCCCGGGACCGCGTAGGCGAGATCGAGCTGCTTGTGGGATTCGAAGCGCTTGCGCTGGTCGTCGTTCAGCAGGCTGTAGATGGTGTCCCGCGTGTCCTGCGGCATCAGCCGCCCGTACTCCTCCATGGGCAGGATTCGCCCCTGGACGCGGAGGGCCGGCGGGTAACCGGGGCTGAGGTGGACGTCGGAGGCACGCTGCTCGGCCATCCGGGTGAGCACGTCGGCGAAGTCGAATTTTCTCGTGGCCTGGGCAGCTTCCATTACCTGACTCCAATCGTCCATTCGGGCACAGCCCTTGACACCCGATATTGGGGTTGAGCTCGCCTGGTCAGCTCGCGACTCGGGAGACCTCCTGCACGCTGGTCAGCCCGGCGCGCACCTTCTCCAACCCTGCTTCACGGAGCGTGAGCATCCCCTCCTCGATCGCGACCTTGGCGATCTCGGCCTCGGAAGCGAGGTTCACGACCATCTCCTTGATCCGGTCGCTCAGCACCATCACGGAGTAGATCCCGAGCCGACTGCGATAGCCGATGCCGTGGCAGCGCGGACAGCCAACCGGCTCATAGGCCTCGAGGTCCGTGCCCACCCTGAATCCGGCCTCCGTCAGCACCTCCCGCGGGACGACGGTGCGGCGCTTGCACTGCGGGCACAGCAGCCGGGCCAGCCGCTGGGCGACGACGCACTCGATCGCAGATGAGGTGAGAAAGGACTCGATTCCCATCTCCTGGAGCCGCGTGATCGCCCCGGGAGCATCGTTTGTGTGCAGCGTGGTCAGCACCATGTGACCCGTCAGGGCGGCCTCGATCGCGATCCTGGCCGTCTCCGCGTCACGGATCTCGCCGACCATGATCACATCGGGGTCAGCCCGCAGTACCGAGCGCAGGCCCGTCGCGAAGGTGAGCCCCGCCTTGCGGTGGACGCCGATCTGATTGACGCCGGTGAGTCGATACTCGACCGGGTCCTCGATCGTGACGATGTGCTTGTCCACCTTGTTCAGATCCTGGAGCGCGGCATAGAGCGTCGTCGACTTGCCGGCGCCCGTCGGGCCGGTGACGAGGACGGCCCCGTACGGCTCCCGGAAGGAGCCCTCGAACCGCGCTCGTGCCTCTCCTTCCATGCCAAGGTCGTCGAGCGTTCGCAGCGCCGATGCCTCGTCGAGCAGCCGGATCGAGGCCCCCTCGCCGCCCTGGGTGGGGAGTGTCGTCACTCGCAGATCGATCCGCCTGCCCTCGACCGTCACCCCGACGCGGCCGTCCTGTGGGATCCGCTTCTCGGCGATGTCCAGCTCGCTCATGATCTTGATCCGTGAGATCACGCCCGCGATCATCCGCTTCGGCACTCGCGCGGTCTCCTGCAGGACGCCGTCGATCCGGAACCGGATCCTCATCTCCGAATCTCCGGGCTCGAAGTGGATGTCCGAGGCGCCCTCGGCGACGGCCTGGCCGAGGATGCTGTTGACGAGTTTGATCACGGGCCCGTCCTGGGCCGAGGCGCGCAGGTCGGTGACCTCGGCCTCCTGCGGCGCCCCGAATGACTCATCCTCGCCCTCGGCGATCGCGTCGGCGACCGTGCTCTGCATGGTTCCCAGCTTCGTGACGAGGGCGTCGATGGCGTGCGCGGGGGCCACCGCAACATTGCAGCTGAGCCCCGTCGCCATCTGAACGTCGTCCAGCGCGAGGACGTTCGCCGGGTCCGCCATCGCCAGCAGCAGCGTGCTCTCGTCGACGAAGCCGATGGGCAGCGCCAGGTGGCGCCGGGCGGACTTGACGGAGATCAGGTTCGCGGCACCCATGTCGACCGCGAAGGCATCGAGCTCGACGAAGTCGAGGCCGTAGCGCTCGGCGGTCGCGCGCGAGACCTGCTCCGAGTCGATCACTCCCTGCTCGAGGAGGACTTCCTCGGGCCGGCGGCCCGCCGTCCGTGACTGCGCGATCGCCTGGTCGACCTGCTCACGAGTGGCGTACCCGAGGTCGACGATCGCATCGGTGATGAAGGCCCCGGAGTGCCCACGGCGCATCGGATGGACGAGGCCGGGGGTCCCGGACTCCTCTACCTCTGGTTCCCGCGCGGTTGCCTCGCTCGATACGGGCCCGTCGCCTGGCCCCGGGAGCGGCCTCAGATAATCAGGCAGGTCCCGCATGGGGACTACCTCGGGCTGTAAGGCAGGTTGTCCTTGCCGCCGTAGGTGGCGTCGTGGACGGCCTGGACCACGCTTTGGGCGTTCCGGAATCCGTAGCCGACCTGTGCCTGGGGGACGGATCCGGTCAGTCGCCGGGGTCGCACGACCACCAGCGCCGGCGCTCGGTTTACCCCCACTCCCATCGTGATCCGCGAGTAGCGGGCGATGTGTCCGGCCCGCGCGACGAAGACGTCGGTGTTCGGCTCGGAGGAGAGCAGCCGGACCGAGCTTCGCACGAGCCGATCGTCGATCCCTGAGCCGCGAACGATAAGGAGGACAACGGTGTCGCCCCGCTTCCAGGCGGCCACCACCGGCCGCGGCAGGCCGGGCCCGGGCACCAGGGCCCGTGGCGAGACGGTCGCCGTCGACGGCACGGCGGCGCCCGCAGCCGCCGCGGGGGCGCCGCTCGGCGCGCCCGAAGCCGTCACTTCCGCGGTCACGCTGACGGTCCCGGCGGGGGTGCTCAGCTGGGCGCTCGTGGTGCTCGTGTTCGAGCTCGTGCTGTCCTTCTTGTGAGCGAACATCGGCATCAGCATCACCGCGGCCGCTATGAGCAGCACGGCGACCAAGCCGATCTGGACCAAGGGGTTGTTGTTCAGCGCCTCTCTCATCTGGGCTGAGCTCCCACCTTGTCGCGCTCGGCGACCTGCTCGATCCCGCTCGCTCGCCGGCCTCCGGCTGCGAGCATCAGCTTGAAGTCGTGCGGGCTGGAGGCGGTCTCCATGGCGACCTCCTCCGAGACGATCCCCTTCGTCACGTAGCCGAGGAGCGCCTGGTCGAAGGTCTGCATCCCGTAGTAGTCGCCCTCGGAGATCACCTCGGTGATCCGCCCGGTCTCCTCCGGGTTCAGGATCAGGTCCTGGATCCGGCCGGTGACGACCATCACCTCGGAGACGGCGACCCGGCCCTCGCGGTCGATCCGCGGCACCAGGCGCTGGGAGATGCAGCCCTTCAGCGTCGAGGCCAGCATCACGCGCGCCTGCTGCTGCAGGTGCGGCGGGAAGAAGTCGATGATCCGGTTGATCGTCTCGCTGGCGTCCAGGGTGTGGAGCGTCGACATCACGAGGTGCCCGGTCTCTGCCGCGGACAGCGCTGTGCGGACCGTCTCCTCGTCGCGCATCTCGCCGATCAGGATCACGTCGGGGTCCTGGCGGAGCACTCGCCGCATCGCCCCCGCGAAGCTCTTGGTGTCCGTCCCGATCTCTCGCTGGTTGATGATCGAGAGCTTGTCGTGGTGGAGGTACTCGATCGGATCCTCCATCGTCACGATGTGACGGGCGCGGGTCGAGTTGATCTCGTCGATCATCGCCGCGAGCGTCGTCGACTTACCGGATCCAGTGGTACCGGTGAGCAGGACGATCCCGCGCGGCTCCTCGGCGAGCCGGCGGACGACCTGGGGCAGGCCGAGATCCTCGATGCTCCTCACCGAGAAGGGGATCGCGCGCAGCGCGATCGAGACCGAGCCGCGCTGCATGAAGGCGTTGACGCGGAAGCGGGAGACGCCCGGCAGCTCGTAGGAGAAGTCGACCTCGCCGTTCTCCTCGAACTCCGTCAGGTGGTTCTGGTCGGCGATCGCGTGGAGCGCCTTCTCGGTGTCGTTCGGGGTGAGCGGCGCCGTTCCCTTCAGCGCCCAGAGATCGCCGTGCACCCGCGCCACCGGGGGCGAGTCCACCTTGATGTGGAGATCCGATCCCTCGCGCTCGACCATGTAGGCCAGTGCCTTGTCGATGTCAAAGCCCATCACTCGCCTATCGGGCGTGTGGACGGATAGCTAGATCAGCAAAATTGGGGTCGGCAACACCAAAGGGCGGCGATGAAGGCAGGCCGGCGGGCCGGGCCTGCCGGCTGGCACAGCGGGAATCAGGCGACCGCGGCGCTCGCTGGAGAGCTAGGCGACTTCGCGCAGCTTCTGAGCCTCAGCCAGCGACTGAAGCTTCTTCAGGCTCTGGTTCTCGATCTGCCGGATCCGCTCGCGGGTGACGTTGAACGTGCGGCCGACCTCGTCCAGGGTCCGCGGGTGCTCGCCGCCGAGCCCGTAACGGAGCTCGAGCACGCGACGCTCGCGGTAGGAGAGGTTCTCGAGGGCCTCCTTCAGCGCCTCCTTGGTGAGCAGCTCGGCGGCGCGCTCGAAGGGGGACTCGGCGCGCTCATCGGCGATGAACTGACCGAACTCCGACTCCTCCTCGTCGCCCACCGGCTTCTCGAGGGAGACCGGCGCCTGGGCCGAGCGCTTGATCGAATCGACCTCCTCGGGCTCGATCCCGGTGACCTCGGCGATCTCCTCCGGGGTGGGCTCGCGGCCCAGCTCGGTGACGAGCTTGCGCTCCGCGCGGCCGATCTTGTTCAGCTTCTCGACGACGTGGACCGGGATGCGAATGGTCCGCGCCTTGTCGGCGAGCGCGCGAGCGATCGCCTGGCGGATCCACCAGGTCGCGTAGGTCGAGAACTTGAAGCCCTTGCGGTAGTCGAACTTCTCCGCCGCGCGGACCAGGCCGAGCGTGCCCTCCTGGATCAGGTCGAGGAAGGGCAGGCCCTGGTTGCGGTAGTTCTTGGCGATCGAGACGACCAGACGGAGGTTGGACTCGACCATCTTCTGCTTGGCGTCGAGGTCGCCGCGCTCGATCCGCTTCGCGAGCTCGACCTCCTCGGCCGCGGTGAGCAGCCTGACCTTGCCGATGTCCTTGAGGAAGAGCTGCAGGGAATCGGTGGTCATGTCCGGCTTCAGGTCGAGCGTCTTCTGGCGCTTGCGACCGCGCTTGCCGTCGGAGCGCTCGTTCTCGGCGGCGGCCTTCTGAGCCGGGTCGAGGTCCTCGACCAGCTCGATGCCCACCTTCTCGAGGTGCCCGTAGAGGTCCTCGACGTCCGACTCGTCGAGCTCGACCTCGGACACGGCGGTGGCGACATCGCCAAAGGTGAGGACGCCCAGCTGCTGGCCACGGGTGACCAGCGTCTTTACTTCTTCAAGTTCCTGGATCTCGGCTACGAGCATTCGCTTACGCTCTTCCTTCCTGGGTGTCTTTCAATTTCCTGGCTGCCCGGCCGCTTTACCTAATTCTGGCGGGCTGTACTCAATGTCGGCCGCTGACGAAAAACCTTTACTCCATTCCCCCTCAAAGGCCACAAAAACGCGGAGCGGCTGGGCCGCATCCGCGCATCACCTGCTTCTTCACGCCTGATTATCGCGAGATTCCTCGAGAGTCCGTGCCTATGGTAGCCACTTTACTTTTTGAAGTCAACGCATGCGCCAGGCGTCGCAACCGTCCTGCCAATGCCCAAACAACCACTTTCCGGGAAAGTTCCGGGCGCCCTTCGAGTTACCCCGGCAAAGGCGTTCGTTACGCGTGAGCGTCTGGCCACTGAGTCGACCCGAGCCCCAATATCCGCGCTGGCACGTCTGGCGGCATCGCTGGACGCGCGCCTTCTGGAACCGCGCCTACAAGGAGAACATCACCGGTCTGGCCGGGATGGTCGCCTACAACCTGATGCTGGCGGTCTTTCCGTTCGCCCTGCTCGTCCTCTTCATCTTCGGGCAGATCGTGAACAGCAACGACGTCGAGCACGGCGTCGTGCTCGACATCCAGCGCCTCTTCCCCAACATCGAGCAGGACACCCTCGCGCACGCGATCGACCGGGTCCGCGCCAGCTCGACGACGATCGGCATCGCTGCCGTCGTCGGCGGGATCTGGATCGGCTCCTCGTTCTGGGGCGCGATGGACACAGCCTTCTGCCGGATCTATCACGTGGAATGTCGCGGCTGGGTGCAGCAGAAACGCTGGTCCCTCGTCATGTTGCTGGGCCTGTTGCTCCTCCTCGCGGCGAGTGTCACCGTGCCGTTCATCGAGAGCGCCGTTCTATCGAGCGCCGACAATCTTCCCTTCGGCCTCTCGGATTTCGGCGCCACCAGGACGTCGATCGTCGTAATCGGCGGTCTGATCGCGACCTTCCTGATCATCTCGATGATCTACTGGGCGGTCCCGAAGGGCCACATGCCGTGGCGCTCGGTGTGGCCGGGAGCGCTCTTCTTCGCCCTCGTCACCTCGGCCGGCAACTACATCTTCCCGCTGTACCTGACCAGCGTCTCGGACCTGCACCGGATCGGCGGGACGATCGGCTTCATCCTGATCGCCCTGGTCTGGTTCTACGCGATCAGCCTGGCGATGCTGGCGGGCGCCGTGATCAACTCGCTTCGGCACGAAAGAGATGACACAGGGGCCCTCCCGCTGGAGGGCTAGCTACCCGTACCTCTCCCCCACGACCTCGCGGAGCTTCGGGCGGTTGTGGGTGGCCTTGACGCGGCGGATGGTTCCCGAGCGGGATCGCATCACCAGCGACTCCGTGGTCGCGTGGCCGTCGTCCAGGTAGCGCACGCCGTCGAGCAGGTCGCCGTCGGTGACGCCGGTCGCCGCGAAGAAGACGTCGTCGCCGGAGACCAGGTCGTCGGTGTCGAGCACCCGGCTCAGGTCGTAGCCGGCGTCCTCCGCGGCCTTGCGCTCGTCATCGTCCCGGGGCCAGAGGCGGCCCAGGATCCGGCCGCCCATGCACTTGATCGCCGAGGCCGAGAGGACTCCCTCGGGCGTCCCTCCCACTCCCCAGAGCAGGTCGATGCCGGTGTTCGGCATCACCGCGAACAGCGAGGCGGCCACATCGCCGTCGGAGATGAACCGAATGCTGGCGCCCACCTCGCGTAGGGCCTCGACCGCCTTCTCGTGACGGGTGCGGTCGAGCATGACCACCGTGACGTCGCTCGTCGCGCCGCCCTTGCGCTCGGCGATCCTTCGGATCACGTCCTCGAGCGGATCATCGAGGCTGATCAGGTCGGCCGACCGCGGGCCGGCCGCGATCTTCTCCATGTAGACGCAGGGGCCCGGGTCGAACATGGTGCCTCGCTCCGCGAGTGCGATCACCGCGAGGGCCGAGGGCATGCCTCGCGCGGTCAGCGTGGTCCCCTCGAGCGGGTCAACGGCGATGTCGACGCGCGGCGGGCTTCCGTCCCCGATCTCCTCGCCGTTGTAGAGCATCGGGGCCTCGTCCTTCTCGCCCTCGCCGATCACCACGATGCCGTCCATCGGCACCGTGTCGAGCATCAGGCGCATCGCGTCCACGGCCGCGCCGTCCGCGCTCTCCTTCTCGCCCAGGCCGACCCAGCGGCCGGCGGCGAGCGCGCCGGCCTCGGTGACGCGAACGAGCTCGAGCGCCAGGTTGCGGTCCGGGTGCGAGGGGTCCCGGACATCCTGCGAGATCACGTGTTCGTCGGCTTCGGCCACCGGTGTGAGGATATGCGGCTTCGCCATAAACGGCGGCCACAAACCTCGCCGCCGGATCTACGGCCACGAGCGGCCGCCCGCCATAAGTCGCTTCGGGCTTCGCCCTTCGCTCCGAAGTAGGGCGGCCTGGTGGCCGCTAGAAAGTGGCGGGCGGCTTGCGCCGCGCGCCGCCGCCGCTCTCCACGGCCCGGGAGCCGCCGGAGATGAAGATGCCGATCGAGGCGAGCAGGGCCAGCCAGTAGCCCAAACCGAGGCTGATCTCGAGCCCGTCCTGGGGCTTGGCGACGATGCCGTTGTAGGCGATCAGGACGAAGGCGGTGAGGCCGACGATCGCGGTCAGCTCCCCGCGCGGCCAGGAGAGGGCGTGGCCGCGCAACACGATCCAGGCGAGGATGAACGGCGCCGCGGCCGCCGCAAGCAGGAGCCAGCGCGCGATCGGGAACGTGTCCCAGCCACTGCAGCTCGAGTTGCCGACGCCGCAGGCCCAGTTCGCGGGATCGCTGCCGCGCTGGACGACGCTCGGGTCCGTCGAGAGCGAGAACCACTCGAGAAAGAGGGCGATGACGAGCACCACGGCGGCGACCATCCCGATGATCTCCGAGCGGTCGAGCTTCGAGGTATCCACGCTGGCGACCCTATCCCACCCTGAAACGGGTTGCTCCTCTCGGAGCACCCTCGCTTATGTAGGGTCGCGGTCATGGCGCAGCGCTGGGGATTGACCGTTCCGCTCACCGGGGTCGGCCTGCCTGACAACGAGGAGCACTTCAAGCGCGCCGAGGCGGCCGGCTACACGGATCTCTGGTCGGGTGAGACGAACGGGCCGGACGGCTTCACCCCGCTCTCGCTGGCTTCGGCCTGGACCGATCAGGTCCGCCTCGGCACCGGCGTCGTCGGCGTCATGCAGCGCGGGCGGGCGCTGCTCGCCCAGGAGACCGCCGCCGTTTCCGACGCGTCCGGCGGCCGCTTCGCCCTCGGGATCGGCGCGTCGTCCGACCGGATCATCGAGGGCTGGAACGCGATGCGCTTCGAGAAGCCGCTGACGAAGATGTCGGAGACGATCGACTTCCTGCGGGTCGCCCTCGCCGGCGACCGGGCCGACGGCGGCTTCAAGCTCGAGCGGGCGCCCGCGGAGAAGGTCCCGATCATCCTGGCGGCGCTGCGCGGCAAGATGCTGCGGCTCGCCGTCGAGAAGGCGGACGGTGCGTTCACGAACTTCCTCCCACTGGCCGGCCTTCCGAAGGTCGTCGAGCAGCTGAACGACGCCCGCGACGGCTTCGAGCTGCTCTGCCGGTTCTTCTGCATCCCCGGTGGGCGCGAGCAGGTCGAGCCGCTCGCGCGCTTCATGTTCTCCTCCTACATCACGGTTCCCGTATACGAGGCCTTCTACCGCTGGCTCGGCTACGGCGAGAAGATCGACCCGATGGTCGAGGCCTGGAACGCCAAGGACCGTCAGAAGGCGGCCGAGGAGGCGCCCTGGGACCTGATCGAGGAGATGTTCATCTTCGGGTCGCCGGAGGAGATGCGCGAGCGCCTCGGGGCGTTCGTCGAGGGAGGCATCACCCTGCCCGTGATCACCCCGATCACGACGCCCGACAAGCTCGGCGAGCTGATCGACGGACTCGCCCCGGGCTAGCTCTTCAGCTTCGACCAGAAGCGGACGTACTCGCGCTCGTGGCCGATCCCGGCCTCAATCGCGTGAATCGTCCCCGGCAGCGCCTTCATCCTCCGGCACTCCTCGAGCAGGCCCTCGTACTCGCGCAGCCGCACCCTGTGCGCGTCGAGCTGATCGGCGGCGAGCTTCGCCGGGTCGGCGCCGAAGTAGAGCTTGAGGAGCCCGGCGTCGCGGAGCTCGTAGAGCTCGCTGGTCGTCTCTTCACGCCATCGGTCGAGCGCCTTCGAGCCGGCGCGCGTGAGCCGGTACAAACGCCTCCTGCGCCCCGACTCCTCCCGGCGCTCGGAGAGGTAGCCGGCCTCCGCCAGCCGGCCGCATTCGGAGTAGAGCTGCGTGTGGGGCAGCGACCAGAACTGGCCCACGCCGAGCGCGGCCGCCCGCTTCAGGTCATAGGGCGAGGCGGGCTGCATCTGCTCGATCAGGCCGAGGACGACGTATGAGGTCGCTGTGAGTCGGGTGCGTGCCATCGACGGCAGGATACGGTACAGTCCGGACCATACGGATTGAACCATTCAGGGAGATCATGAACGCCACCGCCGTCAAGCAGGACCTCACCGCCGGATTCGAGTCGCTCGATCGCGAGACCCGTGTCGATCGGCTGCCGCTTGAGGGGCGGCTTCCCGACTGGCTCCGAGGTTCGCTGGTCCGCACCGGTCCGGCCAAGTGGGAGGTCGGCGACCAGACGCTGCGTCACTGGTTCGACGGCTTCGCCATGCTCCATCGCTTCGGCATCTCGGACGGCGAGGTCTCCTACGCCAACCGCTTCCTCCAGACGAAGGCCTATCGGGCCGCGGAGGAGAAGAGCGAAATCGTTTACTCCGAGTTCGCCACCGACCCGTGCCGCTCGCTCTTCGCCCGGGTCTTCTCGATGTTCTCCCCGAAGATCTCCGACAACGCCAACGTCAACCTGGTGAAGCTCGGCGAGCGCTACATCTCGATGACCGAGACTCCGATCCCGGTGGAGTTCGACGGGGAGACGCTCGAGACCGTAGGGGTCGCGTACAAGCCGCCAGGCCTGCTCACCACGGCCCATCCGCATCTCGATCGAGCCGGCGGCGGGATGCTCAACTACGCCGCCAAGCTCGGGCCGCGGAATCGCTACCGCTTCTTCCGCCTGCCCCCGGACGGGGCCAAGCCACGGGTGGTCGCCGAGCTGCCGGTGAAGGAGCCGGCCTACATGCACTCCTTCGGCCTCACCGAGCGCTGGCTCGTGCTCGCCGAGTTCCCGCTGGTCGTCAACCCGATCAGCATCCCGTTGTCCGGCCGTCCCTACATCGAGAACTACCGCTGGAAGCCCGAGCTCGGCACTCGGTTCACGCTGATCGATCGGGAAACCGGAGAGGCCACAGGCCCGTTCGAGACCGAGGCGCGCTTCTGCTTCCATCACATCAACGCCTATGACGATGGCGATCGCGTCGTTGTCGACGCCTGCACCTATCGGGACGCCGGACTGATCGAGGACCTGTACCTGGATCGGCTGCGGGCTGGAAAGCCGATCGCGATGGCCTCGCTGGAGCGCTTCAGCATCGAGCCGTCATCCGGACGGGTGACGGTCGAGGGGCTGTCGGATGAGGGACTCGACCTGCCGCGCATCAACTACGCGCGGTGCAATGAGCGCCCTTACCGGTACGTGTGGGGAACAGGATCGCGCAGCGGCTGGTTCGACCGGATCCTGAAGGTCGACGTCAAGACCGGCTCGAGCACCGCGTGGAGCGAGGGCGGGTGCAGCCCGGGTGAGCCGGTCTTCGTCGCGGCTCCCGGCTCAGACGCTGAGGACGCCGGCGTCCTGCTCTCGGTGGTCTTCGACTCGCGCTCGGGGCGGTCGTTCATGCTCGTTCTCGATGCGGCGGACCTGAGCGAGCTGGCGCGCGCCGAGGCTCCTCACCACATCCCCTACGGCTTCCACGGGCAGTTCGTCAGCTAGGGCTCGTCAGACCGCGCGGGCCAGGGAGAGGGCATAGAGGCCCTCGGAGTCCGTCCACCAGTCGGACAGCTCCAAGCCGGCCTCGGCGTAGATGCCCTCCAGGCCCGGGCGGAGGAACTTCGTGGAGATCTCGGTGCGCATCTCCTCGCCGGCGGCGAAGGGCACGAGCATGTCGAGCGCCGCGACGTTGACGACCTGATTCGCCTGGGAACGCAGCCGGATATCGACCCAGAGGTTCTCGGGATCCCAGCGCGCGACGTGCTCGAAGGAGTCAACCTCGAAGTCGGCGCCGAGCTCGCGATTGAGAACCGCGAGGACGTTCTTGTTGAACTCGGCCGTGATGCCCCGGGAGTCGTTGTAGGCGGCCTCGAGCGTGGCGGGATCCTTGACCAGATCCGTGCCGAGCAGGAAGCGGTCCTCGGGGCCGAGCAGGTTCGCGATCCGCCGGAGGAAGCTCGCCCGCTGGTGGGGAGAGAAGTTCCCGATCGTGCCGCCCAGCAGGGCGATCACGCGCGGGCCTCCGACCGGGATCCGCTCGAGATCGAACTCGAAGTCGCAGACCAGGCCGCGGACGTTGATGCGCTCATATTCCGCGGCGATGCGTTCGGCGGTGTCCTGGGTGATCTCCTCGGAGATGTCGACCGGGCAGTAGGTCTCCAGGCAGCCGGCCTTCCTCATCGCATCGAGCAGGACGCGAGTCTTCCGGGCCGAGCCGGAGCCGAGCTCGATCAGGCTGGCCGGACGGTTGGCTGCTTCGCAGATCTCGGCGGACCGGCTCTGGAGGATCTCGCGCTCGCAGCGGGTCGGGTAGTACTCCTCGAGCTCGGTGATCTGCTCGAAGAGCTCCGATCCGCGCTCGTCATAGAAGTAGCGCGGGGAGAGCTCCTTGAACGGGCTCGTCAGCCCGGCTCGGACATCGGCGGCCATCCCGGAGAGCGGGCCCCCGGGTGGCAGGTTCACCTGGACTGTGATCCGGTCGGTTGTCGTGTGGGAGGGGTTGATGACTGCTCGGGGTATGCGATCTCTTGCGTGCTCGTCTGAGCTTCGGATCAGTCGTTACGCGCGCAGCGGATTCCGGAGAAGATCTGGCGACGGACGGGCAGGTCCCAGTTGCGGAAGCTGGCGCGGATCACGGCGCGGCGGGTTGCCCAGGCCCCTCCGCGGAGCACCTTGTGCGCGTCGCCGAAGAAGACCTCCGAGTACTCGGGATAGGGGAATGCCTCGAAGCCCGGATAGGCCGTGAAGTCCGAGCTGGTCCACTCCCAGACATCGCCCAGCATCTGCACCGCGCCGCAGTCGGCGCTCGCGTCGCCGTAGGCGCCGGCCGGGGCGCAGCCGAAGGAGAGCTCGTCCAGGTTGGCGCGCTCGCGGCTGGCGCCGGCGGCGGCCACCTCCCACTCGGACTCGGTCGGCAGGCGCTTGCCGGCCCAGCGGGCGAATGCCTCGGCCTCCTGCCAGGAGACGTGGACCACCGGCAGCCGGGGATCGACCGCCTCGGTCCTTCCCATCGCCCTGCGAACCCAGCCGCCCTCGCCGTCTCGCTCCCAGTACATCGGCGGCTCCGCTTCCGTCTCCTGCATGAACGCGATGTAGTCGCCGTTTGTCACCGGGGTCCGGTCGATCAGGAAGGGCGCGACCTCGACCGGGTGGCGAGGGCGCTCGTTGTCGTAGGCGAAGCCCCCCGGAAGCGCACCGATCTCGTAGGCGCCAGCCTCGACCCGGACCATCTCGGGCCCGTCGGCAATCGGCTCCTCAGCCGCAGCTGGGTCGGTCTCGACCGGATCGTAGGACTCGATCATCTGGAGGAGCTGGAGCATCGTCTCGTTGTGCTGATACTCGTGGGCGAGCAGCATCTCGTAGACGAAGCCGTCGGCGAGCAGCCTGTCCTCGGGATCGAGCTCGATCTCGCCGAGCACCTCGAGCGTCCGCTCGCGCACCTGGTCCAGGTAGGGGCGAACCTCATCGGCCCGAAGAATCGGCAGCTCCCCGCGAGTCTTGCGCGGCTGCTCGATCGCGTCGTAGAGCTCACCCAGATCGCCCCGCAGCGGCTCGCGCCCGCCGATTCGCTGCACCAGCCAGAGCTCCTCGAAGTTGGCGATGTGCCCGAGATCCCAGATCAGCGGGCTGAGGATCGGATCGTAGACGCGATTGAGCTGCTCGTGAGTGAGCGGCTCGACCAGCTTCAGGGTGTGACGGCGTGCCTCGTCCAAGCGCTCGGCCAACTCGGCCTTGCGATCGGAAGCGGGACGAGATCCACCCTCGGTAGTGGGTGCAGCAACCTCCGCGATCGGTCAAGCCTACCGAGGCGGCCTCATGGGCTCGGTTCAAATAGGGTCCCGCGCCGATGAAGATCGAGGGTGCAAGCGCGCTGGTAGCCGGCGGGGCATCGGGCCTCGGCGCCGCGACGGCGCGCGCGCTGCACGAGCGGGGCGCCTCGGTGGTGATCGCCGATTTGAACGCCGAGAAGGGCAAGGCGCTCGCCTCCGAGCTCGGGGAGAGGGCCGCCTTCGTGGAGGCGAACGTGATGGAGCCCGAGCCCGTGCAGGAGGCGGTCGAGGCCGCCGCTGATGCCCCGGGCGGGCTGCGGATCTCGGTCTGCTGCGCCGGGATCGGCTGGGCCCAGCGAACTGCCTCCAAGCAGGGGCCGCACGATCTCGAGATCTTCCACAACGTCATCAAGGTCAATCTGATCGGCACCTTCAACGTGCTGCGGCTCGCCTGCGCCGCGATGTCGGGCAACGAGCCCGACGACCAGGGAGAGCGCGGCGTCTGCATCAACACCGCCTCGATCGCCGCCTGGGACGGACAGATCGGCCAGGTCGCCTACGCCGCCTCCAAGGGCGGTGTCGTCGGCCTCACCCTCCCGGCCGCGCGCGACATGGCCGGTCGCGGGATTCGCGTGAACACGATCGCTCCAGGCCTGTTCGACACGCCGCTGCTCGCGGCCCTCCCCGAGGAGCAGCGCCAGGCGCTCGGCGCGGGCATCCCCTTCCCCTCGCGACTGGGCAGGCCCGACGAGTACGGGCACCTCGCCTGCGAGATCGTCTCCAACACGATGCTGAACGGCGAGGCGATCCGGCTGGACGGGGCGCTCCGCATGCCCCCGCGCTAGGCGGAGGAGCCGCTCTCGGCTTCGCGCGCAAGGCGGGCGTCGCGGACGCGGAAGAACGCCCAGGTGCTCAGCGCGAGCACCATCAGCGTCGAGAAGAGCAACACGAACCAGACCGCGCCGGTCCCGCTGAGCTCCCCGTAGGTGCTCAGCGCCGGGTGGAGGATCACGACCGAGAACCAGAGCAGAGCGCCGCCCCAGAGCGCGGCCCAGACTCCCTTCCGCCAGGTGAAGAGGTCGTTGCCATCGAGGAACTTCATCGGGATCAGCCCGAACGCGACCGATTCGAGGCCCGAGACGAAGGTGATCGCCAGCGCCGAGTCGAGGATCAGCGTCAGATTGCTCGCTCCCTCCTTCGAGGCGGCGTGCTCAACCGGGATCCAGGCGAACCACGCGGCGAGGCCGAGGAGGATCAGCACACCGTAGGTGACGGCGACGCGGATCCCCGCCGTCCGGACACTGAGCTTCTTCGCGGGCTCGTACTCGGCGACGGTGCCGAGGACGACGCCGGGCAGGAAGTGCGCGAGTCGCGCCATCACGACCAGGAACGCCGCCAACAGGATGAACGGCGGGTAGAGCTTCCACTCCCCCTTCCCCTCCGGCTCGAGCCGCCGGAGCACCAACCGCCAGGTTGCGAAGAACACGAACGAGACCAGCGCGAAGCCGAGCATCATCCCGATCAGGTACTGGAGCGCTCCCTCCTCATTCGGGAACCCGGGCTCGATGAACGAGAAGAGCACGGCGCTCGCGACCACCCCCATGGTGAGGGTGATCGCCGGATGACGCCGGAACGGGATCCAGCCGAACAGGAAGAGCAGCAAGGCGCGCGGGCGGGCCAACCAGCCCTTGATCGTCTCGTGGTTCTTCTCGGTCGCCTTGTTGAAGATCGTCACGGGCAGATAGAGCAGCGCCGCGAGCAGGAGGGCGAGCATGCCGCCCTCGCCGAGGTTCTTGGCCGACAGGTCGAGCTGGGTCGGCGACAGGAGCCGGTCCGCGAAGGTCGAGCGGTGCGGATTCCCGGTGGGCGCGGCGGCGGCGCTCGGCAGCGGCTGGGGGGCGGGCGCATGGATGACCTTGGCGGTCACCTTCTGCTTGTGGCGAGCAGGCGCCGCGACCCGGCCGGCGTGGGGCTGCACGATCACGGTCGAGGGAGACGCGCCCCGCGAATCACTGCGGGCGCGTCCACTGGCGCTCGCCCCGGCCACACCGCCGAGGCCGCTCGCCGTCGAGCCCGATGCGCCGGTAGCCACGGGCTGCTGGGCCAGTGGCTGCTGGGTCACCGGCCTATCGGGTGGCGGCTTGTCGGGCGGCGGGTTGTCCGGGGGCGGATCGGACGGGGGCGGCGGGGGCTGAGGCTCCGGGTGGAGAGTGTGTGCGCTGTTATCCAGACCGCCGTTGCCGCCGCCCGGATGGACACCGTCGCCATGCGGGGGTATCGGCGGGTTCGCCTGCACCCGGCTGCCGCCGAAGACGACCAGGGAGAGCAGGGCCAAAGCCAGGCAGGCAGCAAGCAGCAGCGCCAGGTGCGCGAGCGCCTGGGTCCCGCTCCCCCTAGAGCGGCGAGTCGAAAGCACCCGCGCATTCTCCTCAGAATGGACAAATTATCTATGTGGAAAATCACGGATCTTCAAATCGGGTTTCCGAACCGGCGGATCCGAAGCGACCCGGACCACCGGTGCTCCTCAGTCCGTGCCGCCGTACTCCGGGTCCGTGTAGACCCGCTTGCGCCAGGGCGGGCTGATCGCGAAGGAATAGGAGTCGCGGTCGGGCAGGCTCTCGATCGGGATCAGCTTGACGCTCCCTCGCGGCGTCATCCGCGCCCCGGGGCCGAACAGCGACGCTCTCAACCGATTCGCCAGCAGCTCCTGGCGGTGCCGCTCCTCGGCGGGCCCGAGCGGACCCGGCAGCGGCTTGGCACGGAGGGCCAGCCGCTCCGTGGCGAGCAGGCCGGCGAGCTCGCGGCTCAGCGAGCCCTCGGTCGCGTGACCGGCGTGGCTCCCTCCGGACACGTAGAGGGTCCCCTCGGAGCGCGTCCAGCCGCGCTCGCCGCGGAGACCGACCGCCTCGGTCGCATCCCTCACCGCCGAAGCGCCCGGCACCTTCCCCGAAGCATCCGAGGACCAGTTCACCGCCGGGGCATCGGCGCCGTTGTAGCCGTTGTGGGAGCTCGCCCTGGCGTCGACGCCGCCGTCCGGATTGATCCGCAACTGGTAGCCCTCCCAGTCATCTCTATGGAAGCCGGCGGGGCCCAGGATCGCGCGTGAGGTCGCGGAGTCGCCGTAGTAGGTCCAGTATTGGATGTAGACCCGGCCGGCTCGCTCGCCCGAGCAGTCGTAGCCGCGCGACTCAGCCCGGCGCGGAACGCGACAGTCGATCACGTGAGTGAAGGCGGCGACCGGTTGCCCCGCCACCGAGCGAGTCACTCGGCCGGTGCCGGGGCCGTCAGAGCACGATGGCGAGCGGCATCTGCGGAAGTCCACAGGGAGCGCGGCCATCCCGCGCTCGTAGACGATCTTCGGCGCGTTGTCGCGGACCTGGCTCGCAAGCTCGCCGTACGCGCCTGCCAGCTCCGGGTCGCTTCGGCAGCCGTAGCTCAGCTTGACCGCGCAGACGATCCGCTCGCCGATCTCATAGGCCAGCGCCATCCCGGGCAGCCGCAGACCCACCAGCCAGGCGAGCGCGCCTAGCGCGAGGGAGACGAGCGCGATCAGGGCGACCCATTCGACGGTTCCCTGACCCGCTCTGTTTCGGCCACACGCGGGTGAAGCTAGACGGGGCGGAGTGACGGAAGGCGCGCGGCGGTCGCGAAAGGCTCGCCAATCCGCACCGAGGCCCGTGCTAGGGTCGCGCCGTGTCCGACGAGCTCTCGCCCACACCCCGCAAGCAGCGCGGCGTGGGGTTCTACATCACGATCGCAGCGGTCGTCCTGGCCGCGATCTTCATCCTCCAGAACTCCCAGCAGGTGAAGGTGAAGTTCTTCTTCGCCACCGGCCACACGCCGCTGATCTTCGCCCTGCTGCTCGCCACGGTGCTCGGATTCATCATCGGTCTGGCGCTGCCGCGCTTCCGTCACCGCGACGACTAGCGCGCCACCAGCTCCAACCCCATTGCGGATCAGCCGGATCCGCGTTGGGCGGTGAAGGCGAAGGTGGCGTTGTACTGCGGCGCGATCGCGAGCTTCGACTTGACCTTTCCCTTGACCTTGCCGCCCCGTACGAACCTTCCCGTGACGACGCCCCTGACACTGACGCTGCCATCGGTGGCGAGCTCCTTGACGGTTCCCTTGAATGCGCCCGCCTTGATCTTGGCGGGCTTCGAGACCTCCACTGGTGGCGGTCCGCCAGATCCGCACCGGTTGGGGACGAACGGGTTCAGCCGCAGCAGCTTCACCTTGGCCCGGTCGTGAGTGACCTTGAAGCTGACGCTCTCGGTCGTGCTGACGTTGCCCTTGAATCGCAGGAAGCCCGAGTAGTCGCCGGCCTTCACGACCGCTCCATTGGCGGCGAAGGCACCTCCACTGGCGAGCATCGAAACGGCCGCGATGCTGAGTGCCGCGCCGATCGACAAGCGGACTGCCTTCATGCCGAGCCTCCTTGCGGGTGAGTTCGTGGTCATGCGAGGTCGCCGAAGTCAATCCGGCGGCCGCCCACCCTGTCAATGCCGTGATTTCACGTACACGGACCCTCCGCGGTTCGCGCCGAGGCGGCGCCTCCGGTCAGTCCCGCCGTGTCCGGGCCGCGGCCTCGGTGCGGTTGGAGACCCCCAGGCGGCGGTAGATCCGCTGCAGGTGCTTCTCGACGGTCCGCTGACTGAGGGACATCGCGTTGGCTATCTCGATGTTGGACATCCCGCGAGCGACCATCGTCAGGACCTCCGCCTGTCGAGCGCTCAGCCCGAGATCCGCTGCGAGCCGCCGGGGGGGCCCTGCACCGACAGTGAGGACGATGGCGTCCACCCCGCCGGGTCCCCGACCCGCGCAATAGCGAGCGGTCACAGGCCCGCGAATCGATCGAAGCTCGAACGACTCCGACCGAGCGTCCCCGGAGAGTGCCCATTCGCGAAGCCCCTCCGGCATCAGGCCCGAGCCGAGCTCGGGTACCAGCCAGAGGGCGCCCTCGCTCGCGAAACCGATCAGCCCCGAGTCGACCAGGATGACGCCGCTGCGCGCGACGGATGCGTCCTCCAGGGCGCGCAGGGCGCGCCTGACGTGGTCGCTCTCGCTCAGGCGCCTGTAGGCAGCCGCGGCGTGTGGCCGGAGCAGGTCGAGGATCTCGCGGTCCCGCTCGCTGAAATCGCGGCGGGATCGATTCAGCGCCAGGCCCACGATCCTGCCACGCGTCGCGGGCAAGGCGAACGCCAGCTGGTACTCGGTTTCCAGCTTGCGATAGGCGAGGTCGTAGATCTCCAACCGGTGCAGCTCACGGCGGCTGACGAAATCGGACAGCTTGACGGCCAGCCCGTTCCCGGTCCTCTGCTCGTAGGCGATCAGGGGGTTCTGCTCCGCATAGAGTCCAAGCGCCTCGACCGCCTCATCGAGAAGGGCCTCCTCCGGGTCGACCACGGCCAGCGCCTCCCCCCTGCCGGGATCGATCTCGTTGTAGGAGGCGATGTCGCATGCGACGAGCCGCTTGACCGCGGCGCTGATGCCGTTGCGAAAGGAATCCAGATCTTCGAATTCGGCGATCCTGCCGAGGGCGTCGAGGAGCCTTCGCGTGCTCCGGTGTTCGCCACTGACTGTTCCTGCTGCTTCCATCCGAAACCTCGGTTCGATCGAGGGTCGGACGAGACGGAACGAACGTACCCGCGGCTCGGGGTGGTCGTCAACCCCAGTACTGGCGGCTCTAGAGCTCCTCGACCTGCGCCGCGATGTCGGACGCGGCGCCCTTCGCGTCGCTGAACAGCATCGAGGTCTTGTCCTCGTAGAAGAGGTCGTTGTCGATGCCCGCGAATCCCGGGCTGAGGCTGCGCTTGATGACGATGACCTCCTTGGCCTCGTCGACCTCGATGATCGGCATTCCCGCGATCGGTGAGTCGGGATCGTCCTTCGCGGCCGGGTTGGTGACGTCGTTCGCGCCGATCACCACGGCGACGTCCATCTGCGGCATCTCGGGGTTGATCTCGTCCATCTCCTTGAGCTGCTCGTAGGGCACGTCGGCCTCGGCGAGCAGGACGTTCATGTGCCCGGGCATCCGCCCGGCCACCGGGTGGATCGCGTAGCTGACGTCGACCCCTCGCTTCTCGAGCACGTTCGCCAGCTCTTTGACCGCGTGCTGCGCCTGCGCCACGGCCATGCCGTAGCCGGGCACGAAGACGACTGAGTCCGCATAGCCGAGCTTGATGGCGGCATCCTCAGGGCCGATCGAGTGGACCGGGCGCTCCTCCCTCTCCCCCGCCCCGGCGGTGCTGACGGCCCCGAAGCCCGAGAAGAGCAGGTTGGCGATCGAGCGGTTCATCGCCCGGCTCATCTCGAGGGTGAGAATCGTTCCCGAGGACCCGACCAGGGTGCCGGCGACGATCAGGACGACGTTGTCGAGCGCGAACCCCGCGGCGGCCGCCGCGAGCCCCGTGAAGGCGTTGAGCAGCGAGATCACAACCGGCATGTCGGCGCCGCCGATCGGCAGGACGAAGAGGTTGCCCAGCACCGCGGCGGCGATCAGGACGCCGATGTAGAGGCCCTGCGAGGGCGAGTTGTGATCGATGCCGAGCACGATGCAGCCGGCCAGGATCCCCGCCAGCAGCAGGCCGTTGACGATGTGCTGCCCGGGGAACTGGACCGGGCGGCTGGGCAGAATCGCCTGCAGCTTGCCGAAGGCGATGTTCGATCCCCAAAACGAGACCGAGCCGATCACGGTCGAGAAGAGGACCGGGATCAGGATCTGGAGCTCGATGCTGGCGCCGCCGCTGCCGGCGTGCCGGAACTCCGACCACGAGATCAGCGCCGCGGCGCCACCGCCGACGCCGTTGTAGAGCGCCACCATCTGCGGCATCTGGGTCATCTGAACCCGGTTGGAGGCGACCGCCCCGACAGCCGTCCCGATCAGGATGCCGACGACGATCAGAACGCCGTTGCCGATCACGTCCAGCGAGAGGGTGATCGCGATCGCGACCAGCATCCCGACCGCGGCGATCATGTTGCCGCGGCGGGCGGTTCTCGGATGCGTCCCCTGCCGGATTCCGAGGATGAACAGGGAGAAGGCGACGATGTAGCAGGCGGTGACGAAGTCGCTGTTCTCCGCCAGCGCCAGGGGTGGGGCTGGGATCACTTACCGGCCTCCCCCGGGGTCACCGTCTCCGCCTCTGCCTCCTGCTTCGGCTTGCGATCGCGACCCCGGAACATGCCGAGCATCCGGTCGGTGACCATGAACCCGCCGACGATGTTGATCGTGCCGAAGGCGATCGCGATCACGCCGATCACCTTCTCCAGCGTGTCGTCGGCGGAGCCGATCACGATCAGCCCGCCGAGCATGACGATGCCGTGGATCGCGTTCGTCTGCGACATCAGCGGCGTATGCAGGGTGGTCGGCACCTTCGAGATCACCTCGAATCCGACGAAGGCGGCCAGTACGAAGATCGTGATTTCGGTGATCAAGCTCATGATTAATCGCCTCCTACTCGGCTTCGCGTCCGTTGGAGGCTCTCGTCACAGCCTCCTTGGCTCTCTCGTTGACGATCTCGCCGTCCTTGGTGAGCAGGGCGCCGGCGATGACCTCGTCCTCGGTGTCGACCTTCAGGTTGCCCTCGTCGTCGATCAGGAGCTCGACCAGGTTCTGCAGGTTCTTGGCGTAGAGCGCCGAGGCGTTGCCGGCCATCTGGCTCGGCAGGTTCCTGGGGCCGATGATCTTCACGCCGTTCTCCTCGACCGTCTCGCCCGGCCTCGAGCCCTCGACATTGCCGCCGGTCTCGGCGGCGAGGTCGATGATCACCGAACCGGGATTCATGCCCTTGACGGCGTCGGCGGTGATCAGTCGCGGTGCCGGCCGGCCCGGGATCTGGGCCGTGGTGATGATCACGTCCTGGCGCTTGGCTGCCTCGCCGAGCTCGCCCCGAAGCTTCTCGTTCTCCTCGTCGGTCAGTGGGCGCGCGTAGCCGCCCTCGCCCTCGGCGTCCTTGACCGCCTCGACCTCGAGGAAGCGGCCGCCGAGGGACTGCACCTGCTCCTTGACGACCGAGCGGACGTCGAAGCCGGTGACGACGCCGCCGAGCCGCTTCGCGGTGGCGATCGCCTGCAGGCCCGCGACTCCCGCGCCGAGGACCAGCACCTTGGCGGGGGGAATCGTCCCGGCCGCCGTGGTCATCATCGGGAAGAGCTTGCCGGACTCCCGGGCGGCGATCAGCACGGACATGTAGCCGCCGAGGTTGGCCTGCGAGGAGAGCGCGTCCATCGACTGGGCCCGGGTGATCCGCGGGATCGCCTCCATCGCGAAACTGGTGACGCCGGCTCCCGCGAGCGACTTGGCGAGAGCGGGGTTCGTCAGCGGCTCGAGGAATCCGATCAGGATCTGGCCCTGCTTCAGGCGGCCGACCTCCTCCTCGGTGGGAGGGGTGACCTTGAGGATGATGTCGGCGCCCCAGGGATCGTCACCGACCTTCGCGCCGGCGTCCGTGTACTCCGAGTCGGGATGCGAGGCGCCCTCGCCCGCGCCCGCCTCGATGGCGACCTCGATCTCCTTGCCGGTGAGAGCCTTGGCCACGTCGGGGACGAGCGCCACCCGGCGCTCTCCCTCCGCGCTTTCCTTTGGGACTCCGATCTTCATCAGGACGATCCACCCCCTGCGGGGATTGAGGCGGGCAATCTAGTCGGTTTTGGCTTCCGACCACTCCGGCAGGGCAGCCGCCTCGATGGCCTCCTCGCGCGTCTCGAAGAACCCCACCTGACTGACCTTCCCATCGCGCACTCGATACAGGTACCCGTTCTCGTCCTCGACCTGGGCACCGCTCATCCGACCCTTCCCCCAGTGCCGCGCGACGAGCAGGATCGTGCCACTGTCAAGGGCGTTGGCCTCGGTGATCTCGAACCGGTAGTCCGGAGCAAAGGCTCGAAACCAGTCACCGAACCATTCACCGACAGCCTCCTTGCCCTCGAACCTCCCGGCCTTCACTCCTGAACCGGGGACGACGAGGACAACGTCGTCACTGTAGATCGCCATCGCGTGCTCGAACTTCCGGTCGTTGACGGCCTCGAACTGCTCCCTGATGACGGCGACGTCCTGCTCGGACACGCGGGCGAGTCTAGGCAGGTGAGCCCGCGCCCACCAAATCGGCGAGCTTCTCGAGTGTCCGGGTGTTCTCCTCAGCGTTCCCGTGCATCGGCGAGACGATCATCCGGTCCACGCCGGCGTCGGCGAAGCGCTTCACTCGCTCGGCGACCTCGTCCTCGGTGCCGATCATGGCCGTGGCGTCGACCAGCTCGTCGGGGATTGCCGCGTAAGCCTCCTCGCGCTTGCCCTCGAGGTAGAGCGACTGGACCTCGTCCGCGACCTCGGCGAAGCCGAAGCGGCGGGTCAGGTCCGCGTAGAAGTTCGTCTTCTTCGAGCCCATGCCGCCGAGGTAGAGGAGCAGCCCCGCCTTGACCAGGCCGCGGGCGGCATCGAGGTCGCCGTCGATCGCCACCTGCACCGAGGGCGAGACCGCGAAGTCATCTCGCGTCCGGCCACCCTTGGAGAGGCCTGCCTCGATGTGCTCGCCCCAGGCGTCCTCCCACTTGTCCACCGAGAAGAAGATCGGGATCCAACCGTCGGCGATCTCGGCGGCCAGCTCGACGGACTTGCGGCCGATCGCGCCGAGGTAGACGGGGATCTCGTTGCGGATCGGGTGGACGTTGAGCTTCAGCGCCTTGCCCTGACCCGTGACTCCCTCCCCCTCGGTCAGCGGCAGCTTGAAGTGCTTGCCCTCGTACTCGAGGCGATCCTCGCGGGCGACGATCTGCCTGACGATCTCGACGTACTCGCGTGTGCGGCCCCAGGGCTTCGCGTAGGGAACCCCGTACCAGCCCTCGGAGACCTGCGGCCCCGAGGGTCCGAAGCCGAAGATGAAGCGCCCGCCGGAGAGAGCGTCGATCGTCACCCCCGCCATCGCCGCGGCGGCGGGCTGGCGGGCCGGGACCTGGAGGATCGCGGCGCCGAGCTGGATGGTCTCGGTCTTCGCGGCCAGATAGGCGAGCACGCTGACCGCGTCCGAGCCGTAGGACTCGGCCGACCAGACCGAGTCGAAGCCGGCGCGCTCGGCGGCGAGCACGATCTCGGTCGCCTCGTCTCCCTGAGGGCCGATGCCCCAGTAGCCGAGGTTGAGTCCAAGCTTCAAACCCATGGGCGCACCCTAGTGATTCCTCGCCGTTGCCGGGGTGAAGAGCCGGCGCGGGACGGCCGACAAACGTGGCTAGGTGGGCTGGTCGGCGACGTGCAGAGTCGCCATTTGTGAGCCGGCCGTGGTCGTGGCGGTGATCGTGAACTCGCCGCCCGCGGAGGTTGAGATCGTGAACTGGGCGCTCAGCTCGCCCGCGGGAACGGTCACCGTCGCAGGCATGGTCGGACCGCTGGGAGCGGAGTCAAGGGTGACGGTCGTCCCTCCCGCGGGCGCCTCGCAGGCCAGGGTCACGGTGCCGGTCGAGGAGCCGCCGGCGGTCAGGCTGTCGGGCTGCAGGGAGAGGCCGCTGACGGCCGGGGGGTCCGGATACGTCGCCGTCGTGTACAACGAAGCGGAGTCCGCCACGGAGCCGCCCAGGGTCGCCGTCACCGTCACGTCCGGGACGATCGGCACGAGCGTGGTCGCAGTGAAGGTTCCGATCTTCGACCCGGACGGAACCGTCGCGGTGGATGGCACCAGGAAGGACGCGTTGCCGCTCGAGAGGTCGACCACCGTGTTCACGGGCGCCGGGACGTCGAGCGTCACTCGATTCGAGTTGAACGTGTCGGGGCCCGTGAAGCACTTCCTCTCGAGTTGCACGGAGGAGACGCTCGGCGCGGTCACGACGCTGAGCGGAACGGTGACGCTGCTGCTCCCGATCGCCGCGGTCAGGATCGCCCCGGGTTGCGCTCCGGCCGCGGTGTCGACCGGGAAGGAAGCAGTGGTCTGGTCGGCGGCGACGACGACGCTCGGGGGCACGGTCACGTTGGGGTTGTCACTCTGCAGGCTGACCGGCTGACCGGCCGAGGGGGCCGGGCCGCTGATCGTCACCTGGCCGAAGGTGGAGCTGCCGACGAGCACCGGGTTGTCCGTGACGCTGACGGCATTCATCTGGAGTGCCGTCGAGCCGCCTCCGCCTCCTCCCGTGCTTCCCCCGGTGGTGGCGCCGCCGACGGCGGCCGGCTGGGTGGGCACGGGATGTGTGGCCTGCCCCGGGAGAGTGGTCCCGGTCGGGCTGGCGCGCTTGCACTTTCTCTTCTTCTTCTTCTTCTTGGCCGAGGCCGCCAGCTTGTGCTTCTTCTTCTTCTTCTTCTTGCACTTCTTCTTCTTCTTGCTCGCGTGCGCGACGGGGCCCGTCATGGAGCTCGCCGGAACGGCCAGCATCCCGCCCGCCAGCGATGCCACCAGGACGGCAAGCGTGATTCGTCTGATCAACAACGACACGACGGTTGACTCGGCCCCTGGGCCGCCAGGTGAAGCGAGAGCGCGCTCGGTGGACAGAAGTCTCGTCTCATCCTCACTTTTCGGGTGGAGAAGCGCCTCCGGAAGGCCGAAAAGAGGTTCATGACGCCCGAGCAGATGGAGCACCGCGCGCAGCAGGCCGAGCGGCTGCTGGAGCGCTACAGCGAGCTCGAGCGCGAGCGGGAGTCCGCCGGGCTCTACGAGGAGGCACTCGATGCGCGCCGCCTCCGCCTGGAGCAGGAGGCCTCCGTGACCTACTGGCGCGCGCGAGCATCCAAGGTCGCCTAGAGCTTGCGAAATGCTTGCGCTAGAATGGCGCAGGATGAGTACCGTCCTCACCCCGACCCTGCTCGACCCGATCGCGGAGGCTCTCGAGCTCACCGAGACGGAGCTTGGTCGCCTCTTCGGCGTCAGCCGGCAGGCCGTGGGTCAGTGGCGTGAGCGCGGCGTGCCCTCGAACCGCATGGCCAAGGTGGCGACGGTGGCCGCGATCTGCGACCTCCTGCATCACCGGCTGAAGCCGGAGCGAATCCCGGGTATCGCGCGCCGGCCGGCCAGGGAGTACGGCGGCCTCTCGATGCTCGAGATGATCGAGCGCGATCGCCAGGACGAGCTGCAGGCGAAGGTGCGCCGCTCGTTCGACTGGGCCGCCTCCGCGTAAGTGCGCACGATCCGGCGGGGCGGTCCGTACCTTCGCGTGGCCGATCCTGACTGGGATGATCCGCTCGACGGCAGGCACGCGGCGGAGCGCGGCGGACGCTGGAACCCGCCCGAGTCGTTCCCCGTCGTCTACCTCTGTCAGACCGTCGCCGTCGCCCGTGCCAACGTCTACCGGCGGCTGGAGCGCCAGCCCTATGGCCCGGAGGACCTGAGACCGGAAGCCGGACCGATCCTCGTCCGGGCGACGGTCCCGCAGGACCGCTATCTGAACGTGATCACAGACGCCGGTTGCAGGGACGCCGGGCTGCCGGAGACATATCCGCGCGACGGCCGCCGCAGGATCGTGCCCCACAGCCGCTGCCAGCCGATTGGGCTTCGCGCGAGGGAAGCGGGGATACCTGGGGTGGCCGCCCGCAGCGCGGTGACAGCCGGTGAGGAACTCGCCTACTTCGGTCGAAGGCGCCCGCGGCGCGGTGCGATCAGGCACTTTGAGGAGTGGTTCTGGGAGTCGGCCCCGGACGCTTGACATTCGCGCCGCCCGGCTTCGCTAACAATGCGGCAGTGAACGACCAGCGCCATCCCGGGGGGTTGTCCGGCAAGGAGGCCGCCAAACGCCTCCGCCAGCTTGGCCCGATCGAGGATCGATCGAGCCGCTCGGTGGCCAGCATCATCGCCGGCAACGTCTTCACCTTCTTCAACCTGATCATCGGGGTCTTCTTCGTGATCATGCTCGCGCTCGGGCTGTTCGCGGATGCGCTCTTCGGCTTCATCGCCGTGATCAACAGCTACATCGGGATCCGGCAGGAGCTGAAGGCGAAGGAGACGCTGGAGGGCCTCGCACTGCTGGTCGCACCCAAGGCGCGAGTCGTCCGCGATGGCGAGCTCGCCGACCTCCGGGCCGAGGAGATCGTCCCCGGCGACTGGATCCGGGTCGAGCCGGGCGACCAGCTGGTCGCCGACGGCGAGGTGACCGAGAGCCGCGGGCTCACGGTCGACGAGTCGGTGCTCACCGGCGAGGCCGACGGCGTTCGCAAGCGGGTCGGGCAGCGCGCGCTCTCGGGCGCCTTCTGCATCACGGGCTCGGGCTACTACGAGGTCGACGCGGTCCGCGAGGACAGCTACGCCGAGCAGGTCGCCGGCGAAGCTCGCACCTTCCGCCATCCGCCCTCCCCGCTTCAGGAGGAGGTCAACCTGGTGCTCAAGGCGAGCACCTGGGCGATGATTCCGCTCGCCGTCATCCTGATCTTCGCCCTCCAGGCCCGCAGCACCCCCATTCACGACGCCGCGGAGACCGCCACCGCCGGTCTCATCACCCTGATCCCCGAGGGGCTGGTGCTGCTGATGAGCGTCACCCTGGCCGTCGCCGCGGTGCGTCTCGCGCGAATGGACACGCTGGTTCAGCAGATGAGCGCCACCGAGGCGCTCGCGGCGGTGGACACGATCTGCATCGACAAGACCGGGACCCTCACCAGCGGCGAGCTGGAGCTCGTCTCGGTCGACGTCAGCGATCCCTCCGAGGCGAGCATGGCCCAGAAGGCGCTGGCCCGCTTCGCCGCCAGCTCGGGGGAGCGCAACCGAACGCTCGAAGCGATCGCAGAGAACTACCCGGCGACGGGAGAGCGAGTCCGCGCCGAGGTGCCCTTCTCGTCCGAATGGAAGTGGAGCGGCCTCAGCTTCGGGCGTGGAGAGACCTACGTCCTCGGGGCCCCCGACGTGCTGATGTCGCGCGGCTCGCTGGCCCTCACCGTCCCGCTCCAGAAGAGCCTGCAGGCGAACACCAGGGCCGGCCGGCGCGTGGTGGCCTTCGGGCGCGCGTCCGGAGGGCTGCCGGACAACCCTTACTCCGACCCGCCGCCGGCGGTCAGTCCGCTCGCCCTGGTGGTGCTCGAAGAGACGCTGCGGCCCGACGCTCGCGAGACGATCGCCTACATGCGCGAGCGCGAGATCGATCTGAAGCTGATCTCCGGCGACGCGCCCCAGACGGTCACGGCGGTCGCCTCCGCGGTCGGCATCCCGGCGGGCGCCGGGGTAGTCACCGGAGACAAACTACCCGAGGATCACGCCTCGCTCGCTCGCGTCGCCGGGGAGAACACGATCTTCTGCCGCATCCGGCCGGAGCAGAAGAAGTCCCTGGTCTCGGCGCTGGCCGAGCGCGGGCGGTTCGTCGCCATGATCGGCGACGGGGTCAACGACGTGCCTGCCCTGAAGCGCGCGAGGATGGCTGTCGCGATGGGTTCCGGCAGCCAGATCACGAAGGGGATCGCGGACATCGTGCTGCTCAAGGACCAGTTCTCGATGCTGCCACGGGCGGTTGCCGAGGGCCGGCGGATCGCGCGCAACATCCATCGCCTCGGCCGGCTCTACGTGACGAAGAGCGTCTACGCGGCGGCCCTGATCATGATCGTCGCCGTGCCCGGCTGGGCATTCCCGTTCCTCCCGAGGCAGCTCACCATCGCCGCCTTCCTGACGATCGGGGTTCCGTCCTTCGTGCTGGCCCTGGCGCCCAGCGATGGGCCCTTATATAGGGGGCGCCTGCTGCGAGCTCTCGCCGCCTTCGCGGTCCCGGCCGGCCTGGCGATCGCCGCGGCGTCCCTGGCGAGCTTCTTCCTGGTCGATACGGTCTTCGGCGGTTCGCTCGAGGCCGGCCGGACGGCGGCGACCACCACCCTGATCGTGCTCGGGCTCTGCTTCATCCTGCTGCTCGAGCGCGGCCCGGGGCGCGAGCACATCGCGATCCAGAGCTACATGCTGGCGCTCGTAGCGGCCCTCGGCGCCCTCTATGCGCTCGCCCTGGCCGTCGAGCCGGTGCGGAACTTCTTCGACCTGACCCGGATGGGTGGCGGCCAGCTCTTCCTCGCCCTGCTCTCGGCGGCAGCCGGGCTCGTGCTCGCGAGCGTCGTCTGGCGCATCCCCCTGATCGAGCAGCTCGAGGATCGCCCGCCGCCTCCAGACGAGGCGGCGGGCGGAGGAGCTACGGGGACGGTGCCGGCAGCGCGGGCCGCCGTCCCGCGCACTCGCCCGTCGGGGCAGAGCTGATGCCCCCGTCCCTGCACATCGCTCGCCGCACCAAGATCGTCGCCACGGTCGGCCCGGCGAGCAGCTCCCCCGAGACCCTGCGGGAGCTGTTCGACTCGGGCGTCGACGTCTTCCGGCTCAACTTCGCCCACGGCACCGCCGAAGAGCAGGCGGAGAACATTCGCCGGATCCGCGCCGTCAGCGAGGAGGTCGGTCGGGAGGTCGGGATCATGGGGGACCTGCCGGGCCCCAAGCTGCGCCTCGGCGACCTGGAGGGCGATGTCGCGGTGCTCCACTCCGGTTCGAATGTCGTCCTCAGGGGCGAGCCGGCATCAACGGCGCCCACAAACACCGGCGCCGGACAGTCGGGGAACGCCGAGCTGCTCACGGTCCAGTGGGAAGGCTTCGCCCGCGCGGTGAGGGAGGGTGATCCGGTCTTCCTCGCCGACGGAAGGGTGCGGCTGAGGGTCGTCTCGGTGGACGGCGGGGAGGTCACCTGCGAGGTCGAGGCGGGAGGCGCGGTGAGCTCTCATCAGGGCGTCAACCTCCCGGGCGCGGACCACGACCTGCCCGAGACCGGCGCCTCCGATCAGCCCTGGATCGACTTCGCCTGCGAGAACGGCATCGACGTCCTCGCCGTCTCATTCGTCCGCAGGCCCTCGGACCTCGAGAAGGTCGAGGCGCGCCTGAAGGAGCGCGACGCCGACATCCCGCTGATCGCGAAGATCGAGAAGCCTCAGGCCGCCGAACAGGCTGAGGAGATCATCGACGCGGCGGGGAGCGGGATCATGATCGCTCGCGGGGACCTCGGCATCGAGTTGCCGATCGAGGAGGTCCCAGGGGCGCAGAAGCGCCTGATCACGCTCGCCGGCAGGGCGTCGAAGCCGGCCATCACCGCCACCCAGATGCTGGCGACGATGGTCCGCGCCTCCCGGCCGACGCGGGCCGAGGTGACCGACGTCGCCAACGCGATCTACGACGGCACCGACGCGGTGATGCTCTCCGAGGAGACCGCGATCGGCGACCACCCGGTGGAGGCCGTCCGGGTGATGGATCGGATCGCGCGGGTCACCGAGCCGAGGCTCAAGTACGGGGAGATGGTGTTCACCCGGGTCGAGGAGAAGGAGCACGACATCGCCGAGACCGTCGCGCAGGTGGCGGTCGCCGCCTGCTACCGGCTCGGCCTGAAGGCGATCGTCTGCCCCACGAACTCGGGACGGACCGCGCGCCTGATCTCGGCCCACCGGCCGAGGGTCCCGGTGCTCGCGGTCTCACCGCGACTCGAGACGGTGCGCCGGATGAACCTCCTCTTCGGGATCAGCTCGACCCAGGCCGAGGACTGGACCAGCATCCGCAAGCTGCTCGACGACTGCGCGGCGATCGCCCGCGATGCGCGGGTCGCCGAGTCGGGTGACCTGATCGCGATCACCGCCGGCCTGCCGGCGCAGGAGATGGGCACCAACCTGTTCGAGATCCACCGCGTGCCCTAGTACACGCGCGCAGGCGTGCATCGGTCAGGCCGGCAGCCGGTAGACCCGCCGCTTGCACTCGGAGATCGCACCCGAGTTCGCGCGCGCCTGCCACTCGGCGACCCCCGGCAACCCGTTCTTCCTTCACGGGCTCCTCGACGAGCTCGAGCGGGACCACGTCGAGCCGACCGCCGCGGCCGCGACCCACGTGCTCAACCTCGACCCGCGCTCGGTCTCCCAGGCGATCCTGGCGCGACTCGCGCGGCTCTCGGAGGAGGCCCGGGCGCTGGCTCGGGCGGTCGCCGTCCTCGGGGACGACGTCTCCACCGAGAGAGCCGCCCGGCTCGTGGGGCTGGCGCCCGAGCGCGCCCCTTCGGCAGCCGACGAGCTGGCGCGTGCTTCGATCTTCGAGCGCTCGGATGCGCTTCGCTTCGCGCACCCGATCACCCGCAACGCCGTCTACGGCGACCTCGGGCGGGGCGAGCGCGCCGACCTGCATCGGCGCACCGCGGACCTGCTGCGCCAAGAGGACGCGCCCCGCGAGCGGGTCGCGGCCCAGCTGATGGCGCTCGATGAGATCGAAAATGGCGACCCCGAGATCCGCCAGGGACTCGAGTCGATCGTCCTCGCCACGGCCTGCATCGAGCCGGCCATCCGCGAGCTCGCCGACGAGCTGGCTGCGCGAGTGCGCAACGAAGGGATCGAGGGCGACGGCTACGGCGCCAAGGCACTCGCCTCCGGGCTGCTCTACGTCGACGCCCGCGCGGGCATCCCGGCGGACGAGGCGATCGCACGGGCCCGGGAGGTCCTCGACGGTGGCATCCTGCTGGCGATGGAGAACGGTCGCGCGGCCTTCCTTGCCGCGGTGATCGTGGTGGCGGTGGCCGATTCCGACCTCGCCCTCCCCACGCTCGACGAGGGCCTCGAACTCGCCAGCGAGCGGGGGGACATCTCGGCCATCGCCGGCGATCGGCTGTGGAGCTCGTATGCGCATCTCGTCCGTGGCGAGCTGATGGACGCGATCGCGGACGGCGAGGTGGGGCTGGAGACCAGCGCCGAGCACGTCGCGGTGGGTGTCCCCTGGGCGGCCGCCCACCTCGCGCTGGCCCAGATGGAGCGCGGGGATCTCGACGAGGCCGAGCGCTCGCTGGGCCGCGCGGCGACTGACGCGGAGGTTCCCGACAACGGTCACTGGCATGCCTACCTCGACGCCCGGGCCCAGCTCAAGGCACTCCGCGGAGACCTCCGCGGGGCCCTGGCCGATGCGCTGGAGAGCGGACGCCGCTTCGCCGCCGTCGGCGGCCACAACCCGGCCTTCCTCCCGTGGCGCTCGCGGGCCGCGCTCTGCCTGCACGACCTGGGCGAGGATGCCGAGCGCGCCGGCGCGCTCGCCGCTGAGGAGGTGGAGCTCGCGGAGGCTTGGGGCGCTCCGAGGGCCCTCGGTGTCGCGCTGCGGGCGAAGGGCCTCGTGGTCGGTGGCGACGAGGGCCTTGACCCGCTGCGGGAGTCCGCCTCCACCCTGGAGGGCTCGCAGGCCCGGCTGGAACAGGCTCGCTCGCTCGTCGACCTGGGCGCGGCCATGCGCCGCGGAGGAAATCGCGCCGGTGCCCGGGGGCCGCTGAAGGAGGGCTCGAGCTGGCGCGCCGCTGCGCGGCCGTCCCGTTGGTGGAGCGAGCCTATGACGAGCTCCGTGCCTCCGGCGCCCGCCCCCGGAAGGTGATCTACACCGGTGTTGACGCGCTCACCGCGAGCGAGCGGCGGGTGGCCAGGCTGGCCGCCTCGGGGATGTCGAACCGGGAGATCGCGCAGAACCTCTTCGTGACGGTGAAGACCGTCGAGTTTCACCTCGGCCAGGCCTACCGCAAGCTGGAGATCTCCTCACGCCGTGAGCTCGGCTCCGCCCTCGGCGGCGACGCTCAGTCGCCGGGCGGGTAGTCGCCCGGAGCGGGACGCTCCGCGCGCGGGTCGCGCCCGGGCAGCACGAACTGGGTGACGATCAGGTTGGCCACCCGTTTCGCCCCCTTGGAGATCTCGGCCTCCATCACCGCCGTGCTGCGCCCGACGTGCAGTGGCCTCGCCCGGCAGATCAGCTCATCGCCGAGAGCGGCGGCGGCGAACACGTTCAGCTTCAGCTCGATCGTCGTGAAGTCGTGATTGGGAGGCAGCGCGCGGAAGGTCGCCCACGCGGCGACCGAGTCGCCGAACGCCGTCCAGACCCCCCCGTGGACGAAGCCGCCGGGATGGAGGTGCTGCTTGTCCACGACCATCCGGCCGACCGAGCGCTCGTTGGTGATCTCGAGCGGCTCGATCGCCATGTCGCCGGGAAAGGTGCCGGGCAGCCACTGCTTGATCAGCTCGGGGGTGATCTCCGGATTCATGGGCGGGCCACCCTAGTCCAGGCCGAGATCGCCCCCATCTTCATTCGTGGGATTTCGGTGCGGTAGCCCGAAATCCCCGAATGGATCATCGCGCTCGCGAACCGCCTCCTTGAACCCAGCCTCGGCGGCCCGCCGCTGGAACTCGAAGCCCTCCGGCGTGTGGCGGGCGATCCCGTCGAAGAACACCCCCAGCGCCTGGGTCGCCTGCAGCCCCTGGGCGTACAGCGCCTGGTTCACCAGCAGCTTGTGCATGACCAGCTGGTTGATCGGGACCCGCGCGACCCGCTCGAGCAGCGCCTCGAAGCGCTGGTCGAGCTCGGCCGCCGGCGCGACCTCGGACGCCAGACCCCAATCCGCGGCTGTGGTGCCATCGATCGAGTCGCCGGTGAGGAGGAGCCGCTTGGCGCGGGCCGGGCCGATCCGGTACGCCCAGAGGGCGCTGGTCGGGACGCCCCACACGCGGGCCGGCGGATAGCCGATCTTGGCTCGGTCCTCGGCGACCAGCAGGTCCGAGCACAGGGCCATGTCGGTTCCGCCCGCGACGCAGTAGCCGTGCACCTTGCAGATCGTCGGCTTCTCGGAGTGGAAGAGGCTCATGAAGCCGCGCAGGTTGCGGCTCATCATCTGGTAGTCGGTGACCGGATCCCAGGTGCCCTCCGGGTCGTGGTTGCGCGCCTGGACGGCCGAATCGATCGGGGATCCGCGAGGCGCGTCCGGCCCGGCCACCCCCTCCATGTTCCCCTCGGCGCTCGCCACCAGGTCGTAGCCGCCGCAGAAGCCCGAGCCGTTCCCGGCCAGCGCGATCACGTGGACCTCCGGATCGAGGTTGGCCCGCTCCACGCAGTCCGCGAGCTCCCGCGGCATCTCGAGCGTGATCCCGTTGCCTCGCTCCGGGCGGTTCAGCGTGATCCGGGCGATCCGCCCGGTCACCTCGTACGTCAGCGTCTCCAGGGTTTCGATCCGTGGATTCAATCAGCGTCGATGATTCGGATCCGGATTCCCGGTCGTTATGGAGAAGATGTCCACGGTGGCGAAGTCGAACTACACGACGCTGGAGATCGCGGGGCGCGAGGTCCGCCTGTCGAATCCGGACAAGGTCTTCTTCCCGAAGCCGAAGTTCACGAAGCTCGACCTGGTCTCCTACTACGTCGCCGTCGAGGCCGCGGCCGTCAACCAGCTGCGCGAGCGGCCGGGGACGATGAAGCGCTTCGTCGATGGCGTCAGCGGCGAGTTCTTCTTCCAAAAGCGGGTGCCGAAGGGCGCGCCCGACTGGCTGCAAACCGCGACCTTCACCTTCCCGAGCGGCAGGACCGCGACAGAGCTGGTGGCGAATGACGCCGCGCACCTGGCCTGGGCGGTCAACCTCGGCGTGATCGACTTCAACCCCCACCCCGTCCGGCGCGACAACCTCGACTGTCCCGATGAGCTGCGCGTCGACCTCGACCCCACGCCGGGCGTGCGCTGGGGCACCGTGCGGAAGGTGGCGATGTGCGTCAAGGAGGTGCTCGAAGAGCACGGCCTGGTCGGCTACCCGAAGACCTCCGGCTCGCGCGGGATCCACGTCAACGTCCGGATCGAGCCGCGCTGGGACTACGTCGAGGTGCGCCGCGCAGCGCTCGCGCTCGCCCGCGAGGTGGAGCGGCGGGTGCCGAAGAACGCCACGAGCAAGTGGTGGAAGGAGGAGCGGCACGGGGTCTTCGTCGACTACAACCAGAACGCGCGGGACCGGACGATCGCCTCCGGCTACTCGGTGAGGCCCGTCCCGGACGCGCGGGTCTGCTGCCCGCTGCGCTGGGACGAGGTCCCCGACGTGGAGCCGGCCGATCTGCGGCTCGACACGGTTCCAAACCGGCTGAGGGAAAAGGGCGACCCGGCGGCGGAGATCGACGCTCATGCGGGCTCCCTCGGCGCACTGCTCGACCTGGCCCGCCGGGACGAGGAGGGCGGCCTGGGAGACGCCCCCTGGCCGCCGCACTTCGCGAAGCAGCGCGGGGAGCCGAAGCGGGTGGCGCCCTCGCGAGCCCGGAAGGCGTAGCGGCAGGACGAAACCCGCCAATGAAAGCCCCGACCGGGGGCGAACCAATGGACCTACCTGCTCAGTGGTCGCAGTGCGACCACAACCCAGGAAGGTCGAGAGGGTGCTGGCGAGTTTGGCTGAGAAATCGCACGGCGTCGTCACTCGGACCGAGGTCTTGGGTGCGGGGGTCACTGTCGCCGAGCTCAAGCAACGACTTCGGGTCGGCACCCTCATTCGGGAGCACAACGGCGTCTATCGAGTCGGGCATCGAGCGCCGGGTACCGAAGCTCGCTACATGGCCGCCGTGAAGGCCTGTGGCGAAGGCGCTCTGCTTGCAGGCCGTGCGGCGGCCCACCTGTTCGGACTCATGCGGGGCGGCCCGCCGGCACCCGAGGTCATCCAAATGGGGCAGCGCCGTCCAAGGGGGGTTCGAACACGCAGATCTCATTGGATCGCACCCGCGGATGCCACAAGGTGGCTCGGTATCCCGGTGACGACGATTCCGCGCACGCTGGTTGACCTCGCCGCAGTCCTCTCGAAGCCCGAGTTGGCTCGTGCAGTGCATGAGGCCGATGTCCGGCACCGGGTAACTCCCACAGCGGTAGAGGCGGTTCTCGCCCGCCGGCACAACTGGCCAGGCGCTCGATCCCTTCGCCGGATCCTCTGGGGTGAACTTCCGGTGACCCTGAGCAAACTCGAGTCCGACTTCCTCGACCGGCTCCGGGAGGCTGCGCTTCCGCTGCCAGAGGTGAATCGACGCATCGACGGCCGATACGTCGACTGTCGCTGGCCAGCGAATCGTCTCACAGTCGAGCTCGACGGCTACCAATATCACCACACCCGGCACGCCTGGGAGCAGGATCGGCAGCGTGAGCGCGAGGCTCGAGGGCGCGGCGACGAATTCCGCCGCTACACGTGGACCGACGTCAACGAGGACCCTGGCACGATGCTGACGGAGCTACGTGCACTGCTGACCGTCGGACCTTCCTGATTTCGGGTGACAGTGCAACCCTTAAGAAGGTAGGTCGATCCTGGGGTTGACAGGAAGGAGCGGGTATGTACGTCAAGGATCTCGGCACCGCCCCGAAACGCGAGCTCGAGGGGCTCGTCTCACACATCCTGCTCGAGGAGGGTGACGCGCCCGGCGGTGAGCTCTCCATCACCTGGGTCGACATCAAGCCGGATGCTCAGCAGCCGCCGCACAGCCACGGGCCGCAGCAGGTCTACGTGATCACGCGCGGGTCGGGCCGGATGAAGGTCGGCGACGAGGAGCGAGATGTGACGGCCGGGCATATGGTCTTCATCCCGCCGAACACCGAGCATGGCATCGCCAACACGGGCGACGACGTGCTCACCTACGTCTCCGCCGCGACGCCGGCCTTCCCGGTCACCGAGCTCTACGACGCCGGCCAGATCTCTCTCTCGCCCTAATGCCTGCCCGGGGACGGGCCGATGACTGGACGCATGAACTCGAACCAGTACGTGCTCGCCCACGGCATGCGCCAGACCCGCTCGATCCTCGAGCGGTGGGGCCAGAACCCGTGGCCGATGCTGCGGGTCTGGTTCCTAGGCGCCGTGCTGATCTCGCTCGGGCTGCTCGGCGCCGTCACCATCCTCGGTTCCCACCTCCTGCCGGACTACGGCTTCCACTACGGGCCGTCCGCAAGCTCGGGTCCCGAGCCGGTGAAGATCCTTCAGGTCGCCGGCCGGAACTCCCTCGTCCTGGCGCTGCATGCCTTCGCCTGCATTGCGGGCTTCATCGCCGGCGCGACCCTGCCGCTCTCGGCCGAGCGAAAGACGGGACTCTCGCGAGTGATCCACGAGAAGGCGCGTCCGATCGCGTTCGCCTGGGTCATCGGAGTGACCGGTTTCTCTCTCCTCACCCAGACCGTCGCGCTGAGCATCGTCGGATCGACGATCGCCTACGACGAGCACATCTCGGTTCCGCTCCTCGTCCTCACCGCCCTCCCACACGCCCTGCTCGAGCTGACCGCCGTCTTCCTGCCGCTCGCCGCCTGGACGATCGCCAGTCGGAAGGGCGAGTGGGACCAGCTGCTGGCCGCGACGGCCGTAACGGTCGCCCTCGCGATTCCGATGCTCTTGGTGGCGGCCACCTGGGAGGTCTACGTCTGGCCCGAAATCATCCAGGCCGCTTCGCCCTGGGGCTAGTCAGACCAGCTGGTCGATCTTGCAGTCCTTCGGCGCCTTGTCCTCGCGCCAGCGGACGATCTTCGACCCATGGCGGATGCGGCCGCCGCTCGTGTGGTCGTAGGTGACCTCGACCACCAGCTCCGGCCGGAGGGCGTACCACTCGAGGTCGCGGTTGGCGTCCCAGCGGCTCGGGTCCCCTGAGCCCTTCTCGCCGGTCTCGTACGGCTTCAGCGTCTCGACGAGCTCGCGCTTCTCCTTCGACTTCAGGCCGGAGGTGTGGCCAACCGGCCGCAGCTTCCCGTTCTCGTAGAGACCGAGGATCAGCGACCCGACGGTTCCCTCCTCCTTGCCCGGGCGCCAGCCGACGATCACGCAGTCGATGGTCCGCACGCGCTTCACCTTCACCATTCCCTTGCGCTGACCGGGCTTGTAGACGGCGTCGCACTGCTTGGCGATCACCCCCTCCCCCGAGAGCAGCAGCGGCTCCGCCTTGCTCACCGACTTGACGAGCGGGGTCAGCTCGACCGAGCCGGATGCCGTCTTCCTGCGCCCCGGCGCGGCCGCGATCAGCTCCTCGAGCGCCGCTCGCCGCTCCGCGAACGGCTTGCCCATCAGCTTGCGGCGGTCCACCGCCAGGAGATCGAAGGCGCGGAAGAGCGCCGGGGTCTTCTCGGCCAGCATCTTCACCCGCGACTCCGCCGGGTGGAGCCGGTTCTGGAGATGGTCGAAGACCTCGCGGCCGTCCTCGCCGAGGATCACCAGCTCGCCGTCGATGACATAGCGGCCCTCGGGGAACTGGACCTCCGGGAAGTAGCGGCGCAGCGGCTTGCCGCCCCGCGACTGCAGGTGCACATCCTCCCCGTCGACGAAGGCGAGGGCCCGGAAGCCGTCGTACTTCGGCTCGTACACCCAGTCGTCTCCCTCCGGCAAGACCTTGCGGGAGAGGGCGAGCTGGGGCTGGATCGGGGGCTTGAGCGGAAGCGCCATGTCGCGATCCTAGTGCTGGCCTAATCTGGCCGACCGTGCCCACTCCACCTTCCGGGTCTGACTTCGTCGTGATCGGCGGGGGCATCGTCGGACTCGCCGTCGCTCGCGAGCTGCTCACCCGCCACCCCGTCTCCAGCCTCTGCGTGCTCGAGCGCGAGGATCGGCTGGCGGCTCACCAGACCTCCCACTCCAGCGGGGTGATCCATGCCGGCATCTACTACGCACCCGGCTCGCTGAAGGCCAGGCTCTGCGTCGAGGGCGCCAGTCTGCTGTACGCCTACTGCGACGAGCGCGGGATCGAGGCGCGCCGGGATGGCAAGCTCATCGTCGCCGCGGACACCGCAGAGGTGGCTCGGCTCGACGAGCTCGAGCGCCGCGGCCGGGAGAACCAGGTCCCCGGGCTGCGCCGGATCGACGGAGACGGGATCGCGGAGATCGAGCCGCACGCCCGCGGCGTTGCGGCGCTTCACTCGCCCGAGACCGGCGTCGTCGACTTCACCCAGGTCGCCGCCTCCTACGCGAGCGACATCGAGAGGGCCGGCGGCACCGTCGTCACCGGGGCGGGGGTACGGGCCCTCGCCCCCCACGGCGAGAGCATCACCGTCGAGCACGAGTGTGGCCGGACTGAGGCGGGCTTCGTGGTGAGCTGCGCGGGAGCGTGGTCCGACCGGCTGGCGGTCGCCGCCGGTGCGCCCGCCGAGCCGCGGATCGTTCCCTTCCGCGGCGGCTATCTGCGACTGCGCCCGGAGCGTCGCGAGTTGGTCCGGGCCAGCATCTACGCGGTCCCGGACCCCGACCTGCCCTTCCTCGGCGGCCACCTCACGAAGACGATCGACGGCGAGGTCCTGCTCGGCCCCTCCGCCCTGATGGTGGGCGCCCGCGACGCCTACCGCATCAGCCGCGTGCGCGGGCGCGACCTCGGCTCCAACCTCTCCTGGCCGGGTACCTGGAAGCTGATGGGCCGCTTCTGGCGAACAGGCCTCAGCGAGATCCACCACGCCGCCAGCAAGCGCGCCTTCGTCTCGGACCTGCGCCGCTTCGTCCCGGAGCTCAGCGCCCGAGACGTGCTGCCGGGCCCCTCCGGGATCCGAGCCCAGGCGCTCGCTCGCGACGGCAAGCTGGTCGACGACTTCGTCGTTCACCGCACCGAGCGCGCGCTGCACGTCCGCAACGCCCCCTCACCCGCCGCGACCTCGTCGCTCGCCCTCGCCAGGCTGATCGCCGACGAGGCCGAAGGGCAGCTCGGTTAGCAGCCGCCGACCAGCAGGAAGATCAGGACGATCACCACGACCACCGCGGCGCCCGCGATCAGCCTGCGCCGCATGTAGACGTCGGGACCGCCGTAGTGCCGGCTCATCGGGCCATCGGCGCCGCGCGGACCGGTGCCACCGAGCAGCTCCTCGTCGCCCGTCGCCGGCGGCTCACCGGAGCGGGCTCGTGCCCGCGCCTCGGCCGCGGCTCGCCTCTCCTCCGAGCTTCTACCGCTCGATTCCATGCGCTCAGCCTAAGGGGATCGGGACCCCAAGGTCATTGAGAGTGAGGGCGAGATCACGGATGGGCCGGTAGCCGCCACCCGCCGGAACCGAGATGTGCTGGGGCTCACCGACGTCGCTGATCACGATGTCGAGATCGAGGGCGATCGCGGTCGCTCCGCCGAGGCGGGCGCGATCGCTCGGCGCGATCCCCAGGACCGCCCCCACCTCCAGTTCGTGAAGGACGCGGTCGTCGAAGCCGACGCAGGCGCTCGCCGTTCCCGAAACCGAGAGGGCCCCCGACATTCCCACGCTGCTCGCCAGGGAAGCGAGGTCCCGCGCCATGGCGCCGCCGCGCAGCGGGGCGGAGATCCGCTCGCAGTCCGCGCCGCCCTCATGGCCGTCGCCGTCCACCCGGGCGCGGCCGAACCACGAGCGCGGGTGGAGAGCGCCAGCCTCGCCGATCCGCTGGTTGGCGGCGGCCACCGCGCCGGTGCCCACCTCGTAGTTGTCGCCGTAGATGCTCAGGTAGGCGTTCGTGCCCGTCGAGACGACTCGACCGCCCACCGGGAAACCGAGCGCGCTCGCGGACGCCCTCCAGTCGAACCTAGGGATCCGACGTCCGCCGCCGCTCACGTAGGGGCCCGAGAGCCGCAGCCGCAGCGGCCCCGAGAGCTGCGGCACTCCGCGCACCCGCAGGCGGACATCGATCTCCGCCTGGGCGCTCGAAATCGGATGGGCCGCGGCCGCGTCGAGCATCGCCACGGGGTCCACGGTCTTGTGGTCCGAGCCGCCGCAACCCGCCGCGTTAACAACGACGACGAGGAGACTTGCGAGGATTATCCGGCTGCGCATCCGGGCGCAGCGTAGTGAGCGGCGGCGAATCCTCATGGGCCACCCGAACGTCGAAACCGCTGAATCCCTCGCCCTCCCCGGCCTGAGCGTCGAGCGGCGGGTGGCCGCCCGAGATGCGTGGGCCGCCTTCTGGTCCTCTCGCGCGATCGTCTGGGCCGCCGGGATGGCCGCCGTGATCATCTTCGGCTGGGCGTCCGAGACCTCCGCCCGGCTCGATCCCCTCTACACGACGCTGCCCTACACCGACTCGTTCGCGAACCTGCTGATCGCGCCGGCCGCCCGCTTCGACGCGGCCTGGTATCTGGCGATCGCCAACCACGGCTACGAGGTGGGCGGCCGGGCCGCCTTCTTCCCGGTCTTCCCGGGACTGGTCCGGGCCGGCGGTGAGCTGCTCGGCTCGCCGCTGATCGCCGGCATCCTGATCTCGTCCGGCTGCGGGCTCGGTGGCCTGTACTTCCTGCACCGGCTGGTCACGCTCGACTTCGGCCTGGAGCGGGCCAGGACGGTCGTCTGGCTCGCCGCCTGGTTCCCGGGAGCCCTGGTGATCTCGGCCGTCTACTCGGAGTCGCTCTTCCTGCTGGTCTCGGTCGGCGCCATCTACGCCGCCCGGCTGGGGCGCTGGCCGCTGGCCGGGATCCTGGGCGCAGTGGCCGCCGGCACGCGCAGCGGCGGCGTGATCGTCGCCGTCCCACTGCTGATCATCTACCTCTACGGGCCGAGGCTCGACCAGCCGGCCGGAGAGCTCGTCCGCGGGCTGTGGCCGCGCTACCGGCCCCGCGCCGACATCCTCTGGCTGCTGGTGGGCATCCCGGCCGGGCTCGCCGCGTACGTGGTCTACCTGGGCCTGTCCACCGGCGACCCGACCTCGGTTTTCTCCGCGCAGGCCGCCTGGCATCGCAGCTTCGTCCCTCTGGGCGGGCTGGCGCTCGGGCTGTGGGCCGCGGTTCACGGCTCGGCGGAGCTGATCGTGCCCAGCCTGGCCCGGCCGCCCGCCGCGATCGCCCACGGCGTGCCGACACAGCTGATCGACCTCCGCGACATCGCGATGTTCTGCTTCCTGGCGGGGGGCATCTGGCTCTGCCACGAGGTGAGCCGCCGCCTCGACCCGGCCTACACCGCCTACGCCGTCTGCGGGCTAGCCCTGCCGCTCTCGGTCCCCGCCGGCGGCTTCCCGCTGATGTCCCTGCCGCGCTTCGAGTTCGTGATCTTCCCCCTCTGGATCGCGCTCGCCCTCTGGGCCCATGAGCGCAGGCGCGTGCGCCAGGTTCTCTGGCTGTTCGGAGCGCTGCTGGCGATCTGCAGCTCGCTGTTCGCCGTTTGGGCCTTGGCCCCCTAGGTAGGCTCAGTCGGTATGGGCGTCCGCGAGGCGATTCCGCGGAAGGAGGAGGCGCATGAGGGCGTCTCGTCGTTCGCGAAGTCGCTCTTCCTCGGCGAGATCCACGAGGAGCTCGTCTTCCCCTGGCCCGCCACGAGCGCCGACGAGCAGGATCGGATCCGGAGCCTGAACACCCGAATCCGCGAGTACTGCCAGGAGAACTACGACCCGATCAAGGCCGAGGAGGAGCGGTGGATCCCGGAGGAGGTGCTCCGCGACCTCGGCGAGATCGGCGCCCTGGGCCTCCATGTCGACCAGCGCTACGGAGGCCAGGGCCTCTCGCAGACCGGGTACGCGCGGGTGTTCGAGACGGTCGGGCAGATCGACGCCACCCTCGCCATCGTCCTCGGCGTCCACCAGTCGATCGGCTTCAAGGGCATCTCTCTGTTCGGTACTGACGAGCAGAAGGAGCGCTGGCTCCCCGACCTCGCTACCGGACGCAAGCTCGCCGCGTTCGCCCTCACGGAGCCCGAGGCCGGCTCTGATGCCTACAACGTGCAGTCGCGCGCGGTTCAGCAGCCCGACGGTGCCTGGGTGCTGAACGGGGAGAAGCGCTACATCGGCAACGGCTCACGGGCGGACGTGATCACCACCTTCGCCCGGGCGGAGATCGACGGCGAGGACCGCCACATCGCGCTCATCCTCGAGAAGGGGATGGCTGGCCTCGAGGTCGGAGAGCGCTTCGACACCATGGGCCTGCAGGCCAACGACCTCCGCCGGCTCCACTTCAACGACGTCCGGGTGCCGGCGGAGAACGTCCTGGGCGACCCCGGCCATGGATTCCGGGTGGCGATGCAGATCCTCAACAACGGGCGCATCGGCCTGGGAACGGGCTCGGTCGGCGGCGCCAAGAAGCTGCTCGACCTGGCGATCGACCACGCCAAGGAGCGTCGTCAGTTCGGCCGTCCGCTGGCCGACTTCGAGCTCGTCCAGGACAAGATCGGGTGGATGGTCACGCACCTCTTCGGGCTGGAGTCCATGTGCTACCTGACCTGCGGCCTGGTGGATGCCGGCGTCCCCGACTACTCGCTGGAATCGGCAATCTGCAAGGTCTCGGGGACCGAGTTCCTCTGGTACGCGGCCAACCGCGCCCTCCAGCTCGCCGGCGGCGAGGGCTACATGCGCGACCGCCCCTACGAGAAGATCCTGCGGGACACCCGCATCTATCCGATCTTCGAGGGCGCCAACGATGTGATGCGCGCCTTCATCGCGCTCGGGGGCTTCAAGCCCGTTGGCGAGAAGCTGGAGGGACTCTCCGAGATCGAGTTGAGCGATCCGATCCGCTCGATCGGCGTGCTGGTCGAGTACGCGAGCGACCGGATCCAGCGCGAGGTGCGACCCGACAAGATCACCAAGGCTCACGAGGACCTCTCGGATCACGCCGACGCGCTCTCCGAACAGGTGAAGCGGCTGGCCGACGTCACCGAGAAGCTCCTGCGCGACAACAGGAAGGGGATCGTCGAGCGGCAGTACCAGCAGAAGCGCCTCGCCGACAACGTCGCCGACATCTACGCCCAGGTCGCGCTCCTCTCACGCGTCAGCCACATCTTCGAGGACCAGGGCGTCGAGCCCTCCGGCCAGGAACGCTTCATCGCCGACACCTTCTGCGCCCGCGCCGCGGCCAGAGTGGGCTCGCGGTTCGATCAGATCGAGTCGAACGACGACGAGCGGATCACCGCGATCGCGAAGCTCGCCTACAAGCGCGGCTCATACGGGTACGCGCTGTTCGAGGACTAGCGCCGCCGGCTACTGCGAATGACCGTTGGCGTTGCCGTTGCCGTTGCCGTTGCCGCTACCCCCGTTGCCAGTGCTCGGCGTCGTCGGGACTGTGTGCTCGGGCGTGGTGTGGGTGGTCGTGTGAGTCGCCGAGCTCCCGCCGCTGCTGCTCGGGCGAGAAGGGTGGCTCGGCTGCTTGGCCTGTCCGGGGGGCGTCGCGCCGTTCAGCCCGATGGCCTTGCCCCTCTCGTGACCGAGCGCCTGCCCTCTGGCCTTTGCGCGCTGCTCCAGGGCGTGGCGATGGGCGGCTGCGGAATTGCCCTTCTCGGTCGTGTCGGTCGTCGTCACTCCGGAGACCCCGGCGCCCTTCGGTTCGGCCGAGCCCTGGCCTGTGTGCGTGGCGGCGGAGTGATCCGCCGGCTGGTTCGGAAGAGTGATCCCCACCGACTCGAAGGCAGAGCGGGCGGGCGATGGCACCGTCACGCCGGCGAACGCGAGCCCGGTGAGAGCAAGGGGGATCAGCGCCATCGCGATCCCGACCCTGGCCACCAACGCAAGTCTCGAGCGAGGCGCCACGGTCCGCCGTCGGGTGGCATCGGTCTCCGCCTCGATCGTGGCCGCACGCGCAACCTCGGCGAGTCGGGGCACGAGTGTCGCCCCGAGCTCCGGATCGGGCCGGGTCGGCACGGCAGCGCGCAGCGCATTCTCGAACAGGACGACTTCGTTCATCTCATCCTCATAAGCGCCGTTGCCGCTCACAGGGATACCCCCTTTCGGGTGAGCTCCCGCTTGACGGCCGCCAGACCGCGGCGCTGAAGCGCCTTGACCGCGCCCGGGCGCTTGCCGACCGCCTTCGCCACGTCCTCGATGCTGAGATCGCCGATCACACGCAGAAGGAGGACCGCTCGCTGGTCCTCGGAGAGCACTCCCAGGACCCTCTGCACCTCCTCGACCCCGATCTTGGCGAGGGCCTCGTCGGCGGCGTCATCCGCGTGCCCGATCGGCTCCGGCGGCTCCGCAGAGAGGTCGACCGGCCGCCGAGCCGAGTGCCGGCGAGCATCGATCAGCCGGTGGTGGGCGATCGTGAAGACCCAGGAGCGGAAACCCGGTTCCTCACCGTGGAACCGGGCGATGTCGCGCGCCACCTGGAGAAACACCTCGCTGAGCACATCCTCCGGGTCGGGCGCGTTGTTGGCCCGCAGGTAGCCGAGCACGACCGGCGCGAGGCTGTTGTAGAGCTCCTGCCAAGCGGCCTCGCTCCCGTCCCTAGCCGCCTCCAGAAGCGAGGTGAAGCGCTCTGGGGCCATCCCTGGGCGAAGGTACCGGAGTCAATCCGACCGCGGTGTCTGTGGCAGCGGTTCACGGCGAGGCGAGACCGAGCCAACGCCTAACCTACAGCCTGTATGTCAACCTCGTCTCGGAGACCCGATGCCCCCGGTCGCCGCGAAGCGGAGGCGATGGCGACGCGCGATGCCCTGATCGGCGCCGCGCTCGCGCTCTTCACCGAGCGAGGCTACGCCGAGGTCGGGACCGAGGAGATCGTCGCCCGCGCCAAGGTCACCCGCGGGGCGCTGTATCACCACTTCGAGGACAAACGGGACCTGTTCCGCGCCGTCTTCGAGCGCGTGGAGGGCGATCTGATGGAGCGGATCGGCGCGACGATGGGTGGCGCCGACGATCCCTGGGAGCTGATGCTGGCCGGGATGCGCTCGTTCCTCGACGCCTGCGAGGAGCCCGCGGTGAAGCAGATCTCGCTGACCGACGCCCCCGCCGTCCTCGGCTGGGAGAAGTGGCGCGAGATCGACAACCGCCACGGTCTCGGGCTCACCCGCGCGGCCCTCGAAGGAGCCGTCGCCGCCGCCGTCCTCCGCCCGGTCGCGGTCGATCCGATGGCGCATCTCCTCGTCGCCGCTCTCTCCGAGGCGGCCTTCGTGATCGCCCACGCCGAGCACCCGCGCCAGGCGCGCGCGGAGGTCGAGCAGGCGCTGCTTCAGTTGGTCGAGGGGCTCAGGGCTTAGGCATTCACGGCCAAGGCAAGTCGCTTCGGGCTTCGCCCTACGCTCCAAAGGAGCGCGGCCTTGCCATCAGGCGGGAGCGCTGCGGCCGCACCAAGGCAAGTCGCTTCGGGCTTCGCCCTACGCTCCAAAGGAGCGCGGCCTTGCGCTCCCTAGTTGAGCCGCTCGACCAGCATCGCCTCGCCCTGGCCGCCGGCGACGCACATCGTCTCGAGGCCCATCTGGTGGTCGTCGGTCTCCATCACGTTGAGCAGCGTGCCCATGATCCGGGCGCCGGTCATACCGAACGGGTGGCCGAGCGCGATCGCCCCACCGTGCGTGTTCATCTTCTCCAGCGGGATGTCGCACTCGGCCATGATCGGGATCACCTGGGCGGCGAAGGCCTCGTTGAGCTCGACCACGTCGACGTCGTCGATCTTGGCGCCCTGGCGGTCGAGCACCTTCTTGATCGCGCCGATCGGGGCGACGCCCATGTACTCGGGCTCGTTCCCGTGCGTGGCGGCCGCCTGGATCCTGGCCCGCGGCTTCAGGCCGAGCTGATTGGCGCGGTCCTCGGACATCACCAGGACGGCCGCGGCGCCGTCGTTCAGCGGGCATGAGTTGCCCGCCGTGACCCCGCCACCGCCCTCGAACGCCTCGGGCAGCTCGGAGAGCTTCTCGAGCGTCGAGCTGGCGCGCGGGCCGTCGTCCTTGGCGACCTCGTTGCCGTCGGGAAGCTTGACCGGCACGATCTCGCGGTCGAAGAACCCGTCCTCCTGGGACTTGACGGCCAGCTCCTGGGAGCGCTGCGCGTACTTGTCCATGTCGGCGCGGCTCACCTCGTAGCGCTTGGCGACGTTGACGGCGGTGACGCCCATCTCGATGTAGGCGTTCGGCTGCCCGTCGTTGCCCTGGAGCTTCTCGTTCTGGTCGGCGGCCCCGGCCGGCTCGGTGCGCTCGTTGTAGCGGCTGACCCATTCGACGCCCGCGGCGATGTAGGTGTCGCCCTGTCCGGCGCGAATCGCGTTGGCGGCGTGCCTGATCGAGTCGAGGCTGGAGGCGCAGTAGCGCGACATGGTCACGCCGTTGACCGTCTCGGGCAGCTTCTCGGAAAGCAACACCATGATCCGAGCGACGTTGAACGCCTGTAGGCCCTGCGGCATGCCGCAGCCGCAGAAGACGTCCTCGACCGAGGCGGGGTCAACGTCCGGGTTCCGCTCGAGCAGCTGATCGATCACGTAGGCGCCCATCTCGTCGGGGCGAAGCTGGGCAAGCGACCCCTTGAAGGCCCTGCCGATGGGCGTGCGGATGGTGTCGACGATCACTGCTTCGGGCATCTGAGGATCTCCTTCTAGGTTCTGGCGATGGACGGACGCGGAATGGTACGCATGATCAAACGGGTTGCGCCGGGCGGCGCACCCTCGCATCAACCGGCGTAGCGCCCCGGGCTGGCCACTAGGATTCCACCATGGCCGAAGGAAGGATCCGCGCGCCCCGTGTTCGCATGCCCAAGATCACGCTTCCCGGGCGTTCGCCACGCACGGCGGTCAAGAAGACCGCCGCCTCGGGTGCCACGCCCAAGGAGCAGCCGAAGACCGGGAACGGCGCGCAGCCGACGGCCGCCAAGGATGCCGCCAAGCCGGCCACGACCAAGCCCGCTGAGACGCCCTCGCAGGGAAAGGCCCCCGACCCCAATCTCCAGGAGCGGATTGAGGGCCTGCAGGGGTGGATGGCCGAGATCGAGCGCAAGCAGGGCCGAATGACCTATTTCGGCTTCGCGGCCGTCTTGATCGCCATCCTCGCGGCCGGCGCCGCGCTCTACTTCGGCCTCACCGCCAAGTCCGACAGCGCCACGAAGAGCGATCTCGACGCGCTCACCAAGAGGATCGACTCACTCGAGGCGGCGGCGACGAAGAACTCGAAGGACACGCAGGCGGCGCTGAACGCCTCCGTCAGCCAGCTCCAGCAGTCGATCGCCAGCGTGCAGAAGCAGCAGGCACAGAATGCGGCCAGCATCTCGACCCTGCAGACGCAGGCGGCGTCGGGGGCGTTCGGCAAGGGGGCAGGCGCCGGCGCCGGCGCGGGCACAGGGGCGGCGCTCACGCCTGGAGCGACGACCACCACGCCCAAGGGCAAGTAGCTAGTTACATTTCGCACTAATTTTGACGCACAGAGCCACGCGCGTCCGCTGCGTGCTCTAGCGTGATTTGCGGAATCGGCTCGAAAGGAGGTCCTCGATGCCTGAGGGTTACTGCGTCAAGGAACGCAAGAAGGTCGAGATCAAGGATCCGCAGCAGGTGACGATGAAGAACGGCCGCCCGGCTATTCAGGGCACCTGTCCCGACTGCGGGACGAAGATATTCAAGATCGGCAAACTCTCCTAGCTCTGGCTCCGTAGGCGTCGCGACCTCGGCCGGCGTCGTTCCGGCCGAGGGTCGCCCCTCCCTCATGTGACGATCGTCACTCGGGCAAGCCCGGTGGCGCATCTTGCCGCGAGCATACGAGAGACTTCGTGCCGAATGGATCAGAAGCCGCTCGAGCTCATCCTCGCCCGCAACTTCCTCACCAGTCTCTCCACGCCGGCGTTCCTGGTCGACGAGAGCGGCGCGCTGGTCTTCTACAACGAGGCCGCAGGCGCCCTGCTCGGCATCTCGTTCGAGGAGTCCGGCCGGATGCCGGCCGAGGAGTGGGGCCGCGCGGTGGGTCCGTTCGGCGAGGATGGCGAGCCGGTGCCGATCGAGGAGATCCCGGCCACGAAGGCGCTGCGGCAGGGTCGGCCGGCGCACGGGAGCTTCGTCGTGCGATCGGTGAATGGCGCCGAGTACGAGATCGAGTCCACGGCGCTCCCGATCCTCGCCGATGGCGGCCAGGAGGGGGCGATGATCTTCTTCTGGACCCGGACGAACAACTCACCCGGGCCGGCTTAGTCCGCTATACGCTGGACAGGAGAGAGGAATGAGGAGAGGGTGAGGACCAGGTGAAGCTCAAGGTGTGGGGTGCGCGAGGTTCGGTCCCGGCCCCGGGGCCGGAGATGAACCGCTACGGCGGCAACACCTCGTGCGTCGAGCTCGAGCTCTCGGACGGCTCCACCCTGATCGTCGACGCCGGCACCGGCATCCGCAGCCTCGGCGTCGGCATCGCCAAGCGACTGCCGAAGATCAACATCCTCCTCACCCACCTCCATCTGGACCACATCCAGGGCCTGATGTTCTTCGCCCCCTGCTTCCGCTCCGAGTCCGAGATCACGATCTGGGGCCCGTCGTCGCCCGAGGCCTCGCTCGAGGAGCGCATCGCGCGCTACATCTCGGCCCCCCTCTCCCCCGTCGAGGTCCGCGAGCTTCCATGTGAGGTGAGCTTCCGGGACACCCCGCCGAGCGAGTGGGAGCTCGGGCCCGCCACGATCCGCGCCGAGGCCGTCACCCATCGAGGCCCGACGCTCGGCTACCGGATCACGGACGGGCCCACCACTCTCACCTATATCTCCGACCACGAGCCCGGGCTCGGGGCGCCGCTGGAATCACTCGAGCCCGAGTGGATCTCCGGTTACGATTTGGCCCATAACGCGGATCTGCTGATTCACGACTGCCAGTACACCGACGAGGAGTACCCGGACCACGTGGGCTGGGGGCACTCGCGCCTCACCGACACGCTCACCTTCGCGCGACGCGTCGAGGCTCAGCGGCTGCTCATGTTCCACCACGACCCGCTGCACTCCGACGACTTCCTGGATCGCTTCCAGGAGACCGCACTGGAGCGCTGGGCTGAGCTCGGCGGCCCCGATGGCGCGGTGGAGATGGCCGCCGAGACCCAGGAGCTCGAGATCGCCGCGCCCGCGGGCGTCGCCGCGGCCACCTGAACGGCTAGGAGGCCGGGCGCCGATCCGCCCAGGGCCGCTCGGCCTCGAGCTGGGCCCCCAGCGAGACCAGGACGTCTTCGCGGTTGGGCCGGGCGATCATCATCACCGAGCGCGGCAGGCCGGAATCGGTGAAACCGGCGGGAATGGTCGCCGCCGGCTGGCCCGTGTAGTTCCACGTGAACCCGTACGGGTAGATGTTGGCCATCTCGTTCATGGTCGAGACCGCGCCCTTGCCGAGCAGCCTCCCCACCTCGAAGGGCGGTTGCGCCGTCGCCGGGGTGAGCAGCACGTCGTGGTCGCGAAAGAAGGCCTGGATCCTGGTGGCGGCCGCCGGCATGCGGTCCCTGACCTTGTTCATCCGGCGATCGCTGAACAGGCGACCCATCCGGATGAAGCCCTTGCTCTGCGCCGAGAGCCGTTCCGGGTGGGGCAGGCTGAGGGCCTCGTCGCGGATGCCCCGGAAGTACAGCGGGAAGAAGTCGGTCCGCGCGCGGCCGTAGCGCGGGGCCGCCTCGGTCACCTCGTGGCCGAGCGAGCGCAGGAGCTCGATGGTCTCCGCGTAAGCGGCCAGCACCTCGGGCGCCTTCTTCACCGGGGTTGCCGTCTTGGTCGTACAGCCGATCCGCAGCTTGCCGGGCGGGCTGCTCGCGGCCTCGATCAGCGGCCGCTCGAACGGAGGCGGGGACTCGAAGTCACCGCGCTCGGGGCCGCTCATCGCGTCCAGGTAGAGCGCCGTATCCATCACGGTCCGGCTGACGCAGCCGGAGACCGAGAGGCCGTACCAGTGCTCGCGGTCGGGCGAGAGCGAGATCCGGTTGCGCTGGGGCTTCAGGCCGAAGAGGCCGCAGTAGGCCGCCGGGTAGCGGATCGAGCCGGCGCCGTCGGTCGCGTGGGCGATCGCGCACATCCCAGCGGCGGTGGCCACCCCGCTACCGCCGCTCGAGCCTCCAGGGGTGCGCGAGGTGTCCCACGGGTTTCGGGTGTCGCCCCAGGTCGGGCTCTCGGTGAAGCCGTAGATCGCGAGCTCGGGAAGGTTGGTCTTGCCGAGGATGATCGCGCCGGCCTCACGCAGCCGCCGGACCACGAGACCGTCCTCGGTCGCCGGCTCACCGTACGCGGCGGTGCCGTGGGTGGTCACCTCGCCTGCGTAGTCGATGTTGTCCTTGATCGCGACGGGCACCCCGAGCAGCGGTGCATCCTCCCCCGCGGCCAGTCGCTCCTCCGCCCGCCTGGCGTCGGCTCGGGCCCCCTCGGCGAGCACCACGCGGTAGGCGTTCAGCTTCGGCTCGAGGCTGGCGATCCGCTCGAGATAGAGCTCGACGAGCTCGCTCGGGGAGACCTCTCCGGCACGGACCATCTCGGCGATCCGGGCGGCACCGGCGAACGCAAGGTCGTCGTTCATCGGTCCCACGCTATCTGTACGTGCCGGACGCCGCCGGCGGATCAGCCGCAGGCGACCGGGATCTGGGGCGTGCTCTTCGTCCGATGATGTCGGCGAAGTCGTCGCCGATGATCTTGGGGATCCCGTGATCGTCTCGGCGGATCGTCGCCTTGAGCACGTACGCGCCGATTAGCTCTCGGAGAGGATCTTCGTCTTCTCGCGCTGGAACTCGGGGTCGGTGAGCGCGCCGGACTCCCGGAGCTTCTGGAGCCGCTCGAGCTTCGCGATCTGCCCCGCCGTGCCGCCCCCAGCCGATGAGGTGGATCCGGTCGAGCCCCACGGAGACCGGCTGCTCAGCTGCCGCATCGAACGCGCCTGGTTCAGGCCGCTGCTGATGCGCGACATCATCCCGCCGCCGCCGAACCCGCCGATCCCCGCGGTTGCGGTGGAGACGGCCGGCCGCTCGTCGCGCCTGCCGAGACCGCTGCCCAGGCGCCAGAGCGAGAGCAGCAAAGCGGGAACGCCCATCAGCAGAAACGTCGCGCCGACGATCAGGCCGCCGAGCTCACCGCCGTTCGAGTCCCGGATCGCCTGGTTAGTCAGCGACGCGACCAGCGAGGTCGCCCCGGTCGCTGCGAAGAAGAGGCCCCAGGCGAAGAGGCCGAAGCTGAAGTCGCTGGCGCTGTTCAGCGGCCTGTCCTTGTCCCACGGCGGATCGCCGCGGATCGCGAAGATCCCGGCCCCGATCAGCCCGCCGATGATCCCGGCCATCAAGAGGAGAATGTCCGCCCCGGTCCCGCTCGGACACTGGTGGCCAGGCGCGATCTGAAAGTTGACGTTCCCGGACGCGCACGTCCCGGTCTCGAGCAGCGAGACCAGCTTCACGTTGAAGAGGACGATCCCGCCGATGAACATGGCGAGCCCGAGCGGCGCTTTGACCAGATATCCCATCTCCCCGCGGGCAGCCTAACCCGCGAAGAAGATGGGCGCCAGAGTCGTGCACCCAAACCGCTATTCGCGCGGGTGGCGCGGAATTTCAGCCGGGGTGAGATGCCTCGATTCCCGGTGAAATTCCGCGACAGGACCCGCGCGCCCAGCGGCTGGTCTCCAGATGCTCAGCTCTTGGCGGTCGCGCGGTGCGGCAGCTTCCAGTCGGGCCGCACGAAGTGGCACGTGTAGCCGTTCGGATAGTGCTGCAGGTAGTCCTGGTGCTCGGGCTCGGCCTCCCAGAACGGACCGGCCTCGCTGACCTGGGTCACCACCTTGCCCGGCCAGATGCCGGAGGCGTCGACGTCGGCGATCGTGTCCTCCGCCACCCTGCGCTGCTCGTCGGTCGTGTGGAAGATCTCCGACCGGTAGCTCGAGCCGATGTCGTTCCCCTGCCGGTCCTTCGTCGTCGGGTCGTGGATCTGGAAGAAGAACTCGAGGAGGTCCCGGTAGGAGATCCGGTCGGGGTCAAAGACGATCTCGACCGCCTCGGCGTGGCCGGGATGGTTCCCGTAGGTGGCGTTGGCGTTCTCCCCGCCGGTGTATCCGACGCGGGTCGAGATGACGCCGTCGCGCTTGCGAAGCAGCTCCTGAGCCCCCCAGAAGCAGCCTCCCGCGAGAATCGCGGTCTCGGTGTTGTCTGTCACGGCGCGGCTCCTTCGGTCTGAGGTCGATTCGTACTTGGCGTAATCCTCAGTCCATCGTAGGCGCCCGGCGTTACTCGCCTGAGCGCTCAGACCTCCGGCATCGGCTGCCTCGCCCATGGCGTCAGGGCCCGCATGAACCTCCGCCACCGATAGCGCCGCAGGGCCTTCCCGACCAGCTCCTTGTCGTGCGGATAGGTGAGCTGCTCCCCGGCCTCCTCGGGCGTCAGCCAGCGCAGCTCGTCGACCTCGTCATGGGACTTGAACTCGCCCCTGACCGGCTCCATCAGCCAGTAGCGGACCAGCTTCCGCCGCGACTTCCGGTCCATATAGGAGACGTGAGGGAGCTCCGGGCCCGCCTCGCACTCGTATCCGATCTCCTCCTCGACCTCGCGGAGCGCCGCCTCCTGCCAGCCCTCCCCCTTCTCGAGCTTGCCCTTCGGCAGCGACCAGTCCCCGTACTTGGGCCGGTGGATCACAGCGACCCGCGTGCGACCCTCCTCGTCCCGGCGGAGCACCACGCCACCGGCCGCAGAGATGTCCGGCTTGCCGTCCGCCAACTCGAAATCGCCGCGGGCCATCGCTGCAGATTACGGACCCGCTGCGGGGAGCCTCTTCACATCTGGGCGAAGCGGCGAAGAGCCTCTTTTCCGCCGCCGGCGATGGGATCGCCATGGGCGAAGAGCAGGCTGTCGAAATCGCAGTCGAGAACTCGCGAGTAGGACTCGCGCAGACCCGCCTTTACCGCCTCGGGATCGTCCCCGAGCAGACCGTCCGAGAAGAAGCCCATCTCGCCGTCGTAGTGGCGAATCCCGTCGGCGATCGAGAGGGCCCGCGCATCGCGGATCAGCAGGGCGCTCTCGTCCGGGCAGATCGCGCCGATCTCGATCGCCTCGATCCCGGGCGCCACCTCATCGCCGAAGTCGAAGCCCTCCACCTCCGGCCCATCGGCGAACTGATGCAGGCCGGGTTTCGAGCAGTGAATCGTGCAGCCGAGCTCCTCGGCGAAGAGCTCGGCGTGACGGAGGTGGTGCCGGTTGCTGAGCAGCACCCGATCCGGTGGCTCGGCGGCGAACGCCTCGATGCCGTTCTCGGGCAGCAGCACGTCGATCACGACCCTCGACGGACGCACCCAGTAGGAGCTCACCTCGCTGCCCGTGCTCGGATGGGTCGCGGTCCAGTGCCAGACGCCGGGGATCGGCTCCTTCATCCCCCGCCCTATACCCGCCCTGGAGCTAAATCCACTCCAGGACGACGCCGAAGACGAGGACGGAGAGGATCACGACCGCAGCCATCGCTCCGACTATCCGCAGGCGCGAGCGGTCGTCGGGCCGGTCATAGACGTAACCGGCGATCAGGAAGAACCAGAGGTAACCGAAGACGACGATCAGCGGGACACACGGGAAGTTCCACCACCAGTAGTCCCAATGGAAGTAGCCGGTCCCGTGCAGGAGAACCTCGACAAAGGTGGCGAAGATCGAGAACCCGAGCCCGATCGTCAGCCGGTTGGGCATCCCGAGGAGCTTCGCCCTCGGATCTTCCGGGAGCGTCTTCGCGTAGATCACGCCCGAGATCGCGAACATCAGCGAGATCTCGATCGTCAGCCCGATCAGGACCAGATAGGCGGTGTCGCCGGTGACCGTCCAGAGCGCGGCCCGGTGGGAGACATGGAGAATCAGCGAGTTGGCGATCTCGTTGATCCAGTCCGCGAGCCAGAAGGCGACGCCCGCGAGGATCACGTCCCAGCGCCGCCGCTCGACCTCGACCGCGTACACGTAGATCACCAGCGTCAGCAGGGTGACGACGTACCACTTGAATTGGTGCTCGTCCCGCAGCAGGTGCTGGGCCTGCAGCGTGAAGTCCGTCACCGAGGTCAGCGGCACGCGGGCGACTCTACCCCCGGGACACATACGATCGCCGGGTGCGGACGCTCGGGATCGACCTCGCGGCGCAACCGGCGAATACGAGCGCCTGTGCGATCGACTGGGACCCCGAGCCTCCCAGGGTCACGCGGCTGGAGTCGCGCCTCGACGACGAGGCGCTTCTCGGGGCCATCGCCGAGGCCGGCAAGGTCGGGATCGATGCCCCCTTCGGCTGGCCCGACGAGTTCGTGGATGCCGTGGTCGCTCATCGCGACCGCGCCGGCTGGCCCGGCCGCGGGGAGGATCAGGACGTCTACCGGTTCCATCTCAGCTTCCGGGCGACCGACCGGCGCCTGATCGAGGGCGGCGCCAGGCGTCCGCTGAGCGTCTCAACCGACCTGATCGCCGTCGTCGCCATGCGGTGCGCATACCTGCTCGACCGTCTCGCCGCCCGCGGTGAGCCGGTGGATCGCGCGGGCTCAGGCAAGGTGATCGAGACGTACCCGGCCCCCGCGCTGAGCTCATGGGGCATATCCGCCGTGGGCTACAAGAGCAAGCTCGGGGTGACGCGGATCCCGGAGCTCCTCTCTCGTGTCGAAGAGGCGCTCGGCGGGCTCGAGATGACCCCGCAGCAGCGCGAGCTGGCCGGTGCCGATCACAACTGCTTCGACGCGCTGATCGCGTCGCTGGTGGCCCGGGCTGCGGGCCTCGGGCTCACCCAGGGGCCCGACTCGGAGGAGGAGCGCGACCGCGCGGCCCGCGAAGGTTGGATCCACATGCCGACGAACCCGCTGGCCCACCTTCTGCGCTCGTGACCGAGGCCGAGGGCAAGCCCCTCCTCTCCGCCCGCGGCGTTGCCCATGACATCGCCGCGGTCTACCGCCGTCACTGGAAGTTCCTGATCCCGACGGCGATCGTCGTCCTTCTCCCGCAGTCCCTGGTGGACGGGCTGCTCGACGGGCTGAACGTCGAGGGAATCAGGAGCGCCGAGGACGTCGCGATTCTCGCCGCGGTCCCGATCACCGTCGCGGTGAATCTGCTGGGCCAGGCCGTCTACGCAGGCATAGCTGCGGCGGCGGTGGTCGAGTGGCGGACGAGCCGGCCGCTACCGGGAATCCGGACGCTGGCGCGGGCGCTGCCGCTCGGCAGGCTGATCCTCCTCGATCTCGTGGTCAGCCTCGGGGCAGCCGTCGGGTTCGTCCTGCTCATCGTCCCCGGGCTCGTCTTCCTGGCCTACTTCAGCATCTCCCCGCCGCTGATCAAGTTCGAGCACCGGACCGTCCGGGGAGCGCTGAGGCGCAGTGCGCAGCTCGTCCGCGGGAGCTTCTGGCGGGTGCTGATGATCGTCGTCGGGATCACGCTGCTCACCGAGGCGGTCGTCGCCGCGATCAGCGCGCCGTTTCATGGTCTGGCCCTCGTCGCGGCGGTCGATCTCGCTGCTGAGGGCCTGCTGGAGCCGATCGAAGGGCTCGCGATCGTCCTCGTCGCGTTCCGCCTCCTGGAGATGCGGAGCGAGATGCCCTCCGAGAGCGCGATGCAGCGAGCGCTCACGCACCGGACCGCCGCGCAGCGAGTGGGGCCCGGGAAACAAAACGGGCCGCCCCCCTAGGGCGGCCCGTCTGAGTCAAAACGGCGGCGGGCGGGTGGTTGGTTTCCTGCTCTCCCCTTGGCACGACCAGTCTGCCCGTCGCCCCGCGAACCGTCATCGGGAAGAACTTCGGGTTCGAATCCGTAGTTCTCCCCGATTCCGCAAAGCGAAGAGGCCGGAGCGCATGCTCCGGCCTCCTACTTCCTGCTTCAGCTGTTCAGCGGGCGGTCAGTCGCGAGAGTCGTCCTCGCCGGTCCCGACCTTCTCCTTCACCTTGTCGGCGGCGTCATCGACCTTGTCCTTGACGCTCGAGACCGCGCGGTCGATCTTGCCCTCGCGCTTGAGCTTCTCGTCGTCTGTGAGGTCACCGGCCGCTTCCTTCGTACGGCCCTTCGCCTCATCTATCTGCTCACCCATTTCGATTTTCTCCTTTTCTTGCTTGCCCAACGGGTACCCGACGGTCACTGTGAAAAACAGGGAATGACATGCGCCGCCGCACCCGCGAAGATCCAAACATGAGCCCGGCCGCGAGAGAGCGCCTGAGCGTCGACGACGCGCAGATCCTGCGCCTCGAGTCCGCGGCGATCAAGGGCCACACCGGGAAGGTCCTGATCCTCGCTCCCGACTCCCAGGGCCGGCCGCTCTCCGCACCCAGGGTGCGCGAGAGGGTCTCGGAGCGGATGGGAGCCTTTCCCCGGCTCAGCCAGCGCGTTGAGGAGCCCCGCCTCGGGCTCGGACGACCCGCCTGGGTCGAGGGGGCCGATGTCGATCTCGAATGGCACGTCTCCGAGCCCGACCGTGCCGACCCCCTCTCCGACGAGGAGCTCCGCGGCGCTGTCGGGGAGCTCCTCTCCGAGCGGCTCGATCACACGCGCCCGCTCTGGCGCCTCGACCTTCTCCCCCTCACCGGGGACCGGGTGGCGATCGTCGGGCGCATCCACCACGCGATGGCCGACGGGGTCAGCGCGATCAAGCTCGCCGCGGGGCTGCTCTGGGACGAGGACTCCCAGGCTCCGCAGCCCGTGGCGCACACTGCGACCCCGCGCCCGGCCGCCAGGCCGGCGCCCGGCTCCCCGAAGGGAGCGGGGCAGGCCGAGGAGGCGCGGATCCTGATCCGGCTGCCCGCCGCCCTGTGGCGGGAGCTCCGGCCCGGCGCCGTCTCGTCCCTCGATCGGCACATCGGCCCCGGCCGGGAGGTGGCGTGGACCACCTTCCCACTGGAGCGGCTGAAGCGGATCGAGCACAGCGCGGGCGAAGGCGTCACGGTGAACGACGTGGTCCTGGCCGTCGTCGCCGGAGGCCTCCGCCGCTGGATCGAGGACGGGAACCACCCGGCGCACAACCTCCGCGTTCAGGTCCCCGTCTGCCTGCACGCCCGGGAGGAGGAGAAGGGCGAGCTCGGCAACCGCGACTCGTTCCTGAACGTGGACCTGCCGATCGCGGAGCCCGACCCGCGCGAGCGGCTCCGTCTGATCAACAGCGAGACACGGGAGAGAAAGCTCGATCACGATGCGGACGCGCTCTACGCCTTCTTTCACGCCGTGGGCCGGTTCCGGCCGCTGTACAAGGGAGTGACCCGATTGACCTCCGGCCCGCGCGAGTTCGCGCTCTCGGTCTCGAACGTTCCCGGCCCGAGACAGCGGGCGGTGATCCTCAGTCACGCCGTGGAGCAGTTCTGCTCCTTCGCCGAGCCTGCGGACCGGCACGCCCTCCGCGTCTCGGTGATCTCGCTCGGCGGGGAGCTCGCCTTCGGCCTCTGCTCCGACCCGGAGGCGATCTCCAACCTGGATGGGCTGCGCGGCGCCCTCGCCGACTCGATCGCCGAGCTCGAGGGAGCGGTCTGATGCCGCGCTCGCGCGACAAAACGGGTCGCTCTTCGGCATCGCCTCCGAGCGCCCTCGCGGAATACGAAAGCAAGCGCGACTTCTCGAAGACGAAGGAGCCGAGCGGCAGGGGCAAGGCCAAGGCGCGGCGGAAACATCCGCGCTTCTCGTTCCAGAAGCACTCGGCCACATCCGAGCACTACGACCTGCGGCTCGAGGTCGACGGCGTCCTGGCCTCGTGGGCCATCCCCAAGGGCCCTTCGCTCGATCCTCGGGACAAGCGGCTCGCCATGCGCACCGAGGACCACCCGCTGCAGTACCTCGAGTGGGAGGGAGTGATCGAGGAGGGCTCCTACGGCGCGGGCCCGATGATCGTCTGGGACCGGGGCGTGTTCCAGAACATCTCTGAGACCCGGCGCGGCGAGCCCATGGACCTGTCAAAGGCGATCGAGGTGGGCGACGTGAAGATCTTCATGCTCGGCGAGAAGATCAAAGGCGCCTATGCGCTCGTCCGCACCGGTCCGCCGTCGGACCGCGAGAAGTGGCTCCTGATCAAGAAGCGCGACGAGGGCGCCGACGCCCGGCGCAAGCCGACCTCTTCGCAGCCCGAGTCGGTCCTCAGCGGCCGGACGATCGAGCAGGTGCTCGAGGAGGAGGCCGAGCCCGGTCAGTTCGTCGAGCACCGGGCGCGCCGGCGCTAGTCTCCGGCCATGGCCACTGCGGCCGAGGCACGGACGCTTCAGAACTACGCCGGCGGTGACTGGCTCGACTCGGCTGCAACCGAGGCGCTGGACGACCGCGATCCAGCCACCGGCGAGCTGACCGCCAGGGTTCCCCTCTCCGTCGCGGCGGACGTCGACCGCGCCGTGATCGCGGCCAGAGCCGCCCAGCCCGCCTGGCGGGAGGTACCGCCGCAGGAGAGGGCCCGCCGCGTGCTGGCCCTCCGCGATGCGCTTCTCCGCCATCGCGATGAGCTCACCGCCCTCGTCACGGCCGACATGGGCAAGACCCTCGCCGACGCGGACGGCGAGGTCGGCCGTGGCATCGAGTCGGTCGAGTCGGCGGCCGCGATCCCACACCTGCTCAAGGGCGAGACGCTCGAGGGCGTGGCGTCCGGCATCGACGTCGAGCTGGTCCGCCAGCCCGTCGGCGTCGTTGCCGCGATCACCCCCTTCAACTTCCCGGCGATGATCCCGCTCTGGTTCCTTCCCTACGCCGTCGCCTGCGGCAACGCCTTCGTCCTCAAGCCGTCCGAGCGGGACCCCCGTCCGTCCCAGCGCATCTGCGAGCTGATCGACGAAGCCGAGATCTTCCCGCCCGGCGTCGTCAACCTCGTGCACGGCGGACGCGAGGCGGTGGAATCGATCCTCGGCCACGACGGAGTCGACGCTGTCTCGTTCGTCGGCCAGGCCAGCACGGCTCGCCTGGTCGCCGCCCGGTCGGCGGAGACCGGCAAGCGGGTCCAGGCGCTCGGCGGCGCCAAGAACTCGATGATCGTCGCGGACGACGCCGACCTGGCGACCTCCGTCCCCGCGATCCTGGCCTCCTCGTTCGGCGCCGCCGGTCAGCGCTGCCTCGCGGGATCGGTCTGCGTGATCGTCGGCGACGAGAGCAGGCAGGCCGAGGTCCGCGGGCAGCTGAAGAGCGCGTCCGAGGAGCTGGCGACCGGCCCCGGCGCCGACCCGGGCACGGACGTCTGCCCGATGGTCTCGCCGGAGGCTCGCGAGCGGGCCGAGGCCGCGGTCGCGGCGGCCGAGGCGTCCGGCTCCACCGTCCTGCTCGATGGCCGCCTTGGCGGCGGCGAGGCCGGCGCGATGCTCGGGCCGACGCTCGTCGAGGTCACCGACCCCGAATCAGAGCTGGCCCGCGAGGAGATCTTCGGCCCGGTCCTGGCGCTGGTCGGCGTCCCCGATCTCGACGCCGCGATCGAGTTCGCCAACGGCTCGCGCTACGGCAACGCCGGATCGATCTTCACCACCTCGGGCGCGGCGGCTCGCGCGTACCGCTGGGGGATCGAGGCGGGGATGCTCGGAGTCAACATCGGCGTGCCCGCCCCGGTCGCCTGGTTCCCGTTCTCCGGCTGGAAGGACTCGATCGACGGCGACCTTCATGCCAACGGCAAGGACGCGGTCGACTTCTACACGCGCAAGAAGGTCGTCACCAGCCGCTGGTAGCTACCAGGCGTCGACGGGGCGACCGCTGGGCGATGCGTCGCCCGCCGCGGCGAGGGTGCGAGCGATCGTCGCTCGGGTGTCGGCCGGATCGATCACGTCGTCGATCTCGAAGATCTGTGCGGCGTTGAGCGCCTTGGCGTGCTCGTACATCTCTGCAGTCAGATCGCGGACGCGCTGCTCACGCTCACCCTCGTCCTCGATCGCCTCGAGGTCCCGGCGCATGGCGAGGCGCACGGCGCCTTCGAGCCCCATCGGACCGAGCGCCGCATCGGGCCACGCGGCCGTCAACAGCGGTTCGTGCAGGCTGCCGAACGCCATCGCCTGTGCGCCCAGGCCGTAAGCGCGGCGCAGGATGATGGCGACCGTGGGGACGACCAGTGCGGCACCGGCGATCAGCATCCGGCAGCAATGCCGGACGAGGGCCTCCTGCTCGGCCTCGGGACCGACCATGTATCCGGGGGTGTCGATCAGCGAGACGACCGGGAGGCCGAAGGCATCGCAGAGCTGCATGAACCGCGCGGCCTTGTCGCCGGCATCGCCGGTGACCACACCGGCCTTGTACTTGCAGTTGTTGGCGATGATGCCCACGGGGAGTCCTTCGATCCGGGCCAGCGCGGTGACCAGCTCGGGCGCGAAGCGCTCGCGCAAGACGGCGACGGAGTCCTCGTCGGTAATCGTGCGGACGATCGGGATGACGTCGTAGGCACGTCGGGAGCTCTCCGGAACCGCGTCGCGGAGCGCAGCCTGGTCGGCGGCCGACCACTTCTCCACGGGCCCCCCGAAGTAGCCGAGCAGGCGCTTCGCGGTCGCGACGGCCTCCTCCTCGTCCGCCACGACGACGTCGAGGACGCCGTTGGGCGCCTGCATCTCGACAGGGCCGACGTCCGCGGCGCGAACGTCGCCGAGGCCCCCGCCCGCGATCATCGCGGGCCCCGCCATCCCGAGCGAGGAATTCTCGGTGGCGACGATCAGGTCAGAGCAACCTGCGATCACGGCGTTGCCGGCGAAGCAGTTGCCGGCGACGACCGCGATCCTCGGGACCCGTCCGGAGAGCTTGGCCCACAGCGCAAAGGCCCTGACCTGGAGCGCGCTGACGACGGGGTGGTCGGTGTCCCCGGGGCGGCCCCCGCCTCCCTCCGCGAAGAAGACGACGGGCAGGCGCATCCGCTCGATCAGCTCGAACATCCGATCCTTCTTGAAATGTCCGACGGTGCCCTGGGTGCCGGCCAGGACCGTGTAGTCGTAGGCGAGCACCGCGGTGGGATGCCCGCCGACCGTGGCGGTTCCCGCGACGAGTCCGTCGGCCGGGGTGTTCGCGATCAGGTCATCCCGGCTGCGGCGCGCCCGCTGTTGCGCAACGGCGTAGCGCCCGTACTCAATCCATGATCCCTCGTCGATCAGGCCGGCGACGTTCTCGCGAGCCGTCCGCCCTCCCCGGTCGCGGCGCTTGGAGACGGCCTCGGGCCGGGCTGCGTCCTCCGTGAGCTCTCGCCTCCGCTGCAACTCGGCGAGGTCGTCGCGGTCGGTGTCGTTCTCCCGCGGCATTCCCGCTGGAGTATTCACTGAAAGAGCTGCTCACCCGGCTTCGCCATCAGATCGCGGCCACAGGTGGCCGCTATGCCTGGCCGATCAGCACGCCGGTGATGGCGACGATGACGCCGCCGAGCGTCACCTGGATCAGTGAGCTCCTCAGCGAGACGTTCAGGAAGCGCTTGCGGATCCAGGCGATCCCGATCAGCTCGCACCCGACGGTGAACGAGGCGACCAGCAGGGCGGTGTGCAGGTCGCTGATCAGGAACGGCAGGGCGTGGAAGCTGCCGCCGAAGAAGGTCGCGCCGCCTGTGATCAGCCCGCGGGACATCGAGGTGCCTCGCCCGGTGACCGTGCCGTCGTCGGAGAGCGCCTCCGAGAGCCCCATGCTGATCCCGGCGCCGAGGGCCGCCGCCAGGCCGACGAAGAGAGCGGCGTGGGGCCCGGCCAGGAAGGCCGTGGCGAAGATCGGCGCGAGCGTCGAGACGGTGCCGTCGATCAGCCCGATCAGCGCGGGCTGGACGCGCTGGAGCATGAACCGCTCCTCGTCCGCCGGGCCCATCCTCCCCGCAAGCCTTGCGACCAATTCGCTCATGTCGGCCATAATACAAGAGATTTAAGATAAGGTCTGCCTAAGATGTACACTCCGATTAGGTTCACCTGATGGCAGACGACACACAGCTCACCGCCCCGCCCCGCGTCGACGCCGAGCTCACAGAGCTGCTGCGCGAGCGCGGCCTGCGCGCTACCTCGCAGCGGGTCGTCATGCACCGCCTCCTCCGCGACAGCGCCCGGCACCTCAGCGCCGAGGACCTCCTCTGCGAGGCGAGCGAGCAGCTGCCCGGCGTCTCCCTTCCGACCGTCTACGCGACCCTCGAGCTCTTCGAGGAGCTCGGCGTCGTGCGGCGAGTCAACGGCGGCGGCGGCACCCTGCTCTGGGACACGCGCGCCGACGCGCACCACCACATGATCTGCAGCCGCTGTGGCCGGATCGAGGACATGGATGTGCCGCTCGATCTCGACCGGGCCCGCCGCTCGGCCGCGCGCGCGGGCTTCGCCCCCGAGCGGGCCGAGGTCGTGGTCAGCGGGCTCTGCGCGGACTGCCGCAGCTAACGCGCTTCGGGGTACCTGGCCTCGATCAGCGAAACGACCGCCTGCTGGGGGTCGAAGATGACGCCGATGCGTCCGAGCGGAACCTCCTGCGGGCCGAACAGAACCTGTCCGCCACCGTCCCTTGTCCGCTCGAAGGCGCGGTCGAGGTCCTCGACGACGAAATAGACCTGCCAGTGGTCGGGGGCGTCGGCGGGCATCTCGGTGCCCATCCTCATCAGGCCACCCAGTCCCTCGGGCCAGCGCTGGCCCTCCGCCTGCCAGCTCCAAACGTAGTCGGGCATGCCCTCGCCCCGGGCCGCGTCCCAACCGAAGACCTCGCCGTAGAAGCTCTTCGCTCCCTCGACGTCCCGGGTGAGCAGGTTGTTCCAGGTCCAGGTGCCCGGCTCGTTGACGATCTCCGCGCCGGCATGACGGCCCTGCTGCACGATCCCGATGAAGGCGCCAGCCGGATCCTGGAGCATCGCCACCCGGCCGGATTCGTTCGGAAGATCCGCCGGGCCGAAGAAGACGCTTCCATCCGCCGCCTTCACCTTCTCCGCCGCCGCGTCGGCGTCGGCCACCCGGATATAGCTCGACCAGGCCGAGTACTGCTCCCCCGACTGGGTCGGCCCCACCCCCGCCACCATCTTCCCGTCCTTGGTGAAGAAGCCGTATCCGCCGCTCTCCTCGGGGTCCCCCGGCGCCGACTGGACCTCCACACCGAGCAGCCCGCCGTAGAACTGCGTCGCTCCGTCGACGTCGGTGGTCGAAAGATCGACCCAGCAGAACTCGCCGTCGGCGTAGTCGGTGCGCTCGCTCACGTCACCGAGACTATCTAGCGCCTGCGTCGGGCTCCCGCGAGGACGACCCGGGCGACCAGCTCGGGGTCGTCCCATGTCGGGACGTGACCGCAGCCGGGCAGCTCGACCTGCTCCACCCTCTTGGGCAGGATCCCGTCCGGCAGCGGCCGCGTCCGGACGAGGGTGTCGTGTTCGGCCCAGGCCAGGGTGATCGGCGTCTTGATTCCCTTCAGCTCCTCGACCCGGCCGGCGCGCATCAGGGCGCTGGCCTCGTCGTAGGCCGGTGCGGTGACGTACGCCTTCGCGATCGCCTCCGCCTCCCCGGGGCTGAGCCGCTCGGGGTGGTGGATGAAGCGGCCCAGCGCGCGGCGCCGGCCCCGTGCGGTCGACATGATCGGCCGGAGCAGGGCTCGGGCGGCCCGGCCGCTGCGCCGGGCCCGTGCGACGGAGCGGTTCGACGACTCGGGCGACCGTTTCCAGAAGCCGGCCGGGCAGAGCGCGACGACGGCGCTCGCACCGCCCTGGCGGGCGCACTCGATCGACGTCCAGCCGCCCAGGGAGATGCCGGCGATCGCCGGCTTCCCGTCGATCCCCAGGGAGTCGTAGAAGTCGAGGACCGCGGTGGCGAGGTTGGCTGCGCGGGGCTGGACGCCCGGGGGCAGCTCGGGCGACTTCCCGAACCCGGGCATGTCGACGGCGATCACCTCGTGCTCGGCCGCCAGCCGGTCCATCACCGGCGACCACTGGATCAGCGAGCCGCCCAGCGAGTGGAGGAGGAGCAGCGGCTGCCCCTCCCCCCGGCGGACGTGATTGAGCATGCCCGCACGCCCGCCCCGGCGGCGGCTCACAGGTCGAGGTCGTACTCGACGTAGGTCCCCGACTCGGCGCCGGTGCGGTTGTAGACCTTCTGCGCGCGGTGGTTGTCCGGCGCGGTCAGCCACTCCATCGCGGGCATGCCGAGCTCCCGGCAGCGAGCGGCGCAGATCTCGATCAGGGCGTCGGCGATCCCGCCGCCCCGAGCGTCCGGGTGAACGAAGAGGTCCTCCAGGTAGCCGATCCGGGCGCCCTTCAGGCTCGACCACTTCCAGTCGAGCGTCGCGACACCGACCGGCCGCTCCCCATCTCGCGCGATGAAGACCGAGCCCTGGGAGGGATCGGTGATCAGCGTCCGAAGCATCTCGATCACTCCCTCCTCCGGCGGCGAGGACTCGTAGAACTCGCAGTAGGCGCGCATCAGCGGCATGAGGTCCTCGATCTCGTCCTCGCGCGCGGGACGGACCTCGACCCCGTCGGCGAGCTTGCGCGGACCTTCGGCGACTGGTTCCGGTGCCATCCGGGGCGATACTAGGGTTTGGGCGTGTTCGTCCGGCGCGCCGTCTTGCTGGTCCCGCTTCCAGCTCTGCTGCTCGCGGGTTGTGACGGCTCCGACTCGAGTGACGGCGGTCCCTGGAAGGAGATCGGAAGATGAACGACGACAGCCGGCTCCGCTACGAGTTCTCAGGCGGTGGTGTCAGGAGCCGTGGGTCGCTTCATCGAACCGACGCCGCGGCGCTTGCGCCAGTCTTCGAGCAGGCGGGCGTCGAACCGCCTGGCTGAGCCTGCTTGGCGAGTTATTCACGGACGATCGTGAGGAAGTCCCCAACGCAGGTGATTTCGTGCCCAGGAAGGGGGACGCCGGCCCCGAATAAGGAGGGTCGGTATGCCGAGAATCGACTCTCCAGCGCGCGCGATCGCCCGCAACGTGCTCGTCGTTGCCGCAGTCGTGCTGATCCTCTACGTCCTCTGGCTGCTGCGCCGGCCGATCAGCTGGCTGATCATCGCCGCGTTCCTGGCCGTCGCGCTGGCCGGGCCCGTCAACTTCTTCCAGCGCTACATGAAGAGGGGGCTGGCGATCACGCTGGTCTACGTCGGGGTGTTGATGATCCCGATCGGCCTGGGCGCGGTGCTGGTACCCCCGATCGTCAACCAGATCTCGGACGTGGCAACGAATGCGCCCAACTACGTGCACGACGTCGAGAACTACGTCCACAAGAACAAGACCCTCAACGACCTCAACAACAAGTTCGACATCACCCAGAAGCTCTCGGACGAGGCGAACAAGCTGCCGAGCAAAGCCGGCGACGCCGCCGGTGTCCTGCGCGACATCGGGTTTGGCCTGGTCAGCTCGGTCTTCGCGGGGCTGAGCATTCTGGTCCTGAGCATCTTCATGGTGGCCGCCGGGCCCAGATGGATCGAGAACTTCATCCGGATGCAGAGACCCGAGCATGCCGAGCGGATCGAGCGCACCCTGCGGCGGATCGCGAACGCGGTCGGCAACTACGTCGGAGGGGCGCTGCTGCAGGCGACGATTGCCGGCCTCTCGGCGTTCATCGTCCTGACCGTTCTTGGAGTGCCCTTCGCGGGCCCGCTGGCGGTGATCGTCTTCGTCTTCGATCTGATCCCGGTCGTCGGCGCAACCCTGGCGGCCATCCTGGTCGCGGTCGTCACCGCCTTCGTCAACTTCCCGATCGCGCTGATCGTCTGGGTGGTCTTCGCGATCATCTATCAGCAGGTCGAGAACTACCTGATCCAGCCTCAGATCCAGAAGCGCGCGACCAAGATCGAGGCGTTCATCGTCCTGGTCGCCGTCCTCTTCGGCAGCACTCTGTTCGGCATCCTCGGCGCGATCCTCGCCATCCCGGCGGCGGCGTCGATCCAGATCGCGGTGCACGAGTACAGCGAATACCGCCGCGAGCTCGAGGTGGCGGAGGAGGAGGCGGGCGGCCCAACCCCGGCGCCCGAGGTCACCTAGCCCGGATTCAGGCCGGGTGCGCCTTGCCCGCCAAGGCGTCCGCCGCTTCTGCGTCGGAGATGTTCTCGACGGCGCGCTTGAGGATGTCGCGCAGCGCTCTCTGGTCCTGATCTGAGAGTGAGGCGATCGGGGGCGGGGGCTCGGTCATCCGTTTCGTGATCTCGGCCCGCATCCGGTCCCCGTCCTTGGTGAGGACGAGCAGCTTGACCCGGCGGTCGCCCTCGGCGGCCTCTCGGCGAACCAGGCCACGCTCCTCGAGGCGGTCGACGATGCCGGTGACATTCGAGTTGTCGCAGAAGAGAGCCTGCGCCAGCTCGCTCATCTTGCGCGGACCGGCGCCCAACATGCGGAGAGCGATCATCTGCTGCGGAGCGAGCTCGAACTCCTGGGCCATCGCGAAGAATCGCTGCTTGTTGGTGACCATCAGCCAGTGGATCAGGCTCCACGCCTCGCTCCCCGGATCGGTCCGACCCACCTCGCCCGCCAGCCAAGAACCCGGCCCCGCGCGTCCCTTTTCCGATTCCTTTGACTTGGCCATGTGGGAGGAATGGTACCCGAAAAGTTTGACACATACAAGGTTGTAAGGTTCAACTATCTATGTATACTGCCGTCCTTCGCACGAGACCCATACCCCGAGGGGGAACCCGGATGTCGAGCAGGAACGGAGTCCAGTCGCACGCCCAAGGAATCGAGGTCAGCGGCCTCGTCCGGGAGTTCAAGGACAGTGTGCGCGCCGTCGACGGCATCGACCTCGAGGTGCGGCCCGGTGAGATCTACGGCTTCCTCGGGCCCAATGGCGCAGGCAAGTCGACCACGGTCCACATGCTGACCACCCTCCTCCCGCCCACCGCCGGCTCCGCCCGGGTGGCGGGATTCGACGTGGTCCGTGAGGGCGCCTCGGTACGCGACGCGATCGGCGCGGCGCTTCAGGAGGCCGCGCTCGATCCGAACCTGACCGCCCGCGAGCACATGCGCCTGCAGGGCGCGCTCCACGGCATGTCGAAGGTGGACCGGACCAAGCGCGGCGACGAGCTGATCGAGCGGGTCGGTCTCTCCAACGCCGCCAACCGCAAGGTTGGCGGCTACTCCGGCGGCATGAAGCGCCGGCTCGATCTGGCACTCGCCCTGCTGCACGGACCGCGCGTGCTCTTCCTCGACGAGCCGACAACCGGGCTCGACATCCAGAGCCGAACCGCGCTCTGGGACGAGGTGGCCCATCTCTCACGAGACGAGGGGATGACCGTCTTTCTCACCACCCAGTACCTCGAGGAGGCGGATCAGCTCGCCGACCACCTGGGAATCATCGATCAGGGCAAGATCGTGGCTGAGGGCACCCCCCAGGCCCTGAAGGCAGAGGTCGGCCGTCCCACCGTCGCCGCCGTGCCGCAGGAAGGCTCGGATCGCGATCGCCTGGCGGACGTCCTCGAGCGCTTCGGCGAACTGGTTCCCGGCACCCCGAGCGGCGCTGCGGCGCGGCTGAAGGACGGGCCGCAGGAGCTCGCCGCCATCATCCGCTCACTCGACGCCGAAGGAATCGGAATCGCCAACATCGAGCTGCACGCCGCGAGCCTGAACGACGTCTTCCTCGCCAAGACCGGGCGCTCGCTCGAGGGCGCCGGCGAGGGGACCCCCGAGCCCGGCACGGGCGAGCACGAGGAGGTCGCGCTCGAGGGGTCGCCGGCGTGATGGAGGCCGCAGCCGTAGACGCACCGACCGCCATCCGGCGAGGCCGGCCCTCGATCTGGACTCAGGCCCCTGAGCTTGCGCGGCGCTCGATCACGCGGACGCTTCGCCAGCCGGCGGCCATCATCCCGGCGACGACGTTCCCCCTGATCCTGCTCGCGATCAACTCGGTGGGACTGAAGTCCGCGACCTCCCTGCCGGGCTTCCCGACGAACTCCTACGTGACCTTCGCGCTGGCCTTCGCCTTCATCCAGGCCGGGGTCTTCGCGGTGATCGGGACCGGCCAGAACCTCGCCGAGGACAACCAGGGCGGATTCTTCAACCGGCTCCAGCTCACCCCCATCCACCCGGCCGCCCTGGTCGCGGGGCAGCTCGCGGGCACCCTGGCCCTTGGCCTGCTCCAGGCCACGACCTACATCTCCGTCGGCCTGATCGCGGGCGCGCACATCCAGACCGGCTTCGGGGGAGCGCTGGTCATGGTCGCCCTGGTGGTCGTGATCTCGCTCGCCTTCGGATCGATCGGGCTCGCCGTCGGCATGCGCGTGGACGCGCCCGAGAAGGTGCAGAGCATCTTCCCGCTGATCTTCGTATTCCTCTTCCTCAGCTCGATGAGCCTGCCCCGCAACCTGATCCAGACCGACTGGTTCCGCGAGGTGGCCACGTACAACCCGGTGAGCTACATGGTCGAGGGACTCCGCAGCCTCCTGATCACCGGGTGGGACGGCGAGGCCCTGGCTCTCGGATTCGGCTGTGCGCTCGGGATCCTGATCGTCGGCCTCACCTTCGCCTCGCTCGGGCTCAAGGAGAGGATGGCCCGGACATGAGCCGCTACTTCTCCGTCGCCCGCGGCCTCGCCTGGCGGCTGCTTCACAGCCTGGTTTCTAACCCGCTGCTGTTCCTGCCGCCGATGCTGATGCCGATCTTCTTCTTCACGGCGTTCGCGGGCGGGCTCTCGGCCGTCAGCAAGGTCCCGGGATTCAACTACGGCCCCGGCTACACGTCGTTCATCTTCGCCTTCGTGCTCTGCCAGAGCGCCGCCTTCGGTGGTGTCTTCAGCGGGTTCTCGATCGCCGCGGACTTCCAGTTCGGCTTCGGCCGCCGCCTGATGCTGGCCACTCCCCATCGCAGCGCGCTGGTCCTCGGCTATGGGATCGTCGCCGTCATCCGTGCGGCGATCACCCTGCTCGTCGTCACCATCGTCGGCCTGATCGTCGGCATGAACCTCGACGGCGGTGGGCTCGACCTGTTCGGCATGTACGCGCTCGCTGCGATCATCAACGTCACGGGGCTTCTGTTCGCGGCCGGGGTCGCGCTCCGCTTCCGCAGCCTGCAGGCGACGCCGCTGATGCAGGTGCCGGTCTTCCTCTTCCTCTTCCTGGCGCCGGTCTATGTGCCGCGTGAGCTGCTGGGCGGCTGGGTCCACGCCGTTGCGCCATTCAATCCGGCGACCCACGTGATGGAGACCGCCCGCGAGCTGATCGCCGGGACGGGCGCCGATTACCTCGCCACGCTGGGCATCATCGTCGCGCTGCTCGCCGTCGTGTTCGTCTTCGCGATGCGCGGTCTGCGGCAGGCCGAGGCGGCGGGCTAGCTTCCTGCTCGGTCGGCGATTCGCCGATCCGCCCGCCGCTTCGCGCCGTCCGTGACCAGCCGGCCGAAGATGCTCCGGTTCCCGGAGACCGCCCGGTAGGCGCGCTCCGTGGCGCCCGGGAACCTCGCGGCAAGCGCCGCCGCAGGCCCGCCGGCGGGCAGCAGCCTGAACAGCGGCTCGAATCCCGCACCCGCGGAGCGAACGGTGCCGACGCCGTCGACCAGGTGCCATGACGACCTCTGGACATCCCTGGGCATCCCCGCGAGTAGACGGTCCGCCTCCGGCGCACCGAGGGCGACGGGCCGGATCGCTCTGTGACGGTCCCAGGCCAGGATCTTGCCGAGGCACCAGCGGCAGAACCCGCAGTCGGAGTCGTAGATCAGGATCACGCGAGGCATAGGGTTCTGATCCTGAACTACTCTCCGTGACTGTGGCGACCGCAACGCTGTGGGAGGAGATCGTGGATGCGCTGAACGCCGTCAACGGTGGCGCACACCCCGGTTATCGCGCGGTCCACGCGAAGGGGACCGTCTGCAGGGGCACGTTCACACCCACCCCCGAGGCATCGAAGCTCTCGCGCGCCGCTCACCTCCAGGGCGAGCCCGCCGAGGCGACGATCCGCTTCTCCAACGCCAGCGGCGACCCGCTGACCTCGGACGCCAATCCGATCGCCGGCCGCGGCATGGCCGTCAAGTTCCACCTCCCCGGCGGTGAGGCGACTGACATCGTCTCCGTGCCGCTGGTCGTCTTCCTCGCCCGCAATCCCGAGGACTTTCTGGAGATGACGCGCGCCAGGAGGCCGGATCCGGAAACCGGCCAGCCGGATCCCGAGAAGCTCGGCGCGTATCTGTCGGCGCATCCGGAGTTCGGGGTCGCCCTCCAGAAGGGTCTGCCCAAGCTCGCCCCCACGACGAGCTTTGCGACCTCGGACTACCGCGCGCTGCACGCGTTCGCCCTGGTCGACAGCGAGGGCGAGAAGCACTGGGGGCGCTACAGCTGGGAGCCGGAGGACGGGACCGAGTACCTGACCGAGGAGCAGCGGGAGGTGGTGTCGCCCGACTACCTGCAGGAGGAGATCCGCGAGCGGCTCGGCTCCGGGATCGCCCGCTTCACCCTGGAGTTCACGCTCGCCGGCGATGGCGATCCGCTGGAGGACCCGACCGTGGAATGGGAGGGCGAGCGCGAGGTGGTCGAGCTCGGCGAGCTCGAGGTGATCGAGGTCGTCGAGGACGCGGAGTCGCCCGCCGACCCGCTGGTCTTCGACCCGATGCGGCTCACCGACGGAATCGAGCCCTCCGAGGACAAGATCCTCGCCGCCCGGCCGAAGGCCTACAGCGTCTCGATCGGGCGCCGGACTTAGTCGTCGAAGGTCAGCGCGAACGCCGGGTGGTCCGGGAGGATCCGCTCGATCTCCTCATCGGAGGCGTCCGCGTCGATGCCGAGGAACCCCTTCACCTCCCATGACCACTTGTCCATGTAGAGGCGCATGAGCGGAAGCTTCTCGGAGTCCGGAACCTCGCTGGCATGGAAGTGGCGCACCTTGCGCCCGCTGCGAAGCTCGCCCTCCCCCGCGACCCGCAAGTTCCGGACCCACTGGGTCGTACCGCGTGGCGCGAGCAGATAGGTCCTGCCGTCGAGCTCGAATGGGTTGACCGGGTTGGTGCGCATCTCGCCGCTCTTGCGGCCCCGCACCGCCAGGGTCTGCGAACCCTGCACGCTGAGGCCCAGCCTGTGCAGCCCGGCGACCAACGGGTTGAAGATGGTCCTCGTGAACCAGTCGGGCTTGTGGTAGACGACGTCGCTCATCGCAACCTCAGCCTAACGAGAACGGGTTTTCGCCCGCGGGGGCCGGGTAGGGAGGGGTCATGTCAACAATCGTGATCATCGTGATCGCAGTGGTCGTCGTGGCGGTGGTGCTGTTCGCCGCATACCAGATCACTCAACGGCGACGGATCGCCCGGGAACGCGAGATTCGCAGGCTGGAGGCGGAGGCGGAAGGCCACCGCTCAATGGCGGAGGGTCATCGTGAGAAGGCTGACGAGCTCAAGCAGGCCGCGGAGGCCGAGGAGGAGCGCGCCGGCCGGCACGAGGACCGGGCCGCCGAGGTCCAGCCCGGCGACAGGAACTAGCGGGCGATGTATAGGCGTGGCGGGCCGGGCCTGCTCACGATCATCTATCTGGTCGTGGGGGTGTTCGTCGCCGGCGACCACAACTACATCCACCATCACACGATCGGTCAGATCGTGTCGGCCCTGCTGGCGATCCTGCTGTGGCCGCTGATCCTGCTATTCGACGTCAACCTGCACATCCATTGACCGTCGGGTAGGTTCCGCCGGTGAGCGACGGCGAGACCATGATCAACTGGCCCGACGGGCATCGCCCGGACCAGTCTGCCTTTCACGCCGTCAACGAGCTGCAGATCCCGGCGGAGCCGGAAACGGTCTGGGCCTGGATCTGCCGGCCGGATCTGTGGCCGGCCTACTACTCGAATGCGAAGCTGATCAAGCACCTCGGCGGCCCCTGGCCGAAGCTCGAGCTCGGCAGCCGGTTCCGCTGGCTCAGCTTCGGCGCCTTCGTCACCTCGGAGGTCGTCGAGTACGAGCCGGGTCAGAGGATCTCGTGGGACGCCAAGGTGCTCGGCGGCAGGGGCTACCACGGCTGGGTCCTGAAGCGGCAGGCCGGCGGGACCTATGTGCGCACCGAGGAGACGCAGAAGGGACCGGGGATCACGCTCGTCAAGCCCGTGCTCCGGCCGATGATGGTGCGGCTCCACCAGCGCTGGCTCGAGGGTCTGTCCAAGGTGGCGGCCGAGGGCGCTCCGCCCGCCCCGTAGCCCGCACCGGCGGCCCTTTACATTCCGTGCATGGGCGCCGTCGAAGACCTGCGCGAACGCCTCGGCGCGATTCACGACCTGAGCCGGGCCGCGTCGCTCCTGGCATGGGACGAGCGCACGATGATGCCCTCGGCCGGCGCGGAGGCTCGCGCGCAGACCCTGGCGACGCTCGCCCGCGTCCGTCACGAGATGTTCTGCGAGGACGAGGTCGGGCGGCTGATCGATCGGGTCAGGTCCGACCTGGGAGACATCCCGCCCGGCGAGTCGATCGATGCCGACCTCGCCCGCGTCGCCGCGCGCGATTGGGAGAAGGCCCGGCGGGTTCCGTCGGAGCTGCGCGCCGAGATGGCGCATGCGAGCTCGGTCGCCGAGAACGCCTGGGCCGAGGCGAAGCACAGATCCGATTTCGAGATGCTCCTGCCCCACCTGCGGGAGAACGTGGAGCTGACCAAGCGCTACGCCGAGTGCTTCGAGGGCTTCCCCGGGTTCGCGCATGCCTACGACGCGTTGCTCGACGAGTACGAGCCCGAGATGACCACCGACGAGATGCGCGCGGTGCTCACCGGACTGCGCGAGGGCCTGGTGCCGCTGGTTCGCGAGGCGGCCGAGAACGGCTCCCTCCCGCCCGAGGATCCGTTCCTGGGCGAGTTCCCAGCCGACCGGCAGCGCGAGCAGGTCGCCGAGATGATCTCCGAGCTTCCCTTCCCGGAGGGCTCATGGCGCATCGACCCGACGGAACACCCCTTCGCGATCTCGATCGGCCGGGGCGACGTCCGGCTGACCACCCGCTACGACGAGGGCAACCTGGCGATGTCGCTGTTCAGCGCCATGCACGAGGCCGGCCATGGACTGTACGAATCGGGCGTCGCCCGTGAGCTGCGGCGAACCCCACTCGCCAAGCCACGCTCCCTGGGCTTGCACGAGTCCCAGAGTCGCTTCTGGGAGAACTGGGTCGCGCGGAGCCGGCCCTATCTGGAGCGGCTGCTGCCGCGCCTGCGCGAGCGCTTCCCGGGCAGCTTCGACGAGGTCGGCGGCGAGGAGCTCTACCGCGGCGCCAACCGCGTGGAGCGCTCGCTGATTCGCATCGAGGCCGACGAGGTCACCTACAACCTCCACATCCTGATCCGGTTCGAGCTCGAGCTCGAGATCTTCGAGGGCGGGATGGAGCTCACCGAGCTGCCCGAGGCGTGGAACGCCCGCTACCGCGACTATCTCGGCCTGGAGGTTCCCGACGACGCCCACGGCGTCCTGCAGGACGTGCACTGGCCGAGCGGGGCCTTCGGCTATTTCCCCACGTACAGCCTCGGCAACATCATCGCCGGACAGCTCTGGGACGCCGGCGGCCGCGACCTTGGCGACCTGGACGCGCTGATCGAGCAGGGCGATCTGACCGTGATCGGCGAATGGCTGCGCGACCGCGTGCACCGCCATGGCCGCCGGCTCTCCCCGGCCCAGATCCTGGAGCGCGCGGGCTGTGGCGAGCTCTCGGTCGAGCCCCTCCTCCGCCACCTGCGCGATCGGGTCGAATTGGCCGTTCGGACATAGAGGGGGAGCGCGAGTGATCAATCCGCAAATTGCGGGTATGTTGAGCGGGCTATGGGCGCGGTAGGGCGTCGAAACGGCGTATACGGGGGGTGGACCCACGCGGGTAGCAATCGCGTCTTCGTCCGTGTGCCCACCGAGCTGAAGCGGCAGGCCGAGGCGCCACCGATCGACTCGAACGGAAACGGATCGGCCCCGGAGCTCGATCGAACGCCGATCGTCCTCGTCCACGGCCTCTCGTCCAGCCGGTCGCTGAAGCCGCTGATCCGCGCGCTCGGCTCGGGCAGGCCGGTCTTCGCTCCGGACCTCCCGGGCTTTGGGATGAGCGACCAGCCGATCCGGCCGCTCGACATCCCCGGGCTGGCCGACGCCCTGCGGCGCTGGCTGCTCGACAACGAGCTCGCACCCGCGATCGTCGTCGGTGTCGCTTTCGGCTGCCAGGTCGCCGTGGACCTTGCCGCCGCGTATCCCGCCTCGGTGGACCGACTGGTCCTGGTCGGGCCGACGTTCGATCCAGAGTCCAGGACGCCCGCGCGACTGGCGATGCGCTGGGCGCGGAACGCGCCGCGCTCCTCGCCGCGCCTGGCACCGACGATCGTCCACGACCTCTTCGACGCGGGCCCCTGGCGCAGCGTGCAAACCCTTCGCAAGGCCCTCGAGGATCCGATCGAGGAGAAGCTTGGGGGGATCGAGGCACCGACCCTGATCGTGCGCCCGGAGCACGATCACCTCGTGCCGGTGGAGTGGACCGCGAGGGTGGCCGACCTGATCCCCGACTCCGAGCTGGCCGTGCTGCCGAAGGCGGCGCACACCATCGGCCCGAGGGCCGCCGCCCGGCTGACCGCGCTGCTCGCTCCCTTCCTGGCCGATCCCGAGGAGGCGCTCGATGAAGGGGCGACCGACGAAGAGGCGGTTGAGGAGAAGCGGTCCGCCGGCTGACCGGGCGATCTGGTAATCATGTGATTACCGGATGCCAGCAGCTGCTGACAGCGCGCAAGCTCCCAATAGGGCCACACCCGACCGGATCGTCGACGAGGCCCTGCGGCTCTTCGCGCGGAACGGCTTTCAGGGAACGACGGTCGGGGAGATCGAGCGGCGGGCCGGCCTGACCCCGAGGGCGGGCGCGCTCTACAAGCATTTCCCGAGCAAGGAGGCCGTTCTCGAAGCCGCCTTCGAGCGCCACGTCGCGGAGCTCGAGGCGATCAGCTCCATCATCGACCTGATGCCACTCGGCGACCTGCGCGCCGAGCTCACGCTGCTGGCGCGCTCCACCCTTCAGCTGCTGGAGCGGGAGCGAAGCCTGCGCCGCATCGTCGTCACGGAGGGTGACCGGTTCCCGGAGCTGAAGCACCGCTTCAAGGAGGGGGTCGTCGACAGGGGCTACCGGGAGGCCACGGGCTTCGTCCGTCAGAAGATGGACACGGGCGAATTTCCCGACGGTGACGCGGAGGCGACGGCGGTGGTGATGGTCGGGGCCCTGCTCGCCTACGAATTCGAGATCGACGTCTTCGGCAGGCCACCCGCCGGGGTCGACGGGGAGCGCCTGATCGAGGCACTGGTCGACTCGTGGATGGCGATGAGCACTCGAGAAAAGGAGAGCGCATGATGGAGCTCGAGCGACACAGAGGATGGATCCGCTTCGGACTGATCTACCTGGCCGTCACGATCGGCGTGGTGGCGGCCTGGATCCTGGTCTCGCCGAAGGGCTTCTATGACGCCTTCCCGGGCGGCGGCTCTCACTGGGTATCCGCCCTCCCGCCGTACAACGAGCACCTGGAACGCGATTTCGGCGCCACGGGTCTCGGGCTTGCCGTCCTCGCCGCCCTGGCCGCCATCTGGCTGGAGCGACGGGTGGTCCAGGCGGCGGCGATCGCCCTATTGGTGGCGGGCGTGCCACACCTCGCGTATCACGCGACCACCACCGACCGGTACTCCGCGGCCGACAACGCCGGATCCCTGACAGGCCTGGCACTCGACGTGCTCGTGCCACTGGCCATCCTCTATCTCGCCGGCGACCACGCGCAGGGGAGGATCAGGTCGGCGAGCCCTCCCGGCGAGCGGACGGGTGCTGCGGCCCTCCATTCCCGTTGACCGCGCCGCCGTTCGGCCTCACGGCGCTCGGGGCGCTGACGTGGCCGAATGGACGCCTCGCCTGAAAGGATCACGCGCGTGGACTTCGGCGTTTCGTACTTCCCGACCGACGAGGCAATCGAGCCCGCCGTGCTCGCTCGCCTCGCGGAGGAGCGGGGATTCGAGTCGGCCTTCGTCACGGAGCACACTCACATCCCGGCGAGCCGGGAGACCCCCTATCCGGCCGGTGGCGAGCTGCCGCGCGAGTACTGGCGGATCTACGACCCCTTCGTCTCCCTGGCGACGATGGCCGCGGCAACCGATCGAATCAAGCTCGGAACCGCGATCTGCCTGCTGGTCGAACGCGACCCGATCACCACGGCCAAGCAGGTTGCGTCAGTCGACCGCCTCTCTGGCGGCCGAATGCTCTTCGGGGTCGGGGCGGGATGGAACCTCGAGGAGATGGCCGACCACGGCACGGATCCGAAGCGGCGCTTCGGGATCCTGCGGGAGCGGGTCGAGGCCTGCAAGGCGATCTGGACCGAGGAGGAGGCGAGCTATCAGGGCAAGTTCGTCGACTTCGATCGGATCGTCTGCCGGCCGGCGCCACTGCAGATGCCGCACCCGCCGGTCCTCGTCGGCGGAAACGGCCCGACCGTTCACAAGCGCGTGCTGGCCTACGGAGACGGCTGGTTCCCGAACCGGATTCCGCCCGACGACCAGATGATCGCCCGGGTCGAGGAGCTGCAGCGGCTCGGCGAGGAGGCCGGCCGCGGGTCGATTCCGGTGACGCTGCAGATCCCGCCGCGCGACCTGAGCGTGCTCGAGCGGTACGAGAAGGCGGGCGTCACTCGAGCAGTCCACATGCTGCGCGCGGAGGATGCCGCCGACGCCGGCAGCGCCGAGCGCAAGCTCGACGAGTGGGCCGAGCGGATCCAGGCCTACCAATAGGATCGCGCCCGCTCGATGTACCACGCCCTGCTCTTCTTCCACGTGCTCTCCGCCTTCTTCCTGGCGAGTGCGATCGTCATGTACAGCGCCTTCCTGCTCGGCAGCCCGGTCAACGGGGGGACCCGGCTCGTCGCGGAGATCCTCTGGGGCGTCGGTGGACTCGGGACGCTCGTGCTCGGGATCTGGCTGGCGCTCAACCGCCCCGAGTACGAGATCTACGACGGCTGGATCATCGCCGCGGTCGTGCTCTGGTTCCTCGCCACCGGCTCCGGTGCACAAGCGAGTCGGGGTGTCCAGCCACCCGGGGACGACTCGGCCGTGGCGATCGACCGCCGGACCGCGATCGCCCACTGGATGCGCGTCTTCTGGTTCACCGCCCTGCTCGTCGTCATGGTCTGGAAGCCGGGCGCATGATCTCGCTCGCGCTCATCCGGCCGGACGCCTGGGCCCTTCCCCTCTTCCTCCACATCTTCGGCGCGATGGTCCTGGTCGGCGCACTCGGGCTGTCCGCGGTCTCGCTGATCGGGGCCTGGCGCAACGGCTCGCCTGCCCTCACCCGGCTCGGGTACATGAGCCTCTTCTACGGCGCGCTGCCCGGCTACATCGTCTTCCGCGCCGGCGCCGAGTGGATCGCGGACAAGGAGGGCCTCACGGATTCCAACCTGACCTGGGTCGGGATCGGCTACGGCGTCAGCGACACGGGCTTCGTGCTGCTGCTGGTCTCCCTGGCCATCGGCGGGGTATCGGTTCGGCGCATGAACCGCGGAGGCGAGCCGTCGGCGAGCTCGGCCCGGATCGTCACCGGGCTGGTCTCCCTCGTGCTGATCGCCTATCTCGTGGCCGTCTGGGCGATGACCACGAAGCCGGCGTAGCCCGGTTCGTGGTCGTAGATCCGGCGGCGGTTCTTGTGGCCGCCGTTCATGGCGAAGCCGTCAGCCGCTCAGCAATTTCCCGAGCGCCCCACCCGCGCTCGACGTCGCGCCACCGCCGGAGCCGCCCGCGGCCGTGCTCGTCACGCGGCCCTCGGAGGGCTGGATCAGCAGCCATCCCTCGCCGCTGAAGGCCATCTGGACGGTCTCGCCGGAGCCACGGCCGATGAAGGTCTTCAGGTTGACATCGGTCTTCACCGAGGTCTTCACCCCCTCGGACCAGGTGATCGCCGCCTGGGGATCGGCGAAGGTCTCGGTTCCGTCGAGCTCGAGCAGGACGGGCGGGCCGTCGGAGAGCATCGCGACGTAACCCGAGCCCGAGAGGTGGGTGTTGAACATGCCGCCGCCCATGAACCCGGAGACGCCGTCGACCTTCTTGATGTCCCAGTCGATGTCGGCGTCGAAGGCGAGCAGGTTGGCGCCGTTCACGGTGATCGCCTCGTCGGAGAGCTTCACGAGCTGGATCTCCTGGGCCAGATCGGCGAGGAAGACCTCGCCGGTGCCGGAGATCTTCATCAGCTCGGCACCCTCGCCGCTGACCGCCTTCTTCGCCATCCGCTTGAGGCCGCCGGAGCCGGCGTGCTCGAACTTCACGTCGCCCTGGTAGGCGACCATCGAGCCGAGCTTCGCCTGGATCGTCTCCCCCTTGAGCTGGACCTTCAGCATCTTCGAGCCCTGCATCTGAAACGGCTCGCTGCCGGCCGTCTCCTTGAATTCCGCAAACGTTGCCTCGACCGCCACGTTCGGACCTCCCGTGTCGTTGGGATGGGCGGGCCAGCGTAGCGGGCTATGCAGCAGCCTTAGCGGCACCGGCCAGGCGGCCCAGCTGCCGCCCAAGCGTCTCCGGCGTCCAGTCGTCCTGCCCCGAGAGGAGCAGTCTGGCGCCGGACTCGGCGAGGCCGGCGATCGCGTTGCCGAGCAGGCGCGCCGTCACGTCGGCCCGGCGGTCGGCGTCCCGCTCGCCGGTGCGCAGCAGCCAGCCGCGGACCAGCAGAGAGAGCGCGTCGACCTGCGCCTGCCTGCCGCGCTGGATCCGGCGGGCGACGGCCATGTTGCCCCCGCCCTCCCCCAGGAAGATCAGCTTGTAGACCTCCGGGGAGGCCACCACCGCGCGCAGGAACCCCGTGAAGCCCTCCTTCAAGGTGGCCTCGGGATCGCTGAGATCGGCGGCCGCGAAGGCGGTCTGGATCTCCTCGAGGATCCGCTCCTCCTCGCGCCCCAGCAGCGCACGGAAGAGTTCCTCCTTCCCCGGGAAGCAGGCGTAGACGACGGGTTTCGTCACGCCGGCTGCACGGGCCACGGCCTCCATCGAGGTGCCGTCGTAACCGTGCTCCAGGAAGAGCTCCAGCGCGGCGTCGAGCACCTGCGGGCGCCTGCGCTCCGGGCCCAGGTGCGCCGCGCGCTGGCGGCGCTCGATCGCACGTGTCTGTGACGAGGCTCTCGTCCGGCCCATTCCTACTCAGAGTAGCAATTTGCTACTCTCGGTAGCAATCGGCAGCCCCGAAGTGTCAGCAGCGTCCATCGCGAGAGAGGAGCCGAAATGACGGACAGGACCGACCCCGCCGCGGCGGTGGCCAACCTCGACCAGGTCGCCCCGGAGGACTTCGCTCGCCTGATGGCCGAGGCCTCCAGGGATCAGCTCGAGGAGATCGTCAGCGGCGCCGCCCGCAAGCAGGTGCTCGACGAGATCTTCAGGCGCATGGCGGAGCACGTCGAGCCCGGCAAGGCCCGCGGGACGAACGCCGTCGTTCACTTCAAGATTCTCGACCGCCCCGACCATCTCGGCGGCGGATATGACCACTACGAGGTCGTCTTCGACGACGGCACATGCATCGCCTCCGATGTGGTCGAGCGCGAGCCGAACGTGACGATCCGCGTCGCTCCCGTCCACTTCCTGAAGCTGGCGGCCAACCAGGCCTCCGGTCCGACCCTTTTCCTGACCGGGAAGCTGCGGCTCGAGGGCGACGTGATGCTCGCCAGCCGGCTGACCAGCTTCTTCCGCATACCGATGGCCGCCTGACCGGCCAAGAGCAAAGGAGACTTAGAGATGGCCACGGAAGAGAAGACGAAGGCAGACCAAAACGGCAGCAGCGAGGAGGCCGAGGGCCAGATCTCCGAGCAGCTCGGGATCGAGGCCGGCGAGGCGACGTTCTCGCTCGAGCTCTCCCAGGACCAGCAGGACATCCGCGACTGGGCCCACGGGTTCGCCGAGCAGACGGTCCGCCCCGCCGCCCATGAGTGGGACGAGAAGGAGGAGTTCCCCTGGCCGGTCGTGCAGGAGGCCGCGAAGATCGGGCTCTACGGCTTCGAGTCGATCGCGCAGTTCTGGGCTGATCCATCGGGCCTGACCTTCCCGATCGTCAACGAGGAGCTCTTCTGGGGCGACGCCGGCATCGGCATGGCGATCTTCGGGACGACCCTCGCGGTCGCCGGGATCTTCGGCTCCGGCACCCCCGAGCAGATGGTCGAGTGGGTGCCGCAGTGCTTCGGGGACGAGAACGACGTCAAGGTCGCCTCCTTCTGCGCGTCCGAGCCGGACGCCGGTTCGGATGTCTCGGGCTATCGGACGACCGCGAAGTACGACGAGGCCTCAGACGAATGGGTGATCAACGGCCAGAAGGCGTGGGCGACCAACGGAGGGATCGCGAACGTCCATGTCGTGATCGCCTCCGTCGACCGTGAGCTGGGCTCCCGCGGCCATGCCGCGTTCGTCATTCCCCCCGGCACCAAGGGGCTCGAGCAGGGCGCCAAGGTGCTCAAGCACGGGATCCGCGCCAGCCACACGGCCGACGTCCACCTGGACGACGTCCGGGTCCCGGGCTCCTGCCTGCTGGGCGGCAAGGAGAAGCTCGACGAGAAGCTCGCCAAAGCGCGAGAGGGCAAGAGCTCGAAGGGCCAGGCGGCGATGCGGACCTTTGAGCTCTCGCGCCCGACGGTCGCCGCGCAGGCGGTGGGCATCGCCCGTGCGGCCTATGAGTACGCGCTCGACTACGCGAAGGAGCGCGAGGCCTTTGGCCGCAAGATCATCGAGAATCAGTCGATCGCCTTCGCGCTCGCCGACATGAAGATGGAGATCGACGCCGCCAGGCTGCTCGTCCACCGGGCCGCGTGGATGGGAAAGACGGGCAAGGACTTCAACGCAGCCGAGGGCTCGATGTCGAAGCTGAAGGCCGGTGAGGTCGCCGTCTGGGCGACCGAGCGTGCCATCCAGATCCTGGGCGGCAACGGCTACTCGCGCGAGTTCCCGGTCGAGCGGATGCACCGCGACGCCAAGATCTGGACCATCTTCGAGGGCACGTCAGAGATCCAGCGGCTGGTTATCAGTCGCGCGATCTCGGGCATGCAGATCAAGTAGTGACCCGGGAGGCGTCCGACAAGAACGGCCTGCGCGCGGGCTGGCCCAAGGGCGGGGAGCCGCTCGGCCCCTACGAGGCGGTTGAGCTGCACGGTCACGAGGTCCACTACCAGGCCGCCGGCGAGGGGCCGCTGCTGGTCCTCCTGCACGGGATCACCTCAACCTCCGACGCGTGGCGCGAGGTGATGCCGCGCCTCGCCGAGAACTACACCGTGATCGCCCCGGACCTGATCGGCCACGGCCGCTCCGCGAAGCCCCGCGGCGACTACTCGCTCGGCGCCTACGCGGCGGGCGTGAGGGATCTGCTCGCCTTGCTCGGCTTCGAGTGCGGCACCGTGATCGGGCACTCGTTCGGCGGCGGAATCGCGATGCAGTTCTCCTATCTCTTCCCCGAGTACGTCGAGCGCATGGTCCTGATCGGGTCCGGCGGTCTGGGCCGCGAGGTTCATCCCCTCCTGCGCGCAGCCGTGCTGCCCGGGTCGGAGTGGGTGCTGCCCCTGCTCGCCCGCGAGTGGCCGGTGAAGGCGGGCGACGCCATCCGCTCGGTGGGCGCGAAGATCGGGATCGAGGCGGGTCCCGACATCGCCGAGTTCGCGCGTGGCTACGCGTCCCTCACCGAGGAGGGCGCCAGCGATGCGTTCATACACACGATGCGCAGCGTGATCGACCACGACGGGCAGCGGGTCTCCGCGCTCGACCGGCTGTACCTCGCCGATCAACTCCCGACCATGATCATGTGGGGCAGCGACGATCCGGTGATCCCGGTCGAGCACGGGCGCAACGCTCACCGAGTGGTGGCCCACAGCCGCTATGTGGAGATCGAGGGCTGCGGCCACTGGCCGATGCTCGACGATCCAGAGCGGGTTCTGGGGGAGCTGACGAGCTTCATCGAGGAGACCGAGCCATTCGAGTGGTCTCTGAAGGCGGTTCGGGAGCGGCTGCGCCGCGGGCCTGACCCCGCCCCGACGACGGCGGCCACCGCGGCGGACTAGGAGGAAACGATGTTGTCACTGCTCTTCGTGGTCGGCTGCATGCGTCCCGCCCCGGCCTGATGGGCCTGCGCGAGCGCGCCGGTGCGGCGATTCGAGATCTGGTCTCCGGCCAGGGGGTCATGGACCTCGTCGCCCGGCGTATCCCGACCGCCGACCTGGACGACCGCGACCCGGACTACATCCGCGAGCAGCTGCCCGGTCTGTGGGTGCTCGCCTCCTTCTACTTCAGGGCGGACGTGCGCGGTCTGGAGCGGATCCCCTCCGAGGGGCCGGTGCTGCTCGTCGGGAATCACTCCGGCGGCAATGTCACGCCGGACACGATGGTGTTCACGCTCGCGTTCTACGCGCATTTCGGAGTGGAGCGAGGGCTGCACCCGCTCGTCCACAACCTGGTGCTGGCGATGCCCCTGCCGTGGAGCCTGGCGAAGTTCGGCTGCGTCGCGGCCTCTCCGGAGAACGCGCGCCTCGCGCTCGAGCGGGATCGCGTCGTCCTCGTCTATCCGGGTGGCGACTGGGAGGTCCACCGTCCGTCCTGGCAGGAGAGCCGGGTCGACTTCGCCGGTCGCGCGGGCTGGGCAAAGCTCGCGATCGAGACCGGCGTGCCGATCGTGCCTCTGGTCGCCGTCGGTGGACAGGAGACCGCGATCTTCCTCTCCCGCGGCGAGCGGCTGGCCAAGGCGCTTCAGCTCGACCGGCTCTTCCGGCTGAAGGTCCTCCCCATCTCCGTGTCGATCCCGTGGGGGCTCAACGTCGGCGACATGCTCGGGCACTGGCCGCTGCCGGCGAAGCTCACGGTCGAGGCGATGGAGCCCATCCGCGTCCGCGATCGCTTCGGACGAAATCCGGATCCCGTTGAGGTCTACGACGAGGTCACCGCGACGATGCAGGTGAAGCTCGACGAGCTCTCCGCGGAGCGACGGCTCCCGCTGATCGGGTGACATGCGAGTCGAGGAGAGCATCGAGGTCGGTGCGGATCGTGAGCGCGTCTGGCAGCGGATCGCGGCCCCGGAGGGCTACGGCGACTTCATGGTGGGGAGCTCCTGGGAGCCCGTTGCGGGCGAGCCCACGACCGGCCCGCGGGCGAGGTTCGAGATCGGGATCGAGGTGGGGTCCATCGATCTCGGCGGAATCGTCGAGCTCGTCGAGCACGACCCTCCCCACGAGCTCGCCTGGACGAGCATCACCGGGATCGACCAGAGGGGGCGGTGGATCCTCCGGGACCGAGAGGGCCGCACCGAGGTGACCCTGCGGATCAGCTACCAGGTCCCCGGAGGAGTGCTGGCCCTGGTGGCGAGCAGGCTCAGCCGGCCGGTGATCCGCCGAGACGTGCGCCGCTCGCTGGCGCGACTGAAGGAGCTCATGGAAGCAGGCACCGAATGACCCCGCCGCCATCTTCGGCGTCCCGCCTCCCAGGCCAATCCGGGCGTTGAACCCGGGCGTACCATGAAGCGATGGCCACTGCGCCGAGGCTGAGTCCGACCGAGGTGGCGGCGATCGGCTCACGGCTGGCGGAGAACATCTCGCACGCCGTCAAGGCCCCCGATCGCGTCGTGCGGGACCTGATCGTGGCCCTGCTCGCCGATGGGCACGTCCTGATCGAGGATGCCCCGGGAGTGGGCAAGACCGCTTTGGCCCGGGCACTGGCCCGCTCGCTCGAAGCCGAGTACGCCCGAGTGCAGTGCACCTCGGACCTGCTTCCGGCCGACCTGGTCGGCACCAACTTCTTCAACCAGCGGACCGCCGGCTTCGAGTTCCATCCCGGGCCGGTGTTCGCCAACGTCGTCCTGGTGGACGAGATCAACAGGGCCTCGCCGAAGACCCAGTCGGGGCTGCTCGAGTGCATGCAGGAGCGACAGATCACGATCGACGGGACCAAGCACGAGCTGGCCCGGCCGTTCGTGGTTCTGGCGACGCAGAACCCCTCCGAGTACGAGGGCACCTATCCGCTGCCCGAGGCGGAGCTCGACCGTTTCATGGTTCGGGTCAGCCTCGGCTATCCGGCGGCCGACGCCGAGGCGGCGATGCTCGCCGAGCACGCCGATCGCGACCCGGTGGACGGGCTCAGCTCCGTCGCCGACGTGACGTCGGTGCGCGCCGCCCAGGCGGCCCTGGCCGACATCGAGGGGACCGAGCCGCTGCGCCGCTACGTGGTCGCGATCTGCGAGGCCACGCGGGAGGACGACCGCGTGGAGCTGGGAGCGAGTCCGCGCGCCGGGCTGATGCTGTTCCGGGCCGCGAAGGCGCTGGCCGCGCTCGAGGGCCGGGACCACGTCCTGCCCGACGACGTGCAGACGCTCGCTCCATCCGTCCTCTCGCACCGGCTGCTTCTCTCCTACGAGGTCGATGGCGATCAGCGGGAGGCGGTGGTCCGCGAGGCAATCGACAGGATCCCGGCCCTGTGAGATGACCGCAGCGAGGGAGTCCGGTACGCCCAGAGCGCCCGTCACCGCCGCGCTCGGGGCGTCCCTCACCCTCACCGGCCTTGGCTTCGGCCTCCTCGCCGCCCTGGTCTGCGGGCTTGCGCTCCTCCTCCTCGCCGCCGGCGCGATGGCCTGGGTCGAGCTGGCGACGATTGGCGGTCGGCTGGAGCGCGATCCGGGGCCCGGCCGGCTCGAGGAGAGCGAGCCGTATCCGCTGCGGATCGTGCTCCGGCGCACGCTGCTGCCGCCACCCGGCGGCGAGCTGATCGATCCGCTGCTCGACCGCAGCGTCCAGGTTGGCCCGCGCTGGTCGCGGCGCCTCGAGCGCGACGTCTGGGTGGAGAGTCCGGGGCGGCGCCGGCTGGCTCCCGCGCGCCTGGTCGTCCGCGATCCGCTGGGCCTCTGGAAGCGTGAGCTCGATTCGGGGCATGCCGGCGAGCTGGTCATCCTGCCCCGGATCGATCCGGTGCGCTGGTCGGATCCCGGAGCCGAGCGGCGCGGACGTCGAACCGCCGGCTCAGGAGCCGCGAGCGATGCCACCTCACGGCGCGGGGGTCTGGCGCAGTTCGAGGTCGACGGCCTGCGTCCCTACCGTGAGGGCAGTCCGGCGTCGCGAATCCACTGGCCCGCCGTGGCGCGCAGCGGCGAGATGATCGAACGGCGGCTGATCGCCGGCGGGGAGCCGCGCCCACTCGTCGTCTTCGATCCTCGTGGCGGGACCGCGACGCAGCGACAACGGGCGATGCGCGCGGCCGCCTCGCTCTGCGTCGAGCTCGCCCGCTCCGGCGGCTGTGAGCTGCTCGTGCCGGGGGAGCGGCGGCCGCTCCCCGTCGATCTCTCGCTCAGGGGCTGGCCCGAGGCGCACGTGCGGATCGCCGTCTCAGACCCGCACGTCGGGCCGTCGCTGCCGCAGGGCCGGTCGGGGGCGGTCGTGCTCTGGGTCACCGCCGGCCGGTCTGTTCGAGCCTCCCTGCGCAGGCTGCGCCCGGGAAGCTTCCTGATCACTCCGAGCGGCCCCCGCCGCGCCGCCCTCTTCCGGGTCTCAGGCTGCTTCGCCTATCCGCTGGCCGGGCCGGCCGGGCGCACCGCTCCCCGTCGCAGGGCGGTTGCATGAGCGCCCTGGCGGGAGACCGCTCGCAGCGAGTCGAGCTCGCCTGCTTCGCCGCCCTCGCATCGCTCGCCGCGGTCCAATGGGCCACGCTCGTCTCTCATCCGCCGGCCGGCCGAGTGATCCTTGCGGTCCTGCTCGCCACCGGCGCGGGCGCGGTCCTGGCGGCGATCGCCCGCCTGGAGCCGCGAGGGGTCCGCTGGCCCCTGGCCGCGGCGGCCACCGTGGCCGCCCTCTGCGTCGGGATGGTGATCGTCGGGCTCCCCGCCCGTCTGCTGCTTCCCGCTCACTGGGGCGAGCTCGCGGACAACCTCCGACGCAGCCTGAACGGGGTCGGCGACCTGCCGATCCCCTACTCCGGCGCGGACGCCTGGACCCGGCTCGTGATCCTCCTTGCGGCGCCGTTGCTTGTGGGGCTCGCCGCGTTCGTCGCCTTCTGGCCGACTCGCCGCCGGGTCGCCGGGCGAATCAGCGCGCTGGTCCTGCTCGTCGGCCTCTACCTGGTCGCGGTCGCTTGGGCAGTGCCATCCCGCCAGCTGGCCGGCGGCGCCCTGCTCCTCGTGCTGGTCTGCGCCTGGCTCTGGCTTCCGGGAGTCTCCGCGAGGCGCCGCACCGCGGCGCTCATCGCCGTCGCCGGCGCGGCGGTGATCGCCCTGCCGGCCGCCGCGGCGCTGGACACCGGCCGCGGGCTGATCGACTACCGCCACTGGGGGCTGCTGAGCGCCAACAGCCAGGGCTTCCGCTGGGACCACCAGACATACGGCCCCCTCCACTGGCCGCAGAAGGGAACGCTGCTCCTCGAGGTCGCGAGCGAGCAGACCCACTACTGGAAGGCGAGCAACCTCGACACATTCGACGGGACCCGCTGGGTCCGCTCCTCGGCGCCCTCCGCCGAGCCCGCGCTCGGTGAGCCGCTCACGCTCCATCCGAAGCTCGCAGACCGCCGGCGCAACCCGAGCTGGGTGGATCGGATCAACCTGAGCGACCGCGGCCTGAGCAGCGACCTCGCCATCGGAGCGGGGACCATCCTCTCCCTGCGGCGTGCCGAGGCCCGGCCCGCCCCGGATGGGGTCTGGTCGATGACCAGAGAGCTCCGCCCAGGCAATCAGTACACCGCGACCATCTATGACCCGAAGCCGAGCGCCGCCGAGATGCGGGAGGCGGGCACCGCGTTCCCGGCGACGGCACGACGCTACGTCTCCTTCGGCCTGCCAAGCCGCCCGGGTATCGAGCCTCCGTTCTGGAGCCGCTCGGGCCCCGCTCCGATCGTGGTCCAGCTGAGCGACAGCCCATATCTGGAGATGTACGCGCTGGCACGCCGGCTCACGGCGGGCGCACATACCCCATATGACGCAGCGCGGCGGATCGAGCTGTACCTCCGCGGCCACTACGACTACCGCCAGAACGTGCCCAGCCACGCCTATCCGCTGGCCGCCTTCCTCTCGCAGGACCGGGCCGGGTACTGCCAGCAGTTCTCGGGAACTATGGCCTTGATGCTGCGGATGCTGGGTATCCCGAGCCGGGTGTCGACCGGTTTCGCCCCCGGCGGCCGCGACCCGAAGCGAAACGACTTCCTGGTCGACGACACCGATGCCCACGACTGGGTCGAGGTCTTCTTCCCCCGGATCGGCTGGGTGACCTTCGAGCCCACCCCGGCCGCGGCCCCCGCCTCCACCCAGCTCGACGACAAAGCGGTCGGCGTGACCAAGCCCGAGCGCTCGAACGGCGGCGGCAACGGCGCTCCGGCGATCCCCGATCAACGCACCGCCAACCCGCGCCCCCACCAGCCGGCCAGTGGCGGATTGCCAGGCGACCGCCGAGGCGACTTCCGGCCCACGGCCGCCACGGTGCTGGCCGCCGCCGCCGGCGCCGCCGCGCTGGCCGCGCTGGCCGCGTACGCCTTCCGGCGACGGCGCAGGAGCCTGATGGACCCGGAGGAGCTGTCCCGCGCGGAGCTCGGCGAGCTCGATCGCGCCCTGAAGAGGATCGGTGCCCCGCTCCCTCCCGGTGCCACGCTGCTCCAGGCCGAGAGCCTGCTCCGGGGATTCGCTGGGACCGGCGCCGCCGACTACGCCGCTCGCCTCCGCGCCGGACGCTACCGCCGCTCGGGCGCCGCCCCGCCCGGCGTCCACGAGCGGCGCGCGCTGCGCCGCGCGCTCTTCAGGGCCGCCGGTCGTCGCTCGCTCCTCCGCGTCCTGCTCGCGGTTCCGCCCGGAGGGCCCCGACGACCGGGGTGAGAATCCCGCGATGACGTAGCCCTGGGTGCGTCCTCTCGGCTGATGTAGGGTCGCTCACGTGTCTCGGCTCGTCCCCGGCTTCGTCCTGCTCGCGCTGCTGCTCGCCGGCTGCGGCGGCGGGAGCGACAGCACGACCGGAACCCAGAGCAAGGAAGCCTCCGTGACCGCGACAACGGGCACCGCGACGACCGCGCCGGCCGCCGGCGCTCAGCGCCCCGTCCGCGTCCCCGCCGACAACCACGGGCCGCACTACTTCGAGACCCCCTCCCACAACATCGGCTGCTTCATCAGCGCTCACGACGCCCGCTGCGACATCCGGCAGCGCTCCTGGAGCCCGCCGCCCGAGCCGAGGTCGTGCATCAAGGTCGGCCTGGATTACGGGCAGGGCATCGCGGTGGGCCCGAACGGCGCGGAGTTCGTCTGCGCGGGCGACACGAGTCTGGGCGGCCCAGTGATTCTTCCCTACCGCGCCTCGGCGCAGCGCGGGACGATCCTCTGCATCAGCAGGACGACCGGCATGAGGTGCCGGAACACGGCCACCGGCCACGGCTTCCTGCTCTCGCGCGAGAGGTACCGGATCTTTTGAACCCGTTGAAGTGGGGATTGATCATCTGTGCTGCCCTGGGTGCGCTCCTGCTGGCGGCGTGCGGCGGCGGCAGCGGCGGTGCCTCCACCAACGGCAACAGCGAGCTCTTCACAACCGCGGGGTTCCAGCAGGCCTCCGACGCAGTCAAGGAGAAGGCGGGCGAGAACGCCCAGGTCCTGCAGGTGCAGATCACCGGGGGCGGCGCCGACTTCAAGCTCCGCAGCGGCGAGCAGGCAACCGGCTTCGTGTACACGGGCGGCGACCTCCATGACGAGCAGGTGGACATCATCGGCCCGGGCTCGCTGGAGGGGCAGGACTTCCCCTTCTCGGAGATCGATCCCGGGGCGATCGACAAGATCGTCTCCGGAGTGAAGGAGAAGGCCGGTGTCAGCGACCTCGAGGTGACCGTGATGACGCTTGAGAAGAGCTCAATCGACGGCCGGCTCAAGTGGACGATCAACGCCGCCGGCGGCGGCCGCACCGGCCTCGTCTACAACGCCGAGCCGGACGGGTCCAACGTGACCTCCCCGGTCGGCGACATCGCCGGCGGCGGAACGACCGTCACGGCTCCCAACGGCAAGACACCCCAGCAGATCTCCGACTGCATCCAGAAGGCCGGTACGGACGTGTCCAAGATCCAGGCCTGTACGCGGTAGATGCGAGGGTGCTCGGAGGCGGAGCCGAGGAGCAACCCGTTCTAGGCGAAGCCCTCTCAGGCATCTCTTAACAAATCTCGGCAGCATGAACACGTGCGTGTACTGGTCGTAGATGACGAGCCCCAGCTCCGCCGCGCCCTCGAGCGCGCGCTGAAGCTCGAGGGCTACGAGGTCGACCTCGCCGCCGACGGCGAGGAGGCTCTCGGCTCCGTGAGCTCCGGAGCTCCCCTGGACGCGATCGTCCTCGACGTCCTGATGCCGAAGCGCGACGGGCTCGAGGTGTGCCGCGAGCTGCGGTCGCGCGGCGACCGCACCCCGATCCTGATGCTCACCGCCCGCGACGCGGTACAGGATCGGGTCGACGGCCTCGACGCCGGTGCCGACGACTACGTCGTCAAGCCGTTCGCGCTGGAGGAGTTGCTCGCGCGCCTGCGGGCGCTGCTGCGGCGCACGAACGGGGAACCATCCGAGGAGCTGAGCTATGCGGACCTCACACTGAATCCGGGCACCCGCGAGGTGAAACGCGGGGAGCGGCCGGTCGAGCTGACCAAGACCGAGTTCGCCCTGCTCGAGCACCTGATGCGCAACCCGCGCCTCGTGCTCAGCCGCTCGCAGCTCTTCGAAGCGGTGTGGGGATACGACTTCGGGCCGCGGTCGAACTCGCTTGAGGTCTACGTCGGCTACCTGCGCCGTAAGACCGAGGAAGGCGGCGAGGCGCGGCTGATTCAGACGGTCCGCGGGGTCGGATACTCGCTTCGTGAAACGGGTCGCTCCTCGGCTTCGCCTGCGAAACGCCCTCGCACAAAATGAGCCTCCGGCGCCGGCTCGCCCTGCTCTCCGCGCTCGCCGTGGCGTTCGCCGTGCTGCTCGCCTCGGCACTCGTCTACACGTTGGTCCGGGACCGGCTGCGGGGCGACATCGACAACGACCTGCGCCACCAGGCCCAGGTCGTGAACCAACGCACCGAGCAGGTGGCGCCGCCGATCGCCGGTGGCATCCAGGGCCCCGTGACGGTCGGTACGGGGCAGGGCACCCAGAGCACTCGGGCGAACGGCAAGCCTCCCCCGCTGCCGCCCGGCATCAAGGCTCCGCCCAAGGGCAAGAAGGTCACGAACGGGCAGCCCGAGAGAGGTGGCCGGGCCTTCCTCGAGAGGGCGGTTCCGGCGCCCGGCCCAGGCGGGCCCGCGGCGCTGGCTCAGCTGATCGGTCCGAACGGGTCGGCGGTGACGGACATCGGCTCCCGGCTCCAGATCCCCATCTCGAGCGCCGACCGCACGCTCGCCACGAGGGGTGGCGATCCCAGCCTCCACGACGTCAACGTCCACGGGACCTCGCTGCGGGTGCTCACACAGCCGCTTCCGATGGGGGGCGCCATCCAGGTCGCGCGCTCCCTCGAGGAGACGAACCACACGCTCAACACGCTGATCATCATCCTCGCGGCAGTCAGCGCCGGCGGAATCGCCCTGGCGGCGGGCCTCGGCCCGTTTGTGGCGCGCGCGGCCCTGGCGCCGGCGGGTGAGGTCTCCGATGCGGCCGAGGAGGTGGCGCGCACACACGATCTGACGCACCGGATCGAGGTCCGCGGCGACGACGAGCTCGGGCGCCTCGCCGCCAGCTTCAACGAGATGATGGCCGCGCTCGAGGTCTCCGAGGCCGCCCAGCGCCGACTCGTCGCGGACGCCTCACACGAGCTGCGCACGCCGCTCGCAACCCTCCGGACCAACATCGAGACGCTCGGGCGGGCGGAGCAGCTCGACCCCGCGGAGCGCAAGCGTCTGGTCGCGGATCTGACCCAGGAGCTCGAGGAGATGACCGAGCTCGTGGGCGACGTGGTCGAGCTGGCGCGAGCCCCGGGCCAGGACGCGGTTGCGCGGCAGGACGTCGCGCTCGACGAGCTCACTCGCGACGCGATCGAGCGCGCCCAGCGCCGCGCGCGCGAGCTCCATTTCGAGCAGGACCTCCACCCCGCCCTGGTTCACGCGGACGCGCAGCGCCTGGGCCGGGCGATCTCGAACATGCTCGACAACGCCTGCAAGTGGAGCCCCGCCGACGGGAAGATCGAGGTGGCGGTCAGGAATGGGTGCGTCACTGTCCGCGATCACGGCCCGGGATTCCCCGCCGGGGACCTCGACAAGGTCTTCGACCGCTTCTGGCGAGCCGACGACGCCCGCGGCAAGCCCGGCTCGGGACTAGGCCTGGCGATCGTGCAGCGGGTCGCCGAGGAGCACGACGGCACGGCTCGGGCCTCGAACGCCGAAGATGGCGGCGCGGTGGTCAGCCTGGAGCTACCGCAGCTCGAGACCTGAGGGCCAGCTCGAGCTCGAAACGGGCATCGGGATCGGCCAGCTCGTCGCCGAACAGCTCGCGCAGGCGCCCGAGGCGGTAGCGGATCGTCTGCGGATGCAGGTGGAGCGCGCGTGCCATCGCGGCCGCGTTGCCGCCGTGCTGGACGAAGGCGAGCGCGGTCTCCTCCATCCGCGCCCTGCCCCCTGGGGTGAGCTGATCGAGCGGGGCGAGGCGCCTCCGCGCCAGCCGCTCGGCGAGTCCGCCCGACTCGAGCAGCACCAGCTCGGGCAGATGCTCTTCGGCATCGAGCAGCCCATCGGCCTCGATCGCCCCCGCCTCGATGGCGCGCAGTGCGGCCGAGGCGATCGACCAGGACTCCGCGAGCTCGGCGCGCGGGACGGTGGGGCCGAGCGCCGCCGTGACGCCCCGCGTCGCCCGCTCCAGCTCCGCCGCGCGGGTCGGGCCGGCCGCCCCGGTGACCAGGGCGCAGCCCGTGCCCCGCACGGTGGCGACCAGCGCATCCGCCGAGAGTCGCCGCCCGACCCGCGCCAGGTCCGCCTCCGCCACGGCGAGCGGCGCCGCGCTCCGCGGCAGCCTCCACTCCGCCGCCCGCGCCGCGGAGCGGATCTCGGCGTCGGGGGCGGGTGGGTCGTGCAGCAGCAGAGCGAGGAGCTCGCGGCGGCGGTGCTGGCGCTCGCCCTCCTCCTCGCGCTGGGCCTGGGCGTAGCCCTCGACCGAGTCCGCCGAGAGCTCGTCGATGTAGGCGAAGATCGCCTCGGCGAGCAGGCCGAGCTCCTCCGGATCGGCTCCGCTGCGCCGCGCGGCCGCCGATACCCGCCGCCACGCCACCCGGGCCCCCACCCGGTAGGCGGACTGGAGTGCGTCCAGGGTACGTCCCTCTCGAAGCTCGGCGCGGCCCAGGCCGACGTAGACGTCCCGGCCCGGTTCCCTGCCGGCCTCCGGGTCGCGAATCAGCGCCACGAACTGGCGGAGCGCCTCGCTGACGCCGGTTCGGATCGCCACGCCGAACGCCCCCTCCAGCGGGCGGGCGTACTCGGGGACCTCGCGGCCGATCGTGGCCAGGATCTCCTCGGTCGCCTCGGGCAGCTCGGGCTCGATCGCGTTGGCCAGCTCGGGTGGTAGGTCGTGCCAGGGCTCAGATGCGCGTGTTTTTGTCATCTATATGACAAGAACTAGATCCAACTCTTGGCATTCATCCTAACTCTTTGTAATCCCTCCCGCCTACTCTGACCCCATGAACCGAGCGGCCAAGATCGCCAACCTCGGCGCCATGGTGGTGCCCTTCGCGGCCACGCTGGCGGCGATCGTCCTGCTCTGGGGCCGAGTGGTGAGCTGGCACGACCTGGCGCTGTTCGCCGTCATGTATGTGATCACCGCCACGGGAATCACGGTGGGGTACCACCGGATGCTCACCCATCGCTCGTTCCGCACCCACAAGCCGACCGAGTACGCCTTCGCGGTGCTCGGCTCGATGGCCGTGCAGGGATCGGTGATCGCCTGGGTGGCCGACCATCGCAAGCACCACGCGCACACCGACGTAGAGGGCGACCCACACAGCCCGCACGTCGGACACGGCGAGGGCGTGATCGGGGTCCTCCGGGGCCTCGGGCACGCGCACATGGGCTGGCTGCTCTCGGAGCACGGCCGCGCGGATTGGAAGCGCTATGCCCCCGACCTCTACGAGGACCCGGGCATGCGGCTGATCAACCGGCGCTTCGTCAGCCTCGTGTTCCTCGGGCTGGCGATTCCGGCGGCGATCGGCTTCCTGCTCACAGGCACCCTGCTCGGAGCGGCCACCGGCCTGCTCTGGGGCGGGCTCGTTCGCGTCTTCTTCGTCCACCACGTCACCTGGAGCGTCAACTCGATCTGCCACTTCCTCGGATCGCGGCGGTTCGACGTGGAGGACCACTCCACCAACGTCTTCTGGCTCGCCCTCCCCTCCCTCGGTGAGTCCTGGCACCACAACCACCACGCCTTCCCGCGCTCCGCCGTGCACGGCCTGCGCCGCTGGGAGCTCGATCCCTCGGCTCTGCTGATCGCCGCGATGGAGCGTCTCGGCCTCGCCTGGAACGTGATCCGGATCGCCCCCGAGCGCCAGGCGGCCAAGGCCGCGGCGCCCGAAGCTCAAGCCGCTTCTTAGCCCGGTCTCAGGCTCCTCTCAGGCGCGGCTGGCTTCATGTCCGCCACAGCCAGCAACGACCAGAGGAGTGGTGATGAAAGGCAAGAAGACGTTCACGGTGCGAATCGGGCCGGTGGCGCTCTCGCTTGTCGCTGCGGCCATCACCGCGATCGCCTTTGCGGCGATCTCGGTGGCCGACAGCGGCAACAGCAGCGGTGGCGGCAAGGGCGTCCAGAACTCCCGGGGCCCGGCGCGGCCGGGTGGCCCTGGCGTGATGTTCCGGGACAACCTCTCGGCCGCGGACAAGCAGAAGATGGAGGACTTCCGCCAGTGCATGCAGGACAACGGCGCGCCCGGCCCTCCCGATCGGAGCAAGGGCGGCCCGAGCGACGGCCCGCCGAAGCCACCGAGCAAGGCTGACCGGGAGAAGGTCCAGAAGGCCTACGAGGCCTGCAAGGACAAGCTGCCCGAGGGCATGCAGATGGCCGGCCCGCCGCGGATCCACAGGTTCAGGTGCGGTCCGCCCCCGGGCGCTCCGCCGATGGGCACCAAGCAGGGCCAGAACCAGAACCAGAGCAACAACTCCGGCACCAGCTCGAGCGGCTCGAGCTCCTAAGCAAGGCTCGTCCACACAAAACGGCGTCGCCCGACGCCTCCATACACCCCCCAGCGAACGGGTCCCTCTGAGCGGGGCCCGTTCGCGTTTGCGGGACGGCTTCGCCATCAGATCGCGGCCACGGGCGGCCGCCCCTCACAAGTCGCTTTCGGGCTTCGCCCTACACAGGGAGCCCCACCGACTCCAGCGCCGCCGAGATCTCCGAGTAGGCGGTGAGGCGCGCAACCTTGCGGTCCCTCTGCTCGAGCACGTGGGCGAGCGGTACGTCGAGCTCGTCCCCGCTCTCCTTCTGGGTGATCTGCAGCCGGCCGAGGACGACCCAGCGGCCGTCCGCCGCGGCGCGGAGGCCCTCCGGCTTGAAGCTGTCCTTCTCGAAGAGCTCCTCCATGTCGCCACGCCACTTCTGGAACCCACGCAGGCCCTTGTAGACCTTGCCGTCGATGAAGACGGTCTCCATGCGGATCTGGAAGTCAGGGTGCAGCAGAGCCTCCAGCGCAGTCCCGCCCCTGGCGAACTCGTCATAGATCCGCCTCACCGCGTCGAGGGCCGAGCCGGTGTCGGCCTCCTCCATCGCCGCGTTGAATTGACGTTCGAGTGTCTCGACGTCGTGCTGGTCGTACATATGATGGTCCTCAGTATCTCCCCAGTAGTGCGGATGACGCGGCAGCGCCGCTCGGGGAAGCTATCGGAGCCATCGCGGAAGCAACTTCCAGCGTGATGGGGGAGATCACGCCGGCGGGGGCCGGTGACGTCACCGAGCACGAAATCCAGACCCGGTTGGCCTCGATCAAGGTCGGCGTCTGGCTCTCGGTCGTCGTCTGCCTCGGCGCCGCCCTCTACGCGGTGGGCGAATGGGACCGGCCAAACCGGGTCATCATCCTCGCCCTGATCGCGGTTGGCCTGCTGAGCGCCCCGCTGCTTCGCGCCATGCCGCTCGAGCGAATCATCCGCAGCCGGCACTCCGAGGTCTTCTTCCTCGCCTGGTCCATTACCGACATCGCCCTGATCGTCGGCATCGCCGGGCTCGACGGCGGGTCCGAGAGCGGCTACATGTCTTTGCTGGTGCTGCCCTTCCTGTTCGCGGCCCTCTCCTACCCGGCCCGGACGATCGTCCTCGTCGGGATCGCCGACCTGATCGCCGTCTTCGTCGTGGCGTTCGGGGTGGGCGGCGGCTTGCCGCTGCGCGGCTTCGGGCTGTTTGCGGGCGGCTGCGTGGCCCTGCTGGCCGCCTGGGAGGCTCGCAACCAGGCCGCCCGGCGCCGACATCTTGCCGATACCGCGGCCGCCCTCACTCGCAGCGAGGAGTCGAGTCGCCTGCAGACCGATCAGCAGATGGAGGTCGCGCGCTTCGGCCAGCGGGCTCTGCGGGGCGCCGACATTGACGTGCTCACCGATGAGGCCACCCTGCTGATGGACAAGGTCCTCAACATCGACATCGGGGGCGTGATGAAGCTGCTCCCCGGCGGCGACGAGCTCCTGCTGATCTCGGCCGTCGGGCTGCGGGAGGACGAGGTCGGCAAGACCAAGGTGCCCACCGGCTATCAGTCCCAGTCGGGCTACGCGCTGGCGACCGGCCTCCCCACCGTGGTCATCGACTGGCGGACGGAGACTCGCTTCGAGGAATCCGATCTCCAGGCGAAGGCGGGCATGAGGAGCGCGGTGATCGTGCTGATCAAGGGGAAGGGCGAGCCTTACGGCATCCTCGGCGTCGGCTCCCGGAAGGTGCGCGAGTTCAGCCAGGAGGACGTCTCCTTCATGCAGGCGATCGCCAACGTCCTCGCCAGCGCGATCGAGCGGCGCCGCACCGAGGAGCGGACTCAGCACGAGGCGCTGCACGACCCCCTCACCAGCCTGCCCAACCGCAATCTCTTCCTTGACCGGCTCGAGCACGCCCTCTCGGTGGCGGCTCGGCGGCAGACGCCGATCGCGGTGCTCTTCCTCGACCTCGATCAGTTCAAGGTCGTCAACGACAGCCTGGGTCACGCCGCCGGCGACGAGCTCCTCGCCGCCGTGGCCCCTCGGATCGAGCAGGCGCTGCGCCCGGTCGACACCGTGGCCCGGTTCGGCGGAGACGAGTTCGCCGTGCTGGCGGAGGACGTCGGCAACGAGCGTGGCGCCACGCGCATCGCCGAGCGGATCGCCGAGGTCCTGTCTCGGCCCTTCATCCTGCGCGGGCGGGAGCACTTCGTCAGCGCCAGCGTCGGAATCGCGATCGGAGGTGGCAACGAGGCGCCGGAGGCCCTGATCCGCGACGCCGATTCCGCCCTGTATCGCGCCAAGGAGCGGGGCCGGGGCGGCTACGAGATCTTCGACGAGGTGATGCGCTCGCGCGTGGTCGAGCACATGCAGATCGAGAACGACCTCCGCCGCGCCATCCAGCGCCAGGAGCTGGAGCTCCACTACCAGCCGGTGATCAAGCTCAGCGACGGCTCGATCCTGGCCATGGAGGCGCTGCTGCGCTGGAACCATCCCGACCGCGGAATGTTGGGCCCGCTGGCCTTCATCCCCGTCGCGGAGGAGTCGCGGCTGATCGTCCCAATCGGCCGCTGGGTGATCGAGCAGGCCTGCCGGCAGGCGGCGGCATGGCAGCAGCTCCATCCCGATTCGGCCCCCGTATCGGTCGCGGTCAACCTCTCCGCTCGCCAGATCGCGGACCCGGATCTCCTCTCCCACATCGAGGGCTCGGTCCGGGCGAACAGGATCGATCCGTCGAGCCTCTGGTTGGAGCTCACCGAGACCACGTTGCTGGACGACACCAGCTTCGTCGAGCGCACCCTGGAATCCCTGAAGGGGCTTGGTGTCCGCCTGGTTCTCGATGACTTCGGTGTCGGCTTCTCCTCACTCGGCTACCTGAAGCGGCTGCCGCTCTCGATGATCAAGCTCGATCGATCCTTCGTCGAGAACCTGACGGAGGGCTCCCACGATGCCGCGATCGTCCGCGCCGTCACCGAGATGGCAAACACGATCGGCATCGGGGTGGTCGCCGAGGGGGTCGAGACCGACGAACAGGTCCGGATGGCGAGCACGCTCGGCTGCGGTTTCGCACAGGGCTTCCACTTCTCCGAGCCCGTGCCCGCGGCGCATGTCGAGCGCCTGCTCGAGCAGCCGATGCCGGCATTGGGCTGATCCCGCCGGGTACAATGTGCATTCACCTCAGTTGTCCGAGGGGGACGCATGTCGGCAACTCCTAGCGCAGATATCCCGCAGTTCGAGATCAGCTCGGGACCGGGTCCTGACGATGTCCATGTCGTCCGCGTGGCGGGCGAGGTCGACATGTCCCACGAGGAGGAGCTGCGCGGCGAGCTGCGCAACGCCCTCGCCGCCGATTCCACGGGGCTCGTGGTTGACCTGACCGAGTGCGAGTTCATCGACTCGAGCGGCGTTCGCGCGCTGCTGCTCTCGCGCGAAGCGCAGAACCCGCGGGATGGCTCCGAGCATCTGGCCGTCGCCGCGTCCAGCGAGCAGATCCTCCGGATCCTCTCGGTGATGGGCATCGACCGCGTGATCCCGATCAGGCCGACGGTCGAGGAAGCGGCCTCGGCGCTCTCCGGCTGAGCTAGCGAATGCACGACATTGCCGAGTTCCTGGGGGGGCGAGACCCTTTCAGCGGACTCGATCAGGCGGCGCTCGAGGCTCTCGCGGCCGACGCCGAAGTGGAGTTCTTCGCCGCAGGGAGCACGATCTACCCGCACGGGGGGTCCCCCGCGGAGGTGGTGCGGGCCGTCCGGCGGGGCGCCGTGGAGCTGGTTGATGAGGGGCGCGTCGTCGATCGGATCGATGAGGGAGAGCTCTTCGGACGCGCGACGCTCTCGCGGCGATCCCCTCACCTCGAGGCAAGGGCGGCCGAGGACACCCTCACCTACGCGCTGCCCGCGTCTCGGGTGGTGCCTCTGCTCGCCGCTTCCCGGCGGGCGGGCGCCGATGCGGACCCGTCGGCCGCCCCCGCTTCCGCACTGGTTCGCGGGCCCGCCCTCGAGATTGGCCCGGATGCCTCGCTGCGCGACGCGGCGCGGGCGATGACCGACCGGGGGCAGAGCGCGGCCCTGATCCGCGGAGCCGACGGCGCGCTGGGCATCGTCACGGACCGCGACCTGCGCGCCCGAGCCGTTGCGAAGGGGCTTCCCGCCGAGGCACCGGTGACCGCGGTCACGACCGTCCCGGCGATCGCGGTCGGCCCCGACCGGCCGGGGACGGACGTGATGCTGACGATGCTGGAGCACGACGTCCATCACGTGCCCGTGCTCTCCGACACGCTGGAGTTGATCGGGATGATCGACAGCGCCGACATGCTTGCGGCCGAGCGCCGGGGACCCCTCCTGCTGCGCCGCGCGATCGCCGAATCCACGAGCACCGCGGAGCTCGAAGCGGCCGCGTCGACGCTGCGCCCGACGGTGGTCTCGATGCATCGAGCCGGGATGAGCGCGCCCCGGATCGGGAAGGTGATCTCGGCGATCGCGGATGCACTGACTCGGCGGGCGATCGAGCTCACCCAGGCGAAGCTTGGCGACCCGCCCGCGGAGTTCGCCTGGCTCGCGCTCGGCAGTCATGGTCGCCGCGAGCCCATGCCTTCCTCCGACATCGACTCCGGCATGGCGTGGCGCGATCGCGCCCTCGAGCAGCCCGCGGACGAGCCCGTTGTCGGGTACATGCGGGCGATCGCCTCCGGCGTTGCGGACTGCATGAGCGAGGTCCGCTGGAACCTCGATCCACACGGGGTCACGGCCACGGGGGACTTCTCCGCCAGCTCGAGCGATCAATGGGCGGAGGCGATCCACGATTGGCTGGAGCGCCAGACCGATGAGCGGGTGGGCCTCGCCATCTCGATCACGATGGACGCGCGCGTCGTCCACGGCCCACCGGACCTCGACCCGCGGAACTTCCTCTGGGAGGAGCGGCACCGCTCGCGGCTGATCCGCTCGATGCTCAGATCCGCAATCGCGACGAGGCCTCCGACCGGGTTTCTACGGGACATCGTCGTGGAGCACGGCGGTGAGCATCGCGGCACGCTGGACATCAAGCGTGGCGGGATCGGCCCTGTCGTGAACATGGCTCGCGTCGCCGCGCTGGGCGCGGAGACCAGGGACACGTCGACGATCGATCGGCTACACGCCGCCTGCGACGCCGGGACGCTCGAGGAGGACGAGGCAGGCTCGCTCGAGCATGCCTACGAGCTGTTCGCGGAATTGCGGCTGGAGCATCAGGTCCGCCAGCTGGAGCGCGGGGAGCAACCCGACGATCACCTCGACCCGAGGACGTTCGAGCCGCTCTACAGGAGGTACCTGCGCGACGCGTTCCGCGAGGTGGCCGCCATCCAGCGATCGATGGAGAGAAAGCTCGACCTCGCCCGAGGAAGGATCTGAGCCAGAGCCGCACAGACGCCGCGACCGCCTACCTGGAGGCGCCAATGCCGGGTGGCTCTACGCCCTGGCGCGAGGCGGCCTACAGCGTCGTCGACCTCGAGCTCACCGGACTGGACCCGTCCATCGACGAGATCGCCTCATTTGCGACAGTGGGAATCTCAGGAGGCAGGATTCGGGTTCGGGACTCGGTCCATCACCTGGTCAGGCCGCGACGAATGCCAGGGCCGGAGACGATCCGGATCCACGGGTTGCGCCGCGCCGACCTGGAGGCCGCGGCGCCGCTCGACCGGGTCCTCGACGAGCTCCTCGCCGCGCTGACCGGCCGCGTGCTGGTCGCCCACGTCGCCGGGATCGAGGAGTCCTTTCTGAGCGCCGCCCTCGAGGCCCACGGCCTGCACCTCCGAAACCCGATCGTCGACACGGCGCCCCTCGCGGCGGAGCTCTCGCGACGCCGGCAGGGTCCACTGTCCCGCGCGCTGGCGAAGCTCTCGCCCGGACCGCGCCGCCGGCCCGGACTCTCCGGGCTGGCCCGCTCACTCGGCCTGCCGGTGCATCGCCCGCATCACGCCGATGGAGATGCGCTGACCACGGCCCAGGTCTTCCTGGCGCTCGCCACGCACCTGGATCGGATCGAGCCGCTCACCGTCGGGGCGCTCGAGTCGCTGTCCCGGCCCATTGCGGTTCGCATGCATCCGAATGATCCGGGGTAGCGTAAGTCGCAGTGATGAGCATCGTGGTCCCTCTCCATCTGGCCGCGCTGCCGATTCGCGAGCAGCCGAGCCCCTCGCCCAGCACGGTCGTGCCGGAATGGCTGGCATTGGTGATCGGGCTGGCGCTCGGCATGCTCCTGTTCGGGGCGGTACTGCTGGTCGGCCGAAAGCGCAAGCGCCGTCAGCCTTCGGCCGAGAGCCGAACCTGGGCGGAGATGGACCGGCTCTGCGAGCAGGGCTGGAGCGCCCGGCTCACGCTCTACGGAAGCGGGGCCCGACTGCCGGAGGACGCACCCGGGATCGCGGGCGTCAGGGTCAAGGTCGAGTGGGCCGAGCTGCGCGAGGACGACGCCGGGGACCAGGAGATCGCCGTTGCCCGCCTGTTTTGGTCGAGAAGCGTCGCCGCGGCACTGAGGGCGATGGTCCAGGACCGGGATGTGGACCATCAGCTCGAGGAGATCGAGCGGGCGTTCGCCGGGCGCAAGCCGCCCGGGTCACCTGAATGACGAGAGGCCGGCACGCGGCCGGCCCCTCGTTCCTCAGGCTCCGGCGTCCTACTTCTTGGCGGTTTCCTCGACGCGGGTGTGGCCATAGCCCTCAACCTCGGGATGGCCGTGCTCGCCCTGCGTCATCGCGAACTCCTCCTCGGGCGAGAGCACCAGCCGCCTGCGCCCCGCGATCGCGAAATAGGCCATCGCGATCACGTAGAAGATCGCAACGCCGTAAACGCCCGGCCTGTAGTCGCCGTTGTCCAGGATCGCGACCAGCGAGGCGAGCGCGATCAGGCCCGCCACCACCGCTCCCGCGATGCCCACCGGGCTGCGGTACGGCCGCTCGATGTTCGGCAGGTTTCTGCGCAACAGCACGAACGACGTGCACTGCATGATGTAGCTGATCACCGCGCCGAACACCGCCATGTAGAGGAGCGAGGCTCCAACGGTGGTGTTGCCCTTCTTGTAGATCACGTACGCGGCGATCCAGCCGAGCACCGAGCCGAGCAGCAGCGCGGCCCAGGGCGTCTGCCGCTTCGCCGTCGTCACGGACAGGGCATTCGGGTAGTACCCCGCGCGCGAGAGGGAGAAGATGTTCCGCCCGTACGCGAAGATGATCGTGTGGAAGCTGGCCACCAAGCCGGCCACCGCCAACAGCCCCAGGAGCGATGCGGAGGTGTTGTCCCCGAAGATCGTCTTCAGGCCGTCGAGGAGCGGCTCGGAGGAGCTGCTCAGCGGTCCGGCCCCGGGCGAGATACCCGAGTTCAGGAAGAGGATCAGCACCGCCGTGACGACGAGCGTCCTCAGACCCCAGTTCGTTCCCTGTGGGATGTCCTTCTTGGGGTCCGCGGATTCCTCCGCGGCAAGCGGTAACTCCTCGATCGCCAGGTAGAACCAGATGGCGAACGGCAGCGCGTAGAACACACCCTTGACGCCGTCGATGAACCAGGCGCCGTTGTTGGTGTCGATCGCGTACTTGGTGAAGTCGAAGTTCGGGATCGCGCCGATGAAGAAGACGGCGAGGATCGCGAGCGACGTGAAGCAGATGATGACGGTGAAGCGGAAGCTCGCCTCGACGCCGACGTAGTTGAGGCCGACGAAGACCGCATAGAAGATCGCCCACCAGACCGGCTGGGAGAGGTGCAGCCCGATCAGGTCGTCCGCGATCGAGCTCATGTAGGACCCGATCCCGACCACGATCACCGCGGGCGTGATCACGTACTCGATCGTCTCGGCCACCCCGGTGGAGAAGCCGCCCCATGGACCCATCGCGGACCGGGCGAACGAATAGGCGCCGCCCGTGTGCGGCAGAGCCGGCGACATCTCGGCGATCGAATAGCAGAGGCCGAAGTACATGACCGTGACGACGCCGGTGGCGACGAGCAACCCGCCGAAGCCGTAGGCAAGCCCGAAGTTCCACCCGAAGAAATCCCCGGAGATAACCGCCGCGACGCCCAACGCCCACAGAGACCAGACCCCGGCGTGACGGCGAAGCTTGCGCTTCTCGAAGTAATCCTGGTCCGCCTCGCGATAGGTGACCCCTCCGCTGCCTACCTTGCGTGATCCACCTTCCATTGGACCCTCCTTCTCCACCCTAGGTAACGGACGCCACGATCCTTTCACGGTTGTCAAGGACCCGCTGGACAATCTCGGAGCGCACGTGCGCCGGTTTGGCCAGTCTCTCGGTCCTCACGCGCCGGGGACGGACAGCTTGGCTCCAGTGCGCCTAGGCTCTCCACCGTGAGCGAGAACGATCCCCGGCATAAGCGCAACCTCCACGAGGCGGCCCACACGCTCGGCGTCAAGGCGCCCCCGGAGACCGAAGACGGCAAGGTTCGCACGGGCAAGAGGCCGAGCGAGAAGCGGGTCTTCAACGAGGCGGCCCACAAGCTCGGCTACTGGCGGCCGGAGGCTCCGAGCAAGGACGATGAGTCCGAGGCGGTTCGCGAGCGCTTTGAAGCCCTGCAGGACACCCAGCGGGACGTAATCACCGATGCCAGGCGGGCGGTGCTGGCGCTCGGCGCCCTCGGCGTCGTCTACGGCGACGTCGGCACGAGCCCGCTGTACACCGAGCAGGTCATCTTCACGGCGCACGGGACGGCCGCCACGGCGACGACGGCGGGCGTATACGGAGTCGTCTCGCTGATCTTCTGGGCGCTGCTCATCATCGTCTCCGCCAAGTACGCCGGCTTCATCATGCGCGCGCACAACCGCGGCGACGGCGGCATCATGGCCCTGGCCGCGCTCATTCGGCGTCACCGGGTCGCCCGCGGCGCAGCACTGGTGACCCTCGGCATCTTCGGAGCGGCGCTCTTCTTCGGGGACGGGATCATCACGCCCGCGATCTCCGTCCTCGGCTCCGTTCAGGGGCTGAAGGTGATCGAGCCCGCGCTCGCCCACCTGGTGGTGCCGATCTCGGTCGTCATCCTCGTCGGCTTGTTCATCCTGCAGCGCCGCGGATCGGGCACGATCGGCTTCCTGTTCGGCCCGGTGATCCTCGTCTGGTTCGTGGTGATCGCGCTCCTGGGCGTGAACCAGCTGGTGAAGGACCCGGCGGTGCTTCAGGGCCTCTCACCCACGTGGGGGATCCGGTTCCTCGCGGACCATGGCGTGGCGAGCTTCCTGACCCTGGGCGGGGTCGTGCTCGCCGTGACCGGCGCCGAGGCCCTGTACGCGGACAGGGGTCACTTCGGCGCCGCCCCGATTCGGCTCGGCTGGTTCGCGGTCGCGCTTCCGGCCCTGATGCTCAACTACCTCGGCCAGGCGGTGCTGATCCGCCATGACCCGAGCACCGCCTCCAACCCGTTCTTCCTGATGGTTCCCCACTGGGCCTTGTATCCGATGCTCTTCCTCGCGACCGCGGCGACGATCATCGCCTCCCAGGCCGCAATCGCGGGGTCGTTCTCCGTCGCCCGCCAGGCCATGCAGCTCGGCTTCCTTCCACGCCTCACCATCCGGCACCCGTCGAAGATGGAGGGGCAGATCTACGTGCCGATCATCAACTGGTCCCTGTGCGTCGGAGTGATCGCCCTGACCCTGATCTTCCAGTCAGCGGACAGGCTGGGCGACATCTACGGGGTCGCCGTGACGGGAACCTTCATCCTCGACACGCTGCTCTTCTTGGTCGTCGCTCGTTTCCTCTGGGGTACGCCGAAGCGGAGGCTCGTCCCGATCGCGGTGCTGTTCTTCACCGTCGAGGTGACGTTCTTCACCGCCAACATCGCGAAGGTCGAGCATGGAGCGTGGCTCTCCCTGGCGATCGCCGTCGTGCTGGCGACCGTGATGATCAACTGGCGCCGGGGGCAGACGATCGTCACGCGCAACCGGACCGCGAAGGAAGGTCCCTTGACCGAGTTCCTCGACCGTCTTCCGTCGGAGGATCCTCCGATCACACGGGTCCCCGGCGTTGCCGTGTATCTGAACCCGAGCAAGGAGACCACGCCGCTGGCGCTCCGCATCGGGGTCGAGAACACCCGGACCTTCCCGCAGAGGGTCGTGATCGTGTCGGTGGACATGGTCAGCATCCCGCACGTCGACGAGTTCGAGCGGTTCACCGTCGAGGAGATCGGTGGCGATTTCAGGGTCTTCCACGTGACCGTCAGGGCCGGCTACCACGACCCGCTCGACGTCCCGCAGTCGCTGCGGCTCTGCCGTAAGCAGGGTCTGCTCGAGCGCAACCTCGATCTCGAGCACGCCTCGTTCTTCGTCTCCCGCATTTCGATCAAGCCGACGGACGGCCCGCCGATGCGGACCTGGCGCAAGAAGCTCTTCGTCGCGATGGCCCGCAACGCGGCGAGCCCGATCGACGCCTTCCAGCTGCCCAGCGACAGGACCGTGCTCGTCGGCTCGCAGGTTCCCCTGTAGGCATGCCCCGCCCCCTGATCGGAGTCTGCGCCGCCGTCGAGAGAGCAGCCTTCGGCGCCTGGAGGGACGAGCCGGCCGTGCTGCTTCCGCTCTCCTATGCCCGGGCGATCCACGGCGCCGGCGGGATGGTCTCGATGCTGCCGCCCGATCGCCTCGCCACGCAGGAACCGGACGAGCTGCTCGATCGCGTCGACGGGCTCGTCCTCGGAGGCGGGGCCGACATCGACCCCGGGAGTCACGGCGCCGAGGCGCATGCGGAGACCGTTGGGACCAACCCGGACCGCGACCGCTTCGAGATCGCGCTCGCGCGGAGGGCGCTGGAGCGCGGCATCCCTTTGCTCGGCATCTGCCGGGGCATGCAAATCCTCAATGTCGCCTGCGGGGGATCGCTCGAGCAGCACCTGCCCGACCGGCTCGGCCACGAGCGCCACCGACCCGTGCCCGGCTCCTGGGCCGAGCACGACGTGCGGATCGAGCCGGGTTCGCTGGCCGCCCGGGCCGCCGGCACGGACCACCTCACCGTCAAGAGCCATCACCACCAGGGGGTCGGCGCGGTTCCCGAGTCGCTATTGGCCACCGCCTGGGCGACGGAGGACGAGAGCGTGGAGGCGATCGAATCGGCGGACGGCGCCTTCGTGCTCGGCGTTCTGTGGCATCCCGAGGAGGACGCGGGCGACCGGGTGATCAGCTCGATGGTGGAGGCAAGCCGAGGGGGACCTGGTCGAACGTCTCGCTGACTCGCCATGCGGCGGAACGTGCCGGACCGGAGCGAGACCCGCCGGTTTCAGATGGCGTTGGCCGGAGTCCTGCTCCGCGAGATGCGGGGGACCGATTGGGTGGGCTTGGCGGGCGAGTTCGGATTCGGTCTCAGGATGAGGATCTCCCCGGGGACGTGCTCGAGCAGCCAGGCGACGTCGTCGGAGGTGAAGCCGTCGCCATTGGTCCCGCCGGCGGCGACCACGCGATCGAAACGCTCGTGCTCGAGCAGCAGGCGAAACGCGTGACGCACACTCCGACCGGGCTCGATCCTCGAGTCGACCGGGACGCCCTGAGTCGCGGCGCGCTGCTCGATCGCTTCCAGCATGGGCAGTGCGACCTCCGCCTGCTTCTTCAGGGGCGTATCGAGCTGAACGCTCAGCGGAACGATCGCCAGGTAGGCGGGAACCAGGGTCGCCCCCTCTGCGCGCGCCAGGCGAAGGGCGGCGTCAAATGCCCGCGTCGAGAGCGCCTCGCCCGCGAATGGGAACAGGATCCTCCCAGCCGCCGGGGTGATCGAGGTCCGGGTTCTGCGTCGCTGCAGCTCCCGTACGAGCAGGTAGGCGGTGGAGCAGGCGAGCGCGATGGCGATCGCGATCGCGATCAGCTGCGCGTTCACGGCTCCCCCTCTTCACCGCGAAGGGCGCGGTCCGCGACTACCCGCAGGTCGACGCCCGGCAGGGCCTCGATCAGCCTGGTCGGCAGCGCGAGCCTGAACCGATCGAGACCCGTCCGCGGTGATGGAGTTCCGATCAGCAGATAGGTGCTGCCTTTCTCCTCGGCGACCTCCTTGACGGTCTGCGCGACGTCGTCGCCTTCCTCCACCAACAGGTGGGCACCGAGTACCGCAGCGAGCCGGCCGATCGCGTCAAGCTGGTCCTGCTCCTCCTTGGTTGGCCTGTATCCGGGACGCTTCACCCAGAGCAGATCAACCTCCGCGCCGAGCCGCTGGGCTGACCGCCAGGCCCGTCGGACCAGCCGCTGTGCCCGGGGCGTCGGCTTGATCAGCGCCAACAGCCTCTCCCCCACCGCCTGGGTGGCCGCGCTCTCAGCCAGACGGTCCTCCCGTTGCCCCAGCGGCCCCTTCACCATGCGCTTGGACTCGACCTCCTGGGCGACCTGGCGCAGTGCAACCTCGCGGAGGGCGGCAAGGTTCTCTGCTCGGAAGAAGTTGTTGAGCGCTGAGTCGATCCGCTCGGCCGGATAGATCTTCCCGGCACGCAGCCGCGTCAGCAGTGCCTCGGGCGTGAGATCCATCAGGACGACCTCGTCAGCCTTGTTGAGGAGGGCGTCCGGCATCGTCTCCCGCACCCGGACTCCGGTCAGCTCGCAGATGCTGTCGTTGAGGCTCTCGAGATGCTGGACGTTGACAGTCGAGTAGACGTCGATCCCGGCGTCGAGCACGTCATCGACGTCCTCGTATCGCTTCTCGTGCTCCAGGCCGGGGGCGTTGGTGTGAGCGAGCTCGTCGATCAGCGCCAGCTCCGGAGAGCGATGAACGATCGCCGGCAGGTCCATCTCCTCCAGCACCGCTTCCCGGTACGGGACCCGCCGCCGTGGCACGAACTCGAGGTTGCCCGCCTGCTCGACGGTCTCCTCCCGGCCGTGCGGCTCCAGGTAGCCGACCACGACGTCGTGCCCGGCCTCGGCCTCGGCCCGCCCCTCCTGCAGCATCCGGTAGGTCTTGCCCACGCCGGCGGCCATCCCGAGGAAGACCTTGAGGCTGCCGCGGTCACGCGCCGAGGAGTCCATGGACCACCAAGTCCACCAGCTTGATCCCGACGAATGGGGCGATGACGCCGCCGAGGCCGTAGATGAGCAGGTTGCGGCGCAGCAGCGCGCTCGCGCCCGCCGGCCGGTAGCGGACCCCGCGCAGCGCCAGCGGGATCAGCAGCGGGATCAGCAGCGCGTTGAAGACGATCGCCGAGATGATCGCCGACTCCGGGGTCCCCAGATCCATGATGTTGAGCTTGTTGAGGGGCCCATCGCCGCCGTTGGTCGCATACGTGGCGGCGAAGATCGCCGGCAGGATCGCGAAGTACTTGGCGACGTCGTTGGCGATCGAGAACGTGGTCAGGGCGCCGCGTGTGATCAGCAGCTGCTTCCCGACCTCGACGATCTCGATGAGCTTCGTCGGGTTCGAGTCGAGGTCGACCATGTTCCCCGCCTCCCGGGCGGCCTGGGTGCCCGTGTTCATGGTCACCCCGACGTCGGCCTGGGCCAGCGCGGGGGCGTCATTGGTGCCGTCGCCGGTCATCGCGATCATCCGCCCGCCCGCCTGCTGCTCCTTGATCAGGTCCAGCTTCTTCTCCGGAGTTGCCTCGGCAAGGAAGTCGTCCACGCCCGACTCCTCGGCGATCTTGGCAGCGGTCAGCCTGTTGTCGCCGGTGATCATCACCGTCTTGATGCCCATTGACCGGAGCTGGTCGAAGCGATGCGTCATGCCCTCCTTGACCACGTCCTTGAGGTAGATGACACCCAGCACCTGGCTGTCCCGCGCCACGGCCAGCGGGGTCCCGCCCTCGCGGCCTATCCGGTCGAGCTCTCCCTGAAGCTCCGGCGGGGCGGCGCCACCCTCCGCCTTGATGAAGGAGATGACCGCGTCGCCCGCGCCCTTGCGAAGACGGCGTCCGTTGACGTCCACTCCGCTCATGCGCGTCTCGGCACTGAACGGGACGAAGGTCGAATCGTGCGACGCCATCTCGTGCTCGCGGATCCCGTACTTCTTCGCCAGCACGACGATCGAGCGACCCTCCGGGGTCTCGTCGGCGAGGGAGGACATCTGCGCGGCCTCGGCGAGCTCCGCCTCGGGGACTCCGGGCATCGGCACGAATTCGGTGGCCTCGCGATTGCCGAGCGTGATCGTGCCGGTCTTGTCGAGCAGCAGCACGTCGACGTCACCGGAAGCCTCCACTGCGCGGCCGGAGAGTGCGAGCACGTTGCGGCGCACGAGGCGGTCCATGCCGGCGATCCCGATCGCGGAGAGGAGGGCCCCGATGGTCGTCGGGATCAGCGCGACCAGCAGCGCGATCAGGGTCGCCACCGAGGCGCTGGTGTTCGAGAACTCCGCCATCGGCCGCAGCGCGACCACGACAACCAGGAAGACGATCGTCAGTCCGGCGAGCAGGATGTTGAGCGCGATCTCATTCGGCGTCTTGCGCCGCTCCGCCCCCTCGACCAGGTTGATCATCCGGTCGAGGAAGCTCTTGCCGGGCTCCTGCGTGATCTCGACGACGATTCGGTCCGAGAGGACGCGGGTGCCGCCTGTCACGGCGCTGCGGTCGCCGCCGGCCTCGCGAATGACCGGTGCGGATTCGCCCGTGATCGCCGATTCGTCTACGGAGGCGATTCCCTCGATCACGGTCCCGTCACCCGGGATGACCTCGCCCGCGGTGACCACAACGACGTCCCCCCGCTGGAGCTCCGCGGCCGCGACCTCGCGGCCATCCTGAAGGCGCGCCACGGTGTCGGTGCGCGCCGCGCGCAGCGCATCGGCCTGAGCCTTGCCGCGACCCTCGGCCAGCGCCTCCGCCAGGTTGGCGAAGACGACAGTCAGCCAGAGCCAGAGCGCGACGGTGAAGGTGAACCAGCTGCCTTCACCTCCACCGCCGAGCGGCTTGCCGCCGAACACCTGGATCAGCCATCCGATCGAAGTGATCAGCGCGCCGACCTCGACCACGAACATCACAGGGTTGTGAAGCTGGTGGCGCGGATTCAGCTTGCGCACGCTGGCCCACAGAGCGGGCATGAGCAGCGCGCGGTCGAACATCGATGAGCGTTGCCGATCTTCCGTCACTTCGATGGCTCCTCGTTGAGAGCGATGTTCAGTTCAAGAACGTTCACGCCGGGCTCGCCAAGGACGCCGAGGGCACGCCCGTCGGTGTTGTCGTCGATCAGCTGGTTGACTCGATCGAGCGGGATGCCGCGGACCTTCGAGATCCTGTGGGCCTGGATGCGCGCGTTTGCCTGCGAGATGTGCGGGTCCACCCCGGACGCGGACCGCGTCACGGCATCCACCGGGATGTCGCGGCGCCTGAGCCCGGGCGTGTAGGGCCGCTCCAGCGCCAGGTATGCGTGGATATAGCGCTTGAAGTCCTGCATCAGCTCCTTGTTGTTCGGCCCGAGGTTGGTGAACCCCGTGGTGTCGGGGCTGTAGCCGGTCTGCGAGGGCCGCGGCTGGAAGTACTTGGGATCCGGCGTCTTCGTCTGCTTCTTGCCGAACTTGCCTCGCTGCTCGGGCGGGATGGGGTGACGGATCGTGAAGCTCTGCCCGATCAGCTTCGAGCCCACGGTCCGCCCGTCGACCTTCACCTGGCTGCCGTCCGAGCCGTTCGGGAACAGAAGCTGTGAGAGGCCGGTCGCGATCAACGGGTACGCGACGCCGAGCAGCAGCGTGAAGGCCACCGCGGCGACGATCGAGGCTGTCAGGTCACGCCTCATGTCAGGTTGGAAATCCGACTTGGTTGGTGAGCCCCTGGACCACCGGGCCGAGGAGCAGAGCCGGGAAGAAGGTGAGGGCAGCCACGATCACGATCACCGCGATCAGGAGCACAGCGAACGTCGTGCTGTCCGTCCGGAACGTCCCCGGGCCCGCCGGGACGACGCGCTTCACCGACAGCGACCCGGCGGTGGCCAGGGCGGCCAGCAGGGGGATGAAGCGGCCGCCGAGCATCGAGAGGCCGCCGAGCAGGTCGGTGAAGGTAATCCCGTAGGCGCCGGCGTTGCCAGGGGCGTTCGGCTGGACGAATCCGGTGTATCCCGCGAACGCCGACCCGTTGTTGTTGGCCTGCGAGGTGTAGGAGTAGAGCGTCTCCGAGAATCCCTGAGGCCCGGGATTGAAGATCGAGGTGGTCCCGTACTTGCTTGAGATCGCGATCCCGGTGGCGATCAGGACGACCAAGGGAACGAAGAGCACGCCGATCAGGACGAGCTTGACCTCGCGCGCCTCCACCTTCTTGCCCAGGTACTCGGGCGTCCTCCCCACCATCAGCCCCGCGATGAAGACGGCTAACAGGACCATGAGCAGCATCCCGTAGAGGCCGGAGCCGACCCCGCCGAAGATCACCTCCCCGGTCATCATGTTGGTCAGCGGAACGAGGCTGCCGATTCCGGTGTAGGACTCGTGGGCCCCGTTCACCGAGCCGTTCGAGGCATCCGTGGTGGCGGTCGCCCACTCGGCGCTGTCCGCGATCCCGAAGCGCTGCTCCTTGTCCTGAAGATTTCCGCCGGTGCTGCCATTCGCGGCGGCCGTCTCGATGCCCGCGATGTGCTGCGCGGGAGAGCCGTGCTGCTCGGCGGCGTACGAGACGGTGAAGCCGGCGATGAACATCGCCAGCATCGCCCCGTAGAGCGCCCAGCCCTGGCGGCGGTTGCCGACCATGCGGCCGAACTGCGCCGTGGCGGCGGCGGGAATCATCAGGATGAAGATCGCCTCGACGAAGTTCGAGAGCTGCGTCGGATTCTCGAACGGCATCGAGCTGTTGACGTTGAAGAAGCCGCCGCCGTTGGTGCCCAGTTGCTTGATCGCGATCTGCGACGCGGCCGGGCCCATGGCGAGCGTCTGGTCGAGGCCACCGAGCCCGTGAATCGTGACGTAGCTCCCGAGCGACTGGATTACGCCCTGGGAGACGAGGATCAGGGTTCCGATGGTGGCCAGTGGCAGGAGGATGTAGAGCAGCGTTCGGGTGACGTCCCGCCAGAAGTTTCCGAGCTCCTTCGCGCCGCGGCTTGCGAATCCCCGGATCACCGCCGCGAGCACGGCCATCCCGACCGCGGCGGAGACGAAGTTCTGGACGGCCAGGCCGGCCATCTGCGAGAAGTACGTCATCGTCGTCTCGCCGCCGTAGTACTGCCAGTTCGTGTTGGTGACGAACGACGAGGTCGTGTTGAAGGTCACGTCCCACGGCGCGGAGTGGAACCCCTCCGGGTTGAACGGATGGATGCTCTGCGTTCGCAGGATCACGAAGAGGACCAGCCAGAAGACGCCGCTGAAGATGATCGTCGTCTTCGCGTACGCCCTCCAGTCCTGCTCGGTGCGCGCCGATGGGCCGAGCAGCCGGTAGATCAGCCGCTCGAGCCAGCCCAGGGGGCGCTCCAGAAGCAGGCGTTCGCCCTGGTAGACGCGCGCCATGTAACCACCGAGCAGCGGCACCAGCGCGGTGAGCACGGCGACGTAGATCGCCAGCTGCAGCCAGCCGTTCAGGGTCACAGGTTCTCGCCCCGGAGCAGCGCGTAGAGCAGGTAGAAGAACAGAACGACCGAGACGATCAGCATCGTCCCCTCGGCGAAGCTCATATGCGGTCCAGCCCGTCGATCACGAAGTAGAGGGCGACGAAGGCGACCAGCGCAATCGCGACGGAGACGAGGTCCATGGACGGCAGGATCGCCCCGCCGCCGTGAAGCCCCCGTTTAGCTTCGGGACGGCCCCATCAAGATCGTGTGAAGTTCATCCCTCGAAGCGGTAGCCGATACCCGGATCGGTGCGGATGTGACGCGGACCGCCCGGCGGCTCGATCTTTCGCCTCAGGTTGGCGATGTGCGTGCGCAGGGTCTGGGTGTCCTCCTCCCAGCCCGGGCCCCAGACGTCCTTGAGCAGCGACGCATGCGTCATCAGCCTGCCGCGGTTCCGGGCCAGCGTCCCGAGCAGCCGGAACTCGATCGGCGTGAGGTGGACCTCCTCACCGCTCCGGCGAACCGTGTGGGCGGCGAGATCGATCTCCAGGTCGCCCGCCCTGACCGCTGGTACGTCCGCGTCCTCGCCGGCTCGGCGCAGGACCGCCTTGAGCCGGGCAACCAGCTCGCGCGGCCCGAACGGCTTGGTCACGTAGTCGTCGGCTCCGGCTTCGAGCGCGAGGACCTTCTGCTCCTCTTCGCCCAGCGCCGAGAGGACGAGGATCGGCATCTTGCTCCAGGCGCGGATCCCCCTGCAGACATCGATGCCATCACCGTCGGGCAGCACGAGGTCGATGATCGCGGCATCCGGGGGCCTCACCGATGCGGCGTCCAGGGCCTCCTCCGCGTCGGCGGTCTCCACCACCTCGAAGCCTGCGTCCTTGAGGATCACCCGGAGGGCCCGGCGGATCTGCATCTCGTCGTCGCAGACGAGGATGCGCTGGCTCATCGTCCCGAGGGAGCCGGCGCGAGCGGCTCGGATGGCTCGTCCGCGCTTGCGCTCCCCAGCGGGAACTCGATCACGAAGGTCGTCCCCTGTCCCGGCAGTGACTCGACCGAGACAGACCCTCCGTTCGCCTCGACGAACCCCTTCACGATCGCGAGGCCAAGCCCGGCGCCGGGATGCGTGGGGTCGTCCGCCCCGCGGTAGAAGGCCTCGAAGATCCGTACGAGATCGCACTCGGGAATGCCGGGGCCCCGGTCGATCACCCTGACGACCACCCTTCCGGAGACCTCGCGCGCCCGGATTGACACCCGATCGCCGCCCGAATAGCGCACGGCATTGGAGAGCAGGTTGACCAACACTCGCTCGAGCTGGACGGCGTCGGCGCGAATGAACGGCAACTGAGGATCGATCGAGAGCTGGAAATGCTCGCGTCCCAGGGCGAGATCGTCGAGCGCCGCCTCGACGACCTCCTCGATCGAGCACCAGTCCCGCGACGGCTCCGCGCTGCCCGTTCGCAGCCGGGAGAGGTCGAGCAGGTTGTCGACCAGCGATGCGAGGCGGTCCGCGTCGTCGACAATCGCCTCGCGCAACTCCATCCCGTCCGCGTCGTCGATCGTCGGAGAGGTGAGCGCTTCAGCGGCCGCCCGGATCGCGGTGATCGGTGTGCGCAGGTCATGCGAGACGGTCCGCAGCAATGCCGTCTTGATCTCGTCGCTGCGGCGAAGCGCCTCGGTCTCCACGGTCGCTCTGAGCAGCTCCTCACGATCGATCGCCGCGGCGAGCAGCGCCTCGAGGCCCGGCAGCAGCCGTTCGTCGAGGCGTGCGAGGTTGTCGCGGTCGATGCCCGCCGGCACCACCAATGTGCCGAGCCGGTGCCCGCCATGTGTCAGGGCCAGCGACAGCCTCCCCGGATTGCTCGGCGCCACACCGCGCCGCAGGGCCGCGGAGGGCAGGTCGAGGGCGCTCGCGATCCTTTCCGCCGCGACGGGCAGCGCTGCGTCGAGGTGGGGGCCGCCGAGCAAGGTGCGTGCGAGCTCGGCCAGCAGGTCCGCCTCGCGGCGGCGGGCCTCCGCCTCCTGAGCCCTCGTCCGGGCAAGCTCCGCGAGCGTGCTGGCGATTGCCGCGGTGACGAAGAAGACCGCCAGCGCGACCCAGTTCTGGGCCTCGGCGATCGTGAAGTACCCCACGGGTGGGATGTGGAAGAAGTTGAACGCGACGGCGCTCGCGAAGGCGGTGAAGAGCCCGATGCGGAGTCCCCAGAAGGTGGACACCAGGATCACCGCGAGCAGGTAGACGACGCCCAGCGAGACGGCGGGCGCGACAAGCCTCAACGGATAGACCGCGAGCGTGCACAGAGTCACCGATCCGATCGCAACGGCGAAGCCGAGCGTTCGAGAACGAGGTGGCTCGCGCAGCAGGAGCGGGGTCCTCAGCTCCATTTCGTCCCTCAGGGTAGGGAGTGACCGGAGCTAACCGCGCTCGAACATGCGGCGGCGCTCGTAGTCGGTGACGACCTTGTCGAACAGGCTCTGCTCGAGCTCGCCGTAGTTGAGGTAGTGCTTGTGGACGGCGTCCCCGAACGCGCTCTTCGCGAACTCGCTCTTCTCCCAGAGGCCGACCGCCTCGCGGAGGGATGAGGGGAAGGCCTCGGCGTCTCCGGCCTCGTAGGCGTTGCCCTTGAGCTCCGGGCCGGGGTCGGTTGAGTTCTCGATCCCGTCCAGGCCGGCGGCGAGCAGCGCCGCCATCGCGAGATAGGGGTTGGCGTCGGCGCCGGGGATCCGGCACTCGACCCGGCGGGACTGATCGTGGCCGACGACCCGGAAGCCGCAGGTGCGATTGTCGCGGCCCCAGGAGACGGAGGTGGGCGCCCAGCTCTCCGCCGCGTAGCGCTTGTAGGAGTTGATCGCCGGCGCCACGAACAGCGCCAGCTCGCGGATGTGATTCCGCATCCCCCCGATGAAGTGCATGAAGGCCTCGGTCTCATTTCCCTGACCGTCGACGAAGGCGCTCTTGCCGTCCTCGTCGACCAGGCTCTGGTGGACGTGGCAGGAGCTGCCGATGTCGTCCTCCGACGGCTTCGCCATGAAGCTCGCCGAGATCTCGTTGAGGAACGCGATCTCCTTGACCCCGTTCTTGTAGATCGTGTGGCGGTCGGCCGCGGTGACCGCGTCCGCGTAGCGGAAGTTGACCTCGTGCTGCCCGTACCAGGCCTCTCCCTTGGAGAACTCGACCGGGATGCCGGCGCCGTGCATCCCGCGGCGGATCGGCCCGAGGTACGCCTCGTCCATCGTGGTCGCGAGGATGTGGTAGTCGAGGATGTAGGGGATGGTCGGGGTGAGGTTCTTGAAGTCCTTCTCCCAGGCCTCGGCATAGCTCTCCTTGTAGAGGTAGAACTCGAGCTCCGAGGCCGCATACGGGGTGAACCCCATCTCCCGGGCGCGCTCGTACTGGGCGATCAGGATCTGGCGCGGCGAGGCGACCACGGGACTGCCGTCGTGGTTGACGACGTCGGCTAGCACCAGCGCGGTGCGATCGAGCCAGGGGACCACCCGCAGAGTCGAGATGTCGGGCTGGATCCCGAAGTCGCCGTAGCCGTCCTCCCAGTTCGCCATCTCGTAGCCGGGGAGCGGCTCCATGTCCATGTCGAGGGCGAGGAGGTAGTTGCAGCCCTCGACGCCATGTCCGGTCACCTCATCGAGGAAGTACTCGATCTGGATGCGCTTGCCGAACAGCCGCCCCTGCATGTCGGTGAATGCGGTGACGACCGTGTCGATCGTCCCGTCCTCGCCGGCCTTGCGAAGCTCGTCGAGGGTGAGCATGCCGCGCGTCCCGCCGGGGCCTCCAGGCCGGGGGGCAGCTTCCTTGCTCTTCTCCCCTGACGCCATTCCCGGACCCTATATCGTCGGCTTCGTGGCGAGCAAGGAAGCGATCCAGGTGATCGAGCCGGCGACGGAGCAGGTGATGGCCGAGCTTCCCCGCGCCGGAAAGGAGGAGACCGATGCCGCGGTTGAACGCGCCCGATCCGCCTTCCCGGGATGGCGTGCGGTGGCGCCCGCCGAGCGCTCCGCGCTGCTGCATCGACTTGCCGACGCGATCGAGCAACGGGTCGGGGAGCTCGCCCGGCTGGAGGCGCGCAACGCCGGCAAGCCGATCACCGACGCCCGCGGCGAGATCGGGATGGTGGTCGAGACCTTCCGCTACTACGCCGGGGCCCCGGAGCGCCTCACCGGCAAGACGATCCCGGTCGCGGGCGGCGTTGACATGACCTTCCGGGAGCCGCTCGGCGTGGTCGGGCTGATCACGCCGTGGAACTTCCCGCTCACGATCGCCTCCTGGAAGGTGGCGCCGGCCCTCGCCGCCGGCAACACGATCGTCCTGAAGCCGGCGGAGCTGACGCCGCTCACCGCGATCGAGCTCGAGAGGATCGCCGTCGAGGCGGGTGTGCCCGAGGGAGTGCTCAACGTCGTCGCGGGGCCCGGCTCGGTCTGCGGGCAGCGGCTCGTCGAGCACCCCGGCGTCGCCAAGGTCGCCTTCACCGGCTCGACGGAGGTCGGCCGCGGGATCGCCGAGGGCGCGGCCGCGACGATCAAGCGCGTCACCCTGGAGCTCGGCGGCAAGAGCGCCAACGTGATCTTCGCCGACGCCGACCTCGAGGCCGCGGCCTCCTCCGCCCCCGTCGCGGTCTTCGGCAACGCAGGGCAGGACTGCTGCGCCCGCTCGCGCATCCTCGTCGAGCGCGCCGCGATGGACGGCTTCATGTCGGCCCTGGAGGGCGCCGTCAAGTCGATCAGGGTCGGGGACCCGCTCTCGGAGCAGACGGAGATGGGCCCGCTGATCTCGGCGGACCAGCTCCACACCGTCTCCTCCTACGTCAACGGCGACGCGCCCGTTGCCTTCCGCGGCTCGGCGCCGGACGGTCCCGGCTACTGGTTCCCGCCGACGGTGCTGGCCCCCGTCTCGAACGATGACCGGCCCGCACGCGAGGAGATCTTCGGCCCGGTGGCGTGCGTGATCCCCTTCGAGGACGAGGCCGAGGCAATCCGGATCGCCAACGACACCATCTACGGGCTCTCCGGCTCGGTCTGGACCCGCGACGGCGCCAAAGCCCTGCGGGTGGCCCGGGCGATGGAGACGGGCGTGATCTCGATCAACTCGAACACCTCCGTCCGGGTCTCGACCCCCTTCGGCGGCTTCAAGCAGTCCGGGGTGGGCCGTGAGCTCGGTCCCGACGCGCTCGAGGCCTACAGCGAGGTCAAGAACGTCTACATGGCCACCGACTGAAGGGGTCAGGTCTTGCAAACGACATCGAGCTGTGGCATGCAAGACCTGACCCCAGGAGATCTGTGATGGCCGGACGACTGGAGGGAAAGGTTTGCGTGATCACCGGGGCCGCGAGCGGAATCGGCGCCGAGACCGCTCGGCTCTTCGCGGAGGAGGGGGCCAGGGTCGTGGGGGTCGACCTGGCGGAGGGCGCCGAGGGCGACTTGGCTCTCCAGGCCGACGTCGCCGACGAGGACTCGGTCCGCGAGATGTACGCGAAGGCGGTGAAGGAGATGGGCCGGATCGACATCCTCTTCAACAACGCCGGCATCAGCCCCGACGACGACGTATCGGTCCTGGACACCTCGCTCGAGGCCTGGCAGCGGGTCCAGGACGTCAACCTGAAATCCGTCTTCCTCTGCTGCAAGCACGGCATCCCCCACCTGCTCGACTCGGGGGGCGGCTCGGTGATCAACACCGCCTCCTTCGTCGCCGTGATGGGCGCCGCGACCTCGCAGATCTCCTACACGGCCTCGAAGGGCGGGGTGCTGGCGCTGTCCCGGGAGCTGGGGGTCGAGTTCGGCAAGCGAGGCGTCCGCGTTAACGCCCTCTGCCCCGGGCCGGTCGACACCCCGCTGCTCCAGGAGCTGTTCGCGAAGGATCCGGAGAAGGCGGCCCGCCGGATGATCCACCTGCCGATGGGGCGCTTTGCCGAGGCCCGGGAGATCGCCCAGGGCGCGCTGTTCCTGGCGAGCGACGACAGCTCCTACGTGACCGCGTCGACCTTCCTCGTCGACGGGGGGCTTTCGGGCGCCTACGTCACGCCCGAATAGCGGCGACTAGAACAGCGAGACCGCGTCCGCGGAGAGCTCGAAGCCGTGCGCGGTGCGGTCGTTCGTGCAGCGCACGCCGGTCTCCAGGACCTGGCAGGCGTAGCGCCCGACCCTCCTGGTCGCACCGGGACTGAGCGCCGGCGATTTCAGGCTGATGACGCTGTCGCCGGCGCAGACGTAACGCCCGCCCTTCTTCCGGGTGACCTCGACGCCGAAGCCCCAGTCGACGGGGCACCACTTCGGCTTGGGAGGGGCCACCCAGCTGTGGGCCTGGATGTCGCACCGGGCGACGCCGGGGAACCCGGGAATCTTCCGGTGGTGCTTCCGCCGGGCCTTCTTGTCCGGCAGCATCGCGCATGAGATGTTGCCGTCGAGCGTGTGGAAGAAGCGCTGCTTGACCCGAGCCGATGCGCCAGCCGAGGGCAGCATCATCAGGCCCGCAAGGGCCAAGACCGCGATGAGGACTCCCCGCCTCACGGATCTCACCCTAGCCGCTCGTACCGGGTTCCGCAACAGCGGCGTCCAGGAACCGGCCGCAGAGCTCGCGGCCGAGCCTGTTCCAGTCGCCGATCTGCTCGCGGGTCTGTGTGCGCAGAGCATCCGGATCGACACCGATCCGAACGGCGTCCTCGTCGGAGCGATAGTCGTCGATCCAGCTCTCCGCGTCGGAGGCCGTCACCTCGGCGTGGAACTGGATTCCCCAGGCCATTTCCCCCACGCGATAGGCCTGACCGCAGACCGGGCTGCGAGCGAGGACTGGTGCGCCGTCGGGCGCCACCGCCTCGTAGCTGTGCCACTGAAAGCCCGTGAAGCGCGGCGCCAGCGGCCCGATCACCGGATCCCTGGAGCCCTGGTCCGTGATCTCGACGTCATGCCAGCCGATCTCGGGCTCGCGGGCCCGCCGCGCCACGCCGCCGGCCGCCTCCGCCAGCACCTGGCCGCCGAGGCAGACCGCCAGAACCGGCATGCGGTCGTCGATCATCGCCGCGAGGAAGTCCTTCTCGAAGCGGAGCCAGGGGTGGCGGTCCTCCTGGTCGGCGTGCATCGCGCCGCCGAAGGTGAGGACGGCGTCGTACTCGGAGATCTCGAGCCGGGGTCCGGTCCCCCGCTCCGAGAGGAGCCACTCGTCGAGCTCCACCCCCCGTTCCCGCATCTCGTCGGCGAACACGCCCGGCCCGGCATCCGCCTGGTGCACGATCGCCAGTGCTCTCACGCAACGGAGTCTGCCAGCCGCGTCGTTTCCGATTCCGGTGAGCAGGGAAGTAACCCGTCCCGATGCGCGCCGCCGTCATAGAGAGCCACGAGCGCCCGCCCCGGGCGGGGGACTTCGAGGACCCGAGCGCGACCGACGGCAAGAGCGAGATCGACGTCTCCGTCGCCGGACTGAATCCCGTGGACCTGGCCACCGCCGCCGGGGAGATTCCGGGGAGGCAGCCGCCCATCCCCTCGATCGCCGGCAAGGAGGGCATCGGGGTCCTCCCGGACGGGCGACGGGTCTACTTCGACGACCCGGCCGCGCCCTTCGGCTCGATGGCCGAGCGCTCGCTGGTCGAAGCCGATTCCCTGATCGACGTCCCGGATGGCGTCGACGACGACTTGGCCGTCTGCTTCGGGATCGCCGGATTGGCGGCCTGGCTCTCGCTCACCTGGCGGGCGGACCTGCAGGCGGGCGAAACGGTTCTCGTCCTCGGCGCGAGTGGAGTGGTCGGACAGATCGCGGTCCAGGGAGCCGGGCTGCTCGGCGCCGGAACGGTGATCGCCGCGGCTCGGGATACCGGGGCGCTCGAACGCTCGCGGGAGATCGGCGCCGACGCCACGGTGGTCGTCGAGGAGGGCGAGGAGATGGACGAGCGCTTCCGGGAGGCCTGCGGCGATGGCGCGGACGTGATCCTCGATCCGATCTGGGGATCGGCCGCCGCCGCCGCGCTGACGGCGCTCGCCGAGAACGGCCGCCTGGTGCAAATCGGGAACGCGGCCGGGCCGACGGCCGAGATCGCGGGGCGCCCCTTCCGCAACCAGCTCGGTTCGATCATCGGACACACCAACTTCAAGGCGCCCGCGGATCGGAAGCGGGAGGCCTTCCGCGCGATGTGCGAGCACGCCGCCGCCGGGGAGCTCACGGTGGAGACCGAGGAGGTCCCGCTCTCCGAGATCGAGGACGCCTGGCGGCGCCAGGGCGAGGGCCCGCACCACAAGCTGGTCATCCATCCGGGCTGACCCCGCCGGGCCGCGCCCCCGGCGCCCCCTGAGCGATACTCAGCGGGCCCAGAGCAGCCGGACCGAGAGGAGGAAAGCATGGAGGCATCGCGAGCGGGCGAACGCCGGCCCATCGAGACGGACCAGGCGCCGGCTCCGATCGGGCCCTATTCACAGGCGGTCGTGGCCAATGGCGTCCTCTACTGCAGCGGACAGGTTCCGCTCGATCCGGAGGGCGGCGAGTTGGTCGAGGGCGGCATCGCCGAGCAGGCGAACCGCTGCCTGATGAGCCTCGAGGCCGTCTGCCGGGCCGCCGACACCCGGCTCCAGGATGCGGCGCGCATCGGGATCTACCTGACCGACATGGCTGAGTTCCCCAAGGTGAACGACGTGTACGCGACCTTCTTCGAGCAGCCCTTCCCCGTCCGGACCACGGTGGGGGTCGCCGCGCTCCCCAAGGGCGCCCTGGTGGAGATGGACGCCACCGTCCCTCTCGCGCCTTGACCGCCTCCGTCGCGCTCCGCGACATCGAGGCCGCGCGCGAAGTGGTCTCCGACGTGGTTCGCGTGACGCCCGTGATCGAGTCGCGCTTCCTCTCCCGCACCAGTGGCGGGACGATCGCGCTCAAGGCCGAGAACCTCCAGCGCACCGGGTCCTTCAAGCTGCGCGGTGCTCTCAACAAGATCGCCACGCTCGATCCGGGGACCCCCGGCGTGGTGGCGGCGAGCGCAGGCAACCACGGGCAGTCCGTCGCCTACGCCGCGCGGTCGAGGGGGCTGGCCTCCACGATCTTCATGCCGGAACGCGCGGCCCTCGCGAAGATCGCCGCCGCGCGAGAGTCCGGGGCCGAGATCGTGCTCGGTGGGAAGTCGGTCGAGGATTGCATCGAGGCGGCCCGCGAGCGCTGCGAGGCCGAGGGCCTCGCCTTCATCCATCCGTTCGACGATCCGGCCGTGATCGCCGGCCAGGGAACGATCGGGCTCGAGCTGCTCGACGAGCTGCCCGACCTCGCCAGGCTCCTGATCCCCATCGGCGGCGGCGGACTCGCCTCCGGAATCGCCACGGCGATCAAGGAGAGTCGTCCTGAGGTGGAGGTGGTCGGCGTGCGGGCGCAGTGCCCCCTGGCGGACGGCATCGCGGTGAAGGGGTCCGGAGAGGTCACCGGCCCGTTGCTCGCGCGCCACGTCGACACGAGCGTCGAGGTCGGCGAGGATCAGATCGCCGACGCGATCATGCTGCTGCTCGAGCGCACGAAGCTGGTGGTCGAGGGCGCCGGAGCGGTCGGGGTGGCTGCCCTCCGCGAGCGGATGATCGAGCCGGCCGAGTCCGGCACGACGGTGATCGTGCTGTCCGGCGGCAACATCGACGCCGGCGTGCTCGCCGACATCGCCCGGCATCACGAGACCGCGAGGGGCAGGCGCCTCCGCATCTTCACCAAGATCCCCGACGAGCCGGGCTCCCTCGCTGCCCTGCTCACCACCATCGGGGAAGGGAACGCGAACCTGATCGACGTCGACCACGTCCGGGAGGGCGTCGGGTTGACGGTCAGCGAAACGGGCGTCGAGCTGGTGATGGAGACACGCGGGCCCGAGCACGCCGCACGGCTGCTCGAGATGATCCGCGAGATGGGCTACAAGCCCGACGTGCTCAGCTGAGCCGACGCCCCGGCCTGGTAGTCGGCGGGATCCAGGTGCCGCGTCCGCCGGCGGTACTCGAGGGTGAACCCCGGCCAGTTGTTGGTGTTCCGGCCGTGTTCGTCGACGTACCAGTTGTTGCATCCGGTCTGCCAGACCGAGGTGGAGAGACGGCTCTGCATCTCGCTGTCGAAGGCCCGCTGCACCTCAGGGCGCACCGACAGCCACCCGCCATGGCGGCGCAGGCGCTCGACGGCATCCGCGATGTAGTGCATCTGGCTCTCGAGCTGGAAGATGATCGATCCCGACCCGAGATTGGTGTTCGGCCCGTACATGACGAACAGGTTCGGGAACCCGGCAACCGTCATTCCGAGGTAGGCGTTCGCTCCCTCCCGCCAGACCTCGTTCAGGTCGCGTCCGTCGCGGCCGCGGATCTCCATCGGGGCGAGGAACCGCGTGCTCTCGAATCCGGTCGAGAGGACGATCACGTCGGCCGGCCGCTCGCTGCCGTCCTCGGCCACCACTCCCGTCTTCGTCAATTCGCGAACCCCCTGGGTGACGAGCTCGACGTTCGGCCTCTCGAGGGTCGAGTAGTAGTCCGGCGAGATCAGCACCCGCTTGCACCCGAGCACGTGGTCGGGGGTCAGGGCACGCTTGAGCTCGGGGTCGGAGACCTGATCCTCGAGGTGGCGCTCGAACATCCCGACGCCGAGCCGGCCCACCGACTTGAACTGATTGAAGGCCGCGATGAAGATCTCGAAGAACAGCCACTGGGTGAAGCGGGCGAGTAGCCGCGCCGGCGGGAACCACCGGAAGAGGCGTCTCTCCCAGGGTCTGTATGGGCGGTCCTTCTTGGGGATCACGTAGGGCGCGGAGCTCTGGTAGACGTCGAGCTGCGCGACCCGATCGGCGATCGCCGGAACGACCTGGATCGTGCTCGCTCCGGTGCCGATCACGGCCACCCGCTTGCCGTCGATCTCGACGCCGTGATCCCAGCGGGCGGTGTGGAAGCTCGGGCCCGCAAAGAGCTCCGCTCCCTCGATTCGCGTGAGGGCCGGGCGGCTGAGCTGCCCGCAGGCCGAGACGAGCACATCCGCCTCGACCATCTCGCCCCCAGTGAGCTCGATCCGCCAGATCCCTGCGCCCTCGTCGAACTCCGCCCGGGAGACCTCTGTCCCGAGCCGCAGGCTGGGACGGAGGCCGTACTTCTCGACGCAACGCCCGAGGTACTCGAGGATCTCCGGTTGGGGCGAGTAGCGGCGGCTCCAGTCCGGATTGGGCTCGAAGGAGAACGAGTAGAGGTGCGAGGGAACGTCGCACGCCGCCCCGGGGTAGGTGTTGTCCCGCCAGACCCCGCCGACCCCCTCGGCCTTCTCGAGGATGGTGAGCGAGTCGATCCCCGCCCTCTTCAGCGTGATCGCGAGGCCGATGCCGCCGAAGCCGGCGCCGATGATCGCCACCCTCGGCGAGCGGGTGGGACCTCCATTCTGCGATCCGCCGCTCGCCGCCGGCGCGGTCCGCGCGGCGAGCGGCCGACCCGCCCAGATGTCCTCGATGCTGCCGCCGAGGTCGGCCATCGCCTCATCGGCCTCGCGCATCAGCCCGGCGACGAGCTGGAAGTCGTGCCACATCCCGTCGAAGCGCGCGTAGGAAACGTCCACCCCGGCCGCTCGCGCCCGCTCGGCGAACCGGTCCGAGTCGCTCATGATGATGTCGTTCGTCCCCACCTGTATGTAGGTCGAGGGCAGGCCACGGAGATCGGCCTCGACCGGCGAGAGCTCGGGGTCGAGCGGGTCGGCGGCCCCTCGGTAGAGCTCTCCACCGCGCACGGTCCAGGGCCGGAGCAGGCCCGCATCCAGCTTCTCGTTGGCGTACATCGACGCGCCGGAGCAGGTCAGGTCGAGCCAGCCATTCAGGATCGCGAGTCCGCCCGGGAGCGGTTCGCCCTCGTCTCGCAGCCGGATGGCCAGGGCAACCGCCAGGCCGCCGCCGGCCGAGTCTCCGACGATCGCGATCGACTTCGGATCCAGGCCCGAGGCCAACAGCTCGCGATAGGCGGCCAGCGAGTCCTCGAGGGCGGCGGGGTGCTTGTGCTCGGGACCGAGGCGGTAGTCGAGCAGATGTACGGGTGCCTGGCCGGCGAGGGCGATCTGGGCGGCGAGACCGCGATGGGTTCGCCGCGAGCCGATCACGTAGGCGCCGCCGTGCAGGTAGAGGATCGCCCGTGAGGGATCGGCACCCTCCGCCTCGATCCGGTCGGACGGCCTTCCGCCGAGCGAACCGGATGTGATCGAGACGCCACCGGGGATGCGCGTGATCCTCGCCGCCGCCTCGGTCCAGATGCGCTGCGCCTTGATCGGGATCCAGGTGCGCTGGATCGATCGCTGCAGCGCTCGGGTCAAGAGCTTCGCCAGGGGTCGGGGCAGATAGCGAGGCGCGTTCCTGGGCTCGGCTGGAGTCAAGGCACGCGTATGAAAGCCGACGCGCTGTCAGAGTGTCTCTTCCGGGACCACAGACGACACTTGAAGCTCCGAGGGGACGAAAGGACCGAGATGCCCAGCCACGAGACCATCGACCTGACCACCGAGGGGTCGGCCGCCCGCATCCTGCTCAACCGCCCCGACGCTCTGAACGCCTGGAACGAGCAGTTCGGCGACGACCTGCGCGATGCGGTCAGCACCGTGGCCGGCGACGACGCCGTCAGGGCCGTCCTGATCACCGGCGCCGGCCGCGGCTTCTCCTCCGGAGCCGACCTGAAGGAGCAGCGAGGCAGCGATGAGGGCGGCCTCCCCGACCTGGGTGCCCGTCTGAAGGACGTTTACCACCCGATCATCACCGAGCTGCGGGAGATGCCGAAGCCCGTGGTGAGCGCGGTCAACGGGCCCGCCGTCGGGATCGGCTGCTCGCTCGCGCTCGCCGCCGATCTGATCGTCGCGGCCGAGTCCGCCTACTTCCTGCTCGCCTTCGTCAACATCGGCCTGGTGCCCGACGGAGGTTCCACCGCCTTCATCCCAGCCCGGGTCGGCTACGCGCGCGCGGCCGAGATGGCGATGCTCGGCGAGCGGATCCCGGCCGCGAAGGCGCTCGACTGGGGGCTGATCAACCAGGTCGTCGCCGACGACGAGCTCGAGTCGGTCTCCGACGCCCTGCTCGAGCGCCTGGCCAACGGGCCGACCCGCTCGTACGCCGGCTCGAAGCGCCTGCTCAACCGACGCCTCTATGCCGATCTCGCAGGCCAGCTCGAGGCGGAGGCCGATACCCAGCGCGGCCAGGGTCATAGCAAGGACTTCGTCGAGGGCGTGATCGCCTTCGCCGAGAAGCGCGAGCCGAACTTCACGGGCGCCTAGTCGATCCTAAGCTGGGGGGCGATGCTTTTCCGGCAGATCGTCCACGAGGATCTGGGATGCGCCTCCTACCTGGTCGGCGACAGTGACGCGGGGGTCGCGGCCGTCGTCGATCCCCGCTGGGAGATCGACGTCTACCTCGAGCTCAGCCGGCTCCACGGCCTGCGCATCGAGCACATCCTGGAGACACACAACCACGCGGATCACGTCTCCGGGCATGGCCGCCTGACGAGCGCCACCGGGGCGACGATCCACATTCACGCCCTGGCCGCGGTGGAGTATCCGCATGAAGCATTCGAGGATGGATGGCGGCTCGAGATCGGCGACCTCGAGATCGAGGCCCTGCACACGCCCGGGCACCGGCCCGAGCACACGAGCTTCGTGCTCAGGGACAGGGCCAGGAGCGACGATCCGTGGGCGGTGCTGACCGGGGACTCGCTCTTCGTGGGCGATGTTGCAAGGCCGGATCTGGCCGTCGACGCGCGCGAGGGGGCGACGGGGATATTTCGCTCCCTGCACGAGCGGCTGATGACCCTTCCCGACGACGTCGAGGTCTGGCCCGGCCATCTCGGCGGCTCGGCCTGCGGGAGCGCCGGGATCGACGAGAAATCGTCCTCGACCATCGGCTTCGAGCGCCACCACAACCGGGCCCTGCGCTTCGAGGTGGAGTCCGAGTTCATCGAGGACGCGATCGGCACGCTCGCCGATCCGCCCCCGAACGTCGAGCACATCGTCTCCCTCAACCGCGGGCCCCTCGTCGAGCGGCTGGCGACGCCGGTGCCGATGCCGCCGCGGGAGGTCGAGGCCGCTGTCGCGAGCGGGGCGATGGTCGTCGACGCGCGAACGAACGCCCAATTCGACGAGGCGCACATCCCCGGCGCGATCAGCGCCTCGGCCTACGAGACCGGCTTCGCGACCAAGGTCGCGAACGTCCTCGGGCCCGAGACGCGTGTGATCGTCGTCGCCGGGTCGGAGGGCTACGAGCTCGACGCGGCCGAGCTGCTGGCGTGCGTGGGCATGCGCGTGATCGGCTATCTCGAGGGCGGGATGACGGCCTGGAGAGCGGAGGACCGCGGCGTGCAGACCATCGAGCTGATCGACACCGATGACCTGGCGGAGCGCCTCGAGACGGATGAGCTGCTGATCCTCGACGTCCGCGACGACGACGAGTTCGCCGACGCCCACGTCCCGGCGTCGTTCCACATCCCATATTCCGCCCTGTCCGAGCGTCTCGATGAGCTGCCGAGGAGCTCGACAATCGCCGCGATCTGCAGCGGTGGGAAGCGCAGTGGCCTCGCCGCCTCGATCCTCCAGCGGGAAGGGTTCGAGCGGGTCCTGCATGTCGCCAACGGCGGCGTCGGCACCTGGCAGCGCAACGGCCGGCCAGTCGAGGGCAGCTAAGCGGCCACCAGGCCGCTGCACATCGGAGGGGCGGCGAAAGCCGCCCCGACTTGTGCTGGGCGGCCGCTCGTGGCCGCGACCTGATGGCGGCCACCAGGCCGCTGCACATCGGAGGGGCGGCGAAAGCCGCCCCGACTTGTGCTGGGCGGCCGCTCGTGGCCGCGACCTGATGGCGAAGCCGGGCTACTTCTTCTTCTCGTGGTGCTTCCCGTGGCTGATTCCCTTCAGGAACGGGATCAGCCGCTTCAGGAACGCGTTCACCTTCGGCGCCGCGGCGCTCGGGTCGTTGTGGGCGTAGGTCGCCGCGCGGTTGACCAGCTTCAGGTTCCGGCGAGGGATTCGTGCCGACGCGGCCAGGTTCCGCGCCGCGGCGAGGACCCGAGAGCCGCCGAGGGCCGCCCCGAATGCGTAGATCCGCAGACGCTTGCGCAGCTTGGTCGCATCGGTTGAGTGCACGTCGAGCACGGCCTGCGCCGGGTTGGCGATGCCGTTGCCGACGGCACCCGAGTCGATGGTCAGGCGCATCGGGTGGTACCAGGCGGTGCCGTCTCGGTTCTGCAGGCCCCAGCCCGAGAACATGCTGGCCCAACGCTGGATCGGGGTGATCGCTCCGGCACGGTCCCAGCCGCGTGGATCGCCACTTGCCGCCAGCTGCCCCGCGTGGACCTGCGCGGCGGCGAGCGACGGCGGTGAGGTCTTCACGTCCGTCGCGTAGCCGAAGCCGGCCTCGTTGGTTGCGTTCACCCCCGGTGGCGGCTTCAAGTTCGACGGCAGCAGCGGCCACGACGCGAGGACCGCCGGCGAGTTCGGAGCCGCCTTCGTCAGGGCGGACCCGACCGTCCCGAAGAGCCCAGCGTACGGAGCGGGGATGCCACCGAACGAGAGCCACGGCGATGAGGTCTGGAGATTGGAGAGCGAGGTATTGGCTTGGCCAACCGTCACCGGTGTGGGGTTGCTGGCACCGTCGATCAGGACGAGGCCCGAGAGGTCGCGCCCGCCCGGATGACCGTGGAAGTCCCAGGTGGCGTACGCGGTGGCGATCGACCCTCCGAGCGAGTGCCCGCCCATCGCCACGTTGCGGCCGTGCCGGGCGGCCGCGCGGACCACGACGCGAAGGTCCTCGATCTCGGTGTTCATCCCCCAGTCCCGCGCGAAGGGGACCGCGGAGTCCGGCACCGGCTGGTAGGCGCCCGGAGTGCCGATCTGGCCGAGGTAGTAGTTGAAGAAGGCGGTGGGGCTGACCTTCCCTCGCTTGAAGAGATTGAGCTCCGACTGGTCCTCGAGGTAGTTCTCGCGGCGCTCCACGGCCCAGACCTGCCAGTTGGGCAGCCGCTTCGCGATCGTCCTGGCGAGCGGCTCGAAGTAGGCGGCGCTCGCCGAGGTGCCGGGGTTGAGGACGAGGACGTTGCGGGCCTTGGGATTGCCCGTCTTGAGGACACCCACCACGTTCAGGTTCGCCGGGGTACCGGGCGAGGAAAACCCTCGCATCGTCTTGAACTTCACCGGAACCTTCGCGCCCGCCGCCGGCGCGAGTCCCGCGAATAGGGCGGTCGCGGCCACCACGATCAGCGCGATCCGCGCAGACATCCTGTCCCGTCTCATCATTTCTGTCCTCCTCTTGCCCGCCGGTGAGACACCCTAGAAGGAATGTATCGCTAAGCGTCGCCCCGGGGCGGGCCGGCAGGATCCGCGCAACTTCTCGGTGGCCGCGGGGTTCTGATCGATCCATGAGGCGAACCGCGCTGCTCATCACCCTGATCGCCGTCCTCGCCGGCTTCCTGGCCGCCGCGCCGAGCGCGTTCGGGATCAAGGCGGGGTTCAACGTCGCGACCAAGCGCCTCGAGGCGGGCTACAAGGTCGCCCTCTTCGAGCGGCGCTTCAGCCCCAACGGCTGCTACCCCGCCCCGCCGCGACTGGCGCGGGCGATCCACAGGTCCAGCCATCGGAAGGTGGGCGTCGCCCGCAACACGAAGCGCCTGCGCCACGTCAACCGGGTCTACGTGCTCCGGCAGGGGACCAACTGCGAGCACCTCCGGATGGCGCTGCGAGCGGTCGGCGGCATCTACGTCCTCGACTCGAAGCGGGGCACCGTCCGCCTCCAGGGCCACAGGGGCGCCGCGACGCCGGGCCTCGCCCGCAAGCTCACCAATCTCACTCTCGCCACCAGGACCTTCCAGGTGACCCAGCCGGACACCGCCCCGCGCCTGCAGACCATTTGTCCCGGCGGCAAGTTTCCGGTCGGCGGCGGGATGTCGATCAGCCCGGCCACCGGAAGCGACGGCGAGGGCGTCTACCCCCATTCCTACGAGCGCCTCGGCGCCCAGCGCGGCTGGCACATCAGCGTCGTAGTCCTCGATCCAAGCTCAGGCAGCACGACGCCGCGGGTTGTGGTCGTCCAAGCCATGTGCGGATTCGGCGTGATCCCGGCGACGCCGACGCCGCACACCACCGCATATCTGCGGCCGGGTGAGACCAAGACCGTCAGGGCGCGATGCGCGAAGGGCCAGTACCTGATCTCGGGCGGCTTCCAGCGAACCGACTTCCGCAGCGACGGCGGCGACTACGTCACCGAGTCGCACGCCTCCGGTCCGAAGGCCTGGGTCGTCAGCGGCCACGCCTACGGCACCGGCTCCGGCGAGCTCACCGCGATCGCCTACTGCGCCCGGATGAAGCGCCCGAAGATGACCGAGGTGGTTTCCTCCCCGGCCCCGGTCGCCGCCGGCGGGTCCGCAACGACGACCACGCCGGGGTGCCCGCCGGGCAAGCGCCTGACCGCCGGCGGCTTCAGCACCAACGGATCGACCAGCGCCCTGTTCGCCGCGGGCACGTTCAACCCGGACGGAACCTGGTCGGCCAACGCGTACGGCTTCTTCGGCGCGGCCCCACAGCTCACCGCGTACGGTTACTGCCTGCCCGCGAAGTAGTCGCTACCCGGCTTCGCCATCAGATTGCGGCCACGAGTGCCGCCCCGCCCTCCACTAAACGGGTCGCGCTGGCGCGCGCCCTCGCGTCACGGCCTTCGGCCTCCGCTCCGGAAGGGGAGCGGCCTGGTCACCGCTATGCCCGAAGCGGACGTCGGGGAGCACCCGATCCGCCCAGCGGGGGAGGTACCAGGCCCACGGTCCGAGCAGCCTGAGCAGGATCGGCATCAGCAGCAGCCGGATCAGCATCGCGTCCAGCAGCACGGCGATCCCGAGGATCAGCCCCATCTCCTTCGGCGGCAGCGGGCCGGAGAGGGCGAAGGTGAAGAAGACGGCCACCATCACCGCCGCGGCGGCGAAGATCACGCGCCCCGAATGCGCCAGGCCGCCGACCATCGCATCCTTGGCGTCATGGGTGCGGTCCCAGTGCTCCCTTGCGGAGGAGAGCAGAAAGACCGTGTAGTCCATCGAGATCGCGAAGATCATCGCGAAGAAGAAGACCGGCCCCCAGGCATCGAGGAAGCCCTGCGGCTCGAAGCCGAGCAGGGAGTGAAGCGCGCCATCCTGGAAGATCCACTTGGCGACGCCGAAGGCCGCGCCGGTGGCGAGCAGGTTGGTGATCACCCCAGCGGCGGCGATCAGCGGCGCCTGCAGGGCGAACAGCAACAGCACGAAGCCGAGGGCAAGGACCACGCCGATCACCAGCGGGGTCTTGGCGGAGAGGGCCGCCTGCAGGTCGTGGTTCTCCGCAACCGCCCCACCGATCAGCGTTCCCGCGGGCAGGTCGGAGCGCAGTCTGTCGATCGTCGAACCCACGGCTGGGTTGGATGGATCCTGCTTGGGAATCGCCTGGATCAGCGCCAGGTCGCGCGTTCGCCCGGCCGGCATCACCTGGGCGATACCCGGGTCCCGTCGGGCGGCCGCGGTGACGGCCCGCGCGCTGCCCGCCCGCGTGACGAGCTGCAGCGGTCCGGTCGCGCCCGGTCCGAGCGCCGCCTGCACCTGTTGGTAGCCGACACGAGAGGAATCGCCTGAGGGGACGACCTTGATCGAGGGCATGGCCGTGTCGAGCTGGGTGACGGGCACGATCAGGACGATCAGCACCGCCAGCGCCGGAACCCCGTAGCGGAACGGATGGCGCCAGAGCCGCTCTCCCCAGGCCGCGAAACGGGCCGAGCGATGCTCGCCGGAGTGGACCCAGGGCAGGGACAGCTTGTCGACGCGCGGTCCGAGCTTGGCGAGCACCGCGGGAAGCAGGGTCAGGGTCGCGGCCAGGACGAAGAGGACGGCGAGCATGATCCCGAGGCTCATCGAGCGGAACGCCGGACTCGGCACGAGCATCACCGCCGTCAGCGAGATCAGCACGGTGAGGCCCGAGAACAGCACTGCCTTTCCGGCGGTATCCATCGTCTGCGCGACGGCCTCCTCCGGGTCCAGCTTCGAGCCGAAGAGCGCGCCGCGGAACCGGTGGACGACAAACAGGGCGTAGTCGATACCCAGCGCCAGGGCGAACATCAGCGCGAAGTTCATCGCCCAGATCGAGACCGGCGTGACCTTCGTGCTCAGGTAGAGCGAGCCGGCGGCCGCGACGAGGCCGACCATGGTCAGCATCAGCGGCAATCCGGCGGCCACCAGCGACCCGAAGGCGACCAGCATGATCGCCAGGGTCACGGGCCAGGAGATCACCTCCGAGCGCAACATCGCGCTCTTGTTGGCGGCGTTGAAGTCGGACCACATCCCGGGGGCTCCGGTCAGGTTCACCTGCACGCCGTTGGTTCCCAGGGCGCGGAGCGGCCCCTTCAGATCCTCGGCGGCGCGGACCATCGCGTTGGAGTCGCGGGCCGCGCCGGCCTGCACGATCGCGGTGTGCCCGTCCGGCGAGATCGAAGCGCCGGGCTGCGGCGGAACGACGACGCGCACCGCTTGCTCGGCCCGCAGCTTGCGCTCGACCGCCGCGACCGCAGTGTCAAAGCTCGGATCCCCGGCGGTCGCCGTGGGCGAGTGCACCACGACCATCAGGCCGTAGCTCGAGAGGCCATTGAAGTTCCGGTCGATCAGCTTGCGGGCCTGAACCGACTGCGACCCACTGGTCTCCCAGCCGGCGCCGGAAAGCGCGGTCTCGACTCTCGGCGCGAGGAAGCCGAGGCCCAGGGCGACGATCGCCCAGCCGATGACGACGACTCGGAAATGAGTCGCGGTGTAGCGGCCGAGCCGCCCGATGGGACCGACGTCGGTCATGACTCCCTCGGATAGATCACCGAGGGGAGACGGCAGGCACGGCCGAGCACGAAGGAGGCCGGGCAGGTGCCGACCAGCACGTAGAGCCACATGTTGACCCCGACGAAGGCGGTCAGGACCAGGAACCACTGGGAAACGATCAGGGCCAGGGCGACGCTGATCAGGATCATCGTTCCGGCAAGGGCGAACAGCACCCGTTCGAGTGGCCAACCTGGTCGCATGTCAGCTGCCTCCTTCCAGCAGGGCGTCGAGCTCATCGAGCTGGCGGCGAATTCCGCCGCACACCTCGTCGCAGAGCGAGAAGACGGCGGGATCGCTGATCGAGTAGTGAGAGAAGTTCCCCTCCTTGCGGCGGCTGACGATTCCGGCGCGCAGCAGCACCCCGAGGTGCTGGGAGACGTTCTGCTGCGAGGCGCCGGTGGCCTCCTGGAGGTCGCGGACGCTCATCTCGCCGTCGCGCATCGCCTCGAGCAGCCTGATCCGCATCGGCTCCCCGAGCACGCGAAAGCGCTCGGCCACCCGCTCCACCAGAGGATCCGGAAGGGGGCGCGGAATTTCGACGTTTGATCTCACGGGCGAACAGCCTAGCACAACTAAACGCTTGTGTACTAGTTTGCTTGTCGATGACCATGGCGGCCACAGCCCGGCTCGGCGGGAGTCCGCTCCGCCCGCGCACTCGAGGCCGGCTTCACCTTGAGGAGAGGACCGTCTCCTCAAGCCTTTGCGCTGCGGTGTGGCGGCTAGTAACCCGCCGGGTGGCGCGCGACGAAGTCGGCCGTGTTCTCGTTCATCGAGTGCTCCAGCGCGGTCCGTCGGAACCATTGCCGGCGGTGTCCCAGCGCAACCCGGCGATCAGCGCCCAGGCGTGGCCGCTGTTCGCGAAGACCGTGATCCAGTTGCCGGCGCCGGGCGCCCCCCAGACCTCGAGGCCGGTCGAGTCGAGCGGGCTGGAGAGGAAGCCGCCGCCGTGGAGGGCGAAGCTGACGGCCCCGGAGCAGTCGTAGCCGCTCGAGGTGAACGAGCCATGGCCCCCTCCCCAGATGTAGGGGAGGTTGTCGATCTGGTTCGCGGCCTCGATCGCGGCGCGCACGGCGAGGGGGGCGTTCGACGGCGGGATCGCGTCCCCGTTCGAGTCGATGGTCGCCCGCCCCGCCGGCGCCGGGATGTGGGAGATGTCGACCTGGATCTGGCGCTGCTTGGCGAGCAGCGCGTTGAGCACGCCCTGGCGGGCGTTGCGGGCGGCGACCAGGGAGGAGTGCTGCTGCTGGATCTGGGCGTGCTGGGCGGCGATCTGTCGCTCCTTGGCGGCGACGGCGTCGCGGGCAGCCTTGATCCGGTCACGGGTGGCCTGCAGCTGGGTGACCAGCGCCGTGATCTGGTCCCGAAGCCCACGGACGCGGGAGACGACCTCGTTGTCGTAGTTCTGGATGTGGTCGATGTACTCGGTGCGGGTCAAGAGGTCCGACCAGCTCGCCGAACGCATGACCACGGCGGTCACGTCGGGGTTGTTCGACTTGTAGATGTCGACCAGGAGCTGCTCGAGCGCGGCGGTCGCCGCCTTGAGCTTTGCGCGAATCCTGGCGAGCTCCGCCTTCTCGGCGTTGAGCTGGGCGGTCGCCTTGTCGAGCTCCGCCTGCTTCTGATCGAGCTGTGCCTGGGCCGCCGCCTGCGCTTGGCGGAGATGCGACTCCTCCCCGATCAGCTGGTCGACCCGCGTGTTCATGCTGTCGATCTGGCTCTGAAGCGATCCCGAGGTCGACTGGATGCGGCTGAGCTCGTTCTGCTTCTGCGCGATCTTCGAGGCCGGATCGCCAATCGCGCTCTGTCCCATCACCGACCCGATCGCGAGCGTGGCGAACACCATCAGTGCGAGCACGGCGATGCGGCCACGGCGCGTGGTGCGGGGACGACTATGGGATCCGTGAGTCGGCATCGGCAGGCAGAAGCGACGCGGCGGTCGCGCCTGCGGGCAGGCTAGAGCTTCGGCCTCGAATTGTCAGCAGTTGCTAACAGGCGTGCAAGACGCCTTGCGAATCGCCTACCCACTAGCGGTGATGCCGGCCCGGCTCAGCTGACCATCGACGGAATCTCGGCCATGAACGCATCGAGGACGACCGCGTCGAAATGCGATCCCGCGCCCCTCGGCCATGACCGCGATCGCCTCGGCCCGCCGTACTGCGTCCCGGTAGGGACGATCCCGGGTGAGCGCGTCGAAGACGTCGGCCACGGCCGCCACGCGGCCCTCGATCGGTATCTCGTCCCCGCTCAGACCGCGCGGATAGCCGCTTCCATCGATCTTCTCGTGGTGGGTCCAGGCGATCGACTCGGCCAGCTGCAGGAGCGGCGATTCGGATCCCTGCAGGATCTGCTTGCCGATGTGGGCGTGGATCTGCATCTGCCCCCGTTCCTCGTCGGTCAGCGGCCCCGTCTTCAGCAGGATGTGATCGGGCACGGCGATCTTTCCGATGTCGTGCATCTGCGCGGCCAGGCCGATGGTGTCGCAGACCTCGGCCGAAAGCTCGAGACGTCGGGTCAGCTCCTCGCAATAGCCGCCCATGCGGGAAACGTGGTGCCCGGTCACCTGATCGCGCATCTCGACCGCCAGGCTGAGCTTATGGACGGTTTCGAGCCGTGAGCGCTCGAGGGATTCCTCGGAACGGCGGAGGAGCTGCCGCATCCGCTCCGTCTCGAGGCTCTTCATGACGACGTCCTGCTCGAGCTCGCGCTGGTACGACCTCGCCTGCTGCTCCAGCTGGCGCCGACGCAGGGCGTTGCTCACCGTGATCAGCAGATCCCCGCGTCGATACGGCTTCACGAGGTAGCCGTATGCGCCCAGTTCGAAGGCCCGTTCCGCGAGCTCGGGGCTGTCCTCGCCCGTCACCATCACCACCGCGAGGTCGTCGTCGGCCCGGGCAAGCAGTCGCTCGATCAGATCCATGCCGGACTCCCTGGGCAGGTGGATGTCGCAGACCAACAGATCGACCAGGCCGCCGATCAGCTTGCCGTGGGCCTCGGTCGTATCGGCGGCCAACGCGACGTCGTAGTGGGGTTGCAGGATCCGCCCGGCGACCGACTGGGCGGCCGGCTCGTCATCGAGGACCAGAACCGAGCGACGCATGCCTATTCCGTCGGGCGAGCGTCCAGGAGCTCGCGAACGTGGCTCAACAGCGCCGATCCCGAAAAGGGCTTCTCGAGGAGCGGCACGCGGGCGATCATCTGGCGCTCCTCCTCGAGCATCGGCGTCGAGTAGCCGGACATCATCAGGATCGGAAGCTCGGGCGCCACGCTCTCGGCGACCTGGACCAGCTCGATGCCGCGCATCTCCGGCATCACGACGTCCGTGAGAAGCATGTCGAAGCGCTCGCCGGTCCCCTGCAGGAGGTCCACAGCCTCCGCGGCACGGCTCGCCGCCGTCACCTCGTACCCCGCGCGGGTCAGGATCCGGTTTGCGAGGGTTCTCACCGCGTCCTCGTCCTCGACGACCAGGATGCGCTCGCCACCCCCGTCCGGCCCGGGGGCATGATCCGCCTCGGATCCGGCCGGCACGGTCGCGTCGATCGCCGGGAGGTGAACCCGGAACGTCGTCCCCTCCCCCACCTCTGAGTAGATGCTGATCGCCCCGCCGCCGCCGCGGACGATGCCGTAGACCGTCGCCAGGCCGAGCCCGGTCCCCTCCCCCTTCGGCTTCGTGGTGAAGAACGGCTCGAACACCCTGCCGAGGGTCGCGTCGTCCATGCCCGTGCCGGTGTCCGCCACCGTCAGCCGGACGTATTGGCCCCGGCTGAGGTCGGGGTTCTCGTCCAGGAAGTCCGCGTCCACCTCGACGGCCGCGGTCTCGATCTTGAGCCGGCCGCCTTGCGGCATCGCGTCCCGGGCGTTCAGCGCCAGGTTGACCAGGACCTGCTCGAGCTGGCCCGGGTCCGCCATCACCGCCGGCAGGTCCCGGCCGAACTTGACGACGAGGTCGATGTGCTCGCCGATCGTCCGGCGAAGCAGGCGCTCCATCTCGCGGACGCTGTCGTTCAGGCTGATCGGCTGCGGCTTGACGACTTCGCGCCGGCTGAAGGTGAGCAGCTGACGCGTCAGCTGCGTCGCTCGCTCGGCTGCACGCCGGATCTCCTTGACGTCCTGGTATGCAGGGGGACTCCTCTCCGATCTCCTCGGCGACGAAGTCGGCGTAGTTGAGGACGACCCCGAGGAGGTTGTTGAAGTCATGGGCGACCCCGCCCGCGAGCTGGCCGACGCTCTCCAGGCGACTCGCCTGGTCACGCTGCTTCTCGTGCTCCATTTGCGAGATCAGGGCCTGCTTCTCGCGCTCCGCCTCGACGCGATCGGTCATGTCCCGCACCGCGGCGATCGCCATCGGACGGCCGCCCGGGTCCATCGAGGAGAGGGAGATCTCGGCGGGGAACTCGGTGCCGTCGCTGCGCAGGCCGTAGAGGTCCAGGCCGGCACCCATCGGCCTCGTCCGCGGGTCGGCGAAGTAGGCACCTCGGTGTCCGGTGTGCTGCTCCCGGAAGCGCTCCGGCAGCAGCATCTCGACCCGCCGGCCGATGAGCTCCTCTCGCGGGTAGCCGAACAGGCGCTCGGTCTGCTGGTTCACCAGTGCGATCTCACCGGATCGGTCGATGCCCACGATCGCGTCCGGCGCGAACTCGAGGAACTGCTCGAAGAGACCTCTGTCGGCGACTGGCGGACGCTCCCCCTGCGCTTCAGCCCCTCCCACGCCGACGCCGTTGTCTGAACGACGTGCGTGCATTGACTGACTCCTCTCGCGGGCTGAAGGCCTACCCGCTATTAGCACTGTTTCCCACAGTAGTCGGCCCGGCGCAGATAATCAATAGTTGGTAGCCCCCACGCTAGAGCGGGCGTCCAGCGCCAACGGGCCCCGCCTGCACACACCGGGTCCTAGGATGCTGCGGATGGCGGAAGAACTCTGCGACGTCGGCAGGGGCGTGACCCTCTGCTACGAGACCTTCGGCGACCCGGCCGATGCTCCGATCCTCCTGATCATGGGGCTCGCGACCCAGATGATCGCCTGGCCCGAGGAGTTCTGCGAGCAGCTGGCCGAGCGCGGGTTCTACGTCCTCCGGTTCGACAACCGAGACATCGGCCGCTCGACGCACTTCGGCTTTCGCCCCCCCACGCTCGGCCAGATGCTCCGCCGCCGGGTCGGCCCCGAGCAGTACACGCTGTCCGACATGGCGGAGGACACCGCCGTTCTGCTGCGCAAGCTGGAGATCGCCCCCGCGCACATCGTCGGCGCCTCGATGGGAGGGATGATCGGCCAGATGCTCGCCGCCGAGCATCCGGAGGTCGTTCGCTCCCTGACCTCGATCATGTCGACGACGGGCAGCCGCTGGCACGGGCAGCCGGCCCTCGCCGTCTATCGCTACCTCCTCAGGCCGCCTCCCCGCGACCGAGATGGCTACATCGAGCAATCGGCGGAGGTCTTCGGCCTGGTGGGATCGACCGGATTCGATCGCGACGAGCAGTACATCCGTGAGGGCGCCGGCCGCAGCTTCGATCGCGGGTTCGACGTGCGGGCCGGCGGCCGGCAGCTCGGCGCGATCGTCGCCTCGGGCGATCGGACCAAGACGCTCGGCAGGATCAAGGCTCCGACGCTCGTGATCCACGGGACGGTGGACAAGATGGTCCGGCCGTCGGGCGGCAGGGCGACGGCGAAGGCGATTCCGGGAGCGAGGCTGATGATGATCGAGGGCATGGGCCACGACCTCCCGCGCGGGGTCTGGCCCCAGATCATCGATGCGGTTGCCGAGCATGCCCGCGCGGCGAGCGGCCGTCAGGCCACCGCGCTTGGGAGCGGAGGGCGAAGCCCGTAGCGACTTGTGGGGCGTGGCCGCTGCGGCCGCGCTTTATGGCGAAGCCGTGATCGCCGAGGCATGCAAGCTCCCGTCACCGCCGGCGATCCACATCGACGAGTCGTGCCGCAGCAGGAGGACCTCCCCGGCGACCGCCGGGTCGCGGTACTCGACCTCCGCATCGATCGACTCCGGCTCCGGCCCCTCGGCCAGCTCCTCCTCGAGGGGCGTCCAGTAGTGCGAGTTGTTGATGTGTCCGGCGGGATCCATCTCGGTGGCCCGGAAGCGCCAGGGTGCGCGCTCCGTGTCCGCCGGTGGATCGGGGTGGCGCAGCCGCACGTTGGCGTCGCGTCCCTGTGCGCTCCTCTCGTAGATGGCGATGAAGTCCGGCGGAAACCGCATCGGCCTGCCGCGCTCGGGATCGAGGCAGACCCAGAGCGAGACCGCCTCGACCCTGGCGCTCTCGCCCCGGATGGAGGTCCGCCGCTCCGCGGAGAACCGCCCGATGCCGCTGCAGAAGGTGCGGATGGTCAGCTCCTCGCCGAACCGGGGAAACGACTCGACGCGGATCCGCGTCCGCCGCACGATCCACGCCCCGCGGCCCTCGAATCCCGAATCGATCAGGTCCGCGTAGGCGACGTCCTGGAGCCAGCGGGCGATCGCGTCCAGACGGCAGCGGCCTGCCGCGTCAGCGTCGGCGATTCCGGGCCGCATCTCCCGCTCATATGCCCGACCCACCCCCGGGTCCGGGACGATCTCCGTGAGCTCGGCTACTTGAGCTCCTCGAGCGAGTCGGCCAGCCGGTCGAGCATGGACCACAGATCCGGCATCTGGTCGCGGTCGGCGACGATCCCGAAGTCCATCTTCCCGCAGTAGCTCATCACGGTGATGTTCAGGCCCATGCCGTCGGTGATCACGGACACCGGGTAGTTGGCCACGAGCCGAGCGCCCGCGCAGTACAGCGGGAACTGCGGGCCGGGGACGTTGGAGACGACCAGGTTCCAGGTCGGCCGGCCAGGCCCGCTGGTGGAGAGCGCGAAGGTCGCTCGCGCCGCCCGCGCGAAGACGGCCGGCGGGATGAAGTGGTTGGTGTCCTGAAGCAACTCTGCCGGCAGGGCGCGATGCTGCTGCTTCATGGCCGCCAGCGCCCGATGGGTCTTCTCGAGGCGCCGGACGGCGTTCGGCTCGTTTGTGAAAAGTGGCGCGCTCATCAGCATGATCCGGTTGCCGAAGGTCCCCATCTGCTCGTCCGTCCGCACCGAGACGGGCACCTGGACCACGAGCGGGTCGGGCGGCAGCTCGTCGTGCTCGAGCAGCCAGCTGCGGACCGCCCCCGCGCAGATCGAGACGACCACGTCATTGACGGTGCACCCGTGCTTGTCCTTCACCGCCTTGACTTCGTCGAGCTCGAGTCGTCCGAACGAGAAGCGGCGATGCGGCGAGATGCGCCCGTTGAAGCAGGTCTTCGGCGCCTTGTAGCTCGTGTGCGCGAGGACGCCCGTCTCCCGGTTGCTGAGCGGCCGGGTGAGCCAGTCCGCTACTTTGGCGACCAGACCCGTCCCGGGAATCCCCGCGAAGACGGGCGATGCATCCAGGTTCGGAAGCGCCCTCGGCAGCGACTTCAGCATTCGCAGCGGGTAGCGGGGAAGCCCCATCAGCCCGCGGGTGAGCATCTCGACCTCGGATGGCTGGCGATCGGCGCCGTTCGAGTCCGTCTCCGGCAGCTCCCTGCCCTCGGGCGCGAGGTCGTAGAGGACACCCATGATCTCGGCGCCGGAGAGGCCGTCGACGACGGCGTGATGGATCTTCGTCAGGATCGCCTTGTGGCCGTCCTCGAGGCCGTGGATCAGGTAGAGCTCCCAGAGGGGGCGAGACCGGTCGAGCGGCCGCGAGACGATCCGGGCTACCTGCTCCGAGAGCTTCTCGTCCGCGCCGCCGGGTGGCAGGGCGAGCTCGCGGACGTGGAAGTTGAGGTCGAAGTGCGGGTCGTCGAGCCAGTACGGGTAGTCGAGCCCGAACGGGACCTCGACCAGGCGCCAGCGCAGCGGGGGCAGCATCGGCAGCCGCTCCTCCATCAGCCGGCAGACGTCCTCCAGGGTGAGATCACCGCTCGGCGTCGTCGATGGATCGAGGATGGCCAGGCCGGCCACATGACCGGTCTGATGCGAGCTCTCGAGTGCGAGGAACTGAGCGTCGAGACTGGTCAGCTGACGCATGCTTCGATCATATGCGGGGCCGCCAGGTTTGGAAAATGCTTGCGTGGGCAACTACTTCTCGACTTCGACCGAGGAGAAATCGGAATGGACCTCACACTGATCGTGCTTCGCGGGGTGGTCGGGCTGCTGTTCGTCGGGCATGGAGCACAGAAGCTCTTCGGTGTCTTCGGCGGCGGAGGCCTCGAGGGCACCTCGGAGATGTTCGACAACATCGGCCTGCGGCCAGGCTGGCTGCACGCTCGGGCCGCCGGCACGGCGGAGTTCCTGGGCGGAGCGCTGCTCGCACTCGGCCTCTTCACCCCGATTGCCACGGCCGTGCTGATCGCCGTGATGACCGCCGCCGTGCTCACCGTGCACGGTCGCAACGGGATCTGGAACACCAACCGGGGCTATGAGTTCAACCTGGTGATGGCCGCCGCGCTCTTCGCGCTCGCCGGGATCGGCGCGGGCAGCTGGTCTCTCGACAACGTCTTCGGCTTCGACCTGAACGGCACCATCTGGGCGATCGGGGCGCTTGTCGTCGGCGTGATCGGCGGAATCGGCACGGTCCTCTCGGGCCGGACTGCGGCCGGGCGCACCCCGCACCCAATCTCCTAGGCACTCCTCGAACGTCGGTGGATCGCCCTACCGCGCCCTGAGATGGCGCGGTAGGGTGGCCTCCCTGCCTGACTCAAGAGGAGAAGCTCATGCTCGGTAAGCCGTCGAAGAGATTGTTGAAGCAGCTGCAGGAGAGCGGAAAGCGTGCCAACGCCACCGTCGTTGAGATCGCCGAGAAGGGGATGGCGGTCACGCGCGGCGCGGAGGGCGTGATCGGCAACACCGAGCTCGCCCTCAAGGCCCATCTACGGGTCCAGCCGGACGACGAGCCGGAGTTCGAGGTGAAGAAGCGCTTCAGCTTTCCCCAGCTCGCGGTGCCGAGCGCCGGCCAGACTGTCCCGGTCCTCTACGACCCGCAGGACCACGACAAGATCATCGTCGACTACACGCCCGAGGCCCAGCAGTCGGCCGCGTTCTCGGCGGCCGGCGTCGATCCGAACCAGATCAACCAGCTGATGGAGCAGGCGCAGCAGTTGCGCGCCCAGGCAGGCCAGGTGCAGGGCGGCATGCCCGGCATGGCCCAGATGCCCGGAATGGGGCAGGTGCCGGGCATGGCTCCCGCGGCGCCCGCCCAGTCGCAATCTGATTCCGTCGAGCAGCTCGAGAGGCTCGCGAAGCTGAAGGAGTCCGGCGCCCTGACCGAGGCGGAGTTCGCGGCCGAGAAGGCGAAGATTCTCGGGAGTTAGCCCGGCTTCGCCATCAGATCGCGGCCACGGGCGGCCGCCCTAGAGAAGTCGCTACGGGGCTTCGCCCTCCGCTCCAAAGTGGAGCGGCCTGGTGGTCGCTATCAGATCGCGGCCACGGGCGGCCGCCCTAGAGAAGTCGCTACGGGGCTTCGCCCTCCGCTCCAAAGTGGAGCGGCCTGGTGGTCGCTAGTGGCCGAAGATCAGCGGCAGCTGTAGCCCGATCGCGAGCGCGGTCAGGGCGAGCGCCGTGGCGCGCTGGTAGGGGCGGACGGCGAGCGCCGCCAGCGGCAGGAACCAGATCAGGTACCAGGGCAGGAACCAGGTGGTGGTGACCAGCACCGCGGCCGTCGCCCACCCCGCGTTCTCCAGCCAGTCGCCGCCACGGTAGACCCGCACCAGCAGCAACGCGATGGTCGGCAGCAGCACCAGCATCCCGATCCTGCCGAGCGTGTGCGTCGCGATTCCGAGGCCGAGCACGTCGTTGAGGATCCCCGGGATGTCGTTCGGCGTCTCCAGGCGGGCGTCGTGCTGCAGCACGTGCAGCAGGCTGGAGATGTGCGTGCCGAACAGAAGCACCGTGAGGACGCCCACCAACGCAGCCGTCAGCAGTCCCCAGAGAAGAGACTTCAAAGGCCGGCGCGAGCCGAGCAGGGCGAAGGGAAGAAGAATGGCGGCGGAGCTCTTCACCGCCACGGCGACGACCAGCGCCGCCATGCCCGACTGGCGGCCGGCCAGCAGCATGTAGATCCCGCCGAGCGCAGCGACCAGCATGAGCAGGTCGTTGTGAGCGCCCCCCACCGCGTAGGCAAGGAGCACCGGGTTGAGGCCGAAGAAGAGGGCGGCGGGGAGCGCAGGCCGCCCCAGCCGCGTGGCACACATCCAGACCAGCGCGACACAGGCGAGGCTCGCGGCGGCAGCGAAGAACTTGAGTAGCCAGATCGCGGCGGTGAAGCTCACCCATGCGAGCGACAGGCTGGCGCCGGTGAACAGCGGACCGTATGCGGTCGTGTTGAGCGGCCAGCCCACATATATGTAGGAGGGGTCGGTCGGCGCGGCCGACAGGGGATGGACATAGGGGTTCAGCCCGTGAATCGCGTCGATCCGCGCGTAGCCGACGTAGTTGAAGATGTCGCTGGAGAGCAGCGGCGGAGCGATCAGGAAGATCAGGTGCAGCGCGACGATCGCCCCGATGCCCAGCCGGAACCGAACGGAGTCGGCGAAGAGCAGCACGCCGAGGTAGCAGAGGGCGAGCAGGATGAAGACGACGGCGAATCCCGTGCCGCTCAGGAACAGCCCGAACCCGTGCAGTGGACCCTGAATCGAGGCCGGCAATCCATGGTGGATGTGCAGGGTCGGCCCGTAGCGCCTGGCTGCGGCCCCGGCGGCCATCAGAAAGCCGCAGAGGATCATCCCGCCCAGGAACGAGTTGGCGATCAGCGCCCGGTGGCCGGCCGTCACCCTCGGAAGCGAGGGAACCGCGGGCGGGGCCACCGCAGCGGGCTCGATCGCCGAATCGGCGGCTCGGGGAAGCGAGTCCATCGGCGGGCGAGATGGTAGAGCCGGGCCTTAAGGCCGGCTCACTCCTGCGTGATGCGGCACGCGGACGAGATACGTCCCCTCGGCGGAGCTGAATTCCGCTCGGAAGCCCGCCGCCTCGAGTCGCTGGATCGCCGACGGCAGATGCGCGATCACCGCTCCCGCGTGGGTCCTGCGTAGCGCGGCCCTCAGGTCCGGCTCCGACCCCGCGCGGAGAATCCCGTAGTTGTCGAGCAGCTCCTGCGCGGTGTACTGCTCCAGCCACCCGTTCAGGACCACGGGCGTCTTCGGCGAGCGCCAGTTGATGTAGGACCCCACGCCGGCGTAGGTGACGATCCGCCCGTGCTTCGGTGGGTGCGCGATCGCGTAGTCGGCGACCGGGAATCCGAGGGTCGGATCGTCGCGCGCCGGCCCAAGGACCGCCGCCCAGACGAGCGCCGCGACGGCCGCGGCGGTGCCGAAGAGCGCGATGGGCCCGCGGATCGGGGTCGGGCCCCGATTCGGCGCGGTCCAGGCGACCTGCAGGGCGAGGATCGGGCCGATGAAGACGATGTTGCGGACCGAGTAGCCGGCGAAGACGAGGAACCCGGCCGTCACCAGCAGCGTGGTGGCCCGGCGCGGCTGGGGCGAGCGCACCCACATCCACGCCGCGAAGCAGGTCGCCAGTGACAGGTAGACGACGGCAAGCGGCGAGCTGAACGCCGACTCCCACTCCGTGCTCGCCAGCGAGATCGCCTGGTTCTGGAAGCTGAGCAGGTAGTCCCAGATTGCCGCCCCCAATGGGGTCGCCACCGTGACCGTCGCCGCAGCCAGAACGGCGACGCACCCCAGCACGGCGATCCGCGAGAGCGGCACGGAGCCCGGAATGCCGCGCCAGCGATCGATCGCCAGTCCGACCGTGGCCAGCCCGAGCAGGAGAAATCCGGCGATGAAGCCCCCGTGCAGGTTCGCCCACAAAGCGAAGAGAGCCAGGATCGCGAGCGGAGCCCACCAGGCATGACGTTCCCCGGCCCTCTGACCGCCGCGCTCGCGCCAGAGCAGTACCAGCAGCGCGACCAGCAGCGTGAAGATCAAGACGGTGAAACCGGCCGCCCGTGGATGGACGACAGCGAGAACGCCCGGGAAGTAGAACGCGGCGACGGCGACCAGCATGCGCCATCCCTTCCGCCGGCAAAGCCAGAGCAGGAGCGCGAGCGGCGCCGTGATCAGCACGGCGTAGAGGACCGTCAAGCCGGTCGGGCCGAAGATCTCGGAGATCCTGAAGAAGGCGAGCTCGGAGAGCCACTGCTGATTCAGCCAGGTTCCGCCCTGCGAGATCGTCGAGAAGGGGTCCTGACTGGCGAATCCATGCTCGGCGATGAACCGGCCGCTGCCCAGCGAAAGGTAGAAGTCACCGTTGTGGAAACGGTCGAGGCAGAGGGCGAGCGCGCCGACGAGCGCGATCAGGGCGCCGATCAGCGCCCAGGTGGATCGCGAGGTCAGGCGGCCACCTGAATCGGTGGTTGCATCTAGGCCACGCACGGAGTCGGTATTCGTAGCGGTTTGACCGCTCCAAATGCGTCACCGAGACGTGAAATCGTCCGAAAATTGGCTGAAATCCGTGATTTGCAGGGATTTCAGCGTCTGCTAACATGTACGTCCCGGCCGGGTCATGGAAACCCGGCATTTGCAGCGTTTTCGCGCAGTTCTTCCACCAAGAGGCAACCTTCGCGAACGCAGCACTCGACCGCGGAGGTAACTCATGTCAAAGACAGCGACCCACAACCACACTACGCGCGCCCGTGCCCCCCGGACCCGTCGCTGGACCTGTGCCGGCTGCGAGGTGACCGTCCGCTACGCCGCGGGCAGTCCCTCTACACCCCGCCGGCCGGAGGGCTGGACCAAGCAGGGCGGCCAGTGGCTTTGCCTGCACTGCCAGCGTGAGAAGGCGGTCGAGAAGGCGACCATCGGCGCGAAGGGCGACGGCTGGGCCTCCAGGCGCCAGGCGCTGCTCGAGTTCGAGCTCAAGCGCAGCCCCGAGGAGCCCGACGGCGTGATCGCCAAGCGCGCCAACTGCTCGACGGGTCACGTCCGCAAGGTCCGCGAAGAGCTCGAGGACAAGGGCAAGCTGCCCAAGGCCGCTTAGCGGCCACCACGCCGCTGCCCCGACTTGTGCCGGGCGGCCGCTCGTGGCCGCGACCTGATGCGGCCACCAGGCCGCCGGCGCGGCCTGCCGTTTCGTTTACTAGGCTGGTTTCAGTCCGTACCGATTGGGTACGGGCGTTGCAATTGCACCTGCCGAATCGCGCCTCGATGGCGCGAACGGGGGAACCAACTGGAGCCTCGGCTCCGTGGGCGAATCGGATCGATCCGTAGCGCACTCTTTCGGCGCGAGCCCGTCAGCTAACCCCGTAGGCCCGAGAAAGAGAGGTTGGCATGAGCACGTTGATCGATCACCTTGCAACCGATCGCGTCCGGGGCGGACGTCTCGTATTCGCCTACTCGATCGGGGCGATCTTCGGGATCGCGCTCGCGCTGGTCGCGCTGCTGGCGACCGGTACGAGCTTCTAGCTCAGCGCCCGAGCGCACCCATCCAGGCAAATAGCGCCGCGTTGGCGGCGTGCAGCTGAAGGCTTCCCTTTGGCGCTCCCGAGTTGGCCGCCTTCTTCCCGTACCAAGTGCGGAGGTAGAGGCCGTGCCTGTCGTGAGCGCGATGTAGGGCTCTTCGGGCGTTTCGCTGCACGATCCCGTACCAGTTCCCGCTGTCATCGAGCTTCGCGAACTCGAGCATCGTGCGGGCGTACCAGAAGTCGTATTGGGGGCCCATCCAGAAGCGCCCGTAGACCTGGAGCGTGGTGGCAGCGAGCTGCTCGGCTCGCTGGCAGTAGGAGCTATCGCCGGTCTCATCGCAGATGATCCGATGGGCGAGGATCATCGGGCCGTTCACGTAGGGCATCGGCACCGCGTCAAAGGGCGGGTAGTTCCTCTTCGCAGCCTGCGCGACCCCAGGGGGGGCCGCCGGACCGCCCGCGGCTTGGAGCTTCGCGGCCTCATCGGGATTTGCGCTCAGGGCATGCACCTCGGCCGCTGCCGCCGCCCGCGGGCCGGAAGCGCTCTCGCCGTAGGTGCCGGGCTTGCGCAGCCGGGCGTAAAGACCGCTGCTCGGATCAGTCAGCCAGACGTCCCCCCAGCCGATGTACTTGAGCGCGTCATCGAGATAGCGCTGCTGGTGAGTGAGGGCGTAGAGCCGAGCTGAGAGCAGGGTGCCGCTCGCCAGCGACTCCCCCGCGTAGAAGCCGCGGTTGGTGTTCCACCAGATGCCGCCCGGCCTGCCCGGTGTGGAATCCCAGCCGGTGACGCTGATGAAGTTCTGGGCGATCTCGGCATCGGTCAGATAGCGCCCATTCCCTGTCGCCCGGTAGGCGTCAAGGAACGCAAGGCCCCACCAACCATTGTCATCGAACCAGGCGGTCTTCCCGGCGTTGTGCTGGCCCTGCTTCGGTCCGAAGCCGGGAACCGGCCGGAGCGCGGGATTGAGATAGCGCTGCGCGCCCCAGGCGAACCGATTGAGCTGGTGGCGATGCCGTGCCGAGGGCCGCGCGAGCTGCACGCCGTTCAACGCCTCGAACAGCGGCACGATCCCCCAGAGCGAGGCGCGACTGGATCCGCCCAGCGTCGAGCTGTACCAATGCCTGCCGCGGTTCCACCACCGGTGCGTCTGCTTGACGCCCTCGTCGGCCGCCCGCAGGTAGCGCGCCTGGCTGCGGCTGAAACCGTCCGCGGACGGCGTGCAAGCGCCCAGGACCGCCAGGGCGATCAGCGAAGCGATTGCTGCGAGTGAGCTTCTGCGGACGGACGACACTCGTACCCCGAACACCTCACGAGGGGATTTGACTCGCCCTTGCGAGGCCGTCGGCAGGTTACGGCCCGGCGGCAGAGTCCGGATGACGAGTGAGGGCGGCGCCGGGCATCCCCGGCGCCGCCCTCCCGTGCTTCGCGCTACCCGGTGGTGTTGTGAACCACCGGGTAGTAGCCGTTTGCATGGCCTCACGCTCTTGATCATGTCGGCCGTCTGGTTGAGTCGCGATTCCTCGCTCGAGCTGAACCAGGTGAACGCGTTGCAGTCCGTGCCGTTGAAGAGGCGCGGATGGTCGAGAGCGATCACCTTCGCGTTCGGTGCCCTCGACTTGATCGCGTTGTTCACCTGATCGAGCCTGCCGGGCAGCTGGTTCTGGATGATCGACTGCGCGTTGTCGATCGCGCCGTTGTTTTGCGCCGGCGACCCTACTACTGGGTAAGGGCGGAGAGTGGTCGACTATGCGACGCGTACGCGGGCTACCGTCGAGAGCGACTGGTAGTAGACGTCTCGCTCGAACCCCGGGGCGGGGAAGAGGAATCCCTGAACGGCCGAGGGGATCTCGACGCGGGCCTTCTCGGCGCCGGAGTCCAGATCGAGGACGACCAGCGAGTCCCCGCCGAGGGACCGGCTCGCGCGGCGGAAGGCCGCGCTGCGGGCGATCACCGGTCCCGCGGTCGCGGTGATGCGCCGCAGCGGGCCTCGCTTCAGCGCCGAGTGGCCGCGCCAGTCCCCGATGACCAGCTCCCGGGTGTCCGGGTAGAGGATCAGGTGACCGGCGTGCGCGAGCCCGTCGCGCCGCCAGAGCGGCTCGAGCTCGTCGCCGTCGAGGCGCCAGGCCCGGACGACGGCGTTTCCCGAGTCGTAGGCGACGACGACGTCCCCGACCGGGTCCCACCCGGGCGGATTCGACTCGGTCCCATACGGGATGCCGCTGATCTCGATTGAGCGCACCGAGCCGTCGTCAAGGCGGGCCCACCAGAGGCGGAGCGGAGAGCTCTCCGTCCCACTCCCGAGCATGGTGTGATCGACGCGGTTGCGGCCGTTGTCCATCCAGAAGACGTGTTCCGGGGCGATCACCGGGTCCCAGCCGAAGCTGCGACCGGGTGCCGGCCCGTAGCTTGGACGCCACTCCCCGTCGACGACCAGCCTGCCGGCGTCGCGGTCCAGCCGTAGCGCGAACAGCTTCGTGGTCCCGAGCGCAAGGACGGTCTCCCCGTCGCTCGAGAGCCGGCCCACCGAGGGCTCCGGCAGCCGCAGCGCCCGGGCGACCGGTAGCAGGGTGAGCGGATCGAGGACCGAGACGGTGGACGGCTCTCTGCCGGCGGGGGCGTCACAGTCCTTGGTGACGAGCTCGCCGCCGTCGAGGACGACGAACGAGTTGTGGGGCCGCGTGACCGGCAGTCGATGGGAGGCGAGCACGTCCAGGTCCGGGCTGAGCCGGTGAGCCCAGTGCCCGAACACCATGTGCAGATCGCCGCAGGCGTGGGCCGCGATGCCGCCGGGCCAGAACGGTCCGCCCGGGAGCCGGGGCGTCGAGGCGGTGACGGCCAGCGTCTCAGGGTCGAGGCGCTCGGCCCAGGCGTCCACGGATCCGGCCTGCGGCCCGCCCGCGGACATGCCGTGCCTGAGCGCGTACAGCTCGCCCGGCTCGCGGCGGACGAGGGCGTCGGTCGCGAAGGCATCGTGAACCGCGGCCACCTCCAGGCGCTCGCCGGGGGCGATATCGAGCCCCGGCTGGCCGGAGACCGCCCCCCACCGCCTTGTCCCGCCGTCCTCGCAGCTCCAAGGACGAGGCCAGTACGCGCCGGCGGTCGTCAGGAGGCCGGCACCGCGGTGGATCGGCCGATCACGTGCCCCCTCGAGTCGAGGGCGCGAACCGCGAAGACCGCCGCAGAGGCGTCGAGGTCCACGCGAGTCTCGAACGAGCGCTTCCGAACCGTCGCGACCCGCGAGAGCGACCCGGCGCTCTGTCCGGCCAGGAACCGCCACTTGGCGACCTTCGTCGCCCCATTCCAGCTCGCGTAGAGCGAGACCGCGGAGGGACCGTGGCGCTGCGCGACGAGGGCCGGGCTCGTCCTCGGCGTGGCGGTCCACGGGAAGCGGTAGGTCCGGTAGCTCCCGTCGTCCACCGGAAGGCTCGCGTCGAGCAGGAGCTTGCCGCGCGAGGAGAACTCGGAGAAGAACGGCTCGGAGCCGTAGCCGACGAAGACGTTCCCGCCGGGCAGCCGCTGCAGGCTGCCCTCGCTCTGGGCGGAGGTGCTGCCCGAGCGGGCGAACTGGCGCACGAGCGTCGCCTTGTGGCGCCGATAGTTGAGCTGCAGGATCAGCCCGCGCGAGTACGGGCCGAACATCGGCGGTCCCGCCTCGTCGTCGAACATGCTGATCCGCCCGTTGCTCAGCATGTGCGCGTCGTGCTGGAGGTTGAACAGCGCGCCGCGGCCGAAGCGGAAGTCGGTCCCCTTGCCCCCCAGGGTCCAGAGGATCCGGCCGCTCGCCCGGTCGACCTTGTAGACGGCAGATGTGTCGCGCGCCGAGATCAGGACGCGGTCGTGCTTCAGGGGCTGGACCGCATTGAAGTGGAAGGCGTCGTAGGAGGCGCTGTTCTGCGGCGTCGCCTGGGAGGTCTCGAGCGGAATGTGTCCATAGGCGTGCCACTCCCAGACGACCAGCCCGGTCTTGACGTCCACCTCCTGGACGATCGAGTCGAGCAGCGGCGAGAGCTTCCCGTCCGGCGTCCCGGGCAGGTGGACGAGGATCGGCGAGTAGACGGTGAACAGCGCATCGCCGTCGCGGGTGAGCTGGAACTCGTGGAGATCCATCCCGTAGCCGTTGCCGGCGTGCACGACCCGGATCGCGTTGTAGGCGTGGTTCGCGATCACGCCGCCGCCGATCCCGAACGCGGCGGCCGTCACGGTGCCCTCCCACCAGGTCAGCACCTTGCGGCCGTGGAAGTTCTGTAGACGCAGGTTGGCGGCGACCTCCGGCGGAGCGAGCTGCCTGAACCAGACCAGGTTTCCGGCGGCGTCCACGATCATCGGCCCTCCTGGCCCGACTGACCTGATCGTCACCGTGGTCGTGCTCCCCGGATGGACGACGGGCGAGGGAAGCGGCGTCAGCATCACGTCGCCGTTGCCCCGGGCCCGCTTCGAGCTCCTGTTCACCGTGATCGCCGGCGGGATGAGCCCCGGCTCGCTGACGAAGTGGTCGAGCTTGTCCGGCTGAGTCGAGGGCAGGTTGAGGACAGGCGACTTCGCGCCGAAGGTGGCGACGGTGAACGAGTAGCGGATCGGCTTGCGCCGCCTGACGCAGATCTTCACCGATACCGATTCGCCCTCAGTGAGCTGCTGGTCGAGCACGAAGCTGGCCCCGCGGTGGTGCGAGTAGGAGCGCAGCCGGCCTGAATGTGGCCCCGAGCTCTGTCCGGTCACCCTGACGGAGTGGATCTGAGAACGCGGAACTCCGAGGATGCTGATCTGGGTGGCCGGCGAGGCGTCAGGCGTGTTCGGCTGCGGCGAGATCGTCAGCTTGCCGGCTGCGGCCGGGGACGCCGCGAGCGTCCCGGCGGGACCGATCAGCGCGCCCGCGGCCGCCAGCCCCAGGAGGGCCGAGAGCAGCCTGGAGCGCCGGACCGGTGCTGCGTGAAGGACCCTGACTTCCGTCACGGCTGAAGCATCCGGCGAATCGGCGCCCATGCCATCCGTGGAATACCGCAGATCGATCCGGCGATGCCAAATAACGAGCCGGCCCAGCTTCAGGCGCTTGGTCCTCGGCCGATCATGTTGGAGCGCTGCACGTCGCCGCCGCCGGCGGACAGGCTGTAGAGATCGCCGTCCCGCGCGATCCAGAGCTCCCCCGAAAAGCGCTGCCGAGCGTCGCCGAGAAACGGGCCCTCGAGCGCCTTCAACGGGAGCGGCGGCACTATGTGGGTGATCGCGAGGGCCCGAACCCCTGCCTCGCGTGCCGAGTCGGCCGCATCGCCGGGGCTGGCGTGATAGTCGGGGATGTCCGCGAAGATCTTGGCGCGGCCCGCCAGGCCGGCAGCGGCGGCGGCGTCCTCGACGATCTTCGTCAGCTCGGGAGAGAGAGCATCGTGGATCAGCAGATCGGCACCCTCGGCCGCGCGAACCAGCGCCGGCGAGTAGTTCGTGTCGCCGCTGATCACCACGCTGCGACCGCCGTAGTCGAAGCGGTAGCCGACGGCCGGCTCGGCCGGCGAGTGATCGACCTCGAAAGCCGTGATCCTCAGTCCGCCGTCGTCGAGGACGACGAGCGAGTCGGCGCCCTCCGGGAGGTCGAACGGGTCGGCGGCCATGGCGCCGGTGGCGGAGGGCGCAACGGCCTCCCCGTGGTGGGCGGTGCGATAGCCGCTGTCGAGGGCAAAGGCCTCGTTGTAGCCGGCGATGACCCGCTCCACCCCGGGGGGGCCGATCACCCGCATCGAGGTCGTCGACCGCTCGGCGACCCAGCGCTGGATGTTGAGGCTACCGAGACCGCCGATGTGATCGGAGTGGAAGTGGGTCAGCAGAACGGCCTCGATCCGGCCGGGATCGATCTGCATGCGGTTGAGCGTTTCGGATGCCCTCTCGCCGGCATCGACGATGAACAGCCGCCCGCCGGCGATCACGGCGACGCACGGATTGCCCCGCTTGGCGTCGGGCAGCGGCGAGCCGGAGCCGACCACCGCGGCATGAAGCCCGTCCGGCATCTCCCCCACCGGATCGGCGCTCATTCGCCGTGGAAGCGTCCGCTTGGTCAATGCCAGGGCGATCCGGCCGCGCAGGCCGTAGCGTCGCGTCATCCGAGCCAGGTGACCGGCGCCAGATGGACGTCCCCCGTGCCCAGCAGGCGCTCTTCGCCGCCCGGCCAGCTGGTCAGCCGGAGCTCGCAGCGCATCAGGTCCGGCCCCAGCTCGTAGCGAAGCCAGGAGAGCGGGCGCTCGGCGGCGGCGCGTGCGGCCGCCTCCTCCAGCGCCGCCGAGGTCGCCGACCGCACCTCCTCGGTCAGGTAGATCCAGACCAGGGAGTGGAAGACGACCGTCGCCTCGCCCGCCGGCGGGTCGGCGAGCTCGCGGGCGATCCAGGTGCCGATGTCCTCCTCGTCGACCTCGGGCGGGAATGCACGAGCCACATCGATCGCCTCCCTGAGCAGCTCGTAGCGCGGCAGCTGGTCGGGGAAGATGAAGGCGAGCAGTGACTTGCGACCCTCGTCGGTGGTCGGATCGATCGGATCGATGTCGCAGCCGCGCCGCGAGGCGATCTCCATCGGCGTCTCGAATGGCGGCACGCCCTCGCGCCAGTGATCGACGAAGCGCACCGGCGAGTCCTTTGGACCGAACGCCTCGCCGTCCTGCTCGTAGCGGTAGCGATCGAAGTGCATGTTGAGCCCGGCGCTCGCGCCCAGCTCCCGCACCCGAAGCGGCAGGCCGGTATCCGCGGCGACCGTCAGGAAACCGCCGATCAGGGCTCCGCATCGGGCGGTCTCGTTCGTCTGGAGCGGGTGGCGCAGTGAGTCGATGATCTCCGGGGAGAGCCGGTCGAACGCGGTCCGGACGATCGGCCAGGCCGCTGCAGCGTCGCCGTCGCCAGCCTCCGATGGGTAATGGAGCTGGAGCTCTGGCAGCTCCGCCGACAGGACCATGTGATGGACGCCCGCCAGCGCCCGAAACGGGAAGTACTCGTCGGCCGGCTCGTCCGCGTACGGCTCGAGCAGGGCCCAGGTCGGCCCTCCGGCCTCGACGTCCTCCGCCATTCGCTCGCAGAAGAACGAGTACATCGGCGAGTGCCACGAGGCGGCCTCCTCCGAGTTCTTCCGAAGCGTCTCGAGCAGGTGATCTCGCGCGCTCATCCGCTCGAACTCTCCCATAGGCGGCTGGTAACTTGGGTGCAGCTGTACGGACCGTCGCGAAGGGAGCGCCATGCCGACCGTAGAGCTCAGCGCAGGAACGATCCAGTATGAGACCGAGGGACCCCCGGACGCCAGACCGGTGGTCTGCATCCACGGTTACATGATGGGTGCCTCGCTCTGGCGCCCCCTCGGCCGTCTGCTGGCCGAGCACGGGTTGCGCTGCGTGGCGCCGACCTGGCCGCTCGGCGCTCACACCGAGCCGATGCGGCCCGAGTCCGAGCTGACGATGGAGGACCTCGCGGCGATCGTTGGCGAGTTCCTCGTCGCGCTCGACCTCGAGGACGTGGTGCTGCTCGGCAACGACACCGGCGGAGCGATCGCCCAGTTGGTCGCCGTCGACCACCCCGAGCGTCTCGGCGCTCTCGTGCTCACCGCCTGCGATGCCTTCGAGCATTTCCCTCCACCAATCCTGAAACCGTTGATCGCTGCCGCCCGTCTTCCCGGGCCGGTCTTCACGGCGGCGCTGGCGCCGCTGCGCACCCGGCGCGGCCGCGGCCGCGCCTACGGAGCGCTCGCGCACCGCGATCTCGATGACCTCGCCCGCGAATGGCTCGCGCCGCCGCTCTCGGACCGAAGGGTCCGTCGGGACCTGCGGCGCTTCACCGCCTCGCTCTCCGGCGAGACGATGCTGCGGGCCGCCGAGCGCCTTCCTGGTTTCGAGCGCCCGGCACTGGTGGCCTGGTCCGCGGACGACGCGTTCTTCCCGCTCGAGGACGGGAGCAGGCTGGCGGAGACGCTGCCCGACGCCCGCCTCGACGTGATCGACCGCGCGCGGACGTTCTCGATGCTGGACAGGCCCGAGCGGCTGGCCGAGTTGGTGGGAGATTTCGCGACCGCCTGACCGCCGCCCGATCGTCAACCCTGGAGATCCGGACCGGCGCGCTCGAGCTCGATCCGAATCAAGAGGCGCTGTTCATGCTCCATTCGCGCCCGGTAATCGTTCCAGTCCGGGTTCTCGTCGGGGAAGCGCTTGTATTAGTCGATCAAGGAATCCATTGCCTCCGGGAGCGAGAGCACCTCGGCGGATCCCTCGACGAAGATCCTCTTCCCGAAGAACCGGTCGGTGAAGACGCAAACCTGGGGCCCGAGGATCGCGAGGGCATCGGACGGCAGGCCACGGGCCAGGGTAACGAGGGCGGTGCACGCCACGTTCGCCCAGCGCTGCATCTCCGTCCGGAACTTCATGTGGGACGCCGCCGCAAACCCGTGCGCTTTGACTTCCGCGTGCGTACTGGCCTGCACGCGGCGCAGCGCGCCAACGCCTGCTCTTCCAAAGCAGCTATGCCGACAGCCCGGCGGCTTCGCGTGCTTCCTCGTGGCTCATGAAGGTGCGCCACCGACTCACTTTGCCGTTCACGATCCGCATCAGCAATCCCATCGGCTGCTCGACCGGAACGCCGCTGCTGCCGCCGCTGCCATGCAACTGAAAGATCAGCAACACCTCGTCGTCGCTGGCAGCGGACGCCTCCAGCACCTCGAGCCTGTGGGGGAGGATGCTGCGCAGCTCCTCGAGTCTCGTGGCGACCGCGTCGGCTCCGCGATGCACGTCGCCGTCTGGGAACCCGGGTGGGTCATGAAACTCGACGTCGGCGGTCCAGCCCACGCGCCTCGAACCCTCGACTCCAGACTTGTTCCAGGCTTCGAACGAACGGCGTGCAAGCTCCACGTTCTCCTCCGACATCGCTTGCGCAGTATCCCCCTGAAGAACGACTGGTTTCCATGCGCTACGGAAAGCGGGCATGCATAGAGCGAACGGCCCCCGGAGGGGCCGCCGCTCGACCCTTACTTGGACCCGATGTCCTCGGCGTCCTTTGCCTCGCTAACCGCCCATCCCACGCGCTCGATCAGTTGGGCCGCGTGGTGATCGCTGGCCAGGTGCTCCGGTTGAACATCCTCGTAGAGGAGGACGTTGGTGTCTTGCTGGGTGGTGCCGTTGCTCTGCACGATGATCGCTGGCATGGCTTGTTCCTTCCTATCGAAGTGGATTGCGTTCCCTCTGGATTGGGTCGCAGGGAAAGAAGAGGGGAAACCCCGCGAAGCGAGCGACGCGGAGGCCCCGCTGGGATGGTCCTTGCTACGCAGAGCCGCTCAAGCACCTTAGCGCCCGGTTCCTAAGTTTCAGGTAATCGTCCTGTGGGCGTTTTTCGCGCTCGCTACGTCAAGAAATGGGAACGCGAGTAGTCGCTTCGGACTAGAAGCGGCTACCGCTTTGCATGAACGGGATGGTCCCCCGGGCTCAAACGTTGCCGCAGAGCACATCCGGCCATCAGCTGGCCGTGAATCGCCGCGGTCCTCGGTCCGGCTCGTAGAAGCCCTACTCCTGGATCAGGCCGAGCGTGTTTCCGTCGGGGTCCTTGAACCAGGCGGTCTTCGATTCCCCGATCGTCGCGATGCCCTTCTCGTCGGTCTTGATGGGGCCCTGGTCGACCTGCTCGAAGGTGACGCCGTTCGAGCTCAGCTCATCGACCACCGATTCAATGTCCTCGACGTTCCAGCCCCCGAGCGTCGCCGCCGTCTTGCCGGCGTTGCCGGGCGACGGAAAGACATGGACCGTGCTTTCCCCGGCGCAGCTGTAGGTGATGCCCCCGTCGGGTACCTCCTCGCCTCCCGACAGGCCGAGCGTCCCCTCGTAGAAGTGCTTTGCCTTAGCCATGTCCTCCACGGGGATCGTGCCACCGTACCTATGGTCGCTCAGACCCATTGCTCCTCCTTCTCCTAGGTTTGCAGTCTCAGGCTCCGCCCGAGCGAGCGAAGCCTACGCCCGGGAGGGCCCGACGTTCCTCGAGATCACTCGCTAGAGCACTGCACGCCGCGTGGTGCTCAGTCTCGCCCGCGGTGGTGGGTCAGCTGCCGGTTTAGCCGACGGGGGGGTAACGACGCGCGGCCGGACCCTATTGCTCCGCCTTCGTAGCCGGCTCGAGGGTCAGCGGCCGAACCAGCGGGCGGCGCGGCTGGCGCCAAAGCGCTTCTTCTCGGCGACGAGGGCCTCCGAGGGCTCCTGGAAGCTGCCCGTCGGTTTCGGTCCCGAGAGGAAGTCCACCTCGACCCGGCCGACCCGGCCGCCACCGAACTCGATGAAGCACGACCCGCGCCCGTCATAGGGCTTCGGCGGCTCGCCGCCCTGGACCCGTGCGATCAGCGACGCGGCGACCACGCGCGCCGCGCCCTCGGCGAACACCCCCGCCATCGGCAGGGGCGAGCCGACGGTGACCACGTCGCCGACCGCGTACACGTCCGGGAACCGGGTCTCGAGCGTCTCCGGGTTGACCGGGATGTAGTCGTCCGTCGTCATCCCGCTCGCCAGCACGACCTCGGGCGCGCGGTGCTTGGGGACGCCGAGGAAGAGCTCGTAGGGCATCTCGCTGCCGTCGTCGAGCACCGCGACGCGGCGCGAGGGATCGAGGGAGGTCGGCCGGCGTTCCGGGATGAAGTCGATCTCGCGCTCGGCGAAGGCCTCGAGCAGCGCGCGGGAGGTCCCTGGGGAAGGGGGCACCGGGCTCGGCAGCGGCAGGACGAGCGAGATCTCGCAGTCGCCGCGGACACCCCGCGACGACAGGTAGTCGTGCAGCAGCAACGCGGCTTCGCTCGGCGCCGGCGGGCACTTGAACGGCGCTCCGCAGACGCCGACGATCGCCCGGCCCGCCGAGAAGGAGGGAAGCAGCTCGCCCACGCGCTTCGCCCCGGCGACTGAGTAGAACTCGTTCCCGCCCTGCGCAAGTCCCGGCGTCGCGTCCAGGTCATAGTCGGCGCCGAGCGCCACGACCATGACGTCGCCCTCGTGGACGCCGTCGGCGGTGGTCACGCGTCGCCTTGCGGGATCGATCTCGATGATCGTCTCCCGGAGGAATCGCACCCCAGGGATGGCGAGCTCGCGGTATGGGAGGCGAATCGCCTCGGAGGTCGCCCGCCCGAACATCACGTCGAGCTTCGAATAGCCGAGGACGAAGGCGTCGTTGCCGTCGACCAGGGTCACCTCGACCTCGTCGCCGAGCGCCTCCGAGAGCGTGGCGCTGAGCTCGAGACCTCCGAACCCCGCCCCCAGTACCAGCACCCTCGTCGCCATGACGCGACACTATCTGCCGAGGCGGGGGCGGACGGGAGCCGCACCGCGGCTGGTACATCGGCAAGGACGGTTCCGCGGTTCGCGGTCAAGTCGCGGTTTCATACGGACTCCGATGAAGCACACCGCGCACGGCTACTGGCTCGAAGAGGCGGGCGAGCGCCCATCGCTGCCCTCCGCCGAGGGAGAGCTGAGCTGCGACGTGCTCGTGGTCGGGGGCGGCTACACGGGCATGTGGACGGCCTGGCAGCTCTCGCAACTGGAGCCGGGGGCAAGCGTGGTCCTGCTCGAGGCCGATCGCTGCGGGCATGGGCCCAGCGGCCGGAACGGCGGCTTTGTCAACGCCATGTGGTTCAGCATGCACACCCTGCGCGAGCGCCTGGGAGGGCCGGCGGCGGCCCGCGTCGCGCGGGCCGCTCAGGACGCGGTGGACGAGATCGGCCGCTTCTGTTCCGAGTACGGGATCGAGGCCTGGTACCGGCGGAGCGGGTACCTGCAGGTCTCGGCGGCTCCTGCCCAGGACGGGACCTGGGACCAGGCAGTCGCGGCCTGCCGGGAGCTCGGCGAGGCCGGCGCGGTCGAGCAGTTGAGCACGGAGCAGGTGCGCAAGCGCTGCCGGTCGCCCCGCTTTCGTGCCGGGGCGCTCTATGGCGGCGCGGCGACCGTGCAGCCGGCGCGGCTGGCGCTCGGCCTGCGTGAGCGGCTCGGTGACCGCCCCGGGGTCCGGGTGTTCGAGCGCTCGCCACTTCGCCGGCTGCGCGCCGGAGGCTGGGGCTGCCTGGCCGAAACGCCGGCGGCCCGAATCCGATCCGGCTCGTGCATCCTCGCCCTCGGCTCCGCGTGCGGGGCCGCCGGGTCGCCGCTGGGTGGGCGCCTCACGGTGACCTCCAGCCACATCGCGCTGACCGAGCCGGTCCCGGAGCTGCTCGAGGAGATCGGTTGGACCGGCGGCGAATGCATAACCGACGGCCGGGCGATGGTCCATTACATGCGGACGACGCCCGACGGCCGGATCGCCTTCGGCTGGGGCGGCGGCCGGATCGCCTGCGGCGCGCGGCTGGGAGGGCACACGCAGCTGGACCCCGGAATAGTCGACCGGGTGGCGTCCGACCTGCGCTCGTTCTTCCCCGGGCTCGAACGTCGTCGGATAACCCACGCCTGGGGTGGACCGATCGACGTCTCGCCGAGCCATCTGCCCGTGATCGTCCCCATCCGCTCCGACCGGGTCCACGGCGTCTTCGGTTACACCGGGAACGGAGTCGGCCCGTCCCGGATGATGGGGCAGACCCTGGCATCGCTGGCGCTTGACCGGCGCGACGAGCACTCCCGGCTGGCCCTGGTGGACCCCGAGCCCCGTCGAGTCCCGACAGGCTTGGCGTCGTGGCTCGGCGGCAACGCGATCCGGGCCGGCCTGGTGGCCAAGGAGGCCGCCGAGGAGCGGGGGACCGCCGCCGACCCGCTCAGTAGAGGCCTCGCCGCGATCCCCGAGCGGATCGGCTTCCACATCGGGCGCTGACGACTCCCGGCCAGCGAGGGTGCGAGGGGCCGGAGTGCGCTGAGTTCCGCTCAGTTCGGTACCACGGCTGGTACCCCGGTGGCCCGATGCAGTGTCGTGCGGCGGTCGTAGACTCGTGTAGTTCCCGAGGTAAGGAGCGCCCATGCCAACAACGAAGAAGACGCCCGATCGCGTACGTGCGTCGGCTGATGCGACGAAGAAGCGGGCGGAGGCTGCGCTGAAGCGCGCGGGCAGTTCGCTCGATCAGGTCCAGAAAGCGCTGGCCGAGCTGCAGAAGGATCTGGGTCGGGGCAGGCGCGACATGGTCCGCAATGTGCAACAGCTCTTGAAGGATCAGCGCCGGGATATGGGCAAGCTGAGTCGTACGCTCTCGGCCGACATGCGCAGGCTCCAGAAGGCGCTGATCGAGGAGCCGGCGTCCTCTCGCGCGAAGGGCACAACGACCGGCGCCAAAGGCGGGTCGGCCCGGGCGAAGGGCACAAAGACCCGGGCGAAGGGCACAAAGACCCGGGCGAAGGGCACAAAGACCCGCGCCAAGGGCGGGTCGGCCCGCGCGAAGGGCACGAAGACCCGCGCGAAGGGCAAAACCGCACGGGGCTAGTGGGGCGGGATACGAACCCGCGACCTTCGGGTCATGAGATGCCACGGGGGCCGTTCTCCCGATGCCTTCAGTCCCGATGCCTTCAGGCGAGGCTGCGCGACGGGGAAACGAGCTGAGATCAGCTCAGGTTCGCTCAGTTCGGTACCACGGCTGGTACCTCGCGCCTGACAGCAGGTGAGTCGCCGGAGCGGACTGCCAGGATGAACGCCCGTCAATGCGGCGCCCGAAGGCGCGCCGGGTCATTCGTCGCCACACCGGCGACGCCGAGATCGGTGATCCTCGCGAACAGCGCCGGCTCGTCGACGGTCCAGGCGAACAGCCGGCGACCGAGTCGTCCGATGGCATCCGCGATCTCAGCTTCCACGAGCTTGTGGTGCAGCATCACGTCGCCGAAGCGGCCGGCGGCGAGCTCGTGCAGCAACCGCTCACGCCAAGCGCGCGGGTGCCAGCGGTTGGCGCGGCGAGAGATGTATCCGCCGATCGAGATTGCCGTCCGGGCGTTCGCAGCGACCGTCCGCACCGTTTCGACGATGTCCGCCGACTGAGAAGAGATCAGGGAGCGCTCCAGCAGGCCGTGCCCGCGCAGCATCGCCACGATCGCCGATTCGCAGCCCCGGCCCTTGACGTCCACGTTCAACCCGATCCCCGAGAAGCGCGGCTGCGCGAGGTGGTCCAGGGCGTCGTCGAGGGAAAGGCAGCCGCGGCGACGAGCCTGGGGGGCGAGGTGCGCCACCAGCAACCGCGATCCCCGCGGCCGGACGTCGAACTCGATCATGTCGACGCCCGCTCGCCGGGCTGCGTCGAACGATGCGATCGTATTCGCCGGAGCGATCGCGCTCGCACCGCCGTGGCCGATCAGGATGGTCATCAGGCGAAGAGCTCCCGGATCGCGTCGTGCGTCTGCTTCGGTGCCTCGAGCTGCGGCACGTGGCCGCAGTCGAGCTCCAGGTGACGAGCGGCGGGAAGTGCCCGCTCGACGTGCTTCCTGAAGGCCAGCGGGACGAGCTGATCGTGGCGCCCCCAGATGAAGAGGGTCTCGGGCGACATATCGGGCAGCCGTGACCAGAGGCCCTGTTCGCCGTGCGGCTCGTCAAGGTAGATGTTTCTCGCCGCCTCGTAGAACGCGACCCGACCGCGCGGGGTGAGATAGGAGCGCAGGAACTCATCCACGCCCGCGGCCGACCAGCCGTCCTTGCCACCCGGGACGAGGTTGCGGACGATCGGCTCGGTGATCACGCGCGGCGCCGGCTGGACCAGGCCGAGCATCGGGAGCGGTGCCCGGAGCAGCCAGCGCCAGCGGCGACTTCGCAACCAGGCGAGCGCCGGGCAGAGCAGGGCCACCCTCCCAGTGCGTTCGGGTCGCAGCAGCCCCATCTCGATCGCCACGCGCCCGCCCATGCTGTTGCCGATCAGGTGGGCGCGCTCGATCTCCACCTCGTCGAGCAGGGCCTCGATTGCGCTGGCGAAGTAGGGAGCGTCATAGGGAGCGCCGAGCGGCTTGTCGGAATCGCCGAACCCCGGCAGGTCCATCGCGATCACTCGATGGTGGTCGGCGAGCGCGGCGACGGTGGGGAGGAATGAGGCCTTGGTCGCGCCCAGCCCGTGCACGCAGATCACGGGATCGCCCTCGCCCGCTGAGAGCGTCGAAATCCTGCCGAGCCGGGTGCGGACGGCTTCGAAGCGAAGCCGGCGCTCGTCGGCTATGGCGCTGGTGGCGGCAAGGAAGCCGATGCCGAGGTGCAGGTTCTGCCGGACGCTCAGGCGGCCCTCGCGGAAAGCGACCATTCCACCGCGTACGTCACGCGCGATCTCCTCCCAGGTTGCCCAGTCGGCGCTCAACAGGGCGTCGGGCTGGCGTTCGATCGCCGGCTCCAACTCGATCGCGCCGTCATCGATCACCGCGTCCCACTCGCCCTCGCCATCGACGGCCAGGCGGATGCGCGCTGAGCCGCTGGGCACGTCGATCACATCGGGGTCGAAGCGGTCGATCAGAGCGGTGAGCCCGGTGGGAGGGCGGCTCTCTGGTGTCAGCCGCTCCTCGGCGTCGACAACTGCCATGACGAGAGTATGGAGCCCCTATGGCCGGTTGCGACCCAGCAGGTCGTGGGCCCTGACCCATTCCTCGGCGAGGATCGCCCATCCGAGCGAGAGCTCGCCACACAGCACCGTCGCCGCGACGATCTCGGCCAGCTTTCGAACCTTCCCTTCCCCGTAGCAACCGAGCAGCTCCAGGCACTCACGCTGGGTCGCGAGCCCGGTGCCGCCGCCGTAGGTGCCGACGATCAGAGAGGGAAGCGTGATCGAGGCGTAGTAGTCGCCGTTGGAGAGCGGCTCGCTGAAGCCGAGGGCCGCAGAGGACTCCGCGACATTGGCCGCGTCCTGGCCGGTAGCAATGAATAGAGCCGCAATTCCGTTGGCCGACTGGAGGCCGTTGTTGTTGACCCCGGACATGAAGCCGCCAAGCTGCGACACCTGGCGAGCCCGGAAAAGCTTGTCGGTGGTCGCATGCATGTGCTCCTTGATCAGCGCGGCGGGAATCGTCGCCTCGGCGACGACGCGTTTGCCACGCGTCCGGAGCACGTTGATCTGCGAGCTCTTCTTGTCAGTAGCGAAGTTCGACTCGAGGTAGAAGTTGGTGATGCCCTCGTAGTTGGAGGTGATCCACGCGCACGCCGCCGCGGTCGCCTTGCCCGTGAGGTTCTGGCCCGCGGCGTCGCCGGTCGTGTAGTCAAAGCGCGTGAACAGAATCCGGCTGGCGGAGTACTGCTCGACCCTGCGCAGCCGGCCGGTGCGAGTCGTGCTTTCCGCCGCCTGTCTGATCTCCCCGAAGTGTTCGGTCAGCCATTCTCCGAACGCTCGTGCCTCGCGGGCGCTCTCGAACACGAAGGCCGGGGCCCGCTGCATGGCGTCGTCCAAGACCGTGGTCGTCACGCCGCCGGCCTCGTGAAGCATCTTCATGCCTCGGTTGTAGCTCGCCACCAGCGTGCCCTCGCTCGTCGCCAGGGGAACGTAGAACTCGCCACGCGCGTACTCCCCGTTGACGAGAAGCGGTCCAGCGATGCCGATCGGCACCTGCGCGACCCCGGTGAAGTGCTCGATGTTCCCGGGAAGAACCGAGGGATCGAAGGAGTACCTGGAGACGTGCTCGAGCTCCGTGCCCGTCTGCTCTTTCAGAAAGAGCCGGCGCGCCTCAGCAGCCTCGAGCGTGTAGTCGTTCTCGCGATCACGCGGAATCTTCTTGCGCGCCTTGGGAATCGTCATCGCATCTGATCGGTCACGCGGACCTCGGAATCATCGTCTGGCGATGGTCGCACCTCTGGAGCCGTGCGCGCAGCTGCGCCGAGGGCTCAGCGGAAGCCCTGCAGCACCCGGGTCGCCGAGTCGTAGCCCTGCTGGATCAGCCGTGGCCACTGGGTCCGGTCCAGGAACAGGTCGTAGAACGAGACGCCTCGGATCTCCGCCTCGTCGATCGGCTCGATCAGCTTCAGCTTCTCCCCCAGCTCGTCCTTCGCCCGCCGCGCCAATTCGAGGTGGTAGCCCTGCTGCAGCTGCCGGCTCGCCTGCAGCAGGCCGCCGGTCCTCTCCGGCCAGCCGCTTATGTCCCGGGGCTCGAAGCCCTTGGGCAGCATCAGGTTGACGCCGATCACGTGGTCGAAGCGGTTACCGGCTTCGATCGCCGGCTGTGCCGGCCAGTTCTCGATGATCCCCCCGTCCACGTAGAGATGGCCGCGTACCGAAACCGACTCGATGAACAGGGGCAGCGCGATCGCCACTCGGACGAGGTGGCCGATGGTGACCTCGGGCGTGCGCCTCGACCCGAAGTACTCGACCCTGCCGAGGTCCATGTTGTAGACGATGGTCGTGATCGGAATCGGCGCCTCCCCGCACGGCATCCTCGTCAGCCGGGTGTCGAAAAGGCGTTCGATCGCCTCCCCCTTCGCCAGCCCGCTGAACCCTCTGAGCGCCGAGAGGGCGAACCGCGGCAGCTTCAGCCACTGGATGTCCAGGTAGTCCTCCGGCCGCCAGGAGAGCGAGAAATCCGTCATCTCGTCGGAGCTCATCCCCGCTGCCCACATCGAGCCCCAGATCGCCCCGCCGGAGCACCCGATGATCTCGGCCGGCTCGACTCCCGCCTCCTCGAAGGCACGTTTGACCCCCGCGAGGGCCACGGCCGCCCCGCCGCCCCCCGAGGCCACCAGGGCGATGCTCTTGCCCTGAAGCCCCGGCACCGGTCGCGACCGGAACGGCTGCAGGTGCGCCGAGGGGTCAATCGGCGCGGGTCGGTCGATCAGCGGCAGGGGCAGCAGCGTTCGTCGCGCCCGCCGCAAGAACCCCAGGTCGGCCACGATCTCGCCCAGGTCGAGCCATTCGGTGAAGCGCTCGAATTGCGCCTTCACCTCGTACAAGTCCAGCCGGTCGTCGAGGGCCATTCCAAGGTCAGCCTAGTGGCGGAGCGTCCGTAGGAGACGGTGGAACTCCCCGCACTGCGGGGCAAGTCCCGAGGACCGCCACTGACCAGCGGCCCCCGGGGATCGAGCCGCTACTCCTTGTCGTACTTGAACGAGACCCCGAGCCGGATGCGGAACTCGGAGACCTTTCCGCCGTCGATCGTCACGTCCTGGCGAACGACCTCCGCGATGCGCAGGTCCCGCACGGTCTCGCTCACTTTCTCCACTGCGTTCTTGGTCGCCTGCTCCCACGAATCCGAGCTGACGCCGACCACTTCGGTGACTCGATAGACCCTGTCTGCCATCCATCTCTCCTTGGGGTAGGGACCGGTGGCCCCGTAGCCTCACACTTCCAGCCCCCACGTACCCGCTTCGAGCGCAGTCACGACATCGCCGACAAACGAAAGGCCCGCATCGGCGGGCCTTTCGTGAAGCAGCGGGGGCGGGATTCGAACCCGCGACCTGCGGTTATGAGATGCCCCCGGGGGGGCTCGTCCGGTGCCCTCAGGCGCGGTTACGCAACGTGCGACGAGCTGAGATCAGGTCAGCTTCGCTCAGTTCGGACCACCGCTGGCACCTCGGCGCGTGCCTTTCCTACTTGTGGCCCCTAGACGTGGCTACCCGCCAGTTCCCGCAGCTCGGCGAGCGAGTCGGCGATTCCGCGCGCGAGAATCTCGAGGTCGGGAACCGTATCGTGGTCGGCATTGAGCCCGAACACCACCTCGCCGTCGTAGCTGACGACCGCGATGCCGACCGCGTGGTAGGCGAAGATCGGCACGAGAGGGAAGATGTGGCGCAGGGGCACGCCGAACGCGTACAGCGTCGTCGGCGAACCGCGCACATTCGTGATCGTGACGTTGAACAGGCGGGGCGTGTAGGAGAGACGGGCGACGGCCGCATGTAGGACGGGTGGGGCGAGCCCGGCGATGTCCACCAGCGACTCGGCGCCGGCGGCCTGCTTGCCTCCCTTCAACGCCTCCGTTGCCGTCATGGTCTGTCGGTAGCGCTCATGGGGGTCGGCTTCGGCGGCCGGCAGCTCCACGAACAACGAACTGACCCGGTTGCCGAGCGCCAGGGCCTGGCTGGCCTCTCGCACGCTGACCGGAACCATCGCACGCAGCCCCCTCCGATCCGGCTCTTCCCCCCGCGACTCGAGCAGCCGGCGAAGACCGCCCACCGACGCGGCGAGGGCAACGTCGTTCACGGTCCCGCCCAGCTCGCGCTTGATCGCCTTCAGCTCCTCCAGCCGAACCGAGACCTCGGCCACACGTCGGTTGCGCCCGATCGGGACGTTGAGGCTCGTCCGGGGCGCACCTCGCAGCTCATCGCGCACCAGCAGCTCGGCTATTCCGCGCGAGCGGGAGAGCAGTTCTCGCAGCTTTCGCGGGTGAAGCGCGAGATCCACGCCGGCACGGACGCCGCGGGTGACCAGCGAGAGGGGGCCGTAGATGCCGTCCTCGACGTCAGGCGGAGGCTGGAATCCCTCCAGCATCCCCTTCGACTCGGGGCCCGGCTCGGGCTCGGGATCGAGCATCAGCCCAACCACCGAGGTACCGCTCACCCCGTCCACCAGGCAGTGGTGGACCTTGACGGCAATCGCCCATCTCCCGTCGCGCAGCCCGTCGAGCAGCGTCATCTCCCACAGCGGGCGCGTGCGGTCGAGACGCCGGGAGTAGAAGCCGGCGAGCCACTCGAGCAGCTCCCCCTGACCGCCCGGCTCCGGGATGGTGGCGTGCGGCACGTGAGCGGCGATCTCGAACTCCTCGTCGGCGACCCAGGTCGGCCAGCTCAGGGCGCCGATGTCCGGCGGCGACAGCCGGCGGCGAAAGCGGGGCAGAAGTGAGAGGCGCGCGTCCAGCAGCCGGCGGACATCCTCGACCGTCGGCGTGCCGCCCTCGGGCAGGGGATCGAAGACCATCGTCCAGCCGATATGCATGTGGGCTGACGAATCGCCCTCTTCCAACTCAAGGAATGCAGCGTCGAGGGCGGTCAAGTGATCGCTCACGCTGACCCCGCGGCCAACCTCATCCTTCGTTCACCTCCAATCGCGACTCCGCAAGATGGTCCCACTTCCGCCGTGTTGGCGCCTACATAGACTCGATTCGTGGCGACCGCCTCCGAGACACCCCAGACGAACCCCGTGGCCGCGCCTCCCAACACGGTGGAGGCCGGCTTTGAGCCGCTGGCCGAGAAGTTCCGGAGGCTGATGGCGCGCGGCCGCGGCGGCGCCCTCGTCGTTCGCGCCGGGGACCGCGTGCTCGCCGACCTCCGTATCGGCTGGGAGGACCGCGCGCGAACCCGCCTCTGGCGCCCCGAGACCCAGGCGCTCGCCTTCTCGGCGACCAAGGGCCTGGCGGCGATGGTCATCCATCGGCTCGCCGACCGTGGCCTGCTCGACTTCGACGAGCCTGTCGCGACCTTCTGGCCCGAATTCGCCGCGCGGGGAAAGGACCAGATCACGGTCCGCGAGCTGCTCAGCCATCGTGCCGGCCTTTACGACGTCCAGTCCGTGGCGCTCGACGAGCACGACCTCATCGACCACCTCGGGATGGAGAAACGGCTCGCTGCCGCCGTGCCGGAGGGCCCGCCCGGGCGTCCCGCCTACCACGCGATCACCTTCGGCTGGCTCGCGTCGGGCCTGGCCCGCGCGGTCACCGGCAAGGGCATGCGGGATCTCGTGCGGACCGAACTCGCCGAGCCGCTCGGCACCAGCGGGCTGGAGATCGGCCTCCCGAGCCGACCCCCGGCCGAGATGGTGGGCTCGTCCCTCCGGATCTACACCGCGCTCGGTGTCGCGGCGACACCGCTGCTCGGCTGGCTTCCCATCACCCAAGCGGGCTTCCGCGCCCTGCACGCGCCCGGCTTCGAACGGATCTGCCGGGGCTCCGACCCGCTGATCTGGCACACCGAGATGCCCGCGGTGAACGGGGCACTGAGCGCGGACGGACTGGCACGCCTCTACGTGCCGCTCGCCAACGGGGGGGTCGCGGCAGACGGAACCCGGTTCCTCTCACCCGAGACGGTCGAGCGAGTCGGCCGAGTGCAGACCCGCGAGCTCGACCTGGTCCTCGGGATCCGGATGCGCTGGCGGCTCGGCTTCCATCACGCCTTCGGGTTGGGAGCGCCCGCGCCGCGCGCCCTCGGTCATTTTGGCTTCGGAGGAGGCGGCGGCTGGGGCGACCCGGACACGGGAATCTCGTTCGGCTTCGTCAGCGGCCATATCGGCAACTTCACGACCGCGATCGGCGACCTGGGCATCCTGCGACTGAGCGGCGCGGCGCGAACCTGTGCGGCCAGGGTTCTCTGAGATCTCGAGCTGCCTGTCGAAGCTACGAGCCCTCGTTTGGAGGGCTTTCGTGAGTAGCGGGGGCGGGATTCGAACCCGCGACCTTCGGGTTATGAGATACCCCAGGGCCGTTTCATTCGGTGCTCTGAGGCGCGCTGGTACGACCTGGGACGAGCTGAGATCGGGTGGGGTTCGCTCAGTTCGGTACCCCCGCTGGTACCACGGAGCCCTCGGATGCGGGACTCAAGGGCCGCCTGTTTGACCTGGCGGCCCCGGGGAAGCCGAGGCCCTACTCCTTGTCGTACTTGAACGAGATTCCAAGCCGTGTGCGGAACTCGGAAACCTTTCCGCCCTCGATCGTCACATCCTGGCGAATAACCTCGGCGATTCGCAGGTCGCGGACGGTCTCGCTGACTTTCTCAACCGCGTTCTTGGTCGCCTGCTCCCACGAATCCGAGCTGACTCCGACCACTTCGGACTCGATAGACGCCGTCTGCCATCTTCTCTCCTTGCGTAGGAACCTGTCCCCGTAGCCTCAGGCTTCCGGCCACCGATTGCCGGCTCTGAGCGGCGTCGGCAAACGAAAGGCCTGGGAGGATCCCGACCGTGAAGCGTGAGCTGGGGGGAGACGCGTGAAGCGGGTCGTCGTCATCGGCGCTGGCTTTGCGGGCCTCGCTGCGGCCGAAACCCTGCGCGCCGACGGAGCCGAGGTGACCGTGCTCGAGGCCCGCGACCGCGTGGGGGGCCGGGTCTGGTCGGTGCCCTTCGGCGATGGGGCGATCGTCGAGCGCGGCGCCGAGTTCATCCTGCCCGGGTACGACTTGATGAAGGGGCTGGCCGAGCGGTTCGGGATCCCGCTCGTGCTCAAGGGGACGCCCTACGGGCGGCGGATTTCCGTCGGCGAGGAGGCCGTGCCCCAGACCGCTCTTGAGGTCGCCTTCGAGCGCCTCGCCGAGGGGGCGCCGGCGAACGCCGCGAGCGCCGCCGACGCGATCGCCGCTCTGGGCCTGGACGCGCCCGTCGAGGCGGTGATTCGGACGCGGCTGGCGATCTCGAACGGCCATCCGCCTGACGACCTCGCGGGCTCGGTGCTGGACGAGGGAGCGTCGACCTTCGGCGATTTCGAGAACCACACGCTGAACGGGGGAAACATGCGGCTCGCTGAGGCGCTCGCGGCCGAGCTCGGCGCTGCGATGCACCTCGCCTCGCCAGTGCGGCGGGTGCGCTGGTCGCAGGGCGCAGTGAATGTCGCCACGGATGACGACGAGATCGAGGCCGGCGCGGTCGTGATCGCCATCCCCACTGCGCCGCTCGCAGAGATCGAGTTCGACCCTCCACTCGAGGGCGCGACCGCTGAGGCGCTGCGCGCGGTCACCTACGGCCAGAACTCGAAGCTCTTCCTGCGCCTTCGCTCACCTGCGCCGCCCACCGCGATCATGTCCATAGCCGGCTGCTTCTGGTCCTACACGCAGCTGGGCGCGGATGGTGAGCCCGCTCCGTTCCTGGTCGGCTACACGGGCACGAGGTCCGCGATCGATGCCCTCGGCGGGGCGGACGAGGTCGAGCGCTGGATCGCTGCCGTAGTCGCGCTTCGCGCGGATTTGGACATCGATCCCAGCAGCGCCCTGCTGTCGAGCTGGCACGACGACCCCTGGGTGCGCGGCTCCTACTCGGCGCGCGGCCTGTCCTCGCCGCTTCGCGACGACGACCTGGTGCAGCCGATTGGCCCGCTGTTCTTCGCCGGCGAGCACACAGCCGGCGAGTGGCACGGACTGATGGAGGGGGCGCTTCGGAGCGGACGCCGGGCGGCCGAGCAGATCCTCGCCTCTCCTTCGCCGGGCCCGAATTGAGATGCTGCAGGTGCAAGTGACGCTCCCCCCCGGACCAGCAGCGCCCCCGGCCGTGCAGACCCTGAACTGGCTGTATCGCCCGATCGAGTTCATGAACTCGTGCCGGCGACGCCACGGCGACGCGTTCAGCGTGAGCTTCATCGGCTTCAAGACGCCGATGGTGATGTTGTCGGACCCTGAGGCGATACGAGCGCTGTACCGAGGGCGCGAGAACGGCCTGCCCCCGGGGCGCAGCATCAGCCTCGAACCCGTGGTGGGGCCGCGCTCGATCCTGCTGCTCGAGGGCGACGAGCACCTCGCGCGAAGGCGGCTGATGCTTCCTTCCTTTCATGGCGAGCGGATGCGCGCCTACGAGTCGATCATCGAGCAGCTCACCAACCGCGAGATCGACAGCTGGCCTACTGGCGAAGCCTTCCCGATCCACCCACGGATGCAGGCGCTGACGCTTGAGGTGATCATGCGCGCCGTCTTCGGTGTGAGTGACCCCGGGCGCGTCGCGCGCCTGCGAGGGCTGCTCTCCGAACTGCTCTCCCAGACCACCTCGCCGGTGCTGCAATTGCGGGTCCTGCTCTCCCGCCGCTTCGGCGGGCGCGACCCGCTCGCCGCGCTGAGGCGTCGCAACGCCGAGATCGGCGAGCTCTTGGCCGCCGAGGTTGCCGAGCGTCGCGCCGACCCGAACCTCGAAAGCCGCGAGGACATCCTCTCGATGCTCGTCGCCGCCCGCTTCGAGGACGGCGAGTCGATGAGCGACGCAGAGCTTCGCGACCAGCTCATGACCCTGCTCCTCGCTGGGCACGAGACCACGGCGACGGGACTTGCATGGACCTTCGACCTGCTCCTGCGTCATCCCGCGACCCTCGAGCGCCTGCGGTCCGAGCTGGACGCGGGCGAGGAGGCCTATTTGCGGGCGGTGATCGCCGAGTCCCTGCGCCTGCGCCCGGTGATCCCGCTCGCCGGGCGCCGCCTGCGAAGCGAGCTGCGGGTGAACGGATTCACGCTTCCGCCGGGCACCGACGTGACCCCCGCGATCTGGCTGACACACACCCGGGAGGACCTCTACCCGGCGCCGCTCGAGTTCCGGCCCGAGCGGTTCCTCGAAGAGGGGCCCGAGACCTATGCCTGGATCCCGTTCGGCGGTGGGGTTCGCCGCTGCCTGGGGGCCTCGTTCGCCGAGTTCGAGATGCGCATCGTCCTCCGCGAGACGCTTCGCCGCTGCGAGCTGCGCGGCGCGCGCCGCCGGCCGGAGGGGATAGCGCGACGCAACATCACCTTCTCACCACGGCGGGGGACGCCGGTGATCGTCAGCCCGCGGCCGTGAGCGGAAGCCAGCGGAGCCAGACACCCGCATTGCGACCAAGGCCCGAGCGAACGAAAGGCCCGGGATTCCGGGCCTTTCGTGGAGTAGCGGGGGCGGGATTCGAACTCGCGACCTTCGGGTTATGAGATGCCCCGGGGCAGTTTCCTCCGCTGTCCTCAGGCGTGTTTAGGCAACCTGGGATGAGCTGAGATCAGCTGAGTTTCTCCCAGTTCGGTACCACGGTTGGTACCACGGAGCCCTGGGCTATCGACCCCCCTCCCCTCAGGCGGGTTTGGTCTTGCCCAGCCGCAAATTGACCTTCCGGCCCGGCGTCCGCACGGTGCCGGGCTTCAAGCTCTGCTTCATGACCCTCCTGCCGTTGCCCCTGACCTTGCCGAGGCGGCAATGGGCATGCCTCAGCCGGCGGCCCGCGGCCTTGCGGCGGATGCCCTTCAGCCTCGGCACGACGCAGGCGACGAAGGTGGCGACGACCCTCGTGGAGGCTTTCATCGCGACGGCGCAGCTCGCCTTGCGGCTGCATCCGGGGGCGTCCCAACCTGTGAACGCAGCGGGACGGTGCGCCGTCGCCGTGAGCTCCACTTCCGTGCCGTCGACGTAGTCCGCCCTGCAGCTCTTGCCGCAGCTGATGCCGGCGGGTGCGCTGGTCACAACGCCCCGTCCGTTGCCCCGCTTGCCCACGGTCAGGGTGTGGCGTCCCAGCACACGGGCGGCGTTGACGACGAGTGCGCCGAAGCTGCCCCTCCAAGCGGCCGAGCCGTAGTGGTCGCCGACGTAGGCGTTGAGGCCCACGGCGCGGCCCTTGACCGCAACCGCCGGGGTTCCATCCGTCCACCTGGCGATCTGTGCGGCGCCCCCGGCCAGTGATACGGAGTCGCGGTAGTAGGCGGACAGGGGGCCTTCACCCTCATCGTCCTGGAAGCTCGGGATGCCGAACAGAAGGGGATTGCCCGAGTCCTGCCACCCCACAGTGTCGTAGGCGAAGGCCGGACTCGAGCCCACCTCGTAGGGCGAGTAGCCGGCGGAGATCCAGCGGCCGGAGAGCGTGCTGCCCGTGGCGGCCCGCCAGTCGGAGCCCGCTCCGACGACGACGCCCCCCGCATCCTGGTAGGCGGCGAGGTTGTCGCCCATCGCAACAGGATCGAGCCAGCTGCAGTCACCCATCGCCACGACGACGTCGTAGGAGCTGAGCTGCGCAACGGTCACGGTCGCAGCGGCCCCGTCGAACAGCTGGACCGAGCCGCCTGACTCGCCGCGGATCTGATCGCGCAAAGTGACCGCCGGTGCGCTCGGGTTGCACATCGCCTCGACGATCAGGACCCTCAGTACGCCCGGGCCAGCTGGCGCCGGGGCGGCAGAGCCGGCGAGCAACGCGACGCTCGCCGCCACGAAGGCCAGCACAGCCTGCCGGGGTCTGGCTGAGACTCCCCGCCGCCGCGGGCTCATGTCAGGGATCGTCGCGAGCAATACCCGGCCCGAACAGGGCTTCCGCCTCGCCGGCTTCCCAGGTAATCCGATTCCAGCACCAGATCCTTGAGCAGCGTCTGGTACTCGATGTGGGTTCCGTGCTCTCTCGTCCGCCAGGTGCGGCCCTCCTCGGCGCGCATGAACTCGCGGTAGTCTGGCACGCCGGGCTGCCCGATGTTGTCGGCGACGACCACCGAGCAGGGGTGCAGCCAGCCTTGATCCAGCATCCGCCCCAGGTCGGGCAGGTAGGCGGACTTGTCGTGGTCGATGAAGACGAAGTCCAGCGATCCGCTGGAGAAGCCGTGCTCGGCCTCGAGCCTGGCGATCGTCGCACCCCCGTCGCCGAGAGTCCCGACGAGCACCGTCAGCTGCTCGCCGACGCCGGCGTGATCCCAGATGCGGCGTGCGATCGCCGCGTTCGCCGCGTTGAACTCGATCGACACCAGTCGCGCCTCTGCCGGCATCACGCGCGCGGCACGCAGAGCGCTGTAGCCGCAGTAGGTCCCGAGCTCGAGCAGTTGGCGCGGCTTCGTTCGCCGAATCGCCGCGTCCAGGATCTCGCCCTTCTCATCGCCGACGTTGATCAGGAAGCTGCGATGGTAGGCGAAGTCATCGACGACGCGGATCACATGCTCGATCTCGCCAGGGCGAGCCTCGGCCTCGACATGGCGGGCAAGCGCCAGCTCCCGGCCGTCGCCCACCTGCCACTCGGTCGTCAGGCGCCGCATGCCCAGCAGCATGCGCACCGTCGACCAGCGCAGGAACGGGAGTCGCTTCCCGCCAAGCTCCGATAGCGGCATCGCCACCAGACTGACAGACGCCGGCCCGCTGTCCGGACGTCGATCGGCTTCCGGTGCCCAGGGAGAGGAGCGCCGGCTAGGCCGGGTTCGAAACCTCGCGCCTGACCTCGTGCATCCCCCAGCCGAGGGCGGTCATCCCGATGCCGTTGCCGATGAAGCCGATCCCGACCAGGATCGCCAGCGTCGTATAGCCGATGCTGGGGTCCGAGACGATCACGATGCCTGCGATCAGCTCCAGCGCCCCGACGAAGGCGTGCCAGCCGCGGCGCTCGTACCCCCCCGAAGGCGGTCGCGAACCTGATCACGGTCGCGACCGGAACGGCTGCAGGTGCGCCGAGGGGTCGATCGGCACGGGTCCGTCGATCAGTGGCAGGGGCAGCAGCGTTCGCCGTGCCCGCCGCAGGAACCCCAGGTCGGCGACGATCTCGCCCAGGTCGAGCCACTCGGTGAAGCGCTCGAACTGCGCCTTGACCTCATAGAGGTCCAGCCGGTCATCGAGGGTCATTGCCCGGCGAGCCTACCGCCCGGGGCTCGGGCCCACGCACGGATGAAGGCGCTAGGTTCAGCTTGAGGACACAGCGACCAGGAGGGCCGCTCATGAAAGCTCCGGGCGAGACGCAGAACGTGACCGCCGACCAGCCGTATGGCACGCGCGAGGAGACGGTCGAGGCCTTCGCCTCTCACGTCGACCGCGGCAAGGCGAGAGCCCTCGAGGCGATCGGGGTCGACCTCGTGATCGGGGAACGGGAGGGCGCCCGCTTTCGGGATGCGTACACGGGTCGCTGGTACTGGAACTGTCACTGCAACGGCGGCGTGTTCAATCTGGGCCACCGGCATCCGGCGGTGGTCGCCGCCGTGCGGGACGGCCTGGATCACGTAGACGTCGGCAACCATCATCTCGTCAGCGGCTACCGAGCGCGGTTGGCGGAACAGCTCGCGGCGAGTACCGACGGCCTGCTCACGTACGCCGTCTTCACCCCGTCTGGGACCGAGTCCGTCGACCTCGCCCTGCGACTCGCTCGAGCGGTAACCGGCCGGCCCAGGATCGTCGCCGCGCTCGGCGGCTACCACGGGGCCAGCGGGTTCGCACTGGCCGCCAGCGACCCCCGCTGGCTCGAGCCCTTCGGGTTCGGGCCGAGCGGTTTCGTACACGTCCCGTTCAACGACAGCGAGGCCATTCGGCGGGAGATCGACTCCGAAACCGCGGCGGTGATCATGGAGTCGATCCCGGCGACGCTCGGCTTCGTCCCGCCCGACCCCGGCTACCTGCGTGAGGTCGGCGAGGCCGCCAGGGATGCCGGCGCCCTGTTGATCCTCGACGAGGTTCAGACCGGCCTGGGTCGCACCGGGACCGCGTGGTACTACCAGCAGCAGGACGTGAGGCCGGACATGCTGATCACCGGTAAGGGGCTCGGCGGCGGCGTCTATCCGGTCAGCGCCACCCTGCTCACGGAGGAGCTCGAGTCCTTCTTCGAGACCCACCCCTTCTCGTATGTCTCGACCTTCGGCGGTGCGGAGATCGGTTGCGTCGCAGCCAGCGCGGTCATGAATCAGATCTCGACGCCCGGCTTCCTGGCGCGGGTCGAGGAGCTGGGTCAGCGATTCGAGCACGCCTTTACGGAGATGCCGTTCGAGCTTCGGCGCTTCGGACTGACGATGGGCCTGGTGTTCGAACACGAACAGGGAGGGGTGATGGCCGCCAAGCAGCTGATCGACTCCGGGGTCTTCGCCGTGTACGCCGAGCACGACCACTCCGTGACCCAGTTCAAGCCCCCGCTGATCGTCAGCGAGTCGGAGGTCGACGAGATCGCCGCGGCGGTCGGAGCCGCGCTGTCATGACCGGCACGGAGACCGCCCTCGCGGGCCTCTCCGACGATGAGCTCCGCCGCCTCGAGGACCTGGTCGAGGCTGCCCTCTCGTCGGGCGACGAGAGGGGGCTCCCCGTCCTGGGTTACGGGGAGATCTCGCTCGTCCTGAGCTGGCCGCCCGGCGGCAGGCGATTCGCCTGCAAGCGGCTCCCCCCGTTCCGCTCCCGGGAACGGCTGGATGCCTACCGGGGCACGCTCGACGACTATCTCAAGGCACTCGGCGCCGCCGGCGTGCGGGTCGTCGAGACGGAGATGCGCGCCGTCGAGCTCCACGACGGCAGCGTCGCCGGGTACGTCGTGCAGCCCATGCTCCCGGCCGATCAGCTGGCGACCACGACCCTGCGGCCAGCGGACCCCGCGGCGGGGCATCCGCTGATCGAGGCCGTCGCCTCCGCCGCGGCTGCGGCGGTTGGCCCCCACCTCGGTTTGGACGCCCAACTCGCCAACTGGACCTGGGATGGCGACGAGCTCACCTACTTCGACGTCTCCACACCACTGATCTGGTCGCCCGAGGGCGACTCCCAGCTCGACCTCGACCTGCTCGCGGACGCTTATCCGGCGATCCTGCGGTGGCCGCTACGCCGCTTCGTCGCCCCGGGAATCCTGGACACCTACCGCGATCTCCGCAAGGTCTACCTGGACCTGGCGGGAAACCTGCTGAAGGAGCGGCTCGAGGGCTGGCTCCCGGCGTTCCTCGACCGCTTCAACGCACACCTGGACGAGCCGCTCACTGAGGACGAGGTGCGCCGCCACTACCGCTCGGACGCCCGGCTCTGGGCCGCCCTGCTCCGGATCCGCAGGCTCGATCGCGCCTGGCGCCGTCGTGTCAGGCGGCGGCCGTACCCCTTCCTGCTGCCCGGCCCGATCGAGCGCTAGGACGAACTCCTCAGCAAACCGCCAGCGAGCTCCGCGGCGACGCCTCCACCAGTCGTACTCCGCGCAGAACGCTCATCCCGTGCATGCCGGGCATGCTCACGAAGCGGTCGCTCGGGGCACTGCGATACTCGCCCGGTGGAGCGGGAGGGAAGCTCGGACAGCCTCGTCTTCTTCAACTTGCCGGCCTCAGGGCATGTCAACCCAACGCTGCCGCTTGTAGCCGAGCTCAGCCGCCGCGGCGCCAGGGTCCTCTACTACACCGGCGATCGGTTCCAGGACCAGGTGGAGCGACAGGGCGTCGAGTTCCGGAGCTACGGCCGGCATCTCACCTACGACCACTCCCGGCTCCCGTCCAATTACCTTCGGGTGGCCGGCGTGCTCGCTCGAGCTGCCGAGGATCTCCTGCCCTTCTCCATCGCCGAGCTTCGACGCGAGCGCCCGGTGGTCGTGATCAGCGACGCGATGTGCCCGTGGGGGCGCCTGGCAGCCCGTGCCACCGGGATCCCGGGCGTTTCATCGCTGAGCGCGTTACCCATCCACCCGAGCCTGCTTCGGGAGCACACCACACCCGCTCAGTTCGCGCGGGCGGCGAGCGCCGGAGCACCGGGCTACCTGCGCTTTCGGAGCGCCGCACGGCGGCTGCGCCGTACCTATCACGTCGAGGTGGGAGGACTCTTTGACCTGTTCCTGTTTCGCGATCGCTTGACCATCGCCTACACGTCACGTTCATTCCTCCCGGACGCGGAGCGCTTCGACGAGTCGGTGCGGTTCGTCGGCCCGCTCTTGCGCGACACGGAGGATCCCGATCCGGCGCTCATGCGGAGCCTCGATGACACCCCGCTCGTCTACGTCTCGATGGGGACCGTCGCGGCGCCGAGCGTTCGATTCCTCCGTGCCTGCATCGAGGCGTTCGCCGATGGCGACGAGATCTTGCTCCTGTCGGTCGGCGTCAACGTCGATCCCGCCTCGCTCGGCCCGCTGCCACGCAACTGCATCGTCAGGGAGACCGTTCCCCAGCTCGCGGTCCTCCACCGGGCGGCTCTGTTCATCACCCACGGAGGAATGAACAGTGTGAGCGAGGGACTGGCGCTCGGCGTTCCGCTGCTCCTCTATCCGCAGTCGCCCGAGCAGGGGATCATCGCGGCACGGGTCGCGGAGCTGGGCGCGGGCCGCACGATCGAGGCTCGTGACGCGAACCCGGCGGGGATCCGGGCGGCAGCCGACGCGGTGATCTCCGGTCCATACCGGGAAGCGGCACACTCGGTCGGGCGGGACCTCCGGAGCGCTGGGGGCGCACCGGCCGCCGCCGACGCGATCGAAGAGCTGATCGCCGCCAGCCGGTCCTGAGGGGCTCAGGTGGGCTCGCTGCAACGCCGGTCGCTCACGGCCGGAAAAGCGAAGGGCCGCGCGAGTTCTTCCGGAGCGTCGCAAGCAGCTGGTGCTGGGTGCTCACCCGTGGCCGTCTCCCGACTCGCGGGCCGCGGCGGCGAAGATCGACTTCGCCATCAGCGACGGTTCGGTGTCGCGGCGGAGCTCGTTCACCGCGGCATGCGCGGCTCGGATGTCTGGATCGTCGGGGGCCGCCGCAACGGCAAGCTCGGCGATCTGGCCCGCCAGCCTGAGCTCGCCGCGAGTGGCCAGCTCTCGGGCCCGGCCGGCCAGGCTGGTCGCGCCTCCCGCCAGCGCCGCCAGCTCCCGGGCGAGCTCACCGCGGGGCGCGGGCTTCAGGCTCGCAGGATCGAGGTCATACCAACCGCCGTACTGGCGCCAGACGTTCCTCACGATGAACTCCGGGTCGTCGTAGATCGGTCGTAGATACGGCCTCTCGAGCAGGTCCTCCGGCGGTCCCACCCGGCGCAGGATCTCGTCAAGGCCGGCGCCCTCGTTCATCAGGGACACGGTCTCGTCGTGGATGTGCTCGAGCAGGGCGGCGGTGTCGGTGAGGATCGCCTCGACGCGATCCTCACCGACCACGGGCAGCCCGTGCCCGGGGAGCAATGCCCCTGCCCCCAGCTCGGACATCTCGCGCAGTGCACTCGCCCATTCCCGGGGATAGCGCTGGACCTTCTGCGGGTTGCCGGCGTTCGGGATGCACCAGATGATCAGGTCGCCGGTGCAGAGCACCCCCCGGCCGGGAACCCAGGTCCAGGTGTGATCATCGGTCTCCCCCTTCGCGTGGTGCAGCTCGAAGCGCTCGCCGCCGACCTCCAAGTCCAGCGTCCCGCGGTAGGTCTCATCCGGGTAGCGGTACTCGGTCGGCCAGTCGACCTCGACCCCGAACTGGCGGGAGTTGATCGCGCCGTTGTAGCCGGCGGTGAGCTTGTAGCGATCGAAGCGCAAGGGAACGTTCTCGTGCGCAATCACACGGGGAGGCGCCCAGCCGCGCTCGCGGGCCTCCTGCTCGAACTGTCCCACCCCGAAGACGTGGTCGATGTGCCCATGGGAGAAGATCGTTGTGTCGAGGCGGGCGGCCGACCACTCCCTGATCAGCCGGTGGACCTCGGGCGCCGAGAACGCCGCGCCGCTGTCCACGCAGACGAGCCCTTCGCTCGTCTCGAAGGCGCTGACGTTGGCGAACGAGCTGACGAAGGCGGTTCCCGTCCCGATCTCGACCAGCTCGCCGCGGGGGAGGAACGGATTCGCCTCTCTCTCCTCGTCCAGGCCCTCCGCGCCGGGAGGCCCGGCGACCTCCAGCTCTCCACGCCAGAGCTTGTCGGCGACCTCGAGAAGGTTCACGACCGGCAACCTACCGGCAGGTGCCTCATGCCGACCTCGCACCGAAGATCTGCCAGTTGGCGGGAGACCAGCCCTCCCAGCGCGACCACCCGCAGGGCTCCAACCACGCGAAGGGAGGCGTGAGCCCGCCCGCCGCCTGGTTCTTGCGCGGAGAAGCGATGCCCTGGTCGAGGTCGATTTCTGCAGAGTTCCTTCGTCCCCATGTGTAAGACCCAATTCCCTAGGTAAGGACCACACGTGAAGACCATGCGCGTTCTTGTGACCGGCGGATCAGGCGTCCTGGGCAGTGCCTCGATTCCCCTGCTGCGCGAGGCCGGACACACAGTCGAAGCCCCGGGCAGGACCGAGCTCGACCTCTTCGACCCCGGAGCGATCGCGGCCGCCGTTGCCGATATGGACGCGGTCGTGCATCTCGCCACCCGGATCCCGCCACCCGAGCACCTGGCCGATCGCGAGGCCTGGCGCGACACCGATCGCCTCCGCGCCGAGGCCACGCCGGTCCTCGTCGACGCTGCGCTGGCGGCGTCGGTCGAATGGTTTCTGTTTCCGAGCATCGCCTTCGTCTATCCCGAGGGCCGGTCGGTCGACGAGTCCACGCCGGTGGCGGAGACGGTGCCCGAGATCTTGCTCTCGGCGCTGGAGGCAGAGCGCCACGTTGCGCGCTTCGACGGCGAGGGCAGGCGCGGAGTCGTGCTGCGCTTGGGCGTGCTCTACGGGCCGAGCATCGGAAAGGAGACCCCCGCCGAGCGCTGGGCCGCCTACGGCGCGACGTTGAGGATCGAGGATGCCGGCCGCGCGATCGCCGCCGCCGCCGAGGTCCCGGGCGGCGTCTACAACGTCGTCAGCGACGGCGAGCGGGTTTCAAACGAGCGCTTCAAGGAGACCGCGGGCTGGCGCCCCGAGTTCTGACGCCTCTCACTCCCGCTTCGCGCGAGGAGGAGCACGCCGGTCTCGGACTTCCCGTTTGCGCCAAGAGCGGGAGCGACGGTCAGCCGGCTCCCGGCTCCGCACAGTTTCGGTGACACGCGAAAGGAGGCGTCAGCTCAGTGCGCAGTCACTGCTGCTCTTCGTCCCGAGCGGGCACGTCCGATCACGCAGAAGGCCGCCTTCACGCGCGAGAGCATCTGTTCGCCTTGTCGCCGCATGCCCCGGGAGAGGCTCGAAGCTCTGCGTGAGCCGTACGACGAGTGGGCGGCCGCGAATTTCGTGGGGCTGGAGGCGCTGCTAGCACCGGTTGTGCGCCATCCCGGTCTTCCTCGCAGTTCACGCAGGCGCGGCCCGGCGGCCAGTTGCCTCCGAAGACCTCCGGCTGTGCAAGGACACGGCCTCGACCTCCTCAGCCTCGGGATGCCGAACCATCGGCCTGCGCCTCGGTCTTGCGCTGCTTGCCCCGTCGACGGGCCCGGGTGCGGCGCGGCGGCGGCCGAAGCATCGCCTCGATCGGCTCGATCGTTTGCACGACGTCAAGCGTCCCGTCGACGAGGTGGTGGAAGAGCAGGCCGTCGAGCGCCGCCGCAAGGAGGACCGCGGTTGCGGGGAGGTTCAACGAGGCGTCGATCTCGCCGCGCCCACGCGCGGCCTCCAGCCGCTCGAGGATAAGCGCCCGAAATCGACGGGATGCGTTACGCGACCAGCGACGAAACTCCGGATCCCGCGTCGCCTTGACCATCGCCTCGGCGAGGATCGTCACGCCAGGCGTCCGTTGCCCCTCCCGCTCGATCCACTCGAGCATGGCTCGCAGTCCCTCGTCGATCGTGGCGGCTGATTCGAGAACGTCGATCGATGGCCCGAGCTCGGCGATCAAGGCGTGCTGCGCAGCCTCCATCGAGAGCGCCGCCATCGAGTTGAAGTGGTAGTGGATGAGCGCCGGGTTCACCTCCGCCCGCTCGGCGATCGCTCGCGTCCGCATGCGGTCGATGCCGACCTCCGCCATCAACTCGACGGTCGCCTGCAGGATGCGATCCCGGGTCGAGTTCTCTTCGGTGTTGGCTGCTTGCTTCTTGGCCATGCACCTCAAGTCTACATGACCGATTGGGCAGATGCCTTAGACATATGCTTTAATCAGATGCCCAAAAGCTATGGAGGCCCACATGTCCGAAGCAACCAATTCGCAACCATCCTTTCTGGCCACTCGTCGCGGCAAGCTGACGCTGGCCCTCCTCGGGGCCATCGCCTTCCTCGACTTCGTCGACGCCTCAATCGTCAACGTCGCGCTCCCCTCGATCAGCCGCGCCCTGCACGTCTCCCTGCAGGACCTCCAATGGGTCCCGAGCGGCTACCTGCTCACCTACGGCGGCTTCATGCTGCTCGGCGGCCGGGCCGCCGACCTGCTCGGCCGCCGGCGCGTGCTGGCGACCGGGATCGTGGTGATCGGCATCTCCTCGCTGGTCGGGGGGCTCGCCGAGAGCTCGGGGCTGCTGATCGGCGCTCGCCTCACCCAGGGGCTCGGCGCTGCGATGACGCTTCCGGCCGCGCTCTCGATCCTGACCACTTCCTTCAAGGAGGGATCGGATCGCAACACGGCCCTCGGCGTCTGGGGCGGCATGGGGGCGCTCGCCTCCGCCGCAGGGGTCCTGCTCGGGGGTCTGCTCACCGAAGGGCCGGGCTGGCGCTGGGTCATGTTCGTCAACCCGGTGGCCGCCGCGCTCGTGCTCGTCCCGGTCTTTCTGCTGATCGAGGGCGAGCGCCGGCGGGCTCGGATCGCGAACTTCGACCTGTTCGGAGCCCTGCTCGCGACCAGCGGGATGTTGCTGATGATCTACTCGCTGGTGAAGGCCCCTGAGGTCGGCTGGGACACGGCGCGCACGATCGGCGGCCTTGCCGGCGCGCTCGCGCTGCTCGCCGCCTTCGTCGTCAACGAGCGTCGCGCCCGCGACCCGCTGGCGCCTCTGTCGATCTTCAGGATCAACGGGCTCGCCTACGCCGACGCGACCCAGCTCGTCGCCTTCGCCGGCTTCCTGGCGATGTTCTTCTTCCTCACCCTCTACATGCAGGATGTCCTCGGCTACTCGCCGATCCAGACGGGTGCCGCCTACCTGCCGCTGAGCTTCGCGGTCGTGGTCGCGGCGGGGATCACCTCGCAGCTCGTCTCGCGCACCGGCACCCGGCCCCTGATCGTCGTCGGGTCGCTGATCGCCGCGGGCGGGCTCTATTGGCTCTCACGCATACCGGTGCACGGCTCATTCGTCGCGGATCTGCTGCCCGGGACGCTGGTCGTAGCGGTCGGCGGCGGTGCGGTGTTCGTAGCCGTGACGACGGCGGCGAACGCCGGGGTGCCGGGCGACAAGGCAGGTCTCGCCGCGTCGCTTCTGAACGCCTCCCAGCAGCTCGGTGGCGCGCTCGGGCTGGCGATCCTCTCGGCCGTCGCGACCGGTCGCACCCACCACCTGCTCGCCGCGCACCAGCCGCCGGCGAATGCGCTCACCGCCGGCTTCTCGCGCGGGTTCCTGGTCGGCGCCGCCTTCATCCTCGCCGCCGCCGTGATCGCGCTCCGCGCCACCAACACGAGGGGCGAGCCGGAGCCGCCCGTCGAGGAGGCCACAGTGGTCCGACCGGATGAGCTGGCCGCAGCTGGGTCAGGGGCGTGATCGGGGCCGTACGCCAATGCTGCTCGGCGCCAAACGGACCTTCTCTGCCTGAGCGACGCCTGGGACCTTCGGGTTTCTGCGAGTTCTCCCCTAAAGCCGGGGATGGCCCAAGAGGAAAACCCCTCGATATGCGGGGCTTTCCTTGGATAGCGGGGGCGGGATTCGAACCCGCGACCTTCGGGTTATGAGATCGCCCGGGGCCGGATCCTCCGCTGTCCTCAGGCGCGCTTAGGCAACCTGGGATGAGCTGAGATCAGCTCAGTTTCTCTCAACGGATCGTCACCGTCTGGCCACGCCGGTGGGCTCCGCCGGACGGCCGCGCGGATGCAGCCGGTCGGCCGCGAACAAGCTGTGAATGAGCTGGATGGCGACTGATCCTTCTCCGACTGCAGACGCCACACGCTTCACCGAGCCGTGTCGAACGTCGCCAGCCGCGAAGACTCCCGGCATTGACGTCTCGAGCGGAAACGGACTGCGATCGAGGGGCCAATCGCGGCCGCCTCCAAGATCCGTTCCCGTGAAGACGAAACCCTCGGAATCCCTATCGACATCCGGAGGCAGCCACTCGGTGTGAGGGCGCGCTCCGATCATGAGGAACAAGGCATCGGCCTCAACGGTCTCGTCGCTTCCGTCTGGGCGGGAACGCAGTACGAGCTGTTCCAGCCAGCCGTCGCCCCCACCGTCGACGATCTCGGTCCCGAGTCGGACCTGCAGCTTTGGTTCCGCCTCAACCTGGCGAACCAGGTAGTCCGACATCCCTGCACCGAGTGAATCAGCGCGCAACACCAGCGTGACGCGTCGTGCGTAACGTGCGAGGTGCAATGCGGCCTGGCCGGCCGAGTTTGCGCCCCCGAGAACGTAGACGTCACGACCGACCATGGCGGGCGCCGCGGAAGCCGCACCACCGTAGAACACGCCCGCACCGTTCAGCGCCTCGAGCGCCGGGACGCCGAGTCGGCGGTAGCTTGCACCCGTCGCCAGGAGCACCGCCCGCGCCCGCATGCGGCCGAAGTCAGAGAGGGTGACGCAGAGCCCGTCGTGATCGCGTCGCAGGTCGGTCACTCTCTGCATGAACACGAACTGGGCCCCGAAGACCCACGCCTGCTCGTATGCCTGCTGAGCCAGCCGGCGACCGCTGACCCCTCGAGGGAAGCCGAGGTAGTTCCGAATCAGCGAGCTGGAGGTCGCCTGACCCCCGAGCCCGCCCTCGTCGACGACCAGAGTGCCGAGTCCTTCCGACGCGCCATACACGGCCGCCGACAGACCAGCCGGCCCGGCCCCGACGATCACGATGTCGAAATCCATCTGCTCTGGGTTCACCGGCGAGCCCGACGCCTTCGCCATCTCGACGTTGCTGGGGTTCGTCAAGACCGTCCCGTCCGGAAAGACGACGATTGGGAGCTCCGCCCCCTCCTCCGCCTTGGCGGCGAGCGCGCGCCCGTCGTTCGAGTCGGCCAGACAGAACGAGTGCGGGATCGCGCAGCGTCCGAGCAGCTCTCTCAGCTCGAATGCCCTGCCAGACCATGACTCGCCGACTACATAGATCGTGTTCGGCGAAGTCTGCTGCGCCTCTGCCCACTCGAGGAGCATGCTCGAGATCGCCTGGTGAAAGAGCTCGTCCGGTGACTGTGATGGCCGGACCACGTAGTGGTCGATGCGGCCGTGGGCGATCGAATCGAAGATCGCCTCGCCCGTCGCTGGGTCCCCCCAGTCACCCCACCCGAGCAGCAGCCCGCGCTTTGCTTGCGGATGCAGGTGTCGGGCCTCATCCAAGAGCTCGCGCGTGGTCGCCCCGGAGAGCCACTGCGCGACGAGAACCAGGGCGACTTCGTCGCCGGCAGCAGCGAAGCCAGCGAGGCGGGCGCGCAAGTCCGCCGATCGCACGCACACGACCCGGTAGTGGCGCGCGTATCGGTCACGCAGCTCTCGCTCGATATCCCGCAGTGCGTCCGCATCGTCCTCAACGGCGACAAGCACGGGTTCCGACATATGCATGCACTCTAGTGCCGCCTCACCTGCCCGGTGGACGAGGACCAACGAGCGCCGGTACCACGGCTGGTACCTCGGTGCCTGGGACCCCCCAACCCATCTCGTTTGGGTAAGGGGGGCGCCTGAACGGGCGCGCTCGAAAGTGTCCCTTGCATGGAATGGAGCGGCTATCGGACCGCCCACGAATCGGACCACGAAACGAATCGGGCCCGGAGCGATCGGGATAATCAGGGCGATGACGGATGGGCAGGGCATCGATCCCGGCCGGGCCGGGAATCTCCGTCGCTGGAACCTGGGCGTCGGACTGATCCAGGCCGTGCAGGCGACGGTGCTGCTGCTGATCGCCTCCGACGCCTCGCTGCCCGTCTACGGGAGCTGGATCAACGGCCCGCCGGGGGCAGCCGAACTGATCAGAGGGGACCCTCTTCTTCGAGCTTTCGTTCGCGACCGCAACCGCGGCGTTCCTGTACCTGGCGGCAATCGACCACCTGCTGGTCGGCGGGCCGCTGCGAGGATGGTATGAGCGCAACCTGGCACGCTCGGTCAACTACGCACGCTGGATCGAATACTCGCTGAGCGCCTCGCTGATGGTCGTGCTGATCGCGATGCTCTGCGGAGTCTTGGAGCTGACTGCGTTGATCGCGCTATTCGGCGTCAACACGGGGATGATCCTCCTCGGCCTCGAGATGGAGCGCACCCAGAGCCCGGGGCGCGACGCCGACTGGCGGCCGTTCTGGTTTGGGTCGATGCTCGGCGCCGTCCCATGGGTGGTGATCACCTACCAGCTGATCCGCGCCGACCAACAGGCCGACGTGCCGGATTTCGTCTTCGGGATCTTCTTCTCGCTGCTGGTCCTGTTCGCGCTCTTCCCCGTCAACATGGCACTCCAATACCGGCGGGTTGGCGCATGGCGCGACTACATGTACGGCGAGAAGGTCTACATCGTGCTCAGCCTGACCGCGAAGTCGGCGCTCGCCTGGCAGGTCTACGCAGGGGCTCTGGCGGGCTAGCCGACAAGGCGGGATTCGAACCCGCGACCTTGAGGATGGTGCGCGCGGGCCATGTGCTCGGGGTCAGACACGGCGGAAGCGCGCCTCGATGATCAGGTAGAGCCCATATGTCGCCAGGCCCGCCGCCACGATGGCGAGCAGGAGGGGCCCCGCGTCCTGGGCGGCGAGCTTCTCCAGCGCCCCGTCGAGCCCGATCGCCTCGCTCGGGTCGTGCTCGACTGCCGCCTTGATGACGAAGGCGGCCACCAGCGCGGAGGCCACGGCGCGCGCCGCGTGCCCGGCAATCCCAGCGCGGTGGCGAGGCGCTTCTGGTCAGCGCTCATCTGACTCGTTCGCAGCTCGTCCATGAAGCTGCGGCTCGCGGCCTTGTACCCCTCGAAGAGGGCGAGGCCGGCGAGCAGCGCACCGACTGCGAGCACCAGCACCGTGCCGAGCGACCGGTCCATCAGGGTCCTGGTCGCCTCGTCGGGGCCGGCCGAGGTCCCATTGGGGGTGCCCGAGCCGGCGGCGATTCCGATCGCGTACGCGCAGAGGCTGCCGTAGATCAGCGCCAACGCCAGCGAGCCGATCCGCTCGGCGGGCTCGATCGTCTCGTCGGGCCCCGGCGTACCGAGCACGGCGACGCTCAGCCGCCAGAAGGCGTACCCGGCCAGGCCGACAGCAAGCACGATCAGCATGGCCTTGCCGACCGCGCCGCCCGCCAGGGTCGCCAGCGCCCCGCTCTGGGCCTTGGGATCGCTGCGCTCGCCCGCGGCCACACCGATCGCGATCGCGGCGACGAGCAGGTAGATCGATCCCTTGGCCGCGATCCCCAGCCGCCCCAGCCGCTTCGCCCAGCCGCTTCGCGCCGCCGATCGCCCGCTCCTTCCAACCCGGCGCGCCGTCCTCCCGACCGCGCCTTGTTTCGCACCCATGGGGGCGCCATACCCTTAAAGGCGCAGCTTAGGCTTTGGGAGCGATCGCGCTGGAGCAGGGCGCCTCCGGGTCGGACATCGGGTTCCCGCGCACAGAATCGCGGCAAGTCCGGCATCGTGGTCCACACCCAAGGGGCAGATGTAGTCGGCGTAGATCTCCGTCGTCTTTGCATCCTTGTGTCCCAGCCACTTCCTGGATGGTCCGCAGGGGTACTCCTGACGCGGCTGGAAGTGCCGCTCCAGCTCGCCGGCGACCCGGTCAGCCAACGGCACCGAGCGTGACGACCGTTTCGATTTGGCGTTCCGAAGTGCTGGCGGGTGTTTGCGACGGACTCGGATCCGTCCCGCCTTAGTCTTCTGACCGTGAACGGAGGCCTCGCGTATGAGCCGCTCCGCGGCGACCTGCACCGGCATAGCAGCGGCCTGACCCACTCGCATCCGCATACCGGGCCGCACACCCATGAGCCCGAGGCGGCCCATCACCATCACCACGGCGAAGGACATGGCCACACCCACGGCCTGATCGATCCAACCATCAAGCGCTCGCGTGCCGGGATCAAGGCTGTCGCCCTCTCTCTGCTCGTCCTCGGGCTAGCAGCCGCGGCCCAGACCGTGATCTTTGCGCTCACCTCCAGCGTCGCCCTACTAGCCGATCTGATCCACAACTTCGGCGACGCCGCGACGGCGTTTCCCTTGGCCGCCGCATTCGCCCTGCGAAGCGTCCGCGTCGAGCGCTGGGCCGGGCTCGCCGTCGTCTTCGCGATCGCGGCCAGTGCGGCCGTCGCCGGGTATGAGGCGATAGATCGGCTAATCAATCCTCACGGCGTCAGCCATCTCTGGGCCCTCGCCGCCGCCGGGGGAATCGGCTACGTGGGCAACCGGATCGCGGCTCAGATCCGCACCCGCGCTGGCGAGAGGCTCAACAGCCCGGCCCTGGTCGCCGATGGCAACCACGCTCGCGCCGATGCCTACGTGAGCCTCGCAGTGATCGTGAGCGCCGTCGCCGTCGCCCTCGGCGCCCAGATCCTCGACCCCTTGATCGGGCTCGGTATCACCCTGATCATCCTGCGGATCACTTGGCAGTCCTGGCAAACGGTCCGTCAGTACGACGGCCACGAGCACCACCACTAGGGGTCGCCCCCCGCCCAGTGGTCGAGCCTCGTCGCACCCGGTGCTGCAGCAAACGGACGACAGCCCGACTCACGAGCCAGCTGGGAGTACCGCGACGAGGGCACCTACAGCGGCGGGGCGATCACCCCGTTGACAATTCGGTGGTCTTCAAAGAGAAAGGAGCAGCTTTACGAACTGGTGAGCGGCTTGTTGCTGCCGCCCACGCCGCTTCGCTCAGGAACTCACGTTCATACACACCGCTTCTGCGCGCAGCGCCCACGAACCGACGCCACGAGTCCGCCTCGCTTTGACCGTCCACCCGTCGAGCGCGTTGGTGGGCTCGCTCCACTCGAGGGCGATGGCGTACGGGGAGGAGGCGTCGACAAGCCCCCAGCCGCCGCCTCCTCCCACGGCCTTCTTTCCTGGCGGGCAATTGACGGTCACGTCCTGCTCGTTCACGTCCTCATTCGCGCTGAATGCCACCACCTTTTGGATTCCGAAGGTCGGAAGCACCCCCTGGGCGAAGTCCTGGCTGAGCAGCGTGCCGTTCTTGACCTTGAAGGACGTGACGGCGCCCTTGCCCAGGTCCGGCGTCTTCACCTGGCCCTTGGCGATGTTCCACGAGCGGACCTGGTTCTTCGGGAGCCCCTTGGCAGCCCAGGCGGTGCCCAGGCCGAGCGCGAAGATCAAAGAGAGCACCGAGACCACGTTGGCGAAAGTGAAGCGATCGCGGAGCTTGCCCATGTCAACTCCCCCTCTCTGGGTGTTCTGCCGATTGGAAGCAGGGTTGCGTGCCACGCGGCTCCCGCCATCGTCCCTCAGCACCGGTCCGGTCTCCGGGGTAACTACCTAGGCGCGCCCGGACTCCAGATCGCCGCTTTGGACCGCGATGAAGAAGGGTCTCCCGGTGACACGCTCTCAGCGTCCACCGATCACGAGCACCAAGGAGGCCCGCCCACACGTTGCACGCCGGATTGGATCTCAACCGAAAGCGCCTCGACCACCGGATCTCAGAGACCCATCGCCAGCCCGTCTGCGCGGTGATCGAGTCGATGACCGGCGCCAGGATCGTCCACGACACCCTCGAGCAGGCCCGCTGGTCGGTCGAGATCGCCGACTCAGAAGGTGAAGGGGCTGGCGCCGCTGGCCGCGAAGACCGACCGGATCGACGCCCGGGCAAGTTCTGCGAAAAAGCGGAACCACATCGGAACCACGGCGGCATCAGCGACCTGATCCGAGACAGAGAAAAGGCCCGGATCTCCGGGCCTTTCGTGAGTAGCGGGGGCGGGATTCGAACCCGCGACCTTCGGGGTCGGCTAGCGGAGCTGGGCGAGATACTGCGCCGCCCGAGCAGGGCCATCGCCCGCGCGATGTTCTCCGCCAGCCGGTATGCCCGGACGCCAGACCCGGGTTGCCCCCCTTGTCATCTGAGTTTGCAAGCGATCTTCCAGAGTCAGGCGTGCCCATATTTGACAAGTCGCCCGGGGGGTAAAGCCAGGAGATGCCCGGCCCGATGGTGCGTTCATGTCTCGCCCGAGCGCACGAATGCTCCGCCCCGCTCTCGCTGCAGCCGCGCTGAGCGCGGCGCTTGCCCTCGCGGGCGCACCCGCCGCTGCCGAGGCCGCCACCGAGCTCACCGTGTCTCCGGCGCAGCTCGACTTCCCCGCCACCACCGTCGGCAACCCGGGCGACCACCAGCAGGTGACGGCCAAGAACACCGGCGACACCCCGGTCTCGATCAGCAACGTCTACGTCGACGGGGCCGATCCCTCCGACTTCAACCTCAACGGCAACTGCGGCGGGCAGCTCGATCCGGGCAAGGGTTGTGGGATCGACGTCGGCTTCTGGCCCGGAGGCGTGGGCGACCGGGAGGCCACCCTGCACCTCTCCTCGGACGACCCGCGCGGCGACCAGACGGTCGACCTGACCGGCACTGGGGCCGCACCCGAGCTCAGCTTCGAGCCCTCGAGCTACGACTTCGGCCTGCAGCTCGTCAATAGCGGTGCCACCCAGGCGACCTTGACGCTGCGGAACACCGGCGACGCGGCCGTCCAAGTCAACTCCGTGGACATCACGGGTCCCGGCTCGGGCGCCTTCTGGACCGGCTTCGTCGACTGCTTCGGCGGCATGCTCCAGCCCAACGACACCTGCAGCGTGCAGGTCTGGTTCGGGCCCGGCGACACCGTTCCCTTGACGGCCCAGGTGCGCGCCTGGACCAACGGCGCCTCCTTCACCGCCGACCTCAGCGGGCGGGGCGGGCAGGCGATCGTCACCGGATCGCCGAACCGCGTCGACTTCGGCTCCGCCACTGCCGGGCAGGCGGGCGACACCCGGACGATCACCCTGACCAACAGCGGTGACCTGCCGGGCGGGTTCTTCGTCGCAGTGGTCTCCGGCGGCGACGTGGGCAGCTTCAAGCTGCTGCACGAGAACTGCACCGGCATCCCGCTCGATCCGGCGGCCAACTGCACCGCGCAGGTCCGCTTCCAGCCCGACAGCGCCGGGCCGAAGGTCGCCCAGCTGAGCTTCTTCGGGGACCAGGACGGCGGTGCCCAGGTGAACCTCACCGGCGTCGGCCTCGATCCGCATGCCTCGCTCACCCCGGAGAGCCACGACTTCGGCCGCCGGACCGTCGGCACCAGCAGCCGGCCGCAGACCTTCGCGCTCACCAATGAGGGCACCACCCCGATGCGGCTGAGCGGCGCCTCCATCATCGGCGCCGACTCGGACCAGTTCCGGCTGGCCGCCGACGACTGCACCGACGTCACCCTGCCGGCGGGTGGGCACTGCGCCGTCCGGGTCCGGTTCGCGCCTGACTCCCGGGGCACGAGCTCGGCCCGTCTGCGGATCGCCGGTGACGCCGGATCGCAGAGCGCCGAGCTGGCCGGGAGGGGAGTCGCCAAGGGCGGCGCGGGCGTGCACTTCCGCTGGCACCCCAGCCTGCGGCCGGGCGGCGCCGCCCTGGTGGCCGGCAAGGCCACCTGCCGGGGCGCCTCCCGCTGCCGGCTCACGGCGCGGGCCGTGCTCCAGGTCGTTTCCGGCTCCGGAGGGAACCGGGCAGTGAAGCTGCACCTAATCCGCATGAAGCTGGGGGAGGGCGGATCGCGCGCGCTCCGGTTGAGGCTGGGCCGGAACGCACGGCGAGCCGTCGGCGCCGGTGGCCGCCTGGTGCTAGCGCTCGATTGGAGCGCCGACGGCCACCGCGGCCACACCCGCTCCAAACGGCGGCTCGCCGTCTAGCCACCTGTCATCGTTGAACCACTTCACTGTTCCTGTGGCCATCTCGGTCCCAGTGGAGCAGCGAGGCTGCACCAGCGCCCGTTCCAAGACTCGCGGCGGCGGTGTCCCTAGGACGGCGAGCTGCTTCCGAGATTCAACCCAATCCCCGGGGCGGGGGCCCCGGGTGCGAGGGTGGAACGCGGCGGACCGTGTAGGTCAGCTGGTAGACGTCTTCGCCCTGCACGCCGTTGTAGAGGCTGATGCGGCCTGTGTGGGGGAAGAAGACCGTGGCACGCGACTTCAAGGTGTGGGTCCCGAGCGCCGCCCCCGCGGAGCGGTAGCGCTGGAGGATGGTGCCCGGGTCGTCGTTGTTGTGGGAGCTGATCTTCGACTCGGTCGGGTTGTACGGGCAGGGCTTCGTCCTCGGCACGAAGTGCCCGAACAGCACCACCCCGCTCGGACCGTCGCACTCGCGCCCCATCACGAACAAGCTGACCCCGTGCCCGCGCTGCACGGTGACCTGGATCGTCCGGTTGAGGCGAATCAGCATGTTGTCCCTGGCGGCGAACAGCGACGGCGCCCAGCCGTTCACCAGCTGCCAGTAGCCGTTCAGGTCGAGGTAGAGAGCGATCTTCTCGCCCGTCGGGTCGGGCCCGCCCTCAGTCGGGTCCGGGTCCGCGCGCTTGATCAGAAGCTTCCGGAAGGTGACCCGCAGCCTGGTCCCGGGGGGTCTGCGTCTCGCCCAGCTCGCGAAGTACGACTTGCCCCAGCTGAGATTCCGAGTGTGCGGGGTTACGGTGATGCTGAAGCCGCGGCTCGTCCGGCGGACCCGCTCGGTCACGCGGCCGCTGTGCTTCCTCAGCACAGACCGCAGCACCAGCCTCGAGGCGTGCCGTGGTCGCTTCGGAGCGCGTACCGAGAAGGTGTACGAATGCGCCAGCCGCTGACGGAAGCTTGCCGGGTCGTGTTTGAGCTCGAGCGGCAGGTTGCCAGCGCAGCCCTGAAAGCCGGGTCCGTAGGTGCCGTCCGCCTGCGGCTCCATGCGGCGCGCGCATTCCTCGGTGAGGTGCGCGAACGTTCCATCGCTCGAGATGTAGGCGTCAGTCTCCCATTCGCCCGGGTGCGCCCGAGCGCCGTTCTTGCGCGTCACCGCGATCGCGTTCAGGGGGTGGAACTCGGTGCGCTCCCCGGTGACGCGGCCGGCGGTCTCCCAGTGGCCGCAATCCCAGATCCAGGACCCCCACAGCGCAGTGCGGTCGCCGTCGCTCGGCCAGGCGAACTTCGGCAGGCTCCCCTCCTCCCACTCGTAGTGCAGGCGCGCGTACTCCTCCCCCGCGTCCTGCTCGCCGCGCGCGAAGTTGTTGGCACCGGCGGCCTTGCTTCCGGCGACGAGGTAGCGGTAGCGCTTGTCGGGCACCAGGTTCCCGTTGAAGTCGAACCAGTCGTGGGTGCCGGGCTGGTCGACTGGGGTCGGATGCGGAACGCGCGTCACGCCGCGGGCGACGTGCACGCTGGGGTTGTGGTTGACGTAGACCCACTCCGGCGAGTTGACAAGCGTCAGGTCGAGGAAGCTCGGTCGCTGGCAGCCGTCCCTGAGCGACTGATCACGGTCGGTCGGCCGCGTCTTCTGCGCGGCGCTCGCGGAGCCGAGGGTCACCACTGCGCCCAGGACCAGCAGCGCCGCCAGCGCCGCCACGATCTCAAGAAGCCTCCTCACCTTGCCTGCAGCACCCTATTGGAGAGTGGCGGGTTTAGCCAAACGCTTGGGCCGTCTCCTGGCTGTACACCACCCAACGCGTAAACCGGTAGCGGACATGGACGCCGTTGCAGAACGGCCTGATCTGGCGGCCGAGCGAAGCGCCAGCAGCCCGATTCTCAGCTGACGGCACGCACCGAAGGAGGGCTCGCTGGTGGTAGTGAGAACATCGCGGGGGCGGGATTCGAATTCGCGTCCTTCGGGTCAGCGTGCCGCTGACCGGCGTGGATAGAGTTCGCGCTGTGCGGCTGATCCATACCTGCTACCGCATCACTGATCCCCGGCGCTCGGTCGCCTTCTACGAGGCCCTGGGGCTCGAGAAACGCCGCGAGATGCCGATCCGCGACGAGGCAATCAACATCTTTATGGGTGTGCCCGGTGAGGAGTTGCCCGAGCTCGAGCTGACCCATAACTACGGCGTCGAGAACTACGAGATGGGCACCGCCTACGGTCACATTGCGCTTGCAGTGGACGACCTTGACGTCACCCTTGCGCGTCTTAAGGAGATGGGGATCGAGCCGGAGAAGCCCCCTTATCGAATCCACGAGGGCGGCTCGCGGCTCTGCTTCGTCAGGGACCCCGACGACTACAGGATCGAGCTGCTCGAGCTGGGGGGCTGATCCGCCGCCACGACACCGGACATACGAAAGGCCCGGAGATCCGGGCCCTTCGTGAGTAGCGGGGGCGGGATTCGAACCCGCGACCTTCGGGTTATGAGAAGCGCTGAGGCCGTTCGGTGGGCTCACGCTGGGTGATGCCAGGCACGCTGAGATGAGCTGAGGTCAGCTCGGTTTCTCTCAGTTCGGTACCACGGCTGGTACCTCGGCACGATTGGCGCCGTTGCCTCGACGGGGCTCCATCAGACGGCTGTTTTGCATGGATTCGACACTTTCGGCTGCCCTCGGTCGCGTCACTACCTTGAGATGAGGTCGAATGCCTCAGCCGCCGAGCCCGGCGACGCCACGTGCCTACGCGGGAACCGGCTAGGCCGCTTCGCGCTCCAGGGAGTCGAGCTCCGGCTCGAACGCCTCGATGATTTTCTCGGGATCCGGCACGAGCCCGGCGTCGGTCATTACCCCCATGGTGACCTCGCCGGCGTAGCTGAAGATCGCGACGCTCATCGAGACGCCGCCGGAGGTCGGCGCCCAGACGAGCACCCCGCGCACCGGCGTCCCCGCCATATAGACCGGCTGGCGCGGTCCCGGAACGTTGGTCATCACCGCGCTGCCCTTCGTGCTGAAAAGGTCCACCAACCGCTTCTCGATCTGCACCGGCGTCCGGCCGATCGCGTCGAGCACACCGTAGGAGACGGCGCCCTCCGGAGAGCGCTTGATCTGCTCCATGCGGCTATGGACCTGGTTGAGCCTGTCTCGGCGGTCCTCGATGCCCACCGGCAGCGCCAGGTAGACCAGGCCGAAGCGGTTGCCGAGGTCAGACGGTAGCGGCTGATCGAGCGGCCGCAGGTTGAAGGGGACCACCGCGGTCAGCTCCTCCACGCGCGTCTCGCGGCCGTCCAGGTAGCTGCGCAGCGCTCCGGCGACCGCGGTCAGTAGCACGTCGTTGACGGTCGTGCCGGTCGCGTGGCCGATTGCCTTGACGTCGTCCAGCCGGATCGGCCGCGACCAGGCGACACGCATCGCCACTCCCAGCTCGCCCTTCAAGGCGGTTGGCGGATCGGCAGGCATCGTCAGCATCTTCGCCACCGCGGCAGCGTCCTCCCGCGCCTCGGCGGCCAAGTCGCGGAGGTGGGAGGGGTCCTTTCCCACCTCGATCGCCTCGTGTGCGAGCGCCTCCGCAGCGTCGCGTGCAAGCGAGGCGGCCTTCGCCGCCGGGCGGAAGAGCGATTTGAGTGGCCCGCCCGAATCCTCCCGAGCTGCGGAGTCGTCGGCTGGCGCGATCCCGGCGTCGGGCGATTCGTCGGTGAGCGAGAGCAGGACGCGGCCGAGCGCGATCCCATCGGCGATGCAGTGGTGGATTCGGGCGACCATCGCGGCGCCCCCTCCGTACCCGTCGACAAAATGGAAGTGCCAGAGCGGCCTGGAGCGGTCGAGCGGGCTCGCCATCAGGTCGGCAACGTAGGCTTGGAGCGCGGCGGAATCGCCCGGCGCGGGAAGCGCGACCCGATGGAAGTGGAGATCAAGGTCGAACTTCGGGTCCTCCTCCCAGTGCGGCCCCGAGAGCGGTGCCCTTCCCTCCGCCACCCGCTGGCGGAAGCGGTCGAAGCGCTCGACCATGCGCTCCTTGATTCTCTCCCTCACGCCATCCCAGTCCGGCGGCTCGTCGAACCAGAGGACGCCGGTGATCACCATCAGGTTGGTCGGCTGATCCATGTGCAGCCAGGCGGCATCGGCGTGAGACATCCGCTGGGCCTTGGCCATGGTCTTCGTCTCCCCTCTTCGCCCAACCTTACGCCGCTGGCGGGCTCGAGGCATAAGTGGCATCGCGGTGCGATGTACCACGCGCTGCTCACCATCCCACGTCTGCGCAGCCTTCGCCGTTGGGGCCTCGGCCGGCGGAACCAACTCGGGGACTGCTCCTCCGCATGGGAAAGGAACAGGGGCTCAATCGATCAGTCCGGCTCTGAACCAGCCTTCGACGGGCCGTCATGGCTTCATGGCTTCCATTTGATCGTGCAGCCCTCAGCCTCGGTCTCCGACGGGTTGGGCTCCTGTCCGGCCAGCACCGCGTCGAGCGCGGCGCGAAGCCAGGCCGCGTCCTGCGATGGATCGTCGTAGTCGGCATCAGGAGCGCCTCGGTAGCGCAGCTGTAGACCCGAGTCGAGCACGAATACCTGCGGCGTCCGCTCTGCGCCCCACTCGCGGGCGACCTGCTGGTTCTCGTCATACAGATAGGGATGCGGCCAGCCGCCCTCTTGCTGGACCCGTTCGATCATTGCCTCGAACGAGTCGGCCAGGTATCGCTCGGAATCGTTCGAGCTGATCGCCAGCACCCGGACGCCGCGATCCGCATAGTCGCGAGCCACGTCGAGGAGGCGCTTGTGCCAGGCGAGGGCATAGGGGCAGTGGTTGCAGGTCCAGTAGACCACCGTCGCCGGAGCGCCTGCCGCGCTCAGCGCGTGGCGCTCGCCGTCGGTGGCCGGGAGCTCGAAGTCGGGGGCCCGTTCCCCAATCGCAGTCGGCATCGGCCGCAGGCTATCCCCGTCCCCGGAGCGCGGCCGCTCCGAGCGCCTCGCGAAGGTCCTCCGGATCGGGGAGCGGTGAGGTCCGCCCGTCCCGGCGGCGGTATACGCGGCAAGCGAGCCCGGTTGGCTCACCCTCCACGGGCGGCTGAACGTCCACCCCGTTCACTCGGATCGTCGGCGAGCCAACGAACTCATGCCGCCGGGCCGCCGCCTCGGTGTCAACCTCGCTCACTTCGATCGAGTCCGGATCGAGCCCCTTGTACGTCATCGCCTCGCGCAACATGTCGAGCGCCCGCTCCCAGGAGGGGCACTCACGCCACCAGAGAAGCTCGACGCGCGGCGCAGAAGCCACGCATCCCAGGCTAGCTAGCGAGGATCTCGGCTTCTACTGCTCGAAGTCAGAGCCGGCGAGCGTGCCGAGGCGGCGAGCTGGAGCGATGAGGTGGGCGACGTGGCCGACTATGTACCACGACCGAAAGGCCAGCACGACGTTGATAAGAGAAAGGCCCGCGTTTGCGGGCCTTTCTGAGTAGCGGGGCGGGATTCGAACCCGCGACCTTCGGGTTATGAGATGCCCCGGCGCGTTCTGTCAGATGTTCTTCGGCTCTGCCAAGCGATCTGGAGTCCTCTCAGATCGGCTGGGTTTCGCTCAGTTCGGTACGGCTGGTACCTCGGTGCTCGGGACCCCCCAACGCATCTCGTCTGGGTATCGTGGCGCGACTACGTGTACGGCGAGAAGGTCTACATCGTGCTCAGCCTGACCGCGAAGTCGGCGCTCGCCTGGCAGGTCTACGCAGGGGCTCTGGCGGGCTAGACGACAAGGCGGGATTCGAAGCCGCGACCTTGAGATTGGTGCGCGCGGGCCATGTGCTCGGGGTCAGACACGGCGGAAGCGCGCCTCGATGATCAGGTAGAGCCCATATGTCGCCAGGCCCGCCGCCATGATGGCGAGCAGGAGGGGCCCCGCGTCCTGGGCGGCGAGCTTCTCCAGCGCCCCGTCGAGCCCGATCGCCTCGCTCGGGTCGTGCTCGACTGCCGCCTTGATGACGAAGGCGGCAACCAGCGCGGAGGCCACGGCGCGCGCCGCGTGCCCCGCAATCCCCAGCGCGGTGGCGAGGCGCTTCTGGTCAGCGCTCATTTGACTCGTTCGCAGCTCGTCCATGAAGCTGCGGCTCGCGGCCTTGTACCCCTCGAAGAGGGCGAGGCCGGCGAGCAGCGCACCGACTGCGAGCACCAGCACCGTGCCGAGCGACCAGTCCATCATGGTCCTGGTCGCCTCGTCGGGGCCGGCCGAGGCCCCATTGGTGGTGCCCGTGCCGCCGGCGATTCCGATCGCATACGCGCAGAGGCTGCCGTAGATCAGCGCCAACGCCAGCGAGCCGATCCGCTCGGCGGGCTCGGTCGTCTCGTCGGGCCCCGGCGTACCGAGCACGGCGACGCTCAACCGCCAGAGCGCGTACCCGGCCAGGCCGACAGCAAGCACGATCAGCATCGCCTTGCCGACCGCGCCGCCCGCCAGGGTCGCCAGCGCCCCGCTCTGGGCCTTGGGATCGCTGCGCTCGCCCGCGGCCACACCGATCGCGATCGCGGCGACGAGCAGGTAGATCGATCCCTTGGCCGCGATCCCCAGCCGCCCCAGCCGCTTCGCCCAGCCGCTTCGCGCCGCCGACCGCCCGCTCCATCCAACCCGGCGCGCCGTCCTCCCGACCGCGCCTTGTTTCGCACCCATGGGGGACGCCATACCCTTAAAGGCGCAGCTTAGGCTTTGGGAGCGATCGCGCTGAAGCAGGGCGCCTCCGGGTCGGACATCGGGTTCTCGCGCGCAGAATCGCAGCAAGTCCGGCACGGTGGTCCACACCAAGGGGCAGATGTCGCAATAGAGAAAGGGCCGCGCTTGCGGCCTTTTCTCGAGTAGCGGGGGCCCGATCCGTTTCTCGCTACCACTGCGCGCGTATCCGGGAGATCGCCCGCCACCCCAGCTGAGGCAGTTCCGCTTTCACGCGAAACCAGGAGTGGCGTCCAAAGGTTCATCTCAATGGCCGTTAGGATGTGTCGATGCCCGACGACCAGTGCGACGTCCTCTGTCTTGACCTCGACAAGGCGGAGGCTCTTCGCCTCAGACGACTAAGCAGCGAAACTGCCGAGCGCATCGCTGGTCAGGCCAAGGCGCTGGCCGATCCGACGCGCCTCATGCTCGCCGCGGCCTTGGCGGAAGGCGAGGAGCTCTGCGTATGCGACCTCGCCTGGGTCGCGGAGCGGGCCGAGAATCTGGTCTCGCATCACCTGCGCCAGTTGCGCTCGCACGGGCTGGTGGCAAGCCGGCGCGACGGCAAGATGGTGATGTACTCGCTGACGGAGCGGGGACGCGAGTTCCTGGCGGCGGCGCTGCTCGGCGAAACGGTCGCGTGAGCGAGGCGGCGCTCCCGACGATCACCCGTGCGCCGGCGACGGCGCGGCCAGAGCCGAGCGCCGACTGGCTGCGGGCGGCGCGCCGGGCGCGGGGGCTGTCGTGGCTCAGTCTCGTCTGGATGAGCGCCGAGGGCGCGATTGCGATCAGCGCTGGCGTCCTCGCCGGCTCCATCGCCCTGGTCGGCTTCGGGCTCGACTCCGCGATCGAGGGCTTCGCGAGCCTGGTGATCGTCTGGCGCTTCACGGGTCACCGCCTGCTCTCCCACGCCGCCGAGGAGCGCGCGCAGAAGGTCGTCGCCATCCAGTTCTTCATCCTCGCGCCCTACATCGCATTCGAAGCGGTCCAGCACCTCGCCGGGGGCGCCCGGCCCGAGACCAGCGTCCTGGGGATGGCGTTGACCGCGACCAGCGTCGTCGGGATGCCCTTCCTCGGCAGGGCGAAGCAGCGACTCGCCGAGCAGCTGGGCTCCTCTGCGACGCATGGCGAGGGAGCCCAGAACCTGCTCTGCGCCTATCTGGCGGGGGCCGTGTTCCTCGGGCTGGCCGGCAACGCCGTGTTCGGCTGGTGGTGGCTGGACCCGATTGCCGCCCTGATGATCGCGGGGGTCGCGATCCGCGAAGGGCTCGAGACCTGGCGCGGCGAGGGCTGCTGCGCCGCTCCCGATCTCACAGCACAGGATTCGTGCCAGGAGGAGTGCTGCGACTGAGCTTGACCGGCCTCCCCGGCCCGACCGAGGGTGTGCCAGAGCGCAATTCTCGGTTGCGTGACTATCCAGCCGACAGGGCCCGCCACGGGCGGGCTCTCGACGCTGACGAACGGGTCGCCCATATCAGCCGAAGAAGACCTGCTCGAGCAGGAAGACGTCGAGGGCGATGATCAGCGATGCCAGGATGCCCACGACGACGGTGAGCCAGGTCGGGTTGGCGAGCGCCCCCATCACCCGTCGCCGACGCGCCAGCATCAGCAGCGGCACCAACGCGAACGGGATGCCGAAGGAGAGCACCACCTGGCTCCCCACCAGCGCGTCGGTCGGCGGTAGCCCAACGGCCAGCACGATCAGCGCCGGCGCGAGGGTGATCGCGCGGCGCAGGAAGATCGAAATCCTGCGACGGATGAACCCCTGCATCACGACCTGCCCGGACATGGTGCCCACCGACGAGGAGGCGAGGCCGGAAGCCAGCAGGGCGACGCCGAAGACCGTGGCGGCATTGCCCGAAACCAGGGAGCGCAGCCCGTCGTAGGCGCCTTCGATGCTGTCGATTCCCGTGTGCCCGCTCCCGTGGAAGAGGGCGGCGGCCGTGGCCATCATCGAGAGGTTGACCACGCCGGCGAGGGTCATCGCGATCACCACGTCGATCCGCTCGAACTTGAGAATCCCACGGCGCTCGCGATCGTCTCGCCCGACGATCCGGCGTTGCGTCAGGGCGGAGTGCAGGTAGATCACGTGCGGCATCACCGTCGCCCCGATGATCCCGGTGGCGAGCAGGACGCTCTCGGTGCCGCCGAAACCGGGCACGAAGAGGTGGTGGAGCACCTGTCCGCCGTCCGGATGGGTGGCGACGATCTCAAAGCCGAACCCGAGCACCACCACCCCGACCAGGGCCGTGATCACCGCCTCCAGGCGGCGGAAGCCATGTTGCTGCAGTGCCAGGATCGCGAATGCCGCTGCGCCCCCGATCAGGGCGGCGCCGAACAGCGGGATCCCGAAGAGCAGGTTGAGCCCGAGCGCCGCGCCGACCACCTCGGCGACGTCGGTGGACATCGCGACCACCTCGGCCTGGAGCCAGAGCCCGATCGAGGTCCGGCGGGAGAAGTTCTCCCGGCAGACCTCGGGCAGGTTCTTGCCGGTGGCGATCCCGAGCTTGGCCGACTGGGTCTGGACCACCATCGCGATCAGGTTGGCCGCCAGCACCACCCAGAGCAGCAGGTAGCCGAACTTGGCGCCGCCGGCGATGTTGGTGGCGAAGTTGCCGGGGTCGATGTAGGCGACCGCAGCGATGAAGGCCGGCCCCAGGAACGGCCAGATCCGGGGCAGGCCGCGAGCGTGCCCGTCGAGCGAGCGCCGCGCCGCGCGGGCGATCGCAGCCTCACCGGGCAGGACATCCTCGACGGTACCCACCCCGTTCGCCGGCTGCGTCGGCGACGGAGAGCCACCCGGAGCGGGCTCGACGAGGGCCACTTCCTCCTCGCCGACCTTGAGGTCGGGCTTATTCACCGCGGGTCTCCCGCCGCACCCTCATGCTCCCCGCAAGCTCCGGCCCGAGCGCGTGAACACGGCCCGCGACCTCGACCATGACCGGGCCGCCGAAGGGCTTCCGCCTCTGCGCGATGGGCCTCGAGCCCGGCTTTTCAGTGGCCGCCCCTGCGACCAGCCCGGTTGTGCCTAGAGCACGGATACGTCGCTGTCGTTGTCCACCCGCCCTCCGCCGACAACCACAACGAGGAGGTCAAGAGATGAGATCTATCGGTCTCGACATCCACCGCGACTTCGCCGAGGTCGCGATCGCCGAGGGCGGCGAGATCAGTTCGGCCGGGCGGATCGAGATGACGCCGGAGGCGTTGGAGCTATTTGCCGCAAGTCTCGGGCGATCAGACCAGGTGGCGCTTGAGGTCTCGGGCAACGCCTGGGAGGTGGCGAGGATCATCCGCCCCCACGTCCGAAAGCTGGTCGCGGTCTCTCCCGCCGACACCGGGATCCGCGCCGCCCGCGCGAAGACCGACCGCCTCGACGCCCGGGCGCTGGCGAAGCTCCTCGCCGCGGGCCAGCTCGACGGGGTCTGGGTCCCCGATGAGCAGACCCGGGCGATGCGTCGCCGGCTCGGGCGCCGAGCGCAGCTCGTCAAAGTGAGGACGAAGGCAAAGAACGAGATCCACGCCGCGCTCATGCGCCGGCTCGTCCCGAAGCCCAAGGTGAGCGACCTCTTCGGCCTCAAGGGCCGCCGCTGGCTGGAGGGGGTCGAGCTGCCGGCCTACGAGCGCGAGACCGTCGACGGTTGCCTGCGCCAGCTCGACTTCTGCGAGGCAGAGATCACGGAGATCGAGCGCGTTGTCGCCAAGGAGGCCCTCGCCTCGCCCGAGGTCCGCCGCCTGATGACGATCCCGGGGATGAACATCATCACGGCGTCGGCGTTCATGGCGGCCATCGGCGACGTCGGCAGGTTCGCCGACCGCAAGAAGCTGGTCGGTTATCTGGGCCTCGATCCGAAGGTGCGCGAGTCGGGAACGACGGCGGCCTCGCGGGCGCGGATCTCAAAGCAGGGCTCGGCATCGGGGCGCTACGCGCTCGTCGAGGCGAGCTGGTCGGTGATCTTGGCCCCCGGCCCGATGCACGCCTTCTTTGAGCGCATCCGCGCCCGCAGAGGACACCAGGCGGCGATCGTCGCGGTGGCGAGAAAGCTGGCCTGCCTTTGCTGGTGCATGCTGACCCGAGGCGAGGACTACGCCTACGCGCAGCCATCGCTGACTCAGAAGAAGATCCGCCGGGCGGAGATCCGCGCGGGCGCTCCGAAGCGCAAGGGGGTGAAGCGCGGCACCTGGGCGGTCAACAAGGCGATGCGCGAGGCCGAGCGCGAGCTCGCCCTCCAGGCCGAGGTCGCCTACAAGCGCACGGTCGCCGATTGGAAGCGAACCCAGGCACAAAGAAAGGGCGCCGGCGCGACACCGGGGCGCGCATCTTGAAGTCACCCATCGAAGGGGACAGGCAGCGCGGCGGGCCCAAGCCCCAGGGCCTCGCTCTTTAGCTCGTCGTCTACCGACGCCCGACCACGACTCTGCCACAGGAGGTTTGCTCAGGCAAGTCGCACTTGACTTCCATACGTCGCGCAATGCGACAGCGAGACTGGTATCGGTCGAGGTGTCGGGCGCGCTTTCGTGTGGGAGCGGCATCGTGTACTGAGCCGGTTCGAGAACGGCTAGCTCCACTTCAGCCATGCATCGTCCTCGCGATCCCCACCGCCAAGACCGCCCTCGGCGGCGAGGTTGGCTAGCTCGATGCGAGAGTGAATGTCGAGCTTTCGGTAGACGCGGCCGAGGTGGAACTCGATCGTCTTCGGGCTCAGGAACAGCTTCGCCGCGACCTCCTTGTTCGTCGCGCCCCCGGCCACGGCCATCGCCACCCTGATCTCCTGCGGACTGAGCTCGTCGGGGTCGGCGACCGGCTCTCGGCGGACTGCTCCCGCTGCCCGCAGCTCGGCCTCGGTGCGCTCGATCCAGGGCTGGGCGCCGAGGCGCTTGAAGGTTTCGAGTGAGTCGCGCAGCCTCCGGCGACCATCCACCCGGCGGCGGGCGCGGTGTAGCCGCGATCCGTAGGCCAGCTGGGTGCGTGCGGCCTCGAAGGGCGCATCGGCGCGATCGTGATGAGCGAGCGCGTCCTCGAAATGGGCTTCGAACCCATCGCTCACGACCAGTCCGCGGCACCGCGCGGCGAGGGCAAGGGCCAGTGCGACGTTCGCATGCTCCGCCCTGCGAGTGAGAGCCGACGAGACTAGCTCGGCGTCATCGATCCGGCCGGCACGGACATAGGCCTCGGCGAGGTCCGGAGCCCAGGGCACATACGTCGGATCCGCGAGGCCCGCCTCTTCGGCGAATGCCTCGACTTGCGCGAGCTCCGTAACTGCCTCTTCGGTGTCGCCGAGTCCCAGGGCGAGGAACCCAAGCGCCGCCCGGCCCCAGTTGCGCACCATCACCGAGCCGACCTCGTGAGCGAGCGCGATCCCGCGCTCGATCTCAGCCCGCGCCCGCGAGGCGTCGCCGCGCGCTGCCTGAAGGCGTCCGCTGACGATCAGGCAGAACGGGAGGATCCCGCCCTGCCCGTGCTCCTCGGCGAGCTCGGCCGCACAGGAGTCTCGCGCGGCCGCAGGCCAGTCCCCAACTCGATAAGCCACGTCCACCGAAACGCCGAGCAGGAACGGCAGGATGCCGAAGGTGTCGGCCCCCCGGGCCATCTCGATCAGCGTCGCGAGCTCGGCCTGAAGCTTCCGCTCCTGACCGCTACACACGCGTGCGTGCAGGCCGAGCACGACGGACTGAGTGGCGGCGGAAATGAAGTCGACCTGAGCCATCAGGCGCCCCGCCTCATCGAGCTCCTCGCGCGCCTTGCTGGAATCGCCCCTCAGCGCCACCGCGATTCCGAGCATCGCGTGAACCTGGCTGCGGATCATCGGGGACGCATCGGTGGGAACGACCACCGCTGCGCGTTCGGCTGCGGAAACCCCGAGGGCGAGCTGACCGCCGGTACCCGCCAGCAGGGCGGCGTCCGCGAGCATCGCAGCCGCCGTTTCGGGGCGAATCGGGAGGACTTGCTCCGCCTCATCGATGAGCAGGGACGGGGCGTCCGGTGCGAGGCCGGTGCCTCCCGTCATGGTGACGACCGCGAGACCGTGTCGGGCACGAGCGCGAAGCAGCTGGTCGTCCGCCTCGGTGAGGGGCTCGAGCAGGCTCGCGCAACGGTCGTAGGCGCCACCAAGCGCGGCCGCCAGGGCGGCGCGATTCATCCGGCGGGCTCCGACCGCTGGGTCGTCGCTGAGCTGAGCCGCGCGCTGCAGCGCGTCCGCAGCCGCGCCGTGGGCGCCCCTCGCCGTCGCCCGTCCCGCTGCCTCCTCGAGCAGGGCGGCAGCGTCCTCGTCTGGACCGACGCTCGCGGAGGCGAGGTGCCAGGCCCGGGCGTCCGGCCCGGAGTGCGCCGCCAGCGCCTTGTGAACACGCCGCCGCTCGTGAGGCTCGCTGCGCTCATACGCGACCGCCCTTATCAGGGGGTGTGAGAAGCTGAAGTGCTCGGTGCCGATACGCAGCACACTTGCCGCCTCGGCGTTCTCGAGCGCGCTCGACCCCAGCCCGAGCTCACGGCAGGCGGCGACCATGGGAGCAAGCTGCCGATCGACTGACGCCGAGGCGACCAGCACCGCGGACCGTTCCTCCGGGCCGAGCGCGGCCAGCCGCGCCTCGAACGCATCGAGAAGGGCGGCGCGTCCCACCGGAACGGGATCGATCGATGCGAGGCCCCGTCGCTGGTCCTCGCTCAGCAGTCCTGGGAGCTCACGCAGCGCCAAAGGGTTGCCGCCCGCGATCTCGATCAGAGATCCGATGACGTTCGACGGTGCCTCGGGCGCACTCGCTTCGAGCAGCGTTCGCGCGTCTTCAGGATCGAGGCCCGAGAGCGAAACGCATTCGAGGCCGCCCTTCCCGAGCAGGGCTCCCTCGGCACCGCCAGAGCGCGCCGCGACCAGCAACGCCACGTAGGTGCCCTCAAGGCGCCGTGACACATACCCAAGGCATTCTGCCGTCGGCGAGTCCAGCCATTGCGCGTCGTCGACGACCACGAGCAGCGGGCGTTGCTGGCCCGCGCTTGTCATCAGGCTCAGGACCGCTGTACAGGTGGCGAAGCGGTCCCCCGGTGCCCCCGGCGACGGTGCGAGGGCGAGCGCAGCGCGGATCGCGTCAGCCTGGGGCTCGGTCAGCTCGCCGAGTCCTTCCAAGAGGGGCGCGACGACCTCGCCGAGCAAGGCGTAGGGGAGGTTCGCCTCGGCCTCGATGCCGGTTGCCTTGACCACGCGCAGGTCGCCAGCGCGGGCCTCGGCCTCGGCCAGCACCGAGGTCTTGCCGATCCCCGGCTCGCCGAGCAGCAACAACGCGCCACCGCTCCCCTGGCGGGCCTCGGTCAGGAGGCGTTCGACCCGCTTGAGCTCGAGACGACGTCCGAGCAGCATGGGCTCAGGCTACGCGCTCAAGCGCCACCCGCAACCCGGGCTCGAACTAGGCGGTTACCCGGTGCTTTTCCCGGCCGTGCGACCTACGGTCGACAGCACGAGTCGAACGTCCCAAGGAGGAACGGATGAGACAGGTATTCACGGCACTGGCACTTTCCGGCACGATGGGCGACCAGCGGAACCTTCGCCGCAGGAACCTTCGCCGCACCGAGAGGGGCCCGAGGGCACGGTGGAAGCGAACCCTAAGCCCGGGCTCGGATCGCGCCAGGCAAAGCCGCTGACCCAGATGTTCACAGGCACCGCCTAACGCCTCAATCGCTGCTCGGACATCACCGGCGCCAAAAAGCGCCGCTCAATCGCGCGCCGCCCCGCATCGCACCCAGACGGTCGCCGGTTCGAGTCCGGCTAGCTCCATCTTCGGTCTGCGAGGACGCGCAGCTGTTTCACGCGGCGTAGGCGCCGGCGGCCTTCAACGTCCACCTTCTACACCCCGGCGGTTCCACCACTCGATCGTCCGGCGCACCAGCTCGACGTTCTCCTCCGACATCGCCTACCCCGACAGCCCGGCGGCTTCGAGGGCTTCCTGGGAATCGAGGTAGTCGCGCATCCGGAACACCTTGCCGTTCCTGAAGTCGATCACGAAGCCGATGGGCGAATCGATTTCAGCGCCGCTCACCCTTCCGCGACCTCGAACGTGGCCGGTTGCGACGACTCGCTCCCCGAGGTCGCGAACCTCCGAGATCTCCACGCGCCGGACGGAGAAACCTTCGTCCAGGTCTTCGAGGTACGCACGGACGGCTTCACGCCCCCTACAGGTCGTCGCCTGTCCGCCGAACTTCACCTGGAACACAGCCCGCCACTCGATGCCGGAGTCGACCTCCTCCAGAACCGCGTCGTAGTCGCCGCGGTTGTTCGCCTCCACGGCGCGTCGGAAGGCTTCCACGTTTTCCTGGGACATCGCTGGCGCAGTATCTCGCGGCATCGGGCCTGTAGCTGAGCCGATCGCTTCCGCTCCCACGTGAGGGTGTCGCGCAAAGGCCGCTGAATCGTGCCCCGAGCGGTTCCGCGGAACCGCCGAGGAGCTGGATCGGTGGTGCTCAGGCTCCTGCCGGGGCCAAACCGCTGCGGTAGAGCTTCAGGAGGTTGTGGGTGGCGGCTATTAGGCGCCATTCCGAGCGGGCAGCGGCCCGGCCTCTTCGTTTGAGGCGGTCGATCCGCCGGTTCGCCTTGATCTGGGCCAAGACCGGCTCGACCATCGGCATCCGCTTCGAGTAGAGGGCGCCACCTCGCTCGGTGTGAGAAGCTGAAGTGCTCGGTGCCGATACGCAGCACACTTGCCGCCTCGGCGTTCTCGAGCGCGCTCGACCCCAGCCCGAGCTCACGGCAGGCGGCGACCATGGGAGCAAGCTGCCGATCGACTGACGCCGAGGCGACCAGCACCGCGGACCGTTCCTCCGGGCCGAGCGCGGCCAGCCGCGCCTCGAACGCATCGAGAAGGGCGGCGCGTCCCACCGGAACGGGATCGATCGATGCGAGGCCCCGTCGCTGGTCCTCGCTCAGCAGTCCTGGGAGCTCACGCAGCGCCAAAGGGTTGCCGCCCGCGATCTCGATCAGAGATCCGATGACGTTCGACGGTGCCTCGGGCGCACTCGCGTCGAGCAGCGTTCGCGCGTCGGCAGGATCGAGGCCCGAGAGCGAAACGCATTCGAGGCCGCCCTTCCCGAGCAGGGCTCCCTCGGCACCGCCAGAGCGCGCCGCGACCAGCAACGCCACGTAGGTGCCCTCAAGGCGCCGTGACACATACCCAAGGCATTCTGCCGTCGGCGAGTCCAGCCATTGCGCGTCGTCGACGACCACGAGCAGCGGGCGTTGCTGGCCCGCGCTTGTCATCAGGCTCAGGACCGCTGTACAGGTGGCGAAGCGGTCCCCCGGTGCCCCCGGCGACGGTGCGAGGGCGAGCGCAGCGCGGATCGCGTCAGCCTGGGGCTCGGTCAGCTCGCCGAGTCCTTCCAAGAGGGGCGCGACGACCTCGCCGAGCAAGGCGTAGGGGAGGTTCGCCTCGGCCTCGATGCCGGTTGCCTTGACCACGCGCAGGTCGCCAGCGCGGGCCTCGGCCTCGGCCAGCACCGAGGTCTTGCCGATCCCCGGCTCGCCGAGCAGCAACAACGCGCCACCGCTCCCCTGGCGGGCCTCGGTCAGGAGGCGTTCGACCCGCTTGAGCTCGAGACGACGTCCGAGCAGCATGGGCTCAGGCTACGCGCTCAAGCGCCACCCGCAACCCGGGCTCGAACTAGGCGGTTACCCGGTGCTTTTCCCGGCCGTGCGACCTACGGTCGCCAGCACGAGTCGAACGTCCCAAGGAGGAACGGATGAGACAGGTATTCACGGCACTGGCACGTTCCCGCACGATGGGCGACCCGCGGAACCTTCGCCGCCACATTCGCAGCAACGTCGTGGGGTATCTGGCGCTTTTCGTCGCCCTCACCGGGGTCACGTACGCGGCTGGCGGCGTTCCGAAGAACTCGGTCTCCAGCAGCAGCATCAAGAAGGGGGCGGTGAAGAGCATCGATGTCCGTAACGGAACGCTGACCGGCACGGACGTCCGCGATGGGGCGCTGAGCGGCGCGGATATCGACGAAGGCACGCTCTCGGTGGTGCCCAACGCCGGTCTCCTCGATGGCCTGGATTCCAGCGCGTTTGTGGCGGATACCGACGGCGCCGGGGGCGACCTCAGCGGGAGCTTCTCGAGCCTAAACATTGGTCCGGGCGTGGTGGGAGCCAGCGAGCTGGGCGCTGCGGCGGTCACGCCCCAGAAACTCGCGCCGAATGGCACCCCCGGCGTGGAGGGTACGGTGCCGATCGTTTTCCTCTCCGCGATCGACGACGGTAACGACGTCATGCATGTAGTGCCGCGGCCGCTCGTGGTTGCCGACGTCTGGACCATCGGCAAGAGCGCGGACGTCGGAACTGTGAGGATCGAGGGCCCGGGCGGGACCCCGATCACCAATCAGATTGACCCCGATACCAACGCAATCGTTCGGGCCTCCAACATTGACGCCGGCGAATGGAACCTGTTTGCGGGAGACCCTCTCGTCGTGAATGCCTCCAACAACCAAGTCGACGCCTTGGTGATGGTGCTCGCGATCCCGAACGTCGCCCCTTAAGAGATACTGCGGCCCGCTCGCCCTTTCGGTCGGGCACCCGGGCGCAGGCAGTCGCCTGGCGCTTGTGGACGTCGAGCGCCGCGCAGCGCTCCAGCAGCTTCTCCATCTCAACTCCTTCCGATCGACTGCGGGTAAGTCGTCCGAGGGAGCGGCACCGCGAGTCCGTTAGGAGTAGGGCCCGGGAGCCCACGGCACCCCGAACTGTTGCTTGCAGCTTTGGACAGTCCGAGGCGGAGAGGCAGTGTTCCTGCGGGTCGTTCAGATCAAGGCCGACGCCCTCGAGGCCGCCGTCCTGCGGTAGCAGTGGCTCGCTATCGCTTTGGACTGAGACCAGAAGTGCTCAATTGACCCACAGCCGCTCCTGCTATGCGCGAAAGGCGAGCGTCAGCTCAAGACCGCTGCTTTCTCTTTGAAGACGACTGATCTGTCAAGGGGGTGATCGCCCCGCCGCCGTAGGTGTCATCGGTCCGCTCCCAGCTGGTGGATGAGTTGAGCTCATTTCTCTTTCGGCGCTCGGGGCGCAGATCGTTCCTGGGAGCTGCCTCGGCCGCTCAATTCCATGCGGGACCGTCAGGCGGTCAGAAAGCAGCGGGAGTTCGCCGGGGCAGGTTGGTGAGGCTTGAAGGGCTCATCGCGGCTCAGAATGTGCCAGGCCGCGATCAGGAGCTTGCGGGCGACCGCCGACTTCGCCGGGTTCTTGCCGTGGCGGGCGCTCACCCGCAGGTAGTGGGCGTGCCAGGGGTTGGCGGGGCGCCAGGCCTGGTGGGCGGCCTCGACCGCCGCCCAGCGCAGGGTCCGCGAGCCGGCCTTCGAGAGCGCGCCGGTCGCCGAGCGCTCGCCGGACTGGCTGATTCGAGGCGCCAGGCCCGCGTAGCCGATCAGCTTTCCAGGCCCCGGAAAGCGGGAGACCTCGCCGATCTCGGCGGCGAAGGTGAGGCTGAGCAGCGGGCCCACCCCCGGGATCGTCGCCAGCAGGCTCGCCCGCTCGTCTGATCTTGCGAGCGGGCCCAGCTCGCGGTCGATCGGGTCGATCCGCCGATCCATCTCGGCGGCAAGCTCGAGCAGCTCCACGATTGAGTCCCGCCAGACCTCGGGAACTCCCCGGCGTTCCAAGAGCGCCATCGCATCCGGCTTTCGCAAGCGAGAGTGGGAGATCCGCAGTCCGAACTGGGTGAGCAGCCCGAAGATCCGGTTGCGAGCGGAGGTGCGGGCCTTCACCAGGTGCGCTCGCCGGCGCAGGCGCTCCCGGAGCGCCCGGTCCTCGATCGAGGGAACCCAGAGCTCGGGGACCAGGTCTCGCCGGCAGAGCTCGGCCAGCACCCGGGCGTCGACCTTGTCGGTCTTGCAGGCGAGCGGGGCGACGTCTCTGACCTTGCGGGCGTGGGCGACCTGGACCTGCCAGCCCGAGGCCTCGAGCCGGTCGCGGACCCAGACCGCGCCGCTCATCATCTCGACGCAGCCCGAGGCCTCGGTGCCGAGCTCCAAGACCAACCTGGCGAGCCCGTCTTCATTGGCCGGGATCAGCCCCTCGGCGGCGATCTCCCCGCCCTCGCCCATCGCGCAGAAGGCGGCGCGCCCGTAGGCCCAATCGATTCCGACATAGTTCATGCCGGGGTCTCCTCTCCTCGCTTGAACGGCAGTGCCAACCGCGGTTCTAGTGAGCGCGGCGGAGGCCCCTTTCAGTTCAGAGGAGCGGGACCCTCATGACATTCCATGCAAAGCACCACTCCAGACGCTGAGCGCTACGTGGACCCTTGCCGCGGCAGCCGTTAGGGTCGCGCGGTGCCGGACATGATGGTGGTGTCCATCAGCTCAGACGCGCCTGCTCCAGCGTACTTCCGAACGACGATGTACATGTGTGCCTTTCCTGCCCCCTGTGGTGCGGCGACCCTATCCGAGGCCTAGCTGGGTCGCAATGGACGTAGTAGAAACCACCGCATGGAAGCACCCCAGACGCACTATCTTGAGCACGAAGGCGTCAACATCGCCTGGCAGATGTTCGGCGACGGCCCGGCGGAGATCCTGTTTATACCTGGCTGGGTATCGAACGTGGACCAATTCTGGGAGTACCCCGAGCCGCGCGCATTCTTCTCCGAGCTCGCGGGCTTCGCCCGCGTCGCCGTCTACGACAAGCCGGGCACAGGAGCCTCCGACCCCGTCGACGCGACGCCGTCGGCCGAGGTCCGCGTCGACCAGCTCGTCGCGCTGATGGACACTGCGCGCCTTGAGCGCCCTACGGTGGTCGCGATCTCCGAGGGCGGTGTGACGGCGTGCTTGGCGGCGGCCGCTCATCCGAAACGGATCGAACGCCTTGTGTTGCTGAACGCGACCGCCGGCGGCTTCGACCGGCGTGCGCAGGGTGAGATGACGGACGCCGAATTCAACGATTGGCGCGAATTCATCCACGGTACGGCCACACACTGGGGCGAGGGGCGCGACGGAGACCGCTGGCTTCCCGGTGTGGCGGACGCCGACAAGGCGTGGGGCCGGCTCCAGCGAGCCTGTGCCACTCCCTCGGTCGCGCGCCGCTACATGTCGGCGATCGAGGAGGGTCTGACGGCGTGGGACGTGCTCGAGGCGATCCACCAGCCGGTGCTTGTGCTCCAGCGGACCGGTGACCGCGTGCTGCCGGTGAAGGCCGCGCGCGTCGTCGCGGATCAGATCCCGCACGCCACATACGTCGAACTCCCGGGGGACCAGCACCTGCCTTGGCTCGGAGACACCGCCGAGATCCTGGAACGGATTCGCGCCTTCGTTGGCGCGCCGCCACCCGCCGCCCGTACCGAGCGGGTACTCGCCACGGTCCTTTTCACCGACATCGTCGGGTCGACCGACCAGCTCGCGCAACTCGGCGACGCCGCCTGGAGCGCCCAGCTCGACCGGCACGACCAGATTGTGCAGGAAGGGCTCGAGCGGTTCGACGGGCGGCTGGTCAAGACCACCGGCGACGGCGTGCTGGCCACCTTCAAAGGCCCCGCGCGCGGCGCCCAGGCGGCGCGCTGGATCCTCGACGCGCTCGCGGCTGAAAACCTGACATCGCGGGCCGGCATGCACGTCGGTGAGATCGAGCTGCAGGGTGACGACATCGCCGGGCTCGCCGTCCACGTCGCGGCCCGTGTGATGGGTGAGGCCGGCGATGACGAAGTGCTCGTCTCGCGCACCGTCCGCGACCTGACCGCCGGCTCAGGCCTCGAGTTCACAGACCGCGGTGCCCGCAAGCTCAAGGGCATCCCCGAGGACTGGCAGATCTACGCGCTCGCTTGATGCGCGCAGTTCGCCAATGCGTTCGAGAAACAGAAAGCCCTCCCGAAGGAGGGCTCGCCGGTGGTACTGAGAGAAGTAGCGGGGGCGGGATTCGAACCCGCGACCTTCGGGTTATGAGCCCGACGAGCTACCAGACTGCTCCACCCCGCGCCGGTAGACCCAAGTTTAACGTAGGTTTTGCCCGAGCTGCACCGAAGGATCCTCTCGTGCTGCTATTTTCCCGCGCCACACATACCTGCTTAACCGCAGGACCACCATCGGTCCCGCGGCCGGGGGAACCGAACCCTTGGGGCGAATTGCAGTTCGATTGCATAGCGCGACTCTTTCCGCGCGAGCCCGCCAGCTAACCCCGGAAGCTCGACGAAGGAGAGGCACTGATGCGTAAGACGGCAATAGCTGCGGTGCTCGCGATGGTGGGACTGCTCTTGGTACTGACCGCACAGGCCAGCGCCTGTCGAGGTGTCAAACGGCCACCCAGTCGTCAGTCGATCCACGAGGCCCGGCGGGCAGTGACATGCCTGATCAACCGGCGCCGCGCACACCGCGGTCTTCGGAGGCTGCGAGGCAGCGTTGCACTGGGGGCCGCCGCCCAGGGTCACAGCGACGCGATGGCCGCCCTGAACTTCTTCTCCCACGACGGTGGCGACGGGACCCCGGTGTCCCGTGCCCAGGCCGCCGGGTACACGGCCGGAGCCCGGACCTGGGGGATCGGCGAGGACCTCGAGTGGGCCACTCGCAAGGCAAGCAGCCCGCGGGCGATCGTCCGCGGCTGGATGAGGAGCCCGGAGCACCGCAGCGTCATGTTCTCGCGCCACTTCCGGCACATCGGGATCGGCATCACGGACGGCTCGCCGCTGAACCCAGACCCCCAGAACGCGGCGGTGTTCACCGCTGACTTCGGTTTCCGCAAGGGGTGAAGCTCCAGTCGCATCCTCGCAGCTAGGATGCGACGCCGTGATCGGGGATCGGAGGACATGGATGCCGCAATGCGCGTCGCCGTAATCGACATCGGCACCAACTCGACCCGGATGCTGATCGCGGACGTCGACAGTCCCGGAGTCTCCGAGATCGCGCGGCGAACCACCGTGACCAACATGGGCCGGGGCGTCGACCACACCGGCATGATCCGCTCGGACGCCGTGGAGGATGTCTGCGGGGTGATCGCCGACTACAAGTCGGGCTACGAGGAGATGGGCGTGGAGCGGGTGATGGCGATCGCGACCAGCGCCGTACGCGACGCCGTCAACGGTGCGGCATTCCTGGCCGAGCTTCGCGAGCGCTTCGAGCTCGACGCGCGCATGCTGACGGGCGAGGAGGAAGCCCAGCTCACCTACCTCGGAGCCACGGCGCACCGGCTCGAATCCGACCCGGCCCTCGTCTTCGACATCGGCGGCGGTTCGACCGAGCTGATCGTCGGCAGGGGCCGAGAGATTGCCTTTCACACCTCGCTGCAGGCCGGGACGATCCGGCAGTCCGAGCGGCATCTCAGCGCCGACCCCCCCAATCCGCACGAGCTCGAGGATCTCGCGGCCGACGTCCGCACCCTGATCGACCGCGCGGTCGCGGACCAGCCCGACGCCAAGCCGAGACGCGCCATCGCCGTGGCCGGGACCCCGACCTCGCTTGCCGCCATCGACCAGGGTCTCGAGCCCTACGACCGCGACCGCGTGCACGGCTACCGCCTGGGCATGCAGCGGATCCAGCGCATGCTCAGCAGGCTCTCCTCGCTGCCTCTCGCCGAGCGTCTCAGGGTGCCCGGTCTCCATCCTGGCCGCGCTCCGACCATCGTCGCCGGAACCGTGATCCTGGTGCAGGTGATGCGGGCCTTCAGCCTGCAGGAGGTCGAGGTATCCGAGCTCGACCTCCTGCAGGGTGGGGCGCTGTCCGCCGCCTTGGCACCCGCCTGAGCCAACCCTTGGCCAGTTGGTAGTGACTTCGGAGGATCGACCTAGTTTTCGGTATTGCCTAAGCCTTCGCCCGGATACATACTTCTGGGGTCGGGAGATTTGGTGCTGGGCGGGACGCCCACCACCGCCTTCCGGCCCATAGGTCCCGGGCGTTTGCCGCAAGGCGCCTCCCGTCGCCTGGGTCCGCTACATACCCCCCAAGTAAGGCCCCCGAGACGTACCCCTGCCCGTCCTGACGGGGCCTGTTTGTAAAGACCGGCCGCCATGGATGGCGGTCGGTCTTCGTAAGGGGCACAAGGCCGCTGGTTCTTGGAGCGAGGGGCGAAGCCCGAAGCGACTTGTGACGGGCGGCCGCACGTGCCCCTGACTTATGGCGAAGCCCTAGTGTCAAGTCAATGATCTTCGACGAGTGGGAGATCGAGCTTCACGGCCACCGCGTGATCTACCGGATCGCGGGGGATGGGCCGCCCGTCGTATTGATTCACGGAATGGTCAACTCGTCGCGCCACTGGGAGAGGGTCGCGCTGCAACTGGCGGACCGATACACCGTCATCGCGCCCGATCTGATCGGGCACGGCGACTCGGCGGCGGTCCGCGGCGACTACTCCCTCGGCGCCCATGCCTCGAGCATCCGGGACCTGCTGACGACGATCGGGATCGAGCGCGCCACCATCGTCGGCCACTCCCTGGGCGGCGGCATCGCGATGGTGTTCTTCTACCAATTCCCCCAGCGAGTCGAGCGCCTCGCCCTGATCTCGAGCGGAGGCCTCGGCCATGAGGTGAGCCCGATGCTCCGGGGCGCCGCCCTGCCCGGCGCGGCAGCCGGAATCTGGCTGGTGGCCAACCGGCGCGTACGCGAGGCGATCGAGCGGGCCGGCGACCGGCTCCGCGAGCGGGGCAGCCGCAAAGGCGTCTACCTGCAGGCCATCGGTCGGGCGGCTCGCCCCCTGGAGGAGGCGGCGGCGCGCCACGCGTTCCTGCAGACGCTGCGCTCGGTGATCGACGTTCGCGGCCAGCACGTCAGCGCCATGGACCGGCTCTATCTGCTCGGAGAGCTGCCCACCCTGATCGTCTGGGGCGAGCGCGACAACACGATCCCGATGAAGCACGGCCTCGCCGCCCACGAGCAGATCCCCAACAGCCGCTTCGTCACCCTGCCGAAGGCCGCGCACTTCCCGAACCTCGAGGACCCGGACGGGCTCGCGGACGCGCTGCTCGACTGGCTGGACGAGACGGAGCCCGGCCTGATCGAGGATGCCGAGTGGGGAGCGATCGTCGGCTCCCGCTCCCCGCGGCGCCAGCGGCCCGGCCCTACGCCGGAGCCCGCGCCACCGCGTGGTTCGCCAGGATGACGTCCTCCGGGTCCCAGCTGCGCTTGATCTGAGAGAGTCGCGCGCACGCCTCCTCAGGCAGGATCGCGTCGACCTCGCAGGGACGCTCCGTGAAGTTGAAGTAGGAGCCGTCGACGCTCCACGGTTTCATCGTCTCGGTCAGCCGGTCGAGGGCCGCGTCGATCGCGTCCGCGGCGGAGGGATCCATCAGAGCTCCAATCCCGACGACCACGAACTCGCCGTCGAGCTTCTCGAGCGCTCCCGCGTTCTCCGCCGGTCGCGACAGCGCCCCACCCGTCTGCCGCAGGGAGGAGAGAAGCAGCGGCGTGCCGGACTCCGGGCCGGCGACCTCGGCGAACGCCTCGACCGCATCGTCCGGGAGGTCGCCGATCAGGGCGGAATGCCCGAGTGCGGGCACCGGCTGCTCTGGATCCATGTCGACGTGGCTCAGAGCCGAGGTCGGGATCTGGTCGAAGGTGTCGACGATCGGCTCGCCGATCTCGCGCAGCGGGGCGATTGCCTTCTCGCCCTCGGACTGGCTGCCGATGCAGGCGGCGCTGACGACGAACAGGGGCTTGCCGCGGATCGGCTCGGGGACGTCCGGAACCGGTGGCGGCGTCAGGAACCTGATGTTCGAGGTGACGTCCTCGGAGACGCCGGCCGCCCAGTCGCGGGCGGCACGAAGGCCGTCGACCCCGACCTCCGCCGGGAAGAGCAGCGCGCCGCCGTAGACCTCCGAGATGTCAAGCAGCCGCAGGTGCAGGGCGGTGACGATCGCATAGCCCCCTCCCCCACCGCGAAGCGCCCAGAACAGATCGGGGGTGGCGTCAGCGTCGACCTGGCGCGCCTCGCCGTCGGCGGTCACCACCTCGATCGCCGCCACGTGGTTGCAGGCGAACCCGTGCCGGCGCCCGACCCAGCTCAGTCCACCGCCCAGCGTGTAGCCGACCACGCCCACGGTGGCGGACGAGCCGGGGAGCCAGGAGAGCCCCTTGGCATGTGCGGCGGCACCAAGCTCGGAGCCCAGGACTCCCGCCTCGACCCGGGCGGTGCGGTTCTCGGCGTCGATGTCGATCCTTTTCATGGCCCCGGTCTTGATCAGGATCGTCTCGCCGAGGGACGGAAGGGCCATCGCCGCGTGCCCGGTGCCCTGGGCGGTAACGCGCAGGTCATTGCTGCGGGCGTAGCCGATCACCTTGGCGACATCGTCCGCGCTGTGGACCATCGCGACGGCGACCGGGTGCTGATCGGCGACGAGGTTGAAGGCCTGGCGCAGCTCGTCCCAATCGGGATCGTCCGAGGTGACGATCCGTCCCTGAATCGAGAGGCTCGAGAGGTCGGGCATGGCTGGGCACTCTATGCCGAGAGCACGCCGGGGCGCAACGGGCTCTTCGCTAGGCGGGGTGCGGCGTGGCGTCGATCGGAATCCGGGCGACTCGATCGAAGGCGACCCGCGCGAGCAATGCGCCCGCGATCCCCGCGACGCCGGCCATCACCAGCGCCGCCCGCGGGTCGATGGCCTCCGAGAGCCAGCCCGAGAGCGGGCCGCCGAGCGGCGTCGAGCCGAGGAAGACGATCGAGTAAAGCGCCATCACGCGGCCGCGCATGCTGGGCTCGGAGGCGAGCTGCAGCGACGAGTTGATGCTCGCCGCCAGCGTCACCGTTGCGGCGCCGAGCGGAGCCAGCACGGCGATCTCGAGGCCGAGCGTGGGCGCCCCCGCCGCCATCAGGGCGAGGACGCCGAAGATGAACGCAGCGCCGACGAGGAGCAATGGCGTCACCGAACCGCGGGCGCCGTTGATCAGCGCCCCGACGATCGCGCCCAGCCCCATCGCGGCGACCAGCACTGCGTAGGTGGAGGGACCGCCGTGGAAGGTGAACCGGGCGAGCAGCGGCAGGACGACCTGGAAGTTGTAGCCCAGCGTTCCCACGATGGCCATCAGCCCCAACGGGATCCACAGCTCGGGCTCCCGGCGGACGTAGCGGAGGCCCGCCCGGACCGCTCCGGGCTTCGCCGGCGCCACCTCCGTGGGCTGCAGGCGCTCGGTGTCCATCCCCGCCAGGACCCAGATCATGAAGGCGAAACTCGCCGCGTTGAGGGCGAAGCAGGGCTCCACGCCGACGGTGGCGATCAGCACGCCGGCGATCGCGGGCCCGACCACCCGGGCGCTGTGGACCAGGACGCTGTTCAGGCTGACGGCGTTGACGACCCGGTCGCTGCCGACCATCTCCATCACGAACGCCTGTCTGGTCGGATAGTCGACGGCGTTGACGCAGCCGCGGACGAAGACGAGGCCGAAGACCATCCAGGGAACGAGGGCGCCCTCGGCGGCGAGCGCGAACATCGTCAGCGGGGCGATCATGTGAAGCCCCTGCGTGAGGAGCAGCAGGCGCCGCTTCGGCACCCGGTCGGCGATCAGCCCACCCCAGGCCCCGAAGATCAGCATCGGCAGGAACTGGAGGGCGGTGGTCACGCCGACGGCCACGCCGCTGCCGGTCAGCGAGAGGACCACCCACATCTCGGCGATCATCTGCATCCAGTTGCCGGACAGCGAGACGAGCTGGCCGGCGAAGTAGCGGCGGAAGTTCGGGATGCTGAGACTCGCGAAGGAGCGACCGAGCGCCTCGGTCACTCGAGCATCCCCTCCAGCAGCTCGGCGGCGCGCTCGAGCGTGCGCCGGTCCTTGGGGTCCATCGCGGCGAGGCGCTTGGCGACGTAGGCGGTCTTCCGGGCCCGGAGGCCCTTCAGGTGCGCCCTTCCACCGCCGCTGATGCTGACGATCGAGGCGCGCCCGTCGTCGGGGTCCTTGACCCTCTCCACCAGTCCCGCCTCCTCCAGGTGACCGAGGATTCGGGTCGCGGTCGGGCGCTTGATCCGCTCGCGCTCGGCGAGCTCACTCGGGGAGAGCGGGCCGTGCCGTTCGATCGTGGCGAGAGCCGCGACCTGCGAGGGGCCAAGATCCGTGCCGGCCTCCTGGCGTAGGCGTCTCGCCATGCGGGTAACAGCCCAGCGCAGGCGCGGGGCGAGCTCTTCCTGCGTCTCCGAGATAGTTCGCATCGCTAATTAGCTTAGCAAACTACCCCCCGGGGTCAGGTCTTGCGTACGACACATGTGGCATGCAAGACCTGACCCCGCCGGGGGGTTAGGGGTCCCTAATTTCAATCTGTTAGGTTCCCCGAACCTTGAAGTCCGACCAGAGAACCGCGAATTCCTACACGCGCCTCGCCTGGTGGCTCAGCGGACTTGCCGTCCTCACCGGGCTCGTCTACCTGATGGCGACGGCGAACACCGGTCCCGCCGATCCGACCGAGCAGCACATGAGCCACGGAACCGCGGTCTTCAACTCCGGGATGATCGTCTTCCGCGAGGGGCTCGAGGCGATCCTGATCTTCGCGGCCGTCACCGCCAGCTTCCTCGGAGCCAACAGGTCGAAGCGCCGCCCCGTCGTCGGCGGCGCGATCGTCGCCTTCGGCGCGACCCTCGCCACCTGGTTCGTGGTGCAGGCAGTGCTCAGCGTGGCCTCGCCGCTCGGACCGAAGCTCGAGGCGATCACCGGCTTCCTGGCGATCATCGTCCTGCTGGTGGTCCTCAACTGGTTCGTCCATCGCGTCTACTGGACGGACTGGATCGGCCGCCACCACAAGCGCCGCCAGAAGCTGCTCACCCAGACCGGCGTGGCCGCCGTGATCGGCCTCGTCGCGCTCGGCTTCACCACCGTCTACCGGGAGGGCTTCGAGGTGGTGCTCTTCCTCCAGAACCTCCAGCTGCAGAGCGGCACCTCGACCGTCCTCGAGGGCGTCGCCATCGGGCTTGCCTGCACCGCGGTGGTCGGCGTCCTCACCTTCTGGCTTCATCACAAGCTTCCCTACCGCCGCATGCTGATCATGACCGGCGCGATGGTCGCCGTCGTGCTGATGGTGATGATCGGCGGCACCGCCCTCTCCTTCGCCGATCTCGGCTGGATCCCGAAGACCCCCACGCCCTTCAGCGTCCCGACCTGGATGGGCACCTGGTTCGAGATCTACCCGTACTGGGAGACGATCGGCGCGCAGCTGCTTGCCGGGACCCTGGTCGTCGGCTCCTACGTGCTCGCCGAGCACGTCAAGGTTCGCCGGCGCGTGCAGAGGGGCGAGCAGCCCGCCGTTCGGGCCGAGAGCCCTCCGCAGCTCAGCCAGCCCGAGTACGGCTAGGCGACGGCGGCGGACAAGCCCTTCCCGACGTCGACACATGTGGCATGCAAGACCTGACCCCGCCGCGACGGCAATCGACGCCGGGACCGGCTTTGTGTAGTCTGTCCATATGGCCAGTTCAAGTGGACAGGCCGCACGGCCGGCTCACCCTCGGGGAAGCGGCTCCGCCGCCACCCGGGATCGACTGCTGCGGGCCGCGGCGGAGCTGATCGCGGAGGTCGGCTGGGCACGCGTCACCACGCGCGCGGTGGCGGAGCGGGCGGGATTGCCCCATGGCGCCGTCAGCTACCACTTCCACGGCAAGCAGGAGCTGCTGACCGCGGCGGCGCTCGTCACCTTCGAGCGGGCCTTCCCGGTGGCGGAGCTCCGGTCCCTGGACGGCGTCACGGATCTCCTGGACATGGTCGCCGCCATGATCGCCGACCCGAAAGCGTTCGACTCCATCCTCACCGGGGTGTCGATGGAGGCGATGCGCGAATCGGAGCGGGACCCCGCGGTCCGGGAGCACGTGGCCGCGCTGCTGCGGGAGTACCGGCTCCTGATCGCCGAGCTGGTTCGGGCGGATCAGGACCGGGGAGCGATCCCAGCCGATCCGTCGACGGCCGGTCTCGCCACGATGCTCGGCGCCTTCGCCGACGGGCTCATCCTGCATGCGCTGGTCGATCCGGAGCTGGACGCGGCTGAGGCGATCGAATCGCTGCGGGCGGTCCTGGTCCGATGAGCACTGAGACGGTCACCGTTGAGAGATCCCTCGCGGTAGCGCTGAGCGGCGTGGGCAAGACCTACGGCAAGGGTGAGCTCGCCGTCCACGCCCTCCGGGACGTGGATCTGACGATCGCTCGCGGTGAGCTGGTGGTCATGCTGGGGCCGAGTGGCTCGGGCAAGACCACGCTGCTCAACCTGATCGGCGGCATCGAGACGCCGAGCAGCGGCGAGATCGTCGTCGGCGGCAATGACGTCTCGACCCTCGACGAGGAGGGGCGCACGGACTTCCGGCGCCGCACGGTCGGCTTCATCTTCCAGTTCTTCAACCTGATCCCGACCCTGACCGCGCTCGAGAACGTCGAGCTGGTCGCCGAGTTGAGCGGCGAGCACAGCCACGAGCGCTCGGCCGAGATGCTCTCCAGGGTCGGCCTGGGCGACCGGCTCGACAGCTTCCCGGCGCAGCTCTCCGGCGGCCAGCAGCAGCGAGTGGCCGTGGCGAGGGCCCTGACCGGCGGGCCGCAGGTGCTGCTCGGCGACGAGCCGACCGGCGCGCTCGATCTCGAGACCGGCCGCACGGTGCTCGCCCTGCTGCGCCAGGTGAACCGCGAGTCCGAGCAGACGGTCCTGCTGGTCACCCACAACGCCGAGATCGCCCGGATGGCCGACCGGGTCCTCCACCTGCGCGACGGCCGCATAGTCGGGGACGATCGCCAGGCGTCGCCGGTTGACCCGATGCAGCTCGACTGGTGAGCACTCTCGCCGTCAAGGCGCGACGGGACATCTCGCGCCAGCGAGCCCAGTTCGCGGCGATCGCGCTCACCGTGCTGCTGGGCGTCGCCCTCTACGCGGCGAGCTATGACGCGTTTCGCGGGCTCCAGGCCTCCTACAAGCGCGCCTATTCCGACCTGCGGTTCGCGGACCTGACGGTCACCGGAGGGAACACGGACCGGATCGCCGCGCAGGCGCAGGCCGGCGGCGCGGAGGCGGTGCAGCCGCGCACGGTGGCCGACCTGCCGATGCAGGTCGGCGGCGACAAGTTCCTCGGGCGCATCGTCGGGCTGCCGGCGAGCGGTCAGCCCTCGGTAAACCGAGTCGAGGTCACCTCGGGCTCCTACCTCTCCCCCGGCCGCCCCCGCGCCGTGCTCTCGGAGCAGCACATGGCGGACGAATTCAATCTCTCCGCCGGCGACTCGGTGACGGTCAACGGCGCCGGAGGGCCGCAGCGGCTGGGGGTCTCGGGGGTGGCCGCCTCTCCGGAGTACTTCTGGCCCTCTCCGAGCCGCCAGGACGTCCTGCCGCCGCCGAAGTCCTTCGGGGTCCTCTTCGTCCCCGAGCCCCTCGCCGAGAAGCTGGCGGGCACCGGGCCGAATCAGGTCGCGGTCTACTACCCGAACGGCGCGGCCGACGACGCCCTGACCGCGAGGCTGACCAAGGCGGCCGACTCCGCCGGGGCGACGGACGTGCTCACGCGCGCCGAGCAGCCCTCCAACAGCGCCCTGCAGGAGGACGTCAACGCCTTTCGGACGCTCGCGATCCTCTTCCCGCTGCTCTTCCTGTCGGCCGCGGCGCTGGCGGTCTCGGTCCTGATGCGGAGGCTGGTCACCGCCCAGCGCCCGATCATCGGGATGCTGCGCGCCTGCGGCTACAGCCGCGCGCAGATCACCCGCCACTACCTGCTCTTCGGCCTCGCGGCCGGGACCGCCGGAGCCGCGCTCGGTGCGCTCGGCGGCGTCCTGCTCGCGGGGGTGGTCACGCACGCCTACGTCAAGGAGCTGCTGATCCCGGTGACGGTGGTCAGCGTCTCACCGGTGACGATCGCCTTCGGCATCTTCTTCGGCGTCGCGGCCACCCTGCTCGCCTCCGCGCTCCCGGCCCGCAGCGCCGCCGGGACCCCGCCCGCGGAGGCGATGCGCCGCTTCGCCCCCACCGGCGGCGGCCATCGCAGCCTCGCCGAGCGGCTCCTGCCTCCGCTCCGCTCGCTGCCGGTGCGCTCCCTGATGGTGGTTCGCTCGATCGGGCGCAACAGGGTGCGGACGCTGTCGACCGCGCTCGGCGTCGTGCTCGCCCTCTGCCTGATCCTGACCTCGTGGGGGATGATCGACACGACCTCGCTCCTGATCGACAAGCAGTTCAACAAGGTCGAGCGACAGGACGCGGAGGTCTACTTTCAGCCCAGCCTGAGCGCGGCCGAGCTGCGACGCGTCCGAGGGGTGAGCGGGGTGTCGAGCGCCGAGCCGGCAGCCGAGGTCCCGGTCACCCTGCGCTCCGGCGATCGGCGCTACCAGACCGAGCTCGACGGCTTTCAGGCCGGGACCGACATGCACGGGTTCCTCGAGCCCGGCGGGGGCCAAACGGACCTGCCGCCGTCCGGCGTGCTCGCGGGGCAGGCCGTCGCCGGCAAGCTCGACGTGGGCTCGGGGGACGCGGTGGGCGCATCGCTGCCGGGCGGGCGGCGGGCGACCCTGCGGCTCGATGGCTTCGTCGACGAGCCGCTCGGCACCTACGTCTACGCCACGCTCGATCAGGTGCGGGCCGCAGCCGGACCGTCGCTCGGCGGCGGCAACGTGGCGCTCGTCCGCTACGGGCCCGGGGTGGATCGCGAGCAGATGCGACGCCGCCTCAGCGCGCTGCCCGGGGCGGTCGCCTTCTATGACACGAGGGCCCTCTACGACACGGTCAACAAGTACCTGGGTCTCTACTACGCCTTCGTCGGGATGATGCTGATCTTCGGCGGGGCGATGGCCTTCGCGCTCCTCTTCAACGCGATGACCAGCAACATCGCGGAGCGCGTCGTCGAGGTGGCGACCCTGCGCGCCGCCGGCGCCCCGCACCGGATGCTGGCCCGGATGATCACCTCCGAGAACGTCCTGATGACCCTGCTCGGAATCGGCCCCGGTCTGCTCATCGGATACGAGCTGGCCCGCCTGTTCATGGCCCAGTTCAACAACGACCAGTTCGACTTCAGCCTTCAGATCCGCCCCTCGACCTTCATCTTCGCCGCGCTCGCGATCCTGATCGTCGCGCTGCTCTCGCAGCTTCCCGGCCTTCGAGCGGTCCGCCGCCTCGACGTCGCCGAGGTGGTGCGGGAGCGGGCGGCATAGCCCTTCGCGCTCGCGGCGATCCGGGGCTAGGATCGATCGCATGCGGTGGCCGGGGAAAGCGGTGGCGATCGGGCTTGCCCTCGCCCTGCTGATGGCGGGAGCGAGCGTCGCGAAGCGAAAGCACCATGCCCACCACCGGCCGCGCGGCCCCTACCCGCGACTCGGCGGCTGCCCCGTCTTCCCGGCCTCCTCGGCTGCGGGGAATGCACCCGCGGCCGCGGACGAGTCGGCCTGGAACCAGGACATCTCCGCGGCGCCGCTCGATCCCGACTCGGCCGCCTACATCGCCTACATCGAGGCCCACGGCGGGGACCTCGTGCACCCGGACTTCGGCTCGCCGCGCGTGTATGGCTTCCCCTACGCCGTCGTCGGCAAGAGGCAGAAGCGCACCAAAGTCCACTTCACCGCCTACGGCGGCGAGTCCGACCACGGCGCCTATCGCGTCCCGCTCAAGGCCCTGGTGGAGGGCGGGCAGCGCTCCGACGGCGACCGGCACGTGCTCGCCGTCGACCGGGCTCGCTGCAGGCTCTACGAGCTCTACAGAGGGTTCGCCAGGAAGCGTCCCAAGCCGCATTGGAATGCCGACTCGGGCGTGATCTGGGACCTGCGCTCGGCGGCGCTGCGGCCCGAGGGCTTCACCTCCGCTGACGCGGCGGGCCTGCCGATCTTCCCGGGTCTCGTCCGCTACGACGAGGCCGCCTCGGGTCACATCGACCACGCGATCCGGGTGACCGTCAGCTCGACCCAGGACGCCTACCTCCACCCCGCCACGCACTGCGCCGGGGACACCTCGAGCGCGAGCGCTCCGCCGATGGGCCTGCGGCTCCGTCTGTCAGCCGGCTACGACATCTCCGGCATCGGCGGCCCGGCGCACGCGATCGCCGAGGCGATGAAGCGGTACGGGCTGATCGTCGCCGACAACGGATCCAACTGGTTCATCTCGGGCACCTCGGATCGCCGCTGGCCGGACGCGAATCTCGATCAGCTCAAGTCGATCCCCGGTTCAGCCTTCCAGGTGGTGCAGAGCGCCGCAGCCATTCACCGCTGCTGAGGCCCTCGCACCCTCGCGTTACCCGCCGCGGGCGGCGGTGACGAGCTGCGGCCGCGGGATGATCGTCTGCGCGAGCTTGAAGGTGCCGGCCGCCTGGGAGACGCTGATCGGTGCCGGGGTGGGGTCGCCGCTGGGGGCGATCGAGAAGCTCCCGACGATGCCGTCGGTGACGTGGATCTTGAAGAGGGAGGCGATCACGCCGGCGCGGGTCCCGTTGCCGGACTGGATCGCCGGGAGCAGCACCTCGGCGGCCTCCCCCGCGTAGGGCGCGAAGAGCTCGAGCGGCTCGCTGCCGACCTGGGACTTGAGCTCGGCGACGAACTCGGCACCCTTGCCGGTCAGGCTGCTCGGCACCTTGCCGGGCAGGCTGGCGAACATCCCGACCGCCGGCGGGCCGGCCTGGTCGATCGTGCTCTGCTGGGCGAAGCCGTCGGGCGCGAGCAGCTTGACCGCTCCGTCGTTGGGCCCGAGCACCGACACCTTGTCCTTGATCAGCTCCGCGCCGTTCTGCTCCAGCAGCCCGGCGAGCAGGACGGCGTCGGCCCCGGAGGCCTTCACCTTCGCCATCAGGTCGGTGTAGCTCTTCGCCTTCTGATCCCAGTGCTCGACGCCGGCGATCTTCATGCCGAGCGACTTGGCCGCCCCCTCGAAGGTGTCGGCCTGCCCCTGGCTGGTCGGGTCCTTGGCGGCGACGAGGACGTAGGGGTTGCGGATCCCCTGCTCGTCGGCGAAGGTGGCGAGGCCGGCCATCTGGACGGCGTCGTTCGGGACGACGCGGATGTAGTTGCGCTTGCCGGAGGGGTAGTAGACGCCCGGCTCGTTGGCCTTGCAGATGCTTCCCGGCTCGGTCAGGCAGACGTAGGTGTTGCCGGGCGAGACCATCGCCAGCCCGCCCCCGGGAGCCCTGTTCAGGACCGGGATCTCGATCGCGGCGCAGCCGGAGTTGTAGGTGCCGATCACGCCGACCACGTCAGGGTTGCTCGCGTAGGCCTGGGCGTTGGAGCGGCAGAGGTTCTCGTCCCACTCGCCCGTGGACGCCAGGGAGTCGTCGCAGGCCTGGAAGGCGACCTGGATGTCCTTGCCGGCCTGCCAGCCCTTGCGCGCCATCTCCTGGACGATCGCGTCGTTCTGCTGCTTGGAGCGCTCGGCCGAGTCGCCCTGCAGCGGCAGATCGGAGACGACCAGCTTGGAGGGCTCCCCGCTGCCGGAGTACTGAACGGGGCCGCAGTTGGCGTCGACCGCCTGCACCCCCGTGACCTTGTTGGTGCCGCCGCCGCCGCAGGACGCGAGGACGATCGCGGCCAGGGCAAGCAGGGCGGGGACGAGGCGCCGAGGCACGCCGCGCAACCTACAGGCGCGCCCGGCGCGACCGCATCCGTAGAAGGCCGCTCGATTCCGAAGCTGCGGCGGCTACGCGGCGGCCTTGGCGGCCTGGCGCTCCGGAGCGATCCGGACGACGTCCCAGGCGAGCCCGACCTTCTCGAGGCCCCAGATCACCGCGGCCGAGGGATCGATCTGCCGCCTCTTCATCCCGTGCACAGCCGAGGTCGGGAAGGCGTGATGGCTGTTGTGCCAGGCCTCCCCGAAGGTCGGGATCGCCAGCCAGGCCAGGTTCCGCGACTCGTCGGTCGTCTCGAAGTCCCGCTTGCCGAACATGTGGCAGAGCGAGTTGATCGAGTAGGTGACGTGGTGCAGGACGAAGATCCGGACCGCGCCACCCCAGAGCAGGCCGGTGACCCCGGCCATCACGGTGCCGCCGATCGCGACGCCGAGCCCGAAGGGGACGGCCAGGCCGACCGCCGCCCAGAGCAGGAAGGTCTTGTCGATGAAGCGGGCGACCGGGTCCTTCAGCAGGTCCGGCGCGAAGCGCGCCTTGGACCCACGCTGGGTGTGGAGGAAGAGCCAGCCCAGATGCGCGTGGAAGAAGCCCTTGAACTGCGCCAGGACTCCCTCCCCGTGCCCGACGTGCGGGCTGTGCGGATCGCCCTCCCGGTCGGAGAAGGCATGGTGCTTGCGGTGGTCGGCGACCCACGAGATCATCGGGCCCTCGATCGCCGCCGAGCCGAGCGCGCCGATCACGGCGCGAGTCCCCGGGCCGGTCTTGAAGCTGCGATGCGTGAACAGCCGGTGGAACCCGACGGTGATGCCGAGCCCGGTCGGGATGTAGATCAGCGCGAAGACGACCAGGTCGCTCCAGCGCAGCCAGCTCCCCGCGAGCTGCCAGACGACGAAACCGAGCATCAGGAAGGGGACGACGGTGAGGATCCCCGTGATGATCCGGTCGCGCGTCTCGTTCGCCACCGGCTGGATGTCCTCCGCCAGGGGCACGCGCCGTCGGGGTCGCGCGGGAGGCGTCGCCGTGGTCGACGGGCCGGCGGGGGGCGCTGTCACGCCAGCGGCAACGTCAGACATTTGTAGCTCCTTTGTTTGGTCCTGACCGAGTCAGTCCGGCTGTAGCCGTCGCGACCCGAGTCCCGGATGACGAGCGTAGCGCCATTTCCTAACGAGTTGGTGAGCGGTTCGGCATCCCTAACAGGAACTGCATCTCGATGCTCGCTACTGTCGGGATATGCCGACTGAGCCCCTCGTCAAGGAGATCGCAAGAGCCTTCCCGGAGAGGCCGTTCACGATCGAGCTCTGGGACGGATCCAAGGTCCCATCCACCAACGGCGGCGGCCCGACCTTCAAGGCGCGATCCCAGGACGCCCTCGCCTACGCGGTGGCGGCCCCCGGCCAGCTCGGGCTGGGGCGCGCCTACGTCTCCGGGGAGATCGAGGTCGACGACATCGACGCGGTGATCGACCTCCTCAACGAGTGGAAGCCGCCGCCCGTCGGCGCGGCGACCAAGGCGCGCCTGATCGCCGCTGCGCTGCGCGCGGCGGGCGTCCACCGGCCCCCTCCCGCGCCCAAGGCCGAGCTCCACCTCCGCGGCCGCAAGCACACGACCGAGCGCGACCGGGAGGCCGTCCGCCACCACTACGACGTCGGCAACGAGTTCTTCTCGCTCTTCCTCGACGAGTCGATGACCTACTCGTGCGCGTTCTTCTCGCGCGTGCCGCCGCCCAAGGGATTCCGCCGCGAGGCGGCGACGCTCGCCGCGGCACAGGAGGCGAAGCTCGAGCTCGTCTGCACGAAACTCGCCCTGCAGCCCGGCCAGCGGGTGCTCGACGTCGGCTGTGGCTGGGGAAGCTTCGTCATGCACGCGGCCTCGCGCCACGGCGTCGAGGCCGTCGGGATCACGCTCTCCGAGAATCAGGCGGAGCTCGCGCGCAAGCGGGTCGCCGAGGCAGGGCTCGAGGACAGGATCGAGATCCGGGTGCAGGACTACCGCGAGCTCGCCGGTGAGAACTTCGACGCGGTCGCGTCGATCGGGATGGTCGAGCACGTCGGCGAGTCGCAGATCGACGTCTACGCCGAGCAGCTCGCCTCGATGCTCCGGCCGGGCGGGCGCCTGCTCAATCACGGGATCTCGCGGCTGAAGCACGGCAACATCGAGGGCGGCGCGTTCTCCGAGCGCTACGTCTTCCCGGACGGCGAGACGACCCACGTCTCCCGGGTGATCCTCGGCCTCGAGCGCGCGGGCTTCATCGTCCAGCACGTCGAGGAGTTCGGCTCCGACTACGCCGAGACGCTCCGCCACTGGATCCGCAATCTCGACGACGAGATCGAGCGAGCCGAGGAGATCGCCGGCCCGGAGCGGCTGCGCGTCTGGCGCCTCTACCTGCGCGCCGCCCGCAACGGCTTCGAGATCGACTTCACCTCCGTGTATCAGGTCCTCTGCCGGCTGGGCGCGTAGGTTCCGTCCGCGGGACTGCTACCGTGCACCCCGTTAGGCCGGTACTACCGGCGAAGTAGTGCCTAGCAGCTCGGAGTCGTTGCAATCGCATCCTCCGCGTTCGCAGGACACGTAAGAGGAGGCGAGATGCCTACCGGAACCGTTAAGTGGTTCAGCAACGACAAGGGCTACGGGTTCATCACACCCGACGATGGCTCGAACGACGTATTCGTTCACTTCAGCTCGATCGAGGGCGACGGCTACCGTTCGCTCGAAGAGGGCGCGAAGGTCGAGTACGAGACCGAGGCCGGCCCGAAGGGCCCCGCGGCTACGGGTGTGAAGCAGGTCGCGTAAGCGATCCCAAAGCTTCTGAACCGTTGGAAAGGGTCCCTCCGGGGGCCCTTTTCTTTTGCCTGAATCACACCTTCGGCTCGATCTACGGCCCCATTCGCATATCTCGCACGCAGTAGCCTGAATTCATGGAACGGGCGGCTTGGACTGACGAACGCCTGGATGATCTGGCCGAGGCGATGCGAAGTGGTTTCAGCCGGATCGACCAGGACATCCGCGATCTGCGGATCGAGGTCGGGTCGCTCCGGACCGAACTCCGGAGCGAGATGGCCGAGCTCCGCGGTGATCTCGGAGGACAGATCGAGACCCTTCGGCTGACGATGCTCCGAGTCGGCGGAGCGATGTTGGTGACGCTGGTCGGCGTGATTGCCGCGATCCTCGCCCGCGGAGCCTGACGGCTCCGCGGGGCCGCGATCGCCTCGCCGGACTGTCCGTCCGGCCTCAGTCGCTCAGGTTGATCGTCTCGTCGACCGCGGTCACGCGCAGGGTCTGCGCAACCTGCTCGCGGGCGCCTCGGAACGAGAGCCGATTCGAGTCCGCGTTCGAGGCGGCCTGCGCCTCGAGCAGCAGCCTGATGCCGCTGGAGTCGATGAACTCCAGCTCGCTCAAGTCGATGACGACCGGCTTGCCGCCGTCGCCGTCCATCGCCGCGAGGATCGGCTTGCGTGCCTGATCGACGTTGCTCATGTCCATCTCGCCGATCAGCCTGATCACCAGGCCGTCCGCGGATTCATCCTGGTCGACGCGGAACGCCGGCTCGAGTAGCTCGTCCATCTCAGTTCCCTTCTCTCGGTGCGTATGTCGCGCCTCTGCGCGGCTCGCCTGAATGGACGGGTGCGCCGAGATCAAGTCCCTGCGTGCCGGTGAATCAAGTTTCTCTCGAACCCTGTGGCCGGCGAAGGCAGTGTAGCCCCCCGTACCGCTACGCTCCAGAGGAGGCTCGCTTCCAGACATCTGCTCGGGCGGCGGTTTCCAGTTAGCGCGAAGAATCGGTCGAGGGGGTTCGACCGCAGGCTTCCGTCGGACCTCCGTCACCCGATGAAAGGAACACGTGGAAGCAGAGCCAACCTCACCCGTCCAGGAGAAGGGAGAGCTGCTTGCCTCGTTGACGCGTGAGCTGATCGGCCTCCACAAGCGCCACTACGGCCGCGGCGCGACCAAGGCCAAGGCGCTCTTCGCCCACGACAACCTCCTGCTGGTCGAGATGGAGGATGTCTTCCTGACCATGGAGCACACCCTCGTCGCGAAGGGCCAGCGCGAGATCGTCCGCGAGGCTCGCCGCACGTTCCAGGCCGCGATGAGCGATGAGTTCATCGGTGCCGTGGAATCGCTCACGGGCCGCCGCGTCGAGAACTACCAGAGCGTCACCTTCACGGCGCCCGACCGGATCCTCGAGATCTTCTATCTGCAGCCCGTCCCGGGCGCGGACGGATCCGCGCCGCCCGTCCTCTACGAGGCGGACGGCGTCACCGCGAGATAGCGCCGGGACCGGCGCGGACCTCGGCTCGGTTGATCTACCCGAGACCTCGGTCCGCGCCGCCTAGCCCGTCCTGCCCTACGCCGCGGCCGGGGCCGCTTCCGCTGGAGCGCCGCTCCGCCGATAGATCAGGATCGCGACGATCACCGACCAGATCATCACCACGAAGAACGCAAAGAACCCGACCGGCGTGAAGGCAATCACTCCGATTGCGACCATGATCCAGCCAAGCCACTTCGGCAACGCGCCGGAGGCGATGATCGCAAGCCCGGTGCAGAGCGCGAACACGATCAGCCCGATCTCGAACGGGAAGAAGAAACCGTTGGACAGCACGTTGATCGCCTGAGCAGCCTGCGGAGTGATGTGGTTCCTGCCGTCGATCAGCGAGACGTCGAGGCTGGTGAAGACCGCGCCCCCGACGGCGATCAGGATTCCGCCCGCGAAGGCAGCCCTCGAGAGGCCGTCCGCCCCCTCCTTGTCGCGGAAGAAGCCCCGCAGCGACGAGAGGAAGAAGAGGAAGAACACGACGCCGATGGCACCGCAGATGTCGCCGATCAGGAGCGCCGAGTGGTGATCCTTGTAGAAGTTGATCACCTGGATTCCACTGTCGTTGACACCGGGGGTCTCCGGACTGGTGAAGGTGACCACGAGCAGGACCGCGAAGACGATTCCGGTTAGCGGCGCGAGCCGCCGCAGCGAGTTCGACATGACATTCTCTCCTTAGGTTGTGGGTTCCCAGGCGAGCCCCCTACCCATGCGCCCCTCCGCAGGCCACGCCGACTGCGCAACCCTAAGTCGGCCGCGGGCTGTGCCGCATCCGTAGAAATTCCGGAATCGAAAGGCGCGCGGCTCCGGCCGGCTAGCGGTGAGTGACGCCCTCCTGGACGAAGTTCGCCAGTCGTGGTCCCTCGACCGTGACGCCCTCCAGCGCCAGGTCGATCGCGTCGAGGGTGTCGCGGGTGAGCTCAACGCCGGCGGCCTCGACGTTCGCGAAGACCTGCTCGGGCCGCGAGGCGCCGATGATGCACGAGGCGACGTTTTCCTGGCGCAGCACCCAGGCCAGCGCGAGTTGGGCCATCTCCAGCCCGGCCTGCTCCGCCACGGATCGCAGGCCCTGCACCGCCTCGAGCAGCGTGTCGTCGCGGTAGCGGTCCATCGCCCAGTTCATCGCCTCGGACGCCGCGCGGGAGTCCTCCGGCGGCGGCTCGCCCGGCTTGTATTTGCCGGTCAGCACCCCCTGGGCGAGCGGCGACCAGACGATCTGGGAGATGCCGTGCTCCTCGCAGAAGGGGATCAGCTCGGCCTCGGGGGCGCGCCAGATCATGTTGTACTGAGGCTGGGATGAGACCCAGTCCTTCGTTTCGGGGACGTCGAGCCCGGCCTGGGCCTGCTCGACCGTCCACTCGCTGAAGCCGATCTCGCGGGCCTTGCCTGCCTCGCAGACCTCGGTGAGCGCCTCCATCGTCTCCTCGATCGGGGTCTCCGGATCGGGGCGGTGGCACTGATAGAGGTCGACGTAGTCGGTCTGCAGGCGCTCGAGCGAGGCGTCGATCTGCTTGTGGATCTGCTCGCGGGAGAGGCCGCGGTCTGTCTCCGACATCGGGAAGAAGACCTTGGTGGCGAGGATGTAGTCCGAGCGCTTGAAGCCGGAGAGGACCTCTCCCCACGCCGTCTCGGCCGCGCCGCCGCCGTAGACGTTCGCGGTGTCGAAGAAGTTGATCCCCGCCTCGAAGGCGGCCTTCGTGCAGGCCTCGGTGTGCTCGCGCTCCACCCCGGCGCCGTAGGTGAGCCAGGAGCCGAGAGAGATCTCGGAGACCGAGATATCCGAATCGCCGAGCTTGCGGAATTCCACGAAGGCCACCCTACCCAAGCCGTCCGGTCGGCAATCGGGGATCCTCCGTCCAGGACGCTCAAGAATCCCCGCCTCGCTTGCCGATATGGATGAGGTGAGACACCACTGCGCCCAATGCCTGGCCGAGATCTACGCCAACGGCCACCAGACGCCGGCCGGCGAGCTGCTCTGCTCCCCCTGCTACTCCGCCCTCTGGGGCCCGCAGGCCACGGACGCTTTCCGGGTGATGGTCGAGCAGCACACCCGCCCGATGAACGGTCACCCGCTTTCCGCACAGACCCGCTGAGCCGAGGGGAGAACTTCAGCCGCCGCTCCCTTAGGAGCGGCAGTGAGTCCCTCCCGTCCGAAGAGCAGGCCCTCCGCGGGCGCCGGGCGGGCCAAGGTCCGCCTGGCGCCCGCGGACAAGCTCAAGAAGGAGGCCCAGGCCGTGCTCACCGAGGAGCTCGCCCAGGATCGGTACCGAAGTGGCTTCGGGCGGTTCGACGGCTTCGCCTACGTCGCCGCCGAGGCCTACTTCCACCTCGCCGGCGGTTACGAGGCCGGCCTGCGGCCGATGCAGCTGAAGTACCGCGGCAAGAGCCACTGGTGGCTGGTAGATCCGGCCGGCCGCATCATCGACCTCACGCTCGCCCCGCGCGAGAGCTCGAGCTTCCCGTACCACCGCGGGAAGCGTCGCCCGTTTCGCTACACGCCGGCCGGGATCTCGCGGCGGGCGCACACCATCGTGGAGCGGGTCAAAGCCACCCGTGGCTGAGCCGGGTTCCGGCGATTATCCTGGGACGGCGATGGAGCGCAGACGCTGGACCGACGAGCGACTCGATGACCTCGCGCTCGAGATGCGCCGCGGCTTTGATCGCGTTGACCGGGACATGCGCGACCTGCGAACCGACCTGACCGCCCAAATGGAGGCGCTCCGTCAGACGATGCTTCGAATCGGCGGCGGGATGCTGCTCGGATTCGTCAGCATGTTCGCGGCGATCATCTTCGGCGGCAACTGAGCGCGCGGCGCCTCAGCCGCTGTCCGCCAGGCGCAGCAGCCCGCCGAGCACCCCGACGTACGCCACGCGCCCCGGGCCGATCGAGATCGGGGTGTAGTGGTTGTTGTAGAGAGTGCCGGCCCCGGTCAGCCGCTTGTAGACGGTCCTCCCGCTCCTCAGGCTGAGCGCGGTGAAGTACCAGGCCTGACTCCCGTCCGCGATCCGCGGGCGGGTGTAGGTGTAGAGCAGGCCGCTCTTCAGCGAGGCCTTCGGGACGACGGAGGGGGCGCGCTCCTTGCTCGTCCAGGCCGTGCGGCAGCGGCCGTGGCGCACGTCGACGCGCGAGAGGCCCGGTGTGCTGAGCCTCCCGGCCTCCATGTTCTGGTAGGTGTAGCCGTAGTTGTTCTCCACGATCAGCGAGTGCCCGAAGGAGACCAGGGTGTTCTCGGTGTCCGACCGGCCGCGCTTGAACACACCCTGCCGGCAGACCTCCCGGCCGCCCGCCTTGCGCCCGCGCTTGTAGACGATCACGTGCATCCGCTTGGCGTTGTCGGTGATCGCGACCTCGGACTTGCCGAGCAGGGTCGGCGTCGTCCCGGAGCCGGCGGAGAACTGCCCGGGCTTCTGGACCCCGGAGTTCGGGTACCCGCTGCGCCAGCTGATCTTCACCCCGCCCCTCCTCGCGTCGAGCCGGTAGAAGGCCTTGGTGGTGACGACGTAGACGCCGCCCGTCTCGTCGGTCGCCATCGAGTTGGCGATCCGCCCGCCCAGCCTGCGGGTGTGGAGCGAGCCGTTGTGGCGGTCGACCCAGCCCACCGTGCCGTTCTCGGCGGCGAACCAGATGTGGCCCTTCCAGTCGGGCAGGTCGGAGAGCAGGCCGACCCCGGCGGGCACGATCCGGCTGAGGTCGTAGTCGGCGACCAAGGAGAAGCCCGCGGCACCGCTCTCGCCGATCACCAGGATGTGGTGGTCGTTGGTGGGAACGACGACGCGGTCGTGCTGGTCGAGGTAGAAGTAGCCGCCGCCGCTGACGTGCAGGAAGGGGTCGCCGTTGCTGGGCGGCGTGGGCGGCAGCGTGTACGCGGCCAGGGTCTCGAGGCTCGTCGGGTCGAGCATGACCAGCACCGGGCCGTCGAAGCCGATGCAGATGGTCACGATCCGTCCGCGCGAATCGAAGGTGAGCGAGCCGCAGGCTCGGGTGAAGAGGGTCGAGCTGACGCTCAGGTTCGGGCCGCGCGGGCCGGGCCGCTTGTACGCGTCGGTCTGGTAGGCGTCGACGTGCAGGTTGCTCTCCCCGTTCGGCGCGAGGAACGGGTTCCGCGGGGTCGGCCAGCCGCGCGCGACCGGGCGGAGCTTCGCGACCTTGCCCGCGAAGGGCGCAGCGGAGGTGGCGGTGCTCGAGATGGGGACGGCGGCCGTGCCGGGGACCTGGGCGGCGGCGCCCGCGGTCGTCGCCAGCAGAATCGCGGCGCCGATCATCGGCGCCGCCAGCGCCGCCCGCCCGCCGCGCCGGCCCGTGCTTGCCTTGCCCATTCGCTCTCCTCCTCGCATCCTTGCTGACATAATGGTCATTATCTGAGTAACTGACATTATCCGAACTGGAATCTCGATGTCAAGCCCACCACTCTCACGAGCCGAGCAGCAGGGCCGCACCCGCGAGCGCCTGGTCGACGCCGCGTCGCGGGTCTTCGCTCGCCGCGGCTATCACGCGGCGACCCTGGAGGAGGTCGCCCGCGAGGCCGGCCACTCCACCGGCGCCGTCTACTCGAACTTCGCCGGGAAGGAGGACCTCTTCCTGGCTCTCGCCGACCGGCAGATCGCCGGCCGCGCGCAGCAGGCGCGGGCGGTCGCGGAGGTGGCGCCCGCCGACCCCTGGTCCGACCCGAAGCGGGTCGAGGCCGCGGTGGCGCAGTGGCTTCGGTCGTTCATCGAGGAGAACGAGGACTGGCCGCTGCTCTTCTACGAGTTCTGGTCCTACGGCATCCGCAACGCGAGGCTTCGCTCCGAGTTCGAGTCCCGCCGCCGCGCCGCCCGGGAGGCGATCGCCGGCCCGCTCGTCGAGGCGGCCGAGGCGCGTGGGCTCGAGCTGCGCCATCCGGCCGGGGAGCTGGCGGCGGCTCTCAGCGGGGTGATCAACGGCCTGGCCTTCGAGCGGGCGATCGACCCCGAGTCCCTATCCGAGGAGACCGCGGCCTTCGTGGTCGCCGGGGTGATCCGGGAGAGCATGGTGCGCCCCGAGGACGCCCGAGCCGCCGTTCAGGGGAGCGACTCGCAGGCGACGCCGTCGTGATCGGCGTCCAGGCCGGCGACGTCGTTCGAAGCGCTCCCGCCATGGCCGACGAACCACGCCTGGGCCTCGGCGTGGGTGCTGAAGTCCGAGCAGTTCTTGTCCAGCGAGCCTCCCCCGCCTCCCCCGCTCCCACCGTGGCCGCCTCCACCGCCGTGCCCGCCGTGGCCTCCTCCCCGGCTCGCGAACCGTGGCCAGTTGACGATTCGATGCTGGGCCTTGGCGAGCGTGATCGAGCCGGCGCAGACCTTGGCTCGGAGTGAGTTCTCGAGCCCGTCCTTCCTGTAGGAGCTCTTGTGCGACTCGGGCCAGAGGTTGCGCGGATCCGATGGGGCCCCACCGAGCTCGAGGGAGATCAGGTGGTCGAGCTCGAAGCGGGACGGCGACTTCCCGCCATCGCCGTAGGCGCGCAGCACCTGGAGCTTCAGCGGCTCGGTGTAGCTGGTCGGCGGGCGGATCGTCGAGGTCCAGCCGGTTCGGCAGATCGTCCGCTTGATCGTCGACCGGGTGACGGCGGGGTTGAGGACGCCGGGCGTGCAGCCGCGGTCCTGGGCGCCCTTCTTGAAGTGGCAGCTGTTGTCCGCCGGAGCGGCCGGGCAGCCCTGATCGTTGCGGTAATCGCAGTTGCTGACCTTGAAGTGCTTCGCCGCCTTCGAAGCCTGGTGGTCGGCGGCCGAGGCCAGGGACCCCGCCCCGGCCGCAAGCACCCCGATGACGATCAGAAGTCGAGAAAGGCGCACGAGAGTGAGACTCGCAGCGCGCAGCGCTTCCCGCATCGGCGCTAACCCCCGACGGCGCTGACGGATTACTACGGAACGCGCGGCCTCCGTAGGCGGCACGTAGGTATCCGACCGCGCCCTGCGCAAAGGTGACGGGGTGACCCAGCGGGGCGAGAATCTGGCGCAGGCGTCTTTTCCGGAGATGGAGGAGGCGAAGGCGGCGCTGCACGGGCTGGAGGGACTCGAGGCCGAGCCCTCGCGGGCCGTTCGCGCCTACGACGGCCCGCCCGACCCCGACGCCCTCCTCGCCCACCTCGGATACGACGGTTTCCGCGCCGGCCAGCGCGAGCCGGTCGAGGCTGCCCTCGCCGGCCGCGACTCCCTCGTCGTCATGCCCACCGGTGGCGGCAAGTCGCTCTGCTACCAGCTCCCCGGCCTCGCCTCCGAGCGGCTCAGCATCGTGGTCAGCCCGCTGATCGCGCTGATGGCCGACCAGTGGCGGCGGCTGAGCGCCAACGGCCACCCGGCGGTGATGATCGCCTCGGGCCTCCCGGAGGAGGTGGCGCGCGACGCGATGGCGCAGATCCGCGACGGCCGGGCCCGGATCGTCTACTGCTCGCCCGAGCGCTTCGCCCAGCCCGGCTTCATGAACGCGGTCGGCCAGCGCGAGGTCGACCTGCTCGCCGTCGACGAGGCCCACTGCATCTCCGAGTGGGGTCACGACTTCCGCCCCGACTACCTGCGCCTGCCGCGGGTGCTCGAGCGGCTCGGCCGCCCGACGGTCATGGCCTGCACGGCGACCGCGACCGAGGACGTCTCCGCCGAGATCGCCGAGCGCCTCGGACTCCAGGACCCGCTGATGATCCGCGCGGGCTTCGATCGCCCCAACCTGAGCTTCGACATCGTCACCTTCGAGGGCAAGGGTTCGAAGGCGCGCAAGCTGGCGATGCTGCTCCACGGGCTACGCGACGAGGAGAACCGCCCGGCGATCGTCTACTGCGGCACCCGCAAGGACACCGAGGAGGTCGCCCAGTCCCTGCGCGAGGCGGGCCTGAGCGCCGCCGGCTACCACGCTGGCATGGACCCGGACGAGCGCGCCTCCGCCCAGCACCGCTTCATGACCGGCGACGCCGAGGTGATCACCGCCACCAACGCCTTCGGCATGGGAGTCGACAAGGCCAACGTCAGGTCGGTCTGGCACTGGGCGATCCCGACGAGCGTCGAGGCCTACTACCAGGAGGCCGGCCGCGCGGGCCGCGACGGCGTCGGTGCCCGAGCCGTCCTCCTGGCCGGCCGCTCCGACCTGGGCCGCCTGGTCCGCTTCATCCAGATGCGAGAGGTCGAGCCCGAATCCGTCTCCCTCTACGCCCAGCGCCTGAAGGCCGGCTCGGACTCAGACGGCCGCTCGACCATCGACACCCCGCGCGACGACCAGGACCGGGTGAAGCTGGCGATCGCCGAGCGAGCCGGAGCCTTCGAAGTGGAGCCCGCCCCCGGAGGCCGCCTGGAGCTCCACTTCAACGACCGCATCGACATGGCCGCCGCCCGAGCCGCCTGCAAGGCGGCGACGGATCGCTCCTGGCGCGCCTACCGCGCGGTCGAATCGTTTTCCTTCGGGGAGAGCTGCCGGCGCCGGAGCCTGCTCGACCACTTCGGGGACTCGACCCCGGGCGCGCCGGAGGGGCGGTGCTGCGATGTCTGCGATCCGGAGTCGTGGCTGCCGTCGCCGGAGGAGCTCGAGGTGAAGGCGAAGCGCCGGAGCCCGAAGTCCACCTCCCCGCGGGCCGATCTCTCACCCGAGGACGAGTCGCTGCTCGAGGCGCTCAGAGCTTGGCGACTGAAGGCAGCGCGCGGCAAGCCTGCATACACCGTTGCCAACAACCGAACCCTTGAGGAGATCGCAGCGTCGCGCCCGCGCGACATCGACAGCCTCGCCGGCATCCACGGCGTTGGTCCATCGTTCCTCAAACGTCACGGCAAAGACGTACTCGAGCTTGTCAGCGCCTAGCCGCTCGGCTCCTGAGATCGTCCTCGAGCGCCGTTCTCCGACCCACGGCCGTTCGTTTGGATCCAGGCCTCGGTGACCACTCCGCAGTCGAGGGGGATTGCCTGACCAGCGTCGGTTTCGGTTTCAGGCGTCCATCGAGGCCTTCACCTCGCAGATGTCCACCGAGGCCCGGGTGCCCGGGGTGTCGGAGGCGTCCATCGCGTTGAGCGCCTCGTTCCCCTTCTTCATGTCCTCCTCGGTCTCGAAGAAGACGACGACGACCGAGGTGCCCTGGGACTCGTCGAACATCATCCGGATGCCCTTCGCGGGGACATCCGGCGGCGGTCCCCCCGACTCCTCGATCTGCTTGACGACCTCGTCGACGTGCTCGGCGCTGACGCCGGTGAACCTCACCACTCGCGCGTACATTCGCTCCTCCTCCGGTTGAGTGGTGCCGATCCTATGCACCGAGCTCGGCTACATGGCCTCGATCAAGCCGGAGTTCGACAAGCGCGGCGTCAAGATCGCCGGCCTCTCGACCGACCCCATGGACGATCACGAGAAGTGGGCGAAGGAGATCGAGGAGACCCAGGGCACCGCGCCCAACTACCCGATCATCTCCGACTCGGACCACCAGATCGCCAAGGCCTACGGGATGCTCCCGGGCGACGTCTCCGGCGACCCGACCGAGCGCACCCCGGCCGACAACCAGACGCTCCGCAACGTCTTCGTGATCGGCCCGGACAAGAAGATCAAGCTGATCTTGGTCTACCCGATGACCACAGGCCGCAACTTCGACGAGGTGCTGCGGGTGATCGACTCGCTCCAGCTCACGGCGAACAAGAAGGTCGCGACCCCGGCCCAGTGGCAGCAGGGCGACGACGTGATCATCTCGGGCTCGATCTCGGACGACGACGCGAAGGAGCTCTTCGGCGAGTGGGAGACGCCGCTGCCTTACATGCGGGTTGTGAAGCAGCCGAAGTAGAAAGCGCCGCTCGTTTCGGGCGCTCAATAGGAGTACTGTCGATAGAGGCTGGCCCTGCGGCCGAAAGCTCAACCTCCACCGGAATGCCACCGACGGCGCGCTCTGCGCCACGAGGCGCGAGATGGGGGCTACTGATTTGACTGCGGGGCCGGTGTTCTCTCTCTAAGGGCGTCACCTCACCGGCTCGGTGGAAGCGCCTATATCCGCAAGGAGACAACCATGGGCGCAAACGCAGACACAGTCAAGGACGGTTGGGACGCCTTCGCAAAGGGCGACATGGACGCCGCCACGGCGACCACGAGCGACTCGGCCGAGATCGTCATCCCCGAGAGCCTGCCCTGGGGCGGCACCTACACCGGCCCGGAGGGCTTCAAGGAGATGATCGGCAAGTTCGTCTCCAACTTCGACGAGGTCAATCCGGAGCCGCAGGAGTTCCTCGAGGCCGATGGCGGCCACGTGGTGGTCACGGTCAAGGGCGTGGGCACGACGAAGAGCGGCAACGAGCTCACCGGCGACTCGATCTGGCTCTACCGGGTCGACGACGGCAAGATCGAGCACGCGGAGTTCTACGGCGACACCGCCACGGCGGTCAAGGCACTCGCCTAGCCGAGGGAATCAGACGACTTTCCCCTTCAACGAAAGGAATCACAGATGCTAGGACGCAATCACGAGAAGACGGACGAGGTCGAAAAGACGGCAACGGAGCACCTCGAAGCAGCGCTCGACGAGCTGAAGAAGGCGAGTCAGCTGGCGCAGGAGGAGCTGCGGGGCAAGATCGACTCCGCGATCAGCCGCGCCCGTGAGGCGCTGGACGATGTCCGCGCGCATGTCGGGGGTAGGGCCGAGGACGTCAAGGAGAGCGCCAAGGACGTCACCGAGGACGTGAAGAAGGGCGTCAAGAACGTCACCGAGGACGTCAAGGAGAGCGTCGGCGAGAAGAGCGACAAGGTCGAGACCAAGGTCTGATCCCGGCAGCGCATCGAGGGCCCGGGGCACCCACCCCAATGGCCCTCGGTGGCGCACCGGAAGGACCAGCTCCACAAGCCGCCTTCTGGACCACCGGCCGCAACCGCAACGAGGTGCTGCGAGTGATCGACTCGCTCCAGCTCACGGCGAACAAGAAGGTCGCGACCCCGGCCCAGTGGCAGCAGGGCGACGACGTGATCATCCCGGGCTCGGTCTCAGACGATGACGCGAAGGAGCTCTTCCCGGACGGCTGGGAGACGCCGCTGCCCTAAGCAGCTGAAGTAGGCAGGAGACCACCCATTTGGCAGATGTCTTGGGCCGTTCGGACGAGCACGTCGCGGACGCGATGGACCGACTCAAGGTCCACCCATTCGGTTGCCGCGTGAGCTCCACCGCCCTTCGGCCCGAAGAGCACCGTGGGGATCCGACGCGCTCCCAGCCGAGCGGAGTCGGCCCAGAACCCGAGACCCACGATCTCGCCCCCAGAGTGCCGGCGAACCACTTGTACGACGTCCGCGTCCTCACGCGTCTCAAAGGGATCACCTCGATGAGTGATGCGCAGCTCGGCGTTCACGGAGCTACGGCGGACCACCTCCTCGAGCCCAGCCTCCGAGCCCCTTCCGGGGAGCGTCCGACATTCGCCTGTGAGCAGGCAACGCGCGGGATAGCTGGAGGCTTCCTGGCCACCCTCGATCAACGACGCGTGAAGTGAGGCCGATCCAAGCAGAGGATGAGCCTCCCCCTGTTGAAGCTCGTGGCCCAGATCCTCCAAACCGGCGATCAACGGGCCCATGGCAAGGATCGCGTCAACCCCCAGATCGGGCCGCGACCCATGTGCGGCAACCCCGGAGGTCTCGATCTCAAACCCAACGAACCCCTTGTGCGCGATCGCGACATTGAGGTCGGTGGGCTCGACGACGATCGCGGCGTCGGGGGGGTCAATTAGCTCGAGTAATGCTCTCGTTCCCGTGCCGCCTGCCTCCTCGTCGCAGACGGCGGCGATCACGACCCCGAGGTCCAGGTCCGCCGTCTCGGCTGCGGCACACATCGCCGCCGCGAGGCCGGATTTCATGTCGTAGGCACCCCGTCCGTGGAGTCGTCCACCCTCGAGACGGGCCCCAAAGGGATCCTTTACCCCCTCGACCCCGACCGTGTCCGAGTGCCCGAGGAACAGGAGAGTAGGGCCGCCGTTTGCCGGACTGGCCTGCCCGATGACGTTGGGCCGACCGGCACTGGTGCGCTGTACCTGCACCCCCAGGCCCCTCCGGTCCAGCCAGTCAGCGACAACCTGGGCGATCCGATGCTCCCCGGCGCCGCCTGGAACGAGATCCGGATTGACCGAGTCGATCGAGACAAGCGCCGCAGTCAGCTCGGCGAGCTCAGACACCTTCGGCCCTCAACAGCGAGGCGACGGTCGCCCTCGTCAGCCCGAGACCGCGCTGCCGACAGGCCTTCTTCAGCTCGGCTACATCCGCCACGATCATAAGTTCCGCCCGATGGTCGCTCGCAAGTTCCCGGACGATGCGGCCGTAGGGTGAGGTGGCATCAACACCAATCAGTGCGATTTCCTTCGGTCGCGCGTACTGGGCTCGAAACCCCTCCATATGGAGCTGCACCTGGCCCCAAGCCTCGACCAGTCCGACGACGGTGAGCGCCCCACTTGATGCCGGTCGGCGAATGTAGTCGCAATGATCCGCATTCCACGGGTGGAGCGCGTAGAGGCCGCATGAGCATCGCCCGTCGGGAGCTTTGTGTCTGTTCTTCTGGACGCCCAATTGGCAGCGTGCCCACGTCGTCTTGCCGTCCTTCTTCCAGCGAGCGGACTCGTAGAAGCCGCGAAGGCGGAAGACGCCATCGTGGTCCACCGCGAGCTGCCAGCTTCGAACACCGAAGAGGCGCTCGCTCACCAGCACCGTCGGACCGACTGGGTCCTCGTTCGTGCGCGACCGGGGCGGCGCCTTCATCGGCGCGCCCCTGCCGTCTTGGTGGGGGCCGGCACCTTTGCGGGGCGCTCCACGGGCTGCCGCTGGGGTGCCACCTTCTTCCGTCGCGGAGTCTTGATCGGCTCCACCACGGGCTCGACGATGATCGTGCGGTACGGATCAGAGAAAGTCACTGCTTCACCTCCATCGATCCCGGCAGTAGCACCGTGCCTCGACCCGGAGGTCTCAGTCGGTTGCTGCGGCTTCACAGGGCCGGACCCCTCAGCCGCTCTTGATGGACGCGTCGACCCTACGGGGTCGCGCGGAATTGTCAAGACGTCAGCGGTCGAACGTGAACTTGGGCTGGCCGCCCTCCCAGGACTCGCTGACGGCGAGACCCGCCTTCTCCGCATATCTGCGGATCGTCCGCGCCATCGCGTCACGGCCGACCGGGTTCCCCGTGTGGAGACTGATCCCGTCGCGCGGCCAGAGATCGCGGCCGTGGACCTCCTGCTGCTCGGCGATGAAGTCGACCACGTCCACCCCACGCCCGAAGCGCTCGTCATCGGAGAGATCATGGTCCAGCGAGAGCTCGACGACCCGACCGGCGTTCAGCAGCCTCATCGCTTCCCAGGCCGTGGTGACGTGGACCCAACGCTCAGGCGCTCGCCGGTCGACCAGATCGTCATCGAGCCAGACGCGTAAGAGCGCCTCGCTCATCTCCGCTCCACCCGGATCGAGGTAAGGAACTTGAGGAAAGCGACGATGAGCGCGGTGGCGATCCAGACGACTCCGATCATGAAGAACGCGGCAACGATGATCGGGATGAGGATGAGCAGGAGCACGAGGATGATGAACAGCGCGATCATGCGGCCAAACCTAGTGCCTGGTCTCCGTTCATCGACCACGTCGCGCTCGACGCAAAGCGCGAGCACGACGGCGACGCTCATTCCGTCGCCGGCGTGCCTTTTCGGAGATGCCTCCCCGCGGGATGCACGTCTTGGCGAGCAGCCGTTCGCCTGCGGGGCCCATCGAGACCAGGGGCAGGACCAGATCCTTGCCCACGATCAGGTAGGCGTCCGCCTCCTGGCGCATCGTCTGCGCCATCCACTCCGGGGGGCTCTCGGCCAGCTCGCCCTGCTGGATCAGCATCTCGAGCTCCTGGCGGGCCCGAACGATGTCGAGTGCCGGACGGAAGCGCTCGTGAAAGCGGCCCACGCAGTGTGGCGAAAGCTGGAGCCTGGCGGTCTCTCTCATAGCCAATGGGTCGCCGACCAGGACGGTTCCTGACGCGTGCGTCAGAAGGACTCGAGCTCGGCGAGCAGCATCGGAGCATCCGTCTCGTCGGCGCCCGCCTCGCTGAGCGCGATCGCCTTCCGGTACGAGGCCCGTGCCTCGTCGAAGTGCCCGAGGCCGGATTGACACCTGGCGAGCCAGACCCAGCTCCAGGGACCGTGCGCCGCGATGCGCGTGTAGTGGCGCAGGTGTGGCAGCGCCTCCCTGAAGCGCCCGAGGTCGCTGAGCGTGTAGCCGAGCCCGAAGTGAGCCATCGGATCCCCGGACTGAAGACAGCAGCGCCACCAGAAGAGCTCCTGCTCGTATTCCTCGTTCGCCCCGGACTCGGTCGCGCGGTCGAAGAAGTCGCGGTTGATCGAGTTCTCGCCGTCGAAGAACTTCGCGGCCTCACGTGCGATGCGAAGAGCGCCGGCGCCCCGCAGCGCGAGCAATGGAGCGTCGTAGCGGCCCGCCTCGAGGATCACGCGCTCCTCCTCGTCCGAGGGCAGCCACTCGGAGAAATCGTCGATGCGGAGGCCGACGACCCGCCCACCCGGCCGGTCCAGCAGAAAGTGGAAGCTCTCGCCCACCTCCCGCCACTGATCGGGCGCCTGTCCGTCGTCCACCCGGCCCGCTTCGAGCGCGCTCAGAAAGTCGTAGTGGGCATCGTGGCTCAGGTAGAGCGGCCGCCTCGGGCGGTCGGTCACGGCTCGACCCTCGGTTCGGATTCGGTCCAGTCGCACCCGTCCAGCCTCAACGTCTGCTCCGGTTCTGGTTCCACCTCGATCGGGAGATCCGGAGCAATCAGGATCGTCAGGAACCCGGTGCGCTTGGCGCGGTCACGCAGGCCGATGCTTCGGGTCAGCGACCTGACCTCTGCGATCCGGCCCGCCGCGAGACGCGGGCCGATCACCCGCGCGGTCGGCCAGGCCAGGGAGCCGAGGCGGATCCGACCGGATTCCGAGCGCACCTCCACCGCCTCGTAGTCCCAGGTGGCCTTGCGCACCAGTTGCAGTCGCCTACCGGGATCGAACTCCTCGCTCTCGAACGCGGCGATCGCCTCCGGTCCGCGAACGCGCACCGTGCAGATCCGAACCCCGGGAAGCTCGTGCACGCGCGTGTACGCCTCTTCGGGCGAGCATGAGGGCGAACCCGCGACCTGCGGCCACACCCCCACCCTCAACCACCTGCGGTCGCGGCTGACGCGAGAGGTCCGTCGAAGCGCGAGGCGCACGCCCCGGAGCAGGGTCTGCTCGACGACCTCCGACGCAAGGCCGATCTCCCTGGTCCGACACCACTCGCCTGCATGCTCGGGGCGTGGGAGCGGGACGACGGGCACCCCGTATCGGTCAGCGACGGCATGGATGCCGGTGAGCGCCTTCGTGCTGATCAGGTGCCTGGCCGGCTCGAAGAGGAGCTTCGGCCGGGCGAACTCAGCACGGAACCCGACCTCGTGCAGCTCGATCCGCCCCCAGGCCTGGACCACGCCGACGACGCCCTCGCTCATGAACGACTCGACCCATTCCGAGATCCGTGCCTGTGGGTGAAGGGCATAGAGCCCGCACTCGCAGCCCGATCGCGGCGCCCGATGGTTGCGGTCCAGACAGACCGCCTGTGTCGGCGCGCCGTCGGCGGCCCAGACCTCGGATGAGCCGATGCCGCGCCCACGAAGCTCGAGATCGTCGGAGAGGCTCCACGCCCTGACCCCCTCGATCCTCCCGGCGAAGAACGGCGCGTCCCTCAAGACCCGCTCCTGGCCGGCTCCTTCTCCGGTTCGGGCTCCGGCGTCGGATCCTCAGCCGGCTCGGGGACCGGCTCCGAGGGCGCCGGCTCACCGCGCCGGCTGCGCCGGCGCGGGCTCGGGTTGCTCGATCGGCTCGACGATGATCGTCCGGGATGGGCCGGGGAGGGTCATGACCTTGATTTGGTCGCCGGCACGCCCGGCTTCCTGACGCCGCTTGTCGGCCTGGAGATGGTCTGAGCGACGTGGCCCGCCTTCAGTGGTCCGTACACCGCGCGCACACGGATCAGCAGCGGCGCGGGCCAGTCGCAGAGCCGGCGCCTCATCCACGCGACGTGAACACTCGATCGGCCCTTCGGCACCGCACCGACTGCTCGCGTCGTGCGAGCGAGATCCTTGCCGGAGTGGCTGATGGCCACGATCCGCAGGTGGAGCTCCTGAATCGACCGTCTCGCTCGCACGACCGCGTCGACCCGGCATTTCGAGCGGTCGGCGATCACCCGATCCACCCTCGCCGGCGCCCTCCAGGGCTTCTCATCACCCCAGCCGAAGAAGATGGCCCCGGCCACACCGACCACGACCGCCGCCCAGAACCCGTACCAGAGCAGCGCGAGCAGGCCGACGAAGCCGTAGAGGAGGGCATTGCCCAACGTATGAAGGGCCGACAGCAGGCGGCTCTCGTCCTCTGCCGGAGGCGAGGCGGGGGGCGTCCAGCCGGTTGGGCTCTCCTCATGGGAGCTGGCGACCCCACCGACGGGCTCGAGCAGCTCGGCGACCGATCCCGGATCGAGGGCCCCGCCACGGCGCTCGCAGTATTCGACCAGCTCCTCCGCGCACCCGATCTCGAGCACCTGCGCGCCGTGCAGGCGGGCCACCTGCTCGACACCTCGACGGCGGAGGGCCGACCAGCTCCTGCCGACGAGGAGGACGGCCGGCCGCGCACGCTCCGCGCGGAAACCCGACTCGTGCACCTCGATCCGGCCGCATGCTTCCACCAGGCCGCTGATCTCACCGAGCTCCAGCAGCTCCTCCGGCTCCGGGCTCGACCCATCCATCTCTTCCCAGAAGGCGCTCTCGTGCTCCCGGGCCTGTTCGAGATGGGGATGAAGGGCGTACAGCCCGCACGAGCAGGCCTGGCCCGGCACCGGGTCGCGTCGGCGATGGGTGCCGGAAAGGCACTTTGCCTCGGTCCATCTGCCTCCCGATTCCCAGAGGGAGTCGCCGTAGGAGGCGCAGAGTCGAAGCTGGCCGTCGCGCGCGATCCGGACGCTCCAGCTGCGCAGGCCGAGGATGCTGCCGGCGAATAGCGGCGGCCCCGGCACTCAGAGCCCTCGGTTGAGCACCTCGGCGACGGCGTGCGGCCTGCTGTCGTCTGCGCCGAGGAGCTCGATCTCGAATTCGAGCACGGACCGGATCGGATCCGCCGGGCGGCCGGAGAGGCCGCGGTGGCAGCAGTCGCGCGCCTCCTGGAAGCGGCCGAGCCGTCGCAGGGTCTCGGCCAGGATCAGCTGGTCGGCGGCACCGTTGATGCGAGTGATCTGCTCCCCATCGGCGAGCGCCTTCTCCCAGAACTCGACCGCCCGCTCGCGGCAGCGGGAAGCCTCCTCATCCTCTCCCTGGGCCTCGCAGCGCCGGGCGCCGAGCAGGGCGCCCCAGCCCGCGGCGGCGTGCCCGGCCTTGGTCTCGGCGTAGCGGCTGAGCCAGGCGTCGATGGTGGCGTTGCCGTTTCCGTTCGGAGCTCCCATGCGGGGATTGGTCGGGTCCGAACGTTCCGTCTGACACGGCCTGTACTTTTCGTCGGCTGTCCGGCGATCCATCTCGGCCGGCGCGGCACCTTGAGGAGGAGAAGGACTTGAACTTCCGGCAACGGAGCGACCCCGAGCTCGACCGACTCGCCAGAGAGGACGAGGAGCGCCTGCTTGCCTACATCGTCGAGGCGCGGCGGGCGAACCGGATCGAGGCCGCCACCCGGGGCGCCCGAATCCTTGCCTGGTCCTACGAGAAGAAGCTGCGGGCGTTCATCCTCAACCGGCTCGGCAGCAAGGGGCCGCTGGTCGTCGATGAGCTGACCGAGGTGACCATCGTCGACGCGGTCGCCGCCGTGGGCAACTTCAAGGGCAGCACGATCGGCGAGTTCCGCGCGCTCGTCTTCGTCATCGCCCGCCGGCGGATCGCGGACTACCTCGACAAGAAGCGAGTCAGCGAGGAGCCCCTCGACATCGACTGGGGGGAGGGCGAGACGGAGCGGGACACGACCGACTCACGCCGCTCCACCGATCCGACCACCGCGATCGACGATGCGAGTGTCTGGAACCAGGCCTTCGATGAGCTGAACGACTCGCACAAGCTCGTCATCTGCATGGTCCGGTTCTATGACCTTCCGCACAAGCAGGTGGCGGAACAGGTCAATCGTCATTTCAAGGGTCAATTACCCGACCCCATGACAGAGCAGAATGTCAACCAGATCAACAGCCGCTTCGATAAGAGGCTTGATGAGTTGCTGCGCGAGGCCGACGACCCTCAGCCTCCCGATGATGATGACTGACGTCGACCGACTACTTCGGGACTACATAGAGCGCTTCGAGGCGGGCGGGTCGGAGGATCCGACCGACCTCATGGAGGGGCTCGAGGCCAAGGACCGACAGAAGCTGTCCGTGCTGATCGAGGGCTACCTCGAGCACGCCGCTCGGCCGCAGGAGTGGAACCCGGAGGCGTTCGAGGGCTCCGCCGCGGATCGCGCGGTGCAACGGGTCGCGGATCAATGGTCTGCGGCCGGCGAGCTTCCGGGCGAGTTGGTCCGGCTGAGAAACGAAGGCGAGATCACCCGCGAGGACCTGGTCACGAAGCTGGCCGACTCCCTCGGCGTATCCGCGGCCCGGGAGAAGGTCGCTTCCTACTACCACCGCCTGGAGCGCGGGCTGCTGCCGGCCGAGGGCGTCTCGGCAAAGGTCTGGAACGCCCTCGCGAGCCTGCTCGGGACCACCGGCGACTCGCTTCGCGAGGCCGCATCTCGCGGGGCCGCCGAGGAGGCCGGGCCGGCATTTGCAAGGACCGCCCGCCCAGCGCCCCCCGCCTATGCCCCGGGCGCTGGCGAAGAGATTGCAGATACCGCATCCGAGGAATCACGAACCGAGCCCGACGAGCCCGATGAGGTCGACCGGCTCTTCACCGGTGGCTAGACGGGTGGACGGCGCCGTCGCTGGCGGTTAGCGTTGCCCGACGTGGAGGAGGCCGAGCTTCAGGCTGAGAGTGTCCTTGCCGAGATCCCGGAGTGGATCTGGAACGGCGAGCGGCTCCCGGTCCCGGTGGACACGATCGCCGACTCGTGCTTCGGCCTGTTGATCCGCGAGGTCGATGACATGGGCTCGGCACCAGGAGCACCGGAGCTCCGCGAGGGACAGTCGCTCTCCGGACTACTCCTCGCCGGCCCGGGCGAGATCTGGGTCAATGCCGAGGAAGCGCGCCAGTGGCCAGGCCGCCGCCGCTTCACGATCGGGCACGAGCTCGGCCATTGGGTCATGCACCGCGCGCCCGGCCAGCAATCGCTGTTCTGCCGCCACGCCGAGGTGGACGAGGAGGAAGACGATTCTGAGCACGACCGCGCCTCAGAGATCGAGCGCGAGGCCAACGCCTTCGCCGCGGCCTTCACCATGCCGGCCCACCTGATCCGCGAGCACTACGAGCGCTGGCGCCACGAACCCGACTGCCACGCCCGCCTCTGCAAGCTCTTCAACTCGTCGGGAGCAGCGATGGGGCATCGACTTCATGCGGTGATCTGATCCCCCAAACAGCGAACGACCCGCCGAAGCGGGCCGTTCGGGGTGAAGCCGGGACCGAAGCCCCGGCGCACGGTTGAGGTCATCAAGTCTAGGCGCGGAGGGCGCCGGACTCGAACCGGAACCGACCCCTTCGCGGTCGTTAGTCCGGTGCGACACTGGAGGCGCTGAAACGGCAGATCCCCGATCTCCAGATCTACGAGACGCCGCCGCCCGAACATGACTACGGCTACCGCGCCTTCGTGACGCGGGATCAATGGCGCGAGGCCGCGGCGCAACTCGCCGGCGAGATCGACTACGACAACTTCAAGAATGCGGTCTACGACAGACAGGGCTCGGAGCGCGAGCACGTCTACCACGAGGTCTGGGAAACGCTCAAGAAGCTGAAGCGGCTCTGACCTCGGCCCGGCGGTGACCTGAGCGTCAGGCGCGCTGCCGCGGCGAGATCCGTGCGTCGCCGGCCGAATCCCTCGGCTCCCGCAGCATGAAGATCGCCATCACGATGGCCACGGGAGCCATCCCGGCGAAGAACACCGCCGTCTCTCCCCAACCGAGCCAGGTCGCAATCAGCGTGCCGACCAGAGCAACCGGAATCGCCACCGCAAAAAAGCGCGCGCTCTCACGACTCACGAACCTCAGGATAACTCCCGCACCAGCAGGGCCATCGCCCCCGCCACGCCTCCCGCGACAGTCCCTCGCATCATCCAGATGACGCCGTCCTCCTCTCGGCCCAGGAGGATCGCGAGGGCCGCCGCGAACAGCGCTCCCACCGCTGCATAGCTCGCCAACGTCGAAACCGGATCCACGGACGGTTGAGACGAGAGGAGAGCTTGCTCTCCCCTCTGCGTCAGGTTCGGTCACTTCCCCCGACTCAACTACCGATGCCCACGATCCCGACCGCCAGCCTTCCACGCAAGTTCAGCCCCAGCGCCCTCGGCATGTACGAGGAGTGCCCGAAGCAGTTCGAGTTCGCCTATCTGCTGCGGCCGGAGGTGGAGGAAGCGCAATCACCCCACCTCGTGGTCGGAAACGCCGTACACGAGGCCCTCGCCTTCCTCTACCGGCTTCCGGTCGAGGAGCGCAACGAGTCGGCCCTGCGCCAGGCACTCCGCCACCACTGGGCCCGGATCCCGGACCGCGACCAGGCCTTTCTCACCGAGGACGAGGAGCGCGAATGGGGACTGCGAACGCTGCGCTCGTTGAGCGACTACGCGGCCCGCTACGACCTCGGAATCCGACCGCTCCTCGTCGAGGACTGGATCCAGGCGCGCCTGCCGAATGGCCGCGTCGTCTGCGGCAGGACCGACCGGGTGGACCGCTCCGTCGGAGACCGGCCGGGAATCGAGGTGATCGACTACAAGACCGGCCGCTGCCGGATCGACGACGAAGGCCTCGCCGGCCTGATCAGCGCGCGACTCTACGCCCTGGCCGCGACACGGACTCTGCACGAACCCGTGGTGAAGGTCCGCTTCGTCTACGTCACCGAGGGCATCGAGCGGACCTGGAGCCCCGATGGCGATGACCTCGCCGCGATTGAGTCCGAGCTCGTCGAGCTGACCGACCGCGTCTCGAGCGATGAGGTCTTCGAGGCCCGCCCCGATCCGATGCGGTGCCGGTGGTGCAGCTACGCCTCGCTCTGCCCCGCGCGCGACGAGACCTCCCTTGAGGATCTCCGCGACGCCGCCACTGCGGTCTTCTAGGGGAGCCGGGCGTAGCACAGGTTGTGCTACAATGCTTCCATGGGGTCTCGGACCGTGCGCGCGCGTTTGGACGAAGCCTCCGAGCAGGCGCTCGATGTGCTCATGCGCGAAGGTCGAAACGAATCTGAGGCCGTGCGCGAGGCCCTGGTCGAGGCCGGCAGGCTGCGCACCCGGCGCTCAGCTTTGGCCGATGAGATAGCGCGACTCGCCGAGGACCCCGACGACAGCGAGGAGCGTCGCGCACTGATGACCGACATGGATGCTGTGTCGGCCGACTGGCCGGCGTGACCCGAGGGGAGATCTACCGGATCAGGTTTCCGCGCGGCAAGGGTCGCGAGCAGGCCGGCGCCCGCTACGGGGTGATCGTTCAAGCGGAGGAGCTGCTGGGGCTCTCAACTGCGATCGTCGCACCGACCTCGACCTCGGCCGCAGCGGCGACGTTTCGGCCGGAGATCGAGATCGAAGGGCAACCGACGCGGGTCATGGTCGAACAGCTGCGGGCCCTCGACATCGAGCGGCTAGACAAGCTCGCCGGGCGCCTGTCGGCACGGGAGATCGGTGCAGTCGACCAGGCCCTCGCACTCGTGCTGGACCTCGTCTAGTGCCCGAGTTCCGCTCGGCCCCTACTGCGGGGTATGGAAGTCTCCCCCGCAGTCCTTCCAGACGCCCCGGTCCGCATGCTCGGCCCGATGCTCCGCATGCTTGAACGGATGCACCTTCTCGAACGGATTGTGCTGGTAGACGTAGACCTCCGCCCAGCCCCTGCGCAGCTGAACCTTGCCCAGGTTCTCGTGCCCGCGGAACACGTAGTCCAGCAGGCGCCCGTACCGGTCGACCCGGTCCTGGGTCGGATCGCTGACCAGCGTCACGTGCCGGCCATCGGCGAGCCCGTGCATGCTCGTCGAGGCCTGCGGGCCGCCGCACTGCACCGGGGTGTTCGGCCGGACGGTCTCGGGCGTGTCGATGCCGATCAGGCGGACGTCCCACTCCCCGCCGTTCTTCAGATCCACCTTGAGGGTGTCCCCGTCCACCGCGGCAACGACCCGGGCTGAGGTTCGACCGATTAACAGTCGGCCTTCCTCTCCCTCACGGAGATGCGCGTTTCGTGCAGGAAGCGAGCGTGACGTCGTTCTGGGTGAAGCCGAGGCTCGGGCGCCACGGCGCACGGTTGAGGGCATGAAGTCTAAGCGCGGAGGGCGTGCCAACTTCGAGCCTCTTTTCCCCCGCCTGCGACGCTAAGGGCTTGCGCTGTGCCCCCTCCTCGGGGAGGATCCAGGAATGCCGCCCGCCGACCCGGATCACGCTCTTCGGCTTGCGGCACTCGAAAAGGCGCGCGTCCTTACGAATGCCTTCGACGACATCGTCCCGCTGCACGTGCTGAGAGAGGGATTCGAGTTCCAGGGTCGGCGGATCTCATTTGGCTCGTTCTACAAGGGAATCCATCGTGCAAAAGAGCAAATCGGTCCTGCCGCATTGACCCTGACAACGTCGGCGAAGGGGCCGTACGACGACGTGCTAGATCCCGATGCCCGCTCCATCATCTACCACTACCGCGCCGGATCAGTCGACCAACCCGACAACCGAGCGCTCAGATCGGCATTCGAGATTCAGGCACCGCTGATCTATTTCTTGGGCATCGACCCAGGCCAGTACCAGGTCGTTTGGCCTGCCTTCGTCACAGAGGATGACCCGGGCTCACGAATGGTTCTGCTGGAGGTCGGATTACCAGTGAGGGACACAACCGGGGACGGACTGCAGACGCCAGTGGATACTCGTCGGTACAAGCTTGCTCAGGTAGCACGCCGATACCACCAAGCCCAGTTCCGCCGGGAGGTGATGCGTGCCTACCGCGATCGCTGCGCCGTGTGCTCCCTTCGAGAACCTGAGCTACTCGAGGCATCGCACATCGTTCGGGATACCGAGCCTGCCGGAATCGCCGCTGTGGTCAATGGCATCGCCCTTTGTGCCATCCATCACCTCGCATACGACCGGAACCTGCTCGGCATTGACCCTGGAGGCGAGGTGCATATCGGGGCCCGCTTGCTCGCCGAAGAGGATGGACCAATGCTCGGCGAAGGAATCCAGAGCTTTCACGGAGCCGCGATTCTGTGCCCCAGACGGCCCGAGGATCAACCAGATCCGGAGCGTCTGGCCCTGCGCTTCGGAGAGTTCGAGCAAACCGCGGCGTGAGCTGCCGCCGTCGCTGTTTCCGCCCGGTGAAATGACAAGAGAATGAGGTCCTCGCGACGGCCTTGCGTCAACTGCGGAATATCTCGTCCTGATGCCACTTCAGGTGCTCGGGATCTGGTCGAGCGGCTTCGTCCGCCGGGACGCCGATCCCGCGCCCCTGGAGCCCGTAATAGGCGCGGCCGTTCTTCCAGTCACGACGCAGCGATCCGCTCACGGTGAAGGTCAGATCTGATCGGACCGTCACAAATCCGAGGTCGAACAGCCGGTGAATGTCCCGTCTGAGGGGCAGGCCGTTCGAGACTTCGTGCGGCCCGCCTGCTGCGAACGGCCGAATGTGCGAGGCCTCGACAACAGGTAGTGACCGCTCACCCGTGACGGCACAGCGCTTGTCATAAGCCTCCAGCACCGCAAGGCGAAAGCTGGCCTGACCCAATCGGGGACGAATCGTCTGCGGTGCACCCCGTCGACTCTCATGCAGCGCCTCCTTCGTCCAGTCCTCGGCGGCACTCAGGGCAGATGCTCGCTCGAGACATCCCTCATATAGCCGTCGGCCCTCCCCTTGGCCCAGGTCATATCCCTTGCCGGACACGATCTGCCGGTTCCAGTCCATCGGAATGGGGACCCAAGCGTCTGGCGGAAAAAAGATCGGTTCGTTGATCGCGAGGCATCCGATCCAGTCATCAACGGTTACCCGCGTCGCGCCTCCGGTCAGCCGGCTGAGACGATCGACCAATTCCGTCATGTCAGCGACCCCGTTGGCCGTGCCGAAGACATCCCAGGCCTCCCACACGGGAAGCACCGCCGCACGAGTAAACAGACCGAACCCGCCGATCGCGTTGTGGGGCGCCTTCAGCTTGAAAAAGAACAGCTCCCCGGTGGCGAGCGCCGCAAACCTACTCTGGCTTGGTCGCCAAAAGTTAACCTCCCGCAGCTCCGGTCTAGCTCTAAGGAACTGGTACCAGCCATGGTCTGTCGGCGCCACGTAGCCGCGCACGGTCAGAGACAGGGTTGCTCAAGAGGTTGAGGCAACGACAGCATGTTCGCATTCCCTGCGCTCATGCTCCGACGTTGTGCACCCGTCC